>CAWCKU010000013.1:0-219841 GCA_963796215.1 uncultured delta proteobacterium | reverse complement strand
AAATGATTTTTAGGTATTCGCCGGCTGAGGATGTTCAAATTTAATTGCGTAAGCTAAGAACTCCTCACCAGCTTTAGTCCGACCCTCTTGTCCTTGGAAAATAATACCAGGTCTGCCATCTAGGGTAGCAAACATATAGATTATTTAAAATAATTTCATTGCTCCCAGCCTTCGAGGCCATCCTGGCTCCCCATACTATAGCATCGCCAACAGCTACCAGATGGTCGTGAACATCTTCAAAAATAATTTTGCCGATATCTGCCCCCATGGCCAGACCAATTTCCTTGACAGGCCGCTTGCGAATTAATCTTTCCCATTCTTCGAAAAAGGGAATACTAAATTCTAATTCTTCTTTAATAAAGCTTATAAAGCACTCTATATACTCTTTTCTGCTGTCTTACAAACTGCCTCATTGAAGTACACAATAAAGCCATCTCCCGTAAATTTATCAAAGAAGCCTGTATGCTTCTCAACCAGTTCACACGTTTTGGTAATGAAGCGCACCATTCGGTCGGAGAATGATTTAGGGTCAGGAGCATAGGTCATCAAATCTTGAGATCTCCTAATATCCCCAACAACAACAATAGTTTGAGAACGTGAAGCAAGACTAATAATATTATCTGGGTCCTGTCTTAAAGCTGTTTTTGGCAAGTGAGATTGCCAACGAATGACACGAGTGGAATAGTCTTCTTCTAAATTACTGAACTTTATTTTCGGTATTTTCTCGATATTCAATGAATGCATTAAAATTATACTAACCCCTGACAATAATATGCGCATTACGTTTTGGCTTTTGGACATACTTTCATAAGGGTAATCTCTTGTGCCGTTTGCCCAATCGTTAATATGACTTATAACTTCATCTAAATCTTCAACACCAGCGCGATTTATTAATATTTTTATAAGTTTTTGCATAAATTCACTATCTTTTGGAAGTGGTGCGAATGATTCAAGAAACAATTTAGCAGTTTCACGAATCACTGGTGTATATAACTTTCCAGCACTCATATAATAGTATGCCCAATATGTTGCTAATGATTGACATAGCGCCAAACATTCAACTTCCTGGGTTGAAATTTGCATTGTATTATCCTTTTTTAAGTAACCGCAATTTGCTAAAGGACATTTATTAGACTTCCCTACTTAGACCGATATCCTCTTTTAGCCATATCTGGCCACCTCCGTTCACCTCTTTGGCAAGGAGCTCTAAGTCACTGACTGTCACTGACTATGGCCGCGAACCAGTATTTCTGGCTGTATTCCAGGTTGTCAATTTCCACGACTACAGGGTTGGTGGTTGCAGGGACAGTGGCCATCATAGCTGTCCCCGCAGCTACCTCTGCTCTCGGGCTGGAGCCAACAAAGCTGCTTTTCTTGTAGAAAACAGTAACATCCTTCAAGGGTGACACGAGGGGATTTCCATTGGCATCTTTGGTTGGTAAGGCAACAGTAACGATTGCCTTCCTGCCTTTAAATTCCACCTTAATACTTGATGGAGGGGCCGGAGGGGCGGGACCTACCTCACCCATGATCTCTTCGCCGAGATCGATTTCCATGATGAACTTTCCTCCTTATAGCTATAAAGCCTTTTGACGTTCAGAACCAATGCCAGGGCATACAATAAACTACGCAAAGAGCTTAATTCGCTTTTGTGCCGGGGCATGGTGGGCCTACTCCTTTCTTCTCGTTCCCAATCTTAGCTTGGGAAGGCATTACCCGCCAAGCTGAGCTTGGTAACCATTTTATTTCCCAAGTGAAACCTGGGAACGAGGGGATAACTGTCATCGACCTGGTTGAACTGGAGCCGGCTGGAGGTTGGCGGGCTCCATCCCCGGCGGGTACTTGTGCCATTTGTAGCCGGAGCGGGCCAGGTTGTAGGCCAGCTCAAATTCCTCATTCATGTATTTGGGGTCAAATTCCGAGGCCCGTTTCGGGTGAAAATCCAAGGGGATGAAGGCCAGATTATAGTCAATCCCGTCCCGTTGGGCCAGGACATAGATGCGGTACAAATCGCCCACGCCCTGGCTTTTAGTCATGCTGCTAATCGCCCGGGGGGCGATCGCCCAGATATCGGGTTTGAGGGTGGCATATTCGGGAGCTACGGTGGCATTGCGGATGAGGTAAAGCTTGCGGGGGCGTTGGGGCATCCGGGAACCAAGTTTATGGCTGAGGGTGAAGAAACTGACGGCCTCCCCATAGAGCATCACCTGGGCCTTGACGCTGCCATCGACGTGCATCTCGTCGTATTCCTGCCCGGCGGCCTTGACCTTGATGTACACCGGATTGAAGGCGGCGGGGACAGAGGCCGAAGCCCGGAGCACCTGACGAAACAATTTGAGGGCGTCCGGGTGGCCGCTGGCGGCGATGGCCCCCATGTTCCAGATCACCAGGCGCTGGGCCTCGAGCTGGGTAGTCCCCACTATCAGACGCCTGCCCTGGCGGTGCCCGGCGGCGACGGCCTGGAGCAGCTTCTCGTCGATGAACCGCTCCAGTAGTTCGGCCAACGGCTGCGTACTGGCCGCGGCGTCGATCCTGCGAGGATTCAGCGCCATCTTCACCCAGCTGGTCCTGGTATAGATATCCTTATCGGAGATGGTGGTGTAGGCCTCCTTCAGCCTGGCGTCATACTCCGGCCCGACGAAGGCGA
Organism: uncultured delta proteobacterium; assembly: GCA_963796215.1. Classification (GTDB taxonomy): domain Bacteria; phylum Desulfobacterota; class Desulfobaccia; order Desulfobaccales; family 0-14-0-80-60-11; genus JAPLJC01. Next base: position 217,194 of record CAWCKU010000013.1, on the reverse strand, counting down.
AGACCGCGATGAGGGCCCCGGTGCTGATGCCGGTCACCAACTTGAAGCGAGGCCGGGTGCCCGCCGCGGTCCAGCCGCACAAAATTCCGGCGCCGAAGGCGCCGTCGCCGCCGCCGCCGGACAGGGCCAGGAAGTTCGCTTCGGGCTCGAGCTGGCCGTGATTGGCGGCCAGTTCCTGCTGGACCGACTCAAGGGCGCTCTGCTCCAGGTTTTCGCTGTGGACGTCGCCCCAGTCCCGGACGCCGGGCAGGCCGGCCATCTGGACCTGGTCCAGGAGGTTCTCCGGCAGCGGATGGCGCACCTGAAGCGACATGCAGCCCTGGCTGAGCAAGACCAGGCCTGTCAGCCAGACCAGGATGACGAACCGAGCTTCGGACCACCGTCGTTTCTCCGACAGGATAAACAATTTTTCCTCGTTATGGCTCTTGCCGCAGCGTTGGGTCCAGCCGACGGAAAGCCCCATCCCCAAAAAAATGAATAGTCTAACTACGGCGGCCACAGGCCGCCCTATAATGGTGCGTGGAACGCACCCTACATCACAGGCTGGAAGCCTGCGCTACCGGATAAGGAAATGGAAGGCCGGGCCCATCCTACATTAATACTCAGGCTTTCTAATTAACTAAGCCCACGATTTCATAAAGGTTGTATTCGCCGCTCTTGCCGGGCAGGGTGAGGCGGACCTGTTGGCCTAAGCGGACCTGGTCTTTCACCAGGGCGTAGGTATCTTCGGAGATCAGAAACTGGGTGCCGGCTTGTTTGTTGGCGGCCTCGATGCGGCTGGCAAAGTTCACCGTATCCCCGATGACCGTCAACTTTTTATTGCCCGGCGAGCCCACCTTACCCGCCACTACCTGGCCATAATGGAGGCCGACGCGAGTCTGAAAACTTTTATCGTACAGTTCCTCGAGATAAGGCTTGAGGTTCCGGACTGCCTCAATCAGCTCCAAGCCCGCTCTGACCGCCCGTAAGGCCCCCTCGGACGGATCGTCGGCTTCAAAGAGCGCCATGAAACCGTCACCCATGTAATTATTAATATTGCCGCCATAACGGGCAATCACCTTACCCACTTGCTGGAAGTAGAGGTTCAGGACATAAATGACATCGTAGTGCAGCAGGTTCTCCGCAAACGGGGTAAATCCCCGGATATCCGAAAAGAGGATCAAGATATACTTTTCGGTGCCGATGGAACAAGGCTCAACCCCTTCCACGTAAAGGCTGTCCACATCCACATCGGCAAGAATATCGGTCACCAGGCGGCGAAGTTTGACCGGCCCCGTGACCACGGTCTGGCAAGCCAGCCGCACCTGCGGCTCAAACCGCAACAGGTCGGCGATGGCCTGCTCGGCGGGATTGCGCGGGGCACAATTTTCCAGACCCTCCAGAATAACGACCCGGCAGGTGGAGCAGCGGGCGCTGCCGCCACAAAAAGAAGCGTGCGGGATACCGGCCCGGAGCCCGGCCTGGAGAATCGTCTCACCTTCATGCGCCTGAATTTTATGGTTATCCGGCAGAAAATGAATCAGAGGCATATCAATCCCTTGTTTCCTTCTGGTTCCTAAGCTCCCGCTTGGGAACCACTTTATGCAAAGGTGCTCTGCAAGGCTAATAAAATTCAAATTCACCCTTATCACGGCATGTATATGAGCTTGGGAAGAGAAAAAATCCCCCCTACCCCCATCAAAGGGGGGTTAAAGTTGGGAAGGGCATTTAGGGGATTTGCACAGCAAAGTCTGCGGCTAGATCTTTCATTTGGGCTACTCCAAAAACCCCGTTAAGGGGGAGGAGGCCGCGGCGGCGTCGCGCTGGGGCCCAGGCCGGAGAGGTAGGCCAGGCGGCCGGCCTCCACCCCCAAGGCGAAGGCTTTGGCCATGGCGGCGTGGTCGGCGGCGTCGGCCAGGGCGGTGTTCACCAGCACCGCGTCGGCGCCCAGCTCCATGGCCTCGGCGGCGTGGGAGGGCGCGCCTAAGCCGGCGTCCACCACCACCGGCACGGTGGCCTGCTCGATGATGATGCGGATCAGGTCGCGGGTGCGGACCCCCCGGTTGCTGCCGATGGGGGCGCCGAGGGGCATGACCGTGGCGCAGCCCAATTCCTCCAGGCGCTTGGCCAGGATGGGATCGGCCTGGATGTAGGGCAGGACCACGAAGCCTGCTTTAATGAGCAGTTCGGCGGCCTTCAGGGTCTCCACCGGGTCGGGCAGCAGATACTTGGGCTCAGGCGTCAGCTCCAGCTTCACCCAGGGCGGCAGACCCATGGCCCGGGCCATTTTGGCCAGGCGTACGGCCTCTTCGGCGGTGCGGGCCCCGGAGGTGTTGGGCAGGATGAGATATTTCTCGGGGTCGAGCACCGAGAGGATGCTATCGGTTTGCGGCTGGCCCAGATCCACGCGGCGCAGGGCCACGGTGACGATTTCGGCTTTCGAGGCGTCCAGGGCGGCCTTCAGGGCGGCGGCGGAGGGAAACTTCCCCGTGCCCACCAGGAGGCGGGAGCGGAAGGTGCGGCCGGCGATGATTAGGGGGTCTTTTGGCATTATTGACTCATAAAAAGAAAAATAGGGACACTTCCTATTTTTACTATGGTTATTCCCGCCAGATCAGGCCTTGCCGGTAAAAATAGGAGGTGTCCCTATTTTTCCGCGCACAGGGGGCAATCCGGCCGTTTCACCCGGGCCACGGATTGAAATCTTCCCTGGAGGCCGTCATAGGCCAGGAGGCGGCGGCTCAGGTCCGTTTCCCGGCCCAAGAGGAGCTTCAAGGCTTCCACCGCCTGGAGGCAGCCCAGGGCGCCGGCCACCGCCCCCAGGATGCCCGCCTGGGTGGAGGGGGGCACGGCCAAGGCCGACGGGGCCTCCGGCACCAGGCAGCGGTAACAGGGGTTGGCCGCCCCGGGAACCGCCACCAGGAGCTGCCCGTGCCAACCCGTGGCCGCGGCCGACACCAGGGGAATCTGGTAACGCCAGCAGCACTCCGCCACCAGGAAGCGGGTGGGGAAATTGTCGCTGGCGTCCAGCACCACCTCGAAGCCCTGCACCACTTCCCGGATATTATCCGGGGCAAGGCGCAGATCAAAGGTCTCCAGCCGGCAATGGGGATTGAGGGCTAGCAGGGACTCGGAGGCCGAGGCCACCTTGCGCCTGCCTACGTCGGCGGAGTAGTGGATAATCTGGCGCTGGAGGTTGGACAACTCCACGGCATCGCCGTCCACCAGACCCAGGCGTCCCACGCCCGCCGCGGCCAGGTACAACAGGGCGGCGGAGCCGAGGCCGCCGGCTCCCACCACCAATACCTTCCCGGCGCGCCAGCGGGCCTGGCCTTCCCAACCCACCCCGTCCAGCAGGGCGTTGCGGGAATAGCGTTCGGTCTCATCGTCGGAAAAGTCCGCCCCTGGTTTGGTCTGCATCAAGTCATAGGCCTTGGGCCGCAGCGGCCGGTAAAGATCAAACTCTTCCTAGACTCATGACAAAACCTTTTCGTCCCCCCTCACCCTCCCCCCCCCGTTGGGGGGAGAGGGGATAAAAGGAAGGAACTTTCGGCAAATGCTATAATTATCTTATTCAAATTATAAACTTCCGCAAGGGATCAAACAACCTGAGGTGCGTGCTTCATATCAGCCGAGGAGGGAGAGGACTGAAATACTTTTCCACCCCCACCTTAACCCTCCCCCCTCAAGGGCGAGGGAATGATCAAACTTTTGATTATGATACTGCCAATTAGTCTGGTCCGCCGATTTGCCGAGGTCGGAACGGAATGGCATCATGGTGCCTAAGAGCCTTGCCTTGACAGACTTTCGCCATTTAGTTAACCTTCAATGATTCCGGGAGGAAGCAAGTGGCATACGAGGCCGTCATCGGGTTGGAAGTCCACGCCCATCTGCTCACCCATAGCAAGATCTTTTGCGGCTGCGCCACCGCCTTCGGGGCTCCCCCCAATACCCAGGTGTGCGAGGTCTGCCTGGGGATGCCCGGGTCGCTGCCGGTGCTGAACCAGAAGGCCGTGGAATATGCCCTGAAGATGGCCCTGGCCACCGACTGTACGGTGGCGCCGGAGTCGGTCTTTGCCCGGAAAAACTATTTTTACCCCGACCTCCCCAAAGGCTACCAGATCTCCCAATTCGAGCTGCCCCTGGCGGAACACGGCCATTTGGAGATCAAGGTCAATGGTCAGGCCAAGCGCATCGGCATCACCCGGATTCATCTGGAGGAAGACGCGGGCAAACTGGTGCACAGCGAAGCGAGACCGGTGAGCTATGTGGATTTCAACCGCACCGGGGTGCCCCTGATCGAGATCGTCTCCGAGCCGGATATGGAGAGCCCCGACGAAGCGGTGGAATACCTCAAGGGCCTGCGCAACATTCTGCTTTATCTGGAGATTTGCGACGGCAACCTGGAGGAGGGCTCCTTCCGCTGCGACGCCAACATTTCGCTCAGACCCGTGGGCGCTAAGGAATTGGGAGTCAAGGTCGAGCTCAAGAACATGAACTCCTTCCGCTTCATCAAGGCGGCCCTGGAGTTTGAGATTAAGCGGCAGCGGGCGATGTTGGCGGCAGGGCGCGAAATCGTCCAGGAGACCCGGCTGTGGGATACGTCGTCAAACCAGACGGTGTCCATGCGGGGCAAGGAAGAGGCCCACGACTACCGCTATTTCCCGGACCCGGACCTGGTGCCCGTCAGAATTGATCATGACTGGCTGGAATCCTTGCGAAAAAACCTGGTGGAGCTGCCGAAGGCGCGGCTTATCCGCTTCCAGACGGAATACGGCCTGCCGGAATACGACGCCGAGGTGCTCACCAGCGATAAAGCCCTGGCGGATTACTTCGAGGCCACGGTCAAGCTCTTTCCCCAGCCCAAGCAGGTGAGTAACTGGATCATGGGCGAACTCATGCGGGAGCTGAAAAAGGAGGAGGCCGGCATCGCCTCCTGCCTTATTGCCCCCGCGGCCCTGGCCAAACTGCTGGCCCTGGTGGAAAAGGGCGCCATCAGCGGCAAGCTGGCCAAGACCGTGTTCGAGGACATGGTGGCCACCGGCCGTGACCCGGAGGCCATTATTAAAGAAAAAGGGCTGGTGCAGATCAGCGACAGCGGCGCCCTGGAGGCCCTGGCCCAGGAGATCATCGACGCCAATCCCAAGGAGGCGGCGGACTTTAAGGCCGGCAAGACCAAGGTGTTGGGCTTTTTCGTGGGCCAATTGATGAAAAAAACCAAGGGCCAGGCCAATCCGCAACTGGCCAACGAGATTTTTAGGAAGCTATTGGCGTAGTTTTTTTCTAAGGGAATGGTGGGCAGTGCCCACCCTACTAATGCAAAAAAAATAACAGGCTGGAAGCCTGCGCTAATTGAATAGCAACGGTTGGTCGGTTATCTGGTGGTCGAGGGCAGAGCAAAGACCACCAGTCCAGTCGTTCCAGGAGCATGGTTTGGGCCAGGCGAGTCAGTTGCAAGAGTCCCCAGCCCGTTTTGCTTTTGAACTTGAGCCATACCAAGAGTACGTAAGCGATCAAGGCGGTCCAGATTTGAATCAGCACGGCATTCTTGGAGGTGCCGTAAAAGGCCTTGATCTTTAAGTTTTGCTTGATCCACTTGAAAAAGAGTTCGATCTGCCAGCGGCGGCGGTAGAGTTCGGCCACCTCCAGGGCGGGCAGGTCCAGGCGGTTGGTTAAAAAGACATATTCTTTGCCCTCCGGGTCCAGGTAGTGGACTCGGCGCAAGAGTTCAGGATAGCAGGTCCGCCCTTGAGGGGAACTGAGCCGGATAAGCTGGTCGGCCAGGATCGGGCCGGACGCCGGCCGTTTCTGGACCACCTCATAGCAAGAGTTGGTCTTGAGGCGAGTCACAAACCAGACGCCACCTTGGTGCAATTGGTAAAGCCAGGCGTAATCCAGGTAGGCGCGGTCGAAGATCAACAGATCGTCCGGCTCGAAGTGCAGGTCTTGAACGGCCCGGCGGTCATGGGTCTTGCCGTCGGTGACCAGGACGCACTGGGGCAGCAACCCGGTGAGCACGGTGTGGAGCTTGATAGCCCCTTTGCGGGTCCGGAACTTGGCCCAGGGAAAGACCGCGGCGCAGAGATCAATGGTAGTGGCGTCGATGATTTTGATCTCCGGGGCCTCCTGAGGCTGGGTGGCCAGTTCGGCAGAGACCCGCTCGTACAGCTTATAATAGGTCTTTTCGAAGATGATAGCCGGGCGCTGCCGATTGGCGTCGGCCAGGGTGGAGCGTTTCACCGCGGTCAGGCCCAGATGATAGCATTTGCGGACTTGCCGGTTGACACTGAACACCAGGTCCCGCAGACTTTTGCGGGCGCTCCACTGGCCGAAGAGCATGGCTCCCAGGTGCGACCAATAGGTGAACTTTCGGGGCTTTGGCCCCTGCCAGGCATGGGTGTCCACCAAGTGATCGAAAACATGTCGCGGTATGAGTTGTAGTAATTGACCCATGAGTGTGCTACAATGCGCCATAAGCCCCATAACTCCTTTCAATGTTTATGTTTTTCGCTGAAACATTATAACACTGATTGGCTGTGTTGGGGCTGTTTTACTTGCTATCTCAAGTAATTTCTACCGGACAAAACTGGAGTTCAAAATGATTCCTTATTGCAGCATCTGTTGGGATATTGACAAAATCAAGCTGCTGGATCAGCGTAAGCTGCCCCGGGAAGAGATCTATCTGGAGATCCGGGATTATCACGAAGTGATTGAGGCCATCAAGACCCTGGCCATCCGGGGGGCGCCGGCCATCGGGGTGGCCGCGGCCATGGGCGCCGCCCTGGGGGCGTTGGAGATCAATACCGATGATCCCCGCGAGTTTCAAAGGCGGTTCCTGGATATCTGCCGGGAAATCGCCGCCGCCCGGCCCACCGCGGTGAATCTTTTCTGGGCCCTGGACCGGGTTCAGCTCCTGGTCCAGGCTCATGCCGATGAGCCGGTGCCGGCCCTCAAGGATTACCTGGTGATCGAAGCCCAGGCCATGCTGAAGGAAGACGAGACCACCAACCGGCGTATGGGCCAGGCCGGCCAGGTGGTCATCAAGGAAGGCATGCAGGTCCTGACCCACTGCAACACCGGGGCCCTGGCCACCGGGGCCTACGGCACCGCCCTGGGGGTTTTGCGGGCCGCCTGGGAGGCCGGCAAGCGCTTTACCGTGTGGGTGGACGAGACCCGGCCACTGCTCCAGGGGGCGCGCCTCACCACCTGGGAATTGGGGAAATTGGGCATCCCCTATACCTTGATCCCGGATGGAGCGGCCGCCACTCTAATGCACCAGGGCCGGGTGAGCCTGGTGATCCTCGGGGCGGACCGCATCGCCGCCAACGGCGACACCGCCAACAAGATCGGCACTTACAGTGTGGCGGTCCTGGCCTATCACCACGGCATCCCGTTCTACGTAGCGGCGCCGCTGTCCACCGTCGATTTTGCCATTCATGAAGGCAGCCAGATCCCGGTGGAGGAACGTTCCGGGGATGAAGTCACCCACCTGAGGGGTGAACCGGTGGCCCCGGCCGGAGCGCAGGCCCTGAACCTGGCCTTTGACGTTACCCCCAACGAACTAATTTCCGGTATAATAACGGAAAAGGGGGTGCTGAAGCCGCCCTATATTTCCAGCCTGAAACCGTTCCGGTCGCCTCAGGGGTAAATTATGCGTAAATTGTCGTTCCTGACGATTCTCCTAGTCCTCAGCGTGGCGCTCCCGGCCTGGGCCGGCGGACCCTTCAACATCCGGCCGCCCGCCACCGCCAGCGGCCTCGATCCCCAGGCCGTGACCGTGATCGGCGCGCCCCAGCACCATATGACCAAAAAGGGTGAGGATCTCCTGGACGTGGCCCGGCACTATGACCTGGGCTGGACCGAAATCGGCGCCATGTATCGCCAATGGGACCCGTGGCTGCCGCCGCCGAACACCAATATGCTCATCCCCACCATGTGGATCGTCCCCACCGGCCGCGACGCCCAGATCCTGGTCAACACCGGGGAGATGCGGCTCTATTATTTCGTCAATAACGGCACCCAGGTCTATACCTATCCCATCGGCATGGGGGTCCTGGACTACAAAACCCCCACCGGCAAATTTTCCGTGAATCAAAAGAAGGTGAATCCGGACTGGCATATCCCCAAGCAATTGCAGAAAAAGTACGAAATGGCAGTGATGCCCGCCGGGCCGGATAACCCCATGGGGGCCTTTAAACTGGGGCTGAACTGGGGCGACTACGGGATTCACGGCTGCAATCTGCCGTGGGCGGTGGGCCGCCTGGTGAGCCACGGCTGCACCCGCCTCTATCCCGAGGATATCAAGAAGCTCTTCGCCATGGTGCCCATGGGGACCAAGGTCGAGTATATCTATGAGCCGGCCAAGATCGGCTTCCAAAATGGCCGCGTCTTCCTGTCGGTGCACGACGACGTCTATTTCAAGATCCGCTCGATGCTGCTGCACGTGATGAGCCTGATCGAACAGAAGGGCCTGACGGGTCAGGTGGACATGCGCAGGGTGCTGCAGACCGTGGAAGAGCAGACCGGCATGCCCATGGATATCAGCCGGGGGGCGGGGGACGGCGGGGGTCTGAGCCTGAGCCAGCAGAGCTATTGAGCCTGGCTTAAGAGCCGAAGGCCCCAGGGGTGGTTAATGAACCGCCCCTTTTTTTTGGTGATTCCGGCGTAAGCAGGCGCTCCGGAAAAAAATGGCTACCAGTCCTCAGCTATTAGCGGTTAGCAAAGGCTGGGGGTTGGCGCAGCCGGGCAAGGTTAAGGCAGTCCCGGCCACCATAGATTAAGCCGCTAGTTGCAAGCGGAAGCTTGAAGAGGGCGGGGTAAGGGGGTGGTCGCCGGCGGGAGATAATCTCCCGAGTTATCCGGGACTCTCGGGATAAAGAGGGGGCAATCCCGGGGGACGTCGCTGGTTGCGACAGCCCCGAAAAGACAGAAGGTGTGGTGGGCTCGAGGCCCAATCCACACCCTCTTCTTAAAACCAGGGTTTAAACCCTAAATGACTACTGAATAAATTACATTGCTTTTTTGGCTTTTTTGGCTTTCTTGGCCCTTTTGGCCTTTTTGCCTTTGTAAGCCTTCATCTTTCCAACCTTGGCACAGCACTTTTCTGCCGCGTCTTCGGCCCTAGCTGCGGCCGCTTCAGCCTTGTTGGCTGCGGCGGAAGCGCGAGGCGCTGGGACTTTGGCATCCAGTGCGGCCGCTTCAGCCTTTACTACCGACGCGGCTGCCCGATCTGCAGAAGCCTTAGCTTGCTCCATGTACATCTTGCACTGATCATAGTACTTTTGGCAGCAGCCAGCACCTCCCAGCACCAGGGCAAAGACCGCGAGGAGAGCCAAGGCATAGCCTTTTCTCATTGCCTTCCTCATCGATTACCCCCTTTCGGAGAGAATTTTTCACTCTCCATTAGCTGATCAACCCTTGGTGCTACTTCCGCATCTTCTTCATCAGGCAGGCCTCAGCCTTTGCAGCTGCAGCCTCAGCCCGATCAGCCGCTGCCTCAGCCTTGTCCGCTGAAGCTTTCGCGTCTGCCGCCGCCATTTCGGCGTTCCGTGCCGCGGTGTCTGCCTTCGCAGCCGAGGCCGCCGCCTGATCGGCGTACATCTTGGCCTGGTCTACGTCTTTCTTGCAGGCGTCGCAGCAGCCTCCCACCATGACGACAACAAACGCCATGATGATGGCCAAAGCAAAACCCTTCCTTACCAAAGCTTTCCTCATCATCTATCCCCCCTTCTCAAAGAGATGGTTAAAGGTTAAAGATGCGCCCATTTAATAACAGCGGGCCGAAAATATCAAGAAAAATTATGGCCTCGGGAGAACTTTTTTTCGGCCAGGCCTTCCCGGCGCACATAACTCCTTGATTTCCGTTAAATATAAGTATGATGGCAAAAATATCAAGGAAAATATGCACCACTGATGAATTTATTTTCTTAGAGCGATGGGGTTAATTAGCATAACATATTGGTATTTGTAATAAAGTTAATCATCTGCCTGTTTTTGAAAAGGAGACATTTCCCCCCAGTTTTTGCCGACCCGCAGGTCCACGGCCAGGGGCACCTTCAAGGTAACCGCCCCCTGCATGATCCGGCGGACCACTTTTGCCGTGGCTGCCAGTTCCGGCTCCGGCACCTCGAAGAGAAGTTCATCATGGATCTGCAGCAGCATTTTAGCGGTCAGGCCCGCGGCCGTTAAGGCGGTTTCCACCTCCAGCATGGCCTTTTTGATGATGTCCGCCGCGGTCCCCTGGAGGGGGGTGTTGATGGCGGCGCGCTCCGCCTCCTGGCGCAGGATGCGGTTCGGGCTCTTTAGGTTGGGAGTGCGCCGCCGCCGCCCCAGCAAGGTGGTGACCCAGCCATGCTCCTGGGCCGTCTGCAGGGTTTCGTCCAGATACGCCTTGACCCGGGTATGGCGGGCGAAATAGCGTTGGATGAATTCACTGGCCACCCGGTTGGGCACCTCCATCTGTTTGGCCAGGCCGAAGGCGCTGATGCCATAGATGACGCCGAAGTTGACCACCTTAGCCTGGCGCCGCATCTCGGAAGTCACCAGCTCCGGATGAATGCCGAAGACTTCCGCCGCGGTCTGCCGGTGGATGTCGATGCCCTCCAGGAAGGCCTTGAGCAGGATCGGGTCTTCCGAGAAGTGGGCCAAAATCCTGAGCTCCATCTGGGAGTAATCCGCCCCCAGAAAGAGGTGGCCGGGGGCCGGAATAAAGGCCTGGCGCACCTGCCCCCCCAGGTCCCCCCGCACCGGGATGTTTTGCAGATTGGGGTCCCGGCTGGAGAGACGCCCGGTGGCGGCCACCGACTGCAGGAAGGTGGTGTGGATGCAGCCGGTGGCGGGGTTAACCAGCTTCAGGAGGGCGTCTACGTAAGTGGACTTGAGTTTGCCCATGGTGCGGTATTCCAGGATCTTGGCCGGCAGCGGGTGGGCGGCGGCCAGGTTCTGGAGCACTTCGACGTCGGTGGACAGGGCCTTGCCCTTGGTCTTCTTCTGGGGAGTAAGGTTAAGTTTTTCGAAGAGAATCCGCCCTAATTGCTGCGGCGAATTGATGAGGAACTCTTCTCCGGCCAGATGATATATCTCCCCTTCCAGGCGGTGCAGGGCCTCTTCCAGGTCCTGGCCGAAGCGGCGGAGAAAATCCTGGTCCAGACGGATGCCCCGGGCCTCCATCCGAGCCAGGACGGCCAGCAAGGGCAGTTCCAGGTGGGCATAGAGATCCCAGAGGGCCTCCTGTTCCAGTTCGCCCTTCAGGATCGGCCAGAGATTCAAGGCGGCCTCGGCCCGGGAAGCGCCGTAGACGCAGCCCAAATCCGGGGGCAGATCCGCCACTCCCAGGGGGCGTCCGGCCAGTTCCCGGGGTCCGGCCAGGTTGAGCCCCAGATAATGCAGGGCGACGTTCTCCAGGTTTTGCTCATAACGGGCCGGGTCCAGCAGGTAGGAGGCCAGGAGGATGTCGCCGGCGAGGCCGGCGGGCTTCCGGCCAGAAAGGCCGGCGATCAAGCTGGCCGCCTTCAGGTCGGCCCCCACTTTCTGCACCGCCGGGTCAGACCACAAGGGTCCCAGAACCTGCCAAAAGGCCGCTGCCGTCAGTTCCGGGCCAAAGGGGACATAGGCTGCCGCCCCGGCCTGCCAGGCCAGGGCGGCCCCGGCCAGGGGCGCCATGACCGGGTGTTGCTCCCCCTGCAAGTAAAAGAGGCTCAAGGTCCCGGCGGTCCGGATCTCGGCGGCCAGCCGCTCCAGCTCTTCCCGGTCGTGGACCAGCAGGCAGGTTTCGGGGGGCCGGGTGTCGAACCCCAATTCCTTGACCAATTGATTGAATTCCAGTTCCACAAACAGACGCCGCAGGCCTTCCCGGTCGGGAGGGCCGGGCTGGAGGGCCTCCAGGTCCACCGTGAGCGGCACCGCACACTCCAGCAAGGTGAGGCGGCGGCTCAGGCGAGCCTGGTCGGCATATTCGCTCAGGCGGCTCTTCAGGGCCTTTTCCTTGACTTCGTCCAGGTGGGCCAGGAGGTTTTCCAGGCTGTGGAAGCGGGCGATTAGTTTCAGGGCGGTTTTTTCGCCGATCCCCGGCACCCCGGGGATGTTGTCGCTGGCGTCCCCGGCCAGGGCCCGCACTTCGACGAGCTCCTCCGGGGTGAGGCCATACTTCTCCCGAATGGCCCCCGGGTCGTAACGCACCTCCTTCATGGGGTCCCACATATCCACCCCCTCCTGGACCAGGGGCAGGAGGTCCTTGTCGCCGGTGATGATCTCCACCCGGAAACCTTTCTCCCGGGCCTGATGCACCAGGGTGCAGATGAGGTCGTCGGCTTCGAAACCCTCCTGCCGCAGGGCCGGCAGCCGGAAGCCGTCGATGATCTTCTGGATATAAGGGAGCTGCATGACCAGCTCTTCGGGCATGGGGGGCCGGTGGGCCTTATAGGCGGGAAAGTCGCGGTGCCGCTGGGTGGGCCCCTTGGAGTCGAAGACCAGGGCCAGGTAATGGGGCTGCCGCTCCTTGATGACCTTGAGGAGCATCTTGGTCACCCCGTAGGCGGCGTTGGTGGGAAAACCTTTGGAGGTGGCCAGTCCCCGAATGGCGTGGAAGGCCCGGTAAAAATAGGAACTGATGTCGATGAGATAGAGTATCCGGGGTTCTTCGGCCATGGTCGACCTCCGGTTTCACTTATAATCCGGCCGGCCCATCTTTGTCAATGCGAGAGGTCGGGAGAGCTGGCGCGGCAAGCTTGAACCTGGAGGTCGGGCCGGAGGCGCGTCTAGCAAAAGGAGATTAAACTGTAGGGGCGAACCCAAGGTTCGCCCCTCCGGAAAAAATCCTGCGCGGGCGAATTGGTAGCAGGCGTATCCTCCTCTAAATGAAAGGGTCGCGCTATCCCGGAAAATTCATAAAAATGTCAACCCAGAATAAGGACCACGGAAAATGGAGAGCAGGCGCCCTCGCCTGCAAAAGCACAGCCGAGGGCGGCTGTTCTCCATGAAACACTCCGCTTTTTTGCACAATTAATATTTAGGTGTAATATCAATTAGATAGCCAAGATTTAGACGATATCGTGAATTATTCAGGCAGGATAAAGCAGAGGGGCGGGTTTAAAACCCGCCCCCGGCAAAGCTATGGCGTGATTCATTGAGGAAGGTTTGATCCATCTAAGAGCAAGAGCAGCTGGGGCGCAGGATTTACCCTGCTGGGCAGCCAAAGTCCGAGTTTGTAGGGGTCCACCACGTTTGCATTGTCGATACCGTTATGGCGCACCTCGAAGTGCAGGTGATCACCAATGGTCTTGCCGATGATTTGCCCCTTGGTTACCTGGGCAAAACCGTTTAGGCCGATCTGCGCCAGGATGGCGGGGTCCAACGGGGCATAGAGATACCAGGAGAACCAGCCGTTTTGATGGTCGATGAAGGAACTTTGATAAAAGTCGTAATCTCCGCCGTTGACGGGATCGACGTGGTTGGGACCGACTAGGTAAAGCTTGCCGTCGGCGGTGGCCGATACCGGGGTGCCCTCGGGCACCTGGTAGTTGTAACCGGGATTGCCGGCATAGGAAAGCCACGGGCCGGTGACGTAGTTGAGCGGACGTACCCCCGCGCCGGAGGGAGGGAAGAAGTCGGTGCCGCCGCTGTTTTTGTAAGCCGGCCAGTATAGACCGTAGGGATCCAGATACGTAACCCCGAATTGCTTTTCTCCGGTTTCACCGTTAAATGCCTTGATCAAGTCGCCGGGGACATAAAACTGAATGGGGGTCCGATCCAGCACGGAGTTGTCCATCACCGCGCTCACCGGGGCGTTGTAGGGGGTATAGCGCGGCAAGGGAAAGACCAGCCCAATAACCGCCCGCTCCACCTGAATATTGTCCTGTTCGATAGCCATCGTCCCCCCATCCACCAGGACCGGGATGGGAAAACTATAAGAACCGGGGGAGACTGCGGTAAAAGTCACGTCAAAGTTAAAGATGCGATCGATGCTGCGGTCAAATTCGCCCGTAACCGACGGTGGGACAATGGTGACCGTAAGGCCGGCCGGCACCGACGCCGTGCCTAGACTGACGGTGCTGTAAGTGGCAAAAGACTGGATAATGGCATCCTTGATCACCTGGACAATCTGGGCTACGTCTACCCCGCTATAATATTGTCCCCCGGTAGCGGTGGCAATTCTCTGGGCCTGGCCGGTAGAGTCTAAAGCGCCAAGATCAAGGGCCAACGCTTTAATCGTGTTGGCAACTAAGGCGGCGGTGGCTTGGGCCTCGGTAACATTCCGGTGGGTCCGGAGGGATCATGGCCTGGGGCATCCCCGAACCAGATGAGGATGCGGGTGGAGCCAGGTCGCCAGGAAGTGGTGTTGGCCAACTGATAAAGTGCGTATATTTGACCCTCTGGCGTGTCCCCACCGCCGGAGGCCTCCCAGGCGTTGATCCCGGTTTGAACATCAGCCGTAACCGAAGTGATGTCCTGGTTCAGCCGATAAACAAAGGGGTCGCCCACGTCCTTATACTCACCCACGCCGTAGGCCACATCTCCCAGTCCGGAGGTGGCTGCCATAATGGCGGCAGCTCCGTCTCTGACGCTTTGAATCGCGCCGCCCATGCTGCCGGTGGTGTCGGCGAGGAAAAAGACGTCAACCTTGGCGGAAGTGGGGGTAGCCCGCGGTGATGGTTACGGTTTTGGCAATGGTGACGCTCTGTCCCACCGTCAAAGTGGTGGAGTAAGTCGGTGGCACCACATTATCGGCCAGGGCATTAACTGGGGAAAGCAGAAATAAATAGGCAAAAAGCGCCGGGCCCGTCAGAGCCAGGAGAAAAAACACCACCGCCGAAGAGGCGCCGTAAATTTTTGAAGCCAGGCTTTTCATCCTATCCTCCCGGTATCATAAGGTTAATCAGATGTCGGGTGCCGAAACTCGTGACGGCTTGCGCCTCCTTGCGTTGCGCCTGTCTGCCTCCCAAATTCGCCGGTCGTCAAGTAGGGCGAGTGAGCGACCGAAATCGGAATGTCCATATGGTTTTCATTATAACCTTAAAAAGGTACAAAAGTAACAAGGAGTTAATGAGGGAAAATTAAAATCATGACTCAATTCTCTGGTCCCCTCTCTTTTATCCTCGTCTCCTTCGTTCAGGGTCCGGATCACCGCGGTGGGTGGGGAGGCCCAGGAGGAGTCGGTGGTGGCGGCGGTGGTGGTGGCGGCGGTGGCGGCAATAGTTTGGGCGGAGTATAGATCACGGCTAGCTACAGTGGCAGCGGGGGGCGTGCCTAAGGAGGAGCTAAGCCCAACGGGTTCGGTGGAGGTGGCGATTGTGCCGGAATTGGCGATTAAGCTGTTGCCAGCGCCGCTGCTATCCCCAGAAGACCCTTCGGCACCAGACGGTCCCAGCATGTTGCCGGCGACGGTGTGTCCAGCCACCGGCCGCTGGCTGAAGGCCCCACCGAGCTGGCGCATAAACATCTGCCGGTCTTGATCCGTAATAGTATAGGGGAGGGTCGGGGGCAGGCCACGAGCCACTATAGTGCCTTGCATATCACCCAAATCCACGTAGCCTTTATCAAACGAGATGGCGACCTTGGCAGCCTTCCTAAACAAGTCGCCACTCACCTCCGGGAAGATGTTACGTACCCGAGTCAGTCCCTGGAAATTCAGAAAGGTGGAATCGTTGGGGCTCAGGCGCACGCCCACCTCGGTGCCGCGCACTCCCAAGACCGCGGTATGGGTCTGGATGATGAAATCCGGCTTTTCCGTCTTGTAGAGCTTGCTTACCACCGTCAGGACCATGCCCTGAAAAAGCTTGACCACCGCGTTGCGCTTCCCCTGGTTGGCGTCGAACATATACTCTTCCAGTTCGAGGCGGGTCTCCGGGGAGATGGTCATGACGGTATTGTCGCTGAAGGTGATCTGGGCCTTGGATAATGACTTGGTGCGGAGCACATCCCCCGGCGACACCGTATCTTCGAGCTTCACCGCCACGCTTGGGAGTTGCCCGCCCTTCAGCAGGTCCACCCGCCCCTCCACCATGGTGAGCCGACCCGCCACTTCGGCGTGGGCGGCAACCACCAACCCCAAAATCAAAATCAGAATTGCGGCCACCAGAGAGCTACAGGTCTTCATACCCATCTCCTCACGTTGCCAACCGCGGTCAAGAGAGCAAATCCAGAGCGGTTTAGGTAAAAAAATTATGGATGTTATTCAGTATCGCAAATATTTACCAATTTAGCCACATCTTAAAAAATTTCGGGTCCGGGTCGATAACCTTATTACCTGGGAAACGCCGAACCCCGTTTATTTGCGGAAGACTAAGGCCTGCCCGGCTTTTCGAGCTGATTAGCAGGTTGGCTGTATTTTTCAATAGCGGTAACCTATCTGGCAGCCGACGATGTGGCGGGAATAGGTGTAGAGGGCGGTGTTGGAATTGTCCCGGGTAAAGAAGTAGTGGATGTTGAAGTCAAAGCCTTTGGGCAACTGGTAGGTGAACTGCAAGCCGGTGATGAGAATCTTGTCGAAGCGCTTGTTTTCGAAGCCGGACCCCGTTGAAGAATTGGTGTTCATAGGGTTGCACGGACAGATCCACAAAGGCGTTGGCCTTCAATTTATCGGTGATCGGATAGAGGGCGGCGAGGAGCAGGCGGTAGCTGTCGCTGTCCCAGTTGCTGCCGGTGGTGCCATCGTGATCAAAACTGAGGCGGGCCTGGAGATAGCCCTTCTGGTTCTGGATAAAATAGTAGGCGCCCAGACTGCCGCCGACGTCTTTGCCGGAACGGTCGTCCTGTGCCAAGCTGAGGGGAGTCCAGTAGTATCTCCGGGCAAACCGGGCCGTCGTTTCCACCCCGACGTTTTCAGTAAACAGGTGCAGCCAGGTGGGATTGGCGAGAAAGCCGGTAAAGTACTTGTCCGAGGCGACGTCCACATAGTTGTAGCTTACAGGCAGCCAGACACGGCCGGATTTGTAAGTATAAGTGGGAATAGCTCCCACGTAATGGCTCATGATGTCGAAGTTGCCAAGGGTCGGATGGAAGTTCTGGAAATAAGAATATTGCGTCAGAAGACTGAAAGGCCCTTGGGCATGAAAGTTGTACTCAAAAGTAGCGGATTGGGTGAAGACCGCGTCCCCTTGGCCGGAAACCTGGGTGGCAGCCCCGGCGCCTCCCGGTTGCAGGGTGACGTTGGAATCGTAATCAAAGCCCGCGGTGACCGTGGCGCGGAAGGGTTTGATTTCATCGAGGCGCTTTTCCAGGATCCCCATATAGCGATTGGCGAAATCCGCGGTCTGGGACTGGGTGTTGATGGAGATGGCCTCTTCCATGGTCTTGCGGGCTTCCTTCAGGCGGTTCAGGGCCGCCAGGGCCAGGCTGGCCTGGAACTTGGCTTCCTGGGCCATCCGGGGATCTTCCTGAGCCTTGCGGAAATAATCCAGGGCCTCGCTGTATCTCCCTTCCTTAGTCTCAATCATGCCCCTGAGGAAGGCCACCTGACCCGGCTCAAAGCCTGAGGCTTCCAGGGCCTGCAAGATGGGCAGGGCCTCCTTGGGTCGATCCAGGGCCAGCAGGGTGTCGGCCAGCATGAGCTGGGCCTGGGACAGCTTCGGATTCAGGCGCAGGGCCTCTTCCAAGTATTCCTTGGCCTTGGGGTAATTGAGCATTTGCCGGTAGGTCTGAGCCAACAGAAAGGCCTTTTCCGGGGTGTGGGCTCCTTTCTGCCAGGCCTCGGTCAGTCCCGCCAGGGCTTCGTCGTAATTCTCCTGTTGCAGGTCTTTGGCCGCCTTCTGCACCAGGACATCATCGTAGGGGCTGATTGCCTGGGCTGGGTTGCTCAGGAGGGCGGCCCCCAGCAGCGCCAATACCAATATCAAGTTCTTTGTAATTGCCTTAATCCCCACGTTAATTCCCCGAAATTATGAATTTAAACTCTCCCTTATGGCGCTAAACCTTAGCACAGTGGCAAAAAATGTTAAAAGTATTTTTATGGTGAAATAAAAATATTTTCAGATTCGACCTTGCCGGTTACCGGTCGGATGATTAAAAGATTTCCTTCGCCATCAATTCTAAAAGAATGCTATGGTATTAGCACTCCATTCGGATTTGAGGTGCCCCATGCCTGAAGAGACCAAAGGCGCCACGGCGGCCCACGACAAATTCCACCGGGAACTGGGAGACCTGAAGGCCAGGCTGCTGGAGCTGGCCCAGGCGGCGGAGCGCGCCATCGAGCGCAGCATCACCGCGCTGTTGCAACGGAACCCGGATTTGGCCCGCCAGGTCATCACCGGGGACAAGGCGGTCAACGACCTGGAAGAGACCATCGACGGCGAATGCGTGCGGCTGATCGCCTTGTTCCAGCCGGTGGCCATCGATCTCAGGGTGCTGATGGCGGTGGATCACATCAGCGCCGAGTTGGAACGTATCGGTGACTCAGCCACCAACATCGCCGAAGAAGTCCTGAATCTCCAGCAGCTACCGGCCAAACCGGTCCATTTCGACCTGCCCCGCATGGCTGAGGACGTCCGGCAGATGGTCCGCCGGAGCTTGCAGGCCTTTCTCGCCCAGGATACCCGCCTGGCCCGGGAAATCTGCCAAGAGGATGATGAAGTGGACGCCCTGGACCGGGCCATCATCGAGAATTTGCTGGTGGAGATGACCGGTGACCCCGCTTCCATCCCGCCGGGGCTGAGCCAGATCAACATCGTGCGCAACCTCGAGCGGGTGGGCGACCACGCCACCAACATCGCCGAACAGGTGGTCTTCATGGTGGAAGGGGAAAGCATCCGGCACCGCTGCCAGGGATAAAAGGATGGGGTAAAAGGGGAAAGGGCGAAGAGGGAAAAGCGTAAGGTGCGTTCCCCGCGCCAATAGTGATGAAAAGTGATAGGGCGGGCTTCTGGCCCGCCGCCTCGGGACCACACGCCGGAAAGCTGCCGCCAACAATAAGTCTTTACCAGGCTGAATCAGTTCCTTGAGACCAAGAGAAGGAGCCACTGATGCTGAATTATGTTATTTTCGCCCTGGTTTCCCTGGCGGCCGGCCTCATTGGTCTCTTCCTGTCCCGGAGCAAACAATACTATGCCAAGCTGGAAAAATCCTATGGTCAAGCCGCGGCCCAGAAGATGTCCCGAAGTTTGAAAATATGGGGATATTTTCTAATCACCGCCTCCGGTCTCTTAATCCTGGCCTTATGGTTCGAAGGCACCCGGTAAAAGGTGCCGTAGGGTGCGTCCGACGCACCATTCTTCTCTTTGGGTCCCGCCCGCACGGCAATTTTAAGGAAGGAACCTCTTCCGGAAAATCATGGCCAGATTAGACTTACCCGAACGGAAAATGAACCTGAAGGTTCTGCTGGTGCTGTCCTTCGGCCACCTGGTCACCGATATCTATCAGGGGGCGCTGCCCGCCCTGCTGCCCTTCTTAAAGACCAGGCTGTCGCTGTCTTATGCCCTGGCCGGGGCCATTCTGATGGCCGCCACCTTTGCTTCGTCCATCATGCAGCCGGTTTTCGGCTATTTCTCCGACAAGAGAGAGAAAGTGCTCCTGCTGCCCCTGGGCTGCCTTGCCGCCGGGGTAGGCCTGTCGCTGCTGTCCGCCCCGAACCGTTACGGCTTCGTGCTCATGCTGGTAATGATCAGCGGGCTCGGGGTGGCGGCCTATCATCCGGAAGGTTATAAAACGGCGCACTATTTCACCGGCAAAAACCTGGCCACCGGGATGTCGGTCTTCTCCGTCGGGGGGAACCTGGGCTTTGCCCTGGGGCCGATGATCGCCATTACCATCGTGACCCAACTCGGCTTCGAAGTTTTGCCGGTCATGGTGATCTTCTCCCTCTTGTTTTTGGCGTTGTTCCGGTTTCAATGGACTGCCATCCAGCGCGCCCACCGGGAGCGGCCCCAGGGCCGGGAACAGGCGGCCGCGGCCGGCCGCAATGCCTATCTGCCGCTCTTTTTGACCATCGCCACGGTGGTCACGAGGTCGTGGACCCAGATGGGGCTCATGACTTTTATCCCGTTTTATTACATCGATTATCTTAAAGGGGACCCCATGTACTCCGGGAAACTGGTCTCCACCTTTCTTCTCGGAGGTGTGGCCGGGACCATCGTCGGTTCCATCCTGGCCGACCGTTTTGGCCACAAGTCCTTTCTGATTGGTTCCCTGGTGGCGGCCAGCCTCTTGACCCCGCTTATCCTGGCAGTCCGGGGACCCTGGTTGTTCGTGGTGCTCGCCGTGGTCGGCATGGCTCTCATCTCATCGTTTACCGTCACCATCGTCATGGCCCAGAGGCTCTTGCCAAAAAACCTGGGTATCGCCTCCGGTCTCATGGTAGGATTTGCCATCGGGGTCGGCGGCCTGGGCGTCACCCTGCTGGGAGTAGTCGCCGATAGTTTCGGCATTCCCATGGCTTTGAAAGCCATCATGATTCTGCCCGTAATCGGACTTGGCCTCAGCCTGGCGATTCGATATCCCCGGTGAAATGGGGGAGGCCTTGGTTTGCCAAATTTTTTCCGGCGTCAAGAGGTGATCCGGGTTCAGCCGGAAACGGTAAAGGCCAATCTGTGCCCGGCGAGAGGTTATTAGCACTCTCGCCAAGGTGTTGCTATTTTGGCAAAAATGCCTTATACTCTTGACAAATCCAGGTTGGATTATTAACTTTTATAATTGGGAATGGCCATGGAATTGGTAATGGAACTCTTAGGCGAGCGCGACACCCGGGTGTTGAAAACCGTGGTGGCCCAGTATATTGTCACCGGCGAGCCGGTGGGTTCCCGGATGGTGGCCAAGATTTCGGGCCTCAACCTCTCTTCGGCCAGCATCCGCAACCTGATGATGGACCTGGAGGAGCGGGGTTACGTGCAACAGCCGCACACCTCCGCCGGGAGATTACCCACCCCCAAGGGGTTCCGCTATTATGTGGACCACATCCTGCCCATCCAGGAGTTGGGGCCGTCGGTGCGGCAGAAGATTCAGGCGGCCTTTTCGCCACCTCCAGCGAACCCCAGGACCTGTTCCGCCAGGCTTCCCGGGTGCTCTCCGCGGTGAGCGGCCATCCGGCCCTGGTCTTGGCCCCCAGGCCCCAGGGCATGCGGCTGAAACACGTCCAGTTCATCGGCCTGAGCAGCGACGGGATCCTGACGATCCTGGTCTCCCAGGACGACCAGGTGCAGACCCGGTTCGTGCGGGGCGATGCGCGCTATTCCCAGGACCTGCTGGACCGGTTCAGCCACTATCTCAATGAGCTCTGCCAGAACCTCACCCTGGGGGAGAGCCGGCAGAAGATCCTGGCCCAGATGGAGGAAGAAAAGAACCTTTTTGATCAGATGATTTCCCAGGCCTTGAGTCTCAGCCGTCAGGCGCTCCAGAGCGACGAGCGGGACGAGGAAGAAGAGCTCTACATCGAGGGCACCAGCCAGATCCTGGACTACCGGGAATTTGCCGAGGACGTGGCCAAGATGCGCAGCTATGTTCCAGGCCTTTGAAGAGAAACACCGGCTGATCACCCTGCTGGATCGAACCCTGGCGGCCCAGGGAGTGCAGATCATCATCAGCCCGAGCGAACACTTCCCGGAAATGCAGCTTTCCCTGGTGGCCTCGTCTTACGGCGCCTTGCACTCTCCCTTGGGTTGCCTGGGGATCATCGGCCCCATGCGCATGGATTATGCCCGGCTGGTTCCCATCGTGCGCTATACTGCCGCCCTGGTTACCAACCTGCTCAATCAGCGGCAGAGTTGAGGCCCGCGCCCCGCTGGAGAAAAATTGCCGACCCCGCCTGGGGTCTCGGTTTTTTGGGAAGTTGAAGGAGACAATGGATTTATGAGTTCAGCCAGACACCATAAAGGGGAGCAACCTAAGGCCGCCGGCCCGGAGGCTCCCCAGCGCCCGAAGCCGCCGGGGCCCCGGGGCTGCCGGCCGATATAGCCCAATTGCAGCAACAGTTGGCAGAAAAGACCAAAGAAGCCCAGGAGAATTACGATCGCGCCCTGAGGCTCGCCGCGGAAATGGAAAACTTGAAGAAGCGGTTGGAGCGAGAGAAGGCCGATCTGTTGCAATTTGCCAACGAAAACCTGATCAAAGAGCTGCTGCCGGTGGTGGACAACCTGGAGCTGGCTCTGGACCACGGCCGTCAAGCGGGAACCCCGGCCTCCTTCCTGGAAGGGATTGATCTGGTGCACCAGGGCTTCTTGAAGGCCTTGGCCCGGTTTGGGGTAACCCCCATCGTGGCGGTGGGTCAACAATTCGACCCGAATTTTCACAACGCGGTGATGCAGGAAATGGCGCCGGAAGTCCCGGATTGCACCGTGCTCAAGGAAATGCAAAAAGGCTACCTGCTCCAGAACCGGCTGCTACGGCCGGCCATGGTGGTGGTGGCCCGCAATACCCAAGAAACAGCAAGTCAAAACGATTCGACTACTCAGGAGGAAAGTTAAATGTCAAAACTCATAGGCATTGATTTAGGCACCACCAACTCATGTGTTGCCATTATGGAAGGTGGAGAGCCTAAGGTCATCGCCAATGTTGAAGGAGCTCGCACCACCCCCTCGGTGGTGGCCTTTACCGAGACCGGGGAACGCCTGGTGGGCCAGATCGCCAAACGCCAGGCCATCACCAATCCTTTGAACACCGTCTTTTCCATCAAACGCCTCATTGGCCGCAAATACAGCGATCCGGAAGTGCAGCGGGATACCAAGATCCTGCCCTACAAGATCGTCCAGGCCGCCAACGGTGACGCCCACGTGGAAATCCGGGGCCGCACTTACTCACCCGCCGAGATCTCGGCCATGATTCTCACCAAGATGAAGCAGACCGCCGAGGAGTATCTGGGTGAGAAGGTGACCGAGGCGGTGATCACCGTGCCGGCCTATTTCAACGACGCCCAGCGCCAGGCCACCAAAGACGCGGGAACCATCGCCGGCTTGAACGTCCTCAGGATCATCAACGAACCCACCGCCGCCTCCATGGCCTACGGCCTGGAGAAGAAGAAGGAAGAACGGGTGGCGGTCTTCGACCTGGGTGGCGGCACCTTCGACATCTCCATCCTGGAGCTGGGCGAAGGGGTCTTTGAAGTAAAATCGACTAACGGCGACACGCATCTGGGGGGCGACGACTTCGACCAGCGCCTGATGGACTTCCTGGCCGACGAGTTCCTCCGGGAGCAGGGCATCGACCTGAGGAAGGACCGCATGGCCTTGCAGCGCCTGAAGGAAGCCGGGGAGAAGGCCAAGTGCGAGCTCTCCACCGCCCTGGAGACCGACGTCAACCTGCCCTTTATCACCGCCGACGCCTCCGGCCCCAAGCACCTGCTGATCAAACTGACCCGGGCCAAGATGGAGTCCCTGGTGGCGGAGCTCATCGACCGCTGCGAAGGCCCCTGCCTCAGTGCCCTGCGGGACGCCAAGGCCACCACCAAGGAGATCGACGAAGTCATCCTGGTGGGCGGCATGACCCGTATGCCCCGGGTGCAGGAGAAGGTCCGGCAGATCTTCGACAAGGAGCCCCATAAGGGGGTCAACCCCGACGAAGTGGTGGCCGTGGGCGCCGCCATCCAGGCCGGGGTGCTTAAGGGCGAGGTCAAGGACATCCTGCTACTGGACGTCACCCCCCTGTCCCTGGGCATCGAAACCCTGGGCGGGGTCTTCACCAAGATCATCGAGCGCAACACCACCATCCCCACCCGCAAGAGCCAGGTGTTCTCCACCGCGGCCGACAACCAGACCGCGGTGACCATCCACGTGCTCCAGGGCGAGCGGGAGATGGCCGATGGCAACAAGACCCTGGGGCGCTTCGAGCTCTTCGGCATCCCGCCGGCCCCGCGTGGCATCCCTCAGGTCGAGGTGTCTTTCGACATCGACGCCAACGGCATCGTCCATGTGGCCGCCAAGGATCTGGGCACCGGGCAGGAGCAGTCCATCCGCATCACCGCGCCCAGCGGTCTCAACAAGGATGAGATCGACAAATTGGTGAAAGAGGCGGAACTGCATGCGGCCGAAGACCACCAGAAGAAGGAATTGGCCGAGGCCCGCAACCAGGCCGACTCCCTGATCTACACCACCCAGAAGACCCTGGCGGACCTGGGGGACAAGGTGGACGAGGCCACCAAGGCGGACATCGAGGCCAAAATCACGCCTCTGAAGACCGCCATCGAAGGCACCGACGTCGCCGCCATCAAGCAGCATACGGATGAGCTGATGAAGGCCTCCCACAAGCTGGCGGAGCAGATGTACGCCAAGACCGGCGCGGCCGGCGGCCCCGGGGCCGGGGCGGCGGGCGCCGGCCGGCCCGGGCCACGAAGAGAAGCCCAAAAAGCCCGAAGAAGAGGTGGTGGAGGCGGAGTTCGAGGAAGTTAAATAAGGCTGTTTGGTTCAGCTTTAATTTATAAAAACAGAAGGGCGGGGTTTCCCGCCCTTTCTTTTTTTGACTTCAGGTTTCCTGGCAATCTTCAACCTCTCGATTCTGGATGTTTCCGATTCCCTATCCATCTCATATCGAGGTTATTGGCTTTCTCAGGAAGCTATTGATAATGGCAAGCTGTACGTAATAAAGCCTATTTTTTCTATAGATTGTGGTGGGTTAGGTACTACTTTTTTCTCTCATCATTTCCTTTCTGTCAAGCGAGTTTTTGATGTAGCCCTCCTTTCCGGGATAGCCGAGGCAGAGGGCGCCTGCGAGAATGGGCCCTAAATAGCTCGTCGGAGCAGGCGCCCCCTGCCGGGTTTGATGCATAAAGCCTGGTTTTGTCATGGGCTGCACTCATCCAGTCCTCTGCAGCACCACCGCCATGGCCTGGTGATAGTCCCGCTGCACCTTGAGATTGGACACCCGGCAGTACCGCTGGGTAGTTTTGATCCGGGTATGTCCCAGAAGATCCTGGATGGTCACCAGGGCAGCATCGGCATTAAGGAGCTGCGTGGCCATAGTGTGCCGGAGCTGATGGCACGACACTTTGAGCCTCGCCTGGCGGGCGTAATGCTCCATGCGTTTTTGGATGCCCCGCACCGAGATAGCTTTGCCGCGGCATCTGCCTTTATCCACCAGGAAGACTTCTTTGATTCGGCTTACCGGCCTCACCCGGAGATACTGTACCAGGGCCTCATAGGCATCGTCGCTCAGGTACACTACCCGATCTTTATCGCCTTTGCCATGGTGGACAAAAAGCTGACTGCGCCGCAGGTCCAGGGCTGCCAGTTTCAGCCTGGCCACCTCCTCCACCCGCAACCCGCATCGGAGCATCAGCATGACCATGGCTCGATCCCGCTGGTGGTGAACGACCTTGAGGAGCCTGAGGACCTCTTCATCTCGCAGGTGGCGGGGCAACGGCCGGGACAGCCGCAAAGCATAGCCGCGTTTCACCGGGTTGACCATCGCCACCTGCTCTTCTTCAATGAGGTAGTGGTAAAACCCCCGGATGCTGTCCAGATGGCAGTTGATCGTTTTAGGCTGCAACCCTCTATCCAGCAAGTGATCAAGGTAAGCTAGCAGCTTCTTATGGGTCACCTCCTCGATGGGCACATCCACCCAGACCACGAACTGCTTCAGCGTGTGCATATAGTTCTTAATGGTGTGGCCGGAGTAGTTCCTTCTCTTCAAGAACCGGCGGTAATCCAAGATCGCGGTGGTGATGGCCATGGATTTCTCCCTTTTCGATGCGCGCCATTGCCCGGAAGTATTCTTCCCGGCGGGTGTTGTCCGTCAACCTGGCGTAGCGCCGGGTCATCTCGATGCTACGGTGGCCCAGAAGCTGCTGCAGACACTCCAGGCGCATGCCGGCGTTCAACAGCTCGGTGGCACAGGTGTGCCGGAGACAATGCAGACTGTAGCCCTTATGCGCCAGCCCTGCCTTTTCCAGATGCCTGGCGAACCTCATCCGGGCCGCCGTGTAACTCAAGCGCTGCCGTCCCCGGCCATAGAACAGATATTCCTTCTCCGGGTCTCTCCTTTTCAGCCACACCTTTAAGGCCTTACAGGCATCCTCACTTAAGTAGGCCACCCGGCCCACTCCGGTCTTCTGCGCTTCCATGATGGTGATGCGCTTTTCTCTGAGGTTCACATCGCTCATCCTGGTATTCAACAGTTCGCCGATGCGCATCCCGGTCCGGAGCAACACCAGGATCATGGCCCAGTCACGGACCTTTCCGATCACGGCCAGGATTTGCTTGATCTCCTCCGGGTCTATGGCTCGGGGAAGGGCATCCGGCACCTTGACCCGCATCTTCCTCTTCAGCAGATCGGGATGCACCACCTCCAGGTCCACCAAATACCTGATAAAGGCGTAGAGGAGTCTCAACCGGCTGGACACGGTATTGGGCTGCATGCCCCGGTCCTGCTCGTGTTCGATAAAGCTGCTTAAATCCTCCCGGGTGATAGTTTCCAGGAAGGTCCGGCCTCTCTCCTTGAGATAGGATAAAAAGACCATCAGCATCGTAAAGTAGCTGAGGATGGTATTGGGTCGGCAATTACGCCGCTTCAGGTCGTACAAATAATCCTTGACATACGGCCGCCCAAACAGCCCCTTCTTGACCAGCTGCTTTAAGCACTTTTCAATTAGTGGATTCTTTAGCCTGGGGGTTACGGCGTCCGTCTCTCGATACGGACTTTCAGATGCGCTGAATGGTCGACGGTGCTGGGACTTCTCTTGAGGAACATGCTCAACGGTCATCACTACCTCCTTTTCCTCAGAAAAAACAGGTAGATGATGGCCTGGGTAACTATCTTGCGTCAATCATCTTTTTATTACGTACAGTGGCAAGTTAGCAATTATTCTTAATAGTCTCTTCCGAGTGGAAAATCAATTTACAAAAGTATGGACCAAGGTATCGATCGCATCCGAAGCGGCATCGATAGTCACTCAATGAGGAGGAGAAGGCTTTCAGGAGGAATTGTTCTTTACAAAAATGTTATGAAGATTTATTGTCGGAGCATTAACATTTCTCTTGAGGTTTAAATATGGAAGACGAACTGTGCGGGAAGAGTCATTTAAATCAGATCCTCCTGGACAATATGCCTTGCGTTGCCCTCCTTCTGCGACCTTTAACTCGGGAAATCGTAGCCTCTAATCAGGCCGCCATCAAAATTGGCGCTGTTCCGGGAACCCAGTGCTTTGCCACGTGGGGGAAACGGGATAATCCCTGCCCTTGGTGTCTTGCCCCGAAATTATGGAAAAGCGGGCAACCCCAGCACCTCGAAGTGGAAACTTTGGGGGTTGTCTGGGATGCTTATTGGGCGCCGGTGGGGCCGGACCTGTACATGCATTATGCCTTCGATATCACCGAACGGCGAAAAGTGGCAGACGCCCTGCTGCAGAGCGAAAAAAGATTTAGAGATATTGTTGAGAATGCCCAGGCCTGGATTTGGGAAGTCGATGCCGAAGGCAGATATACTTATTCCAGTCCCATAGTGGAGGAATTCTTAGGTTATAAACCATTAGAATTACTTGGAAAACATTTTTATGAACTATTCCATCATCAAGAACGCCAGGCCCTGAAAGAAGCGGCCTTACAGGTATTTGCCGCCAAACAGCCGTTTCGAGAATTTCTCAACTGCAACCTTCATAAAAATGGCCAGAGTATTTGGCTTCTGACCAATGGCGTCCCTATCCTGGATGAACAAGGCAATCTCCTGGGATACCGGGGAGCAGATATTAATATCACCAAGCGCAAAGAGACTGAAGAGGCCCTGCAGGAGAGCGAGGAGAAATATCGATTTTTGGTGGACCAGATCCCCGCGGTAGTTTTTAGAGGGAATGCGGATTGGAGCGTGGAGTTATTTGATCGTAAAATTGAGGAGTTAACCGGCTACACCAAAGAAGACTTCGATTCGCGCCAGGTTAGATGGTGTGACCTCATTCCCCCTGAAGACCTCGATTATGCTCAGAAAGTTTTCCTTGAGGCCCTTAGGTCGGACAGGTCTTATGTGCGGGAACACCGCATCAGAAGAAAGGACGGAGAAATTCGTTGGGTGCAGTGCCGGGGACGGATATTTTGCGATGCCGATGGTAATATCGAATACATCAGTGGCGTAACCTTCGACATCACCGAACGCAAGCAGGCCGAAGCAGCGCTTAAAAAAAGGAAGAAGGCGAGCGAAAACGCGCCGTCGAGCTACAGGCGGTTTTAGACGCAGTGCCAGCGTATATCTTTTTGGCGCATGACCCTGACTGCCAATATATGACGGGCAATCGTATGAGTTACAAACTGTTGGGGCTCACACCCGGCAGTAATGTTTCAAAGTCCGCAGATAAAGAGGAACGGCCGGAAAACTTCCAAGTTAGGAAGGATGGCAGGGAGATTACAGCCAAGGAATTACCGGTACAGAGAGCCGCAGCCGGCCAGGTGGTGCGCGACTTTGAATGGGATCTGGTCTTTCCCGATGGGACAATCCGACACCTGTTAGGTAATGCCGTGCCCCTTTTAGAAGAAAGCGGCCGCCCCCGCGGTGCGGTCGCCGCTTTCGTTGACATCACCGAGCGCAAGCAGGCCGTGGAGGCGTTGCGTGAATCAGAACAGAAATTTCGACTTATGGCTGAGTCCATCCAGGATGTCTTTTGGCTAGGTGACCTCGGCGGAGGCAAGATTACCTATATCAGTCCTGCCTATGAGCAAGTATGGGGTCGCAGTCGGGATAGTCTATATAATTCGCCTCAATCCTTCTTTGAGGCTATTCATCCGGAAGACCGCGATAGAGTTGCAGCTACCATATCGGGGGGCCATTCTTTAGAAAGCGGCTTTGATTATGAGTACCGCATCATTCTTCCTGACGGCACAACACGATGGATTCATGATCGAGGGTTTCCCATTGGAAACGAACAAGGAGAGATTAAGCTCTTCACCGGGTTGGCCACGGATATCACTGAGCGCAAGCAGGCCGAAGCGGCGGTAGCGCGGCTCGCCTCCTTCCCGCAATTAAACCCGGACCCCGTCCTGGAACTGGATTCTTCTTCCGGCCGCATCACTTATTGCAACCCTGCGGCCATTCAGGCTTTGGAAAAATTGGGGGTTTCGAAGGGACCACAGGCCTTTTTACCCCCGGACATGGACCAAATCCTGAAAACCCCGGAGGAAGAAAATGTTAGCCGGTTCTATCGGGAAGTGCAGATTAAAGAGGCGGTGTTTGCAGAAAACATCGAATTTGTGCCGCAATATAAGGTAACCCGCATTCGCGCCTTCGACATCACCGAGCAGAAACGGGCCGAGGCGGCGCTACGGAATGAACGGGATTTTATCGCCGCCCTCCTGCAAACGCTGGGTGCCCTGGTGATAGTATTTGATCGTGCGGGTAGAGTCGTCCGTTTCAACCGGGCTTGCGAGCAAGCCACCGGCTATACCTTTCAGGAGGTAGAAGGAAAACTCATTTTCGATCTGCTCCTGTTGCCAGAGGAAACCGAGGAGACTAAGGCGGTTTTTCAGAAACTGATGACCGGGGATTTTCCTTGTGTCTACGAGAATCACTGGATGGTGCGGGATGGTGAACGACGGCTGTTCTCCTGGTCTAACACCGCCATGACGGATGACCAGGGGCAGATACGCTACATTATCGGGACGGGCATCGACATTACGGAGCGCCGGCAGGCTGAAGAGTCCCTCCGGGAATCAGAGACCAAGTACCAGTTCTTGATCGATAACCTCAGTGATGGGATTATCTTGGCTGATCTCGACGGCAACATCCTGGATACGAACCGGAAAATTGAGGAATTACTGGATTACAGCAAGGCAGAACTCTTATGTATGAAAATTACTCAAATTCACCCGGAAGAAGACTTGCAGAAATTGATCGCTGACTTTCAAGAAGGGGTGCGATCGGGAGGAGGTAATATATCAACCACTAGGATACTGCGCAAAGACAAGACAAAGATCCCGGTTGAGATAAGCGGCCGGAGGATTGAATTTGGCGGGAAAACTCTGATGCAGGGGGTCTTTCGAGATATCAGCGAGCGGCAGAAATCCGAAGAAGATCGTTTGCGCTTCAGCAAACTGGAGTCCCTGTCTATTCTGGCTGGCGGTATTGCCCACGACTTCAACAATATTCTTACCGCCATACTGGGGAATATTGGCCTGGCCATGCTGAATGGCAAGATTGAACCCCAAGTTCAAGATACGCTGGCTCAGGCAGAACAGGCGTGCCTACGGGCTCAAGCCTTGTCTCGGAAACTGCTCACCTTTGCCAAGGGTGGGGCCCCGATTAAAGAGATTATTTCTATTGCTAATTTACTAAAAGAGTCAGCTAATCTAACGTTATCCGGTTCCAAGTCTCGCCATGAAGTGTCAATCCCCAACGATCTCTGGTCAGTGGAAGCCGATGAAGGACAGATCAATCAAGTTATCAGCAACTTGTTGATAAATGCCGATCAGGCCATGCCAGAGGGTGGAGTTATCAAGATAACCGCGGAAAATATTTTAGTGAAAGCAGAATCGAATTTACCTTTATCAGAGGGGAAATATGTTAAGTTTGCCATCGCCGATCAAGGGATTGGCATCTCCCCAAAATATTTAGGTAAAATATTTGACCCATATTTTAGTACCAAGCAAAAGGGCAGCGGCTTGGGCCTGGCGACGGCCTATTCAATTATAAAAAATCATTCCGGACATATTCAAGTAGAATCCCAAATAGGAGTTGGTACCACTTTTCATATCTATCTTCCAGCCACAGGCAAAGGAGTTCCCGCTGAATCATTAACGGTAAAACCGGCTATGGGGCAAGGGAAAGTCCTGATAATGGACGATGAAGCAATGGTCAGGGAAGTTTTAGGCAGGATGTTGAGCCGCTTGGGCTACGAGGTGGATTTTGCCAGTGACGGATCCCAGGCCATAGAAAAATTTGTCACGGCGAAGGAGACCAATCAGCCATTTGATGCGGTAATCCTGGATCTGACGGTTCCCGGCGGCATGGGGGGCAAAGAAGCAATACAGGATCTCCTTAAGATCAACCCAAAAGTGAAAGCTATAGTTTCGAGCGGCTATTCGGAGGATCCGATTATGGCTGAGTTCCAAAAATATGGATTCTCCGAAGTCATTGCTAAACCGTATCGGGTTTCGGAAATGAGCAAGATATTGCAAAAAGTTATTTCAAAATAAGGTAATTAAAGATAACTGCTATGATTCTGGACTTATCAAGCCGCGGAAAATTCAACCTATTCAATACTTATCAATGCTTTTCGACCTGCGCTTTAACCTGAATTCCATCCCACTTTTCATATGGCAGAGTTTTGAAGGAGGATGAATAGTGCTAATCATTACTCGAAAGGTGGACGAGGCCGTTGTTATTGGAGACTACATAAAAGTTACGGTCATTCGAATCCGTGGAAAGCAAGTACGTTTGGGAATTGAGGTTCCGCCTGGCCTCTTGATATCAAGGGAAGAGGAAAAACTTTCTGAGAGGGCCAAAGGGAGATGAGCCATTCCTAATACAAATCCATATTCTCAATTTTCCCAATCTCTAAAACTGCCTTCTTGAGTGACCAGTTTGGATATGCCAATCATACCTGGCATTTTCCTCGATCAAGCGATAACTGCTGATCCTGGCAGTGACTGTTGAAAAAGCTATTTGGTGCAAGGTGCTTTTCCCTGGATTGGGCGGGTTTTCGAGTTTAGAACTTATTTTGGGGCGGTGGGAACGTCTATCAGCTTTTTCTTGAGGTTCATTTTCTCTTTAAGAGTCATCTTCCTCCATATTTTCGCTTAGGTTGAGCCGTAGTGGGTGATCTTTTCGATGTTGTGCACCATGCAATACAGTAACCACTGGATATTTACCTTGCTTTTTCCCCTCAGCGTAAAGCGATCTAAGCGCTTTTGGGTTCGGAGGTTGGCAAAAACTGGTTCAGCCACGGCGAACCGTTGGGGATAAATCTTTCGCCCCAGTTCACTATCAACCTTGCCGGCCATTCGTTTGGAAAAGTTGGTGAGTTCTACCCCGATGGGCACCCGGAGATATCTTCGTTTGCCGCCGCGAGCGGTCAGACACCGTAGATGCCAGGGACAGCTCTGGCAATCTTGCTCCTCGGCCACATATATTCTGCGCACCAAACCATCTCCGTAGGCTTTTTTCGCTATCCGCCTGAGTCTTTTGCCCTGCGGGCATAGGTAGTGGTCGGTGGCCTCCTCGTAACGAAAATCCTCTAAGGCAAACCTTTCTCGCCGGGGCCAGTACCGCCGTTGGGCCGCATAGCGGGGATCCCGCCGCCGGAAATAGATGTCAGGGATATAAGCATCCAGGTGCAGTTCCTGGCATTTCCGCAGATTGGTGTCGCTGTGGTAGTTGGTGTCGGCGGTGAAGATTTTTCCAGCAAAGTACTCCGCACCGTGCCCCAGACTCTGGAGATTCCCCAGAGCTCCCTCCAGCATGGGCGGCGCATGGGCGTGATCCTGACCCCGGCCGAAGGCCTCGGCGTGGATGATTACTTGGTGCTTGCCATCGATGAGGGCCTGGCTGTTGTAACCCTGGATGACCCCATGGGACGTTTTCATCTTGGCCGAGTCGTTGTCCGTGAGGTTGCTGCTGATCTCCTTACCCGTGGTCCCATACTTGGGGTCATTATCTTTGAGCCACTTCTCCAAGCGCTCGGCTTGCTTCTGCAGACGCTGCACTTGGTGATCTCGGTCTCTTCTGCCTCCCGGACCAGGAGGAGGATCGTCTCCGTTATCTTCCTGTACGTGCTCCTTGAGCAGTTCCTTCACCTTGGCTTCGAGTCGTTCCTTCTTCCGGTGCAACTCTGACCGGGTCCCGCTCCATTCTTTGGAGGCATTGGAGGGCAGCTTGAGGCCATCCAGGGCAAAGAAGGTCCCTCCGAGGAGGTCCATCTCTTGGCAGACCAAGAGGACATCCCGAAACAATGGCAAAATCTCAGCCTGCATGGCAGAAACAAAGGTGGCGATGGTGCTGTGGTCGGGCTGCTGCCCACAGGCCAGGGCGATGAAGACCACGTTCTCCCGACAGGCTTGCTCGATCTTCCGGGAGGAGATGAGCCCTCTGGAGTAGCCCAATAAGACGATCTTCAAGAGAATCTTGGGATCGTAGGCGGTGCGCCCCGTCTCATCATTGCGGTATTGCTGCTCAAAACCAGAAGTATCCAGCCGGGATTCCACCAGCGTGTGGATGGCGAACTCTAAGGTCCCGGGCATCAACTGATCTTCCAAAGAAACTGGCAGGAAAACCCTTTGCCGATAATCGTATGCCTTGAATTTAGCCATGTGCTTCCTCTCCACATGGTCGTTATTTATATCTGGTCCAAGACTAGCACAAAATCACTTAAAATACCAGTAAATAAAATATGTTAGGTGATCTTTTTATGTATTAAAAAACCTTGGCGGAAGCTTCTTCGGGAGAGGATAATTCAGTGAACATACGACGCGGTCAACCCTTTTTCGACAGTCTCGCAAGTGATGTGGCACTGAGCAAAGCTTCCTCATGTTGATCTAAAGGGCCTTTCAGTAGGGATGCTTATGCCTAGTTCTGGAAGGGCGTGGGGGTGTGATTCCCCCATGCTACTCGACTAGATGCCAGGGAACAATCTCTTTTGACTCTGTGGGCCTCAGTTTCCAAATCTGATTGTACCTTCATGATAATAGGTTGGTACGCGATTTTTCACTTAGAAGAGAGGAATTCCTAAATATTTTAAAATTTATTTGACATCTTTAAAGATATTTGCTTTCATGTAATCCTACGAAAAAGCCAAACATGCTGTACTTGCCTGATATAAAAGATAAATTCCGATGCAGAAAAAGAAGGGGCTCCTGTTGCGCAAATCACTAACCGCAATCTTTCCCCTGGGGGTCTTACTCGTGCTCTTTTGCCTGGCCCATCCGTCCCAGGCATCCGCCCCTTCCCTGGTGGGAGTCTGGAAGGGGACCGCCCAAAGGATTACTCCGCAGGGCTGCTCTTCCCTCCCGCTCACCGTTCAGGTTGTCAGGCAATGCGGCCACCTGGTTAGCGGCACTCTGCAAGTGGATAGCAAAACCTTGATTTTTGTGGGCCGAATCAAAGATGATCTTTCCATCAATTTCCATGGAGTGACAAAAATTTCCAATGCGGAATTTGATTCTCTCAGTCTGACGGGCAGCTATTCCACCTCTCCCCCCAGGATCACGGTGACCGAGTTTTCCTTTTATAGTAGCTACCCAGGAAATGACGAGTACGATGTCTTTCAAACAGCCTTTACTGGTCCCATAAAGACCAAAGGGGTAGTGCCGTTTGAGCTTTTACTGAGTGAATAAATTCTAAGCATGCGTTAACACCAGGTGCATTTAAAAAAGCCTTGCCGCGATGGAGGAATGTTCATGGCTCGTAGAAATCTGCCGTTGATTGCTCTGATCATATCCCTTTGGCTGGTGGTATGCCTGCCTACCCTGGCGTCTGCCGCGGCCCCCAATTTACTGGGACTCTGGAAAGGAACCGCCCCCAAAATTACTCCCCAAGGGTGCTCCAATGAAACGGTGACGCTTAATATCTCGCACCAATGCGGCAACCTCATCAGCGGTTCCGTAAATTTCGGCAGCAACTTTTCGGAGATTGTGGGACGAATCACTCAGGATGTCAACATTGCCATCCACGGGTTCGAAGTTGGCACGCCGACCATCAGCATAACGATCGCGGGACAATATGTAGCCGGAGCCACTCCCCAAATCATCGTGGATGTTTCCTATTTTTACGACAGCAGTAACTATGGAAATGTAGAATATGATGTATTCACGCTTACCAAGTAAATTTTATTTGCCCCGGAGAGCCCAGAGATGCATCAAGCAAGCGACTTGAGTCTTCAAAACTTAAAATAGGTACCCTCAATCTAATATTTAAGTAATGGGGTCGCTAATCCGATGATTTTCATCCCCTGCCACAGCAGATTTCCCTCCGGTTTCTTTGCCATCCCCAAGCGCAGCCATGATTAGCCATCGTCAGCCTGGTCCTAAATGGCGTTGTTTCCCGGTTATCGCCACATGGCTGATCATCCTGTTGGCAGGTTGGGGACTGGCCGCCCCCCCCGTGTTGGCCAAGAGCACTACCGCGGACCAGGCTTTCCGGCTGGTTGACAACTGGCTGGGTCGAAACCGCCAACCCCTGGGAACGGCCATGGGTACCCAGATACATCATGTCCAGGTCTTCCGGGATGCAGTCGGCCAAGAGCTTTACTTTGCGGTGTATCTGGACCCCCAGGGGTTTGTCATTGTCCCCGCCGATGATTCGGTGGAGCCCGTCATCGCCTTCGCTCCCGGCGGCCACTTCGATCCTTCCGCAGATAATCCCCTGGGAGCCATGATCAGTAAGGACCTGCCCCAACGATTACGCCAGGCCAGGGAACTGGAAGCCCTTCCAGAAGGAACAACCATTATAGCTCCGGCTCAAAGGGTGATGCGGGACACCCGGCGCAAGTGGGCTGCCCTGTTGAAGACTTCCCCGGCGGCCCAGAAGGAAGCAACCGGGCCGCTTACCGAGGTTTCAGACCTGCGAGTGGCTCCCCTGTTGCAAAGCAAGTGGTACCAGACCTATGAAGGCGGGATTTACTGCTACAACTACTATACCCCGTACCACTACGCCTGCGGTTGCGTGGCCACGGCTCTGGCCCAGCTTATGCGGTATCATAAGTTCCCCAGTGCGGGCGTGGGCACTCCCAGTTTTACCATCAGTGCGGGAGGCGCCTCTATGGACCTCAAATTGCGGGGCGGGGATGGTTATGGGGGGCCGTACCACTGGGACAATATGGTGTTAGACCCCGATGCGTACACCTCGGATGAGGAGCGTCAGGCCATCGGCGCCCTCACCTATGACGCCGGGGTCGCCTCAAAAATGGAATACACCGCCACGGGTTCCGGGGCTACCTTCGCTGACGCCTACGCTGCGCTATTGTCGCCCTTCGGGTATAGCAATGCCATCATGGCCGAGGACCCCGGCTTTATGACCACTTACCCCATCGATCCAGCCAACCTAATTAAATATATCAACCCCAACCTGGACGCCCAATTACCTGCCCTCCTGGGAATCTTCAATCCCCAAGTGGGGCACGCAGTCGTGGCCGACGGTTATGGCTTCGACGCCGGCACCCCGTACCATCACCTGAACCTGGGATGGGCCGGCACCGGCGACGCCTGGTATAACCTGCCGAGCATCAGCATATTCACCGTGGTCGATTATTGCATCTATAACATCTTTCCCAGCGGCACCGGAGAGATCATCAGCGGCCGGGTCGTGGATGCCCAGGCCAATCCCCTGGAAGGAGTCACCGTCACCGCCACCCGGGACGGAGGCGGCACCTTTACAGCCACTACCAATGCCCGGGGGATTTACGCCCTGGCTCCCGTGCCATCCGCATCCACCTACCATTTGCAAGCAGCCAAAGAAGGATACACTTTCTCCTCCAGGACGTTGACCATCGACACTTCGACCAACACTTCTCTAACCACCGGCAATCGCTGGGGCCTGGATTTTTCCGAACCCATCCCCCTGCCCCAGGCCCTGGATAACCTTGGGCTTACCTTCACCACCAGCGGTAATGCCCCCTGGTATGGACAGGCCGCTACAGCGCTCTACGACCGCGGCGCCGCCCAGAGCGGCTCCATTATCGATAACCAGACTTCCTCCCTGGAAACTACGGTGGTGGGACCGGGGAAAGTGACGTTTTTTTGGAAGGTTTCTTCCGAGAGAAGCTATGATTGGCTGACTTTCATAATTGATAATTCATCACCGCGGGCCTCCATTACCGGCGAAGTGGACTGGGAGCAACGGACCATTGCCATCCCCAAGGGACGCCATACCTTGAAATGGGTTTACACCAAAGACAACATCAGAAGCAAAGGTACAGACTGCGCTTGGGTTGATCAGGTGGTCTACAGGAGTACCGGAACCATACCCGCCACCATTAATTTGCTCCTGTCCGATTGACCTCTGGAATGGCCGGGCAGGCAGGTGACTTTTTGGTGGGGGGATTACGTTACCTTTTCTCCTTTTGCCGACCCCTGCCCTTCGGAGAGGGATAGATGAAAAAAATCCGTTTCTTATGTCAGCTCACCGGCCTTTTCCTGGCTGGGCTGCTGGGAGTTTGCCTGGCCCTGCCGGGGTCGGCTCCGGCCCAGGTATCCTCCCGGATTCCGGCCCTGCCCGTGGCCCTCTCCCAGGGACCGGACGCGGGAGAGCTCACAACCGCCGGCCAGTTGCCTGACTTCCTGCCTCCCCCCATTGAAATTACCAGTCCCCAGCACCCGCTTATCCAGCCTTCGAAGCCGCCATGGCAGCCTGGAACCGCCGGGATTTTGCCACAGCCCAGAGCCTCTTCCGGGGACAACTGACCCGTTATCCGGACAGCCCCTGGGCCTCGGATGCCTTGCTCCACCTCGCCTATGCCGCCCTGGCTCATAACCGTTATGCGGAAGCGGAGGGATATCTTCATTCAGTAGTTAATCGCAATGAATTCGAGCAGTAGTCCAGACGCCCGGCTGGCCCGCAGCAAGGCCAGGATTTATCAGGCCTTTCTCAAAGACCGCCAGGGTGATTCTGCCCAGGCGCGCCAGCTTCTTGGCACCGTAATCCAGGACAGTCCCGACTGGCGGGACCGTACCTATGCCTCCCATTGGCTCCAAACTTTCTCCCACCGCCGGCCCAGACTAAGGAAGGGGGTTAAACCCGGCAGGTCGGGCTGGCAAACGGCCGCACCCGCCCCCGCCTTTGGGGGCGTGGGTTACCCCCGGCCCGAGGACCGCCTGGGCAACCCTGACAATAAACCTCCGGGGAACTGCGGGGCTCCGGGGTGGGACGTTAACCTGCTGAACCTCAACTTCTATCTCAGTGACACGCCCCTGTGGTATGAAAGCCCCGTCGGTCCCTCGGTGGCCATCACGCTGAGTTTCAATTCCCTTTCGGCCATCTCCCGGCATGAACCATTCGGCAACAAATGGCAATTTAATTACGCCACTTACCTAGATGAGGACCTGGGCGGCCAGGTGACCGTCTTTATGCCGGACGGGCGGCGGGATCTCTATGTGCCCGACGGGACAGGGGGCTACACGCCGCCGTTCCAGGTCTTCAACACCTTGCAGAAAATCGGCCCCCAAAACTTTGAGTTAACCTTCCGGGATGACACGGTCTTTGTCTATCAAATTCCCGGGAATGTGATCTCTCTCCAGCCTGTCCTGACGGAGATCCGGGACGCCAACGGGCAGAAGCTCCTTTTCGGCCACGAAGTCAGCCGGGCGTCCCACCTCCATTACCGACGCCCTGGGCCGGGTCACTACCCTGACCTACAACAGCGCCGGCCTAGTCACGAAGGTGAGCGATCCTTTCGGCCGGGAGGCCGCCTTTGACTATGATGATTACCGGAATCTGGTCAAATTGACGGATATGGGCGGCTATTGGACCGAACTGACCTACGATCAGAATGTTTTCATCAACCGCATCAGCAACGCCCGGGGCACCTGGAACATCCTCAACGAACCTGCCGACGGGGGCCATGCAACGGGTGAATACCCAACCCCCGGAGCCTCCATGGGGGAAAATTTCCGCATTACCCTTACCAACCCTTTGGGTTACCAGGAGGAATATTATTATTGCGGCCTGACCTCTCCCACTTATTCCTGGCATGTCGCCCCCAAAAACTATGTGCCCTATGTGAGTGCCGACCGGAATAATTGGCAGACCGCTCCCAAAACCATTTATAAATACACTACTCTTGGAGTTCCCCAGATTAGCCGCATCGAGTTTCCCGCGGGGGGAACCGTCGATTACGCCTACGACGCCGCGGGCAATCGCAACTGGGAGAATTATTCGGATTCCGGTATCTTTCAGTATACTTATAATCCCAAGGGGCTCATCACCAAGATTTCCTATCCCTGGGTCTCGACAAGCAATTTCACCTATGCCCCCAACGGGGTGGACCTCGTGACGGTGCAAGATAGCCGGGGGACGGTGGCCTTGACCTATGACGACGCCCACTGTCCCACCTCCGTCACCGACCGCCTGGGCAATCAGACCACTTTTAGCTATAACGGCTACGGCCAGTTGACCGGCAGCACCGATCCCCTGGGGATTATCACCTCCTATGTCTATGGGCCCGACCACCACCTCCAGGAAGTGCTCCGGGACGGCCAGCGGTTGTCCCAGGCCACTCGCGACGCCCTGGGACGGGTCCAGTCTCTCACCGATGCCACCGGGTTGGCCCTGGTCCTGGAATACAACAACTTGAACCAGGTCACCCAGATGGTCTATCCCGACAACCGATCCATCAACTTCACCTATTCCTCCTGCTGCCCCTATCTGTTGGACAGCGTCACCGACCGGAGCGGCCGCACGGTTTCCTTTTCCTATGACAAACTCAGCCGGCTCAGCCAAAAAACCTTTCCAGACGGCAACGCCGTCCGGTTCGCCTATGATCCCAACGGCAACCTGTCCGAACTCTTAGACCCCAAGGGCAACGTCACCCGATTCAAATACAACTTTAACGACTGGCTGACCATGAAGATGTACGCCGACGGCGACTATGTCCTGTTTAATTATGACAACAAGGGCGTCTTGCTGTCCCAGAGCACCGCCCGGGGAACCAGCATTTTCTATGAATACTCGGCCGGTCGGCTCTGGCGGGTAAAACTTCCCGCCAGCAATGATCCTGAAGGCATGCTGGGCACTAACTACATCTATGATCAGTATTCCCGGATCACTTGGGTGCAACGGCCTTATTTAGGGTCTGTCCAATATACCTACGATGCCAATTCCCGGCTAACCGCGGCGAGCCAATCTTGGGGGTACTAATATCGGCACCATCAATTATCAATATGACGCCCTGGGCCGCCGGACGAGGATGACCCTGAATACCGGCCAAGTTGGTCAACTACGGCTATGATACCTTGAACCGGCTGACCAGGGTGGAGGCCGGCGGCAAGGCTTACGATTTTTCTTATGCCGGGACCAGCCCCCTGGTGCAAACCCTCACCCGCCCCACCGGCGGCGTCACGGCCTACCAGTACGATGGGCTGAACCGGCTCACGGGCGTCACCAATAAGGATACCGCGGCAAACATCATCAGCCAGTACCTTTATGCTTACAATCAACAGGACCTGCGGGCCAGTGAAACCGTGGTCCAGCCAGACCTTCCGGCCTCCTTCGCCGATGAAACGGTCAGTTATGACTATAATCGGCTCAACCAGCTAACCAGCGCCCGCAGCCTGGATGTCAAGAACTTCTCCTACGACCGGGACGGCAACCTGGTGGGTGGATTCACTCCCGCAGGGTATGAGTTCCGGGCGGCGTACGATCCTTTTAACCGCCTCCAGTCCCTCACTTACACCGATGCCGGCGGCGTCGTTCATAACGCCAAATATTATTACCTCGGCTCCAAGCTGGACCTGGTGCGGAAATATCGGGACGGCGTCCTGGACCAGGAGCACCGCTACCTGTATGATGGCTCCCTCATGGTGCAGGAGCGCGACGCCTTGAACAAAGTGGTAGCTGAGTTAACCTGGGGGCTGCACAACGGCGGCGGCATCGGCCGCCTGCTGGACCTCAACCAGGGCGGGGCGCATTACTCCTACCTGTACGACGGCAAAGGCAACGTCACCGGAATGCTGGATTCAGCCGATAAAGTTGCGACTACTTACCAGTACGACCCCTTCGGGGTTCCCCTGGCCTCAACGGGTAGCTTAGCCCAGCCCATGCAGTTTTCCACCAAGGCTTATGATCCGGAAACCGGCCTGTCTTACTATGGTTTCCGATTCTACTCGCCCCACATGGGCCGCTGGCTGACTCGGGATCCGGTAGGAGAATTTGGAGGACTTAATTTATATGGTTTTGCCCGCAATAATCCGGTTAATTTCATGGACCCCTTCGGACTTGATGATATGGGATGTACAGTTGCCGGAGGAGCAACTGAAATCACCTCGACATTGGCGGATGAGGCCGGCGAAACCTTTAAATTACTGCCTTGCAACAGGTGGGCGGTGTGGGGTCAGCATTATCGGCGGGCACGTCAGCTCTTGCCAGGTTGGTCCCTGGACAACGCTACAAAGACCAAAGCAGCCGTGTGGCATCGGGTCAACCCTGTTGAAGTTTGGAGGGAAAGCCGTGGGGTCCAAAGTTCTTCTTGGTGTAAGCGGCGTGGGAACAGTTATCTCAGTAGCGATGGACCTCGGTCGACCTATACATAGAGTTACTAAAGTGGAATCGATAAAAAGTACTTGCAAGATAGACTTGGAAGCTTACAACATTAGACTTAAATGTAAATCAAAATTATTTAAACGTGAGATTGAGTTACAAACCCAATTAAGCTATTTCCGAGAGCAAGATTAAATATTTGACCCTTAAGCAACAAGAAAAATCCGAGAGATTTGGGACCGCCCACTCCCTGATCCTTCTCAACCGTAGAGGGGAAAATGTTAAGATTAATAATCGCTTTATTCTGGGTTATTATCTTGCCTATTTTTGATGGCACCGCTGGCCTTCGGGGGTAACTATCAATTACACCTACGACAACATGGACCGCCTCGTCAGGGTGGAACGTGACGACGGCACGGTCATTGAGTATACTTACGATGCGGCAGGAAACCGTCTCACCAAAGACGTGACCGCCGGGACCGCGGCTCCGATAGCGCCCGCCACCAGCCCTCCCTCCGGCCCCGCCGCTGGTAACCGGCCCGGCCCCCCCGTCCGCCAGTTCACCGGTAACCACCATGTCCGGCAAAAGACCCGGTGTAGCCTCGGGAGGTGACTCTGTTGTCCAGCCCACCGTCAGGCGGAATTTCGCCTTGTCCCCGGAAGCCCCAATAAGTGAGGCGGCGAATGCGTCTGCGGACCTGGCGGCCACCCCTGACCAAGTCCCGTCTGCCCCGGAGGGCCTGGGATTGGTAGCCGCGTCCGGCAAAGTGGTGCTCCTCTGGCATGGCGGGGCCGCCGGCCAAACCGGTTTCATGGTGCAGCGGCAGCAGGATTCAGATCAGGGGAAGTTTGAGGAAATTGTCCGGCTGGCCCTGCCCCCTGGCGCCGGGGTAAAAAGGGTCACCTGGACCGATGCGCAGGTTAAGACGGGAAAGACTTACGCTTACCGGGTTGCCGCTTATAATGCCGCAGGCCTCTCCCCCTTCTGTCCCCCTCTGACCGTCAAGGTCGACTAGGGGCTCCCCTGGTTGCCGTTGCCCTCCCGTGCTGAAGCTTTATCAATCCAGCAGCAGGAGCGGAACGCCGGGAGTCGGCCTGGCAAACCTCAGCTTGGAAACGAAGCCGTCGCTGTTGCCCCAGGCGCCGGGGGTTGCTTGATACGCCCCTTTCGTGGGAAAATCACCCGACCAAGTTTCGCCGGTGACGTAGAGATTGCCGGCGGAGTCCACCGCCACGCCATTGGCCCAATCGTCATCGCTGCCT
The DNA here is from genome assembly GCA_963796215.1 of uncultured delta proteobacterium. Taxonomy (GTDB): domain Bacteria; phylum Desulfobacterota; class Desulfobaccia; order Desulfobaccales; family 0-14-0-80-60-11; genus JAPLJC01. Next base: position 174,942 of record CAWCKU010000013.1, on the reverse strand, counting down.
CCAAGGAGATAGGTGGCAGCGAACCGTCTGCCCGTGGGATCAATCTGAGTTACAAAGGCGTCAAAGAAGCCCGCCGGGGTTTCAGACGTCCCAGGGACCAGGGAGGAACCCGCCACGTAAGCGTTGCCCTTGGCGTCAAGGGCCAGGGCGTTCCCTTCATCCTGGTATCCCTCTCCCAGGTAAGTGGAATAAACCAGGGCCGTTCCCGGGGGGGTGAAGCGGGTGACAAACGCATCCGTGGCGCCTTTTCTGGCCGGCTGCATGGCATTGTGGGTGGGAAAATCAACAGATTCGGTAAAACCGGTGACGCATACCCCGCCCTCGGGATCCAGCGCGATGCCCCGGCCTTGGTCATCCCCGCTCCCGCCCAGGTACGTGGCGTATACTGTCTCGCCGGCAGGGTTAAGCTTGGCCACAAAGGCATCCCAACCGCCGCCGTGCTTAGTCTGGAAGGCCCCCGGGGTCGTGGGAAAATCCGTCGAGTTGGTTCCTCCCGTGAGATAGGCATTGCCGTCACGATCCACGGCGATTCCCCGACCCACCTCATCATTGCTCCCATTCAGGGAAACCGAGTAAATCAAGGCGCCGGCAGGGTCGATTTTAGCCGCCAGGACGTCCCGGTATCCCAACTGATTAGCCGTCTCACCCGTGACGTAGGCATTACCCTCCTGGTCCACCGCAATGGCATAACCGGCATCCTCATAGTCTCCCCCCAGGAAGGAGGAATAGACCAGGGCGTTGCCGGCGGCGTTGATCTTGGCCACAAAAGCGTCGGAGGCTCCCTTCATGGCAGCCTGGAAAGGGTTTTTCAGGGGAAAATTGCTGGAATTGGTGTAGCCGGTAACCACGGCATTGCCCTCGAAGTCCACGGCGATGCCGTTACCTTCCTCATCACCGGCCGAGGAAGAGAGAAAGGTGACATACACCAGGCCGTTGCCCGCGGCATTGAGCTTGGCCACAAAGACGTCAGCTGTGGCGGTGCCAGAAGTGCGCTTGGGAAAGTCTCCTGAATAAGTATAACCGGTGATATAAGCGCAGCCGCTGGCATCCACAGCGACGGCGTTGCCGGCATCGAACCCGCTGCCCCCAAGATAAGTGGAGTAAACCAGGACCGGGTCGATGACCAGGGGATGGGTGCGATCGTAAGCGGCCAATTCAAAGCCACAGGTTAAGCGGGCCCCGTCCCCCTGGACCTGATAGCGGCCCTCCCGGGCCACCCGGGTTCCGGCAATCTCCTGGTAGATCAGCGGCTTCTTATGCAGCAGTTCGCCGCCGTCCGGTAGGTGCAGGGCCAGGTCACCCTTGGGAGTGACTTCAAAGCGCTCCACTCCCTGGTAAGCAAATCGCACTTGTCCCGGGTCGGCGCCTGGCTTTACCACGATATCATATTCCATTTGACGCTGGTTGCCATAGAACTTCAGATCAATCCCTTTATAAGCCTCCTCGTAGAGCACCGCCTGATAGGTGGGTATGTCGGTGAGGCACTCCTGGAGATCGTTGCCGCTGAAGTAATTGACCCGGTGTTCCTGGATGGCCAGGGGTCGAACCTTGACCTTCTGATTCATGCCCACAGGCTGCATGCGCACCACCGTCGGCTGTCTCCCCCAAGCATGCCCTCCAAGGCTTTGGCGACTAATTGTAGCCTGTCCGCCGCAAAGGCGCAGAAGTTCTTCGTTCGTCCTTCCCAAAGCTTGCGCTGCCGGTTTCTGCCGACTTGGTCGGACTCCTGCGTCAACCTGAGGTCTCATGGGCTTAAGCAGACTGAAAACTACCTCAGAAGAGGTAAAGAACACCGCGTGGCCGCTCCCCTTGGTGTAATAGAGCACCTGCTGATCCAACTGCCCTCGGTTTTCGACGAAGTACCTTGGCAGTTGCCCATAGCTGGCCATTATTTGCCTCTTCGGGGTTACTGCTCGCGCCTGCTTCGGGAACGGAGGTTGCAAAGCCCCCGTTGGTTTCTGGATCACACCGGTCGCCACGACACCCAGGACCGCTAATGAACCTGCACCGGCCAATCCCGCCATAACTCCGCAGAAAAATCTCTACCCGGCTTCTCATTACCTACCTCTCCTCGCACTAGGGAAACGCCTCATGCCAACTATTTTTACTCCAAGCCCCAGTGCGTTGCTTTTCCTACTCTTTGCCGGTGAATCCGTCGTACTTACGTCATACACTCTATACCCTTTTCAAGATTATTTACATTAAAATCGATGTGGAATATTTCTTCCCGCTTATTTTTCCTGATAGACTCTACTGGCCACCTGGATCCCGTCCAGATCTTCAACAAGGCCCAAGCCGGTATCGAATTGGTGCTACAGTTAACGGCGCTGGGGTGGCCGGCGAAAAGTATTAGGGCGGCAAGGGAGGTGGCATTCGCTGGCACGGCACTCAAAAGGGGCTGGTCTCACTCTCAGACCGCAAACTACAGGTTAATAAACTCAGCTGTGCCACCAGAGCTCTCCACACCAGGTTTTTCCTGTTGAATTTTTGATGTTAAGTTAAATGCAAGATCACTGCTGAGGCTGTCGAAAAAGGTACCTCCCGATCATTTCTTTCCTGATGTTTGTCTTCATCGGTCCGCCCAAAAAATTACATCTAACAGATTATAATCTTTAATAAATAGCCGTGGTGTGCTATCCTTGGCCAATGACTTTTTTGGGCGGATAAGCCATGGCCAAATTTAAATCCTATGACTATCGGCAAAGAGTACTCCTCCCGGTTTCTTTGGAAGACCAGTTAATGTCTGGCACTTTGGAGTTCGCCATTCATACCCTGGTGGAGAAGCGCTTGGATATGTCCATTTTTGAGGGCAAGTACTGTAATGATGAGACCGGCCGGGCCGCGTATGATCCCAAGATTCTTTTGAAGGTGGTGCTGCTGGCCTACTCCCGGGGGCTGATTTCTTCTCGAAGGATCGAACAGGCCTGCCGGGAGAATGTAGTTTTCATGGCCTTAGCCTGCGGCCAGCACCCCGATCACAGCACTATTGCCGCCTTTGTTTCTTCCCTGAAGGATGAGATCCTGCCCCTTTTTAGAGATGTGCTGCTGGTCTGTGAAGAGATGAACCTGTTGGGCGGCACCATGTTTGCCTTGGATGGCTGCAAGTTGCCTTCCAACGCCTCGAAAGAGTTGAGCGGCACCTTGGCCGACCTCCGGAAGAAAAAGGAGAAGATCGAGACCAAGGTAGCGCAGTTGCTGGCCGAGCAGGTGCAAACCGACCGAAGGCAGGATAAATCTCCCGGGCCCAGGGCTTCCGGCGCCAGCCGGCAGCAGCAGGTGGAGAAATTACAGAGGAAGGCAGAGCTGATTGAGACCTGGCTGGCCGAGAACCAGCCCAAACAGGGTGCGGCTGGCAGAGAAAAACAGAGTAATATTACGGACAACGACTCGGCCAAAATGATGACCTCCCACGGGGCCGTCCAGGGATATAACAGCCAAGCCCTCATTGATGCCAAGCACCAAGTGATTGTGCATGGTGAGGCCTTCGGTGATGGGCAAGACCATGGCCATGTCCCGCCCATGCTTGAGGGTACGCTGGCAAATTTACAGAGCATTGGCTACGAAGCGGCATGCCTTACCGGGAAGATCCTCACCGCCGACAGCAATTATCATACGTTGGTCAATTTAAGGAAGTGCCAGGAGTTGAAGCTTGATGCCTATATCCCGGATAGGAAGTTCCGGAACCGGGACCCGAGGTTCGACACCCAAACACGACGCCGATCCAGGAGATTTACTTTAAAAGACTTTCACCATGATGAGATCTTGGATCAATATAGCTGCCCTGACTGGAAAGGTATTAAAGCTGCAAGTCAAAAGATGTGTCAACCACGGCAACGTTTACCGAAAATACGTGGCAACTGAAGAAGATTGCCGGGGTTGCCCGCTACGAATCCGGTGTCTCTATGGGACCGATGCCAAACGCAAACATCTATCAGTCCCCATCGGCACCGAAGGAATTAACCTCTCCAAACAGATGGTAGAGAAAATCGAAACTGAGCATGGTCGCAAAATTTATCCCCGACGTTTGGCCATAGTGGAGCCCGTATTTGCCAATATTCGCATCAATAAGCGCTTGGATCGTTTTACCCTAAGAGGAAAGATCAAGGTGAATATCCAATGGCTGATGTTTTGCCTAGTCCACAATATAGAAAAGATCCTGAACTACGGGTTGGCCTATGCATAAACCTGAAGGTGGATGAAGTTCAGAGAGGCCACAAAGATAAGCGCAGATCAGGAATCAGCATAGCCGCAAAAGATCTTTGGCTCAAAGCTCTCTTACGGGGTCAATCACGATAGATTCGAGCAGCCTTTTTCGACAGCTTCGCTATATATTAGCTATTTGTAAGATATTAAACTAGGTTAAGATAATTAATATTAATCTCTCAGGCAGAAGCTTAGGGAGTCGGTTTATGGTCGTTTAGGTTCTCATAAATTCACCGTCCCAGTCCTGGGTAGCTTCTCAGCCGGGCCTCCCTCCCCCTATTTCCTGGACAACGCCGCCCATCTCAGATAAAATCGGCTAAAATAATGGCCTGCTTGCGGGTTGGGGCCGGATACGGCCGCCAGCCCGGTCTTGATATGGAAGTGAGGCTCAATCCAGAGGTACAAGATGAAACGCACCCTGTTACTCAATCCGCCGTCGTTCCAGGATTTTGACGGCGGCGCCGGCTCACGCTACCAGGCCACCCGGGAGGTCACTTCCTTCTGGTATCCCACCTGGCTCTGCTACCCGGCCGGACTCATTCCGGAGTCCCGGGTGGTGGACGCCCCCCCGGAGAACCTGACGGTGGCCCAGGTGGCTGCCTTGGCCACGGATTTCGAACTGGCGGTGCTCTTCACCTCCAGCGCCTCTTTTGGTCATGATCTGGAAACCGTGAGCCGCCTCAAGGAGAAAAATCCCCAAATTCTGGTGGGCCTGGTGGGCCCTCAGGTGAGCATCCTGGCCCAGGAATCGCTGGCCGCCGGCCCCCAGGTGGATTTCGTGGCCCGCCGGGAATTTGACTATGCCGTCACCGAGATTGCCCAGGGCCGTCCCTGGAAGGAGATCCTGGGGGTCAGCTACCGCCAGGGTGAACAGATTCACCACAACCCCGACCGCCCCTACCTCGAGGATCTGGACGCCCTCCCCCTGGTCACCGAGATCTACCATCGGGACCTGAAGATCGAAAACTACCAGATTCCTTATCTGCGCTATCCGTACGTCTCTTTTTATACCGGCCGGGGCTGCCCGGCTCATTGCGTCTACTGTCTCTGGCCCCAGACCTTCACCGGGCATCGTTTCCGGGTCCGGAGCGTGCCCAACGTCGTGGCCGAAGTGCGCCGCAGCCTGGAGCTCTTCCCCCAGGCCGCCGAAATCTTCTTTGACGACGACACCTTCACCGCCGACGGCGAGCGGGCCCGCCAGTTGGGCCGGGCCTTCCGTGATTTAAAATTCGTCTGGTCCACCACCGCCCGGGCCAATACCTCCTACGAGACCCTGAAGGCCATGAAGGAAGGGGGCCTCCGGCTGCTGGTGGTGGGTTTCGAAACCGGTGACCCTCAGGTGTTAAAAAATATCCGCAAAGGGGTCACCCTGGACCTGGGCCGCCGTGTGGTCAAATGGTGCAAGGAACTGGGCATCCAGGTGCACGGCACCTTTATGGTGGGCCTGCCCGGGGAAACCCCGGCCAGTATTGAGGCTTCCATCCGCTTTGCCTGCGAATTGGACCCGGACACCATTCAGGTCTCCCTGGCCACTCCCTACCCGGGCACCGAGTTCTACGATTTTTGCCGGGAGCAAGGCTACTATGCATGACGACGCCCTGGTGCACGGCCAGACCGGCTATCAGCAATGCGTGGTGGATTACCCGGGCATCGCCGCGGCGGAGATCTTCGCCGCGGTCCCCAAGTTCTACCGCCGTTTCTATTTTCGGCCCAGTTACATGGCCCGGGCAGCCCTGGTGATGATGCGGGACCCCGTGGAACGCCGGCGGCTCCTCAAGGAAGGCCGGCAGTTTTTGAGCTTTATGTTCCGGCGCCGCCAGTGTCCGGACACCCAATCGGAGGCCGGGAATAGTTGTCGATAACGGTTAAGGAGATTCTGCATCTCATCCTCCAGGGCGGTCCCGGTTTCTGCCAGATTGCCATCACCAACGCCTGCAATGCCCATTGCCGCTTTTGCAATTTTCCCCAGGTGCCGTCTGCCTCGCGGGTCATGGCCGATCCCGGCCGTCTTTTCCAGGGATTGGCCGCCCTGAAACAGGCGGGTGTCCAATACCTCTGCTTCACCGGGGGGGAGCCTCTGCTCTACCCGGACCTGATGCCGGCCCTGGCCCGGGCCCGGGATTTGGGCATCAACACCATCCTGTGCACCAACGGCTCTCTGCTCAGCCCTGCCGTCATCAAAGAGTTGCAGCAGGTGGGTTTGGAGAACCTCATCATCTCCATGGACGCCCCCTCCGCCACCCAGCATGACCGCCACCGCGGGTTGCCGGGCCTGACGGAACACCTCCGGGACCTGATGCCGCACCTCAGGCGTTCTCGCCTCAACCCGGTGGCCTCGGTGACCCTGAGCCGCATGGTCGATGACCTGGAGGGCATGATCAATTTTCTGGCCAGACTCGGGTTCCAACGGGTCACCTTTTCTTATCCCGTCACCCGGTTGCACTCCTCCTACCTGGGTTTCGCCGAGCATTATTCCGTGGACTTCTCTCCGGAAGAACTGCACCGCTGGTTCGGCCGCATCAAAGACCTGAAGGCCACCTCTCCCCTGGATATCCTCAACCCCAAACTGGGCCTGACCGACCTGCAGCGCCAGTTGGAGCAGCGGCCTGGGCGCTTTCCCTGCCTGGCGGGCTACAAATACTTTTTTGTGGACTGGGACCTCAATGTTTTCCGCTGCCATTACCAGTCGGAGGCCCTGGGCCCCCTGGAGGAGATTCACCACCTCGCCCCCATCCGGGACGGCTGTCAGGCCTGCACCATCGACTGCTACCGGGACCCGAGCGTTTACCAGTACCTGGCGGTGTCGGTGGCCGACGGCCTGGCGGCCTGTCGCCAGGGGCAATGGCTCAAAGGCCTGGGTTCCCTGCTCCATCCGTATAACTTCCTGTCCCTGGCCGCGCTGCTGGAGGGCCGCCATTGGGTGCGGGAGTAAAAGACCGGGGACCGGGGACCGGGGACGGAAGAAGGATGTTATGCTCCCGTCTTCCGTCTTCCGTCTCCCGTCCTTCCCGCACCGTCATCTTCACCGCCGACGATTTCGGCTTATCCCCGGCCTTGAATGGCGCCGTGGCCCTGGCCCATCGCCGGGGGTTGCTGCGGTGCGCCAGCCTGATGGCGGCGGCGCCCGAGATCGAAGCGGCTTTCCGGCTGGCCCGGGAACTTCCCGGCCTCTGCCTGGGAGTGCATCTCACCCTGATTCAGGGCCGGTCCGTTTTACCCCCCGAAAAGATTCCTCATCTGGTGGATACCCAGGGCCGGTTCCACAACCATCCCGTGACTGCGGGCTGGCGCTATTTTTGGCAACCAGGCCTGCTGCCGGAGATCAAAATGGAACTGGCGGCCCAGATCGAGGCGGTGCTGAAGGCTGGCCTGACTCCCTGGCATCTGAACGGCCACGTCAACCTGCATCTGCATCCCAGGATCTTTCCCCTGGTGCTGGAGCTGGCCCGGGAATACGGCATCCCAGCCGCGCGCCTGCCCTGGGAAGACTGGCGCACCACCCTGGCCCTGGCCCCGGACCATCCCCTCCCCAAGGTGGCGCAGGGGCTCATCTTCGCCTGGCTCTGCCGCCGGGCCCGGCAGCAGCTCAAGGACGCCGGGCTCAGCTGCAACGACCAGCTTTTCGGGCTGTTAAACGACGGCCGCATGACCGAAGAGTATCTCCTCGGGTTGGTCAAGAATCTGAAGCCCGGGGTCACCGAGATTTATTGCCATCCCGGGATGTACGCCGATGCGGAGCTGCAGCGCTGGGCTCCGGAGTACCAGCGCCAGAAAGAACTGGCCGCCCTCCTCAGCCCCCGCCTGCGGGACGCCCTGGTCGCGGCCGGCATCGAACTGAGCGACTTTAAGACGCTATTCCCGCCAGGGCGCCCCTCTGTAAGCCCCCCAGGCTCCTTTGCTTGTTTTCAGGTTCCTTCCTTGACGCCGCGGCGTCTGGTTCTTATTTTCTAAACAAGAAATCCGGAGGAGGGAATATTCATGGCCAAAGAGACCAAACCCAAGTGCGACGTGGATCCGGTGTGCAACCTCGACCTGAAAGCCATGCACGGTAAGTTTGCTTATGACTTCGAAGATGAAACCTACTGGTTCTGCTCGGAGGCGTGCAAGGACCAGTTCGCGGCCCAGCCGCAGAAATTCATTGAGAAAGGGGCCAGGCCCGTCTGTAAAGTGGACCCGGTATGCAACCTCGACCTGAAAGCCATGCACGGCAAATTCGCCTATGACTTTGAAGACGAAACCTACTGGTTCTGTTCAGAGGCGTGCCAGGAGGAGTTCAGCGCCCAACCGGGCAAGTATCATAAGAAGGCAGGAAAATAAGCCAGGCTTAAGCCTGGGTCAGTTAAACAATTTGGCCGGACGTGAAACGCAGTAGGGTAGGGGCGGTGCGCGAACCGCCCCTAAATTTATTTCCAGCCTGATTCCAACAAAAGAAGGGCGACCCAACAGGTCGCCCTTCTTTTGCGGGTTGGGAGGGGGTGTGGGGGGAGGGCAGGGAGCCTTACAGCTCCCTGGCCCTCCCCCACAAAATCCTTTATCCCAGCGCGGCGCTGGCCTCCCCCCGGAGCTTCGCCCGCATGGCCTCGCTCTCCTGGATCAGCTTCTCCAGGTCGGGGCCAGTGGACAGATAGATATTGAATTGGTGGCCCTGAAGGCCCATGGCGATGGGCTCGATCATCTCCTCCGGCAGCACCAGGGCCCGGGATTTGTCGCGCCGTTCCGGTGCGGCCACCTCCAGGACGCCATCCTTACCCCACAGCCGAAAGATGGCCGCCAGCATCCCGACGGACCAGGCGCAATCCGACACCACCACGACTTCCGCGGCCTTCACCGCGTAGCGGTCGCCGTTGAAGGAGATGGCCAGGCCGCCGCCGGCCCGCACCGCCTCAAAGGCCTGGACGTCGGTGCGGCTGTCTCCCACGTAGATGGTATCCGCCAGCTTGAGGCCGCTGTGAGGCCAGGCTGTCGGTCACGGCCTTGGCCTTTTCGGCCCCGCCCACCGGCTTGACCTCCCGGTAGCATCGCCCCGATCTCCAGCTGCGGCAGCCGCTCCCGGAAGATGCGGTCCAGCCGGGCGATGGCCTCCTGCACCGGTGCGGGCAGAGCCTCCAGAGAGCTGGCTCCCGGCTGGCAGTTCGATGGCCGGGGCCGCCGCGATCTCCTCCTCCAGGCGGCGCAGTTCCTCGGCTTCGGCCGGGGACAAAGGGTAGCGGTCCAGGTCCAACTCGGTGCCCAAGACGTGCTCTGTGTCAAACCCCAGCTTGCTCCCCACCGCTTCGGCAAACGGGCGATAGCTGGTGCTGAGCGCGAAGATGGGAAAGCCGAAGCGGTGCAAAAACTTGTAAGCCTCCTCCGCTCCGGCCAGCAGCCGGAGGTTTTGGCTGGAAAAATCCCGGCTCATGGCGTTGGTCAGCGCCGTGGGCCTTGAGAAACGGCAGGATGAGCTTCAGGGTGTCCCCGGCCTGGTATTCCGGCTTTTTGGCCATATCCGCCAGGTAATCGCCATAGCGGCTCACCTGGGAAAAAAACCGGTCGCCGTGGGGCTTGATGAACTCCCGGCAAAGCTCAAAGGCATTGTCATTGAGGGCCAGCGGCCCTTCGCAGGCGGTATCCAGTTGAATCTGGAGCATATCTCTTCCTCGAATGGTTATTAGATGCCGTTTATGTAGGCGGGGACCCAGGTGTCCGCCCGGATTAAGGGCGCACTCCCAGGTGCGCCCCTACAAAAAAGCCGGATTAAAGACCTGGTTGCCTCATTATTACCCCCCCTTTTCTAAAGGGAGGCAGGGGGATTAGCAAGACCTGGGGGCCGGAAACCTGGGACCGGGCTGTTCTCCCATCCCCGTCATGTGTTCACCTCAATCGGGCGATGATCCGTTCCAATACCCTCTTATCCGGGTAGCCCTCTCGTCCGGCGCCGCCCAACTTGTAAGCCGCGGCGTGTTCCGCCAGGCGCACTGCCTGGGGGAGATTGAGGCCGGTTAAGAGCCCGGCGATATAGCCGGCGGCGAAGACGTCCCCGGCGCCCAGGGTATCCACCGGCTGCCCCTCGAAGTCCGCCGGCACGTCCAGGTATCTCACCGGGGTCAGCAAGCGCACCCCCAGGGGGCCGCGTTTGATCAGGACAATGGCCGGCGCCCAGACGGGATGGTGTTTGGCCTCGCCCCCCAGCAGGGCCCACTCCGCTTCGGTCACCAGGAGGGTTTCCACGTTGTCCAGCAAATCCTCCAGCGCGGCGCAGCCCGCGGCGGGCGTAGAGTTCCCCGGGATCGAAGGTGAGGCGCGGTCCGCCGTGCAGGCGCAGGACCAGTTGCCGCTGCAGTTCCAGGGGCCCGTCGCCCACAAAAGGCGTGAGGTGAAGAAAGCGGGCCTGGGCCAGGGCCTCCCAGGGCAGATCATTTTCCCGGAGATCGTCATTGGTATTGGGGGTCACCAGGATGGTGCGCTCGCCCTCCGGGTCCAGGAGGATATAGGCCCGGCCGCTTTCGCCCGCCTGCACCGTGTAGTCCAGATTGACGCCCTTCAGGCCGTCCTTCAAGAAATCTCCGTCCGAGTCGGCCCCCACCCGGCCCACCAGGGCCACCGGGAACCCGAGGCGGGCCAGTCCATAGGCGGTGTTGGCCGCCTGGCCGCCACCAGAACCGGCCGGTAGGCCGGGCCGAATTGGGGCAGCAGGTCCCGGAGCCGGGCCTCGTCCGTCCGGGACAAGGCTTCTTCCCCGCCGCGGGTCAATCCGGTGCCCCACTCCTGCAGGAACCCGGCCAGATCGTCCAGCCGATAGGTCAGGTCGAGGTTGATGGCCCCCAGACAAAAAACTTCGGGTTGCATGCCTGGGAACCTATCAGGATTTCCCGTGCCGGTCAAGGCGCGGCAGCTCTGTAGGGGCGGTTCTCGAACCGCCCTTGGCACGCTGTCATGGACCAGGGCAATCGGCATTGTCGGGCGGCTCGCAAGCAGCCCCGACACCACCCGCACCTCAGCCCACTCGCCCAGGGGAATCAGAAATAATTTTCGTTCATCTATTCATAGAAAACCAGCAGCCCCTGGATTTTAACTTTAGAATTATTAACTTGAAGAAAGTGAAATTATCGAGGAGAACGATGCACCGCCTCATCAGGATCAGAATTATCCGCGACTTTGAGCACTTGGAGGAGCGTTGGCGCTGCCGCCTGGACCATCTGGGCGAGTCCCACCGGGCCTCTATCCACTTCCGTCCAGCGGCCGATTTCTACGAAACGGCCCAGGGCCTGGTGCTGCGCCTGGAACTGGCCGGCGTCAAACCTGACAGCCTCTCCCTCTCCCTGGCCGGACAGGAGTTGGTCGTCAAAGGTGTTCGTCAGCCGCCGCCGCCGGAGGATATCCGGCGCTTCATCCGCCTGGAGATGGGCTTCGGCGCCTTCGAGCGCTCCTTTATCCTGCCCATTCCCATTGACCCACAAGGCGTCCAGGCCCGGTTTCCTGGACGGCATTCTAATAATTGACCTGCCCCGGAAGGCCCCGCAAGTGCGCCAGATTCCGGTGAAGCAGGCCGACCAGGAATAATCACTTACGGAGAAACCATGGCTCTAGAAGAACAAGATATCAAAGCCTCGCTGCTGGGGGAGCAGGAAATCCACCCCAGCCCCCGGGTGCTGTCCATATTGCCGGTGCCTGACCTGGTGCTGTTTCCCCGCCTGATCATGCCCATGGTCCTGTGGGAGGAGCCGGCCCAGAAGCTGGTGCAGGAAGCCCTCCTCCAGGACAAGATCATCGGGGTCCTGGCCAGCCGGGGCAACAAGGTTGAGGGCTACAGCCCCGATGACCTCTACCAGGTGGGCACCGCCGCCGCCATCCTGAAGATGCGCAAGGCTGACGACGACTCCGTCCGCCTCCTGGTTCAGGGCCTGTACCGCTTCCGGGTGGAGGAGTGGCTGGGCTTCGAGCCCTATTTCGCCGCCAAGATCGACCCCATCTCGGAGGAATACGAACCCGACCTGGAGGTGGAGGCCCTGGTCTCCAACGTCAAGGGCCTCTTTTTAAAGATGATGGAGCTTTCACCCATGCCTGCCGGCCGAATTGGGCAGCCTGGTCCGGGAGTTGAGCGATCCCCGGATCCTGGCCGACGTCACCGCCGGCAGCCTCAATATCTCCAAGACCGAGAAGCAGGAGTTGTTGGAGACCCTCGACGTCAAAGAGCGCCTGCTCCATGTCCTGACCCTGGTCAATCGGGAAATCGAGATCCTGGAACTGGGCAAAAAGATCCAGTCCGAAGTGAAGACCGAGATGGACAAGGCCCAAAAGGAGTATTACCTCCGGGAGCACATCAAGGTCCTGCAAAGGGAATTGGGGGAAGGGGAAGAAAAGCAGCGGGAAACCGACGAGTTGCAATTTCGCCTGGAAGAGGCGGACCTGCCGCCCCACGCCCTGAAGGAGGCGGAGCGGGAACTGACCCGTCTCAAGCGCACCCCGCCCACCTCGCCGGACCACCAGGTGATCCGCAATTACCTGGAATGGATGATCGAGCTGCCCTGGTCCAAGTCCACCGAAGACAACCTGGACCTGGCCCAGGCCCGGCAGATCCTGGACGAAGACCACTACGACCTGGAGAAGGTCAAGAAGCGCATCCTCGAATACCTGGCGGTGCGCAAGCTGAAGCCCGACATGAAGGGGCCCATCCTCTGCTTCGTGGGGCCGCCGGGCACCGGCAAGACTTCCCTGGGCCGTTCCATCGCCCGGGCCCTGGGCCGCAAGTTCGTGCGCCTCTCCCTGGGAGGCGTGCGGGACGAGGCCGAGATCCGGGGCCACCGCCGCACCTACGTCGGGGCCCTGCCCGGCCGCATCATCCAGTCCATCCGCCGGGCCGGCTCCAACAACCCGGTCTTCATCCTGGATGAAGTGGACAAGCTCGGCGCCGATTTTCGCGGCGACCCCTCCTCGGCCCTCCTGGAGGTGCTGGACCCGGAGCAGAACAACTCCTTCTCCGACCACTACCTGGACGTGGGCTTCGACCTCTCCAAGGTGATGTTCATCACCACCGCCAACCTGCTGGACCCCATCCCGCCGCCCCTGCGCGACCGCATGGAGGTCCTGGAACTGGTGGGCTACACCGAAGAGGAGAAGCTGGGGATCGCCTTCTCCTATCTCATCCCCCGGCAGTTGGAGGCCCACGGCCTGACCGCCGAGCAGCTCGACATCGCGCCCGGGGCCGTGCGCCTGGTCATCGCCTCCTATACCCGGGAGGCGGGGCTGCGCAACCTGGAGCGGGAGATCGCCTCGCTGTGCCGGGGCGCCGCCCGGGAGATCGCCGAAGGCCTCAAGACCCAGGTGGCGATTAATGAAGGAGACGTGGCCCCCTACCTGGGTCCGCCCAAGTTCTTCCGGGACGCCGCCCTGGAGCACCCGGAGCCCGGGGTGGCCACCGGTCTGGCCTGGACCCCCAGCGGCGGCGACATCCTCTTCATCGAGGTCCTCAGGATGCCGGGCACCGGCAGCCTCAGGCTCACCGGGCAGTTGGGCGACGTCATGAAGGAGTCGGCCACCGCGGCCCTTTCCTATATCCGGGCCCGGGCCCCGTTTCTGGGCGTCGAAGAGGACTTCTTCGATAAAGCCGACCTCCACATCCACGTGCCCGCCGGCTCCATCCCCAAGGACGGGCCCTCCGCCGGGGTGGCCCTGCTCTGCGCCCTGGTGTCGCTGCTGTCGAACCGGCCCATCAAGAAGGGCCTGGCCATGACCGGCGAGATCACCCTGCGGGGCCACGTCCTGCCGGTGGGCGGCATCAAGAACAAGGTCCTGGCCGCCCACCGGGCCGGCATCAAGGAAATTATCCTGCCGGCCCAAAACCAGGTGGACCTGGAGGAGATCCCGCCCTCGGTGCGCCAGGAGCTCACCTTCCACCCGGTGGAGAGATTGGACCAGGCCCTGGAGATTGCCTTCCCGCCCCGAGGAATAAGGCATGATAAGAGGCGGCCACTGGTGGACCTATGAAAGTAGGAGCGGTTCTCGGATCGCCCTAACGGGTCTGCTAGACCTCTTCTCCTCCCTGGAGGGGGGAGGGCCGGGGTGGGGGTGAAGGCAATCCTCTTTAGCCCCCAGTAATAGCACTTTCCCTATGAACTATTTAGGTTATTTTATTCTTGGCTGTCCTTCTGCTGGGTGCTGGTCATCCTGGCAGTCCCCATCTCCCTGGGCTATGATTCCGTCGAAAAATGGTTCCAGGTGCGCTGGCTGGGCCTGACCTAACCACGCGATTGGGGCAGGAGAAACCGGGAAAAATTAGGAAAAAAACCACCCAAAAGAAAAATTATGCCAGGGCCATAATGGCGCGCTTCTGGCAAAAGCGGGATTTAGTCTGGGAATTGCTTAACCGGCTAGGGCGCTTTGTCCTCGAAGTTTTAAGGACCCTCAGCTTCCGGGACTCCGAGGCCACCGTCTCGCTGCCCGATCCCATGTGGAACGGGGTGCTCTATGGCGTGCTAACCAATATCCACCTGGAGAATGTGGACCTGTCGGTGAACTTCGAGCAGCGCAATTATGCCAAGATCTGGGTGACGGTTTATCCTTATCGGCTGGCGCTGCAACTGGCTGACCTATTGATCCGTCTGCCATTACTTAATATCATTAGATTCGCCTGGGATCTCAAGCACCAGGTGAAAAGGGGTTAATCACATGGCTATCATTGCTTCAGAGCTTATCGGCAAACTGATGGAGGAACTGCGGACCATTGCCAAAACCGAGACCATCATGGGGAAAGAAATTAAGGTGGGAGAAGTCACCGTGATCCCGGTTTCCCAAATTTCCCTGGGGGTCGGCGCCGGCGGCGGCCAGGGCAGCGACAACAAAAAGACGGGAGAGGGCGGCGGCGGTGGCGGCGGCGTCATGGTCACTCCCGTTGCCTTTATTGCCATCAAGGGGGACGAGATCTCCTTCCATGGCCTCAAAAAAGGCGGGTTTTTTGAGGCACTCCTTGAGCAACTGCCGGAATTAACCGAGAAAATTCTGGCCAAGGTGCAGGATGCTGAAGCAAAGAAAGCGGAGCCCGAAGCCGGTTAATTCTGCAATCAAGGAAGAATGGTGGGGCGGGCGTCCCCGCCCGCCATCTCAGTAGCCGCAGGCTTTGGCGTGGCTTATAATTTCTCAGTCTGCCCCTGGCCGCCGAAAAAATCTGGTCCCTGGTAGCACCGGCGTCTCGCCTGGGTTTAATGTGGGGTGCGCCCTACGACCACAACTAACCCCTAACCCCTAACCCCTGAACCTTGAACTATCTTTTTAATCGGAGGAACCCCAATGGCCACCTTTACCTGCGAAAAATGCGGCAGCAACGTGGAGACCCGCTGCAAACCCAAGAAGTGCACCGCCTGCGGCGAGTCCGGCACCATGTGCAAGCAGGAAGCCGCCGCCCCGCCCAAGAAAGAAAAGAAGTAGCTACATGGTTAAGATGCGCTTGATTGGTAGCGGTGATCAAAGTTAATATTGACAAAGAGACATGGTTTCCCGAGGTCCAGGTCTGGGGCAGGCCCTGGGACCTGCCCCAGACCTGGACCCATGATTGTGGGCGTGGCAGGCCGTCCCAACCCTGGGTCCTTTGAGACCGCTGAGAGCGTGGCCGCCACGTCCCCTTGACCTCAACCCGAACAGTCGCCTGAGCCCCTGAGCCCGAATTTGCAAGGAAGGGAGTTCAAGGAACATGGAATCTCCGCAAACCTAAGATACAAGGCCTAGGGTGAGGGGGAAGTAATCTCTTTTCCGTGCCCATTGATAAATCTACGGTACTGAAGGCCACTCACAGACCCACTGCGCCCCGCAACAATGACAGCCAGGGGGAAGGTCAGGGGTGCCGGTGAAATGCTTGAATCGCCCTGAAGGCCTCGCCCCCCAGCCACATTTTGCTTATAAAATTTATGGCCTTGAATCCCATCACGGGGTACTCGATTTTTCCGGGAGCGATTTTTGAAAAAATGTCCGCCCTGTTCATAAGACCCAGGGGGGTTATGGGACCCATCTCGGGGTTTGCCTTTCTGGGCTGAAGACCCTCAGCCTGACGGCGATGTCCGGGCAGGGCCGCACCAAGCGGTGGCTGCTTGGTGGACGCCGGGAGCCGGGAGCTATCCGGGAAGTGTTTGAAGCGGCTTGCCGCCGGGCCACGATAGCAGAATTTACCTTTCACGATCTGAGACACACGGCAATCAATAAATGGCGGTTGCAGGGGCACGACTATTTCCGTATAATGGCCGCTACCGGGCACAAGGCCCTGAGTGGGTTCAAGCGCTATAACCCAGTGAGCCAGGATGAGTTGCGGGCTCTGGTAGGCGAAAATCGGCTATAATATTCAACCTAGATATTCACCAGGCCTTTTCCGGTAAGCCCAAATATGAGGTATCCTATTGAAATAACCATCCTGCCTGGGTGGCGGAACGGGTAGACGCAAGGGACTTAAAATCCCTCGGTCGCAAGGCCGTGCCGGTTCGAGTCCGGCCCCAGGCACCAATTATTTCAATAAGTTACCGATTTAACAATTCCTTCCAAAAGGCCGTTTTCGGAAAAATTTCCCAAAAGTTTCCCATACCAGTTTAGTAGGAATTAAAGACAAGTTCTAAGCAAAATATTCAGCTTAGCTCAAAAACTCCATCTTTCCTGCCCTGACCAATTTCAGGCAGTTTTGCGCCTCAAACCATATGGTCCAACCAATTAGGCTGCGATTCAAGGTCATTCGGTGTCGGAGAATTTTCCCCTTTTCAATTTCAGACTTGATTTTGGTATATTTTGATTAAGGAATATAAGAATGAAAAAGGTAGGAAGAAATGATCCATGTTGGTGCGGTTCAGGCCTGAAATACAAAAAATGTCATTTGGGCCGGGAAAACATGCCAAGAATAAATCCATTCGATTATGAGCAAAAGATCAAGAAACATTTTGGCCGCAAATATTGTCTCCATCCGGAAGCCTCAATCGGGTCATGCAAGGGAAATATTGTAAATGCTCATACTGTCCAAAGATCTGGCGGTCTCTCAAGAATTGCAAAAGAAGGTCATGTTTATGGTTTTAAACCAACAATGAAGATGATGATTGATAATGACGGAAAAATCATTCCTAATCTTATTGGTTTAAAGCATGCCTCAACATTTACTGGATTTTGTAGCTTACACGACTCCGAGACATTTAAGAAATTAGAAATAGAACCATTCAGCGCAACACCGGAAAAGTGTTTCTTGCTTGCTTATAGGGCATTTTCCAGAGAGCTCTTTACCAAAAGAGCTGATTTGGATAGCAGTGACATCTTTCCTGAAATGGATGCAGGTCTCTCTTTGCCTATCCAAATAGAGATACAGAGCATGCTTAAATTGCGCAAATTGGGGTCAAAAAGACTGTAATGGAAATGGAGGAAAGGAAGAAAGTTTTTGATAGCTGTCTATTGAATAAGGATTATGAGGCTCTAAAGTTTTTTGCATTGAAATTTGATTCAATCCCCAATATATTGTGCAGTGGTTGATTTAATCCGGAATATGACTTTCAATATAAGCAACATCAAAATCGCCTTAATTTAAAGGTTCCTTTAGAAACAATATATTTATCAATAATTGTAACTGATAGTGGTGGAGCAGCTATATTTGCCTGAATTGATAACCCTGATGGGGCATCAGTAAATTTCATGAAATCTCTTTGCATTCTTAATGAAGAAGAATACCGGATGCCATTGGTAGATTAGCTTTTGAATATTTGGAAAACGTTTTCTTTGCTCCAACGTGGTGGGAATTCCTAACAGAACAAAGAGAAGGGAGTTGTCAAAAGAAGAGCCAATTCAGGACCGCGTTTAAAGAGGAGCATAGACTGTTTAAAAAATGACGGCCTGAGATATTTGAATACAAGAATTCTAAGCATTGAAACCAATATCAGGGAGTTGCAGGTTTGACCGACCTAATTTGGTATAAATACCTTGTGGATAATCAGGACTTGATCAACCTTGGCTCTCCAAAGAGTTTCCCCTCCCCTTGCTTCCCCCCCCTAAATCATTCAGGACGTTCACCGAGTCCCGCAAATGGCCGGGGGCCAGGTGGGCGTAACGCATGGTGAGCTTCATGTCGCAGTGGCCCAGGAGTTCCTGGACCGCCCTGAGGCCTACCCCTCTCATCACCATGTGGGACGCAAAAGTATGCCGCAGATCATGGAAGCGGCAGTCAACGATCCCGACCTTGCGGCAGGCGGATTTGCAGGAATCCTGGATATCATTGAACCTTTTTCTCATCCTGACGAGGCCGGGAATCTTTTATGAACCGCTGCCTTGCCCTTCCTGAGACGCAGGCCAAAGAACTAATACCAGAGATTTTGGGGTTTGATGAAACCGCGCAAGTAAATGCGCTTTGCCCTCCCGGTCAATTTTTACCAAGGACTGGACAGTGCGATTCATGTGCTGGAGACGATGTCCCTGAGGGGTTCTTCGAGTCCTAAGTCGATCATCATGGCCGGGAGTTCGGGCTTCCGGCTCAAGGTCCGCCGTCGAAAAGGGCTCCAGAGCATTTTGCAGATGTCGGACCTCTTCATATGCTTGCCGAAAAGGCGCAAGAGCTTATAGGTGCGGAGGGGACGCCAGAAAATCCGCCGGGCAAACAGCAAGGCGTAGCCTTTCATGCGGACCCGGTTTACCGCGGCGCTGGACAGGGCGGTGGGATCGATGTCCGAGCACTTGAACCATTTGTCCCAATCGCGTTCGTCGTCAATGATGCCGCGGTCGACGTATTCCTGCCATAAGGGGGTGCCCCGGTAGGCGCACAAACGGTTGAAGCCGAAGGTGTCCAGCTTCAGCCGGGCGGCAAAACGGAAGCTCGCCATGATATCCTTTTCGGTCTCGCCGGGAGAGCTGATGACAAAAAAGCCGTGCACCCTGTCGATGCCATGCCGCTTCGCTTCATTGACCGCGTGCTCCACCTGTTTCAGGGTCTGTTTTTTGTGCAGCCGGTCCAAGACCTTTTGCGTACCCGCCTCCACCCCGAAGGCCAGGAAATTGCAATTGGCCTTTTTCATCAGCGGCAGTTGATCCACCGCCACTGCATCCACCCGACCTTCGCAGCCCCAGTGGAACTTGAGCTGGCGCGCCATGATGCCCTCGCAAATTTCGCCGATGCGCTTACGGTTCAAGAGAAAGTGATCATCGGTCAGGTAAACCGAGCCATAGCCCAGATCATTCAGTTGCTGCATTTCTCCCAAAACATGCGCCGCGGAACGGTAGCGCCATTTGCCCTGGGACAGGGCCGGGATATCGCAGTAGACGCAGGAATAGGGGCAGCCTCGGGAAGTCTGCATGGTACAGAATTTATCCAGGGAGAGGACCGCGGGGACGTCCAGGGGTAAGGATTCGATGTAGTCGATGGGCAGGCTGGTCCGGTCTGGGTAAGGAAACTGATTCAAGTCCTGGAGCAGCGGCCGTGCGGTGTTCCTGACAATCTCCCCGGCGTCACGCCAGACCAGGCCGGCCACGGCGCCTGGGTTGTCGAGGTGGTCCAGGTAGTCCGGCAACAGCTCTTCGCCCTCTCCGACCGCCACGCAGTCCAGGTCGGGGCAGTCCTTCAGGATGCGGTCCGCATTCATGGTGGCGAAGGGGCCGCCGGCAATCAGGGGGATTTTCGGCGCGGCGGACTTCAGCCGCCTGGCCAGGACTTTGAGCGCCGGATAGGTGGTCGTCGACAGGCAGGAGAGGGCCACGACGTCGGGGCGCTCCTCTTCTACCGCCTGGGCGAGGTGCTCCGCCTGCATTTGCGGGTGACAGGTATCGAACAGCCTCACTTGGTGGCCATGCTGACGCAGAACCGGCGCCAGGGTCTGGATTCCCAAGGGCGGAAAGGCCATCACCTTGATCCGGCCATCTTCAGACCGGGAACTGTTCAGCTCCTCCGGGAGTAGCTGGCAAAAATTTTCATCCCTGACGTACACCATGAAGACATGCATAGCAATCCTTTGCTACCGGCTGACCGAAGAGAACTAGACTGGCCGGATTAAACCATTATATTCAGCCTCTTAAAAGAAAAGCGGCCCGCAGGCCGCCTCTTAATTTTCCTGATTATCAGGTTGGAAACGGCAGGCAACAGACTTACAGCCGCCTGAACGCCGATTCTTAGCGGTAACCGCCACCGCGGCCGCCGCCCCCACCAAAGCCGCCCTTCGTCTGCGGCCTGGCTTCGTTGACAGCCAGGGGCCGCCCGTCTACCTCACGGCCGTTGAGCATGGAAATGGCCTTCTGGCCTTCCAATTTGGTTTCCATCTCTACAAAACCGAAGCCCCGGGGCTGGCCCGTCTGCCGATCGGTGATGATCTTAGCTGAGGCCACATAGCCGGCTTCGGAAAAAAGCGTGTTCAATTGTTCTTCGGTCATCTGGTGGGGCAGGTTGCCCACGTATAATTTCATAGCCATTTCTTACTCCTTATGAACCTTGCTGGAGGCCTTCTCCGACAGGGTCGGTCTCGTCCAGACTAACATCCATCATCACCTCCGGCAGGTCCTCCGCCGGTGCTGCCATGGCTTTGCCCTGGCGACGTTTCATTTTTTCGTCGTTCTTCTCTTTTCGGGCCATCTCTTTGGCCCGCTTTTGCCAGCCGTAACGGTTCTTAGCCAAGTTCTACCTCTCTAAGGTCCAAGTGCCGGAACTCCATGATCCAGAGACCACCGGAGTTCCGGCCATCAGGCGTTGACGCCTAAAGTTTCACTACGTTTTGGGCCTGATCGCCCTTGGGACCCTTGACTACCTCAAACTCCACCGCCTGGTCTTCGCTCAGCGAGCGGAAGCCCTCGCCCTGGATGGCGCTGTGATGCACGAAGACATCGGGGCCGTCTTCCCGGGAGATAAAACCGAAACCCTTGGAATCATTAAACCATTTAACCGTACCAGTTACCTTCATTGTTGAAACCTCTTTCTTGATGCTACAAGATATTCCCGCCAAAAAAGCAGGGCGCACAGCAGTCAGGCAAAAAAAATCGGCCGAGAGCATTAGCACTCCCGTCCGATCATTGTCCAGGACTCGTGGCCCGGCTTTCAGTCTGACATGCTAAACTTTAAAAATTTTACCAGAAAATTGCTCAATGTCAAGCTAATTAAATAAGGGAATCCAGGCGCCAGCGCATTATGGTCAGGGCTCCCGTGAGGTCAAAGCCGATCTCGGCTCCCCGATTGCCTCGGCATTAGTTCAGGGTGCGGGACCGGTTGGCAGACGATCCGCCTCCGGTTCGCGGCGCCGCTGAGACTCAGGCGGATCCGCCTGGGGTTTTCTGCCGGTAAGTTGGCGCGCCGGCCAGAGTTCGTTTGACGCTGGGCGCCAGACGGCGGTCAGTCGTTTTGGGAGATTTCTGCGCCCGCAGGATAACTCCAGTCCGCCGGACGCCGCACCCGAGGTCGTTGAATACTAGTCGGCTCTCTCCCAAATCAGTCCAGCAATAACAGCGAATTGATGGCCGGGGTGGCGCCGTTCGGCGCCGGCAGACTGATACTGCCGATGCGGCTGCCCCAGAGGTCGTTCGTGAGCACATACTCATTGACAATCCAGGCCGTGGCCCCCTTGGGGTCGCTGGGGTCCAGGGAGATCGCGGAATAGTCTCCCCACCGTTGGACGGACGGGTCCCAATCCGACGGTTCGCCCGCCAGATAAGTGGTGCTGTCGTAAAGCGAAGAGCCGCCGGAGATAACGCCCGGGGTGTCGGTATGCAGGCGTCCGGCAACGCGCACCTGGGCGTTGACGCTATTGGTGGTATCGGCGGAAGACCAGGTAACGAAGACATCCTTACGGCGGTTGGCCGCAATGCTGGCATTGAAGTCGTCAGAGGTGAGGCTGCCGTAAAAGGTGCCGCTTTGGCTGACGCTATTATTTAGCGTGTTGAATTCATAAAATTTAGGGGTGGCGAAGCCGTCAACATCGATGGTATGGACCTGAAAGAGGGAATTGCCGATCTGGGTGCTGGCGTTCGCAAAGCGGGCGTCCAGTGTATCCAGCACCATGTCGGTGCCGGGTTGGAGGGCATAGGGCGGCAACGAAAAAGTCGGCACCGGGATGTAGTTGGTGAACACCAAGGGATTATCGGTATCGGAGCCCTGCAGGGCGTAGAGGGTGACGTAATTGTCGTAGGTATACCAATCCGCCGTCACCAGGAAGCTATAAGGATTCACATCCAGGACCATGGGCGGCGCCAGGGTGCCATCCAGGCCGGTAAACAGGTTCAAGGTGAAGGCCTGGCTGTTATAGAGCAGGGATTTGGCCACGGGAAACATGCGGCTGTCAATATAAGAGCCAGTATCTAAATCATAAAGGTCCCCGGTGACGATGATGGCGTTGCGGTCGAGGCCCAGTTGGGGATAATCCCAGTGGGTGTTGGGCCCCACGCTGTCATCGCTGACATCGATCGTGTAGAGGTAAAAATCACCCGTGGGATCGGAGGTTTGGGAGACCGCCAGGTATAAGTACTGGTGCGTCGGGTCGCCCTGAGTCCGGAATTGGGTGACCAAAAAGATCCAGCGGTCGTAAACCGGGTCGTAGATCAGCCGCGGGTTGGCGAAATAGCCTTGGTCTTGGACTGGGACGCCGAGCCAATCCTCCGTGGATATGTTAACGACCGGAGTATTGGGAGCGGCCTTCTGATAGATATTGAGACGGGTGTTGGTGACCTCGGCAAAATAGTCGCGGCCCGCCGCCCCGTGGGTATCCGGCGGGTAATAGCCGGCGGTGGCCGCATCGACGCCGGCGAAATTAACCGTATTGGTTACGGAGGTCTCAGGGACCGCGATCTGGGGGGCCTTCGGGGCCGGCCGGCCGGGGCTCTGGGCCGCCTTGGCCTTCAGCTGCCGATAGGCAGCCGCGTCCAGGCGGGTGAGGAAGGGTTTCGGCCGGGGCCGCTGTGCCGGAACAGTCGGCCTCAAGCCGGTGGCCGCAGCCATCTGCTTGGCGGTGCGGAGTTGGGCTGCCGGCACTCTGATCTGCTGGGTGGCCTTGAGCTGAGCCGAAGAGGCCTGGGGGGCTGCAGCCGAACTGCCCGCCAGTCCCAGAAGCATCAGGGTTATAATCGTGACCGCAGCGGCCAGGCGCATAATTCTTTCAGATTTCATCTTACCTCCTACTTTCCGGCTCCAGGGGTGGCCGGTTTGCCGGGAATATTAGCTGAGATCAGGCGACGGACTTGGTCACCACAGTGAAAAAAAATGGCTTTCAGACCGAATACTATCCGACTGATTCATCATTAGGCCTGTTTAGGTGGATTCTCGGTTCGGCGCTGGGTTAGCGCGACCCTTATACCCTTCCCCGGCCGCCTCTCGCCCAGCCTCTTCTTACTATCTTAGATGGACTCTGGCGTCAGATGTTAGGCCCATCACTCTCCGGGGTGATATTTTTGTAAATTGTCCGGATATGGCAATCTTGGACCGGCCGAGTTGGGCTGCCGCATAATCGAGGCTGGCGATTACTTGTCACTATCGGCCCATTCGCATGATTGGCGATATTATACAAGATATCTGGTTAACCTGGGAAGGAAGTGACTTGTAACTCATGACCCAGCTAGCCAAGCAGAGCCAGGTTGCCCTAATAAAATAAAGCCTTGGCGCCACCCGCCAAGGCTTAGGCTCTTTTCTCTGTGCCCTCTGTGTCTCTGTGGTGCAATATCTTACTTAAACCAGGTCGGCAAAAAGGCCGGCTCGGGGTAGGGGAGGGCTAGGGTTAGGTTGCTTAGGGTCTCTTCGGCCTCCTCCCCCAGGAGCAGACGCAGGATGGAAAAGCCTTCCTTAGGCGGGTAGACGGCTTCCACCTTACCCTTGATGCCGCCTAAACGTCCGGCCTTGTCGATGGCGTCCGGTAGGTTGCCGAACTCATCCACCAGGCCCACCTGTTTGGCCTCCTCGCCGGTGTAGACCTTGCCTTCCGCCAGGGTCTTCAGCTTCTCCAGCGGTATCTTGCGATTGCGGGCTACGTCGCTTAAAAACTGCTGGTAGATGTTATCCAGCAGATGCTGCATGTATTCCCGCTCTTCCGGGGTCATGGCCCGGAAGGGGGAGCCCACGTCCTTATAGCGTCCGGACTTCAGGGTGAAGAAGTCCAGGCCGACCTTCTTGGTCAGGGCCTCGACGTTGGTGAACTGCATGATCACCCCGATGCTGCCGGTGGCCGTGCCTTTATTGGCCATAATGAGGTCGGCGCCGCAGGCGATGTAGTAGCCTCCCGAAGCGGCCAGCGTACCCAGGGAGGCCACGACCTTTTTCTTCTGCCGGACTTTCTCGACTTCCCGCAGGATTTCCTGGGAGGGGCCCACGGCGCCTCCCGGGGAGTTGATCCGTAGCACCACGGCCTTGATCTCCGGGTCCTCCTTAAAGCGGTCCAGTTGCTTGAGGACGGCCTTGGAGTCGGTGATCAGGCCCTTGATTTCCACCACGCCCACTTTCTCCCCGCTCACTAACGCCATACTGCCTTTACCCAGAAATTTAAAGGCGATGACGCTCACGCCCACGCAGAAGAGGATCACCAGGACAGTGATCAGGCAACCGGTTATCAGGGGGTGTGATTTCATCAGTCTTGGCTGTTACCCGTTATTATCCTTGGTCTGCTTCTCTTCCAGGGTCTCCCGGATCAGGTCCCCGATGTTGGTGGTCGCTTCCGTGCGGGAATGCATGTAATCCCGGTAATGGGACTGCTCCTCGTCGGTCTCCAGCTTGCGGATGGACAGGCCGATGCGGCGCTCGGTGGCCGAGGCGTGGATCACCTTGGCCCGGATCACGTCCCCCACCTTGAGAGCGGTCATCTTCTGCTTGTCCCGCCCCAGTTCGGAAATGTGGATCAGCCCTTCGATGCCTTCTTCCACTTCCACGAAGAGGCCGAAGTCGGTGATGTTGGTGATGGGGCCGGACACGGCGGAACCCACCGGGAAGCGCTGGTCGATGGTTTGCCAGGGGTTGGGGCTCAGGTCTTTAATGCTCAGGGAAAAGCGTTCGTTTTCTTTATCGATATACAAGACCTTGGCTTGCACCACCTGGCCCTTCTTATAGATCTCCGAGGGGTGCTTGAAGCGCTTGGTCCAGGAGATGTCGGAGATGTGCACCAGGCCGTCGATGCCTTCGTCGATGCCGATGAAGATGCCGAAGTCCGTGATGTTCTTGATCTTGCCTTCAATGACCGAACCCACCGGGTATTTCTCGCCGATGACTTCCCAGGGGTTGGGTTCCACCTGCTTCAGGCTCAGGGAGATGCGTTTGCGGGTCGGCTCCAGTTCCAGGACGGTGGCTTCCACCACGTCGCCCACCGTGAGCACCTGGGAAGGATGCCGGATCTTACGGGTCCAGGACATCTCGGAGATATGGATCAGGCCTTCCACTCCGGGCTCCAACTCCACGAAGGAGCCGTAGTCGGTGAGGCTCACCACCTTGCCGGTGACCCGGGTGCCCAAGGCATATTTGTCTTCCACCAGGCTCCAGGGGTCCGGCGTGAGTTGTTTCAGACCCAGGGAGATGCGTTCCTTTTCCCGGTCGAAGCTCAGAACCTTGACGTCGATGGTGTCCCCGACCTTGAAGAGGTCGGCGGGGTGGCGCACCCGGCCATAGGAGAGGTCGGTGATGTGCAGCAGGCCGTCCAGCCCCCCCAGGTCCACGAAGACCCCGTAATCGGTGATGTTCTTCACCACGCCTTGCAGAACCTTGTCCTCTTCCAGAGTGGCCAGCAGGGTGGCCTTGGCCTCGCCTTTGGCCTTCTCCAGCATGACCCGCCGGGAGAGTACCACGTTGCGCCGTTTGCGGTTGAACTTCAAGACCCGGAAGGAGAACTTCTCGCCGATGAGATGGTCGGTATGGCGCATGGGGGCCAGATCCACCTGGGAGCCGGGCAGGAAGGCGATGATGCCGCCCAGGTCCACGGATAGTCCGCCCTTGACCTTGGCCACCACCGTGCCCATCACCTCGGTGTCGTGGTGGTAGGCGTAGCTGACTTCTTCCCACACCTTGATTTTCGAGGCCTTGTTTTTAGAAAGCATGAGCGCGCCTTCTTCATCTTCCCGGCTCTCCATCAAGGCTTCCACCTCATCGCCCACTACGGCGGTAATTTCGCCTTCCGGGGTGGTGAATTCGTGGATGGGAATCTGGCCTTCGGATTTGTAACCGATGTCCAACATCACGAAGTCTTTGGTGATGGAGACGATGCGGCCTTTGACCACTTCCCCTTCCTGAACTCGCCTGAGGCTCTCCTCGTAGAGCTCGCTCATGGATTCCATATCCGACATCTCCGGCATGGCTTCTGCCTGGGAAGCCTCCGTCTGAGGAGCCTCTTCCGGAGAGCCCTCTTGCAAAGAAGTCTCTTCCAGAGAAGTCTCTTCTAAAGAGGCCTCTTCCAGAGAAGTCTCTTCCGGAGCAGCCTCTACAGCGGCTGCCGGCGCCGAAGCCTCGACCTCGGGTTGCGGCCGGGCCTCGATCTCTTCCGGCTGGGTGTGGTTAGTCAGTTCGTTTTTTTCCATACCTTCCATGTTAGGTTGACCCCCTGTTCCTTTAGTACCAGTTATTGGTTTATTTTTTCCGGCTCCCGGGCCGGTTAGTGTTCTTAAATCGTTCCCTGGGGGAAAAGGTTAAAAGGGAAAGGCCTTTGTTTTTTCCTTTTCCCCTCTTCCCCTTTTCGCCTTTTACCCCAAGCCCTTGATAACGGCCAGGCACCTTTCCACCACCTGCTCCACGCTCAAGTCGGTGGTGTCGACGACCACGGCCCCCGGCGGCACCCTCAGCGGCGCCTCGTCCCGGGTTTCGTCCTGGCGGTCCCGGGCAGCCACCTCCCGCATGACCTCTTCCAGAGAGGGTGGATCATCGTCCCGCCGCCAGTCCTGGAGCCGTCGGGCCGCCCGGGTACGGAGCGCCGCATCCAGATAAAACTTAAACCCTGCCTCCGGGAAGACCGCGGTGCCCTGGTCCCGGCCGTCGGCCACCACCCCGCCATTGCGGGCCAGCCAGCGCAGATGTTCCTTGACCCACCGGCGCACCATGGGCAGCTTGGCCACTATCGAGGCCCCCCGGCTCACTTCGGGCGTGCGAATTTCCTCCCGCACTTCCCGGCCTTCGATGAACAGGTGAAAACCCGCGCCGTCGGCCTTGATTTCCGGCTTAAAGCCCGGCAAAAACTCACCCATCACCCCAGGGTCGTTCAGGTCCAGACCCCGGCGCAGGCTCTGCCAGGCCACGGCCCGATAAAGAGAACCGCTATCCAGGTAGAGATAGTCCAGGGCGAGAGCCAGCCGCCGGCCCACCGTGCTCTTGCCGGCTCCGGCCGGACCATCGATGGTAATAATGGCCCGTTTTCCCACTCAGCCGTTTATCCCCAACACCTGTTGTAAGGCTTCAAGGAAGCGGCGGTTCTCCTGCGGCAAGCCCACGTTGACCCGGATATGGTCCGGCAAACCATAAGCGTCCATGGCCCGGATAATGACCCCCTGGCGCAGCATGGCCTCAAAGACCTGCCGTCCCGGTTTAGGCACCCGGATCAAGATAAAGTTGGTCTGGGTGGCAACATATTCCAGGCCAAGGCGCCCCAGTTCCCGGCAAATCTCTGCCTTGCCATTGAGAACCAGCTCCAGGGTGCGGGCCAGGAAATCGGTATCGGTCAGCGCGGCCCGGGCTGCCACCTGGGCCAGCCGGTTGATGTTGAAGGGCATCCGCAGGCGGTTCAGGCAGTCGATGAGCGGGCTGGGGCCGTAGCCGTAGCCGATGCGTAAACCGGCCAGGCCGTAGGCCTTGGAAAAGGTGCGCAGCCCCACCAGGGCCCGGTCTTCGGCCAGGTAGGCCAGACCGGAGGGCACCCGGGGGTCGTCGGCGAAATCGAGGTAGGCTTCGTCCAGGACCACGGTGAGGTTGGCCGGGAGGGCGGCCAGAAACTCTTCCCACTCCTCCCGGTAAAAAACGGTACCGGTGGGGTTGTTGGGATTGTTCAGGATGATGAGCCGGGTTTGGCTGGTAACGGCCTGGGCCACGGCCTTCAGGTCTACCCGCAATTTTTTCAGCGGCACCGGGCGGAAGACACCACCGACGGCCTTGGTTATCAGGCCGTACATCAGGAAGGTGTGGGTGGTGCTCAGGACTTCGCCGCCGGCGGGCACCAGGGCCCGGATCAGCAGGTCCAGGATCTCGTCGGAGCCGTTGCCGAAAATGAGCTGCTGGGGGGAGACCCTCAGATAGGCGGCCAGGTCCTCTTTCAGGTAATAGGCGTGGCTGTCGGGGTAACGGTGGAGGCTTTCGAGATTGGCTTGAATGGCGGCCAGGGCCTTGGGGGATGGGCCCAAGGGGTTTTCGTTGGAGGCCAGCTTGATGGCGTCGGTTAATCCCAATTCTCGTTCAAGTTCTTCCAGGGGCTTGCCAGCCTGGTAGGGCGTCAGTCGGGTGAGGTGCGGCAGAATTTGACAAATGAGCGGGTTGCTGGCTGCCATGAGGTTAGGACCAAGGGCTTCCGGGGCCTGGGAGGCTGGGATAAAGGGGAGAAACGGGGGTGAGTGGAGGTTGGTCTAAATACCGAAAATTGGGGTCAAACCCGCCCCCCCGAAGCCACGTCGGCCCCGGGCGGGGACTGCTCCTTTACCCTGTTTTGTCCGTAAATTAAGCCGGTTACTCTTGGGAAGGACTCCTTATTTTACCAAGTCGCGCCTGTGGCGCCCGTTAACTTTATGATGTTTACAGGAAAATGGTGAAAAAAGCAAGCATTCTCTTTAGTCCGGGAGCTGGTGCCCGAAAAATATTGCGGCCCGGGGCCGGGAATTTCGCCCCTGCCCACCTCAATAATTGCTCACGGCTCACTGCCGGGTTGACCCGGGGTCCGCATTCCTGTTAGGCTGGAGGCAGATCAACTCCCCGGAGCTCCTATGCTTTATGCCAATCTCTATGTGGACCGGATCGACCTCGCCCCCTATCTCTCCGCCGCAGACTGCCGGGGCGCCGGGGTGACCGACGGCGCCCAACTGGCGGCGAAGCTCATGGAGGGCGTCATCCGCCTGCAGGACTGCCCCAATCTTAGCCCCGGCAAGCGCTACGCCCTGTCTCTCGCCTTGCGGGCCGCTGAGATCCTGCCGCCCATCCAGTCTCTGGAGTTCCCCCGGCCGCTGCCCCCCGACCTGTTCGAGATCAACGATCCGGGCCCCGAGGCCCCGGTGCTGGTCACCGGCAACAGCGAATTCACCCTGACGGTGCTCACCGGCCTGCTGGCCCTGACGGTCAGCCCCTTTTTCCTGCTCCAGGTGGACACCCGGGGCGACACCGCCGACATGGCCATGATCTATCGCAGCTTCACCCCCCAGCGCCTGGACCAGGCCCTCGAGGCCCGGAACCTGGCCGACCGGGTGCATCACCGCCAGCTCATCATTCCCGGGGTGCTGGCTCCCCTGCGGGAAGAATTGGCCGGCTACCTCACCGGCTGGACCATCCGGCCGGGCCCCATCTGCGCCGCCGAACTGCCCCTGTTCCTGGGGGATAACTGGCAGCCGCCGCCGGGAGGAGTGATCAGTAATCAGTAATCAGTGAGCAGTGAGCAGTGAGCAGTAAATTAGCGGGCGGTAAAATCCCAGGGTTTTATGGTTTTAACTGATCACTGATCACTGATTACTTTTTTTCTCCCCTGAGCTTGCCCCCGCCCCCCGGAGGGCATATATATAAGACTATCACCAAAATCTGTAATATCCTGGAGCAGTTCCCGATGAAAACTATCCTGGTGGTGGATGACGACGATGCCATCCGCACCCTGCTAAAAGACGAGTTGGTCGACGAAGGTTATCAGGTGCTGACCGCCAACAACGCCCGGGAGGCCCTGAAGATGGTGCAGGAGGAGGCCCTGGACCTGGTCATCCTGGATATCCGCATGCCCGGCATGGACGGCCTGGAGGCCCTGCCCCGCATCCTCGGGCTGAAGGAAGGCCTGCCGGTGATCTTGAACTCCGCCTATACCCATTACCAGGAAAGCTTCATGAGCTGGGCCGCCGACGCCTACATCGTCAAATCTTCGGATCTCAGCGAACTCAAGGCCAAAGTCAAAGAATTGACCAGCAAATGATCGATGCCCTGAAAAAGCTTACCACCATCATCATGGCCGGCGGCAAGGGCGAGCGCCTCTTTCCCCTGACCCGGGACAAGGCCAAGCCGGCCATCACCTTCGGCGGCATCTACCGGATCATCGATTTTACCCTGTCCAATTGCCTCAACTCCGGCATCCGCCGCATCTACGTCCTCACCCAGTACGGCAGTTTTTCCCTCGACCAGCACCTGCGGGCCGCCTGGGACATCATGCACCCCGACCTGGGGGAGTACATCTATTCCATGCCCCCCCAGCAGATCATGGTGAGCCGCTGGTACCGGGGCACCGCCGACTCCATCTATCAGAACCTCACCCTGCTCCAGCACGAGCGCCCCGAACAGGTCCTGATCCTCTCCGGCGACCACGTCTACAAGATGAACTACCGGGAGATGCTGGATTCCCATCTCTCCCGCGACGCCGACCTGACCGTGGCCGCGGTGCCGGTGCCCCGCGCCGAAGCCGGTTCCTTCGGCATCCTCAAGGTGGACGCTGAGGGCGCGGTGGAGAATTTCCTGGAGAAGCCCGCCAAACCGCCGGGGATGCCCGGCTCCCCGGACTATTCCCTGGCCTCCATGGGGGTCTACATCTTCCGGGCCCGGACCCTGGTGGAGGAGATCATCAAGGACGCCAAGAAGAAGGCGGGCAAACACGATTTCGGCGCGGACATCATCCCCCAGATGGTGGGGCGCAAAAAGGTCTTTGCCTTCAACTTCGCCGACCCCGACGGCACGCCCCGCTACTGGCGGGACATCGGTCTCCTGGACGCCTACTACCGGGCCCATCACGACCTGCTTGGGCCGCACCCCCACCTTCGATCTCTACGACGCCGACTGGCCGATGCGCTGCCGGCCGCAGCTCTTACCCCCCAGCCGCTATATCTCCCCCGGCGCCTGCCTGGCGGTGGGCGACTCCCTCATCGCCTCGGGCTGCACCATCGAGGGCACGGTGAACCAGGCGGTGCTCTCCCCCGGGGTCATCGTGGGCCGCGGCGCCGCGGTGGACGAGGCCATCCTCTGGCACGGCGTGGAACTCGGCCCCGGCGCCACCGTCAAACGGCGCCATCATCGAAGACGGCGTCAAGATCCCCCCCAACTTCCACATCGGCGCCGACCCCCAACAAGACGCCAAACGCTTCCACGTCACCGAAGACGGCATCGTCGTCGTCCCCAACAACGTCATCCTGGAAGAGTAGGGCCAATTGGTTTAAATTTACGCGCAAGTCCCCAAATCTGTCATTCTGAGGGAGTGAAGCGACCGAAGAATCTCCTAAATCCGAGTTCCTCACAATCCCTGGCCAACCCTTGATTTTTCCCCCTTTGTGTGCTTGTATTGGACAAAATGAATTTTTTTATTTTCTCGTTTCCAAGCTGAGCTTGGAAACGCCAATTTTTCCGCCAAGTTAAACTTGGGATCGAGTTGAAAAAGAAAAATGAGCCAGCTTCTAATCCAGAAATACCTTAACGAACTTCACGATCTGCGCAAAGTTTCCGGCACTAGCCGCGAAACCGTGGTGCGGGAAGCCTTCAAAACGCTTGCTGAAGGAATGGGGCCGGTCGCACGATCTGGTGTTTGTGACGGAATATGAAATCATCACCCCGGCGAAAGAGCGCCGTCTGGTTGACGGCGCCCTGCTGCATGAATTGCGCCTGCCGTTTGGATACTGGGAAGCCAAAGACGAAAAAGACGATTTGGATGCCGAAATCGAGATTAAATTCCGGCGCGGCTATCCCCAGGACAATATTATTTTTGAAGATTCACGTCATGCGGTTCTGATCCAAGACCGGCAGGAAGTAATACGCTGTGCTGCCGATGACCCGGAAAAGCTTGAGAAGCTTCTGAAGCTGTTCTTTGCTTATGAACGCGCCGAAATCGCTGAATTCCGCCAGGCGGTGGCCCAGTTCAAGACCGACCTGCCAGCCGTCTTGGAAGCCCTGCGGCAGATGATCCAGAATGGCTACGATAGCGACTCCGCCTTCAAGGCCGGGGCCCAAGCATTTCTGCAACATGCTCAGGAAACGATCAATCCCAGTGTGACGGATGCCGATGTGCGGGAAATGTTGATCCAGCACATCCTCACGGAAGATATTTTCTCCAAGGTTTTTGGCGAAGATGATTTTCATCGTCAGAACAATGTGGCGAAGAAACTCTATGATCTTGAAGACCAATTCTTCACCGGCGGCGTGAAAAAGAAAACCCTGAAGGGGCTTGAGCCCTATTATGCCGCCATCCGCGCCGCCGCCGCCCAGATTTCCAGTCACCACGAAAAGCAGTCGTTTCTGAAAATCATCTATGAGAATTTCTACAAGGTTTATAATCCCAAAGCTGCCGACCGGCTCGGCGTAATCTATACGCCCAACGAGATCGTCCGCTTTATGGTGGAAAGCGCCGATTGGCTCTGTCAACAGCATTTCGGCAAGCGACTCATCGATAAAAATGTCGAGATTCTCGACCCCGCCAGCGGCACCGGGACGTTTATCACCGAGCTGCTGGAGCATTTTCGTGGCCAGGCGGCCAAACTGAAATATAAATACCGCGAGGAACTGCACGCCAACGAAGTGGCTATCCTGCCTTATTACGTCGCCAACCTGAATATCGAAGCCACCTATGCCGCCCTCACCGGCGAGTACGAGGAATTTCCCAATCTCTGCTTTGTCGATACCCTGGACAACGTCGCCGGGCTGCGTAAATACTTCGGGCACGTGGACAATCTGTTCGGCAGCGTCAGCGAGGAAAACGTCGCCCGCATCCGCCGCCAGAACAAGCGCAAAATCAGCGTCATTATTGGCAATCCGCCCTATAACGCCAATCAGCTTAATGAGAATGAAAACAACAAAAACCGGACATATCCGGACATCGACCAGCGCATCAAAAAAACCTATATCGCCGCCAGCACCGCCCAAAAAACCAAGCTCTACGACATGTACGCCCGCTTTTTCCGCTGGGCCTCGGACCGTGTGGATGAAAATGGGATCATCGCCTTCGTCACCAACCGCAGCTTTATCGACAGCCGCACCTTTGACGGCTTTAGAAAAATCGTCGGCCAAGAATTTAATCATATTTATGTAGTCGATCTTGGCGGAGATGTGCGCGCCGATCCGCGCCTTTCGGGAACCAAAAATAATGTTTTCGGCATCCAGACCGGTGTGGCCATCAGCTTTCTGGTGAAACGCGCTCGCACGACAGGAAGCAGAATCTATTATATGCGCCGTCCCCAACTCGAAACGGCCTTGGACAAGCTGGCTTTTCTGGGCAGCGCGAAATTCCAAACGATAAAATTTGAGGAAATTACCCCGGACAACAATAGCAACTGGATCAATCTTACCGACAATGATTTTGATACGCTGATTCCCGTCGCCAGTAAGCTAACCAAAACATGCGAAAAAACTTTCAGAGGAAAAGGCGATTTTCAAATTATTTTCGCTTGGAGTTGTTACTACACGCGATGATTGGGTTTACTGACTATAATACAGATAGAACTTAATAAATAAGGTAACTCACTTTATCGATATTTATAATGCAGAATTAGAAAGACTTCTGTTAAAGTTCGCAATACAATGATAATTTAGACGACCTTCTTGACTCAGGACGATCAAATGGACACGTGCAGTTAAAAAGCATCTATGAAATTGGGACACCATAGCATATTCTACTAATAATATTAGGGAAGTCGCTTTATCGTCCTTATGTTAAAAAACAATTGTTATTTTAGCCAAGCAACTTAACGAAATGCTTTCACCAAATAGCATCTTTGTTGGCCAGACAATTGAGTGTAAATCAGTGCTATTTGTTTTACTGACTGGTGGACGATTACCATTTTTCTCTTTTTCGACTTCGTTGACACCGGCCCTCTACGATTCTCTCATTAGACAATGCCAACCAATTGCTTACCCCGTTGGATTATATCTTGAAGGGATAAAAACTGACAACATTACCGACTGGGGGCTGACGCAATTTCAGAATCACTATGAAAAAGGGAAAGGCAAGCCGAAAGCGGCTCATCACCAAAGACGCTATCTTCCATTATGTCTATGGCGTGCTGCACGATCCGATCTATCGCGAAAAATACGCCCTCAACTTACGGCGCGAATTTCCGCACCTGCCCTTCTATGCCGACTTCTGGCAATGGGCCGCTTGGGGCGAAAAATTAATGGACCTGCATATCGGCTATGAAACGGTCGAACCCTGGCCGCTCCAGCGCCTTGATGTTCCCGATACCAAATCCCGCCAGGCCGGTTTGCCACCCAAGGCCATGCTGAAGGCTGATAAAGACGCGGGCCTTATCATTCTGGACAGCGAAACGCAACTTAACCGGCATTCCCAAGGCCGCCTGGGATTACAAGCTCGGCAACCGCTCGGCCCTGGAATGGATTCTTGACCAGTACAAAGAAAAAACCCCCAAAGACCCCACCATTCGCGAAAAATTCAACACCTACCGCTTCGCCGATTACAAGGAGCACGTGATCGACCTTCTCCTGCGCGTCACCCGCGTCAGTGTCGAAACCCAGGAAATCGTCGAAGCGATGAAAGCTGCCAAGAGATAACCTGCTCGGCGCGGCCTTTAAGGATAGGCGGACGGCTATAGCCGGCGTGAACTTCTCAACCTTGAACCCTCCATCTGCTCGCCAACTGTCTTTTCTTTTCTGGCAATTTTTCGCTCCCATAATATGCTATCTCCACCAGTATATTTACCGCTCCACCTTCGCCTCGCCAGCCCCAAGCGGCGCAGAAGCGGTACAACCCCGGCGCCTTTAAGGCGCGTAGCGGTAAATGGACGCCCCGGCAGCGATAATAATATGGAAAAATAAGGTACTTATACGAATCAAACTGCGGCACTTTTTATTCTGCCGGAACAGGATTGAGCCATTTGAGGTCTAAACAGTGCATCAAGACAGCCAAATTATTGCTCTGCTAATGCCTAACATCCTAAATTTATTGGTGATATCGTCGTGCACACTTTTCTTGCGGCTATCTTGC
Source organism: uncultured delta proteobacterium (assembly GCA_963796215.1). Classification (GTDB taxonomy): domain Bacteria; phylum Desulfobacterota; class Desulfobaccia; order Desulfobaccales; family 0-14-0-80-60-11; genus JAPLJC01. The sequence continues at coordinate 139,753 of CAWCKU010000013.1, read as the reverse complement.
TGAAATCATGGATAATTATTTACTTGTGAACGAGTCTAACCCAAATAACCGCAGTTTAACGCGGCTAAACGCGGCTTTTTTTCTGTGTTCATCGGCGTTCATCTGCGGTTAAAATAGAGGCATCATGCGTCTCCAAGCCCAACGCGCCAAAGGTTCCCTGACCGCCACCCGCCTCTATCTGGTGCGCCACGGCCGGGTGGCCGAAGGCCACACCGACCGCTACCACGGCCACAACGACATCGGCCTCTCGCCCCAGGGCGTCCGGCAATTCGAGGACCTGGCGGCCCAACTCGCCGCCACGCCCCTGCAAGGGGTCTACTCCTCGGACCTCACCCGCACCATCAAGGGCGCCGCGCTCATCAGCCGGGGCCGGGACCTTAAACCCCAGGCCATCCCCGAGTTCCGGGAAGTCAACTTCGGCTCCTGGGAGGGCCTCACCTTCGCCGAGATCATGGCGCAGTACCCCGCCGAACTGGAGGAGCGCTTCCGGGACCTGGCCAACTTCCGCATCCCCGGCGGCGAAAGCTTGAAGGACGTCAAGGCCCGGGCCCTGCCCAAGCTCCAGGAGCTGCTGACCCGCCACGCCAACGCGGCCTTCCTCCTGGTAGCCCACGCCGGCCTCAACCGGGTCATCCTGAGCGAGGCCATGGGCCTGCCCCTGGATCGCCTCTTCCGCCTGGACCAGAACTACGGCTGCCTCAACATCATCGACTACTTCCCGGACCTGGCGGTGGTGCGCCTCCTAAACGGCGGGGTCAACGGGCGCGGCAGGGTAGGGGAAACAGTAAACAGTAGGGACAGGGACGCAGTAGATCCAAGTAAAAGAATGGGGCGACCTGTGAGTCGCCCCTTTATCCTTGGTAGCACTGGCGTCCCGCCTGTGCATTACTGGTGCGCTGGGCGCAGCCTACTTTTCTTGATAGACGTATTTTTGCAGGTATTCGCCCCAGGCCGCCGGGTCCTTGGCGCTTTTGAGATATTGGGCGATCTGCTCCTCATCCAAATCATAGTACCCCGGATAGCCGGTGGGCGCCGCGCCGCCGGGGCACTGGACCAGGGCGCTGAGGTGAATAGCCGGGATGAGCCGCCAATCGGCATCTTCTTTTAGAGGTCCGGGCAGCCGCTCCTCCACCGTGGCGATGACGAGGCGCGAGGCCCGGATGGCCAGGGGCCAGTCCGCCAGCCGGGGAATCAGGATGTTGCCCGCCTCATCGCCTTGGCCGCCGTGCACCAGGGTGACGTCCGGCTTCAAAGCCTTGACCACCACCAGCTCCTCGCCGCTGAACGGGTCAGGGAACACCCGGAAATCGTCGTTGACCTCCGGATAGATCGACCCCAAAATCCCCCGCACCGGCAGAAACGGCGCGCCCATGCCCCCCGCCTGGAGGGCCCGCAGCAGGGCGCCTCAGGGATACTCCCGGCAGGCCAAAATCCCCTGCTCCACCGCCCGGCGGAAGTTGGGGGCCATGCCGTATTCCTCCAGCACCACCTGGGCGAAATGGAGGCGGTCGGCCAGGCCCGCGCCCACGGCCAGGTCGACGTTAAGCCCGCCGGTGGGCACCGTGACCAGCCCCAGGTTGCGCCGTCCCTGGCGGATGAGCTCCCGGATCAGGGCCATGGGCGCGGCCTTGGTGTGCCCCGCCAGGGCCACCAGGTCGCCGTCTTTAACCAGGGCCGCGGCTGCGGCCAGATCAGTCCAGAGAGGCGGCATCATGATCTCCCGGTATGGGATGCTGGCCCAAATGGGCCAGGAGGTTCAACAGGACCTGGGCGGTGGCCCCCCAGATCACTTCCTGGTTGGCGCGCCAGTAATAGACCCCGGTGGCGCGGCCCCCGTAATGGTAAACCCCGGTGCTCCAGCGCTCGCTTCGGTAAAAGCCCTCCAGAGGGAGGAGCAGCAGCCTTTTGACCTCCTGGGGGCTGGGGTGAAAATCGTAAGGGTGCGGGATCAACCCGACAAACGGGGTGATGCGGTAGCCGGTGATGGTGGCCACCGGCTCAAGCCCGCCCAGCACCTCCACTTCCTGGGGGTCGAGGCCGATTTCTTCCTGGGTTTCCCGGAGGGCGGTGGCCCTGAGGTCCGGGTCGCTTTGATGCCGCACGCCCCCGGGAAAGGAGATCTGGCCCCGGTGGTCTTTGACGGTAAAGGTGCGTTGGGTAAAGAGCAGATGGGCCGCGCGGTCCTTAAAGAACAGGGGCACCAGCACCCCGGCGGGCACCAGGTCCGGCGGCGCCTGGGTGTCGGCCGGGTTCGAGGCCAGGCGGGCCTTGAGCAGGGTGACCAGAGACTGGCTCATGCCGATTGTTTACCATGGAAAGGGCTGCGAGACAAGAAAACGGTAGGAGTCTGCGGAAGCGCCGTTAGGCCTGATCGAGGCCCAGGAAGGCAATTATTCCTAAGTTTGAGAACGAGTCGTTGAAAAAGTTAAAATTCGCCTTAAAATAATTAATATGTTCTTGAAAAAACCATCGGGTTGGCGACGGATTGGATCACACAGGCTCTCAAGGGTGAAAATCAATTGATCTAAAGAGATCAGCTCGAACCGTTCAGTGGGGCTGACCGGTCATGGAGGGCGGCAAGATGTCATCACGAAAAATCTTTGGACTGATCCTGGCCTTGATGTTTGCTTGGGTGCTGATCCCGCTGGACTCCCAGGCGCTGGATTTTGTCTGGAGCCGTACCGATGACGGATTCTGGGATGCCCCCGGCAACTGGACCCCTAACGGGGTGCCCGGCTCCGCGCCTCCCCGGGAGGACACGGTGACCATCGACGCCGCGCCGGCGCGCAACGTTACCGTGCTTTATCAAGGCTATAAGCCTCGGCGGAGTCCCAGTCAGCGGGTTGACGGTGAACTCCGGCGACACCCTGAAATGTATTTTAAACCTGGGTCTGGATAATGCCGCCAAGGCGGTCACGGTGGTCAACAACGGCACTATTCGGCTCGACTCCGCCGGGACGTTTTCAGGGGCCCTGAGTTCCGGCCAATCCACGGTGGCTCTTACCGGCAGCGGCGAGGTGGTGCTGGTCAATAGAGCCAATGTCTTCACCAACGGCGGCTGGGGCGGCACCTTTATCAACCAGGCCCCCCATATCATCCGGGGGGCGGGGGAGATCGATTTTTGGCTCACCAACCAGAGCCAGATCATCGCCGAAAACGGCACCTTTTACATCGGCGCCACCATCTATAACACCGGCGGCACCATGCTGGTAAACGGGCCCGGCAACGCCTTTTACCTTCTCGGCGCCACCGTTACCGGCGGCCAGATCGTGCCCGGGGAGGGCCAGGTGATCCTGGACCGGGTGCTCTTGAGCAACCTGACCCTGGGTCCCGGGGCCGTGACCCAGGATCCTCACAGCCTCCAATTTAATCGGTTTGGTGACGGGGTCACCCTGCCGGCGGGGACAGTGGTCACCGTGGGGGCGGGACCGGTGCTAAATCTCGGCACCGCGGTCCATGACACGGACCCGTCCTCCACCATTGTCAACCACGGCGTCATCCAACTCACCGGCGGCGGGGCGCAGCTAAATTCCAAAAATGCCCGGCTGTCCGGCACGGGGCGGGTCGTCCTGGGGGGTGATCTGAACAACCTCTTTACCGGGTCTGATTATATGATTTCGAACGGCTATTTCCCCCTGGAAAATGGCGCCGGCCATACCATCGAAGGCGGCGGCACCTTGGTCTTTAAAAATATTGCCAATAACGGCGCCATCACCGCCAATAACGGTTCTTTGAGAATTTATTACCGCCAGCTCCGGATCCCAAATTAGTGTCACCGGGACCGGGACGATCACCGTGGCCCCCAACGCCAGTCTCGAAGCTGGTGGTCTTATCTACTTAGGCGGTGGCGGCGTCGATATCGCCTGCCTGACCACGAATAATGGCACCCTCGCCGCCAACAACGGGGTTTTGCGACTTTATGCCAGCGTCTTGGGCGGCGGCCAGATCGCTGTGGCAGACAACTGCAGCCTGGAACTGTACAACCAGGCGCAAGCCGGCAACCTGTCCATGAGCCCCCTGGCCAGCGTCAAGGTTGAAGGCAGTAATCATGGTTTTGGGCTTGCTGGCAACTTCACCTTCGCCCAGACCGACCCGGCCAAATGGAACTGGGGGGCGAACACGGGCCTAATCATGGGTGGCAACGGCGACTGGCAGTCTGTGGAGATAGGTGGCCGGGACCTGGGAGCGGTACCGGAGGGTTTTACCAACAATTTCTCCCTGCCGGCCTTCGAGTTGTGGAATTTGACCCCCCCTTCGGTGGCTCGGGCCTATCTCACCGATCAGGTGGACAATGGCCATCGGGCTGGCCAACGCGAAGCCCTCTATGTAAATTCTTTATGGGTGGACCCGGGGACCACCCTGAACCTGAATCAGCTGCATCTTTACACCTATCTGGACGGCAGCGTCCATCAGGTCCAGGCGGGGGAAGGCGGCCTTTTCGGCGGCGGCCAGATCATCAACCGGTCCCTGAAGCCTATTACCGCGCCGGTTAATAGTTTGCTGTTGCTGAGCGACTAAGCTTCGAACCGGAAGTTTGGCACCAAGCCGGGGCTGGTGGCGATCCCACCTCTGGCTGAGGGAATAGGGGGAATTCGCCTGCTCTTGAAAGTCACCTTGACAAAATTAGGTTTAGCAATTAAATTACAAATAACTGTGAACAATTAACTTCCTTAAAGCGTATTTTTCGACGGAGGGTCGTCATGACCCAAGATCAAAAGCCTCCCCGGTCCCCAGGACAATGGTGAGGCTTTTATCTTTTTTAGGCCCGGGGCAGCGGGCCCGGCAGAGGCGGCCGGCTAGTTCCCAATAACTGAATTATTGAGAGGGCGCCGCCTGAAATCCACCAGAGCCTGGGCCATTTGGCTGCCAACGTGGATGAGGAAAGAAAATTATGACTAGAATCGTTTTGTTCCTGAGCGTTCTGGTACTCCTGGCTCCGGCTCCCGGTCTGGCCGCCACTTACAACTGGGTGGGGCTGGACAGCGACTGGGACATCAAGACCAACTGGGATCCAAACACTATACTTTCCAGGTCTGAACGACCAAGCCATCATCGCCAACGGCCATGAGGCTGTAGTGACTCATATTGATGGTATTCATCAACTGGAGGTGGGCCCCGGCAGTGCCCTGAAGATTGGCTACAGCACCCCTGGCATCGCGGCCCTCTGGTTTCAACACGCCACGAAAGCGGATATGTTCTCAACAATGGGACGATCAGGGTCGGCGGTCCCGGATACACCGGCAACATGAGCTGCTGGGCAGACACGGTAACCCTCCATGGCAGCGGCAACCTGGTCCTGGGCGGACACTATCCCGATGATTCGTTGAACAACGCCGGCAATGGGGGAAAGTTTATCAATACCGCCGGCCACACCATCCGGGGCGGCGGCCAGATCCAGGCCCTCGGGGTCAACCAGGGGCAGGTCATCGCCGACAACGGAAACCTCTATATCCAGTCCGGCATGGATAACACCGGCGGAACCATGAGCGCCAGTGGCGCCGGCAACGTGCTGTTACTCTATGGCGGCGCCGACGTGACCGGCGGCCAGATCAATCCCCAGGACGGCAAGGTCACATTGGCGGGGAGCAACCTGGGAGCCGCCTTATTCGGTCCGGGGTTAGTTGAGATCGTCCAGGGTTGGTGGTCCTGGCATGTGAACTTTCAGAATAGCCTTACCCTCAGTTCCGGGACCACGCTGAATATTGCCGCGGGGAATGGCAGCCAGGCGGATGCGAATAATGTAACTTTTGGCCCGGATAACGGCGATGCCACCCTGGTGAATAATGGCGCCATCTTCATGAATGGCCATTTTTGCTATCTTGGAGGGTACGTCCATCTGACCCTCCAAGGTACGGGCAGCCTGACCATGCAGGGAGACGCCGACAATTACCTCACCTGTTACGATATCACCCTGCAGTCCCCCCAGATTCTCCAGGGCTTCGGACAGGCACAATGCAAGATCATTAATAATAGCACCGTCATCGCCAGCAACGGCCCTCTTTCCCTCTCTGGAATACTGGGCGCCGGCACGGTTTCCGTGACTGACGGCGCCACCCTGAATTTACTGGGAGACGCCTTCCCGGTATATGCCGCGCAAATGGGGGACCTGACCATGAGCCGTCTGGCCGCTCTAACGGTGAACAAGAACATCCATGTCGAACTGCAAAAGAATCTCTCTTTTGCCCAGACCGACCCTGCCAGTTGGAATTGGGGAACCAACAGTGTCCTGAGGCTGAAGGGCCAGGGGCCCTGGCAGAGCCTGGAAGTGGGGGGCCGGGATTATGGGGCTTCCAATACCGGCCTGACCAACAACTTCGCCTTGCCGGAGCTGGATATCATCGGCGCCGGCACCCAGGCCCAGCTGGTGGACCTGATAGACAACGGCCACCGGGCCGGCGGCCACGAAGCCTTGTATGTAACTAACTTGCTGGTAGACCCGGGAACCACCCTGAATCTCAACGGGCTGAAACTCTATGCCATGCTGGACGGCAACATGCACCGGGTCAGGGCCGGGGAAGGCAGCCTCTTCGGCGGCGGGAAAATTATTGACCATCTCGGGGAGGGTACCCTGTTTTTACTGCTGCTGGACGACTAATCCTGGAAATTGTCTTAGTCATCAAGGCGGGGCCGCGGCGGCCCCGCCTTTTTTGTTGGGCAAATCGGGACTCCCGCCGAATTGACAAGGGGCCATGGCGGTTTTATGTTTGGATAAATCCTGTCGTGCAGTCAACATTAAGAGCGAGGCAAACTATGAAAGTGCAGGAATACATGCTCCAGGCCTTGAAGGACGCGGTGCAGATGGAGCTGGAAGGCCGGCAGTTTTACCTGGAAGCGGCCAAAAAAGTCCAGAATGCCGGGGTGCGCCAGATCTTCGAATACCTGGCGGAATCGGAGAAGTACCATATCGAGAAGTTCAACGAAATCTACCGGAGCCTGGAGAAGGACCCGACTTGGACTGCTCCCGTAGCGGCCTTCAACCCCCCCAAGCACGAGCCCTATATCTGCGTCCTGGCCATGACCCAGGCCGACCAGGGTACCGGCGGCAAGGACGACCTCCAGGCCCTGAAGAGCGCCCTCAAGATGGAGGAATGCGGCATCGACTACTATACCAAGCTGGCCCGGGAGACCAACAACCCCCTGGCCCGGCGGTTCTTCATGAGCGTGGCCCACGAGGAGCGAGGCCATTTCCTCACCCTGATGGATATGCACAACTACCTGACCCTGCCGGAAGACTGGTTTTACGTGAAACAGATGAGCAACGTGGACGGGGCTTAAAAGGCAGGGGGAAAAGGGAAAAAGGTTAAAAGGGGAAAAGGGCGACTGGTGCCAACCTTTCCCCGTTTCCCTTTTTAACCCATGATGAAATGCTAAGGAAGATAGCCGAAGGTGGAACTGATAGTAATCGGTTCGGGGACTGGGGTCCCTTCTTTAAGGCGGGGCTCGCCGGCTCTGGCGGTGCGAGGCGGCGGGCCGGCTGCTGCTCCTGGACCTGGGGGCCGGAACCCTGCGCGCCATGCTGCAGTGGGGTCTTAACTTCAATCAGATTGATATCCTGGCCCTGAGCCACCGCCATCCCGATCACGTGGGGGATCTGGTGCCGTTTCTCTTCGCCAGCCGCTATGCCTTGGGGTATACCCGGAAGGAACCCTTCTGGCTGCTGGCGGCCCGGGGTTTTGCCGGGTTTCACGCCCGCCTCAAAGAGGCCTTCGGCGACTGGGTGGAGCCCCCCGAGGGCCTCATGCAGCTCAAAGAACTCTCTCCGGAGGCCCCCGATGAAGTGTCTTGGGAGGGCTTGGCTGTCAAAAGCGCCCCCACCAACCACACCGAGGGCAGCCTGGCCTACCGCCTCGAGGCCGAGTCCCGGTCGCTGGTCTATTCCGGGGACACGGACGAAAGCGACTCCCTGGTGGCCCTGGCCCAGGGGGCGGACCTGCTGGTGCTGGAGGCGGCCATGCCCCACAAGGTGCCGGGACACCTGACCCCAGTTGTCGCCGGGCGTCTGGCCGCCCGGGCCGGGGCCCGGCGGTTGCTGCTGACCCACTTCTACCCGCCCTGCGATGAGGTGGATGTGGTGGCCCTGGCGGCTCAGGAGTATTCCGGAGAAATCCTTCGGGCCGAAGATGGTCTCAAAATTGCGGTTTAAGACTCTGGCACCGCAGCTGGTGGTAAGAACTGCGCCAGGCCAAATCCCGCCATTATCCGGCGAGATGCCCCTGCCGCCTAAAGGGGTGTGGGTGGTCTAAACCGCACCCCAGAATTGCGGAGGAATAGCATGAAATTTTACCGACTGCCACTGCTCTGCCGAGCACTCCTGGCGGGTCTACTAATCGTCGGCCTGATCGGCTGCTCCGGCTCCAAGATCACCAAGGAGAATTTCGACCGGATCAAACTGGGCATGACCCAGGAGGAGGTGCAGGGTATCCTGGGGCCGCCCACCGAAGCCTCCGGCCTCGAGATCCCGATGTTTTCGGGCACCATGTCCAAGTGGGCCCGGGGTGACACCGTCATTACCGTACAGTTTGTCAACAGTAAGGTGGTGGCCAAGGAGTTTTCCAAGCCACCCAAATAGCTTTCTGTTTCCAGAACCTGACGGTAACTGATTTTGCGGTGAGCCAGGCTCAAGCCGTTAATTCCAAGCAGAGGGGAGCGATCATGTCTATCATTACCATTTCCCGAGGGTCTTACAGTCGCGGCAAGGAGGTCGCGGAAAAGCTGGCCCAGGCCTTGGGCTACGAATGCCTCTCCCGGGATATTCTCCTGGAGGCCTCGGAGCGTTTCAATATCCCGGAAATCAGGCTGATCCGGGCCATTCATGACGCGCCCTCCATCCTGCAGCGTTTTACCTACGGCAAAGAACAATATGTGGCCTATATCCGGGCGGCGCTCTTGCGGCACGTCCAGAAGGACAATGTGGTCTACCACGGGTTGGCCGGCCATTTCTTGCTGCAGAGTATTCCCCATGTCCTCAAAGTGCGCATTATCGCCGATCTGGAGGCCCGGGTGGCCGAGGAGATGAAGCGGGAAAATATCTCCGCCGACGAGGCCAGGCGCATCTTGCTAAAGGACGACGAGGAGCGCCGTAAATGGAGCCTCAAGATCTATGGCACGGATACCTGGGATCCCAGCCTCTACGACTTGTTAATCAACGTCAAGTGCATCAAGGTGGCCGAAGCGGTCGATATCATCAAGTGCGCCGTGAAGGGGTCTTGTTTCCAGACTACTCCCGAGGGTCAAAGGCTGGTGGACGACATGTCTCTGGCGGCCCGGATCGAGGCCGCCCTGGTCAAGGAAATCCCCTCCGTCAAGGTGGAAGTAAAGAATGGCGAGATTTTTATCAATCTCAGAGGGGCCCTGCGCGAAGACAAAGAGTTGATGTCCCGGATAAAGCGCCTGGCCGCCAACATTGCCGGCATCGACGTCAAGGTGCACTGCCACATGCGTCCATAATCATTCTCGCCGCCAATTCCTCCGAGGTGGATCCGGGCGCCTTGGGCGACCAGTGGGCTCTTGAGATAGGGAGGCAGGCCAATGAATCTGAAGGACAAACGCATCGTCATCATCGGGGGCACCTCCGGCCTGGGTCTGGCCACGGCCAGGGCCGCGGCCGTGCGGGGGGCGGAGGTAGTCATCGGGGGCCGGCACTATGAGAAGCTGGAAAAAGCCAAGAAGGAGATCGGCGGTAAGGTGGAGGGCCTCACCCTCGATGTCGGCGATGAGGGGGAGATCAAGGCCTTTTTCGAGTGGGTGGGCAAGTTCGACCATCTCACCACCCCGGGGAGCACGGCCCACGGCGGACCCTTTCTGACCCTGGACACCGCCTCGGCCCAGGCGGATTTCCAGAGCAAATTTTGGGGCCAGTATCTGGCGGCGAAATACGGGGCTCCCCGCCTCCGGCCCGGGGGCTCCATCGTCTTTTTCGCCGGCATGTGGAGCCAGCGGCCGCCGGCGGGGGTGGCTACCTTCGCCGCCATCAACAGCGCCATCGAAGGACTGGCCCGGGCCCTGGCGGTGGAGTTGGCCCCCATCCGCGTCAATGCCGTGTCGCCCGGCCTGGTGGATACCCCCATCTACAGCGGGATGCCGGCGGCCCAGAAAGAGGCCCTGTTCAAGGCCTTTGCCGCGACGGCGCCGGTTAAGCGCGTGGGCCGGCCGGAAGAGGTGGCCCAAACCGTCCTCTATCTGATGACCAACCCCTTCACCACCGGCAGCACCCTTTACGTGGATGGCGGGTACTTATTGCGTTAATGGGTAGCCGCAGGCTTTTACCTGCGCCGCACAGGCAAAGAAAGCCTGTGCCACCACAGGGGAAGATTATGAGAAAAGGCGTACTCGTATTTTTGGCGATGATCCTGGCCTTAACCTTGGCTACGGAGGTGCAGGCAAAATTGGTCACCAAAACCGTGGAATACCAGCAGGACGGCACCGTCTGCAAGGGCTACCTGGCTTATGACGACTCCGTCCGGGGCCAGCGCCCCGGGGTCCTGGTGGTCCATGAGTACTGGGGTTTAAACGACTTCACCCGAAAAGAGGCGGAGCAGTTGGCGGGCCTGGGCTACGTGGCCTTCGCCGCCGACATCTACGGCCAGGGCCTGGTGACTACGGACCCCAAGGAGGCGGGCCGCCTGGCGGGTGAATTGCGGGGCAATAAGCCGCTGCTGCGGGCCCGGGCCCAGGCGGCCCTAAAAGTGCTCTCGGAAACTTCGGTGGCGGACCCGCAGCGTCTGGGGGCCATCGGCTTCTGTTTCGGCGGCACCACCGTCCTGGAACTGGCCTATGCCGGCGCCGCCCTGAAGGGCGTGGTGAGCTTCCACGGCGGCCTGACCTCTCCCCAGCCGGAGGAGCTCAAGTCCATCAAGGCCGCCATCCTGGTGCTCCACGGAGCCGACGATCCCCACGTCAAGGCCGAAGCTATTACCGCCTTCCAGGAGGCTATGCGCCAGGGTGGGATCGACTGGCAGATGGTCTTTTTCGGCGGGGCGGTGCACGCCTATATGAATCCCACGGCGAATAACCGGGCCGCCGGCGTCGCTTACGACGCCCGGGCCGCCCGGCGCTCCTGGCGGTACATGCAGGATTTTTTCAAGGAGATTTTTGCCGTTAAGGGGCGGGATTAACATGGGTTAATATAGGGGCGGACACCTGGGTCCGCCCTGCCAAGCCCGATTTAAAATCGTAGGGGCGACCCGCTGGGTCGCCCCTTTAATTCAATAGAAATCCCACCGAAAACTAAAAACGCATTTACACATTAAATCTGATCTCGATGACATCCCCTTCCCGGATGGTGTAATCCCGGTCCACCAGCTTGACCAGGCCCTTGGAGCGGGCCTCCTGCCAGTTATAGACCCCGATTAAATCCTGGTAGCTCACGATCTCGGCCTTGATGAAACCCCGGGCCAGGTCGGAGTGAATCTTGCCGGCGCAGGTGACGATGTCCGAGTTTTCCTTTACCGGCCAGGCGTGCACTTCTTTTTTGTCCGCGGTGTAAAAAAAGACGATACCGGCCTTGTGCAGGACCTCCGCAATGGCGTCATTGACCTCGGGCGGGGCTTCGGCAATCACAGTGGGCTTTAAACTTAAAGGTGCCAAGGCTTTCAGGAGGGCTAATTCTTCCTGAGTAAATTCAACCTCACAGAGCGGTATTTCTTTCTCCAAATATTCCAGGCAACGGCTCAGCAACGGTATTTCGCTATCATCCGTGGTTCTGTCCCGCCGGGCTTCCAGTTTTTCCATATCCAGGATCAGCAGATCCAGAACATGTTCCCGGGAGATTATGAACCCATCGCACTGCTCGCAGTTATCCTTGATGAATTCCGCATAGAAGGGAGTGACTTTCTTCGCCGCAAATTTTTTATCCAGGTTAATTACCCGTTCATCCTGATACCTCACCTTGCCTTCCGGCAGATCTAATCCCAGGAAACATATCTTCATTGTCTATAAGCTCCAATTTTACTGCGTCGGTGGTCCCACCAGGGGAATATCTATATTATTATACAAAAGATATCTTAAAATAGCTTTCATCCGTCGGCAAAGACCGGGGATTGGCGCAGGTGCTTCGGGCTCTCGGCGCTAATAAAGCAAAACCGGCAAGATCCGGGATCTTGCCGGTTGCTTAGGATCATCTCCAGGTTTCAGGGCCGGCCCGGGAAGCGCCGGGGAGGGCAGGGCTAACGGTAATCGCGGCCGCCGCCCCGGCCACCGCCGCGGCCGCCGCCACCGCGGCCGCCGCCCCCACCACCGTAGCCGCCGCCGCCACCACCGCCACCGCCGAAGCCGGTGCGCTGTTGGGGTTTGGCTTCATTCACCGCCAGGGCGCGACCCTCCACCTCCATGCCGTTAAACTTGGAGATAGCCGTTTGGCCTTCCAGTTTGGTCTCCATTTCCACAAAGCCGAAGCCCCGCGGCAGGCCGGTCTGGCGGTCGGTGATGATCTTGACCGAGGCCACATTACCGGCCTCGGAAAACATGGTCCGCAACTGTTCTTCAGTCATTTGCCGGGGCAGATTGCCCACATAGAGTTTTATGGCTAAATCCTCCTGGTTAAGGGTCCGGTTTGGGCCCTGGCAACATCACGGTTTCGGCCTGGGCGGGTCTTGATCAATTTTCCTCTTCAACGGGCCTGGAGATCTCCGCCTCAGGTTGAGGCTGGGCCTTGCCCGGCGCCTTTGCTACTTTTCTTCGTTTTTCTGCTTCCTGGCCAGTTCCTTGGCTCGCTTCTCCCAGCCATAACGGTTACGGGCCACTACCTCTACCACCAAGGGTATGGGGGGCGGCACTCCGGGAGAATAGTCCCGGAGGGCCGCAGATCAGACTACGAAGGGTTAAATTTTCTCGACATTCTGGGCTTGAGGTCCCTTGGCCCCCTCGACCACCTCAAACTCCACTTCCTGATTCTCCGCCAGCGTCCTGAAACCATCGCTTTTGATGGCGCTGAAATGGACAAACACATCGGGGCCATCGTCCCGGGCGATAAACCCAAAACCCTTGGCGTCATTGAACCATTTAACCCGACCTTTTTCCTTCATCAGCTAAAACCCTCCTGAAGATTGACAACCGGTCCGGCCCGCAAGGCCGGAAAGCCAAAGCAGTCAAACAAAAAAAACGGAAGGTATTTAGCATACCCTTCCGATTGGTCTTCCGGGCACCGCAGCCCCACCTTCGTCTGACATGCTATCTACAGGCAAAAATCTAACAACTGCATCACCCAGTGTCAAGCGATTTAATGCCGGCTCCCGGCAGGAATAAAGAATTACCAAAGTTGCCATTTACCCGAACAATCTTAAGGGAAAATATAACGAAATAATCACCGGTTAATCTAGAAGCCTTGGGGGCAAGTTAACGAGAGCCGGGGTGAGGGGCAGTGAGTCCCGGAATGGTTGGCACTCAGTGAGTCCGGGCCAGCAGTTCTTCAGTGATGATCTGGAAATAGGTCTTCTCGGTACAGGGCTCGAAGAGGGTCAGGTTTTCCTGGGCCTTGCGAGTGTATTGGCGGGCCAGGGACCGGGCGTGGTCCAGAGACCCGTATTTATTGAGCAGGGTGTCCAACTCCGGTGCCATTTCCGGAGTTAAGCTCATGGCCATCTCGGTGAGCCGTTCCCGATCCTGGGGGTCGGCTTGGGACAGGGCATGGATCATGGGCAGGGTGACGCGGCCCTCCCGCAGGTCGGCGCCCACCTCCTTGCCTAGTTGTTTCTGGTCGCCGGTGTAGTCGAGGATGTCATCCACCAGTTGGAAGGTGATGCCGAGATTCAGGCCCATCTGGGCCAGGGCCTCCTCCCGGGCCGGCGGGGCTCCGGCCAGGATGCCGCCGATCTGGCAGGCCGCCGACATGAGGATGGCGGTCTTGCGGGTGATGACCTCGAAGTATTCCGCCTCATTCAGGTTGAGGTTGCCGGCGTGGATCAGTTGTAGGATCTCGCCTTCGGCCATTTGGGTGGTGGCCTGGGCCAGGACCTTGAGGATCTTCAAGCGGTCGGTGGTTACCGCCAGGGACAGGGCCTTGGACAGGAGGAAATCCCCCACCAGGATGACGGCGTGGTTGCCCCAGATGTTATTGGCGGTGGTGGTCCCCCGGCGCACCTGGGCGGCGTCGATGACGTCGTCGTGCAGCAGCGTGGCGGCGTGCAGGTACTCGAAAATGGTGGAGAAGTCCGCCAGGTTATTGCTGCGCTGCCCGCACATCCGGGCGGCCAGGATAAAGAGGATCGGCCTGATGCGCTTGCCGCCGGAGAGCAGGATGTGCCGCCCCACCTCGGCGATGAGGGGCACGTGGGTCTGGAGATTGGCGGCCAGGGCCGTATTGATGGCGGCGATATCCGTCTTCAGGGCAACCTTCAATTGCAGTTTCGCCGCGGACTTAATCATAAATAAATAAATTAACTTACATCCCCTGGGAAGTCAATCTTAAGAAGCTGGTTAGCTGTTGGCAATTAGCAGTTGGTAAAAACCACGTTTACTACATTTGCCATGATTTAAGACTGCCGACTGCTCACTGCTCAATATCAACAATCTCCCCCACCAGATCGTAGGGCAGGGCCCGGGTAAGGCGCACCGCCTGGATCTCTCCCACCCGACCGGTGCCGGCGGTGATATACACCTGGCCGTCGATGTCCGGGGCCTGGCCGGCCAGGCGGCCGCTGAGGAGATAGTCGGACTCCGGGCTCAGCCCGTCCACGAGGACCGGTTGCACTGTGCCCACCAGGGCCTTGAGGCGTGTCTTGACCATCCTGGCCTGGAGGGCCTTGAGAATCCGGGCTCGCTGCCGGGCCAGCCGCCGGGGCACCTTGCCGGTCAGGCGGGAGGCCGGCGCGCCCTCCTCGGGGCTGTAGAGAAAGACCCCCAGGTGGTCGAAGCGCACTTCCTCAATGAGTTCCTGCAGGGCCTGGAAGTGGGCCTCGGTTTCGCCGGGGAAGCCCACCATCACCGTGGTGCGGAGCGTGACGCCGGGAAGGCGCTCCCGGATCAGGCGCATGGTGTCCAGGATTTGCTGGCGGTTATAGCCCCGGCCCATGCGCTTGAGGACCTCGTCGTGGCCGTGCTGGATGGGCAGGTCCAGATAGGGGGCGATGCGAGGCTCGGCCGCCATGGTTTCCAGCAACTGCGGGGTAATCCGGGCCGGGTGGCCGTACATCAGGCGAATCCGCCGGAATTCAGGAATTTGCCCCAGTTCCCGGAGGAGCGCCGGCAGCCCGGGGTGCCCCGGTTGCTCCAAACCGTAGGCGGTGGTGTCCTGGGCCACCAGGATCAGCTCTTTCACCCCGGCGGCGGCCATTTCCTCGGCCTCCGCCACCAGGGAGGTGAGCGGGCGGCTGCGGTAGGGGCCCCGGATTTGCGGGATAACGCAGAAGGTGCAATGGTGGCTGCAGCCTTCGGCGATCTTTAGATAAGCCCAATGTCGCGGCGTGGCGGGGTAGCGGGCCTCGGGGTGGCGATAACCGTAAGGAGCGGCCTGATGAAACAGGCGCGCCTCTCCGGTCGCCGGTCCCCGGTCCAGAATCTCCAGCAGGGCGGGAAAATCATGCACCCCGATGAAATAATCGACTTCCGGGAGCTGGGCGGCCAAATCCTCGCCATACCTCTGCACCAGGCAGCCGGTGACCGCCAGGCGCTTGGTGGGATCGGCCTCCTTGTGCCGGGCCAGCTCCAGGATGGTGTCCACCGCCTCCTGACAGGCATCCTTAATAAACCCGCAGGTGTTCACCAGGAGTAGTTGGGCGGCCTCCGGGGTATCAACCACTTCCCAGCCGGCCTCGGTCAGCCGCCCCAGCATGATCTCCGTGTCCACCAGGTTCTTGGGACAGCCCAGGGACACGGCGTAGACGGCGGTTTTCGGTTTTCGGTTTTCGGTTTTCCGGTTATTCAGTATCTCTATCCTGCATTGAAATTCAAGGTTGAGACCTCGCCGGAAGCCTATTTGTCATCCTAGAGCGAAGCCGGTGGCCGGCATAAATTTTGCTCCGAAAAGATAGCCTCAGCCAAGACGCTGAGGCTAGCAAAGACGCAAAAGATTTGATCAGCAGGGCGCACTCTGAATGGCGGTGCAAGACTTTCGCCGAGGCCCCACTCAAATGACTCGCCGAGGGCGGCAATGCTTACCGCTGATGATCGCAGAGGAAAAGCGCAATTTAGGCGCTTTTACGCCCAGAAATCTGAGGTGAATAGTCCTTCACCAATCTCTTCCCGCGGACAAGATTATTAAATGATTTCATAAGATGGTAAATATCAAAGTGTGCACGACGATATCTCTATTAATTATAGTATGTTAAGTAATATTGGCGCAAGATTTTGACCGTCTTTATGCACTTTTTAGACCTCAAATTGCCAAATCCGTTCCGGCAGAATAACTAGTGCCGTAGCTTGATTCGTATAAGTACCTTTTTTTACCATATAATTATCGCTACCGGGGCGTCCGTTTACCGTTACGTTGCTTCAAGGCGCCGGGTTTTTACCGCTTCTGTGCCGCTTAGGGGCTGGAAGATGCGGGGTAAAGCGGTTAGAGATAGCATATTGTGGGAGAGAAAAATTTCCAGAATAGAATAGACAGTTTTCCTTATTTCCGTTTTCAGAATGGGACCCGGCACTGGCAGGGGCGACTCATGAGCCGCCCCTGCCAGAGATTTTCATGATTCTGGTTTCCAAGCTCTTGCTTGGGAACGAGTATTAAGTTTTCTGTTCATTGAAAAGATATCACCGTCCTGGCATCCAGCGCCGCGAACATCAATAGCCAGAAAGCCAGTTGGATGACCATGGCATAACGGCAGCGCCGCCGGGTGATCAGCACCCGGTCGTCCAGGGCCTGCATAAAATTATACATCACGGCGCACTCCAGGGCAAAAGGGGGGAAGCCCAGGTAGCCCAGGAGCGGCATTTCGAAGACCTTGGCGAAGTTGGCGACCGGCAGGGTATAGACCCATTTGGCCGTGGCGCCATAATTCCAGGCCTCCCACCAGAGGCCGCAGCAGAGTCCGGCGGTGAGCAGGCAGAGGTGTTCCCGGCGTTCCCCGTCGAGCCAGGCCTGAATCAGGGAGCGGCCGCCCAGCAGCTTGACGAAGGGGTCCAGGAGAAAAAAGCCGGCGCCCCAGACCAGGGGAAAGTAATAGCGGGGCCAGACCAGGGGCAGGACCAGGCAGGCCGCGCCCAGCAACAGCGCCAGGGGTTCCCAGGAGAGTGGCAATTTAACGGACTGGCCCCGCACTCCCCGCCAGGCCCCGAGGGCCGAGAGCACCTCGGCCGCCAGCAGGACGCCGGGCAGCACCGTGGCAAAGGCCAAAGCATAGCCCGGCCAGCGGACCCAGGGATTGGCGATGACCCCCGCGTAGCCCCAGTTTTTCAAGACTAAATTAAAGGCTTCGAAAACCAGCCAGACAGTCACGGACCAGAAGGCCAGGCGCAACAGCGCCCGGGGGCGGTTAAGCAGCCAGGAATCCCCCCGGCGGCAGAAAAGGAGGCCGTCCAGAAAGAGGATCAAAGGATACCAGGCGAAGATAGTAAAGACACTGAAGAATGGCCGGGTTCCCCGAGGCCGCGCCCGCCAGGCCCACGCCCCACAGGGCCAGGGCCAGCAAAATCTCGCCTTGTGCAACTTTTCTTTTAATGAGCATAGGTTCCCCCAGATGTTAATGATAACAATATCTTATCTATTTGGAAAGGGGGCGGATCAGCCGGAAATGCCTCAACCATGCGATTTTTCCCTTGATTTGTCCGAAAAATGCTGCTATTAGGAAAACAACCCAGGTCTAACGGCCTGCCTCGGGGGAGGTATCGTCATCAGTTTTAGACCTAAAGTTTCGCAGTCTTGACCACTCGGTGAGAGGACGACATATGCTTCCTGGGCTGATGGGGATTGTCCTGTGTCTGGCTTTGCTGGCGGGATGCGGGGGAAGCAAGGTCAATCTGGTGAAGATGGGTCCGCTGCCCGAAGAGCCCGTGGCCCTGGCCCCGGACGCGCCGGATGAACCCCTGACCGAAGAACTGAACTCCAAGCGCCTGGAAGAGCTTTACGCCAAGAGCGGCATCCCCGGCTGGGACCCCAGTCTGGAAGAAGAATTGAAGCAGTGGGAACATCAGGTCAAGTTTGATGTGCCCATCCAGATGAACAAACAGGTGCGGGCCTACCTGGTCTATTTCTCCACCGAACGCAAAGGGGTCATCCGCAACTATCTGTCCCGCTCCAGCCGCTACCTCCCCATGATCAAAGAGGTCTTCGATGAGTACGGCCTGCCGGAAGACCTGGCCTATCTCGCCATGATCGAGAGCGGCTTCAACAACAAGGCCACCTCCCCGGCGGCGGCCTGCGGCATGTGGCAGTTCATCAAGGGCACCGGCCTGCGCTATGGATTGACCATCGACAGTTACCTGGACGAGCGTCGGGACCCGGAGAAAGCCACCCGGGCCGCGGCCAAATATCTCCTGGACCTCTACAAGCAGTTCGGTTCCTGGTATCTGGCGGCCGCCTCTTACAACTGCGGCGAAGGCCGGGTGCAGCGGGAGTTGGACCAGAGCAAGCATAAGAATTTCTGGGAGCTCTCGGCCAATATGTGCCTGCCCACCGAAACCAAGAACTACGTGCCCCAGATGATCGCGGCCACCATCATCGCCAAGAACCCGGAGAAGTTCGGCTTTAAAGGCGTGCCTTATCAAGCCGCCCATGAGAGTTGACAAGGTGCAGGTGAATGAGCCCACCTCCCTGAGGGCCGCGGCCTTTGCGGTTAATATGCAGGCGGACGATATTCAGGTCCTGAACCCGGAGCTGCTGCGGGGCGTCACCCCGCCGGACAGCCCCAATTATGTCCTGAACCTGCCGCCTAACAGCAAGGAGCTCTTCACCCGCAACATTACCCTGGCCCGCATCGAGAACCCGGCGGTGGCCTCCCGTCCGGTGCAGACCGCCAGGAGCAACAGCCGGCAGTATTCCCACAGCCGCGGCCAGGCCTCCCGCCAGGCGGCCCCGGCCACGCCGAAGGCCGCCGCCAAACCCAAGACTTATGCCAAGGGCAGCCAGCAATCCTCGTCTGGTGCGGTTTACGCCAAAAATGGCAAGGCCCCTGAGGCCAAAGAGGCCCCTGCGCCAGTGCAGGCCAGCCTGTTTGGCGGCGTAGCCGCGGCGCCTAAGCATGGCACCGCCAACAAGGCCAACGGCCATACTCAGTCGGCGGCCACCGCCAAGGCCAAGGGCAAGTCGACGAGTGCCAAGGCCGCCGACAAAAAGGGCGAGCCGGCCGGTAAGGCCACCCCCAAGGCCAAGACCGCCAAGAAGAGCGGGGCTCCGGCCGGCAAATCCAAGGATAAGTATTCCAAGGCCAAATCAGTGGCCTTATTCGCCAACAAGACCCAGTGATCTAAAAAAGCTGGACGTCGACTCGCCGCTTCGCAGAGCCAGGGAGAAAGGTCACCAGCCCCCCGGACCAAAGGTAGTAGTCCAGGCAGTCTGAGACTGGCCCAAAGGGCTGAGGCCCCGGCCAAAAGCGCCAGCCGCTAGCCCCCGACACCCGCTGGAAACCTCGTTATTCTCCAGCCTTCCAACCGATCCGCCAAAATATTTTTGCCCACCCCCTTGATTTTCCCGAAATAATAGTTAAAATTATCACGATTAGCACTAATCGTTGGTGAGTGCTAACAACAAAATGACCTTAAATTCACCCTGAGGAGGTTGTATATGAAGGTTAAACCCTTGAATGATCGGGTCTTGGTCAAGCGGACCGAAGAGTTGCAGGTCACCAAAGGCGGCATCGTCATCCCGGATTCCGCCAAAGAGAAGCCCATCGAAGGCAAAATCGTGGCCGTGGGCCCCGGCAAGATGAGCGAGCAGGGCCAGCGTATGACCCTGCAGGTCAAAGAAGGCGACCGGATCCTGTTCGGCAAGTACGCCGGCACCGAAATCAAAGTCGAAGGCGAAGAGTACCTGATGATGCGGGAAGAGGATATTCTCGCCATTCTCAATTAATTTCAGCCATTCCCCAGCAGCATCAGCTTGGCAAATTTCCCAGTTATCATTAAAAGGAGGACTGTAATAACATGGCTGCTAAAGAAATCAAATATGACATCAAGGCCCGGGAGGCTATGCTCCGGGGTGTCAATACGCTGGCAGACGCGGTGAAGGTAACCCTGGGGCCCAAAGGCCGCAACGTGATCCTGGATAAGGCTTTCGGCGCCCCGGCCATCACCAAGGACGGCGTCACCGTAGCCAAAGAGATCGAGTTGGACGACAAGTTCGAGAACATGGGGGCCCAGATGGTCAAGGAAGTGGCCTCCAAGACCTCGGATGTGGCCGGCGACGGCACCACCACGGCCACCATCCTGGCCCAGGCCATCTACCGGGAAGGCTCCCGTCTGGTGGCAGCCGGCACCAACCCCATGGCCCTGAAACGGGGCATCGATCAGGCCGTGGTTGCGGTGGTGGCCGAACTGCACAAGATTTCCAAGCCGACTAAGGACCAGAAAGAGATTGCCCAGGTCGGCACCATCAGCGCCAACAACGACGCCTCCATCGGCAACATCATCGCCGACGCCATGGCCAAGGTGGGCAAAGAAGGGGTCATCACCGTCGAGGAAGCCAAGGGCATGGAAACCACCCTGGAAGTGGTGGAAGGCATGCAGTTCGACCGGGGCTACATCTCTCCCTATTTCGTCACCAGCCCTGAGAAGATGGAAGCCAGCCTGGACGAGCCCGTCATCCTGATCAACGAGAAGAAGGTCAGCGCCATGAAGGACCTGCTCCCCTTGCTGGAGCAGATCGCCAAAATGGGCAAACCCCTGCTCATCATCGCCGAGGACGTGGAAGGCGAGGCCCTGGCCACCCTGGTGGTCAATAAACTGCGGGGCACCCTGCAGGTGGCCGCGGTCAAGGCCCCGGGCTTTGGCGACCGCCGCAAGGCCATGCTGGAAGACATCGCCATCCTCACCGGCGGCCAGCTGATCTCCGAGGACATGGGCTGGAAGCTGGAAAACGTCACCCTGAAAGAGCTGGGCACCGCCAAGCGCATCAACATCGACAAGGACAACACCACCATCATCGACGGCGGCGGCGACCGGGCGGCCATCGAAGGCCGGGTGAAGCAGATCCGGGTCCAGATCGACGAGACCACCTCCGACTACGACCGGGAAAAGCTCCAGGAGCGCCTGGCCAAGCTGGTGGGCGGCGTCGCGGTGATCCGCGTCGGCGCGGCCACTGAGATCGAAATGAAAGAGAAGAAGGCCCGGGTGGAAGACGCCCTGAATGCCACCCGCGCCGCGGTGGAAGAAGGCATCGTCCCCGGCGGCGGTGTCGCCCTGCTGCGCTGCGTCTCGGCCCTGGACGCCATGAAGCTGAAGGACCACGACGAGTTGCTGGGCGTCAAGATCATCCGGCGGGCCCTGGAAGAGCCCATCCGCCAGATCGCCAATAACGCCGGCTCCGAAGGCTCCGTGGTGGCCGAACACGTCAAGGCCGAGAAGGGCGGCATGGGCTTCAACGCCGAAACCGGCGTCTACGAAGACCTGCTGGCCGCGGGCGTCATCGACCCCACCAAGGTGACCCGCTACGCCATCCAGAACGCCGCCTCGGTGGCCGGACTCCTCATCACCACTGAAGCCATGATCGCCGAGAAGCCCAAGAAGGAATCGCCGATGCCCCCCATGGGCGGCGGCATGGGCGGCATGGGCGGCATGGAAGGGATGTACTAAGAAAAGCAGGGGTCAGGGGTCAGGGACCAGTGGCACAGGCTTCCAGCCGGTGAAACTCCTTGCCCCAACCCCGTATGCTAATAGACTTGGGGGCGAACCTGGTGTTCGCCCTTTTTATTGTGGTCAATAAGAGTTCGCCCAGCACCAAATGTCGCGACCCGTTGGGCCCCCCCTTTCAATCATGCCTAGCACCAAAAGGTCGGGAACCACCCTTGTGTCACCTCCGCTTTTTTGTTATAAAATAAATGAAAACTTAGGTATATAAGAGATCATAGGGAATCAAATCCTTGAATAACCCGGGAGCAACTCATGAAACGGCAGCTTACCGCCATTATTGAACAGGCGAAGGCGATAGTTATGTATCTCTGTGCCCTGAACTCGATATCGCCAGCCAGGGCGACACCGTCCAGGAAGCGCGGGAAAATCTCCGGGAGGCCTTGGAGCCGTTTTTTGAGTCGCTCCGCTGAAGCGGCGATTTTGAGAGCTTGTCCTATGTGTCCTATGATTACCAGCTAAAAAGGCTATTTTTAGCAGGTTTGTTACTTTAAGCTTCCCGACCGGTCGGCAATTAGGAGGGAAACCATGAAAAAACTGATGATCGGCAGTATCTTTTTGGCCCTGATCCAGGTGGCCGCCCTGGGGCAGGCGCTCGGGGCGGCCGGCGATTTCTCGAAGGTGGAAGAGATTCTGGAAGTCCGGGGGCAGATGCAGGAGGGCGCCTGGGTAGTACGCTTTCCCGGAACGATCTGAACATCAGCATCAATGGCGAACCGATGCCCATCGCCTTGGGGTTCGGGGGTTGGGCCGCCTTCAAGGATATGGGCCAGCACACTATGGTCATGGGTGACCTGGCGCTCCTGCAAGAGGAAGTGAACCTGGTCATCTCGGCCCTGGAGAAAAACGGTCTCGAGGTTAGTGCTTTGCATAACCACTTCTTCTATGAAGGAGCTGGGGGAAAAGGGCTGAGGGCCCCGCCATCTGTCCCTCCCAGCCAATCTTTGCTCAGCTTTCCGCGGCCTTGAGGGCCGGCTGGTAAAATTTTTGGGAATACTCCTTCACCATGCGGCGGGCGTTGAAGACCGGGCCGACGCTCTTCATGGATTCTTTCATCTTTTTCACCCAGTCCACGGGAATGCCTTCAGCGTTCACTTTATAATACAGAGGCACCACTTTCTGTTCCAAAATCGCATATAAGTTCTCGGCATCCCGGGCGTCGTTGCCTTCCTCTTCCCCGCCGAAGGCCCAGCCGTTGCAGCCGTTAAAGGCTTCGGGCCACCAGCCGTCCAGGATGCTCAGGTGCAGCACCCCATTGATGGCGGCCTTCATGCCGCTGGTGCCGCAGGCCTCCAGAGGTGGCCAGGGATTGTTGAGCCAGACGTCCACCCCATGGACCAGGTATTGGGCCAGTTCCTCCCCATAGTTTTCCACGAAGGCAATCCTGCCCCCCAGTTCCGGGTCCCGCGCCAGGTTAAAAATCCGCTGCAGGATTTGCTTGCCCGGGTCATCGGCGGGATGGGCCTTGCCGGCGAAGATGATCTGCAAGGGCCGGAAAGGGTCGTTCAGGAGTTTTTTCACGCGCCCCAAATCCCGGAAAATCAGGTCGGCCCGCTTGTAAGTGGCAAAGCGCCGGGCGAAACCGATGGTCAGGATCGAGTGGTCCAGCATGGTTCCTCCCGCCACCACATTGCCTAAACCGACGTGCTCTTCCACCCAGCGGCGCCGGATGCGCTCCCGGATGGCGTTAATCAGCTTGATCTTTTTCCGGACATGCATATCCCAAAGTTCCGCGTCCGGGAAATCTTCCACCATCGCCCAGACCGCGGGATTGTCATGATCCGCCAGCCATTCCGGTCCCAGGTGGCGATTGCAGACAGACTCCAATTTGGGATCGAGCCAGGTGGAGACATGTACCCCGTTGGTAATATGATCAATGGGAACTTGCTCCAACGGCAGGTCGGGCCACAGGGGCTGCCACATGCGCCGGGAGACCTCGCCGTGCTTTTTACTCACGGCGTTGTGATATTGGGACAGCCGCAAGGCAAAGGCGGTCATGTTGAAGCCGGCGTTGGGCGGGTCCGTGGGGGAGTTCCCCAATTTGAGGAAGTCCTCCCGGCTCAGGGAAAACATGGGGTAGCAATGGCAAATATATTTATCGATCAGGTCGAAGGAAAAGACGTCGTGGCCCGCCGGCACCGGGGTGTGGGTGGTGAAAACCGAAGTGGCCCGCACCTGCTGCACCGCCTCGTCGAAGGCCATGCCGTCCTCCACCCGCTCCCGGATGCGCTCCAGCAGAGCGAAGGCCGGATGGCCCTCATTCAGGTGCAGGACCGAGTGCTTGACGCCCATCTTGACCAGCATCTCGCTGCCGCCGATCCCCAGGACGATTTCCTGGAGCAGGCGCTGTTCCGGATTACTGATATAGAGATGATCGGAGATCCGCCGATGGGCCGGGTCATTCAACTCCAGGTCGGTATCCATCAGGTAAAGCGGGATGCGCCCCACCATCACCTGCCACACCGCCACGTGGATGGGGGGATCGGTAAATGGCACCTGCACCGTAAGCTGCTGCCCCTGGCCATCCAGCACCCGGCCGATGGGGGCGGCGTCCCGATCGAGTTTCTGGTCCACGCTTTCCTGCCAGCCGTCGGCATTGATTTTTTGGAGGAAGTAGCCGTCCGGATACATAAAACCCACCGCCACCAGGGGAATCCCCAGGTCGCTGCATTCCTTGAGATGGTCCCCGGCCAGAAAACCCAGGCCCCCGGCGTAAAACGGCAGGGACCGATGCAGCCCGTATTCCAGGGAGAAATAGGCAATGGGGTGGCATTCGGCGGCGGTGACGTTTTCCGTGAACCAACAGACCTGGGCCTGGATCTTGCGGCGGAACTCGGCCATCACCGCGTCATAGCGCCGCAGATAGACCGGGTCAGCGGCCGCTGCTTCCAACGAACTCTGGGGCAACATTCTTAAGAGCTTCACCGGATTATGATCCGTTTCGGTCCAGGCCAGGCGATCCAGCCGTCTGAAACAGCACCCAGGCGGCCGGATGCCAACTCCACCAGAGATTGTAGGCCAACTCCCCCAGGCCGGCGATCCTTTCGGGCAGATGGGGAAAACGATTCCTGTGATCGTTCACGGTAGCTTTCCTCTGTATAAGAAAGTGGTCAAGCGCCTGGAATTCGACAGCCAGGCGAATTTCCCTAAAAAATAAGGCGTATCTTTGGGAACGCAAGGGGCCGGGATGTCTTGGGGCGGCAGGGGAGGGCGGCGGCTCGGCCCGATTGACATCCAGGCCCTGGTATCTATCTTATTTTTAAAATAAGGGAATCAAAGGAAATTACCATGAAGATTCTGGTGGTCTATTACTCCATGTACGGCCACGTGCTGCAACTGGCCCAGGCGGTGGCGGCCGGGGTCAAGTCGGTGGCCGGGGTGGAAGTGGTGCTGCGCCGGGTGCAGGAATTTGAAGATATTGAACGGGATATCCCCAAGCACGAGCATGCCCTGGCGGTGTGGAACCGCCAAAAAGAGATACCGGTCTGCACCCTAAACGACCTGAAAGAGGCGGACGGCATCGTCTTCGGCACCCCGACGCGCTACGGCAACATGACGGCGCAGATGAAGCGCCTGTTCGATTCGACGGTCGAATTTTGGCTGCAGGGGGCCTTCGAGGGCAAGCCCGCCGGGGTCTTTACCTCCACAGCCACCACTCACGGGGGCCAGGAGACCACCTGCTTCACCATGATGGCGCCTTTGCTGCATTTGGGCTTCATCATCGTGGGGGTACCTTATTCGACCCCTGGGATGCTACACACCGAAGGCCGGGGCGGCACCCCCTACGGCGCCTCCACCGTGGCGGGCGGACGCAATGAGCTCCAACCCACCCCGGAAGATCTGACCATTGCCCAGGCCCAGGGCCGGCGGGTGGCGGAGGTGGCCAAAAAATTGCGCGGCTGAACAGCCGCCCCTTCCAGCAAAAACTGCCGGCTCTCGCTATTCCACTGGGCGTAGGGACTTCCTTCAGGAGGGCAGGAGCAATCCGGCGAGCTCGCCGATGATGAGGCGCTCGATGGCCCGCCGGGCCTGCCGGTAGACTTCCAGGCCGCAGCCGTAGGGGTCGAGCACCGGGCGGTGGAGCACCCGGTCCCGGAGCGGCGGCGGAATCCGGGAGTCCAGGGAGTAATCGCTGAGGTTGACCAGGAGGCGGCAATGCTCCAAGGTGAATTCCTCCAGCCCTTTGGAGCGCAGACCGGTGGTATCCACGCCGGCTTCGGCCAGAACCACCAGGGTTTCCGAGGCGATGAACCCTAAGGGATTGAGGCCGGCGGAGGCCGCCGCGATGGCGTCCCCGAAGCAGTGCCGGGCCAGGGCTTCGGCCATGATACTGCGGCAGGAATTTCCCAGACAGATGAAGAGGACCAGGGGTTTCATGGGTTGATTGGCGGTCGGAATGAAAAGATCATATCAATTTTAGATAATCAATTGACGAAGTTTTTTATGACCGGAGAGGGGAGACTGAAGACCGGAGAGGTTTTTGCACCCGTCCCCAGCTTCCGGTCCCCGGTCCTCCTATGCAGACCGCCGAAATCACCGTCAAGTCCGCCCTGGTCAGGTCCCGCATTCCCGGGGTGGATTATGTCATCAACCCTTATCTGGGCTGCGGGCACGGCTGTAAGTATTGCTATGCGGTCTTCATGAAGAAGTACGCCCGGCGGCTGCAAGGGCAGGCGTGGGGCAGCTTCGTGGAGGCGAAGGTCAATATTGCCCAGGTCCTGCGGGCGGAGCTGGCCCGGAAGCGGCAGCGGGGCCGGGCCCTGTTGGCCAGCGTCTGCGACCCGTACCAGCCTTTGGAAGGCAAATATAGGCTCACCCGGCAATGCCTGGAGGCCCTGCGGGATTACGGCTGGGGGCTAGATATCCTGACGCGGTCGCCCCTGGTGCTCC
Source organism: uncultured delta proteobacterium (assembly GCA_963796215.1). Classification (GTDB taxonomy): domain Bacteria; phylum Desulfobacterota; class Desulfobaccia; order Desulfobaccales; family 0-14-0-80-60-11; genus JAPLJC01. The sequence goes on along the minus strand of CAWCKU010000013.1, from coordinate 113,152 downwards.
GGGACCTGGATATTTTGGCCGGGGCGGCGCAGGTTACGGTCGGCTTTTCCATCCCCACGGATGATGAGGCAGTGCGCCGGATAACGGAGCCCCAGGCCCCGCCCATCCCGGCCCGCATTGCCGCCTTAAAGCGGGTGGCGGAGGCGGGAATTCACCCCTGGGTCTTCATCGCCCCGATGCTGCCCATGAATCCGGCCCGGCTGGTGGAGCTCATCGCGCCCTATGCCGATCGCGTTCTGATGGATGCCTTGAACTACCGTCGCCAGGTGCAGCACCTTTTCCGGAAGCACGGCTGGGATTATGCCCTGACGGATGAGTATGCCGCGGCCACCCGGGCCGAACTGGGCCGGCTTTTGGGGTCGAAGGTGAAGGGACCGAGAGCTCATGAATGAGATGAAAGGAGCTATTCCGGTAGTCCTGGACAAGCTGGCCTGGATGCGGGAGCAGCGCATCTGGCCCAATGGGCTCCGTTATCTTTGGACCGAGGTATTGTCGTTAAACCAAGAAGAGCAGTGAGCCATTATCCTCCACGGGGTGCTCTTAAAAAAGTCGGCCTGGGGTGGGGGAGGCACACCAAGCCGACAAAGGTGGGAAACATGAGGCGAACCTCATGATAACATCAAGTTAATCATGCCTTAGAGAAAAGCAAGAAACCCAGGGTAACCTCAAAGCACCCGAGATCTTGATAGCGGAAGCTGCAGGTCTAATGGTGGGGCCTGTTAGATGGCAAAGAAGATGTTTCAATGAGCGAGGCCTGGTTATAAGCCCGGATGACCTCACGCTCATAGGCTGCGGTGCAGGTAGCATTATACACATGCAAAACTCGCCTGATATCCCCGTCGTATTTCCCCAGCAACCGGGCCAGGACCGCCGCCCCCCCCATGATATTTTCCCGGGCGTTGAGCGGGTTAACAATCCCGTACTTCTTGGCGGTGTCAACATGCAATTGCATCAGGCCAAAGCACATCCCCGAATGGGCGTACGGGTCATATCTCGATTCGATGGCGCAGACGGCCTGGATGAGATAGGGTGAAATTTGGTAGCGCTGGGCTGCTTCCTTGATGTAGTTCCAGTACTCCTGCTTCAGTTCCAGTCTCCCTATTTTGGGAGGGGTTTGGGGCCAGGGTTGCGCCCAGGCTGTCGTGGTTAAACACAGAAATATAATAAGAGTTTTCATGGTTAGATTACCTCCTGCGGAGCTTTATCGGAACTTTATATTGGTTCAATCAGGCACAAGTTGGAGAAAGAGGGCCGGCAAAGATCAGCAGAGCGAGTCGGCAGGTTACCCTGCTCAACTACTGAATTTGTGAATATTATAACAAAAAAAATTCTTGAAAGACAAAATAAATCGACAATTGGTAATTATTCCAGGAAGATGTGGATACTTAAAAACGCCAGCAATCACCAATACCTTTCGAATCTAGGGGGTTGGAGGGGAGTTTGAGGGGAGGGTGGGAGAATTTTTTGTCAGGGTTCTCCCAGCCCCATCCTCAACTATTTTTCTATTCTGTCAATCCATCACCAAAACCGCGGCGCCGTGGATTTGGCCGTGGCGTAAGGCGTTCAGGGCCTCGTTGGCCTGCTCCAGGGGGAAGGTTTGGACCTCGGTCTTAATTGGCACCTGCGGGGCCAGGGCCAGGAATTCCTCGCCGTCCCGGCGGGTGAGATTGGCCACCGAGCGCACCAGGCGTTCGCCCCAGAGGATATCGTAGGGGAAGGAGGGGATGTCGCTCATGTGGATGCCGCCGCAGACCACGACGCCGCCCTTGCAGGTGGCCCGCAAGGCCGCGGGAATCAGCGCCCCCACCGGGGCGAAGATGATGGCCGCGTCCAGCTCTTCCGGGGGCAATTGATCGGAGCCGCCGGCCCAGACGGCCCCCAGGCTCCGGGCAAACTCCTGGGTTTCGGCATCCCCCGTCCTGGTGAAGGCGTAAACCTGCCGGCCCTGATGCACCGCCACCTGGATGGTGATGTGGGCCGCGGCCCCGAAGCCGTAGATCCCCAGGCGCTCCACCCCGTCGCCGGCCAGGCGGTAGGAGCGGTAGCCGATGAGGCCGGCGCATAGCAAGGGCGCGGCCTCAGCAAGGGGATAACCCTCCGGCAGATGAAAGGAGTACTGTTGGTGGGCCACGGTGTATGGGGCATAGCCGCCGTTTAGGGTGTAGCCGGTGAATTTCGGGGCATCGCAGAGGTTTTCCCGGCCCCGGCGGCAGTAGCGGCATTGGCCGCAGGTGTGGCCCAGCCACGGCACGCCGATGCGGTCCCCCAGCCGGAACTTTTTCACCTTAGCGCCCCTGGCCGCCACTGTGCCGACTATTTCGTGTCCGAGGATCAGGGGCAGCTTGGCTTCGGTCAGCTCGCCGTCCACGATGTGCAGGTCGGTGCGGCAGACGCCGCAGGCGTGGACCCGGATGAGCACCTGCTCCGGGCCGGGGCGGGGCACCGGGACTTCCAGGTATTTCAAAGAAGTGCCCGGGGCCTCCAGCACCATGGCGCGCATGGTTTGAGGAATTTGCATTTATTGAACCTCCCCAGCTGAATGGTAATGTCTGATTTTGTCCAAGACAAACCCTGCTACCCGCTCATCCATGGTGCGGCTGTGTTTTTTGAAAAGTCGGGAAATGGTCCCGGCATCGAAAGAACCATCCGCCACCAAAATGGGGGTCGCTTTGTAAGGGCGTTTCATCTCGCCGCTATCCACCCGCTGGTGACTGTAACCGGTTTGTCTATGCCAGGTTAAGGCGTGTTCATCGCCGAAATTGTCGTAGCAGAGTTGAAAACTGATTATTTCACCGTTGCCAACCCAGACGATTAAATCGAAATAATCGTCGGCAAACCAGCGACGTTTTGGCTCACCCCGGACCTGTCGTACTTCCGACAACTCTTTTAACATAAGCAATCAATAAACCCGCACCAAGGGGGCTTGTCTGCCGAGATAGGGCCTGCCGTCGATGGCTTCGATGAAGACGTGGTTAGCCCGGAATTCCAGGGGGCTGACCCGCCCGGAGATGGTGACGGTCTTGCCGCGGCGGGCCAGGCGGCCCAGGACCTCGAAATTTTGGTTCAAGATCACCTTGTTGCCAAAACCATAGCGGGGATTGTTCCTGATATAATAGCCGCCGTGGTTTTTGGAATAGCCGATCCGGGCCATCAGGGCAATGGGTTGGTAGGCGCCTTTGATCTTGCTGTAGACCTCCGGATCGGGGATATACTGGGCCTGGCCGACGCCGGCGAGAACCAGCAGTAGGGTCAGGGTCAGTAGGGAGAGCCGGGGTAGACGCATGGAGACCTCCTGCAGATTAGTAATGCTGGCCATTTTACCTCAAAATGGTGCGGATGAAAAAGTCTTCTGGCGGCACCGGCATCCTGCCGGTGCAGCACAGGCTGGAAGCCTGTGCCACCAGGGCCCACCGGGAGGCCGGCGTTGTCGGCGGGGGGATTTTGTGTTACATAGCTGCGAGAACCTGCAACCATTTCAGCCAGGCGGAGCCTCTTAAAGATGAAGGATTTTCAGACCATTTCCCGAGATTTGCGCAGGATGCTGGAGCTTAAATATGAACCAGTGGGGGTCACCCTGTACCGCGCCGGCGAGCCCCTGCCGGCGGACCTCCCGTTTACCACGGATAATCTAAAAAGCTATTGCCAGGCCGTGGTCCTGGCCGGGCAGGGCCGCACCCTGCTCCTGGCCAAAGAGCAGATGGGCTGCAAGTTGGGGACTACGGCCCTCGGGTTCGAAGAGGAGGCGGAGGCCTTTCTGGACGACGGGGTTTTGGAAAAATACGGGGTCGGCCTGTTCGCCACCGAGGAGGCCTCCGCCGCCACCATCCGGCGGTCTTTTTATCTGGAGGCGGGCCAGACCCGGGCGGCCCTCATCGCCCCCCTGTCCTACTTTAAGGCGCCGCCCCAGGTGGCGGTCTTCACCGCCGACAGCGAGCAGGTCATGTGGCTCCTGTATGCCCTGAATTATGAGCGGGGCGGCCGGTTGAACCTGCCCCAGTCGGGTGGGGCCCTGGGCGGCTGCGCCGACATCACCGTCCTGCCCCTGCAGGATAAGGTCCCCAACATCACCTTCCTGGGCCTGGGCTGTCGCCTGAAAACGGCCCTGGACCCCTGCCACCTGATGCTGGGGGCTTCGGGGGAGACCCTGGCGGCGCTGCACGAGCATCTATTGGCCATGGCCAAACCCATTGGCATGTTGAAAAAATCGCGGGCCGGCCAGGATAAGTAAGATTTTCGCCACATTGGAATTGCGGCGGGGGGCTGCTTCGGTTATAATTTTTAAGATTAAAGTGCCAGGGTAGGCTGCGCCGGGAGGAAATGATTCTCCCGGTAATTTTTGTGTCTTTTGAAAAGGAAGAAAATTATGGTAGTCGGGGAAAGAAAGCCAATCGCCGAAATCATGGAGATGGTGCGTCCATATAAAAAGATCCTGGTGGCCGGGTGCGAAACCTGCACCGCCGAATCCATGAGCGGCGGCCGCAAACAGGTGGCCGAATTGGCGGCGGCTCTGGAAATGGCCTTCCGCCTGGAAGGCAAAGAGATGGAGATCCTGGAGATCAGCGTCGACCGCCAGTGCATCCATGAGTTCCTGCTGGATATCGTCGACCAGACCGCCGAGGTGGAGGCGGTGGTCTCCATTGCCTGCGGCGCCGGCATCCAGAGCGTGGCGGAGCGCCTGCCGGGCAAGCCGGTTTACCCGGGCCTGAATACCATGTTTATCGGCGAGACTTCGGGCGCCGGCATCTGGCAGGAGCGCTGCCAGGGCTGCGGTGACTGCGTGCTGGGGATCACCGGGGGCCTTTGCCCCGTGACCCGTTGCGCCAAGGGGCTCCTCAACGGACCCTGCGGCGGCTCTCAGGGCGGCAAATGCGAGGTCTCGATGACTTTGAAGTGCGATGTCCCCTGCGTCTGGGCCATGATTTACGAGCGCCTGAGCCAGTTGGGGGAACTGGACCGCCTGGCCACTTATCAGCCGCCGAAAGACTGGCGGACCGGCGGCTTCACCGGCCCCCGGCAGTTGGTGCGGCGAAATGTCTAATTCTTTGTAAAAATTGATTATATCGAGTTACCAGAAGGGGCCGGCAGAATCTGCCGGCCCCTTTTTATATGAGCCGGGTGCCTTTATCCTTTTCTCCACACCTGCCGATTAAGTTATTGCATTTCTGTTTAAGATGGCTATTGTTTGACATATGGGTAATTCAACAGGCATAATTATGATGAATTTTAGCCGAATCTATTGAAAGGGGGAATGTCAAAAATTTAGCCTTAAGCTTCCTTTTCGTTGACCTGCCTGCAGGGATAGGGGACTAGGTAAAGCCCGGCAGGCATTCTGTGATTATGTCGAAGTGGAGGTGCGGAACATGGAAGGAAAAAAAGGCATCAGCGAAGACTGGCTATCCTTATGGCTGGGTCTTTTCATCTTCGTCCTGGGCCTGGGCCCGTTTGTGGGTTTGGACCTCTTGGGCTGGGGGATAAAGACCAGCGTTTGGCTGGATATAACCAAGGCCCTCTCCCCGGTATCTGGAACGCTATAAGGGCATGCCGGGCCTCGTCTCACTTTTCTTAACTTATGTCTTTATGCTCATCATCAGCGGGATCGGCGCCATTGCCCTGGGGGTCAATCTCCGCCGGTTTTTGCTGGGATTCACCCTGGTCTTCTGGATCGGTTATGCCTGCTGGCTGTGCGGCCATTTTGCCTATATCGCCGCCACCGACGCGGCCAAGGCCCACATCGGCTGGTCTTTGCGGCTCACCGGCGAAGCAGGCTTTATCGTCGCCCTTCTGGTTGGTCTTATTGTCGGTAATTTTTTCCCCAAGTTCTCCGGCACCCTGAAAGAGGCCACCCGGCCGGAATTATACATTAAAACCGCCATCGTCATCATGGGCGCCGGTCTGGGGGTGAAGGCGGCCGAGGCTGCGGGTCTGGCCTCGGCGGTCCTGTTCCGGGGCCTGTGCGCCATTATCGAGGCCTACCTGATCTACTGGGCGGTGGTCTATTTCGTGGCCCGGAAATACTTCAAATTCAGCCGGGAGTGGGCTGCGCCCCTGGCCTCGGGGATTTCCATCTGCGGCGTGTCCGCGGCCATCGCCACCGGCGGCGCCATCCGGGCCCGGCCGGTAGTGCCCATCATGGTCTCCTCCCTGGTGGTCATCTTTGCGGTGGTGGAACTGATTTTTCTGCCGTTTGTGGCCCAATTTTTCTTGTGGACGGAACCCATGGTGGCCGGGGCCTGGATGGCGCTGGCGGTCAAAACCGATGGGGCCGCGGTGGCGTCCGGCGCCATCGTGGATTCCCTGATCCGGGCCAAGGCCCTGGCTGAGGCCGGAATCAACTATAAAGAAGGCTGGATGCTGATGACTGCCACCACGGTGAAGGTGTTCATCGACGTCTTCATCGGGGTCTGGGCCTTCATCCTGGCGGTTATCTGGTGTGCCAAGATCGAGTGCACCGGCGGCCGTATCAAGGCCACCGAGATCTGGGACCGCTTCCCCAAGTTCGTCATCGGCTATGTGATTACCTTCTTGATCATGCTGTTCGCCTGTCTGAATTCGCCGGCCTTCCTCAAAACGGCCAAGGGCGCCACCGCCGGGATGGACACCTTTCGAGGCATGTTTTTCGTGCTGACCTTCTTCACCATCGGGGTAGTCTCCAACTTCAAGAAGCTGTGGGAAGAGGGTATCGGCAAGTTGGCCTTGGTTTACGTAATCTGCCTGTTCGGATTCATCATCTGGGTCGGACTGCTGATCTCCTGGATCTTTTTCCACGGGGTCAAGCCGCCGCTGGCCGGCTAGTCGCCAAAGGAGGTTGATATGACGGACGAAACTAAGTTGCCGGTCGAAGAAGCGCCCGCGGTGGAACCGCCGGTGGCAGCCAAACTGATCGACGAATTGCAGAAGATGGAATACGAACCGCTGCTGCCGGTGGAAAAGAAGCTCATTGTCTGGAGCATCGCCATCGGGGTTGTTTCCCTGGGCTTCTTATGGTGGATCAGCGTTACCTTTTTCCCCGGCAGCCACTAAGCCGGGTGTTGCTTAAAAAGCCCCGGGTGGCAACGCCCGGGGCTTTTTTTCTTCACCCAGAGGCACAGAGGGTACAGAGCGAAATGAATGAGTTCTCTCTGTTCTCTGTGGTTAAGCTTTCTTAGCCAGCACTGCAAACCAGAGGTTCTCGCTCCAGGTGTCCAGCATTTGCAAGGGCGAGGCTTGCAGACGGGCGGTGAACTGCGCCATCTGGGTCCCCAGGAGGCCGGAGAAGATGTACCACTTTTTATTGAGGAATTCCGGGATAGCCAACAGGTCCAGGAGGACGTCCAGGTGGATGTTGGCCAGGGCCAACTCCGCCGGCAGGTGGGCGAAGTGGCGGGCGTCGCCCTGGAGCAGCAAGACCTCGCCCTCCCGCTGATTGTGCTTCAGGTTCCGGGCGGCGCTGCGTACCGCCAGTTCGTTGTACTCCACCGCCACCACCCGCTCGGCCCCCAGGGCCATGGAGGCCAAGGCCAGGATACCGGTGCCGGTGCCCAGGTCCAGGACCCGGCGGGGCGGGTCGGTCGCAAAGACTTGGCGCAGGAGCGCCAGGCAGCCCTGGGTGGTGGGATGGTAACCGGAGCCGAAGGCCAGGCCCGGCTCCAGGCGGATGACGAGCTCGCCGGGGGCGGGCCGGGGCTCCTCCCAGGTGGGGCAGAGGTGGAAGCCCGCCATGGAGACGGCTTCCAGGGGCTTGCCGTCCTCCCATTCGGAGTATTTGAGCTGGGTTTCCGAAGAGTAGCGGCCGGCGCCGGCGGCGGTGAGCCAGGCCTTGACCTGGGCCTCCTTGGGGGCGCCGAAGAAGAGGTAGGAGTAGTCCCCCTCCCGCCAGCAGCCCAGAAAGTCAGCGCCGGCCAGCTCCGGCGGCGGCTCCACCCGGCCCTCGATTTCGTAGATATAGAGCTTTTCCGGTGGGGGCATGGTGATTGATTTTAAACCACGGAGGCAGAGAGGGTACAGAAAAAATTAGGAAGGATTTACGCTCTACAGAAAAACCCGATAGTCGGCCTTGAGAACTTTAGCCAGTCTCCTGGCCATATCCTTGCCGATGGGTCTCTTGCCGTGCTCCATTTCGGAGATATGGGTCTGGCTGACTCCTACCAGGCGAGCCAGCTCTTTTTGGGTAAGGCCTTCCCTCTTTCTGGCTCCCCGAAGCGCGACGCTGCCATTGAAGTCCGGATAGATCTCCTCCCATGGCACTGAGTCAGGCTCTTCGGCAAGGGCTCCATAAGAAGCCAAAACCTCTTTGACCTCAACGACTTTGGTTGCAGGTATCCGAAACTTGACCTCAACATAGTCGCCCGTAGTGGGCTTTTTCATGGCTTCCGACATAGGTAACCTCGATTACTTTGTCCTGTTTGCTCAGGACTCTCCAGACGGCGACATAGGTGGGCCTGCCTCTCTGGAGATGGCAATGAAAGCAGTCCTCCCGGAGCTTGCCATAATTAGGCCAGTCAACCTGAACCGGACCGGAGAGCAGCATCTCTGCTAATAAATATTGAAAAATCTCATCAATGCCTTGGGGCAGTCTCTTGAGCCGCTTGCGGACATTAGAAGTTAATAGCACTGCCCAAGCCATAGCTAAATATATCAATTATTGATATATTGTCAACCGCATAAACCAAGCCTTGCCCTTTAGGGCAGGATACCCCTTGAATTTTCCCGATTCTTCAGGTTAATATTATTAATTCCGCTCAAGGGATAAAAACCTGAGGAAGGTCGTTATGGAACTGCAAGGCAAGGTCTACCGCTTTGGGGATGACATCAACACCGATGAGATTCTCCCGGCCCGCTATCTGAATACCTCGGACCCGGCCGAACTGGCGAAGCATGCCATGGAGGACGCCGACCCCGAGTTCGTCAAGAAGGTGAAGCCCGGCGACTTCATCGTGGCCGGCAAGAATTTCGGCTGCGGCTCCTCCCGGGAGCACGCCCCGGTGGCCCTCAAGGCCGTGGGGCTGTCGGGCGTGATCGCCGCCAGCTTCGCCCGCATCTTTTACCGCAACGCCTTCAACATGGGACTGGCCATCTTCGAGGCGCCCGAGGCCGCGGCGGCGATTAAGGGCGGGCAAGAGATCAGCGTGGATCTGAATACCGGGATCATTACCGACCTGGGCACCGGGAAAAAATATCAGAGCCAGCCCATCCCGCCTTTTATGCAGGAACTGCTGGCGGACGGCGGCTTAATGGCTCATCTGAAAAAGCACGTGGAGGCGAAATAAGCATGGGTTCTCATAAGATTGCAGTCATCCCCGGGGACGGCACCGGCCCGGAAGTGGTGGCCGAAGGGCTCAAGGTTTTGAACGCCGTGGCCGGTCCCGCGGGCATCAAGTATGACTTCACGCATTACGACCTGGGCGGCGAGCGCTACAAGCGCACCGGCGAAATCCTGCCGGATTCGGTGATTGACGAACTGCGCCGGTTTGACGCCATCTACCTGGGGGCCATCGGCCACCCGGACGTGGCCCCGGGCATCCTGGAAAAGGGCATCTTGTTAAAGGCCCGCTTCGAATTGGACCAGTACATCAATCTGCGGCCGGTGGTGCTTTACCCGGGCGTGGATTGCCCGCTGAAAGGCAAGGGTCCCGACGAGATCGACTTCGTGGTGATACGAGAGAACACCGAAGGCATGTACGTGGGCGCCGGCGGCTTCCACAAGCACGGCACCATTGATGAGGTGGCGGTCCAGACCTCCATCAACACCCGCAAGGGCGTGGACCGCTGTCTGAAGTATGCCTTCGAGCTGACCCGGAGGCGCAACCGGGACAAGAAACTCACCCTGGTGGCCAAGACCAACGTCCTCACCTTCGCCTCCAACCTGTGGTTCCGGGCCTTTGAGGCCATGGCGCCCCAGTATCCGGACATCACCACCGACTACGCCCACGTGGACGCCACCTGCATGTGGTTCGTCAAGAATCCCGAATGGTTTGACGTGGTGGTCACCGACAACCTGTTCGGCGACATCATCACCGACCTGGGGGCCATCATCCAGGGCGGCATGGGCGTGGCCGCGGGCGGCAATATCAACCCCGAAGGGGTCTCCATGTTCGAGCCCATCGGCGGCTCGGCCCCCAAATACACCGGCCTGGCCGTGGTCAACCCCATCGCGGCCATCGCCGCGGCCCAGATGATGCTGGAGACCCTGGGGGAGACCAAGGCCGCCAAGGCGGTGGACGGGGCCATCAGAAAGGCCGCGGCGCAACGATATGAAGAGCATGGCCGCGGGGAAGATGGGGATGTCCACCCACCAGGTGGGCGACCTGATCGCCAAATACGCCGCAGATTTGGTATAATTGAGCTGTCAGCTAGCAGCGGTCAGCTTTCAGCTTAATGACTAAAAGCTCTAGATATGTTAGCGCTTTCACCGTTCTGAGAGAGCATTGCGACCGGAGAATCTTAAAGAGAGATCCTTCGCTGCGCTCAGGATGACAGCAATTTTTTAGCTGATGGCTGACAGCTGATAGCTGAAAGCTTGACGGTAAGATTAATAGACCCAGGAGAATCAACAAATTATGGGTGGAACATATACAGTCGCAGTAGTGGGAGCCACCGGCGCCGTGGGGCAGCAGATGGTGGCTTGTCTGGAAGAGCGCCGGTTTCCGGTGCATCGGCTGGTGCCGCTGGCCTCGGAACGGTCCATGGGCAAGAAGGTCACCTTCCTGGGCAAAGAGATCCCGGTGGAGGTCCTGACCAAGGACTCGTTTGACGGGGTGGAGATCGCCCTGTTTTCCGCCGGCGGCAGCATCAGCAAGGAGTATGGTCCCATTGCCGCCGCGGCCGGGGCGGTGGTGGTGGATAACTCCAGCGCCTGGCGCATGGACCCGGAGATTCCCCTGGTGGTGCCGGAAGTCAACCCCAAAGACATCGGTCTTTATACGAACCACGGCATCATCGCCAATCCCAATTGCTCCACCATCCAGATGGTGGTGGTCTTAAAGCCCTTGCACGATGCGGCCCGCCTCCGGCGAGTGGTGGTCTCCACTTATCAAGCGGTTTCCGGCACGGGACAGAAGGCCGTGGATGAACTGGCGAACCAGGTGCGGGCCCTGTTGGCCTGTCAGGAGCCGGAGAAGAAGGTCTATCCCCACCGCATCGCCTTCAACTGCCTCCCCCACATCGACGTCTTCCTGGAGAACGGCTACACCAAGGAAGAGATGAAGATGGTGAACGAGACCCAGAAGATCATAGGGGACGACACCATCCGGGTGACGGCCACCACGGTGCGGGTGCCGGTGTTTTACGGCCATTCCGAGGCGGTGAATATCGAGACGGAGCGGAAGCTCACCCCGTACGAGGCCCGGCAGATTTTGGCCAAGGCCCCCGGGGTGAAGGTGGTGGACGATCCCTTGAAGAACCAGTACCCCATGCCCCTGGACGCCGCGGGCCAGGACCTCACCCTGGTGGGGCGCATCCGGGAGGACTTCAGCATCGAGAACGGCCTCAACCTCTGGGTGGTGGCGGACAATCTGCGCAAGGGCGCGGCGACCAACGCGGTGCAGATTGCCGAGATTTTGATTAGGGATTATTTGAGGAAATAGCCAGTAGCCAGTAGTCAGTAGTCAGCTTTTCATTTGCTGTTAACTTACTGGAACTGGCAATCAATGCTCCGAAGGAGCATCAATGCGCATCATCGCCGGGGAATTGCGGGGGCGGGTCCTGGCCCCGGTGCAGGGCCGGACCCGGCCCACCGCCGCCAAGGTAAGGGAGGCGATCTTCAATATCCTGGGGCCTGTGGTCCCGGAGGCGCAAGTCCTGGACCTGTTTGCCGGCACCGGCGCCCTGGGGATTGAAGCCCTGAGCCGGGGTGCGGTCCGGGCGGTCTTTGTGGAAGACCACCCCGGGGCCCTGAAGGCGCTCTGGCGCAACCTGGAAACCCTGGGCCTCCAGGATCGCAGCCGGGTCCTGCCCTTGCCGGCGGCCGCGGCCTTGCGGCAGCTGGCCGCGCAGGGAGAGCGCTTCGGCCTGGTCTTTCTGGACCCCCCTTACGGGGGCGGGGCGGCGGCGGCCACCCTCGGGGCCCTGGCCGGATCAAGCCTACTCCAAACAGAGGTTTGGGTGGTGGCGGAGCACAGCCGCCGGGAGACCTTGCCGGAGTCGGCCGGAATCCTGGCCCTCCGTACCTTGCGGCGCTATGGCGATACCCTGGTGGCTATCTATGTTAGGACGGGAGATGGGGGACCGGAGACGGGAGCAACTACTCCGGCCTCTGATCGCCGCTCCTAAAAAAACTGACGGAGGATGGGAGAGGGTAGACGGGCAAAACCCCGGTCCCCGGTCTCCCGTCCCCGGTCTGATTAAGGAAGGCTAATGCCTGACGTCGTAGTCTACCCCGGTTCCTTTGACCCCATCACCAACGGCCATTTGGATCTCATTCAGCGGGCTCTGAAGATCTTCGACCACATCGTCGTGGCGGTGGCCACCAACGCCTTCAAGAAGTCCCTCTTCACCATCGAGGAGCGCATGGAGATGATCCGGGGGTCTCTGGCGGACCATCCCAACGTCAGCATCGACAGCTTCGACGGCTTGCTGGTGAAATACGCCAAAGCCCGGAAGGCCCGGGCCATCCTCCGGGGCCTGCGGGCGGTTACCGACTTTGAGTACGAGTTTCAGTTGGCCATGATGAACCGGCGTCTGGAGCCGGAGATCGAAACGGTGTTTTTAATGACCGGTCTCAGATGGGTCTTCCTCTCTTCCAGCATCCTCAAGGAGGCGGCCCTTCACGGTGGCGACATCGAGGGGATGGTGCCGGAGATTGTTTTCCAAAAATTGCGGGAAAAATTCGAAATGTTGAGGAAGGCTTAATAGTGCGGATCTGCGTCATCGACGGCCAGGGGGGCGGCATCGGCGCGGCCCTGATTAAGCGCCTGAAAGAGGTGTACCGGGAGGAGCATGAAGTCATCGCCCTGGGCACCAATGCCGTGGCCACCGCCCAAATGATGAAGGCCCGGGCCAATCGCGGCGCCAGCGGCGAAAATGCCATAGTGCGCACCGTGGCCACCGCCGACGTTATCCTCGGTTGCCTCTCCATCGTCCTGGCCAATGCCATGATGGGGGAAGTGACCCCGCGGATGGCGGAGGCCATCGCCTCGGCCCCGGCCCCCAAGATTTTGCTGCCCCTGACCCAGGAGGCGGTGGAGATCGTCGGCCTGACGCCGGAGCCCCTGCCCCACCTGGTGGAGAAGATCGTCAGTCACAAGCTAAGGGAGATTATCCGAAATGTGTGAAGCCGCAGCCTACGTGTTGAAGAACGGCCGGGAGGAACTGGTCCTCCAGGATGTGGACGTTATCGAACCGGACGGCGACAATCTGCGTCTGGTCAACATCTTCGGGGAGCAAAAGGTCCTGAAGGCCAATATCCTCAGCCTCAACCTGGTGAACCACAAGGTCATTTTGGTGGAGAAGTAACGGTTTAATCTTTGCAGTCGCAGGTGAGCAGCTCAGCCTGCTCACCTGCCGTAGTCCCCTCCTCTCCACCACGTTAATCTTTCTTCCCACCTTCCCTCTTGCCGGAATAGACCCGCCGCTTGTTTAAAAAAACCGATAGCGAGATTAGGCGCCGCCACTACCATCAATGTCATCGCCTTAGCGCGATGCTGCTACCCGATAAAAAGCTCCATCATCAGCTCGATCAACCTTATTTTTTAGCCACCTGATTTACTAGTTTTATAAATTGGTGTAACAAATATTATTTTAATTTATAACAAAATAAGTATTTTTGCCTATAAAGGAATAGGTATTTTTGCCTATTCTCCATCCTAAAAAGCATGAATATATTGACGATTAGTTTTATGTGGTAGTGGATTATTGGCCCTCGGCACAAGTTCCGATAAGGAATTAAGGGCCCATTAATTAAAGTGCGCCCGGGAACCATCAGTAGGCGGCCAATCTCAGAGTCGGATGCTTGGTGGCATCCGTTTCACCCTCAACCCCTTAAAATTTAGGAAAAATCTTTCCTAATATTTTTTTGCCTCCAGCTAAGGCTTAAAAGGAGAGGTGCTGATGAACAGAAGAAGATTTCTTAAACTCATGGGGTTGGCAACTGCTGCCGCGGCTGTTCCCTGGAAATTTGATTGGCGCCATGGCCTGAGTGGGGCGCGGGCTTATGCGTTCGCCCAGACCCCCATTTTGAGAAAATTCGTCGACTCCCTGCCCGGCCTGACTTCGGCCGGAGCCAACAACCTCGGCCAGTACCTGACGGTAATGACTCCGGATACCGCCGCCTTCCCGGGCAGCGACTACTACAAGATCGTGGCCAGCCAGTTCACCCAGCGGGTGCATAGCCAGCTGCCCGAAACGACCTTTTGGGGCTACGCCCAGGACGGCGGGGCGGGAGATACGGCCAATAAGTATCTGGGCGGGGTGATCGTGGCCAACGCCAACCGGCCGGTGCGGCTCACCATGAGAAACAACCTGCCCGACGATCATATCCTGCCGGTGGATAAGACCTTGCCGATGTGGAACGGGGCGATGGGCCACGCCACCGGCGTGAACCGCATGTCCACCCACCTCCACGGCAGCTTTTCCCCCTGGATCAGTGACGGCACCCCCTTCCAGGACTTCGACCCCAACGGCGGCTATGGCTTTAGCGCCGCTTTCCCGCCCGACATGCCGGCAGCCCCCGCCCGGGTCTTACCACTATTACTGGATCCTAACCAGCAGGTGGCCAAGTTCATGTGGTATCACGACCACGCCATGGATATCACCCGGCTGAATGCCTACGCCGGCCTGGCCACCGGCTACGTCTTGACTGACAGCAATGAACAGAACCTGATCAGTACCGGCATCCTGCCGGCCCCGGCCCAGACCATTTACCTGGTCCTGCAGGACAAGTCCTTCAAAGAAGACGGCTCCCTGTGGTATCCCTACCAATATGAGTGGCCGCGGGGACCAGCGGGCGGTGGGATTGGGCGGGAAATCCTGCGGCTATTACTCCTCCTCCCACCAATAATCCCACCGATCCCATGACGCTTCCGGTTTCCTGCGTGCCGGAGGCCTTTTTCGACACCACCATAATTAACGGCGCCTGCTACCCGTACCTCACCGTGGAGCGCCGGCAATACCGTTTCCGGATCCTTAACGGCTCCCAGGCCAGGTTCTACAACCTGCAACTCTATTATGCTTTGAGCAATGACCTGGGACCGGGACATTCGCCATCCGGTGAGGTTGACCTGAGCAAGCCTGGTCCCCAAATCATCCAGATCGGCACCGAAGGCGGCTTCCTGCCGGCCCCGGTGGCCCTGCCGTCGAACCCAATGTTCCGAAGGAATTACCCAGCAGCAGTTGGTCTTTGACACCAATCCCTTGAGCCCGACCTTCGGCAACGCCTTGTACTATAATCTGCTGCTGGCCCCGGCGGAGCGCTGCGATCTCCTCATCGACTTCACCGACGTGCCGGCGGGCTCAGTACTCATCCTATACAGCGACGCCCCGGCGCCGTTCCCGGGCGGCGACCCCCGGAACGACTATTACACCGGCGACCCGGATTATACCAACGCCACCTTGAATCCGGACGGCCTCTCCGGCGGCGCCCTTTCCACCCAATCCGGGTTCGGTCCCAATACCAGGACCCTGATGCAGTTCCGGGTGGTGAATCTGCCGGCGGTCGGCTGCGCCTAAGAGTTTAAATACCCTGCAAAATATGGCCTTGGGTAATGGCAAGAAGTCCATCTTCCCGCCCATCGACCCCCTGCCGCAACAGGGGGTTAAGACCAGGCGCCTGACCCTGAACGAGACCTTCGATTATACCGGTCTCCCCGGCCTTTCTCCCATGAACTACGGCCGCCTCATCCAGATGCTGGGCACCGACGTGGTGCAAGGGGTTGATTCTATGGCGTTCCCATCTTTTACCAGACTTATGAACAGGACCGCGGGGAGGTGGTGCAACGGGACAAGACCGAGATCTGGGAAATCATCAACCTCACGGGCGACACCCACCCCATCCACTTCCACCTGGTCAACGTCCAGGTGCTCAGCCGGCAGGCATTTGACGACGGTGGGCTATATGAACGCCGGCATCGCCGCCACCCCTGGGACGAAGATAGACGTTAGTCCCTTCCTCGTCCCGGATACGGCGCGGGCGCCCGATCCCAACGAGTCGGGTTGGAAGGAGACGGTGCGCATGAACCCCAATGAGGTGACCCGGGTCATCATGCGCTTCGACCTGCCCAACTGCCCTGGCCCGTGCCGCTCAGCACCAGGCTCTGCGACCCGATGAGCCCTCCGGGCCCCAACAACCCGCCCATCAATGGCTATGAGTACGTCTGGCACTGCCACATCCTGGAACACGAAGAGCACGACATGATGCACGCCCTGGTGGTGGAAATGCCGAATATCGCCCCGGCCGTAAGTTTTCTGCTGGATGAGGAAGACACTTAAGCGAACCTGGACGTGACCGCCAATTCGGCGCACCCAGGCGTGCGCCGAATTGGTGTTAAAAAAATCGGCTTGAAAAAGACCAGTTAACGGGGGGTAATAAGGTGAAGGGGCCAATGGCCCCTTCACTATTTAGAAGAGAAGCTGCTATTTCACCTTGACATACTTGCCATCTTTGACTTCCAGGATGTAGACTCCTTCGGTGCCGGCCCGGATGACGTCATGGGTCTGGTTAAAGGAGAGCTTGCCGGTGACGCCGTCGAAGTCCTTGACGTTGTCCAGATATTTCTTGATGCCTTCGGAGGTGGGCCCATCTTTCTTCATGCCCTCCAGGACCATGGAAGTGGCGTCATAATGGAGGGCCGCGAACATAATGTTGTAAGGGTCGTTATTCTTCTTGACCAGATCTTCGTAATTCTTCTTGAAGGCCTGGTTTTTCGGGGTGTTGTAGCCTTCGTCATACTCGCCGCCGATGACGTGGCCTGCCGCCGCCGCCCCCGCCAGCTGGATATAGGCCGGGTTCATGTCGCCGTAGACACCCAGGATCTTCTGATTCATGCCCAACTGCCGGGCCTGGGCCGCGGCCGGCGCGGTCTCGGGGGTGTAGCCGGGGATGAAGAGGATATCGGGATTGGCGGCCTTGATCTTGGTGAGTTCCGATTTAAAGTCCCTGGCCCCCCGGTTGAAGGACTCGGTGGCCACCACCTTGATGTCGTGTTTCTCGAAGAACTTGCTGAAAAGGCCGGCGCAGCCCTTGCCGTAAGGTTCGTTGGAGAAAAAGATGGCCACGGTCTTGGGTTTCCAGTTCTTGGCCACGTAATCCGTCAACACCTCAGCCTGCTTGTCGATGCGGGAGCAGCCCCGGTAGAGGTAGGCGCCGTAGCCGCTCAACTGCGGGGTGGTGGCGGTGGGGCTGATATCCACCACTTTGGCGTCATTGGCGATTTTGCCCGCGGCCATCATGTCGCCGGAGGTCATGGGGCCGATGATGGCCACCACTTTATCCACTTCAATCAGTTTTTTCACCGCGTTGACCGCGGTAGCGGGGGAGTCTTTCTCATCCTCGACGATGAGTTCCACCTGGCGGCCATTGATGCCGCCGGCCTTGTTCACCTCAGCCACCGCCATCTCCACCCCCCGGCGACCAGGAATGCCGTCGTTCGGCGCCGACGGACAGACGCAGCACCGTGCCCATCTTGATGGGCTCGCCGGCCCCGAAGGCCAGGGGGGCGGTAAGCAGCATGATTGCTAAACTAACAAGCCAGAATAGTGCGAACCTTGATCATTTCTCCTCCTCCTTATCGATCCCTTATAATATTTTGATCTTAAAATGAAAATGATTTTTTGCTGGCCCCATCGCCAGAAGGAAATCTAGTGCTACCGGAACTCACTTAATAATTAGCTTTCTTCCCCTAATTCCCGCAGCGTGATCCGGGCCTCGATGCCCAGATTTTCCTGGAGGTGGCGCCGGGCCTGGCGGCACAGGCCCTCCAGGGCCTTGATCTCATCCGAGAAGAAGATTTCCGCGACGCTGAGGTCGATTTCCAGGACTTCCAACCCCTCCTCCGTCACCACCCGGCGGTGGTAATGGGGCAGATAGCCGCCCATGACCTCTTTGAGGAGTTCCTCAATCTGGTCAGGATGCACCTTAATGCCGCCCACTGAAAAAATGGGGTCGGTGCGACCGGTGATCTCCCCCAGGCGCACCAGGGTGCGGCCACAGGGGCAGGGGTCGGGGCTCAAGGAAGTCAGGTCGCCGCTCTTGAAACGCACCAAGGGGAAGGCCACGGTGCTCAGGGTGGTGATCACCAGCTCGCCGGGAGATCCAGGGGGAAGGACGGCGCCGGTCACCGGGTCGATGATCTCCGGGTAGAAATGGTCCTCGGACAGGTGGAGTCCTGCTCCCTGGCCGCAACTGAAGGCCAGGCCCGGCCCCATGACCTCGGTGATGCCGTAGGCGGTGGCTACCCGGATTTGAAACCCCGCCTCGATTTCCCGGCGCACCTCCGGGTCCAGGGGCGCGGCCACCAGCAGGGCGGAGCGCAGGCTCAGTTCCGCCGGGGTGAGTTCCATGCGGCCCATCACCGTCAGCAGATGCCGGGCCAGGGATGGGGTCGTGACCAGCACCGAAGTCTTGTAATCCCGCAGCACCATGAGCTGCTTGGCGAAGCTCAGGCTGGCCGCGGGGATCACCGAGGCCCCCAGGTACTCGGCCCCGGCCTGGAGATCCCGGCGCCAGTTGGCCAGGCCCGGCGGCAGGATGATTTGCACGATATCTTCCCGGGTGATGCCGGCGGCGGTGTAGAAGCGGGCCAGGAGCTCCAGCCAGAGCTTGACGTCCTGGGAGGTGTAGCCCACCACCAGGGGCTGCCCGGTGGTGCCGGGGGAGGACTGGATGCGGACGATGTCTCGCAGGGGCACGGCGAACAGGCCGTAGGGGTAGTTCTCCGAGAGGACGTCCCGGGTGATGAAGGGCAGGCGGGCCAGATCGCTGAGACTGCGGATGGCCTCCAGGCGCAGGCCCTCTCGGTCGAACTGCTGGCGGTAGAATTTCACCTGACGGTAAGCTCGGGTCAAAGTGCTCTGGAGGCGCTCCAATTGCAGCAGTCCCAGTTCTTCCCGGTCCATGGCCTCAAATTCCGGCTGGCGCACGTCGTTACCCTCCCTGATTTCTCACGCCAAGACGCAAATATGCAACCAATCGCTAATGATCAAAATCATAGGGCGATTTTCCGTAGGGGCGAATCTCGTATTCGCCGCTGAAGTCACTGGGCCGAACACATGGTTCGCACCCTACCTACCCTTCGGTAAACTCCTTGTAATCCCGGCCCAGGTAGGCCCGGGTCACCTGGCGGTCCTGGAGCAGGTCGGCGGCCGCGCCGCTCAGGATGATGCGGCCGGTTTCCAGGACGTAGCCGCGGTCCGCCGCCTTCAAGGCGGCCCGGGCGTTTTGCTCCACCAGGAGAATGGTCATGCCTTCTGAGCGCAGCCGGTCCAGGGTGGCCAGGATATCCTCCACCACCTTGGGGGCCAGGCCCAGGGAGGGCTCGTCCATCAACAGCAGCTTAGGGCGGGCCATCAGGGCCCGGCCGATGGCCAGCATCTGCTGCTCGCCGCCGCTCATGGTCCCGGCCTTTTGCTCCAGGCGGTCTTTCAGGCGGGGGAACAGCTCAAAGACCCGCTCCAGGTCCCGGCGAATTTCGGCTTTATTTTGGCGCCGGTGGCGCAGGTAGGCGCCCAGCTCCAGGTTTTCCGCCACCGTCATGGGGGCGAAGAGCTGGCGGCCCTCGGGCACCTGGGAGATCCCCAGAGCGACGATGGCCTCGGCGGCCAGCGAGGTGAGGTTACGGCCGGCGAAGCTGACCTCCCCCTCCCGGCGCACCAGGCCGCAGACGGCGTTGAGCAGGGTGGTCTTGCCGGCGCCGTTGGAGCCGATGAGAGAGACGATCTCGCCTGCCCGCACGTGGCAGGTCACGCCGCTGAGGGCGGTGACGGAGCCGTAGTAGGCGTATAGGTTACGGATTTTTAGCATTTTAGTTGTCAGTAGCCAGTAATCACTTGTCGGTCAACAATATTCACTTATTATTGTCCAGTTATTCTTACCAAATTGCATATGTAAAACTTCGCTTCACTAAGAATTCATATGTTATCCGACCTATTGGAATTCAGTTACTCAAGAAACTAAAAATTGAGTTAATTCTATATCATATTTTATTACAATATAATTCATAGTTTATCAAATATATCTGAAAATCTGAGTTATCTAATCACTTCTGATTTGATAGCCGATCTTAAAGTTCATGTAACCACTTGTAAAAAGCTCAATATAATCCTCTGATTAAGTTTTTCTTTGCATAATGACAACTCGATTGTCAAATCCAGTACATCAATATTTTTAATACTTATGTAGAATTGAGGCAAATTGCTTTATCGTTATTTACGCTATTGGTTTTCCATAAATCGTTCGTCAAGCAGCTCAAACGAAGATATGTCTATTGAAATAATATCTGATGTATGTTCCGAGTATATCTTCCAATCAAAATCTCAGCCTGAATAATCGATTCGTCTAGAGTCTTTGAGCACATATAGCATACTCAATCATCTGTTCCTTAGAAAGAATAATTTATGAAAATATTGCGTATTAGCTTAACCATGAGTATTAGCAAGGCGCTCCACTGATTATTGACAATCAAGCTTTGTCACCAGATTCATTATTGTCAACTATAAGTCATTAC
The DNA here is from genome assembly GCA_963796215.1 of uncultured delta proteobacterium. Taxonomy (GTDB): domain Bacteria; phylum Desulfobacterota; class Desulfobaccia; order Desulfobaccales; family 0-14-0-80-60-11; genus JAPLJC01. Next base: position 92,522 of record CAWCKU010000013.1, on the reverse strand, counting down.
ATGGAAAACGAAAACAGTTCTCTCAGCCTGCCAATCCGTGCCCAAATACGCCGCAATCACCTCCGGGTTCTTCTGGATGGCCCGGGGCGGGCCGTCGGCGATGAGCTTGCCGTAGTTGAGCACGGCGATCTCGTCGGCCACCTCCATGGTGAGGCCCATGTCGTGCTCCACCAGGAGGGTGGTGAGGCCCTGCTCCTTGAGGGCCAGGATCATCTCCTTGAGGCGCTCGGTCTCCACCGTATCCAGGCCCGAGGCGGGCTCGTCCAGGAGCAACAGGCTGGGCTCCGCGGCCAGGGCCCGGGCGATCTCCAGCAGCCTTTTCAGGCCCAGGGGCAGCACGGCGGCGGACTGGTCGGCCCGGTCGGCCAGGCCCACAAACTCCAGGGCCTCCATGGCGCTGGCGCGAATGTCCCGTTCCTCGGCCCGGGTCCGGGGGAGCTGCAAGGCCCCGGCCAGGAGCCCGGCCCGGCTCAGGCGGTGGCGGCCCACCATGACGTTTTCCAGGACCGTCAGGTGGTCGAAGAGTTGCACCAGTTGGAAGGTGCGGGCGATACCCCGCCGGGCGATGAGGTGGGCCGGCAGGCCCTGGATTTCCTCTCCCTGAAAGATGACGCGGCCCTGCTGAGGGGCCAGAAAGCCGCTCACCAGGTGGAACAGGGTGGTCTTGCCGGCGCCGTTGGGGCCGATGACCGCCTTGACCGCGCCCGGCGGCACCCGCAAAGAGACCTGCTCCACCGCCTGCAGGCCGCCGAAGGCCAGGCTGACGTCTTGTAGTTCCAATAGGGCTTGGTCTGGTGGTAAGTTCATATTAATTAGTAATCAGTAGTCAGTAATCAGTAGTCAGTAATCAGTGGTCATGTCGTGCAGTAGGGGCGAATCTGTATTCGCCCCCTGGGCGAACGAGATTCGCCCTACGGCTTGGCCACTGTAGTGAGATACTTAAACAAGGTTCCCACCTTCCCGCTTATAGCGCCGGAATTCCCAGAGATCCATCAGGCCCCGCACCAGGCCCCGGGGCAGGAAGATCATCACCACCATGAGGATGGCCCCGAAGATGATGACCTCGAAGTCGTGGAAGGCGGTGAGCACCTCCGGCAGCACCGTCAGCACCCCGGCCCCCAGGAGCGAGCCCCAGATGCTGGCCATGCCGCCCAGCACCACCATGGTCACCAGCTTGATGGAGAACATGAAGCCGAAGGAGGCGGGGGCGATGAAATTGAGGCTGTGGGCGTAGAGGCTGCCGGCCAGGGAGGCGTACAGGGCGCTCCAGATGAAGATCTTGAGCTTCAGCCGGGCGGTGTCCACCCCCAGGGATTCGGCCGCGGCCTCGCAGTCGTGCAGGGCCCGCAGGGCCCGGCCGGACCGGGAGTCCACCAGGTTGGCGCTCAAGGCCAGGATCACGCCCACGGCGAGCCAGACCAGCAGGTAGAGGCGCCGGGCCGTGTTCAGGGGAAAGCCCGCCAGCGACAGGGACGGAATCCCGGAAAGGCCCGAGGGTCCGCCGGTGAGATGGCTGGGCTTCATTTAAGACGATATAGACGATGATGCCGAAGCCCAGGGTGGCCATGGCCAGGTAATAGCCCTTAAGCTTCAAGGCCGGGATGCCGATGAGCAAGGCCGCGAGGCCGGAGACGGCCAGGCCCGCCAGCAGCGCCAGCCAGGGGTTGACGCCGTAGGTGGCGGTGAGGATGCCGGAGGCGTAGGCCCCCAGGCCGAAAAAGGCGGCGTGCCCCAGGGAGATCTGGCCGGCGTAGCCCAAGAGCAGGTTGAGCCCCACCACCAACAGGGTGTGGATGCCGATGAAGTTGAGCAGGGTGAAATAGTATTCGTTGTCCAGGCCCACGGCGAGGGCCAGCGACCGCCACCGCGAACAGCACCCAGCGGTTGAGGAGCCCGGTGAGCCTCATTGCCGTCCCCCCACCAGGCCCTGGGGCCGCAGGAACAGGACGAGCAGCAGCAGGAGAAAGGCCACCGCGTCCCGGTAGCCCGAGGAGATGAGGCCGGAGGTGAAGGCCTCGGCCAGGCCCAGGAGCACCCCGCCCAGGACCCCGCCCAGGAGGCTCCCCAGGCCGCCGATGATGGCGGCGGAAAACCCCTTGAGTCCCAGCATGGTGCCCATGTCGTAGACCCCCAGGGTGAGGGGGGCGATGAGGATGCCGGCCCCGGCCCCCAGGGCGGCGGAGAGAACGAAGGAGAGCTGCACCATGCGGCCCGCGGCAATGCCCACCAGGCGGGCGGCCCGCGGGTTGTAAGCGCAGGCCCGCATGGCCTTGCCCACCAGGGTGAGGCGAAAGAAGGCCTCCAGGGCCAGCACCAGGACCACGGTGAGGCCCAGGACCCAGAGGTTTTGCGGCAGGATGGTGGCCGGGCCCAGGTGCAGGGGCGCCTTGCCGGAAAAAGCGGGCAGGGGATAGGCCTCTTTGCCCCAGATGAGCATGGCCACCCCTTTGATGAAGACCGCGCCGCCCACGGTGATGATGATGAGGGTGATGGGCGCAGGGTCCCGGACCGGCCGCAGGGCCAGGCGCTCAAAGACCAGGCCCACCAGGGAGACGATGATGACGCCGCCCAGAAAGGCCACCGGCAGGGAAGGCACCAGTTGATAGATGCTGATGGCGCACAGGGCCCCCAGCATCACCATCTCGCCCTGGGCGAAATTGATGATGGTGGTGGCGTTGTAGATGATGCCGAAGCCCAAGGCGATGAGGGCGTAGATGGCGCCGTTGGTCAGGCCGGAGATGAAGTATTGCAGCAGCGGGGCAAGGGTTGGCATCAGTAGTCAGCAGCCAGTAGCCAGTAGTCAGTTTTGTTACTGGCCAGTGGCCACTGGCGATGGTCGTTGTTTTGGGTCTCCAATCTGAGCTTGGGCCATCCCAAGGCCAAGTAAAGCTTGGTAAGCAATGGCGTCTCCAAGCCAAGCTTGGGGACGAGAGGGAAAATTAGTGGTTAGTGCCGGTAGCCAGCAGCCGACTTTTCACTGGCTACTGGCTACTGGCAACTGGCTACTGCTAATCTATCAGGGTAAACTCGCCGTTGTGGATCTTCACCATCACGAAGGCGTCCGGGGTCAGGCCGTTGTGGTCTTCGGGACTCATGTTGAAGACGCCGCTGACGCCCACGAAGTTCTTGGTGCCTTCCAGTTCGGCCCGGATCTTGGCCTGGTCGTTGCCGGCCTTGGCCAGGGCCTGGTTCAGCATCCTCTGGGCGTCATAGGCATAGCCGCCGAAGCTGGATTCCGGGGCCTTGAACTTGGCCTTGTACTTTTCAGTATATTCCTTACACACGGCCTTCTGGGGATCGGAGTCGGGCAGTTGGGTGTAGATCACCAGTTTGCCGGCGGGCATGATGATGCCTTCGCCGGCCTCCGCCGGCCAGTTCGATGAACTTCTTAGAGGCGGCGCCATGGCTCTGGATCAAGGGGATGGTCAGGCCCAACTGCTTCATGTTCTTGGCCACCAGGGCCGGAGCCGGGCCGACGCCCCAGCAGATCACCGCCTGGGCCGGAGTGCTGCGCAGCTTGGTGAGCTGCGGCGTCATGTCGGTGTCTTTATCCCCGAAGACTTCCTGCGCCACCACTTCGATGCCATATTGGGGGGCCTGGGCGAGTAGCTGCTCCTTGCCCGCCACCCCGAAGGCTGAGGACACGGTGAGGATGGCCACCTTGGCGATGCCGTGCTTCTGGCAATATTGGTAAATGCGGCCCACCGCCATCTGGTCGGTCTGGGCCGTCTTGAAGGTCCAGAAGCGGTCCTTGGCCGGGGCGGTGATGCCCGCGGCGGCAGCGCACGAAATCAAGGGCATCTTGGCCTTTTGGGTTACCTCCAGCACCGTCATGGAGGCGGGAGTTATGCTGGGGCCAACGATGGCCAGGGCCTTATCCTTCTGCAGGAGCTTTTCGGCATGGAGGCGGGCCTTGGTGACGTCGCCTTCGTCATCGTAAATGACCAGTTTCAAGGGATGTCCATTGATGCCGCCCTTGGCGTTGATCTCCTCGGCCACCATCTCCATGGAATTGCGCTCCGGCTCGCCCAGGTAAGAAGCCGGCCCGGTGATGGAGAAGATGCCGCCGATGACGTAAGGCTCCGCTTTGCTGCCCGAGCCGCAGCCCAACGCCAGCGCCAGGCCGGTGAGGATCAGGGCCACCGCGATCACCATAACCTTGATCCTCATATGCACTCCTTGGGTACGTGATTTGATCAACTGTAGGGGCGGACCTGCGTGCCCGCCCGATAGGGCGCACACATGGGTGCGCCCCTACAATGGGGTTAAAGGCGGTAGACTTCCTCTCCCTTGTAGATGTGGATGCCTTCTTTCTGGAGGAGGCTGATGGCCTGCTCCAGATTGTCGAAGCGGAAGATAATCACCGCATTTTTGCCGCTATGCTGCACGAAGGCGTACATGTATTCCACGTTGACCCCGGCCGTGGCCAGGATCTGCAGCACCAGGCCCAGGCCGCCGGGACGGTCCGGGACCTCCACCGCCACCACTTCGGTTTTGCCCACGGTGAAGCCCCGGGACTTCAAGACCTCCCGGGCCTTATCGTATTGGTCGACGATAAGGCGCAGGATGCCGAAGTCGGTGGTGTCGGCCAGGGACAGGGCCCGGATATTGATGCCGTTCTCCCCCAGGACCCGGGTGACTTCGGCCAGACGGCCCGCCTTGTTTTCCAGAAATACCGAAATCTGTTCGACTTTCATGGGTTCCCTCACCAAAGGTGGGGCGGGCCTCCGTGCCCGCCTTGCCGTATATAATTGTGATTCCGGGCAGGCACGGAGGCCTGCCCCACTAAAGAATGGCTCTTAAAGCTGCCTGTTATCGATAACCCGTTTGGCCTTGCCTTCGCTCCGGGGGATGCTTTGCGGCTCCACCAGCTTCACCTTGACCGAGACCGTGAAGTAGTCCTTGATCTTCCTTTGGATACTCTGGGCCAGGGCCTGCAACTGCTTGACTTCGTCGGAGAAGGTGACCTCATCCACCTCCACCTGGACCTCCAGGGTGTCCAACTGCCCTTCCCGGTCGACGATGAGCTGGTAATGGGGCGCCACCCCCGGGGTCTCCATGAGCACCGACTCGATCTGGGACGGGAAGACGTTGACGCCCCGGATGATGAGCATGTCGTCGCTGCGGCCCTTGGAAGCGGCTGATGCGGGCGATGGTGCGGCCGCATTTACAGGGGGCGGTGTTCAGCGAGGTGATGTCCCGGGTGCGGTAGCGCAGCAGCGGGAAGGCCTCTTTGGTGAGGGTGGTGATCACCAACTCTCCCGTCTCCCCGGCGGGCTGCGGCTTCCAGGGTGGCCGGGTTGATGATTTCCGGCAGGAAATGGTCTTCGAAGATGTGCAGGCCGTTCTTGGCCTCGAGGCACTCGATGGCCACGCCCGGCCCCATGATCTCGGACAGGCCGTAAATGTCCAGGGCGTCGAGGTGGAGCCGCTTTTCGATCTCGAGGCGCATGCCCTCGGTCCAGGGCTCGGCCCCGAAGATGCCCACCCGGAGCTTGGTCTTGGCGAAGTCCACTCCCATCTCCTGGCCCACCTCCGCCAGGTACAGGGCGAAGGAGGGGGTGCAGCAGATGACGGTGGGGCCGAAGTCCTGGATGAGCATGATCTGGCGCCGGGTCTGGCCGCCGGAGACCGGGATGACCGCGGCCCCCAGCCGTTCGGCGCCGTAGTGGGCCCCCAGCCCCCCGGTGAACAGGCCGTAGCCGTAAGCCACGTGGACGATATCGCCCCGGTGGGCGCCGCCGGCGGCCAGGGTCCGGGCCATCAGTTCGGCCCAGGTCTCCAGGTCCCGCTGGGTGTAGGCCACCGGCGTGGGTTTGCCGGTGGTGCCGGAGGAGGCGTGAATCCGCACGATCTGGTCCATGGGGGCGGCGAACATGCCGAAGGGGTAGTTGTCCCGCAGGTCCTGCTTGGCGGTGAAGGGCAGCAGCTTGAGGTCGGCCAGGGTGCGGATATGTCCGGGTTTGACTCCCATTTCGTCCATGCGGCGGCGATAGAAGGGCACCAGATGGTAGACCCGCTCCACCACGGCCTGCAGGCGTTTAAGCTGTATCGCCTCCAGGGCTTCCCGGGGCATAGTTTCGTATTCGATGTCGCGTATCATTGGGTCCGGCGTACCTCCCTGATAAGCATTGGAAAAAATTATCACAAATATGCTTGCAGGGGTCAATGAGAATCTAGAAGGAGGTTGAGCGGGCGGGCCGGCGGGTAGTCCGACTTCGCTAGTCGCCCTACTAGGCGGTATCTCAGGGAGCCGAAGCGCCCTAGTCGCTCAGGTCAGACTTGCCGGCCGAGAGCGAGCCTTTCGGGCTGCTCAGGCGCAACGTAATTCACCTTAAGCGACTTTTAACTCCGAGGTGCAGTGGGCGCAACGACTGGCCTTGACCGGGACCGCAGAGAGGCAGTAGGGACACTCTTTGGTGGCCGGCGCCGCCGGGGCCGGTTCTGCTTTTTTCATCCGGTTGAGGCTGCGGATAAGGAAAAAGACCGCAAAGGCGACGATAATAAAACTGATAATGGTGTTGATGAAAGCGCCATAGTTGATCGTCACCGCGCCGGCCTTTTGGGCCTCCGCCAAGGCCAGATAGGGGCCGGCCGGGTTGCCGGGTTTGAGCAAAATAAAGAGGTTGGCAAAGTCCACCTTACCCAAGAGCAGGCCAATGGGCGGCATAATGATGTCCGCCACCAGGGACTTAATCACAGTTCCGAAGGCGGCCCCGATTATTATGCCCACCGCCATGTCCACCACGTTGCCCCGCATGGCGAATTCTTTAAATTCTTTAAACATAGTGAATTCTCCTTTCAGGGAAAGTTAATTATCTCCAGTAGTTTTGTCAAAGGAGGTGCGGTTCATGGTTGAGGGAGCCTATTCTTCAGGGGGCCGCAGCCAGCGAGGTTGCAGGCGGAGCAACCGGTCCTGGCCCGACTGCAATAACGTTTCCAAGACCTGCCCGGCCCTAAGGGAGCCGAGGATCTCACTCCGGCGGCCGGCTCCCAGCCGGGCCGGCCAACTGTCCTCCCAGAAAGGCTCCCCGGCGGTGGCCGCCAGCCATTCGGTCACCTGCTCCGCTTGAGGCCGGGGCAAACCGGCCAGGGCTTGGGCCACTTGCCGCTGCAAGGCCGCCACCTGCACCTTCAGGAAGCGATCCGCCAGGCGGTAGCGCACCGCGGCGGAACGGCCGCGGTTGTGGACCAGCAAACCGGCGTCATGAAATTTTTGCAGGTATTCCCAGGCGGTTTTCCGGTCGATGTCGAAAGTTCGGGCCAGGTCCTTCACCCGGAACCAGCTACTCCGGGTGCGGCAGAAAAACTCCTCCAACCGGTCCGGCTGGATTTTGCGCTGGGGCCGGTGGGGCAAAATTTCGCCACCGGGATTTGCCAGCCAGTCGTGCAGGCAGTCGCGGCGCACCACATCGTGGGGGGGGCTGACGGCGGCAGCCGGCCGGGCACTTCCTCTCTGGCAGGACTGCTGCAACTCCGGCGCCGGCAGTGGGGGCATCAGGGGGTAATAGAATTGGAACCATTGTTCCAGTTGGTGCATCAAGTGGCGGAACCGGTCCAGGGTAACGCGCCCGGAAAGGTGGGTAATCAGGGAATAAGTCAGTCTGGACCTAAGGTGGCGGCGGCGGAGCTGGGGGTCGACCGGCGCGGCCGGCGTCTCCAGAAACACCTCAAGCAAAAGGCCGCCCACCATGGCCCGTTCGAGTTTTTCGTCGGCCGCGACCGGCCACCTGTGACCCCCGCTCCAGTCCCAGGTCTGATTGCCTGCCTCCATTATCTGGCTCCGTTCGAGGCAGGAAAAGGCAGTTCCTTCCCGCCCGATTTGCTATTTCACTGAAATTTTTGCCGGCGATCGGTGCGATTCAGTGGAAAAGCAAGATTCAGGCCAGGAAGACTAATTAGCTAACCTACTTATAATAGTTAATAAGTATTGCCAGGCCCCGCTCCTTTACCGGGCCATGTCCCACAACCTGTCCCGGTACCAGGCTAACCTTGGGATTGGCTAACAGTCGAGCGCCAGCCGGCCGGCGGGTAGCCGCGCTAACCCGTCAGGGCGGCGATGATGGCGCGGCAGAAGGCCGGCAGGTCGCCGGGCTGCCGGGAGGTGATGATCTTGCCGTCCACCACCACCTCGGCGTCCCGGTAGGTGGCGCCGGCGTGGATCAGGTCATCCTTGATGGCGTAAAAGCCGGTGACCTGCTTGCCCTGGAGCACCTCGGCGGAGGCCAGCATCCAGCCGGCGTGGCAGATGGCGGCCACCACTTTATTGCTTTGGGCCGCCTTCCGGACCAGGGCCACCATGGCGGGATGGCGGCGCATGCGGTCCGGGGCGTAGCCTCCGGGGATGATGACCGCGTCGAAGTCGGCCGCCTCCACCTCGCCCACCAGCTTATCCACCGCCACTTCGTAGCCGTGCTTGCTGGTATGGGTCCGGGCCGGGCCGGGCCCCACCACCACCACCTCGGCCCCGGCTTCCCGGAAGCGCAGCAGGGGATACCACAACTCCAGGTCTTCATAAAGGTCCTCGGCCAGGATGGCGATGCTGCTTGCCCGCCAAGATTGTGGCTAATGGCATAAGTCGGTCCTCCTTGGCAGTTCATAACTTCAAAGTTCCACCAGAGAAGGCAAGTCCAGCCTTCAAAGGATGGCACTAAAGTTGCCTTCGAAAATGATTTAGAGGGGCTAGGATCACAGGGAGTAAGGGCAAACTGGCAGGAGGCAGGCCGCCAGTCGGGTTTTGAACCCGCTCCTACTCCAGCATGGTGCCGGGGTGAGGGAATGCCGGGGGATAGACCCGCCGGGGCGCCTTGCCGCTGGGCCAGCGCCAATAGGAGCGCTGCCGGACCACGGGCAGGGCCACCAGGCGGAAGAAGCGGTTCTCGGCCGGCCGCAGGTAGCCGGGCACGCCGATGACCACCTCGGCTTGCGGGACGTTGAGGCGCAGGCTGCGGTTGAGCCGGTCCCAGAGGCTGAAGACCACGGAATAGTTGGAGTTGGTCTCGGGGCCGAGGGCCGAGTGATGAATGCCGTGCATCCGCGGGGTGACTAAAACCTTATTGAGCAGGCGCTCCAGGGCCAGGGGCAGGCGGACATTGCTATGATGGAACATGGTGGCGCAGTTGAAGATGAATTCATAGAGGAGATAAATGCCCGGCGACACCCCCAAGAGGCCCACCTGCAGGAGCCGGAATGGGGTGGAATAGAGGACTTCGCCGAAGTGGAAGCGGAAGGAGGTGGTGACGTCCAGGTCCGGGTCCACGTGGTGCACGTTGTGGAAACGCCACAGCAGGGGCCGGAGGTGGTTGAAGCGGTGCCAGTAATAGAAGGTGAGGTCCAGCCACAGGATGCCGACCGCGACCTCGACCCAGAAGGGCAGGGGCAGGAGGTGGAGGAGTCCGAAGGAGTGGCCCTGGGCCCAGAAGGCCAGCCCCAGGGCCGCGGGCCGCACCGTTAAGGTCCCGGCGACCAAGCCCAGGGCGGTGATGGCGAAGTTGACCGGCAATCGCTGGCGGCGGCTCCGCTTGCGCCGGCGCAGGGGGACGTAGGGTCTCCAGGATCAAGAGCAGCACAAAAACCGCCACCACCCCGAGTGGCGAAGGTGGGATAGGTCGGATATGGGGAGAGGTAAGAGTTTAAGGTCCTCATCTAAGTCATCCCGCCATATTGCTGTCAGATACGTTCCCTTTCGGTCACCTTCTCCCAAAAGGACCAGGATTTGAGGCCCCGTCCCAAATGATGGAACAGGAAGGCCTTGAAGACAGCCAGGCTTTGATCCCGCTGGGGCCGGGGGAAACGGAGGCGGGAGAGTTTCTCCCGCGGCATCCCCTGGGCCAGGCGCAACAGCTTCCAGGTCCCCAGGTTCAGAGGGAGCAAGGGACCGGGCGCCTCCCGGCCGGCAGGCGCCGCACAGGACCCCGCCCCGGGGAACGCTGAACCACAGGGGCGGGGCCGGCTCCTGGCCGCACTTGAGACATTGGCCCAGCCGGGGCCCGTAGCCCCCGAGGGTGAGGAGGCGCAGCAGAAAGGCGGGCAACATTGAGTCCGGGGGCAGTCCCTGGTCCAGCAGCGCCAGGGCCGCCTCCAGGCTGGCGAAGATTTCGCCGATGGCCTCCGGCGGGCCGGCCAGCAACCCCGCCACCTCGGAGAGCACCGCGGCGGCCCCCAGGCGGGGTAGATCCCGGCGCAGGGATGGAAACGACTGCACCAGTTCGCCCTTTTGCAGAAACTCCAGGTCCCGGCCGGTCCGGGGGGACAGAAAAAAGACCACCCGGCTCAAGGGCTCCAGGCAGTGGGCAAAGCGGCGCCGGCTCTTCCTGGCGTGCTTGGCGATGCCGGTGAGGCGGCCCTGCCCCGGGGTGATGAAGGTCACCAACAGGTCCGCTTCGCCGTACTCGCGCACCGTCAGGACGATGGCCGGGGTCTGGCGCTCGGTCATGAAATACGGTCTTCTGTTTTCTGTTTTCTGTTTTCAGTTAAAAGCATAGGCATCATCAAGACGCGGTAAGGGTCAATCCAACCGATATTTTTCTCTAAGATGCTCCGACACCTGCTTGAGCCAGGCATAGGCCGCGGTCACCGTCTTTTCCCGGTCCGGGTTGATGAGGCAGCAGGTGGCCGGGGCCAGCAGGCTCTGGGCCAGGAGCTGGTCCCGGTCGATGCCCGCGGCCAAAAGCGTGGGCCACAAGGTCTCCAGGTAGGCCGCCAGCCGCTCCGGAGTCTCCTGCTCGAAGGACTCGAAGCCGGTGGGAATGATGCCCCAGGCCAGGACCCCACCCCGGTTGAGAAAGGCCCGGATCGCCTTGCCGTAATGCTGAAAGATCTCGCCGTTGGAGTAAATGTCCATGGAGAGGATGTCCAGGTCGCGATTGAGGAGAAATTCCCAGTCGGGGTTGCCGCAGAGGTGGATGCCCCGGGGCCGGTCGATTTGGGCCAGGAAATGGTCCAGGTCCTCTTTGGCCCGCATATCCGGGTAGCCGGAGACGGAGCTGAAGATGAATTGCAGCCCGGGCTCATCCAGGAACATGAAGGCCTTGGGATGCTTGGCCTTGAGGCGGGCCAGTTGGGCCTGGACCCGGCGGGCCATGAAGTCCAGCAAGACGGGCCGCACCTCATCGCTGAAGATGATGGGGCGATCATTTTCGTCCAGGATTTTCAGGCCGAAACTGATGGGGCCTTCCAGTTGCCCGCGAATGGCCACATATTTACTGAAATCCAGCTCCAGGAAGCGGTGGTAAACCGCCGAGTACGCCGGCGAGATGTCGAAATAGTCCAGGTCGTCCCAGTGCTCCCACATCTGGGGCAGTTCGTCGTAGAATTTGGCCGTATCGAAACGGATGGAGCTGGTTTCCGGGAAGAGCACGATGCCCGGGAAGTGTTCCCCGGCCTGGACGTACATGTCTTCATAAAAGCTGACATGGGGCAGTTGCGGCCAGAAGGGGATGTCCAGAGAGAGGGCCAGCTCCAGAGCCGGTTCCGGCCGGTCGTGGGGCAGGATGGCCATGGCGGTGGTATGCAGGTTTCCCGGGATCAAAGCAGGCATAATTTAATTATCCGGAGATAGATAAGATGATTTTACCGCTAAATAGGTACATTTACCTTCTTTAATATGAGTATTTTTACGCATAGGCCTTTTTAGGAATGATAGCTATATTGATATTAACCTGGCATGAGGTTTCCTGAGAGGCTCCAGGATGGAGGATTGGCTAGAGATGACCATAAAAGACGCCTACAAATATAACATTCTGGTGGTAGATGACTATCCGCCGGTGCGCCGGATAGTAAAGGAGATTATCGACGCGAATCCGGACTTGCAGATCATCGGCGAGTTCAATGATGGCCGGGAACTGCTGAAAAGTATTAAAAAATCCCAGGTTCACTTGATCCTCCTGGATATTTCCATGCCCCACCTGGGCGGCTTCGAGGCCACCCGGAAAGTCAAGCAGGATCATCCGGAGGTCAAGGTCCTGATCCTGACCATCCATCAGTATAAAGAGTACGCAGAACGGGCCAGGTCTTTGGGGGCGGAAGGCTACCTCTTGAAAGACGAAATTGACGATGAGTTGTTGCCCGCCATTACTTCCCTCAGACAGGGCGGGACTTATTTCTCTTCCCGACTCGCAGTCTGATTCTCCGCTCCCCGTCCGAAACCGCGCCATTGCAGCCGTCCGTCGAGACTCAAACGGAGTCTGAAAAAGAAATGCGGTCCTCCGGCCAGATCATGCCTGATCCAGTTTATGGTGTGTGCCACTTCCTCGGCCACCGCTTTAAGCTCCGGGTTAGGAGACAGCCCCAGCCTGGCGATGGCTAGGGTAGCGGCGAGGCTCCCGGTAGTAAAAACGGCAACTGACCACTACCACTCGATGCCGCGGCGGGCCGGCAACCCGGCTTCGAAGTAGTGTTTGAGGGGGCGCATTTCAGTCACCAGGTCTGCCAGGTCGATGAGTTCCGGGGGGGCCTGGCGGCCGGTGAGGACCACTTCCACCCAGGCCGGCCGGCGGCGCAGGACTTCCAGCCCCTCACTCAGCGGGATGAGGTTGAAGGCCAGGGCCAGGTTGATTTCGTCCAGGATCACCAGGTCGTGCTCCCCCGCGGTGATGACCCGGCGGGCCAGGTCCCAGGCTTCCCGGACCAGGGTCAGGTCCTCCGGATCGGGGTTCTTCAGGTTCACCAGGGCCGGACGCCCGAAATGGCGCAGAGTGAAGTCCGGGGCCAGGCGTTGGGCGGCGATGGTGGCTTCGCCGGTGTCCCAGCCCTTCATGAACTGCACCATAAAGACCTTGAATCCCTGGCCGACGGCTCGGAGAGCCAGACCCAGGGCGCAGGTGGTCTTGCCCTTGCCGTCCCCGGTGTATACCTGGATCAACCCCTGGGCCAAACGTTCTTTGGACATACCGATTCCTCTTGTTAGCGCAGGCATCCAGCCTGTGCCTGAATGACATCAGCAGACGCCGCACCCTAGTAAGCCTTGGTCACCGGAATAAAAAGGCAGAACAGCCGCGGCCGGCTGTTCCTTTGGGCACTCGCACCGTGGCGCTCCCTAATCATTTCAAATTTGCCGGGCAGGGTCAATGGGAAAGCGTTGCCAGGGGAGCGCAGTGGGGCCGTCAGGGGAAACCCGGGGCCCTGCCTGGCAGGGTCACTCCTGCGCCCCAATAATCAGAAATTATATATAAAGAAGGGGCGACTCGCACTTGGCAGATGGGGTCAATTGAGATAATATCAACTGTTGTACCTGTGGGGGAAGGTCGCATGCCGAACATTAAAAAAGGCCTCGGCCTGGCGGTTTTGGGACTTTGGCTGGCCCTGGTGGCCCCGGTTATGGCCACCGTGCTCAATTTGGAAAACTTGCCCACGGCCCAAAAAGAGGCCGGGGTTGACCTGGGCGAAGGTGTCTCCATACAAATCTTCCCGGGCAAATGGCCCAACCAGGAGAGTCTGCTGGTCTTGGAGGGCGGCCAGAAAGTCAAGGAACTGCCGGAAGCCGGCAAATTCTTTGAGGCAGCCCGGCTGGAATCCGGCCCTGGCCGCTACTGGGTCATTTCGGCTTATTCCGGCGGGGCCCACTGCTGTGGGGTCTATTATTGCTTCTCCCGGCCGGGGAGGGGATCGCCCCTACGCTATCTGGGAGAAACCCCGGGTCACAACGGCACGCCCCTAAACCTCAAGGGCGCCATCCTTTCTCATGGTGGAGAGCTCTATCTGGCCGGCCTGGACAATCGCTTCGACTATTTCCATGCCTCTCACGCCGACTCCATGTTGGTCAATACCCCTCGGGTCTTTTTCCGGCTCAGCCCCGAGTCTTTGCAGGTGGATGACCTACCCTTTAAGGACGGGTATCTGAAGGCCGCGGCGGGAGTGGACCGGGAGATCAACCAGGAGTCGGCCCACCGGCGCGGCCAGCCCGAGGCCATCCTGGCCCGCGGATTCGGCAGCGGTTATGAGGGCCTCAATTTCTCCGACCACCTGGGACAGCTCCTGGTCAAACGCACCATCTTTTACCTCTATGCCCGGGAGGACGCCCGGGCCTGGCAGTCCCTGGAGGCGGGCGTCCACCGTTATTACCGCACGGCTCGCTGGCTGCCGGAGCTGCGCCGGGAGATCCTGGCGAAGCTGAAAGAGAGTCCCTATTGAGTGGCTCGTGGCCTCCGGCCTGGGAAAATCGTGAAACTCGAAATTATAATTGTTCTCCATGAATGCTAACCGACCGATCCCGGCGCCATTTAAAGTGGCCCTGGTACTGGGGGGCGCCCGCAGCGGCAAGAGCCGCTACGGCCTCTCCCTGGCGGAGACCTTTCCCGCTCCCCGCCTCTTCCTGGCCACCGGCGAGGCCCGGGACGCCGAGATGACCGCCCGCATTGCGGCGCACCAGCAAGAACGGGGCCCAGGCTGGGAGACTCGGGAAGTACCGGTGGAATTGCCGGAGGCCCTCAGCCAGGGCCAGGGGCGGTACGGCGCCATCCTGGTGGACTGCCTCACCATGTGGCTGGCCAACCTGATGCTCCGGGAAGACCCGCCGGCAGAAGACCTGGCCGCGGCCGGCCGGCGGCTGCTGGCGGTCCTGGACCGGGTCGCCACCCCCACCATTTTCATCAGCAACGAAGTGGGTCTGGGGATTGTCCCGGAAGCCCCTCTGGCCCGGAAGTACCGGGATTGGCTGGGCTGGCTGCACCAGCAGGTGGCGCAGGCCGCAGACCTGGTGGTCCTGGTGGTGGCCGGACTGTCGTTGACTTTAAAAGGGAAATAAATCTTGCGACCTGGCGACATTGCGACCAGGCGTGAGATATTATCAGTACGAAAGGTAATTAGCCATGATGAACGAGTTATCCCAGATTATCTCGCAGATTGAACCGGTGGACCCCGCCTGGCTGGCCCGGGCCCAAGAGCGCCTCGATTCCCTCACCAAGCCCCCGGGCAGCCTGGGCCGGCTGGAGGAGTTGGCGGCCCGCTACGTGGCCATCCGCCGGGACCTCATGCCGGAGTTGCAAACCAAATGGGTGGTGGTCTTTGCCGCGGACCACGGCGTGGTGGCCGAAGGGGTGAGCGCTTATCCCCAGGATGTCACCTATCAGATGGTCTACAATTTCCTCCGGGGTGGGGCCGCCATCAATGTCCTGGCCCGCCAATCCCGGGCCCGGGTGGAGGTGGTGGACATCGGCGTCAACCACGATTTCGCCGAGGTCCAGGACCTCATTGCCCGCAAGGTGGCCTATGGCTCCCGGAATATGGCCCAGGAGCCGGCCATGAGCCGGGATGAGGCCTTGAAGGCCCTGCTGGTGGGGGTGGAACGGGCCGAAGCGGCCACCGCCGCCGGGGTGGACGTTATTGCCGCCGGTGACATGGGCATCGGCAACACCACCGCGGCCTCGGCCCTGGCCTCGGTCTTCACCGGCCGGCCGGTGAGTGCCGTCACGGGCCGGGGCACCGGCATCGAAGACAAGGTCTGGCAACACAAAGTGGCGGTCATCAACCGGGCCCTCTCCCTGCACCGACCGGACCCGGCCGACCCCCTGGGGGCCCTGGCCGCAGTGGGGGGCCTGGAGATCGCCGGGATCGCCGGGCTGATTCTGGGATGCGCCGCGGCCCGGCGGCCCCTGCTCCTGGATGGCTTCATCGCCACTGCCGGAGCCCTGGTGGCGGCGGCCATGGCCCCGGCCGCGACCGATTACCTCATCGCCGCCCACCGCTCGGTGGAGCCGGGACATCAGACGGTGCTGGACTACCTGAAGCTGAAGCCCTTGCTGAATCTCAATATGCGTTTAGGAGAGGGCACCGGCGCCGCCTTGGGGATGATCCTGTTGGAGGCCGGCGTGAGGATTTACCGGGAGATGGCCACCTTCGCCGAAGCCGGGGTGTCGGAGAAGGAGGAATAGTAGCCAGTAGTCAGTAGAGTAGTTAAAAGTTCCCAGTTGCCGGTTCCCTTTAGTTCTTAGTAGTTGATTCTTGGTTGTTGGTAATCGATGACTATAGCCTTTTGCATTCAATTCAATTAACTGACCACTGACCACTGACTACTGGCTACTGACTATGAAAAATACCTTTCCCCTGGCCCTCACTTTTCTCACCAAGGTCCCCTGGCCTCGGGCGCTCCGGGCCGAATCCGGGGACCTGGCCCGTTCCCTGTTTTGGTTTCCCTGGGTGGGGGCCTTGCTGGGGCTGGCCTGCACCGGGGTTTGGCAGGGGTTTAGCCGGGTGCTGCCGCTGCCGGCGGCCGCGGCCCTGCTGGTGTGCTTCACCGTTTTCGTCACCGGCGGCCTCCACCTGGACGGCCTGGCCGACACCGTTGACGGCCTGGGCGGCGGGAAGACCCCGGAAGAGCGCCGGGGCATCATGAAGGACTCCCGGGTCGGGGCCTTTGGGGTCCTGAGCCTGATTCTGGTGCTGCTGGTGAAATTCGCCTTTTTTCTGGCCGCCGGGGAGATGGGCTGGCGGTACGAGTTTATCCTGTTTCCCGTACTGAGCCGCTGGGGCATGGTGTTCCTGGCCTATCTCTCCAACTATGCCCGCCCGGAAGGGGGGCTGGGGCAGGCCATGACCACCGGGGTGAGTCTGAAGACGACGGCCGGGGCCGGCGTTAGCGCCCTGCTCCTCGCCGTGCTGGTGTTGGGCCTCAAGGGCCTGGTTCTCTGGGCCGGGGCCGGAGCCGTGATTTATCTGCTGAGCCTCTATTTCCGGCGGGCGTTGGGCGGGATTACCGGAGACGTGCTGGGCGCGGCCAATGAGATCGTCGAGGTGGCGGTTTTGGGGGGAACTTTACTTTTAAGTTAATTCAACGTCCCATCAGTATTTACAGTTTTGCATTTTTGTGATAAAATTATTTAGATGTCGTTATTCCCATACTGTCATTCTGAGGGAGCTAGCGACCGCAAATCTTAAACCCGAGATTCTTCGCTTCGATGCAGTAAATTAAGCTTTATCTTTTAAACAGAATTACCGATATTTCCGTATTTTTGGAGGCGATCATGTTACCCGACGTCATCGAAATCAGGGCCAAGATAAAAGAGTTTAAAGATCGGTTGGCAATCCTCCGAGGTCATCTTTGATCTGGAAGGCAAGCAGGTAAGGCTGCGTCATCTGGAAGAGCTGCTGGCCGTGCAGGACCTCTGGGACGACCAGGCCCGGGCCGCCGATATTCTCAGGGAAAGGGGCGCCCTGCTCCAGGCCCTGGCGGAATGGACTCAGAAGGACGGCCAGGTGGAAGACCTGGAGGTGTTCCTGGACCTGGCGGTGGAAGAGGAGGACCACAAGGCCCTCAAGGACGTGGCCTCAGAGCTGGCCAAACTGGAAGAGACCTTCCGGGATTGGGAACTTAAGCTGTTGTTGGGTGCGGAAGATGACCAGCTCAACGCCATTGTCACCATCCACGCCGGCGCCGGCGGCACCGAAGCCCAGGATTGGACCGAGATCCTGCTGAGGATGTATCTGCGCTACGCCGAACGCCACGGCTTCAAATCCGAAACCATTGATCTGTTGCCCGGGGATGAGGCCGGGGTCAAAAGCGTCACCTTCACCGTGACCGGGCCTTACGCCTTCGGCTATCTGAAGAGCGAGTCGGGCATCCACCGCCTGGTGCGCATCTCCCCCTTCGATGCCAGCGGCCGCCGCCACACCTCTTTTGCCGCGGTCCAGGTGCTTCCCGAGGTGGATGACCGCATCGACATCGACATCCA
The DNA here is from genome assembly GCA_963796215.1 of uncultured delta proteobacterium. Lineage (GTDB taxonomy): Bacteria > Desulfobacterota > Desulfobaccia > Desulfobaccales > 0-14-0-80-60-11 > JAPLJC01. The sequence continues at coordinate 74,856 of CAWCKU010000013.1, read as the reverse complement.
GGAGAAGGACCTGCGGATCGACACCTTCCGGGCCAGCGGCCCCGGCGGCCAGCACGTCAACAAGACCTCCTCGGCGGTGCGCCTCACCCACCTGCCCACGAACATCGTAGTCTCGTCCCAGACGGAGCGCTCGCAGCACCGCAACAAGGAACTGGCCATGAAGGTCCTGCGGGCCCGCCTTTATAACCTGGAAAAACAGAAGCAGGAAACGAAGAAGCACGAACTGCAGGAGTCCCAGAAGGACATCTCCTGGGGCAGCCAGATCCGCTCCTATACCATGCAGCCTTACCAACTGGTGAAGGACCACCGCACCAAGTACGAGGCCGGCAACGTCAGCGCGGTCCTGGACGGCGACCTGGACGGCTTCATCGAGGCCTATATTTTGTGGGTGGAAGAAAAGCCAGACCAGCCGGCCGCGGGCCGGGCCAACGGTAGTTAAGCCCAAGTTTTTTCGGCGCCGCTTACCTCAACTCGGGGTGTAGGGGCGGTTCTCGAACCGCCCCTACCAGGCCCACTCTCCCTTTCCCCGAATTTTCCCCACAGAATTTGCTTGACAGTATCCTCCGCCATATATAAATAGTCACTTATATATTGATTTGAATGTCAACCTTCAAGAGGAGTCCCCGGTGCCGGGCCATAACCTGCCCACCCTGGCCTTTCTGGCCAAGAGCCTGGCCGACGAAAACCGGCTGCGGATTCTTCTCTCTTTGGGGAACGGCCGCAAGCCCGTCTCTGCTATCGTCGAAGAGCTGGGCCTGTCCCAGCCTTTGGTCTCGCATCATCTCAAGGAACTGCGCCGCGCCCTCTTAGTGACGGTGGAGCGCCGCGGCCCCTTTATCCATTATGGCATGAGCGACCAACGCATTGTGGCCATCCTGGCGGCCCTGGAAGAACTGGCCCTGGACCTGTTGAGCAACCGAAAAACTTTTTAAACGTGAAAGATAACCCCATGAGCGAAGACCAGATTCAGCGGATTATGGAGAGCATGGAGCCGGAGACGGCGCTGGCGGCTTTAGCCCGGGCCGCGGGCAGACTCTTTCCCCTCCTGGGGGATGAGGCCCTTTTCAAGTTTATAGTCAGCCTGGTGGGCCAGGCCGAAGGCGACAAGGTGGCCAGCATGGTGCACCTCTGACTGGCCGAATGCCTGGGCGAAGGTGTCGACCCGACGCAGATGTGCCGCAGTTTGCTGGAGAAGGTGACCCGAGCCGACCAGCTGCTGAAGGTGGCCGAGCCGGAACTATTGGTGCTCTTTGAGGAGTGGCTGGAGGAGTTGGCGGAGGAGGCGGCCGCGGTGGTCAAGGAATTGGGCGCCGCCGACCCTGCCGCTGTGGCCCGGCGGTTGAAAATCCCGCCGGCCGGGACCGAATTTCTGCTTAATAAGCTCCGGCGGGAGGGCAGGGTGTAGGGGCGAACCTTGTATTTGCCCTGGGATGGTGGGCGAACACAAGGTTCGCCCCTACGAAAAATATACGTTTGGTGACGAGTTGGTATAAGCAGCCATGAAAAGAACCTTATTCTATCCATCCTGGCCATGGCCCTGACCCTGGCCGCCCTTTGGTACGAGCATCGGCCCCTGCCGCCGCCCCATGAAGCCACCTGGGAGGAGGTGCAGGCCGAAGCCAAAAATGGTGGCTATCGCCTGATCAGCACCGAGGAACTGGCCCGGCTTTACCGGCAAGAGCCGCAGCACCTTCTCCTGGTGGACACCCGCCAGGATTGGGAATATCGCAGCGGTTATCTGCAGGGGGCGGTCAATTTCCCCATCGAGCCCACCTGGTGGGGCAGGTGGCGGGCCCAGGCGAAAATGGCGGCCCTTTTGGGGCCGGATAAAAACCGCCTGGCGGTCTTCTACTGAGCGGGCCTGGCCTGAGTCCGCAGCGACTCGGCGGCCCGGGTGGCCGTCAAGCTGGGTTACACCAACGTTTACCGTGATCCCCTGGGGTTTCCGGAATGGCAAAAGACCGGCCTGCCGGTGGCCAGCGATCCCCTGGGGCTGTGCGATTACGCCCCGGAAGCCTATGGACCAGGCCTGCTCTCGGGTTGGGCCATGGTCTGGACCCTCCTGGGCATCTTTGTCGGCGGGATGGCCCTCAACCTGACGCCTTGCGTTTACCCCTTGCTCCCCATTACCGTCTCATATTTTGGCGGCAAGAGCGGCCAGGGCCAGGGGCGCCTGGTGGTGCACGGGCTCTGCTACCTGGTGGGCCTGGCCCTCACCAACTCCATCCTGGGAGTGGCGGCAGCCTTAACCGGCGGCCTCATGGGGGCCATGCTGCAAAATCCTCTGGTGTTGTTGGCGGTGGCGGCCATCCTGGTCTTCTTTGCCACCAGTCTCTTCGGTTTCTGGGAACTGCGCCTGCCCGGCAGTCTTACCCAGGCGGCCTCCAAGTCCTATGCCGGCTACTTCGGCAGCCTGTTCATGGGGTTGACCCTGGGGCTGGTGGCCGCGCCCTGCCTCGGTCCCTTCGTGCTGGGTTTGCTCACCTGGGTGGCCTCCATGGGTTCGCCGCTGCTGGGTTTTCTGGTCTTCTTCATCCTCAGCCTGGGGCTGGGACTGCCCCTGTTCTTCCTGGCGATGTTTTCCGGCAGCCTGGAGAAGCTGCCCCGCTCGGGGGAGTGGATGATTTGGGTGCGCAAGCTCATGGGCTGGGTCCTGGTGGGTATGGCGGCCTATTTTATCCGGCCCCTGCTCTCCGAAACCGTCAGTCAGGCGCTGCTGGCCGTAGTGGCTTTGGCGGCGGCCGTGCACCTGGGCTGGCTGGACCGCTCGACCGCTGCCTTCCGGAGTTTCCAGTGGCTCAAAACCGGCGCGGCCCTGGCTGGGGTGATCCTGGCCACTTTTCTGGTCGGCTCCTGGGCTTTCCGGGGTCCCGGAGTAACCTGGCAGCCGTACTCGGATCAGGTTCTGGCCCAGGCCCGGGAAGCGCACCAGCCGGTGATTATCGATTTTTACGCCACCTGGTGCGCCCCCTGCCGGGAATTGGATGAAATCACCTTTCATCATCCCGACCTGGTGAAATTGGCGGACCGGGATTTTATCATGGTCAAGGTGGACCTGACCCAGAAAGACAATCCCCTGAACACCCGTCTGCTCAGCCAGTACGGCGTCAAAGGGGTGCCGACGGTGGTTTTCCTTGACGGTCAGGGTAACGAATGCGCCGGCCAGCGGCTGGTGGATTATTTGCCGCCGGAGCAGATGCTGTCCCGCATGGCGGCAGTGGCTAAGAAATAACCGTGCCAAAGGAGACGACTATGCTCAAAGTCAGGTTTTTCATGAACGAACCTTGCGGGAAACCCTGAGGGCGGTTGCAAGAGATGCTGCCCAGGTTGGGCGAGAAATATGACCTTGAGGTGGAGGTGATCTCCAAGCCGCGGGCCGAATATCAGACCGCTGAATACCTTAAACTGGGTCTCCCGCCGGCCGCAGCCGCGATGGTGGCGTGACGAGGTAGTGGCCCAGGGAGCCGATATTTCCGAGGAAAAGGTGGAAGCCGCCATTCGCCGCCATTTGGGATTGCCGGAATTGCCGCCAGAGGCGAAAAAGGGATTTCTGGAACGTCTTTTTAAAAAATAACCCGGTTTAACCAAAACGGAGTAACTTCAGTAAGGAGATCACCATGCTTAAAGTCAGATGCTTTTACAACGAGCCCAACGGCAAGCCCTGAAAGCACTTCCAGGAAATGGTGCCCAGGTTGGGCCAAAAGTATGAGTTTGAGGCGGAGGTCATCTCCAAGCCCATTGCCGAATATCAAACGGATGAATATTTTGAGTTGGAGCTGCCCATGGCGCCGGCGGTGATGGTGGGAGAGGAAATCGTAGTGGAAGGCGCCGATGTCGCCGAAGATAAGCTGGAGGCCGTCATCTGCCGGCACCTGGGGCTGCCCGAGCCGGAGCCCCGGAAAAAAGGCTTCCTGGGCCGTTTTTTCGGCAGGTAAATTATAAAGCTGTCACCCTGAGCGTCGCGGCTCGGGATGACCCGTTAAGAAAAATTATGCCGACCGGTAAAGTTCGAAAGACGGCGATGGTCAAGGCTGGCATCCTGGCGGTCTTCGTGGTCGCAGCCATCCTGGTGGTGCGTTTTTCGCCCGTCAGGGACCTCCTGACCACGGAGTGGCTGGGCGGTTTCTTGCAGGCTGCCGGTTGGTGGGCGCCCCTGGCCTTCATCCTGTTCTATGCCGTGGGGGTCTGCCTCTTTATTCCCGGCACCCTGCTCACCGCCCTGGGGGCCGCCATCTTCGGCCCCTATTGGGGATTTTTGTACGTCTGGATAGCCGCCATGCTGGGTGCGGCTGGGGCCTTTCTCATCGGCCGTTACCTGGGGCGGGAATTCGCCGCCTCCCTCATCGGCGACCGGCTGAAGAAATACGATGACGCCATCGAACGCAACGGCTTTGCCACGGTGCTCTACCTGCGCCTGGTCTATTTCCCCTTCACCCTCATGAACTTCGGCATGGGGCTGACCAAAGTTCGCTTCCGGGATTATCTCTGGGGCACCGGACTGGGCATCCTAGTAGGAACTTTTATTTTTACCTTCTTCGTGGGCACCATCAAGGAGGTCTGGGCCAGCGGCCAGTGGGGCAACCTCCTGACCTGGAAGGTATTTTTTTCCCTGGGTCTCTTTGTCTTTTCCCTGTTTATTCCGAAGATCATCAACAAACTGAAAATCTGGCAAAGTGTTAAGGCTGATTAGCCTTATCTTTTAGCGGGGAAAACCTGTCCAGGATTTTTGCCCGGCGATGACGACAAAGACCCCGGCGCCATGACCCTGGGCCACCGGTTCCGGGGCCGTAAGCGTTTCCGGGTCTTGAAAGATGGTCTGGCGGGTCTCGAGGTTAAGGTAACCCAGGGTTTCCAGCCATTCTAGGACCTGACCGGCCGGGTGAAATCTTGCCTGGCGGTAAAACTTGCTCCTTTCTTGGTTCATTTCGTAATATTGCCCCAGGGGGCTGTCCGGGTCGATCAGGCCGATGATCAGACGGCCTTGCGGTTTCAGCACCCTGGTTGCCTCTTTCAAGGCGCCGGGCGGGTCCGCCAGGAAGCACAGAACCGTGACCAGCAAGACGAAATCGAAGGCCTGCTCTTTAAACGGCAGTTCTTCGGCGTAACTCTGGAGAACTCTAAGACCGCGGTTCCTGGCCAGCCGGGCCATCGCCCTGGCCGGTTCAACTCCCAGGCGCAGACCCAGCGGCACGGCAAATCTTCCGGAGCCCACCCCGATCTCCAGGCCTTTCCCCGTTGGGGGGATAAATTCCTTTAGGGCCAGAAGCTCGGATTCGTAGACATACCGGTGCAGATCAAACCAGCCATCATAGGCCGCGGCTAATTCTTCGAAAACCTGGATATTTTTATGGTCCATAATCCTGGGACTCGGAAGGGAAGGGGGCACTGGTTCAATAAATTATTTTATATTATGAATTTGTTGCAATGTTGATGAGGAAATGGCTATCTTATAGAAGAAAATCTCTTTTTCCGTTCATTAAGAAAAGGACGATAAAATGGAATGGCTTCTGATTGTTGTCGTGGTGGGTTTCTTGATCTTCACCTATTTTAAGGGTGGCTGCTGAGGCAGCTGAGGACTGCGGCTTAGTTTAAGCCGCCAAAGCTCACCGCCGGTTACCTGAGGTGGTCCGGCCGGGAATATTTGGGGCGTGAGGCTGCACGCCCCTTTTTATATCCGGTTGCGACTGGCGATTCATCATGGTTGTGGGCCGGCGAGGTCACGGAGGGGTTTGATGTTGATCTCCCTGGCCGATTTTCTGACTTTGAAAATCAAAAGCCGAAAAAGGGCACGGCACGTCGTGCCTTTATGCCGATAATGAAAAAAGGGGAACCGGGCCTGCGCCCGGTTCCCCTTTTGATTAGGAGAAAGGTTTTTACTGACTGCTTGCTGCTAACTCCGACAAAATGAAGGCGGGCGAGAGGCCCGCCCTACCTACCTAAGCCTTGGTCTGGGCCTCCGCCGCGGCTGAGGCCGGCACCACCAGCACCGGCACCTGCAGGCCCCGGTAGGCCACGTCCCGGATCGTCCGCTCGGTGACCGAGCCGATGATGTGGCGACTGACAAAGCTATGGCCGTGGCTGCCCAGGACCAGGAACTTCACCGGGCCCGCCTCCTCCAGGAAGGAGAGTATCGACTCCGAGATGTCTTTTTCCCCCTCCAAAAGGTGCACGCGCACCTCCACTCCAGCCTTCTGGCCCCGTGCGGTGGCCTCCTCCAGGATTTTTACCCCGTAGGCGTGTTGCTCTTCCTCCAGATGGCGGTCGATGAAGGCGAAATAGCCGGATTTGCGCCGTTGGATCACCGTAAGGACCTCCACCGGCCGGTTCAGGAGGTGCGCCAGGGACAGGGCCGTTTCCATGGCCTCCCACCCAGGGGCGGAGCCGTCCACCGCCACTACAATCGGTTTTGCCGTTTGCTTCGGCCATCAATGGTGCCCTCCTTTCTTGAAGATCATGCCCACCAACAGGCCGACGGCCAAGGCGATGAGCACCGCCATGATGCCGAATAACAGCGGGTAGTTCTGGGAGACGTCGGTCAGCCAGTGTTCCACGCCCACCTTCTTGATCTCAATGACGTCCTTGCCGTAGCCCACCAGTTGCTTATCCTTGAAGGCGAAGGACTCCACCACATAACGGCCTTCGGTGGCCGCCGGCGGAAAACGGAAATAGTGTTTGTAGAGCCGGCCTTCGGCGATCTCCAAGCGGGCGGGATCGGCGACGATGTTATAGAGGTTGGCCTCCTCCTTGATCTTCACCAGGCCCTTGAAGACCTTGTTCGGCGTCATCGGGGGCGGCCTCGCCCCGGGCCAGGTGCAGCTTCATTTTCTTCTGCACCGCCGCATAGCCCAGCTCCAATTCCTGGGCGGTCTCCGGGGAGACGATCTGCTCTATGGGCTTGGTGCTGTGGATCTTATACACGAAGGGTGCGTCGGTGACCTCGTACTGCTTCACCGCCATCCAGAAAGGCCCTACTCGGCCCTTCATGGAAAGCTTCACTTCTTCGCTCTTTTCCGCGGTGAGCCGGATGATCAAGTCACAGTCACGGACCGGACTGACCCCGAAAAAGTGAATCTGGTCACCATGGTAAGACAGGCCGATCTCGATGAGATTCTTGGAGGCCGAGGTCACCACCTTTTGCTGGTCTGCCGGGGCCGTGGTCTGGGCCAGGCCCAGGCCTGAGCCGGCCAGAAAAAGGGCCACCAGGAGCGTCAATAGCCGCTTCATCTTAGTGTCCCCCTCCCTTGGCCGGGGCCAGGCTCACCAGATCGCTGGGGGTGAGGATCAGGTCAAAAAAGATCTTCACGGCCAGGATCAGGACGATGATGGCCAGCAAAATGCGGATTTGCTCGCCCTTCAGGCGCCGGCCGGCGATGGCCCCGAACTGGGCCCCGATGGTCGAGCCGAAGAGCAGGGTTAAGGCCAGCAGCAGGTCCACGGTCTTGTTTACCCAAGCTTGTTGCAGGGTAACGTTGGCGGAGGTGAGGACGATCTGAAAGAGGTCGGTGCCGATGGCGGCGATGGTAGGCATGCCGATGATGTAGATCATGGCCGGCACCATGATGAAGCCGCCGCCCACCCCCAGCAGGGCTGCCATGAAACCCACCGTGGCGCCGATGCCGAAGGGGAAGAGGGCGGATGTATGGATGCCGGAGCGTTGGAAGTGCATCTTCAGGGGGAGCTTTTGGAAGATCGAGCCCAGCTTGGCGCCGCCGATCTCCTCGCCCGCCACGGCGTTCGCCCCTCCTACTGCGCCGGATGGTGCGCCAGGACTCGATGAACATGGCGCCACCCACCAGCCCTAACATGAGCACGTACACCACTTTCATAACGAACTCAAAGTTGCCCATGGCCCGGAGGTATTTGACCACCTGGACCCCGACGGTGCCGCCGGCAATGCCGCCGACCAGAATGACCAACCCCATCTTGAAGTCCACGTTGCCCAAGCGCCAATGAGCGAAGGCTCCGGAAGAGGCTCCGGCGACGATCTGGTTGGAATCCGAGGCCGCGGCCACGGCCGGCGGGATGCCGACCATCATTAACAAGGGGGTGAGCAAAAAGCCGCCCCCCACCCCGAAGAGTCCGGAGAGAAACCCTACCAGCCCGCCGGCTCCCAGGATGATGAAAAAATTGATGCTCATTCCTGCGATGGGAAGATATATATCCATCTTGCCTGCTCCCTCCAGGTAAATTGGTTGGGAGATAGTATGTTAAAATTCTCACAAGGAGTCAAGCCCTTTTCCAAATAAACTTATCATGTTGCATATTGCAGCATAATCGGCTAATGTGATGGAAATATCTCTAGTTGGGCCTGGACCTCCGGGCCTTTGGTAGAAATTACTTCTGCTTGAGAGGGTGTAGAAAGGGGTAAGATTTCCTATTGCAAGAACCGTTGCAAAAAGAAAATGGACCCTCGATGGCCCACGATTCATGGGGTCCGCCCCGAGATGGGGAAATTAGTACTCAGCCGGCAGACCTCGGCGTGCGTCCCCCAGGCGCACAGCACGCTATGCCCATACGGATATTTTTGATTTTGAGTGCTTGGTAACAACTGGCAACCGGTAACTGATTGCGGAGGATCCCGTGCATCTGAACATCCGCCAAAAGGTGATCGTCGGTATGATCGCCTCCGTCCTGGGCGTTGGTTTCATCGGCGGCTTTTCCTACCACTATCTCCAGGCCATCGAAGTGAAGCAGCGCATCGTTCAGATCGCCGACGACCTGCGGGAGATAGTCCTGGAAATCCGCCGCTACGAAAAAAATTATCTCCTCTATGGCCAGGAGGAGGATTTTCGCCAGAACCAGCGCTATACCCAGCAGGCCCTGGAGGAACTGGACCAGATCGCCCCGGACGTCCAAAACCTGCGGGTCGCCAGCCAACTGGCCACCTTCCGGCAGGAGTTACAGGCGTACCAGGGGCTGATGCAACAGTTGGCCGTCCATCCCAAAGAACGCGGCCAGCCGGACAGCCGGGGCCTGGAGGAGCAGTTGCGGGGCCGGGGCAAGACCCTGGTGGACCTGTCGGTCCAGCTGGTCGCCTTCGAGCGCCGCCGGATCCTGGAAATCATCACCACCTTGAAGACCCAGCTCCTGGTCGCCATGGCTATCTTCCTCGGGTCCATGGGCTTGCTCGTGGTTCTGGTCAGCCGTAAAATCGTCCGCCCCTTAAGGGTCATCGAGAACACCACCCGCCGCATCGCCCAGGGGGACTTCAAGCCCCTGCCGGTGCTGGACACCCGGGATGAGACTCAGCGGGTGGTGGAGGCCTTTAACCGCATGGTGGAAGAGTTGGAGAGGCGTCAGGATCAGCTGGTCCAGGGCAAAAAGATGTCCTCCCTCGGGATCCTGACCGCGGGTATCGCCCACCAGCTGAACAATCCCCTGAACAACATCTCCACCTCCTGCCAGATTATCCTGGAGGAACTGGACCAGGGGGAGGTGGAATTCCTGCGGAAGATGTTGACCAACGTGGAGCAGGAGGTTTACCGGGCCCGGGACATCGTCAAGGGCCTGCTGGAGTTCTCCCGGGTCCAGGATTTCGCCCTGAAGACGGTGCCCCTGGAAGAAGTGGTGAAGCGCTCCATCCGTCTGATCTCCAGCCAGGTGCCGCCGGGTATCGACCTCATCACGGAGGTTCCGGAAGATTTGATCCTGGAACTCGACCCCCAGCGCATGCAGGAAGTCTTTTTGAATCTGCTGATGAACGCGACTCAGGCGGTCAATGAGCCCCCGGGAGAGATCAGAATCTCCGCCCGGGTCGACGCTCAGCAGCAGGAGGCGGTGATTACCGTGGCCGACACCGGGGCGGGCATTCCCAAGGAAGAGCTGGACCGGATCTTCGACCCCTTCTTCACCACCAAGGAAGTGGGCGCCGGCACCGGCTTGGGCCTGTCCATCGTCTACGGCATCATCGAAAAGCACCATGGCCGCATTTCGGTGGAAAGTAAAGAAGGGGAGGGGACCAGGTTTACCATCCGGATGCCTTATAACCCCAAGGCCATGGCAGAGAGGGCCTCCTCATGAAGCGCGGCAAGATCTTGATCGTCGAAGACGAACTCATCGCCCGGGAAAATCTGGACCACGTCCTCACCAAAGAGGGCTACGACACGGTGGCGGTGGACAGCGGCGTCCGGGCCTTCAAGGAGTTGGAACGGCAGGAATTCGACCTGGTGCTCACCGACCTCAGGATGCAGCAGGTCGACGGCATGCAGGTCCTGGAGCGCACCAAAGAGCTTTATCCCGACACCGAGGTGGTGGTCATCACCGGCTTTGCCACCGTCTCCACCGCGGTGGAAGCCATGCAGAAGGGCGCCTACCATTACCTGCCCAAACCCTACAAGATCGACGAAGCGCGGATCCTGGTGCGCAAAGCCCTGGAAAAGAGAGGGCTGCGTCTGGAAGTCACCGACCTGAAACGCCAGGTGCAAAGCCAGAAGGCCGTGCCTTTCCTGGTGGGCAAGAGCCCCCAGATCGAGGCCTTGAAACAGACCATCGAACAGATCGCCCGCACCGAAGCCACCGTCCTCATCCTCGGGGAGACGGGCACCGGCAAGGAGTTGGTGGCCAAGGCCATTCACCACCTGAGCCTCCGGGCCGAAAAGCGCTTCCTGGCCATCAACTGCGGCGCCTTCAGCGAGGAGTTGCTGGCCAACGAGCTCTTCGGCCACGAAAAAGAGGCCTTCACCGGGGCCCGGGGGGTCAAAAAGGGCCTGCTGGAAGCCGCTGCCGGCGGCACCGTCTTACTGGACGAAATCGGCGAAACGCCGCCCAGCATGCAGGTCAAGCTGCTGCGGGTCCTCCAGGAAAAGACCCTGATGCGGGTGGGGGGCACTTCGGAAATTCCCGTGGATATCCGGGTCCTGGCCGCCACCAATAAGGACTTGAAAGGCGAGGTGGAACGGGGTAATTTCCGGCAAGACCTCTATTACCGCATCAACGTGGTCACCCTGCAAGTCCCCAACCTGACGGAGCGCCAGGACGACATCCCCCTCTTATGCCAGCACTTTCTGCGCAAGTTCGCCGAAGTCCAGGGGAAAGCGGTGGACCAGATCGCCCCGGGGGTCATGGAGGTCCTGCTGAACTACGAATTCCCCGGCAACATCCGGGAACTGGAGAACATCATGGAGCGGGCCGTGACCCTGTGCAACGGCCCCGTCATCGAAATGCAGCACTTGCCCCTCGACTTCCAGCAGCCCCAGATGTTCCAGATGCAGCGCCACCAGAAGCGGGAATTCCACACCCTGGAGGAAAACGAAAAGGAATACATCTCCTGGGTGGTGAAACAGGTCAACGGCAACAAGACCAAAGCCGCCGAAATCCTGGGCATCGACCGCGTCTCCCTCTGGCGCAAACTGAAGCGCTATGATTTGAATGGGGGGACGTAAAAGGGATATTTTGAGGGAGGGATTAGGGCCGCTGCCTGCCCCTCCCCTAAACTCTCCCCCAACCCCTGAAGAAATGTCGGGCAGGCGCTAGGCGCCATCTGGAACTCCTGCCTTTTTCCCCCTCCCGGGGGTGAAAATCTCCCCTTGCCCCCCTTGGCCAAAGTGGGGTAATATCGTCTTACTGACTGCTGCAAGCCATGTATAAACAGATCTACTATCCCGAAAGCAGCTTTGGCGGCTTCACCGACCTGGACGGCACCATCGCCTTTTATAATCGGGTCAATGCCCTCCTGGGCCCGGACGCAGTGGTCCTGGACGTGGGCTGCGGCCGGGGGGCCTACGGCGACGACCCGGTCCCCCTTAGGCGGCAGTTGCTTATTCTCAAAGGCAAAGTCAAGAAAGTCATCGGCATCGATGTGGACCCCGCCGCCCGGGACAATCCCTTGGTGGATGAATTCCACCTGGTCACGAATGAACCCTGGCCCGTGGCTGACGCGGCCGTAGACCTGATCCTGGGCGATTTTGTGATGGAGCATATCGCGGCGCCGGAGGCCTTTTTCGCCCAGTGCCGGCGGGTCTTGCAGGACGGCGGCTATCTTTGCCTGCGGACGGCCAACCGCTGGAGCTACGTGGGGTTAATCTCCCGCCTGATTCCCAACAAATTTCACCGCCGGGTCCTGGCCCGGGCCAAGGCCGAGATTAAAGCAGAAGACGTCTTCCCCACTTACTACCGCGCCAACAGCATCCGCAAGTTAAGAAAATTGCTCGATGAATACGGCTTCCGCCACGCCGTCTACGGCTATGAGGCGGAGCCATCCTACCTGTCGTTTTCCCGGCTGGCCTATTATCTGGGGGTGCTGCACCAGAAACTGGCTCCGGGCTTCCTGCGGACAGCCATCTTCGTTTTCGCCCGGCTGGATAAAGCCCAATAGAGCGCGGCGCGGGGGGAGTTAAGTTCTTGGGGGAGGGGGCAAAGGGCCGCGGGCCCTTTCCCCCTCCCCCAAACCCCCACCCCCAATCCCATATATAAAAAGCGTAGGGGCGACCCGCTGGGTCGCCCCTATGCCTTTTAAAAAGACCTCCTCCCTAAATTTATGCTATTATGCCTGCCACGAGGAAACGCGTAGAGTCTAATGAGCATATTAGATACAGTCAGGAAGTTATTAGGTATTAAGCCCGTTGATATCGGTGAGCTCAATAGGCGAGCAACGCGAGAGCCTTTGCAGAAAGTTCCCATCTCGTTACCCAAAGACCCTCTCGAAGGAATTATAATCTCCGATGAGTACAGAAAAGTCGAGTCTTTGATTGCTTCTGGTTGCCCAGTGGTTTTCGTCACTGGCAATGCTGGAACTGGTAAATCAATATTGATCCAATATCTACGAAGCGTATTAAAAAAGAAGATGGTGGTTGTGGCCCCAACGGGTGTGGCTGCCTTGAATGTGGGCGGCGTCACAATTCATTCATTTTTTCAACTCCCTCCGAAGATCCACGAAGACGATGATATCAAACTCGTATATGATAGGAAGCTTTACCAGAAGCTTGAATTACTCATTATCGATGAAGTCTCAATGGTCCGATGTGACCTCATGGACAGCATTGACAAGTTTCTTAAAAAGAATCGGTCGAGCGATGAGCCTTTCGGTGGTGTTCAATTGCTGCTTATCGGCGATCTCTTCCAGTTGCCGCCTGTCGTCCCTAGGCAAGAAATGGTTATTCTAAAGGCAGAAGGGCTATAAAAATCGCTCTTTCTTTAGTTCGTTTAGCCTACAGAATAGTTCAATGGATCCAGTTGAACTTACATCCGTCTATAGACAAGAGGACGACTTTTTCGTATCTCTGTTAAATAATTTACGAATAGGGGAGAACGTCGATTCAGTCATAGCTGAGGTTAACTCCCGGTGCTATCGGCACGGAGATTTATCTACAGACATCACCCTGACTTGCACGAACAACAGGGCTGACCAAATCAATATGAATGAGTTGCGCTATGCCTGAAAGAGAATATGCTTTCAAGGGCGAAATCAAGGGCCAATTCTCTCTCGAAGAAGACAAATTGCCTTCCCCGCTTGACCTAAGACTGAAAGTCGATGCTCGAGTTATCGTTTACCAAAAACGACCGTGACCGGAGATGGGTCAATGGAACCCTCGGCATAATAAGATATATAGACCAAGATATAGACCAAGAATCAATTGGCGTTGAACTAGTTACTGATCATAAAGGGTCAATCATGATGTTCACCGGGTTACGTGGGAGACATACAAGTATGCCTACGATCCAGAGAGGGATCAGATAATTGCGAAAAAAGTTGGTGAATACATTCAGTATCCATTGATGCTGGCTTGGGCCGTTACGATACACAAGAGCCAAGGAAAGACCTTGGAGAATGCCCTGGTTGATCTGGGCAGTCGCGGCATTTGATTATGGACAAGTTTACGTGGCGCTTAGTCGTTGTCGATCTATAGAGGGCATCCGCCTCGCACGTCCACTTAGGAAAACAGACGTAAAATGTGATCCTACTGTTAAACGATTCTATTTAGCTATAGAAGAAATTAAGAAGGTACCACCTGACGAACAATGCGCTCAACCCGACCGGGATTAACTTGATTTGGTTTTCAGAAAAAGCCGGGGCCAGCGGTCCCGGCTTTTTCTTTATATAAGGGATTGGGGGAGGGGGTAAGGGCCGTCGGCCCTTAGCCCCCTCCCCAATTTCATCATTTCGGCAGGAGGACCAGGTCCACCAGGGGCTCGATGTCGTCGGCCAGGACGATTTCGAGGCCCTCTTTCACTTCCGGTTCCAGGTCGGCGAGGTCCACTTCGTTCTTTTTGGGGAAGACCACGGTGTGCACCCCGGCCCGTTGGGCCGCCAGGATCTTTTCCCGGATGCCGCTCACCGGCAGGAGGCGGCCGGAGAGGGTCAGTTCGCCGCTCAGGGCCACGTCCCGGCGGGCGGGACGTTTGGTGAGGAGCGATAAGAGGGCCAGGGCGATGGTCACCCCGGCGGAGGGGCCTTCCTTGGGGATGGCGCCGGCGGGGAAGTGGATGTGGATATCGCTGTTGGTGAAGAAATCGGGGTCCAGGCCGAACTGCTCGGCGTGGCTGCGGATAAAGCTCAGGGCGGTCTGGGCCGACTCCTGCATGACGCTGCCCAGGGAGCCCGTTAAAATCAGCTGCTTGTGTCCTCTCATACAAGAGGCTTCCACGAAGATGATCTCGCCGCCGAACTCGGTCCACACCAGCCCGGTGGTCACCCCCACCTGGTTGCCGGCCTCGGCCACTTCGTGGCTGAATTTGCGGGGTCCCAGAAATTTTTCCACCAGGGTTTCATCCACCGTCAGGGCGCAGGACTTGCTCTTATCCTGCAGGCAGATGCGGGCGAGTTTGCGGCAGACCATGGCGATCTCCCGCTCCAGGTTCCTGAGGCCCGCCTCCCGGGTGTAATCCCGGATGATTTTGGCGATGCCGCCGTCGGTGAAGTCGAGGCCCAGGTGGTGCAGGGCATGATCCCGCAGTTGCCGGGGCAGGAGGTAATGTTTGGCGATGTTGATCTTTTCAGCCTCGGTGTAACCGGGAAAGTAGATGACTTCCAGGCGGTCCAGCAGGGGGGCGGGCAGCTTCTCCACCACGTTGGCGGTGGTGATGAACATGGCGCCGGAGAGATCGAAGGGCACGTCCAGGTAGTGGTCCACGAAGTGGCCGTTCTGCTCCGGGTCCAGGATCTCCAGGAGGACCGAGGCCGGGTCGCCCCGGAAATCCTGGCCGATCTTGTCGATCTCGTCCAGCATGAAGACGGGATTGCGCACTTCCAGGCGCTTCAGCTCGTTGATGATGCGGCCGGGCATGGCGCCCACGTAGGTGCGCCGGTGGCCCCGGAGTTCCGCTTCGTCCCGCAGGCCGGCCAAGGAGAGGCGCACGAACTTGCGCTCCAGGGCCTCGGCGATGGCCTGGCCGATGGAGGTCTTGCCGACGCCCGGGGGGCCGGCGAAGCAGAGGATGGGTCCCCGGCTCATCTGCAGGTGTCTTTTCTTCTCGACGATCTCCCGCACCGTGTCCCGCAGCTCATCCAGTTTGATGGGTTTGGAGAGATAATGGGCCGCGCCCTTCTTCAGGGCGTCCACCGCGGTGCTCACCGTGGCGTAGCCGGTGACCATGATGATCTCGGTGTGCGGGGCGATCTGCTTCACGGACTCCAGAAGCTGGAGGCCGTCCATCTTTTCCATTTTCAGGTCGGTGAGGATGACGTCGAACTCCTGGGCCTTCACCTTTTCCAGGGCCTCCAGGCCGTTGGCCGCGGTGGCCACCTGGTGCCCTTCTTTCCGGAGGATATACTCCAGGTTGGTGCGGGCGATCTCTTCGTCGTCCACCACCAGCACCTGGGAGGTCTGGATGCTGCAGAGGGTGCGCACCGCCAGGTACTCGAGGATGCGCTCCTTGACGTGCTTGAGGCCGTAGTGCTGGGACTCGAGGAGGCGTTCGGCCCGTTTGAGGTCCAGATTGTCTTCGGTGACCCGGTTCCAGGGCAGAGAGATCAGGTAGTCCAGGTAATTGAGGCCGATGGAATATTCCGCCACCGACGGGTCGGTCTTCTCCAACCGTTCCAGTTCCTTCCCCGCCACCGTGGCCACGGACTCGGGCAGGCGGGCCTTTTGCACCGCAGCCCGCAGGTCCACCAACTCCTGGGCCGCCCTGGGGGGGCGCTCTTCTTCAGACTTCCGGAAAAAGACCATTTTTTAAAACCTCAGTAGCCAGTAGCCAGTAGTCAGTTATCAGTAATCAGTGAAAGCCGATGAAATGTCGAATTGATGGCCTGCCAGGCTGCACGGCATTCGAGCAGGATAGAAAGCCTGTGACACCGTCAATCTTCCCCAAAAAATTAATAAACCTCGAATTTCAGTATAAAGGAAAAGTCGGGGCTAATCAACTTAACGCTAATCGCTCAAAAATTTTAATGCAATGATTTTCTTAGAACTTTTTGGCAGACGCGAGTCTGGGAAAGACAAACGTTGCGATTTGCAATCATTTTTGGGCTTTTGTTACACTTTGCACATATGCTGATAACTACTTGATATTACTGCACAATAAAAATTGGCCAAATTTTCCCGTTGCATTGTGCAATGGCCTGGCGGGCTGGCGGTTGCAGCTAAAATGGAAAAAATGGTGGTAAATCAGTAAGTTAGATAAACAGGCGATTTTGGCAAGGTTCTTGTATCTAACTTGGTCGAGACTAAATCAGACCAGGACGGACACTATGAAGGACCAGAAGAACAAAACTGACAGGGTGGCCGAGGGCGGAGGCGGAAATGCCGGCTTTTTCGATGAGTCAGGCCGCCGCCGATGGCCGGTCTTCCCAGGTGAGGCGCAAGATCCTGGTGGTGGGCAAGGAGCATGCCTTTACCCCCGAGGTGATGGATTACGCCGTCAGCCTGGCCCAGCGGTTGGGCTACGACCTCATCGGCATGAATCTCAAGCCGGCGCTGGAGCAAGCGGGCAAGTTCTTCTCGCCTTACAACCAGCACCTCCGGGCCAAATTCACCAAGCAGGCCCGGGAGGCTTGGGAGAAGACCAAAACCGGCCTGCAGCAGCAGGGTATCCGCGGCGACCACGTGGTGAAATTCAACGACGTGGCCGAGGCCGTGAAGGACCTGAACCAGCAAGTCAAGCGCATAGATTTCGTGATCACCGATGTGGGTATCAATAGCGAGGAGATCACCGGAGAGATTCCTCTCCCGGTCTTCAGCATTTCCGGATATGAGGGGGGACAGGTCATGGCGCAGGAACAGGGAGTAAACAGAAGCAGGCTGGTGGGCAAAACCGTTGCTTTAGGGCTGGGCACCGTGGCCATTTATGCCGCGGTCTTTTTAAACACGGACACTGTGATGCGGTTATTCACCAAGGGCGGCATGTATGCGGCGCTGCCCGTCGCCACGGTGTTCCTGGTCTCTTTTGTGCACGGCGCCTTTGCCTCAAACCTCTGGTCATGCTTGGGGATCGAAGCCACCAAGAAGGTGCAGCCCCGGGTGGCCCCGCGGCCGGTTTCGAGAAAGCGCCCTCGGCCCCAGTTGCGCATCAATGCTTAGTTCATTGGATATTGCAGGCTCAAATTTCATTTTGCCATTATCTTTAGGAGGACGGAAAAATGCATGATATCGCCGGCGAAGCGGTGCAATTCATAGACTTAAACACGATGAACATCCTGTTCCTATTCGTAGTGGGCTTTATCGGCGGCCTGGTGAGCGGCTTCATCGGCTCCGGCGGCGCCTTCGTCCTGACCCCCGGCATGATGAGTCTGGGGGTGCTGGGCACGGTGGCGGTGGCCAGCAACATGTGCCACAAGTTCCCCAAAGCCATGGTGGGCGCCTACAAGCGCTTCAAGTATGGCCAGGTGGATATCAAGCTGGGCCTGGTGATCGCGGCCTCCGCCGGCCTCGGGGTCTGGGTGGGCATCCAGATCCAGGAAATGATCCTGGCCGCCTGGGGCCAGGCCGGTTCCAACCTCTACGTCAGCCTCTCCTTTGTGGTCATCCTGGTGGTCGTGGGCGGCTACGTCTTCTACGATGCCTGGAAGACCCAGAAGACCGGCGGCGAATTTAAGGTTTCCGCTCTGGCGTTGAGGCTGCAAAAGATCGAACTGTGGCCGATGATGCACTTCAAGACCGCCAACGTGCGCATCTCCTTGTGGTTCACCCTCCCCATCGGCTTCGCCACCGGCATGCTGGCGGCCACCATCGCGGTGGGCGGCTTCATCGGGGTGCCGGGCATGATCTACGTCCTGGGGGCCACCGGCCTGGTGGCCTCGGCCACCGAGCTGGTCGTCGCCTTTATCATGGGCTTCTTCGGCACCATTAAATGGGCCATGCACGGCATGGTGGACATCCGCCTCACCCTCATCATCCTGGCCGGCTCCCTCATCGGGGTGCAACTGGGCGCCATCGGCACCACCTACGTCAAAGAGCACATGATCAAGGTGGTCATGGGCACCATCATGATCATCGTGGCCGTCAGCCGGGCCCTGGCCGTGCCGCAGTATTTGGTTGAGTTGAAGTTCATGTCCCTGAGCCCCTCAACCCTGTCCATTCTCTCCAAGACCAGCTTCATCATCATGTGTCTCGCCCTGGCCATCGGTTCCTTCATCATCCTGGGGGCCATGTGGAAGGCGAAGCGGGCCGAAGCGGCGGCCAAGAAGGCTGCGGACTACTCCCTCGCCGAAGAGAGCTATGGGTAAGTAAACTATCTCAGCCAGCGCTTGGTAAAAATGATTTCTTTGGCAGGGGCACGGCGGGCCGTGCCCCTGCCGTTTGTAGGAAAAATAGGGACACTTCCTATTTTTCCTATTTTTATTCCATCTCTATCCGGTCTTGCCCAGAAAAATAGGAAGTGTCCCTATTTTCGCTGGGGGCGAACCTTGTGTTCGTCCTGGTACGTTAATATCTTTTGATAAGACCTCGGTATCAAGCACCGATATGACCTCAAACACCAAATACAGCCGCCTCCTGGTGGGCGTGGACGGCTCGGACGCCAGCCTCCACGCCCTCCGGGAGGCCTTCAAGATCTCCACCAGTTGGGTCACCGTGGTGGCGGTGACCCCGTTTTATGAAGGGGACCTGCGGCTGCTGGGGGTGCCCAAGAGCGACCGGATCATCCGGGAACCCTGTGACACGGCCCTGGCCCAGGCCCAGGAAATGGCCGATGAGGCCGGAGCCCTGATCCGGCCGCTGTGTGAACGGGGCGAACCCCATGAGCGCCTGGTGGAACTGGCCGCAGCCGGCAGCCGGGACCTCATCGTCCTCGGGTCCAGTGGGCACAATATCCTGGAGAACCTCCTGATGGGCAGCGTCACCCGGCGGGTCATCGGCTTTACCAGCAAAGACATCCTGGTGGTGCCCCCCAAAGCGACCATGGGCTGGAAAAAGATTTTGATCGCCACTGACGGTTCGGCCCACAGCCGCCAGGCCGCCGACCGGGCCCTGGAACTGGCCCAGCTCCAGGGCAGCCAACTCCTGGTGGTCTCGGTTCTCGATTTTCCGGCCGGCATCCGGGGCGTGGCTCCGATTGCGAGGTTGGAACTCCTGAAGATTTGCGAAAATCAGGTGGCTGAGGTGGTAACCAGGGCCGAGGCCTTGAAGCTCCAAGTCGAGGGGTTCATCATGGAAGGCGTGGCCTATACCGCCATAGCCGAGCTGGCCCAAGAACAACAGGCGAATCTCATCGTCATGGGCTCCCATGGCCAGACCGGCCTGCTGCGCCTCCTCATGGGCCGGGTCACCGAACGGGTCATCGGCCACGCCCCCTGCCCGGTGCTGGTGGTGAAGAGCAAGGAGTAGATAGAAGATTTGGGGGAGGGGGCTAAGGGGCAGTGGCCCCTTACCCCCTCCCCCAAACCCCCACTCCCAATCCCATAGGTGAAAAAAGTAGGGGCGACCCGCTGGGTCGCCCTTTTGTTGTAAGAGATCAACCCGGGATGCTTAGTCGCTCAGCAACAGTTGCAGGTGGCCCAGGGACCGCACCGGGGTGGCCAGGTAAATCTCAAAGTCGGAATAGACATTGGGCACGAGGGTCCCGCTATAGCGGGACCAGACCACCTGCCCGGCATCGTTGATTTGGGCCCACGTATTAGACAAAAAATGGCCTGACCAGGAGATGAACTCTGAGTTGACGGTCCAGCTGTCCAGTTGGGTGACCTGGCCCCGGGTATAGACATTGACGGTCAGGTCAGTTAAAGCGGGGTTGGCGCTATTTGGAGCGTAGGCCGCCCAAACGATCTCGCCGTTATTATTCATTTGGGGCGCGAACTTAGTATGTTCTTCCGATAATTGTAAAATGCCGAGGTCGATTTTGGTATTACCCTGGTAGTTGGTGACCTTGGTAGTCTTACCCTGGCAGTACAGGTAAATATTAGGATTATCAGCATAGGTTGCCGCCAACCACAAGACCTGGCCCTGGTTGTTAATCTGCAGATTTAATATCGATGGGAAGGCGCTACCCGGAATCTGGGTAACGCTGCCGCCGTCATAGAGCATCACGGCGTAGAGACTGGTGGACGGTACGTCCTCCACCCAAATTATTTGGCCCTGGTTGTTGATCTGGGGTGGCCATTTTGTGGCATTCTTGGTAGAGTAGATGCACTGAGTGACGCCGCCCTGGTAGAGTTGGAGGTTATTACCACTGTTGGCAGAGGTTCTATCGATCCACACCACCTGGCCGTTGTCGTTGAGAGCGGGACCGAGCCAAAAGCCATCTAGACCTGAGCCGGAGTTGTATTGGGTGATGGGGGTTGCATTCCCATTATTGAAGAAATAGACTTGCTGATCAGTTACAGCGTCATTCCAACCATTCCAGGCCATTTGGCCCTGCTGGTTGAGCTGTAGAGACTGACAGTTTCTGTTCACCGCTTGGGGGGAGCCGCCAGGACCGTCAAGGAAGTACACCTTATATTTCCCCCCATCGTTATAGTCCTGTACCGTATAGCTCATTTGCCCCCGGTCATTTAAGAGAAGGGGTGGGAAGTCGAAATAAGCGGAACCGTAATTGGGTGGGATATTAAGCGTGGTTAAGCTGCCGTTCCAGTAGAGTTGATAATATGCAGGCTGCAAATCAGTACCGGAATAAAAGTAAACAATCTGGCCCCGGTTATTAATCGTCGGGTAGATATCGTCCCCGAAGGTCGTTTCGCCATCGAGTTGGGTAATGTGGTATTTTGCGGCCGCGGCCGGGTTCGCCTTGGTTAGGCTAAGGCCCAGGGAAAGGGCAATGAGGATAATCAGGCCCGCCAGGGGACGGCGGGTGGTGACAAAACGGCATTGACGATGGTTTGAATTGGACATCCTTTTCCTCCTCTTTCCGGCGTCTTACCGGCACGACCTTGCTACGCAAGGAAAATAATTGTAAAGTAATTGTTGGTTAGAGATAAATATTGTTCCACCCTAAAAGAGAAGACTATTGATGTCAATATTTTAAATTAATGTCTTAGGTATTTTCTGCAACGTAAATCTATAGTTGCTGGCTGGGAAAAATGTTAGGTAATAGGAGATACAGTGTCGTAACTCAAAAGATAGGTAGTTAAATGATCACCGATTATAATTGCTATTAGATAAATTAATTAAATTAATTATAAAAGTTATGTTTTTAAAAAGTTATTAAATTATAGGCGGAGAAGATAATCCGTGCAGGCGAGCCCCTTGATCCTGTAGGACGCAAATCTCGCCTTAAGGCGAGCCGGTCGCGGTTGGGAAAGGGAGCTGGGGGAGATAGGGGCGCAAAATCTTTAGGGGCGTCGGCCGATGGACTGGCCAAGCGAGCGCCCTGCAATCGGAAAGGTTAATGTGGGGCCAGGGCCATAAAATGTTGGGGGCGCGCCGCCCGACCAAATATAGAAAAGGGCGACCCCGGCGGGTCGCCCTTTTTTCAATCAGAAGATTATTTTATTCGATGGATAAAAAATGCGAGAGGCCACCCCGGGCCCGGGAGGAATGTCCTCCGCTAATCAAAGAGAAGCAAATGATTGATGCTCCCCATGTAAGGTGTCGGGGGGATTGGAGCCGG
Source organism: uncultured delta proteobacterium (assembly GCA_963796215.1). GTDB lineage: Bacteria > Desulfobacterota > Desulfobaccia > Desulfobaccales > 0-14-0-80-60-11 > JAPLJC01. The sequence continues at coordinate 52,938 of CAWCKU010000013.1, read as the reverse complement.
CGGCCCAAACTGCAATAGGCTGGGTTGGCTGGGAATACCGTTGACAAAGACGGTCACCAGATATTGACCCACGGGGAAATTCCCCAGGGGTTTCGAGGTAAAAGTGCCGTTGTACGCATCAAAGTTGTCCAGGGGGAGGAAGGGCAGAATCATGTTGCCCTCATAGCGCATAAGTTGCACCAGGGGGTAGTTGGTGGGTGAATCGTTGGTGGCGCCGCCGGAGGCCTGGCATCGGTTATAGCCCCGGAAATTTAAGCCCTCCACCCACAATTGGTCCCCCGGAAGATTATGAAATCTCCAGGCGCCTAAAGCGGGCCGCCAGTCCTCGTCAAAGCCCAATTGCGCCTGGAAAAGAAAGGCCTTATCCGAGATATATGAGTGGCCGCCCACCTGACTGATATCTCCGCCCGCCAGCAGGACCTTGCCGTCGCGCAGCAGGGTGGCTGTCTCGCCACCCTGATAATACAGATCATAAGTTGTGGGATCGGAGGGCAAATACCGGATTACCTCCTTAACAGAATCCGAGGCCGGGTCATAGAAGTCTTCCGGATAAAATCAGCACTTGGCCGTTCGCCATCAGGAAGGGTGTTTGTCCGACCCATGTAGCAGGCAGCTGGCTATTACTATTGTGCCAGCCCGTTGCATCATAGAGTTCGGCGTAGGCCCCTGAATAATCAGCATAGTATATCACCAGGACCTTGCCGTTGGGCAGCAGGGTGGCTCCGATACGGCTGGCCGGATGGTGGATGCTCCAAGTCGGCGTCCATGCCCCCGTGCCCGGGTCGTAGAGCTCGACAACTGGCCAAGTCACCACCGGTAGGATACGGTAAAGTCAGGAAATCAAAATCAGTGCCCCCAGCCGCCAGGACCTGGCCATTGGGCAGCAAAGTAGCCGTGTGATAGCGTCGCTTGCCATTCAGGTCCCCGGCCTTGGACCAGGTCCCCCTAGCCGGGTCATAGATCTCGGCGCTGGCGAGGATATTGCTGCCGTTATCGGTGCCGCCCGCGACCAGGACCCGGCCGTCGGCCAGCAGAGTGGCGGTATGGTGATAGCGCCCGGTGGCCAGTGAACTGGTGAATGTCCAGGTCTTCCGCACCGGGTCATAGAGCTCGCAACTGGCCAGACCGGCACTGTCCTGGTAATGGGATTGATAGGAACTGTAGTAACTATAGCCCCCCACCACCAGGACCAGCCCGCAAGGCAGCAGGGTGGCCGTGTGTTCGCTGCGGACGGTGTGCATGGGCGCGGTCAGGCTCCAGGTCCCCTTGGCTGGATCGTAGAGCTCGCAACTGGCCACCCCCCCGCCGGCAGCCAGAACCTGGCCGTCGGGCAGCAGGGTGGCGGTGTGATACATGCGTGCCATATTGAGACTGCCGGTGCCGGGCCAGATTAAGTTGGCCGGGTCGTAGGTCTCGGCGGATTTCACTGCATACCCGGTCCCGGTAGATATGCCGGCCACCAACAGGACCTGGCCGTTGGCCAGTTGGGTGGCGGTGTGCCACCGGCGGGCCTGCATGGCCCAATGATAGGAAGCATCCCAAGTACCGGTGAGCGGGTCATAAATCTCCAAATTACTTGAGGTGCTGCCTCCGGCCACCATAACCTTGCCGTTGGGCAGCAGGTTGGCCGTATGGCCGAAATGCCCGGAAGATGAGGCGGTGTTGGTCCAGGTCTTCTTTTCCGGATCGTAGAGTTCCGCCGGGTTAGATGCCATCACCCACCACCAGGACCTTACCGCCGGGCAGCATGGTGGCGGTGTGGTACGTATGGTAGTTATTTAGGTTACCGGTGAGGGTCCAGGTGTCGTGAATGGGATCGTAGATCTCGGCTGTATTCAAAGTCAGGTCAGATTGTTTAAACCCCTCGGCCACCAGAACCTGGCCGTTGGACAGCAAGGTGGCGGTATGATTCCAGCGGGGGGTGTTGAGGGGGCCGGCGAGGCTCCAGGTTCTGGTGTTCGGGTCGTAGAGTTCTTCATTGAACTGGTGTGGAAATTTTGGTGACGCCCCCCCGGCTACCAAGACCTTGCCGTTGGGCAGCAACGTGGCCGTGTGATTTCCCCGGGCGGTGGCGAGGTCGGCAGTAGGAGTCCAAAGTCCGGTGGCCGGGTCGTAAAGCTCGGCGCTGGCCAGACGAATTGTAGGGTTGTGTCCTCGCCCCCGGCCACCAGGACCTTGCCGTTGGGCAGCAGGGTGGCGGTATGACCATCCCCGCATTTGAGGTTCCCGGTGGCGGTCCAGGCCCCGGTGGCCGGGTCATAGAGCTCGGCGGTGTTCAGCACGTCCACTGCGGGTGTTCATGAACCCTCCCGCCACCAGGACCTTGCCGTTGGGCAACAGGGTGGCCGTGTGGGACACAACGCTCGGTGGCCAGATTGCCGACCGACCTTGTGGCATATTGAGCCGCGGCCGCCTGCGGCAAGATGAGGGCCAGGGCTAAGATAACGAGGATCATAATACCCGCCGGGCGGCGGGCTTAGCCAAAACAGGTGGGACGGTGGGCTGACCTGGACAAGGCTTTTTCTCCTCTGGGCCTGGGGCCGAAACCTGCTGTGGCGAGACGAAACGACGATCACCGGAGGTAAGGTCTGCAAATTATTTTGTATGCCATGTTAGGGTACAAGATCTCAAGGTGTCAAGGTTTTTTTTGGGAACGGCTGGCAGTTGCGCCTGGCAAGGCCAATCAGAAGGGCGACCCCACGGGACGCCCTTACTTTGGATGGCATCGGCGTTCCGCCGATGCGGCACAGGCTGGGAAGCCTGTGCTACCAAAATTTATATGGGGTTCGGAGTGGGGTTTGAGGGGAGGGGAGGGGACACGAATCTTTGGGCTAGAGGGACTGAAGCCGGGGGCACCCAACGTTCGGGGGTGGCTTAAGGAGTCGTAAAAGGAGAACCAGGAAAGGCGATCAAGGGCCTTGATTTGAAATCCTCCCCCAAGACCATTTATGGAAGTGTCCCCAAAAGGAAATGGCCGACCCGGTTTTCACGAATCGGCCATTCTCCTGCTCCGGCAAGGTATGGTAGCAGGAACCACCTTTGCCGCTATTCCCTGCCCCGTCTTGACTGCCCTGCCTCGCCATATTTCAGACAAGACCTTGGAAAACCACAGACAAAGAAGCAAGGATTGCTTATAATATATCTCTAAATTGATCTCCTGTCAAGTCTTATCAAGGCCTAGATAAAAAATTCATTCGATGCCGCAATCATTCATGGCCCTCACCGCCTGCAGGTGCAAACTCCTGGTGATCCTTAAGGCCAGGCTTAAAAAGCGGACCTACTGGAACCTGCCTCTCGCAGCTTGACAGAAAAGAGAGTTGCTACGGTCCTAACCACAAAGGTGCGGAGGCACAGCGGCAAAGAGGATACAGAGAAAACCACAATTATGGTCCTCCGTGCTCTTGATGGTATGGTGGTGAAATTATTGAGGCGCAGCTTGCGGGCTACGGCCAATTCCGCTAAAATCTGGATAAGTTATGTCTCAGAAAAATGATGCCATCCAGATCAAGCGTAAGCCCACCCGAGCCATTCATATCGGCCCGGTGCAGGTGGGCGGTGGGGCGCCGGTGGTGGTGCAGTCCATGACCAACACCGACACCCGGGACGCGGCGGCCACCCTGGCCCAGATCCAGCGGCTGGCCGCGGCCGGCTGCGAAGTGGCCCGCCTGGCCATCCCGGATCAAAAGGCGGCCGCGGCCTTCGGGGAGATCAAGAAAGAGAGCCCCTTACCTCTCATCGCCGACATCCACTTCAACCACCGCCTGGCCCTGGCCGCCCTGGAACAGGGGGCCGACGCCATCCGCATCAACCCCGGCAACCTCGGGGGCGAAAAAAAGACCCGCCAGGTGCTGGAGGCCTGCCGGGAGCGGGGCGTCTCCCTGCGCCTGGGGGTGAATGCCGGGTCGCTGGAGGCGGACCTCCTGGAAAAATACGGGGCGCCCACGGCCCCGGCCCTGGCGGCCAGCGCCCTGCGCTGGGTCAGAAAGTTTGAAGACTGGGGCTTCTTTGATTTCAAGATTTCCCTGAAATCCTCCGATGTTTTGGTGACGGTGGCGGCCTACCGGGAGCTCTCCCGGTTGACGGATTACCCCCTGCACCTGGGAGTGACCGAAGCCGGGGGGCTGATTGCCGGCACGGTGAAGTCCGCCCTGGGGATCGGCCTGCTCCTGGCCGAGGGCATCGGCGACACCATGCGGGTGTCGCTGACCCGGGACCCGGTGGAGGAAATCCGGGTGGCCTACGAGATTCTCCGGGCCCTGCACCTTAGGGAGCGGGGGGTGGAACTCATCTCCTGCCCCACCTGCGGCCGCTGCCAGATCGACCTTTTCGGTCTGGCGGAGGAGGCGGAGCGCCGCCTCATGGCGGTGACCAGCCCCATCAAGGTGGCCATCATGGGCTGCGTGGTGAACGGCCCGGGGGAGGCCCGGGAAGCCGACGTCGGCATCGCCGGCGGCGCCCGGGTGGGAATCCTGTTCAAAAAGGGCCGGAAAATCCGCCAGGTGCCGGAGAAAGAAATGCTGTTCACCCTGCTCTCGGAAGTGGCGGCCCTCACCGGTGAGGCGGTGGAGTTGCCGGAGGCTCCCGAGAAATAACCAGGGTTTCGTTTATTCTGAGGCCGACCTGACCATTTCCTGGGAAAGTTTCTAACTTTTTGGAAGCGAAATATCAGGTTTTTTCCAGTTGCATTCCCTTCCCGGTGGTATTTTAATGGGCGAGTTGGCGGACAAGGCGGGAGCCGGGTCAGAGTAGGTTGACATGGCCCTCCGAAGTTACACCTTTAGGGAAGCAGGTTGAGGGAGGCAATCATGGAACGGAGCGACTTCGATTTCCAGGGCTTCGCCAAGCTGCGGGGCAAAGAAGCCAAAAGTGCGGTCAATTGGGCCATGCTGGTCAGCCTGATTTTATTTCTGGCCGGGCTTCTGCTGCTGCTGGGCCAGAATGGTTGGATCTAATAAGTAGTCCAAAGAACCTTATTTCTTAATACTCGCTATGACGCGCGACGCGATGTAATGCCCGCGCAAAACCACCCCATAAACTCCTTCTCTACTTCTCCATTAAAAAAAATAAGGGACTTCGACAGCCGAAATCAGGGAACCCCTGATTTACAGCTTTTATGCCGCTGAGGTATTGATTAACTGCCGAGGTGAATTTTTCCCTGGCCAAACGGGATGAGGAAAGAGGCATAGGATTGACGATAATCTACGAGCAATTCTTTAATTTATCTGTGTATGCCTCCGATAAGGTGATAACTAGGGGGTTCGAACAAATTTGAAACATAGTTTTTCAGGAGAGGCACCACATATTCCCGGAAACAAGGTCACCTTTGAGGAACTTGGGTAAAAGTGGGCTTCGATAAATGGCAGGTCTGCATAATATTTGGGAAAAGGAAGTCAGATTCGTGAAAAGAGTCTTTGTCCCGATTAAATTGGTGATCGCTCTCCTGGCAGTAATCCTGCTTTCCGCCAGCGGAGCCTGGGCCAGGCCCACTACGCCAGGGCAGGCCAAAGGCGTGGTAGCCAAATGGGTCGGGTTAGAGGCGGCCCCCATGGGGGCCGCCTTGGGCCGGCAGATCAAGGAAGTTCAGACATTTGCCGATGAATCCGGCAACCCGGCCTATTATGTAGTGTACTTGAACCCCACGGGGATGGTCTTGGTCCCGGCCGACGACCTGGTAGAGCCCATCATTGGCTTTCTGCCCGGAGGAATCTACGACCCCTCGCCCGCCAACCCTCTGGGGGCCCTGGTAAGCCGGGATATCCCGGGCCGGGTGCACCAGGCCCGGGAAGCGGAGACCCAGGCTTTGGCGAAGGGAGGGGCGCTGGCCCCCCAGGCCAAGGAGACCGAGGCCCAGCGCAAGTGGGCCTGGTTGGGGAATGCCACCGAGGCCCCTGGCCAGGAATCGGAGGCTGGGATATCCCTCGTCTCTGATATGCGGGTGTCCCCCTTTATCCAAAGTCACTGGTCTCAAACCACCGTAGACGATACGTCAACCGGCCTGGCCTGCTACAATTATTTTACTCCCCCTTATAGCGCCGGCAGTTCCGAAAATTATTACAGCGGCTGCGTGGCCACCGCCATGGCCCAAGTGATGCGCTATTGGCAGTACCCCGCGGCCCCGGTGGTTGGCACCTTTTCCATTACAGTAGACCAGCATTCACAAACGGCCACCATTCGAGGCGGGGACGGTTCCGGAGGTAACTATGATTGGGGCAATATGGTCTTAGATCCTAGTCATGCCGGGGCCAACCTCACCCAGCGGGAGGCCATCGGCGCTCTAACCTTCGACGCCGGAATCTCCGCTAAGATGAGCTATTCTTCCTCCGAATCGGGGGCCTATTTAAGCGATGCGATGACCGCTCTAATCAACACTTTTAAATACAGCAATGGTAAACTTGGCCTAAGCAACAGCAACCTGCCGGAAACCAACCGCAATGCTATGACGAATCCTAATCTGCACGCCAAGTCTCCTGTCATCTTTGGAATCACCGCGCAACAAGGCGGCCATGCGATCGTCTGCGATGGCTACGGCTACAACGCTTCCACCATGTACCACCACCTCAACATGGGTTGGTCCGGCTATGACGATGCCTGGTACAACTTGCCCGATATTGGTACAAGCTATGGCTTTAATTCCGTCCCAGAATGCCTCTATAACCTATATATCACCGGTTCCGGCGAGATCATCGCCGGCCGGGTGACGGACAAAGGCGGCAAACCCGTCCGCGGGGCCGCGGTGAGCGCCAGCGGCGGGGGCGGCAGCTATAGCGCCACCACCGATGACAACGGCATCTATGCCATAATTAAAGTTCCCTCCAATACCAGTTACAGTGTCAGTGCCACTAAGAGCGGGTTTACGTTCAATCCCCAGTCGGTGAGCACGGGCAGCAGCCAAAACTCCACCATCAACACCGGGAATGTCTGGGGGGTGGATTTTGCAGGTACGGACTTTAGGATTAACGAGGCTCTGGACAACTATCAGCTTGGCTTCAGCACCAGCGGCGATGCCAATTGGTCTGCCGAAACCAGCCACTACTGTTACGGGGACAGTGCCGCCCAGACCGGGTACATCGCCTATGGCCAAAGCACAAGCCTGCAGACCACCGTGTCGGGCCCCGGAACTTTGTTCTTTTATTGGTCAGTCTCTTCCACCGTTTGGTATAACAAGTTCAATCTATATCTGGACGGCACCTTTGTAGATAGCATCTCCGGCGGGGTGGACTGGACCGAAAAGACCCTGAGCATCCCTGCCGGCAGCCACACCATCACTTGGAAATACAGCAAAACTCCTAGTCAGTGGCCTACCATGGGCCAGGACTGTGGCTGGCTGGACAAGGTGGTCTATAACCGCCACAGTGCGATGGCCGCAGTTAATATGCTCTTGCTGGATGAGGCGCCATGAGACCGCGGCACGATGCATTAAATGATGATACGTTATCGGGTATCGATGCCTTGAACTGATGAAATTATCTATCCCAAAATGGAAAATAAAGTTGGAAGTATCAATAGTCATTAATTTTTTCTTGACAAATTGTTTTAGACCTCATAAACGTTGTTTCTAACTACTTGATTAATCAATCATCTTAAAAAAATGTTCTACAAATCATCTGGAGGCGAAAACCAAGGGAGGGGAGAAGGGATGAAAAAGTTAGGCTTATTGACGCTGATCCTGACGCTGGCGGTTTGGGGGTGCGTGTCGGTTGACCACTCCACCTTCATAGATACCGACAAGGATGGCTATGCCAATGGGCAATTCCGAGACGTGCGCAGTGGCAGCGTGGCCGATGTCAGTTTTTATGGCGGGGGGGCCGGCGCTGCCGCCTCATCGGCCGGCGCCTCCGCCTTAGGTGCACTGGCGACCAACACCCTTTTAGCCACGGGAAGTGCCGCCAGAAACAGCAGCAGTTCCGGCGGCGGTGGAGGCATGTTTGGCCTCCATGTTAAGCCGGGTCCCACCCAGGGAGACCCGGTTCCTTTTGCCAAGTCTGTTGCTATGATCAATTACAGCAAGAGATTAAAATCAATTAAATATGATGAAATGGGCGGAGTCATTGAATATGAGTTCGGTCCCGGGCCCTTGTCGATGCGGAGCGACTCTCCGGCGCCCAAAGGCACCAAGATGCCTTCAGCCTTCGGGCACCAGCCCGTAGAATAACCAGGCGGCCTGACCATGAAAAAGACCATAATCTGCCTGGTGACAATGGTATGCCTGGGTTTGGCCGGCATCATCGACCTGACCCAGGCAGGAGATCCAAGCGCGGCATCGGCGCCGATGATTAAGCCCGGCCCGGGTTCCCAAGTAGTCGGAACGGGGCAGGAGGGCTTGTATTTTGAACCTCTCCCGGATGAGACAGCCCTGCCATCAGTGCGGGACCTTCCTGTGCCCCAGAGGTTTAAAAAGGACGTCCGCCAATATGTCGGGGTCATCAAAAATCAAACCCGCTACGACGTGTCCGTGCCCTCGCGCAACAGCGGCGCCACCCTGATTATTCCGGCCCGAGGCTTCATCGAATATATCTCCTATGAAAAGAATTTTGACGTGACCGTCTATCGGGATGGGAGGCCTTTTTACTGCCTGAAAATCAGTGCCCATCCGCGTGAATACTCCTATATGTGTAAGAATGATTATGATTTCATCGCCGAAGTCGTCAAACCGGAGCCGGTGGCGAAGGCGGCGAAGTACCGGAAAATGAAGCGGGCCATTAAAAAGCCCAAGCCCCGCCCAGAAGGGGAGCAGGGGACGAGTTAGCACGTTCCGCCAATAATCGTGTCAGAGGGCGGGAAGCAGGTGCCAGGTGCGCTGCTTTCCGCCTTGGTTTTTAGAGCCTCCTTGCCGGCAATTCCTCAGAAAATCTCCCCTACCGAGTCGCGATCAATTTTATCTTTCGTTGGGGCAGACCGGCGTGATTTCACCCCCCTTTTCTAAAGGGGAGTGAGGGGGGATTTATATAACCCCTAAAAATCCCCCTAAATCCCCCTTTTTCAAAGGGGGACTTTACTCTGGTAAGTTCAGCGCCCTGGTCCAGAATTTATTAAGGAGTGCAGAAAAGGAGTTCCTTCTTTATACCCTCTCCTCCAATGGGGGAGAGGGGTAGGGTGAGGGGGAAGCAATCTCTTTGCCGCTCGCATTAATATGTCCAGCTAATTACGGACGTTCAACCAGGGCTGACACCTGGGTCCGCCCCTACACCGGCCGGGAAACGGGGCGGCTGAGATTCTGCCGGATGTCCAGGTAGACCTCGCAGTAGCCCGGCAAGTCCCGGCTCAGGCCGTAAAAGGCGTTGAGCATCAGGGCGGCCACCATGAGGTTGGTGAAGAGCAGTTGGGGGGCGCCGGCGGCCATGAGTTCCTCGCAGGAGAGTTCGGCCGGGTGGCGGTCCTGCGGTTGGGCGATCTCCGGGTGATAGCGGGACAGGCGCGGGGTCAGGTCCCGGCCCTGCCGCCGCAGATAGACCTGGATGTTGCCGTCCTCAAAGTCGTTGCCGCCGGAGATGAGGGTGAGGTCGCTGAGCGTAGCGGCGTGTTCGTCCACCAGGCGCCGGGAGGCGTGGTTGTCCACCATCAGGAAGACGACGTCGCCCGCGGCAAGCAAACGGATGACGTTGGCCGCGGTGACGTATTCCGGGACGGCCCGGAGGGAGAGGGCCTCGAATTCCTGGGCCAGCTCCCGGGCCTTGACTTCCGCCTTGTTGCCCAGGCGGGGAAAGGCCTGGCGGGGGGCGTTGGCGCGCTCAAAGGAGTCGCCGTCGATGAGGGTGAGGCGGGCCCGCGCCCCGGCGTAATTGAGATAGCGGCAGAGGAAGGGGAGCAGGGCACAGCCGATGCCGCCGATGCCGATGGCCTTGATTTCCAGCATGTTGAACTCCAGTAGCCAGTAGTCAGTAGTCAGTAGCCAGTGGCCAGTTATCAGCTATCATATTCAGGTTGGCCCCATTTTATACACCATTTCGTGTCAAAATACCTCTTAAAATCGATATTTTGAAGGTTTTATTTGGCAAGGTTAAGACAGTCGGCGCCATGGGTGTTTCACAGCCAGTGATTTTTGGTGAAATTTTGCCGCTTAGGGGCCGCTGGGGAGCGGCGGTGTTTGACAGGCAAGCCCCTTTATTTTCGGGATATTTCGCAGCAGGGCCGCCGACGAAGCGGAACACCGACGCCACCAGGAAATATTAATCAGGGTGGGAAAGGAACTGCTCTCACCCCCACCCCACCCCTCCCCCCTCAAGGGGGAGGGAGGAAAACAAGGAGCTTCTTTGCCGCTCTGATTAATAAGGTGATGGCTCTCAAATGGTATTACACGGGTGGAGAGAAAAATCCAGAAAAGGGCGCATGATTGACGCTAATTTTTGCCAAGCGAATGTACCGCGGTTGATCCAGATGGAAGACGCAGGCTAAAGCCTGCTGCTACCAAGGCAAATCAGTCCCGCTCGTCCTCCACCAGTTCCCGCTGGCGCTCGGCGTCGTTGGGGCCTTTGCGCTGGCGGGCCGCCTTTTTGAAGGTCTCTTCGGACCACCAGCGGGGATAATCCAGTTTTTTGCCGGCGAAGAGGTCGGCCACGGTGAGGATTTGCAGCTTCGGGAAGCGCTGCTCCGGGAAGTTTTCCGGCACGTAGAAGCCGGCGGCCGCGGCCTCCTCCCGCATGGGCCGGGTGGGGGGCTTCAGGGTGATCATGGCCCCGAGGGCCGCCTGTTCCCGCTCCAGGACGCCCTTAAGATCGCGAATCTGGGCGGCGTTGACGTGGCCGCTCTTGACCGAGACCAGCAGCTTTTGATACTTGCCCTGGCCTTCGCCGAAGACGATGATGCCGTCGATGCCACGGTCGGCGCCCTTCTTTTTGTCCTGGGCCGGGTGGGCGCCCACCATACTCAGGGCCCACCACTCGAACTGGTGGCGGTTTTGCAGGGCCAGGGCCTCGGCGCTCTTGGCGTCGGCGGGTTCGCCGATGACCTCATAGGGGGCCAGCTCCGGGCCGAAGGTGTCTTGTAAGCGGTTCTTGATGAGGTTGATGGCGAGATGGGTGATGTCGATGCCGAGCCAGCGGCGGTGCAGGCGTTCGGCCACCACCACGGCGGTGCCGCAGCCGCAGAAGGGGTCCAGGACCAGGTCGCCTTCGTTGGAGGAGGCCCGGATGATGCGCTCCAACAGGGCCTCGGGTTTTTGGGTGGGGTAGCCGAGGCGTTCTTTGGCCTGGGCGTTGATGGGTGGAATATCATCCCAAAAATCCTGCAACGACACGCCCATGACTTCATCCAAATACCTTTTATACCTGGGCCAACCTCCCTTTGCTGGCCAGTGAATCTTTCCTTCTGCATCCAATTTTTCCAAATTTTCAATAGTAAATTTCCAATGATTCCCCTTGGCAGCAACATCAAAACCGTGCCATGGTTGTCCCGAGGAGCCTTTTCTAACACCCATAGCAGTCAAATTATCTGGTTGCCATTTGCGGCCATCAGGGTCAACTTGGGTATAGTGAGATTTAACATAGTTTTCGCCATGTTCCGTAAATTGAGGAGTCCATAAGTAAGAATCTGTTTTGGTGTAGAAAAATATCACATCATGAACCGGCCCATATCTTTTTGCACTGCTATGAGCGCTCGTACGCTTCCAAGATAATTTCATTTCTAAAATTCTTGGGGCTGAAAATCGCATCCAAAAGCAGCTTGATATAATGACTCGCCGTGGGATCGCAATGGAGATAGATGGAGCCGGTGGGTTTCAGGACCCGGTGCAGCTCCACCAGGCGGACGGCCATCATGGTGAGGTAGGCCATCATATCGTTTTGGCCCAGGAAGGAGTTGAGGGCCTGGAGCAAATCCGCCAGCTTGCGGGGTCCGGCGGTGACCACCTCGTGGTAGGCGCCGGCGGCCTCCGGCCCCCAGTGCCAGGTGTCTTCGAAGGCGGTGATCTGGGCGGCGGATTTCTCGGCGGTCTTCTCGGAGAAGAGGACGTTGTAGGTGGCGCTGGAGTTGAAGGGCGGGTCCAGGTAGATCAGGTCAACCGAGCCCACGGGGATGTGCCGGCGCAGGATTTCCAGATTGTCGCCGAAATAGAGCTGGTTTTTCCAGGGGTCCACTTTGAGCCTCCCCGCCTTTACCGTAGGGGCGGACCTGGGTGTCCGCCCGGCACAGGCAGGATGCCGGTGCCACCAAAAAAGGGCGCACACGCAGGTGCGCCCCTACAGGTGATTTTAATGGGGCGCGCCCGCCATCGCGGCCCATTATGGCAAAATCCGGGGGAAAAAGCCAAGAAATTTCCTTCCCCGCCCGGTTGGGCCATTTAGGAGGTAGAGGCGGAAATCAAATCCCCCTAAATCCCCCTTTTTCAAAGGGGGACTTTAAAATGCCGGACCGGGCGTCCCGGCGGGTGGCCCCGACGCCACCCCCACCCTGACCCTCCCCCCTCAAGGGGGAGGGAAAAATCTGACCTAACCGATATAGCAAAGGGCGAACACAAGGTTCGCCCCTACGGGAAAATTATATATTTGTTCTCGTTCCCAAGGTGCACTTGGAAACGAACTTGCAGCCCAAGCTCAGCTTGGGCCCGAGGCAAGATTACTTCCCCCTCACCCTGACCCTCTCCCCCATCGGGGGAGAGGGAATATAAGCCCAGAGCTAACAGCTAACCCGAAAAATTCAGATAATCATCACTCAAAATAAGAAAAATGGAGAGCAGGCGCCCTCGCCTGCAAAAGAACAGCCGAGGGCGGCTGTTCTCCATAAAACACTCTGCTTTTTGAAACAATTATTATTCGGTTGTAATATCGACTAGATAGCCATGATTTAAAAAATGTCGTGAATAATCCGGGCTAAAATATCATGCTTGAAAACAGTCACCCCCGATAAGGAAATTTCTTGCGGGGGCGGCTCGCGAGCCGCCCCTACGGGGCCTTGACGTTAAAAGGCAAAAGCTGACTGCTGGCAGCTAGCCGCGGCCTTTAGGGGCCGAACTCGATGGGGCGGGGCAGGGGGGTGACTTTTTGGGCCACGGCCTCGGCAAAGTCTGCTTCCGGGGGGGCCGCGGTCCAGGGGATGGGGTAGGGGGCGAAGAGATCTTCCGGGGGGAGATAGCCCCGGTACCCCTGGACCACCACGGAGCAGGCCAGGGTCAGGTCGCCGTCGAGATTGCCCACGGTGAGGTGGAAGCCGTCTTCATGGCGCTCGTCGGAGTCGTCCCGTTCCGAATGGAAGGCCTCGATCCCGGCGTGGCTGTGGATGGTGCCGAGGCGGGTGAGGCCGGCGGGGAAGTCCCGCACCTGGTAATCGCAGTGGCCGCCGCCGACGGTCTGGTGGGGGATGACCAACTCGTAGGTGCGGCCGGCTTGGCGCCAGGCCAGGAGGGCCACGGCTTCGCTTTGGTAGCGGGAGTAGACCGCCCGGAAGAAGGCCACCGCCTGGAGCAGGAGCTCGGCGGGGAGCGGCGGGGCGGTGAGCTTAATCCCCGGCGCCATCGGCTCCAGCCAGGGGATGCCGGCGGCCGGCACTACGGCCTCAAAAAACGGGGTGCGTTTCACCAGGAAAAGGCCGTCTTTGGTGAGCAGATAGTAGATGGGCTCGTCCGGGGCGGTGAAGTCCCGGTCTTTCAGGTAGATGGGCAGCATAAAAGAGAGTTTTTAGTTTTGAGTTTCGAGTTTCGAGTTAAAACCACCAATAAGGATTTTCTAAACATTCTACACAGATTAGAAATCTCACGCCAAGAAGCAAAGACGGAAAAATTATCTCACGCAAAGGCGCAAAGGTACAAGGTTATTAAGGGACGGCGGGTGGGTTATATAAGGGCGGTTCGAGAACCGCCCCTACGGCCCCTGCCGCCAGCCGGTTCAAAAGACCTTCTTGCTGTCCAGCAGCAGGGTGACGGGGCCGTCGTTGATGAGGCCCACCTCCATCATCTGGCGGAAGCGGCCGGTGGCCACCCGGAGGCCGAGGCCGGTCAGGGCCGCGGCCAGGTCGGTATAGAGTTTTTCGGCCAACTCCGGAGGCGCGGCCGCGTCGAACGAGGGGCGGCGGCCTTTGCGGCAGTCACCCAGGAGAGTGAACTGGGAGACCAGCAGCAGTTCGAAGCCGGTATCCAGCAGGGAGAGATGCAGCAGGCGCCCCTCGCCGGCAAAGACTCGGAGGTGGGCCAGCTTTTGGGCCAGGTAGGCCACGTCGGCGGGGCCGTCGTCGGCCGCCACCCCTGCCAGGACCAGGAGGCCCGGACCGATCCGGGCCACTTCCTCTGCCGCCACCCGGACCCAGGCTTCTTGGACCCGTTGGACCACCGCGATCATGCTTCCTCCAGTTTTGAGTTTCGAGTATCGAGTTTCGAGTTTCGAGAAAGGATTTTGGGGCCTCAGGGAGGCGATGCCTTAATGTATAATAAAGACAAAATCGCCGCAACCAGAAACCCAAAAACCCTAAACCGAGCCAAACGAAAAGAGAATAACGGAAAAATTTCGCTTGAGTGGTCAACTTATTGGCTTTTAACCGGGTTTATGGTAGCTTTTATCTCGAACGCAAAACTCAAAACTCGAAACTCGAAACTCAACTATGGCATCCCGCCCCGCCTCGCAAGGCAGTTTCACCATTCCCAATCTCATCACCCTGTTCCGCATCCTCCTGACCCCGCTGTTCATCATCTTTCTGATCCAGGGACGTTATCGCCAGGCCCTGGCGGTCTTCGTGCTGGCCGGGGTGAGCGACCTGGCGGACGGCTTCATCGCCCGGTGGTGGCAGCAGAAATCGCGCCTGGGCAGCTACCTGGACCCGGCGGCGGACAAACTCCTCATGTCCGCCAGTTTCGTGACCCTGGCCATTTCCCGGCTGATTCCCTCCTGGCTGACGGTGGTGGTCATCAGCCGGGACGTCATTCTGGGCCTGGGGGCGCTGATCCTGCGGCTGACAGATTACCCCCTGGTGGTCAGGCCGTCCCTGGTCGGCAAGTGGACCACGACGCTGCAGTTGATTACCGTGGGCCTGGTGCTGCTGGTGAAGGGCAAGCTGGTGGACCTGCCGCCCGGAGTATTGACCGGTTTTTTTTATCTTACCGGCGGCCTCACAGCCATCTCAGGCACCCATTATCTCTACCGGGGGCTCAAACTGGTGTCCCAGCAAGGGGAAGACCGGGAGAGCAATGACGGCTGAAGTCATCGACCTGGAGCGCTTCCGAGCCAAAGTGGCGGCGGACCGGGGTTTTCGCACCTGGCTGGCCCGCTTTAAAGAGCAGTTCGGCCCCGAGACCCGGCTGCAGGATTTGAGTCCCGCAACCCTCCTCTATCTGGCCAGCCCCGGGGAAGAGAATCTCTACGTCTTTTTCGATCTGGTTATGGGGACCCTGGGCCTGGGCGAGTCGGTGCGCTTCCGCCTGAATGACCTGGAAGACGCCGCCAAGCTGAAGATCATCGACACCGCCTTCGCCCTGGTGGACCGGGTGAGGTTTGAGCTGATGCGCCGTCTCGGGTGGGTGGCTGAGGATATACCTGGGGGCGAAAGCCCCATCATCCAATTAGTGCAGCAGGCCTGGCGCCGGGAGTCGGATTTTGCCCGGGAGGTCCCCCGCCTCCGCCAGGATCACCTGGATTATGAGTCCTATGCCAGGCTCAACCCCATGGATCGGGTGGTGTTCATCCGGCGGCTCATCCCCCGGGCCGTGGCCGCCTTTCAGGAGCGTCTGGAGGCCGGGGGCCAGGGTTAGGCTGCAGATCTGGCGGCACCTTTGGGAGTTCAGCGGTCCGGCCTTTTCTTCAACAATAGCCGCGCCAGTAGCTTCCTACTCAGCGCCTGGCGCCTCCTGCCACCCCGAGTGAAGATTCCTTTAATGACCTTTTCGAATCCCGTGGCACTCAAATAGAGTTAATCAAGATTCTTGTGGATGACCTACCGAGTCAATGACGGTAACTGGTTTTTTGGATTACAAGCCGACCGACAGTTCCAAATTTGATGGCATTTCCCCCAAGAGAAGAAAATTCAAGGCCAATTTTTCACCAGAGCGGTACCATAATAAGGAATTAAATTTAGATTTTAGAAATAAAATCCTTGACAAAGCAGGCTATTGTTGAATATAGGTACAGTTACTTTAATAAATTCTATTAAGGCAAAAAGAAGGAGAGGATACCCATGGCCAGTGAAGTGTTAAAATTAACCGCGGAGATTGTAATTTCCCATGCGTCAATATCTGAACTGAGCACCCAAGAATTGATCGGGGAAATTAAAGAGGTCTACAATGCTTTGACTTCTTTGGCGGCTGGGGAGGTCCCAGAGACCATGACTCAGGAGAAGGGCGAAGAAGCCGAAGCGGTGAAGAAACCGGCGATACCTTTGAAAGACATAGTCAAAGAGAAATACGTAGTTTGCCTGGAATGCGGCAAAAAGTTGAAGACCTTAAAGGCCCATATTCGCAAGGCCCACAACTTGAAGCCCAAAGAATATTTCAAGAGATTCGGTCTGGATCCGAAAAAGTTCCCCCTGGTTTGCAAGGAATACTCGGAGCAGCGCAGCAGAATGGCAAAAGAAAGAGGCTTGGGTGAGCGGGGCGGTAGACGCAAGGCGACCGTTTAACCAACCGCCCGCTGAGCGGATCTTAAGGGACCACCAAATCCGGGGAGTTCAAAATCAGGCGTTTCCGGGTCCTGCCTGGAAAGGATCTTTGAGAAAGGGTTATTTGAGGATTTTAGCCCGGAAAGCAGTTTTAACCAGCGATTGGGGATAGACGGCTGCAGCCTGATAATAATAATCATGTCATAAAACTCGGGGGGGGGATATGACCATAAGGGTTCTCATTGCCGACGACCACCAGATCGTGCGCCAGGGGCTGCGCACTTTGCTGGAAAGGGAGCCGGACCTGAAAGTAGTGGCGCAATCTGAGGATGGCAGGACCACGGTAAGGCTGGCCCGGGAGCTGGCCCCCGAAGTCATCATCATGGACGTGGCCATGCCGGATTTAAATGGCATTGAAGCCACCCGGCAAATCGTCACCGAGAGGCCCCAGGTTAAGGTGATTGCCCTTTCCATGTACGCCGATCGGCGCTTTGTGGTAAATATGCTCAAGGCCGGGGCCTCCGGCTATCTCTTGAAGGATTGCGCCTATGAGGAACTGGTGCGGGCCATACGAGTAGTAATGGCCCATAAGACCTATCTAAGCCCCGGGGTCACCGATATCGTGGTGAGAGACTATGTGCAAGGGGGTTCCCCGGACCAGGGGGCTTCGGTCTTCTCCCTACTATCCCCCCGGGAACGGGAAGTGCTGCAGCTGATGTCCGAAGGGAAATCCACCAATAAAATTGCCGACTCACTGAACGTCAGCGTCAAGACCATAGAAACCCACCGGCAGCAAGTCATGCATAAACTGAACATTCACAACGTGGCGGGCCTTACCAAATACGCCATCCGGGAGGGCCTGACTTCAGTGGAGCCCTGAACTCGTCGGACAAGTTAAAGGTGATTATCCGGAAGGATCTCGACCGGCTAAGAGAGCCGGGTTAGCCCCTGTCACTAACGCCTCCCAAGGCCATGAGATGCGGGCAGATGGCCAAAGACTTATCTCAAATTCCCCAACCCCCACTGTTAATCATCCAGTAGCAATTCCATGATGGGAGCTACGCTTGGCAGGTTCTCCACCCAAAAGGCGGTGACCTCGCACGGGGTTACCCCGGCCCCGCTCAGTTGGAAGATCGCCCTGTCATAGATTGTCGTACCTGTTTCCGCAGTTGACACCAGGGTGACGGTTTGAGCGGTATTCCAATTGGACTGGGTGAAAGTCAGGCTGGCGCCATCCTGGGTCTTGATATTCGGATTGCCGCTCTGCCAGGGCCACCGAAACCGTGACGTTGGCATAGGGGTTGTCGTTCTTGCTTATGCCGTTCATCCTTTTGAACCCAGGCGCAGCCCGCCATGGATGAAAAAGGTGTCTCCGGCGATGGCCTCGTTGCGGAAGAGTTCACCGATCAAAGAGGCCACTTCGGCCGGCTCAATCAGACGCCCGATGGGCACCTGGGTCAGAATCTTTTCCAGGGCTGCCTGGTGCATCCCCTTGACCATGGGAGTGGCCACATAACCCGGGGCAATAGCCACGCAGCGGATTTGGCCGGCCAGGCCGCGCCGGAAGAATTCTGCCGTGATGACCTTGGGCATCACCGACATGGCGGCTTTGGCGGAGGCATAATTGATTTGGCCCGCCGTTCCCAGGGACCCGGTGGAAGAAAAGAGGCAAATCAGCCCCCGGCAATGGTGATTGATCATGCGTTCGGCGCATTCCCGCACGGTCAGAAAGACCCCGGTCAGGTTGATATCAATAACCGCTTGAAATTGCTCGAGGGTCATTTTTCTGGTGACCTTGCCGGTGGTCCGATCCGGGGCCAGCAGCAAGCTATCTTTAATGATGCCGGCGCAAGGAGCCACCAGGTTGATCTGACCGAATTTCTCCAGGGCACCATCGGCCAGCCTGGCGCAGTCAGCCTCCCGGGTAACATCGCCGCAGAAGGTAGCGACCTGTCCCCCGAGGGCGGTTATTTCGGCTTCGACCCGGCTTAAAGCAGCGCCGCTGATATCCGCCAAGACTACTTTACCGCCCTGACCGACCCAGTATTTCGCCAGTTCTTCGCCGATGCCGCCGCCGGCTCCGGTAATAACCGCCACCGCGCCCTTTATTGCCAGCATGTTTTCACCGTGTAGATGGGTGCGAGCCAGTCGAATTGGGACTGAGGGAAGTCAAGGCAAACCTGGTCAGGCTGCAGTCTGAGCAGACAGCAAGTTGCCGACGCAGGTTCTGACGAATCAAACATACCAGCCACGTGCAACGACCATTGCAAACCCCATGCCGCCACCCACACAGAGGGCAGCCAAGCCGACCTCAGCCTGGCGCTAACCTGGTCCACTTTTTCCGGCCGAATCCTGGCCCGTCGCAGGACTTCTTTGATGACCAGACCTCCCAGCCGGGCGGCCGGTACATCCTTTAAAGTGCCGCCAAAGCTAGCGACGGCAGTCCGCACGGCGCTGGCAATTACCACCCGGCGCAGGTTAAATGACCCCCTCCTGTTGCAAAGCGGCCAGTTGAGAGCTCCCCAGTCCCAGATACTTAAGATAAATAAAGGCGTTATCGGCGCCGATGGGACGGCAGAGCCATTTGAGCCGCGGTGGGGTTTGACTCATTTTCCACGTCGGCCCCTGCAAGGTGAGCTCTCCGTAGGTAGGGTCGTTCACCTTTTGAAACACCCCCCGATCCCACCAGTTCTGCTCCTGAATCACGTCGGCAGGTTGGGTCACCTTGCCGGTGACCACCGCCGCGGCTCTACCCTCCTTCTTGGAGATGGCCTCCTGAACCCGCCGGATCACCTCATCCACCGGATAGCGCAGGCTCCATTCTTCCAGGAGAAACTGGAGCGCCTCTTCATTTTCCACCGTGGTGCGCTGCTGGAAGGAGGAAAACCTTGGGTCCTGCGCCATTTCGGGGCGTTCGATGATTTCCATCAAGGTTTCGAAGGCTTCATCGTTATAAGCGGCTAAGAACGTATGACCTTCCTGACAGCGGATAAAGGTATAGGGGAAGACCGCAATGTCGTAATTGCCCAAGCGGTTTTTGACCTTGCCGTCCATATGGAACCAACTGAGATTGTAATCGATAAATTTCATAATGCATTCCGCCCCGGAAACGTCCACCATCTGGCCCTTGCCCGTGTCGGTCCGGAAATTGAGGGCCAGGAGGATGCCGTAAGCGGCAAACATGCCTTCGGCATACCAGCCGTACCAACTGCCCACCTTGGTGGGGACGCCGTAGTCCGTCGGCTCCAGATGCTCAGGTTCGCCGTTGATGTGCACCAGGCCCGAGTAAGCCTGGTTGGAGATTTCGGAGCCCGGGCGGCCGCTCCGGGCCCGGGGCCCAAATTGTCCGTAAGTGCCCAAGGCGGCATAAATCAAGCGGGGATTGAGGTCCCGCAGTTGTCGATAGCCGAGGCCCCAGCTATCCATCACTCCGGGTTGATAGGTTTCGATGATCACGTCGGCATGCCGGGCCAGGGTGGCGAAGATCTCCCGGGAGGCCGATTTCTGCAAGTCCAGGGTGATATGATATTTGTTTCTGCCTTCGGCGAGATAACCGAACCCGGTCCCCTGGTGCGCTAGCCCGAAGGGGCTGTAATCCCGGGCCACATCGCCGGCCGGGGGTTCGATGCGGATGACCTGGGCGCCCAGTTCCGCCAGCATGGAGGAGCACACCAGCCCCCCCACATTGCCATAGCTGATATCGAGGACCAGGAGGTCATCCAGGGCTTCCGGTTTGCGGGAGGCTTTACGCGGATCGGTCTGTTCCCTGGCCCAATCGTACCAGGAGTCTTTGGCGTCTTTGGCATCGCTCATGGGTGGCGTCCTTTTTTGCGAGACTGGGAAACTTTTTTAATAGCGTCCCGCCGGGGCGGGCGGAGTTCTAGACGTTCATTAATCTGAACATCATGTCTCATTTATTGAAATAAAAAATCCCTCCCGCCTCCTTAAGAAAGGGGGGGAGTTAAAAAGTCCCCCTGGGGCAAAAGGGGATTTAGGGGGGATTTTGAGGGGCGCGGCAAAGCCTGCGGCCAGCAAAATCCCTCAGGGCTGGATGATGCCATCCCGACCGTTCCAATCGTCCGGGGGTTTGGCGCCGACCCGATCGACCCAGGTGCCGATGACCTGCTTTTCCGTCAATTGGCGCAGCCGCTCTTCCGTGAGATTGAGCAGGGTGCGAAAGATGTAAGAGTTATGAAACCCCACCGGTTTGGCCAGCCAGCGCATCCGCCCCGGGCTCTCCGAAAGCTTCGGGCCGGGCCCGTATTCCACCACTTTGCCATACAGCGGGTCGTCAAATTCGCACACCGCCCCCCGCTGACGCAAGTGTTCGTCATGATAGTGGTCCCGGGCGTTGACCACCCGTTGCGCGGCGAAGCCGTGGCTCTCCGCCAGCTTTTCGATCTCTGCGGCATCCAAGGCTACCGCCCAGTCCGCCACCATTTTGTAGAGGGCCCGATTGTGGTCTTCCGCCAGGCGGGCGGTAACGGTACTGAAGCGACTATCCGCGGCCAGTTCGGGTTGCTGCATGGCCCGGCAAAGCCCGGCAAATTGCTGATCATCCAGGGCGGCAATGGCGATAAAGCCTTCCCGGGAGCGAAAGACTCCCGAAGGGGAGCAGGAGATATCCCGGTTGCCGTACAGGGCGCGCTCTTTTTGGGTAATGGTTTGATAGAGCCAGGTCCAGTCGAGAGTCCGGATCAGCCCTTCCGCCTGGGAGACATCCAGGAGTTGCCCCTGTCCGGTTTTCCTGCGGTGGTGCAGGGCGGCCATGATGCCGATAGCCGCGAAGAGAGCCCCGGTGCAGTCGCCGATCCAGATGCCGGTCTTGAGGGGAGTGCGGCCCGGAAAGCCGGTGATGGCCGAAAAGCCGCTCATGGCCTGGGAAGTGGCGTCATAGGAGGGCCGGTCCTTGTAGACGCTCCATTGGCCGAAGCCGCTGTTGGCTTGATAAATGAGGCCCGGGTTGACGGCGCTCAGGTCACGGTAACCCACCCCCCAACGGTCCATGGAGCCGGCCCGGAAGTTTTCAATCAAGACGGCGGATTTGGCCACCAGGGCCCGCAGCAGCTCGCCGCCCTCCGGGGTGCGGATGTCTATGGTCACGTGATACTTATTGTGGTTCATATGGGTGAAGGCCGGGGAGATGTTTTGCCAGAAAAAGCCCCGGGGGGCCACGTAACGCATGAGATCCCCCACCCCGGGCAGTTCGATTTTGATGACCTCCGCCCCGAATTCGGCCAAAAGATCAGCCGTCACCGGGCCGAATACCCGGGTGCAGAGTTCCAGGACGCGCACCCCCTTTAAGGCCTCCGGTTTGCCGAAGATCTTGGCAACCGCAAACAAGGCATCGGACCAGTCGAAATAACTTTGCTCTTCCATGCAGACCATCCTCTCAGCCATTACTCATTACAGTGGTTCATAAATTCGGCGTTGCTGGAAGTGGAACGAAAAAATTAATTCCCCCTCACCCTGACCCTCTCCCCCATTGGGGGAGAGGGGATAAAAGAAGGACTGCTTTATCGCTTTTATCGCTCCCTCTCCCCGGCGGGGGGAGAGGACTGGGGTGAGGGGGGCCGTAAATATGGGTCATCCTATTAATGAAATCACGTTCTCCTCTCAAACCGCCAGGTATTTGCCCTTGATCTCTTCGTCGGCCAAAAGATCCGACATCTGCCCTTCGAATTTCAATGAACCTTTATCTATCACATAACCGCGGTCCGACACCTTGGCGCAAAAGTGCAGGTTCTGTTCGGCGAGCAAGACGGTAACGCCTTCCTGGCGGATTTCCAGGATCATCTGGGCCAGCAGCCCGACAATCAAAGGCGCCAAGCCCTCGGAAGGCTCGTCCAGCAACAGGAGTTCCGGGTTCGTCATGAGGGTGCGGGCGATGGTGAGCATTTGCTGCTCACCCCCCGAGAGTTGCGAGCCGAGATTAGTTTCCCGTTCTTGCAGGCGAGGGAAGAGGGCATAAATTTTCTCCACCGTCCAGGGGGTGGCGACTTCTTTCTCGCGTCTCACGGCGACTTCGAGATTTTCGCGCACGGTCAGGTCCGCAAAACACCGCCGGTCCTCGGGGACAAAGCCGATCCCCTGCCGGCAGATCTGGTAGGCCCTCAGGCCGCTCACCCGGGCGCCTTTGAAAATGACTTCACCCATCTGGGGCGGGGTTAGCCCGATGATCGAACGGAAGGTGGTGCTCTTGCCGGCGCCATTGCGCCCGATCAGGCTGACCACTTCGCCTTGCTCCACGGCCAGGGACAGATCGAACAGGATGTGGCTGCGGCCATAGTAGGTGTTGATGGAGTTTAGTTCCAAAAAGGCCATGGGCTTCTCTCTATTCTATGCTAATTCGTATGCGCCACGGGTGCTGGGCGAACACAAGGTTCGCCCCTACAGTTCATCGCCCAGGTAGGCCTTGCGCACTTCGGGGTTGGCCTTGATTGCCTCGGGGCTGCCGCCGGCGATCACCAGTCCTTGATGAAGCACGGTGATCCTTTCCGAGATGCCGAAGACGATGTCCATATCATGTTCAGTAAACACCAGGGTCAGGCCCTGTTCCAGCGAGATCTTTTTGAGCAGCCCGACGGTCTCGCGACTCTCAAACCGGGACATGCCGGCGGTGGGCTCATCCAGCATGAGGAGGCGCGGGCGGGAGGCCAGAGAGATGGCGATCTCCAGCCGTTTTTGATCACCATGGGACAGGACCGAGGCCGAGGAGTGGCATTGTTTCAGGAGTCCCACCTGTTCCAGGACGCCAAGCACTTCGTCGGCGATGCCGGGAAATTTTCGGGCCAGCGACAGGGGACTGGAAGATTTGCGATAATGGGCAAACAGCGCCACCTGGACATTTTCAAATACGGTCATGCGGGGGAAGATGTTGGTGATCTGAAAGGAACGCCCAATCCCCTTGCGAATGATCCGGTAGGGAGGCAGCCCCGAAATGCGCTCCCCGTCGAAGATCACCTCCCCTGAATCAGGGGTGAGCAGCCCAGTCATCACGTTAAACAACGTCGATTTCCCGGCCCCGTTGGGTCCGATGACGGCGTGAATTTCTCCCTGGGCTACTGAGAGATCGACGTCTTGGAGGGCTCTGAGGCCTCCGAAGGATTTGGTGATGCCGTGGAGCACGAGAAATTCCAGGTTCTCAGCCATCCAATCCTCACCAGAAAATCACGGGTTTTTTCGTTGAAATAGCCGACCGCGCCGCCGGGCAGGGTCAACACCAGGATCAAGAGGACCAGGCCGAGAACCAGGGACCAGTTCTCGGTCCAGGCCACAATGTAGGCGTTTAAAATGATGTAGATGGCGGCCCCGATGGCCGGCCCCACGAAGGAATAGATGCCCCCCATAATGGTCATCAGTACGGGTTCGGCGGACTTGGTCCAGTGGATGATCTCAGGAGAGATGGATTTCTCCATGAGGGCATAGAGTCCGCCCGCCAATCCCGTGAAGGCCCCGGCCAGGACAAAGGCGGTCCATTGGTAGAGTTTGACGTTGAGCCCCAGGTAGGCGGCCCGCTGGCTGTTCTCCCGGATGGACTTGAGGGTGGCCCCGAAGGGAGAAGAGCGAAGGCGGGCCAAAAAGGCGACAGCCAACGCCGCCACCAGGAGGACGAAGTAGTACATTTGCGTGGTGGAGCCGAGGCTCCAGGTAAAATTCCCCCACGAGATGGCCCGAACCGGGATGCCCTGGATGCCGTTGTCCCCGCCGGTCAGACCATACCACTTGAAAGCCACGGTATAGATAAGCTGTCCGAAGGCCAGCGTCAGCATGGCAAAGTGAACCCCGGAAAGGCGGATGCAAAAAAAACCGACGACGGCCGCGGCCGCAGCCGCCATGACCAGCGCCAGGGCCAAAACCGGCAGGGTGCCCAAGGCCGTCTTGGTCAGGAGCAAACCCACCGTGTAAGCCCCGACGCCGAAGAAAGCCGCCTGGCCGAAGGACAGCAAGCCAGTGGTGCCGAGCAGCAGGTTGAAAGCCATGGCCACCAGCGCGGCGACAAAAATCTGAGTCAGGAGATACTGGTAATAGCGCTCGACCAACAGAGGGAGAAGCAACAGGACGATGAAGGGGAGCAGTCGCAGCGCCAGGCGTGACGAAAAGTGCACCGGAGAGATCTCCTGAGCCTCCAGGCTCAGGTTTTTCTCGGACAGGGCCTTGATCTTCAACGGCCGGCCGAAAAGTCCCCAGGGCCTGACGATGAGCACCACCACCATCACCAAATAGATGAGGGCCATCTCGAATTCCGGGAAGACGATGATGCCCACCGTCTCGAGAGTGCCGATGAGCAGCGAGCCGATGAGCGCCCCCCAGAGGCTTCCCAGCCCCCCGATCACCACGACCACAAACGATTCAATGATGACTTCGGTCCCCAAACCCGGGAAGACCGTGCGGACCGGACCGGCGAGCGCCCCGGCAAAGCCGGCGAGCATGGCGCCAAAGGCAAATACCAGGGTGAAGAGGGCCGTCATATTGATACCGAGAGCATCCGCCATCTCTCGGTCGGAAGAGGTGGCGCGCACCACCTTCCCGGTCTTGGTATGGATCAGAAGATACCACATGGTGACGGCGATCAGGGGCGCCACCACGAGCACCAGCGCCGTATAGGTGGGGACGGTGGCGCCGAAAAGAATGAATGAGCCCGAGAGAAAGTCCGGTTTGGGAATGGATTTGTATTCGGCCCCGAAAATCATTTTGGCCAGATCATCAATGATCAGCACGAGGGCAAAGGTGAGGAGCAGCTGGTAAATCTCTTCCTGGTAATAGATGCGCCGCAACAGGCCGATTTCGAGCAGGGCGGCAATTCCAGCCACGGCGAGGGGAGCCAGCAACAGGGCCAGGAAGAAACCGGCCGGGCCCACCAGATAAAGCGTGATGCCATAGACCAGGTAAGCGCCCAGCATGTAAAGCGAGCCGTGGGCGAAGTTGAGGATATTGAGGACCCCGAAAACCAGGGTCAGCCCTGAGGAGATGAGGAACAGGAACGCGGCTTGCCGCAGGGCGCTTAGAACCTGGACCGTGAGAAAGGAAATATCCATGATGGCCTCACCTTCCGTCCAGACCCGCAGTTTTGGGTCTAAACCAAAGGCGGTTACTTGTTTTCGATTTGGGCCTTCTTCCAGTCTTCAATGGAGTAGAGGACCTGGTCGGCCGGGAAAACCTTCTGTTTATCAACTATGGCGAAAGGATAGGCCTTATCGAAGAACGTCTCGCCCACCATGAAATCGCAATAAAGCTGATGATCTTCTTTCCGCAGCGTGGCCTTCCCCCGCGGCGCCTCCATGGTCAGCCCCTCCAGGGCGGCGATGACCTTTTCGGTATCCAACGAACCGGCCTTCTTGACGGCTTCGGCCAGGAAGTAGATGCCGTCATAGCCCTCCGCCGCCCAGGCGCTCGGATAATCGCCATACGCGGCCTTGTAAGCCTTGACAAATTCCTGGTTCTTAGGCGATTCGGGCCAATGGAAATAATACCTTTGATCCACGATCAGGCCGGTGGGCATCTCCTTGCCCAGGGCCTTGGTCACCGTGATGTCGGCTCCGGTGGCGATAATCCATTTCATCTTGTCGAAGAGGCCGAAGGGCTTGGCCTGTTTGATAAAGGCGACCAGGTCACCACCCCAAAGAGAGCAGTAGACCGCATCGGGTTTGGCGGCGATAATGGCATTGATGTAAGGAGTATAATCAGCCGCGAACAGCTTGGGCCACTGTTCCCCGAGGAATTGCGCCTGGGGATTTTGCGCCGCCATCTTGGCCTTGAAAATATCCCACATGGTGCGCCCATATTCATAGTCGGGACCGATGTTGTAAAATTTCATCAGCTTTTTGTCTTGCGCGGCATAAAGAGCCAGGGAGTTGGCTTCCTGAGAATTGCAGGTGCCGGCACGGAAACTGTAGTGATTCCACTTTTCCTTGGTAAGGGTATCCGTCGATCCGACCGTGTCCATGAAGATCACTTTTTCCTGTTTGGCAACCTGAGCCGCAGCCAGCGCCCCGGCCGAACTGACTATGCCAAATAGGAAATTGACGTTATCTTTCTGGATATAACGGTTGCAGAGCGAGACAATCTCTTGCACGTTCGCCTTGCTGTCCGCCATCATCAGATCGAGTTTCTTCCCCAGCACCCCGCCTTTGTCATTGATTTCCTTGACCGCCAGTTCTGCCCCTTGTTTGCAGGTTATGCCCAGGTCCGCAGCCCTACCGGACAAAGGCAGCATCCCGCCCAGCTTGATGGTGTCAGCGGCAAATCCCGAGGTTGCGAAAACGAAAACCAGAAACAACGCAATAAGACTCTTTTTCATTCCTCATCCACCTCCTCTTAAGAAAGGAGAGAATTAGGCAGATGGGCCTGGGGGAGGGCAAAAGGCTCATGGTCTCAGGGGGAGGGCCGGTTTTTGCGGCGCCGGTTCAGAGATTCCGGTTAATTTCCATTTCTCCTTGAACGCGGGCCGTTCCTGACAAAATTAAAGGGAAGGCTTCGTGAGTTCGATAAAGGTTCATGGGCGGTTCCCCAAGCTAGGGTCAGGGTGAGCGCCGATGGATGACCTGGACAATACCCTGGTTCAAGTTCATCAACATCCTAAAAAAGATGGATGGCACGGCTAAGGACAATTTCTCCAGGAAGGTGAATCTATGAGAGGAACTCAGAATCCCGTAACCGAAAGCCAAGGGATATCCGGTGAGACTCGGGAAAAAGCTGAGCTGCTGCGACTGGCCCGGCGGGGCTGCAACCGGACCTTAGGGGTGCGCCGGAAAAGAGTGGCCGCCTTAGATCGGGCTATTCGACAGGGTAGTTACCACATCGATTTCGGTAAACTGAGTGAGGCTTTGCTGCATCCCGATGATCTGAATCTGACGTCCCTGATGTCCCGTTTCCCCGGGCTGAATTCGGAGCACGTGGCCCTGTATGGAAGAAACGCCGCCAGAGACCTGCTGGTGACTTTGGAAACCAGGGACCGTTTCACCGGCCAACACTGCGTCCGAGTCACCGCCATCGCCTTGAGTTTCGCCCGTCATTTAGGGCTACCCCAAACCGACGTGGAATTGCTCAAGACCGCGAGCCACCTGCATGATATCGGCAAAGTGGAAATCTCTAAAACCATTCTGCTCAAGAAAGGCCGGTTAACCTCAGCGGAACGGTCCATCATCGAGACCCATCCCGCCGAGGGGGTCAGGATTGCAGGACCACTAGATCTGGTCCCTGAGGAACGAGAAATTATCCTGCATCATCATGAACATTGGGATGGCCAGGGCTATCCCACTGGCTTGGTCGGGGAACAGATCCCGCTGCTCTGTCGTCTGGTATCGCTGGCTGATGTCTTTGAGGCGCTCACCAGCGACCGGCCCTACCGGCGACGGCTCTCGGTTCAGGAGGCCTTGAGGGTAATCCGGGACCAGGCCGGCAGTCAATTTGACCCTCATTTGGCCAGGGAATTTCTCCAGATGATAGCTAAGGCAAAGAAGTTATAGCCCGGTCAGCCACAATCTCGCCCACCAGCATGCTCTTCCTGGAGCTTGAGGAAGCGCACCAGGAGGCGGCGGTTGCGCCAGGCGGCGGGGCCGGGAAAGATGACCCGCAGGTAGTTGTCGCTCAGGCCCTGAAGCCAGCCCGGTGGAGGGGCCGGTCCCTCCACCAGGACTTCCCGCACCTGGTTTAATTGGCTTTGTAGAAATGCCTGCTTTTGCAACCGGCCCAGCTCCCGCAAGAGGCCGGCGCGGCGTTGCACTTCCCGGCCGGGCACTGGCTTGAGCTGCGCCGCCGGCGTGCCGGGGCGGGGGGAGAAGGGAAAGACGTGGAGGTAAGTCACCGGTAGAGAGGCCACCAGGTCTCGGGTGGCCTCAAAGTCGCTCTCGGTTTCCCCGGGAAAGCCCACCAGCACGTCCAACCCGAGAGCCGCCTCCGGAAAGCGTCCGGCAAGGTCCAGGACCAGGTCCTGGAAGGCCTCGGGGCGATAAGGGCGGTTCATGGCGGCCAATACCGGCGCGGCGCCGCTCTGGAGGGGAAGGTGAAAATGCGGGCAGAAATCCCGCCAGGAGGCCAGTTCCGTGAGAAGCGTTCCGGTGATCTCCTGGGGTTCCAGGGAACTGAGGCGCACCCGGAAGGGCAGCTTATCCGTCCTCAAGCGGCGCACCAGGTCGGCCAGGCTGGTTGCCGGGCTCAGGTCCCGGCCGTATTGCCCCAGGTCGATGCCGGTGAGGACCACCTCCTGGTAACCGGCGGCGGCGAGTTCATCCAGGGCCGCGGCAACTTCCGCCGGCGGCCAACTGCGTCGGGGCCCCCTGACCTTTGGGACGATGCAGTAACTGCAATGGTGGCTGCAGCCTTCCTGAATCTTGAGCCAGGCCCGGGTGTGGCCGGGAAAGGACTGGGCCCGCCAGGGCTGAAAAGGCTCGGCTGCTAAGAAAGAGCCAACGCAGAGCCCCGGTGCCGCGCCCTGGGAGGACTCCTCCAGCAAATTCGCCAGGACGGCCTTCTCCCGGTTTCCCAGCACAACCTGAACCCCAGGCAGGGCGGCCAACTCCTCCGGGGCCCGCTGGGCATAGCAACCGGTGACCCAGATGGGCACCCCCGGGTGTTCCCGGGCCAGCCGGCGGATGGTCTGACGGGCCTGCTGGTCGGCGCGCCCGGTGACGGTGCAGGTATTGACCAGGTACAGCTCCGGGGTCGCCCCCGGCGGAGCGGGGCGCCAGCCCCGGCGGGCCAGTTCCTGGCTCATCCCGGCGGTATCGCACTGGTTGATCTTGCACCCGAAGGTGACGAAGTGGAAAAGACGGTTGGCGGTATCCATTTTAAGGGGCGGTGAATTTTAGAACCCGGTTTTAGATCTAGGGCAACGGAACAAGCTAACCCTGAGAGTAACAGTTTTCCCAGGCATTAGCACAGGCTGGAAGCCGGTGCCACCAAAAAAAGCCAGGTAGGGCGGGCGTCCCCGCCCACCTCAGTTGATGCATAGGCTGGAAAGCCTGTACTACCAAAGGCGGTTCGAGAACCGCCCCTACGTCGCCTCTCGATAATGCAAAGCCAGCCACACAGTCTGCCGCGCCGGGTCGGTCCAGGCCACCCGGTGGCGGCAGTGGGCCGGGATGAGGAGATAGTCTCCGGGGCGCAGGACCCGCACCTGCGCCTCCCCCTCAACTAGCAGCCCCGCAGCCCCGGACAGTAGCACCACCCATTCATGGGTCTCCTGGTCGTACCATTGGCCTGGCGGGGTGGCCTGGCCGGCGGAGACGATGCGCTCCAGGTGAAAGCCGGGGGCTTTTAAGAGAATTTCAATGATCTCTTGGGGAATGGTCTCGGGAATCCCGGCGAAGAGATTGTTTGACTGGAGCTGACTCAAATATCCTCTCCCTTCAAGGCCTGTTAGACCGTTCTACCCCATAGGGGCGGTTCGAGAACCGCCCCTACACTGCTCAAACCTACCGATCCTGCAATTAGCCACCCAACTTTCGGCAAATCTATCCTGGCATTTCCTTTTGCTGAAAGCTGAAAGCTGATGGCTGACTGCTTCAGCCCTCCCCGCTGCAGCGGCCGAGGCGCCAGTGCTGCACCTGGCCGGTGGCGTCCAGGCGCAGTTGCAAGACAAAAGGGAAGTCCCGCCCCGGCACGCTGAAGCGCAGGTCCAGCCACTCCAGCAATTGTCCGTCTCCCTGCGGCGCCACCCGCCGCAGCAAGGGAAAGCGGGCGAACTCCAGGTATTGGTCCAGGATGTCCCGGGCCTCCGGGTGACCGGTCAGGTCAGGCGCCGGCAGCCCGGTCCAGACCTGGACCTGCAAGTCCTCCGGGGGCCGGTAAGCCGCCTCGGGCACGCGGCAGCCGGGGTTGACGGGCAGGTGGGTCACAGCCGGCATCTCGGGCCGGGTCTCGAAGGCGAAGTAAGGTAGTTGCACGAAGGTTTGTTGCACTGCCTCACCATCGGCGGCGACGAGTTGCCAACGGCGGCAGGAAAAGGGCTGGGGTAGGGCGGCTATGGTCAGTTCCTCGGCCTCAGGCCAGAAGGCCTGGTCGGGCAGGGTCAGGGTGTGGGCGCGCTTCGGACCGCCGCCCGGAACGATTGCGGCCGGTGGGCGAAACACCTGCCGGGCCAGGGTCAGGGCCTGTTGGTGATAGAAGCCGCACAGAAGAAAATAGACCCCGGCCGCGGCCAGAAAGATGGTCCCCACCTGGCGACCGTGGGCCGCGGACCAGAGGGCGGCCAGGGCCCCGGCCAGCAGCAGGGCGGTGAGGTAGGGGTCGATGATGAAGAGCCAGTCCAGGGTAAAGCGCTTCCGGGAGAAGGGAAACATGATCTGGGTGCCATAGGACGTGGCCAGGTCCAGGAGGAGGTGGCTCGCCAGGACCGCCAGACCGATGAAGAACAACGGGCGAAACCAGCGGGGGCCGCCCAGAGCCCGCCCCAACCCGGCTCCCAGTAGGGCGAACAGGACCATGGCCGGGAGCGAATGGGTAAAGCCCCGGTGGTGGCGGATAAAGGCCAGACGATCGGAGAAAATCAAAAAATAGTCGATGTCCGGCAGCAGCCCGAACAATACCCCGGCCAGGGCGCTCCAGCCCCGGGCCGGGCCGGGCAGCACCTGGGAGATCAGCACGCCGGCGGCCACGTGGGTTACTGGATCCATGGCCACCTGCCGGTCCGGGTGCCGTAGTGGGGGAAGTGACGCAGCAGGTCCTCCTTCAGGGCTCGGGCGTGGGGATAGCGTTCTTCCAAGTTTTTCTTGAGGCACTTCAAGATGATCGCTTCCAGGGGTGCGGGGATCTCCGGGTTCAGCGAACGTGGCGGGGTGGGCTCTTGTTCCAGGATCAGGTCGATGAGCAACTTTTCCACTTCGAGGTAAAAGGGCAGCTCCCCGGTGTACAACAGGTACATGAGCACCCCGATGGCCCAAATGTCGCTGCGCCGCTCGCTTTTACCCATGATCTGCTCCGGGGCCATGAAGGGCCGGGAACCCACCATGGTGGCGCTGATATCCTTGTCCCCCAGTATCTTGGCGGCGCCGAAATCCAAGAGTTTTAGAGCGCCGTCCGGCTGGATGATGATGTTGTTGGGCTTGATGTCCCGGTGCATGACCCGGTGGCGGTGGGCATGGGAGACCACGTCGATGAGCTGCAAAATGATCCGTTCCACCAGTGGCCGGGGCAGCTCTTCCCCCAGCATGTCCCCCAGGGTCTTGCCCTCCACGTACTCTTGGATCAAGATTAACTTGCCGTTATCCTCCAACAGGTCCACCAGTTTCACCACCCCGGGGTGGGGGGCCAGACGGGTGCAGATGGCCGCCTCCTTGCGGAACTTAACGTTGGCGGCCTTCAGAAAGGGGATCTTGGCCACATAGCGCTGCGGCGTCCTCAGGGCATCAGTGTCCAGCACCAGCCAGACTTCGCCGAAACTTCCCTGTCCCAGTTTGTCGATTTTCTCATAGCGGCCGCCCAGCAAGGGGGTCAACTTGAGCAGGGCCAGGTAGTCCCGGGCGCTGGGAACCAAATGTTCCACCAGCCCCTGGATGGCCTGGCGCCAGGGGGATGGGGAGCCCACCGGCCGCACCTGGAAACTCCGAACCTCAGGGGCGACCGGGAGGGTCAGATCGTTCAACAGGACCGTCATGGGCTGGCCGGCCTGATTCACCAGGCGCACCTTGACATGGCTGGCGTCCAGGGTTCGGGACAGAACCTGATGGAAGCGCTCCCGGTCCTCCGGCCCATAAAGCAGTTCCTCCACGGTCAAAGGGCCGTCGTCGCTTTTAGCGGGGTAGCCCAGAAAGCGCCGCAGGGCCGGATTGAGCTGGCAGGCCTCTCCGGATCGCTGGCAGAAGAAGAGGGGATGGCTGGTCTCACGGAAGAGCCGGGAAAATTCCTGGGGGGAATCCAGCAGAAGCTGCCGGTCTTGCCGGAGCCGCAGCACCACCCCAATGCGGGCCAGCACCTCCGCAGGTTTAAAGGGCGCCGCCAGGAACTCATCGGCCCCGGCCTCCAGGGCCCAGGCCGCCGCGGTCTCGGAAAACTGGGGCAGGGCCACGATTAGGGGCACCTCCCGGGTGGCCGCATCTTTCTTGATCTCGTGGATAAGGGTGTGCACCCGGGGCAGGTCGTCCAGGATAATTAGAAGATCGGGGAGGCGGTCCCTGGTCTGAGCCGGGAGTTCTTCAGGCAGACAGAGGCGCACCGGGTAACCATTACCCGTTAAGACCGCCGCCAATTTCTGACGGGTCTGGTTTGCCGGCCCGGCGAGGAGAATTTCTGGGGTCACCCGGAACCTCTTCAGAGATAATTTGCAAGGCAATCTAAAGACATTTTCCCAATAAGCGGCGGATTTGGCAAGGAGATTGGGGCCCTGCGCTCGAATATTTAGGGGCCTGGGCGGACCCCGTAGCCCCTGAAATTATGGGCCGGAGAGATTATCCCACCACAAATGCGCCTCGGGGCCTTGACAAAAGACCGGGGTCAGGGTTAAGAATTAACCGGTTGGCGGGGTAGCTCAGTCGGTAGAGCAGGGGACTGAAAATCCCCGTGTCGGCAGTTCGATTCTGTCCCCCGCCACCAAATGATTTCAAGGGGTTAGCCTAAATCGGCTGCCCTTTTTTTATGACTTGGTCAACGTTTTGGTCAACACTTGCCAAAATAAGTTGACCATCTAACCACTCGGTGTATCTCTCCATGGCCCGGTGAAGGTCATCCTCAGAGGGGGCCAGATAGTGAATATCCATCCCCTGCAAGCTATGGCCTAAAATCAGGTCCCGATGCACCTTATCAACTCCGGCGTTCAGCATATTGGTCTTGACGGTGCGCCGGATGTCGTGAAAGGTGATCCCGTTCGCTTCATTGTGGCCCTGGGGGATTCCGGCCCTCAAGCAAGCCGTGATGAAAAATTTTTTGAAGCCGCCGTTGTCCCCTATGGCCTTCCCCTTGTAAGTGAACACTGGAAGATCATCACGCAGAGGCGTAGGAAGCCCCGCCAGGACCTCTTTAATACCAAGTTGCGTTCTAATGAGTAATATGATAGACTGCTCCAAAAATTATCAAGGGGGCAGTCATGGGAAAAGTTACCAAGAGCATCCCCCACCTTTCCAAAGAGGAGATTCAGGAAAGGATCAAGGCAACGGTAGGATTTTGGCGGGTGCAAAAATGGCTGGTTATTTGGAATGCCCTGGTTGATCCTCGACCTGCCGGGGAAATTGCTTTGCACACCGGACTTGCAGAGCAATCGGTGCACAATCTGATTTCCAGATATAATCGCTTGGGGCCGGAAGTGGTGGAGGGGCCAGGGAAGGGTGGACGGCGCCGCTCCTATTTAAGCTGGGACGAAGAGGCCTTGTTTTTAGAATCATTCAGACAGGCGGCACTTACCGGTCAGATCGCTACCGCGGCAGAAATCAAGGAGGCTTTGGAAAGACGTATCGGCCAAAAAGTCCATAAGACCACGGTCTATAGGCTGCTTAAACGACAGGGTTGGCGGAAAGTGGTGCCCCGGCCGTTCCACGTCGATGCCGATAAGGAGGAGCAGGAAGCTTTTAAAAAAACTCCCTGAAATTATTGCTGAAAAACTGGCAGAAAGGGACCCGGAAGATCACCGTCCGGTATTACTCTTTGCTCAAGACGAAGGGCGCTTTGGCCGTATCAGTGATGTCAGGCGCGCCTGGTCGCCTCTGGGGACGAGGCCGCAAGCGCCCAGGCAGGTTATTAGAACTTATCTCTATGTTTTCACGGCGGTGTGCCCGGCATTGGGGAGAATGACCTCCCTAATCTTGCCCTGGGCCAATACGGAGATGATGAACATCTTCTTAAGGCAGGTGTCGGAGGATTTTCCGGATTATTTTATCCTCATGCTGGCAGATCAGGCCGGTTGGCATATATCCCAGAACATGGAAGTGCCTGAAAATATTAGGCTGATAAAGCTGCCCCCTCGAAGTCCGGAATTAAACCCTGCCGAACATATTTGGGAGGAACTGAGGGAGAAGAATTTTGCCAACAAGGCATGCCGGGATCTGGATGAGGTAGAGGACAACCTCTGTCGAGGTCTGAATGATCTCGCCAAAGACCCGGAAAAACTTCGTTCGATGACAAATTTTCCTTATCTTAATTTTACTTGTTAGATGGCAACTTGGTATAACGTGGTGATTTATGGGAATCATCTTGGCCCGGCTCTCTTTGGTCATGTCTGCCGTCAGTCGGATAACCCCATGTTCCCGATCAATCTGCGACCATTTCAAACCCCGGATTTCCCCCGCCCTCATGCCGGTGTTGAAAGCCGTGGTGATGATTCCCTTCAGGTGAGGCGCCGCCACGTCCACCAGCCGGAGATATTCATCCGGGGTCAAGGTGCGCTTGCCTTCCGCGGCCCTGGCTTCTTCGATTCCGGCCGGCCGGCCGTCCTCAAGCTTCACAAATTCCCAACGTTGTTTACCGCTGGGAAGCCGGTAGTGAATCCAGTAGTGAACCTTTCCGGCCCGCTTCGGCTTCACCAGGTCGCTTTCACAGGCTACGCAGTTCCGATTCTTCACCGCCTGTTTCCGGTGACCCCGCGGGCACTCAGCTAAGATTGCCATGGCTCTACCCCATGTCCTCTTTGATGTTGTCGCCTGGTGGCTAAATCCACATTCCTCTTATCACCACATCATCTTCAATATTGTGGACAGAGACAGAAAATGCACTATGTCGATCAAGCCGCCACCGGCACCGGCGCCAAATCATTCTTCAACCTGATTTGCCAGATGCCCGGCCCGTTCATGACCGGCAACGAAATTTACAGCCATTTCGCCCGGGAAACAGGAATGATTAGCGGCGAGGGAAGAAAGACGACCGCCACGGCGCCCACCTTGACCGGCGTAGAGGGGTTCCAAAAAAACTTCACCCCGGAGATCAAACAATTCCTCAGGGAGAAACGCGGCCTTGACGAAGAAAATCTCGTCAAATACCGGGTGGGCTGGTGCACCAGCCGAGAACGCAACGCCTTCCCGGTGTTCGACGAAACCGGGTCCCTGCGCAACATCCGATTCCATAACAGTAAGAAAAAACCTAACCCGAAAAATTCAGATAATCATCACTCAAAATAAGAAAAATGGAGAGCAGGCGCCTTCGCCTGCAAAAGAACAGCCGAGGGCGGCTGTTCTCCATAAAACAATCTGCTTTTTGAAACAATTATTATTCGGTTGTAATATCGACCGAGTGCAGATCGCCGGGGTCCGGGCCACAGAAAACCAGTTCAAAAGCCTCTTATACCAAGTTGCGGTCATAAAAGTAATATTGTCATTCTGAGCGAAGCGAAGAATCTAGATTCTTCACTTCGCGGCGCTCCGTTCAGAATGACAGCTCCAATAATACCTGTTTGAACGCAACTAAGTATTACGAGATTTCGTCTGCGACAAAGACAGGCGGCCCACGCTCGAAGTGGAGGACACTGACAAGATCACCATCCGGGAAGTTTACGCGCACCAAATCTTCGAGGCGATGAAGAACGACGAAAAGCACCAGCTTGATAAAGCGATTTATGTCCTCGGTGGCGACCTGGCGGGGATCGGCAAATATCAAGCGACCGGCCGCATCATCGGCAGCTACCGGGACCAGCAGCCGACGCTTTTGGTGGATACCTTCATTCCCCAGGAAGAAGATTATCAGACTTTCGACCTGGATACCGTGCTGCCTCACCTGGAGAAGCTGAAGGCGATGGACGCGGACGAGATAGCCAAAGACCTCAGCTATCACGTTACCCGCATCTACAAGCGTCCTTACCTCCACCTGGGGGTGCTCCTTAACCTATGTCCCCCTGTTGATCAACTTCCCGGGAGAGGGCCGCATCCGTGGCTGGATAACATCAAGAAGGCAAGCGCCCAGCCTAGGATTTTCATGACCCCCACCTTCGCACGAATTGGCTCGCCCCCTTGGAGCAGCATATATTAAGTATAACATTTTGCTAAATTTTCAAAAAATAATTAAATCTTTAAACAATGATATCCTTATGATAAATTTGTCCTTAGAGCAAAGGGGTCATTTTTTACAGCATATTCACCATACCTGGGCTGTTGATAAGCTTGCTATTGTTGACCTTCGTTTAGGCTAACCAGGGATCACCTCGGAGGGGCAATTATGCGGCGCGCCTTAGTATTCCTTATGGTGGCGGTTTTTTTCCCGGACTTGGCACCCCCCTCCCCGGGAGCTTCCCGGGACCTTCCGGCCCTGTTTCCCATAAAACAACAAGGCAAGTGGGGCTTCATCGACCGCACCGGCAAGGTGATCGTTTCGCCCCAGTTCAAAAATGCCTGGGATTTTTCCGAAGGACGGGCTGGTGTATTAGTAGGGGACAGGTTCGGTTTCATCGATCAGACCGGCAAAGTGGTTATCCAACCCCAGTTCGACAAGGTCGCCGAATTTTCTGCAGGCCTGGCCGCGGTGTGGATCGCAGGGAAATGGGGGTTTGTGGATCTAGGCGGCAAAATGGTCATCTCTCCCCGGTTCACCTCGGCAGGCAATTTTTACGAAGATCGAGCCTGGGTCAAGGTGGACGACAAGTACGGTTATCTCGACAAACAGGGGAATCTGGCGATTTCCCCCCGGTTCGAGACACCCGGAACTTCGCCGAGGGCCTGGCGCCGGCGGGGCTGGGCCGGAAAACTGGGTACATCGACAAGAGCGGCAAATTCGTGTGGCCGCCATGAGACTGACCATAAGACACCATCTGATTGGGAAAAGGGAACCCGGTCCTCAAGAAGGCAAAGTACCGCCTGCGGAGCATAAAGGAAGGTGAATCCTGTAAGGCTGGGCTTTCCTTTGGATAGGAGGGAATATGCGCGGCGAGAAGACCAGGCTCCTTTTTTTGGCGGCAGCTTTGCTTTGCATCATGATCGTCGTTACCGGCAACGTTGCCTCCGGTGAGACTCTCCCTTCTCCGCAATTAGCCCCCCGGGGCACCTGGGAGCTGGCCCCCGAGGTTGCCCACCCGGTGGAGTTTGAGCCAGCCGGTCCGGGGAAACCGCTTTGGGAGGGGAAAAGCGGCAACTTCGTGATTAGCTGGACTGCCAAGGACCTCCAGGCCCGGTTCGCCCAAAAGCCAGGAAGTGTAGTTTTTTCGGCGAACTCCCTGGCCACGCTGGGGTTTAAACATTTCCGGGCAGTTGATTTGGCAGAGGTGGAGAGCCTTGATTATGAGCGCGGCATTACCCCGGTCTCCGTGGTGGGCTCCCTCTTAAGCTTGAGAGAGGAATGCTATTATTCTGTTCGTCCCAGTGCCCACCCCGGCTTTGGCGCCCGATTCACCACCCTTGACCTGGCCAGGCCCGGCCTGGTGCCCGATCTCCTGACTGAAGACCCGCGCTTCCAGCCCAAGAAACTGGGCAAGGCCGTCAAGCTCACCGACCTCTTCCCTGAACCAGAGATTCTCAAAGCCCTGCTGGCTCATCCCCTTATCCAGGAACATACAGGACCGCCCGGGGCACCAGATTCTCCCCAAAGTTTGCGGGCCTTATCTCGGCTGCTGGAAGACAAACTTTTGTATTGGGGAGAGATACCTTTTTTCTTCCCCCAGAATTTCTTAACCCGGTTCGCCTTCAATCGGGCGGGAAAGGGCCGAGTGGAAGTTCTTTTGGATCTCGAGCCGGCGGGTGGGGCGATCCGCTACCTGTATGCCCAGCTTAACCTGCTCCTGCCCATCCCCTCCCGCCTCAAGCAGCCTCTGGAGCAGGCAGCGACAGGCCAGGCCGGTTTTCTCATGGAAGCCCTTGCCAATACCCGGCGGTCATTAGTCCACACGGTGGCCTTCACCTGGAAAAAGGGGAAAGTCACCAAAAAACTGTCTCTCAAACCCACCAGCATCATTGAGATGATCTGGGGCGGCCACAGCGGCGGCTTCGTCATTGACTGGAGCAGCTATAATTTGGAGGCCTTCGTGGCGGGAGAAGGTTGGTCATCGGATCCTCCCTTCTCGGCGGAGGAAATGGTCCAGGAAAAGTATGACCAAGAGGTAGCTGCAAGGCAGACCCAGGGTAAATGTGAAGCCGAGTCCGTTTTTGGCCTTCTTTCCGTGGTCGGCCCCCTCCTGAGCTTCAAGGAATGTCGCTCCATAACTTGTTTAGGAGATGCCCATCCTTCCCAGAGGTGCAGGCTCACCACGGTGAACCTGGGTAAGCCTGAGAAAAGACCGCCCGGAGCGGTCCCGGCTGAGCCGCGGCCCAAAAAAAGCGTCAAGATCTCCAGACTCACGGATTTTTTTGCCGAGACAGACATCCTGCAGGCCCTGTTGGGTGATGAACTCATACAGCAGAGTCTCCAAAAGAAGCATCTGAACAAAGCCCCGGCAACGTTGGTGGACTTTTCCCAGACGCTGGCAGGGGCACCCTTGGAAATTGCCGGTTGTTCTTTTTCTCTGTCCGAGGATTTTCTTACCCAATTCGCCTTTTACCGTCTGGAGCAGGACCGGGTGCTGGTGCTTCTTGGATTGCCGGCCAGCCGGGATGCTTGCCGGGACCGCCTGGCCTTTGCGCACCTGCTCTTACCTGTGCCCTCGGCCCTCAAGGAAGCTCTGGCCCAGGCGGTATCAGGAGAGGCTGGCTTTATGGCGCAGGACCAGGGAAAAATTGCCCGGCATCGTCAGACCAGGGTGGTATTTAAACGTTGATAAAATTATCCCTCTAGCCATTGAGCGCAAGACTTCGAAGAAATGAGCTTCGGCCATTATTATTGACATATGACCAGGATCACTATTTTTCACTACTGGAAGGAGTCGAATGCCTTGATCAAATTTGAAAATATTTCGGCAATTCTGCTGGGGATGGTGATGCTATTTGGAGCCCTGGCCGAGGTGGCTGGAGCAGAATCCAGAATAGCAGGGGAGAGCCCGGCGGCGCGCCAGAAGCAGGAAACGCCCCAGGTTATTTGGGCCGGAGAAAGCGGCGGCTTTAATATTCGCTGGACCGATGGGGACATTCAGATCCATCCTTCCAAGTCTCCGAACCGGGTGGTTTTCTCGGCCCGGTCCCTGGCGCAACAAGAATTTGCCCGCATTAAAGCCTCTGAAAACAAATATGGCTTAAAAGAACGATACTGCGAAATCGTTGCCAGTTACGGAATCTTTTCAGTTGTGGGATCTAGCCTGAGCCTCTTTGAAGGGGGGGATGTTGATTGTGAAGAAACCGCTCACCCCTCTCACACCAGCCGGTTTATCGCCATCGACCTCAAAAAACCCGGAGGCTTTACCAAAAAGCGGGTGAAACTAACGGACTATTTCCCGGAAGCAGCCATTTATCAGGCTCTCCTGGCCGATCCGCGGGTGCGGCGGGACCTGGCCCGACGAGGGCTGATGAGGAAATCTACCAGGAGCCATTGCCTTTTTATAGTTCCGGCAATTTTGCTGTTTTCCCTAAACCGCCCCTTTGCTGGCAAAATACCCGTGAGGTTGAACAGATGGACTTCATAAGGAAACCGCGCCATCGGATAATTACCGTCGCCATCGTCAGCAGCGTCATGATCGGTCTGGCGGGGCTCGCCGCCTATGCCTGGATGGAAAAAAGGGAGGCAGAGACCTGGCGCAGAATTGCCCTCTCCCGCCAACTTGCCGCCCAAGCAGACAAACTTACGGAAGACAAGCTGGACTTGGCCCTCTTGTTGAGTGTGGAAGCCTGCCGGGCGGAAAAAACCCTGGAAGCCCGCAGCGCTCTGCTGACTGCCCTCAGCAAAGAACCGCGACTCAAGAGCATGCTCCATGGCCATACGAGGTCCATTAATACCGTTGCCTTCAGCCCCGATGGCAACACCCTGGCCTCGGCAGGTTTTTTTGGGGATATCATCCTCTGGGACCCTCACACTTACCAGGCCATTGACCAGTCGATGCAAGAACCGAAAGGTCTTTCCATACACAGCGTTGCCTTCAGCCCGGATGGCAAAATCCTGGCGGCGGCTGGTGATAAGACCATCATTCTTTGGGACCTGAAGACCCGCAAGCCTCTGGGTCCGCCCCTGACAGGACACCGGGATGCCGTTTGGAGCGTTGCCATCAGCCCGGATGGCAAAATCCTGGCCTCGGCAGGTTTGGACAAGACCATCATTCTTTGGGACTTGAAGACCCGCCAGCCTCTGGGTCCGCCCCTGGAAGGACACCAGGATGCCGTTAGGAGCGTTGCCTTCAGCCCGGATGGCAAAATCCTGGCCTCGGCAAGTTCGGACAAGACCATCATTCTTTGGGACCTCAATACCCGTAAGCCTCTGGGGCCGCCTTTGACAGGACATAAAGAATGGGTGCTGAGCGTTGCCTTCAGCCCGGATGGCAAAATCCTGGCCTCGGCAAGTTCGGACAAGACCATCATCCTTTGGGACCCGAAGACCCGCAAGCCTCTCGGTCCGCCCCTGACAGGACACCAGGATCGCATTTGGAGCCTTGCCTTCAGGCCGGATGGCAAAATCCTGGCTTCGGGAAGTGAGGATAATACCATTATTTTCTGGGACCTGGAGGCACGCAAGCCTGTGGGACCGCCGCTAAAAGTGCATCAACGTGAGGTAAGAACTGTGGCCTTTAGCCCCGATGGCCAAACCCTGGCCTCGGGAAGTGACAACGGTGCCCTCAGGTTGTGGGACGTGAAATCTATCCAGCCAGTTGGGACCCCCCCGACCGGACATACGGACTCGGTTGAGAGCCTTGCCTGCAGCCCGGATGGCAAAGTTCTGGCCTCGGCAAGTTCGGACAAGACCATCATAGTCTGGGACCTGAAGACCCAAAAGCCTCTGGGGCAGCCCCTGGAAGGACACCAGGATACCGTTTCGAGCGTTGCCTTCAGCCCGGATGGCAAAATCCTGGCTTCAGGGAGTTATGATCAGACCATCATCCTTTGGGACCCCATGACCCGAAAGCCTCTGGCCCCGCCCCTGACCGGGCATAAAGATATTGTATTGAGCCTGGCTTTCAGTCCTGACGGCCGCATCCTGGCCTCGGGGGGGCATGATATTATCCTCTGGGACCTCAAGACCCGAAAGCCCCTGGTCCCTCCTCTGAGAGGGTTGTATGGGTATGTCGCCATCAGTCCTGACGGCCACACTCTGGCCGCAGGAGGGCATGAGTTCATCCTTTGGGATATGAAGACCCGCCAGCCTCTGGGACCGCCCCTGGAAGAAGATCTGCCTCATTCGGGCCCAGTGACATTCAGCCCCACCGGTCATATCCTCGCCAGGATCTACGCGGGTCGAGGCGAAAGCTGGTTTGCTCTCTGGAATCTGAAGACCCGCAAGG
This sequence comes from uncultured delta proteobacterium, assembly GCA_963796215.1. Classification (GTDB taxonomy): domain Bacteria; phylum Desulfobacterota; class Desulfobaccia; order Desulfobaccales; family 0-14-0-80-60-11; genus JAPLJC01. The sequence continues at coordinate 11,234 of CAWCKU010000013.1, read as the reverse complement.
CTGAATATGGACCAAGGAATGATAATATCAGCAGCCTGGCCTTCAGCCCGGATGGCCACACCGTAGTCACGGGGGGTGAAGGGATCATCTTCTGGGACTTACCGAGGCGCCGCCCTCTGGGATCGCCCCCGGCCGGAGATAAAACTCACGTGAACAGCATACTCTTCACCCCCGACGGCCAAACGCTGGCCTCAGGAAATAAGGATGGTTCAGTAAGGTTTTATGATGGGTCCTTGCAGTCATGGATAGACCGGGCCCGGGGCATCGCCAATCGTGATCTGACTCCGGGGGAGCGGCAGGAATACCTGGGAGACCAGCCTTAGCCGGACTGCCTGGCCGGAACTGCCGCGCTGAGAGAAACTGGTTCAGGCCGGTGGGCTGCCGGGCTGGCCTCAGGAGGATAAAAGGCCGGTAAAGATGGTAACGGCCAAGGCGCCCAGTGCTTATAGACTCACTGTGGTCTTCTCAAAAGAGTGATTGAACGCGGCAAGGAGACACGAAAAATGGATTGCTTGGAGACGAATAGGGGCCGACTTCTTTTATTCAGTGAGGATGATCTTTGGGGGCAAGTCCGGAACCTATTTTATAACCTGGCTGCATAGTCCAGAGATACCTTCGCGCTAGTAGAGCAATCCCCAGGCCGGAACGAACGGTGAAGTTAATGTCACCTCTTCCCCCAAAGAAAACTTTAAAAAATGTCAGCCGTGAGAAAAATATTATCTTGATTTTCCTCGCTTAACATCGCCATAATGTTATAATTATCCCTGGATTTATGTGAGTTTTTGCGTCTTCCCTTCCCAGTTAAACTTCAGAGGTGGTGCCCTCCCGGCAACATTGATGAAGGCCCTCGACTTAACCCTTCACCACAGAGGGGGTTTTACCATGAAACCTTCCAGATTCTTCCTCCTGAGCGTATCAGGCCTGGTCCTCATACTCCTGCTCCTCGTGATAGGCTGTCCGGGGGAAAAGCCGGAAACACCCAAAAAACCTGAAAAGGCTGAAAAGCCAACCACGCCAAGCGGCCCGGCCGCGCAGGCCCTGCCGGCTTTGAAGCTCCAGGCCTTTGCCGACCTGCCGCCGCAGGAGCCTCTGGCCGTTACTCCGGCCCTGCAAGATCGGGCCACGGTGGTGGATAAAGCCGTCAATTACCACGCGGTCATAAAATTCCTGGGACTCAAGCTCTCCCGGGCTCAGAAAGACTTTCTCAACCGCCACAAGTTCCTGCTGATTCCCAAAGATGCCACCCGGTTCAAAGGAGAAGTGGATTTCCGTCCCCCCCCCAACTATAGGGCCTTGGATGAAATGTTGGGACTCTTTGATGAGGTATCCGGGTATGCGGCTGTGGAGCGTAAGCCGGAAAATGCGCATCTGGTCAACCCGGATGCGCTTCTGCACGCCTACCATAAGTACATGGAAAACTCCCTGGAATATCTGGAGAAGACCGTCCTGGCTCCGAAGGTACGGCAGTTTGTCCAACAGCTCCAATCCCAGGCTATCGCATTCCGGAAAAATTCCCAGGGCGATCTGGCCCGGCATTACGAACTCATCGCCGCCCAGATGACCGTTGCTCTCGTCATCCTGGAGAACGCCCGTTGGCCGGTGGAGATGGAGGAAGAAAAAGGCTTGCCTGAGCCGGAAGAACAGAATAAACCCGATCAGGACGATTCCCTGGAAAACGCCCTGGGCTTACTGAAGCAATACCAGGCTAACTTTTCCCCGGAGACTTTGGAAAAGGTCACGGCAGAGATCAAATATATTTACGAAATGAAGGACTCTACCGCAACGCAAGCAAAATCTCCACTTTTCGGCCATTACGATGAGTTTTACAACGCTGACTACACGCAATTCACCCCCCGGAGCCATTACACCAAAAGCTCCCTGCTGCGGGCGTACTTCCGGGCCATGATATACCTCGGCAAAAACTACTATAATTTACAGAACTCCGACGGTATGATTGACGCCCTGCTGCTGGCCCATATCATGGCAACCCCAGATATCAAGGGCCGCCGGCCCCTGGAGGACTGGCAGCGGCTCATGGAAATCACCAGCTTTTATGTGGGCTTGTCCGATGACATCAGTTACCCCGAGTGGCGGGATTTTATCGTCAAGGTGGCGGGAGGTGAGAAGTTCACTCCCGGCGACGCCCTATCCCCTGACTTCCATAAGAAAATAGAGGCAAGACTCAAAGAACTGAAACCGCCGGTCACAGCCCTGACCAGAGGCGAACAGGTGGATATTGGCAAGGTCAATTTTCGCATCTTTGGCCAACGTTTCACCTTCGACGCCTGGATCTTAAGTCATCTGACCGCCAAGACGCCACGGGACACGCCGCCTCTCCCCACCACCCCCTCGGCCCTCTTTGTCCCTGCGGCCATGGGCAACCCCTGGGCCCGAGGTTTTATACCTCCCGTCCTCAGGCAGGAAATGCCCGGCATTTCGCCGGCCCAAATGGATTTGTTTGATGCCAAGTTTCAACGGGTGAGCGGGACCCTGGGGAAGGTAGATGAGGCGGCCTGGTTCAGCTCCATCGGCTGGGTCTGGCTCAAGCTCCTGGGCACCTTGAATACCTCTTACTCCGGCGGTTACCCCCTTTACATGCAAAGCCGGCTCTTCCCCATCAAGCAACTGCAAACGTTCCTGGGCTCCTACACCGAACTCAAACACGACACCCTGCTTTACGCCAAGCAGAGTTACGCTGAGCTCGGCGACGGTGAAGACGAGGGTAAACCGCCGCCGGTGCCCAAGGGATTTGTCGAGCCCAATCTGGTCTTCTGGCAGACGCTGCAGCGGTTAGTTGCTTATACTTCTGCCGGTTATCGTAAATATAATTTGTTTCCCCTTGAGCTGGAAGAACACGGCAAGCTCCAGATATTCAAAAGGCAGTTGGAGTTTTACACCTCAATGGCCGTCAAGGAGCTGCGCGGCCAGCCCCTGACCGAAGCAGAATACGAAAAAATCCGCACGGAAGAGCTTTCTTACATGGCCGAGCCGTTCGATTATCACTCAGGCGAATATAAAGACCTGCGCTCGGGCCTGATTGCCGACGTCCACACCGACCTGTTTAAAAACCAGGTGCTCTACGAAGCCACCGGCGAGCCATACATCATGCTGGCCCTGGTGGGCAACGAGGGCCGGACGCGTCTCACCATCGGCGTGGCTTTCAATCATTATGAGTTCACCGGTCCTCTCACCACCCGCTATACGGATGCCGACTGGTGGGCCCGGGCGTACGAAATCCCCAAAAAGTTGCCGCCCAAAAATTTTTGGTATGGAGACTTGCTGGTCAAATAAATGCTTCGATAAGCCGCTCTCTGTTTAGCTATTCGTCAACTTCTCTGCGTCTGCGGTCCTCACCGGGCCGGTTCCGGGGGATGTTTTCCACCGCTCTTCCCGGAGTCGAGGTTTTTCCTCCGAGCCACGCGGCGGGCCCGGAGCGGGCCTGGGCGGTACTGAGCAGTAAGGCTGGTATCATCAATCCGACAGGGAAGGCAGCCTTCGCCGGCAGCCAGCATCCCGACGGCGATTGGTCCAAATTTACCGGGGATCTGGCCCGGGCCAGCCCGACTAAGGTTACCCCTTTTCCTAACTCTTCGGCCACCGGGTCAGCCATGGCCCTGCCTTTTTTGGGCCCAGTGAAAAGGGTTGATTGCTTGCCAGGAGCGATAATTATCGGCCCAGGGGTAGAAATTCCAGATATGGAATGGATATGGGAAGTATTTAGATTCCTGATAAGTCAAGAATCATAGCAGATACAAACACTTTACTTTTACTAGGTTACAAAAAATGCTTTTTCAAAGCAGGGAAGGAAGAACAACCTTCGCTAATAAGCCCTGAAAGTCCTGGGGGCCATCACGGTGCGGCTTTCAATTGGAGTTCTATCCGCTCCTGGTCTCCATAGATCAGGGCCACAAAAATGCTCAAATACTCTTGCAAATTTCTGGTCAGCAGAAAATTTTGCCGGACCAATTCTTTGGCTATACGACCCATTTCCAGGGCTTTATCGGGGTGACGCAAGAGATATCTGGCGCGCAAAGCCGCGCCCTCCGGAGTCTTAACCAGGAAACCGGTGTGATGGTTCACTATCTGCAGCCGAATTCCCCCGGCATCGCCGCCAATCACCGGTTTTCCTTTCCACAGGGCCTCGGTCACGGTGAGGCCGAAGCCTTCTTTGAGAGACTTTTGCATCACCAGGTCCGCGCCTCGCTGCAGGGCATTGATCGTGACATGGGCATCCGGAGGCAACAGCAGCACGTGGATGTCTGGGTCTCCGCCGGCCTCATTACGAACCTCGGCCAGAACCGCGGCGCCTTCGGGGTCATCGGTGGCTTCACCGCCGGCGAGGACCAATTGCAGTGACGGCGCGAAAGACTTGACCAAGCGATATGATTTAATTACGCCTAGAGGGTCCTTGAACCGATCGAAGCGGGAGACCTGGAGCATTATCAGTCTATCGGGGTCCAGACCGAATTGAACCTTGGCGGCCTGGACTTCCTCCGGGGTCAGATCCTTGTTTTTGTCGCTGAGAGGGTCGATGCTGGGCGGCATCAGATACTGGATGTGCGGCAAGGGCTGGGCAAAATCCGCCAGGGAAAAAATACTCGCATCGTATTCCATGACATAGTTACGCAAGTATTGCCACACCGGACGATAAGGATGGCTCAGGTCGATATGGCAGCGCCAGATCCACTTGCCTTTGCGGTTCGGGCAGGCCCTCAACAGGGGCAGCGGCTGCGGATCATGGATAATAACTATGTCGGCTTCCTCCAGGATCGAACGGAGCTCTTCCGAGTTTTGGGCGCTGTTTTCCTCGTAAACCTTGAGAAACCCCTCCCCCAGCTGGACGGGTATGCCTTGTAAGGCGTTGTGGAAGCTCTTGGTGACCTGGAAAAACGCCTCTTCACCTCGAATTACTTCCCAGCGCACATCGAGGCCCAGATCTTTCTGGAGGGGGACCAGCTTGCTCAGAATTTCCGCGACGCCGCCACCTACATAAGTGGAGTTGACGTGCACTACCTTCGTGCCTCTTAATGGCCTGGCCAGTTGACGGAGTCGATCGATCACGTTTTCTCCGGTCACTGCCACATAATCTTGAATAGATGTCATCCGGTCACTCCCCGAAAAAAATATTTGGCGAACAGATCGGTCAGTTGCTGGCGCAATTCCACGAGGGAGCCAAAATAGGGATCAACTGCAGCCAGTTGTGAGCAAAGGTCATCATCACCGCAAGACCTCAACCAGGTGCGGAAGTCGTCCATCATTTCAGGGCTGCGGCGTCTCGCATCAATAAAATGATAAAATATGCTGCCCACGGACATTTTGGGCACAGCCTCCACCAATTCCTCCGGCTCTGCAATTTTGCCGTGGGTATCGAAAACCACCATTTGAGAGCGGACAAAATGAAACTCCATGTCGGGCTTGGCCCAGGTAATCGTTTCGATCTCATCCAACCTCTGGTTCGATGACTTCGAGCAGCTCCTGGCGCAAGGATTCCAGATTTACAAAAGGATCGGGGTCGATAACCGATAATCGTTCCGCCAGGATATTGTCTTGCAGGGCATGATGAACCCATTCGGCAAAATCGTTGTTGTATTCAGGCTCATCGAACCTGGGCCTCAAGAGCCCGCCCCAAAAATGATGGTAGATGCTCCCGAGATGGATGGTAAGCAAACGGTTTCTCATTTCTTTGAGGTTTTGGGCCTTCTGCCCGGTGGCTATGGTCACCAGCGCACAGTCTTTGATGGAAAATGGTTCACGGTTGGCATTTGTAGACATCTTACCCCCACAAGTTCATAGAAATACTTTGATAGGTGGATACGCCTTGACTCGGCAGTTGGCCGGCACGCCTGGGAACACCGTCGGGGCGGTACCACTCAAGTGGTTTGCACATACTCCTCCTTTCCTTCGCCCATGAGCAACGCCACTGGAAAACTGAGTAATACATCTCCGACAGGCAATGCCTGGCCCGCAGAAAGTACCTCGCTCGTGATCACATTCCGCCAGGCAGCAGGCGCCCCGTCAGGCATGATCACCTCGGTGTCCTGCCATACTTGTCTTCCCAGAGGAAAATCTCCCTCTGGAATCAGGTGGCTGAGAAACCTCGGAGCAATGACCAGGGCCCATTGCCGCTGATACCTCCAGGCAAAGGCGATGACCTGGCTCCTGAATCTTCCCGCCGACTCCAGGGGAAGATAAGCGCCGGCACGGAAGAGCTCTCGATGGGCTTTTTTTGCTTTGAGCGCCCGATAAATGAGAAAGAGTTTAATCTTGCCATCCGCTCTCGTGGCCAGGAGATCTTGGACCAGTCGGCCAATATCAGCCTCCTCCTGTGCACGGATGCCAGCCAGCATGGCGCGCCTTTGGTCAAAATCTACCGGCCGGCGATTGTCAGGATCCACCAGGCTCAGGTCCCATAGTTCAGATCCCTGATAGAAATCCGGCACCCCGGGTGAGGTAATCTTGATCAGGGTCTGCGAGAGGGAGTTGAGTATCCCGTAGTGCGAAACTCTCTGGCAAAACGGGATAAATTCTTGCAGAAAGGCGTTGGCTTCTGAGCGGGCCAGGATTTTCTCCGCGAAGGCGACGTAAGCGTTTTCATACTCAGTGTCGGGTTTCAACCAGGCGGTATGGACTTTGGCTTCCCGGACCGCTTTGACAATATAGCTCTTAATTCTGGCCACGAACTCGGGATACTCGGCCTCTGAAAATGGCCAGGCGCCAATCAGCGTCTGGTATAAAAAATACTCGTCGTTTCTATCCGGAACGGCTAAGCCGCTGCAGGCGCTTTTTTTTGCCCCGGTTTATCTTGATCCAGGTCCGGAGTTTTTTTAGCCACTCGTCCGGCATCTCGGACAAGACATTGATTCTGGCGCGCGCGTCTTCGCCTCTTTTGGTATCGTGAGTCGAGGTGGCATTTAAGGAATCCGGCCACAAGTCTCTTTTCTTCGTGTTGAAGTGGTGGAATTCTTCGAGCGAGCAGCCGAAGTGACCCGGCCGTCCACCTACCTCATTGAGTGACAAGAGCCGGTTGTACACATAATGGGTGGTATCTTCGACTCCCTTCGCCATTACCGGCCCGGTAAGTTGCTGAAACCTCATGGCAAAGTGGAGCCAGTCCCGCTTCTCTTCCTCAGAAACATAATCGGGAAAGTCCAGGAGAAGGAATCTTCGTACGAACGCAAATCCATGTAAGAGGGCGGGGAAATTGGCGCTGGCCCGGTCCACTGCGGCCAAAATGTATTTCCGGTCGTCGTCCGAGACCACCACCTGGCTGATATAGGTCCGGTATACCGGAAATACTGCCAGGACTTCGGTCAAGGCTCTTTGCAGCGCCGTGAGAGTTATGTCGCTGCCATGGCGGTCCCGGCTGGAGATCTTCTTCAGGCGCTGGGCGAGGTTGTGGACGTCACTCGCCATATCTTCCTGAATTATCAGCTTTTTGTTGTCGTGCACGACATCTTCATAAGAATTCTTTAAGCCAGTGACGCTGGCATAGATTCTGCTGAAGGCTCGCGCATTTTCCTTTTGGCAAAACAACTCATTGACATAATTGGTAAAATCATAGCCGGTGGTTCCCTGGACCGGCCAAGAAGGTGGCAGGTCTTCCTGAAGATTGAGGATTTTTTCCACCATTATATAGTTTGCCGGGGCTTTTTCTCTCACTTTTTGCAGATAGCTGGCCGGATCGTACAGCCCATCAACATGATCAATTCTTAGACCGGTGACCACTCGTTTGGCAATCAGATCGAAAATCAGGCGGTGCGTGTAGTTTAGAACGTGCTCGTCTTCCACTCTTAGTGAAATTAGCCCATTGACACAAAAAAAGCGGCGATAATTTATTTCTTCCGCGGCCACTTTCCAAAATGACAGCCTGAAGACTTGTTGGGAAAGCAGGTCATCAAGAAGATTAAAACTCTCGACCTTCCCCTTTTCACCATTGAAGGTCCGCACGTTTTCATCAACAAATGCCTTGATTACGGCATTGCTATTGTAGAGTTCCCACATAGTACGCTGGATGAATTCTTTCTGGTTATTGCGCTCCTCCGGCTCATTGATAGAAGAAATCGTCTTCAAGACGTAGAGGATGCCTAAAAGCTTGATAAAGTCGAAATTGTCTTCGGCAAATTTACTTTTTAACTGCGACAAGTTGTTAAATAGATTGAGATAAGATTCGATTCGTAACGGGAAAGCGAGGTTGTAGTAAGCCACCTTGAAGCCCTCAGGACCGTATTGGAGGGCGATCTCTCCATTTTCGAGACATTCCCCATAGAACCAGCCAAGAAATGGCGCCAGAATTCTCTTGTTGAGGCTGGCGGCCGGATAATCCCAATCCACGTCGAAAAACTGAAAGTACCTGGAGCTGGAACCATTCTCCAAAATATCCATCAGCAGCCGATTGTCCGAATCCATCGCCATATGATTCGGGACAATATCCTGAATCCACCCCAGGTTGTGCGCTTTTAGCTCCGCGGCCAGCCCCTCCAAGTCAGAGAGCCCTCCCAACTCAGGATTCAGGTGATTGGGGTCAACCACATCATAGCCGTGGGTGCTGCCCTTGACGGCTTTGAATATGGGAGAGGCGTACAGGTCGGATATACCCAGGTCCGCCAGATAGGAAATGACTGGCTGCGCGGCCTGAAAGCCGAAGGCCGGATTGAATTGAATCCGATAGGTCGCGGTTGGCATATTCATGAGAGACTTCCCGGTCTGCTATCCTTTGGCAGGTTTGCTGTTTACGGGGCCTACGGGCACCCGCAGCAAAAAATTCTCGGCCAAGACCGTGTACTGGCGTAGCCATTCTGGCGCGTTTTGGTCGCCCAGGCCGGCCTTCTCCTTGAAGTTGGAATAATGGGCATGAAGGAGCTTGTAGCAGATGTTTTGGGTTTTCCAGAGATTAACCTCGAACGGCAGGGTCCGGACCAGTTGTGCCGCCTTATTCAACCTCTCCAGGCGAGCCAGGTCGTCAGGTTGCTCGAGAAGTTGTTCGGCCAGACTCTCAATGTTGACGGCCAGTAACAAGCCTAGCGCAGTCGCATCCAGAGTGGCGCCGGCCAAACGAGCTTCTTCCAGAAGAGGTCTGACGACTTCGGGGTCAAGCCCCTCCCTTTGAACCACCCTGCGAATCTTGGCATTCAAGCACAAGTCCGCGGCGACCGACAGGACTGGGGGCCGTGGCGTGCCGGACCCGGTCAGAAAGCGAATCAAGGGAGCATGGTGCTCATAAATCGAGCTATAGGCCGCTTCAGCCTCTCTCAGAGTCGGCTCCATGATGATGTTCAGGACTTTGCGCCGCTCATCGGCAAACAACGAGGCCAGAGAGTACGTGGACGTCCCGAAGTATTTACCCAGCAGCAGTATGGTCTTCGGGAAGTCAGCTCCGGCGAAAGCCGCGGAAATCTCTTGGGCCAGCGCTTCATATTTTTGCGCCCCCTGATATTCACCGGTGCCGCAGGCGATACTGTGATCACCAAGATGGAGAACGCCAAAGCACAAGCTGGAGGTTACGTGCGTAACCTCTGAAGTGACCGTGGCCCGCCCGATTACCAGCCTTGAGCCTCCGACCTGAAAACTGCGGTAGTCCTCCCGGGTGGCGGAATACGCATAGATCGAGCTGCGTTCGCCGATGTCCTGGAACAGTGAGCTTAAGGCATAGTGGGCGCCCATGTCTTTCATATCGAGCATGACCGGCCTGACAAATTTCTCATATATGGTGCGGCCGTCACGATGTTCAGGGATGTTGCTCTTGGCCAGTTCAAGATGTTCGAGAAAGGCAGGTTCGAAGGGTTCGCTAAAAAGCTGGTCGGCCAACTGCAGAACTCTGCCGGCATATTTTATGTTCTGAACCGTCTCAATCCCGGAAAGCTCGTCAAAAAACCAACCGCAACTGGTGTACATGAGCATTAAGTGGCGTTGGAGCTCCATGAGCTTCAGGACCGTGATCTCGTCCTCGGAGTTTAAGGGACGGGTGGCGTGGCTGATCATAAACGCCGTGACGCGCTCGGGTGATCGATCCACGATGAGGTCGATGTAGTCGTCTCGAGCCGCCCAGGGATCGGTCAGAAACTGTCTGGCCAGTTGTTCATAAGCCGGATTCACGGCATCGCGGAGCCAGTCCAGGGCCGCACGCAGGGGGGCTCGCCAACCCTGGTTCCAACCTGAGTGGCCGCCGCTGTTGCACCCGCAATCGGAACGCCAACGTTCTATGCCGTGCTCGCAGCTCCACGAGCTGTTCTCAAAGATCTCCACTTCGAACGCCGGTGGATGATCCTCCAGGAACCGGCCATAATTCGTCACCTGTGCCAGTCCGTTGGACTCAAGGTGATGGAGCGCATGCGCCAGGGCCATGTCGCCGTTGCGATGATGATGCCCATAGCTTTCGCCATCCGTGGCGATGTGGACGAGGCGAGGCGAGTCGTCGGCGAAGGCGGACAGCAGCCGGTTGGCGAACGCCTCGCCGTTGTCGAGCAATCCTTCAAAGGCCAGGGCCTGGGCAATGGGACCGTCGTAAAAGAACAGGTTCATGACGCGGCCGGACGGCAGCGACACCCGGTAGGCGATGGCAGGATAGATTTTTCCACCACTCACGTCCTGCCAGTCATTACCATCAAGGGGCCGCACCCGGCTGGCCTGCCTGGGGGCCAGGATGGCAAAGCTGATGCCGTGTTGGGCCATGAGGTCCAGGGTTTCCAGATCTACCGCCGTCTCCGGGAGCCATAACCCTTCCGGCTTGCGTCCAAAGCGATATTCAAAATCTTTTATGCCCCAGATAATCTGGGTGTTCTTGTCGCGGCTGTTGGCCAGCGGCAGGATCAGGTGATTGTAGGCTTGGGCCAAGGCATTGCCATGACCGGAGAATTTCTCCAGGCTCTGCCGGTCACCCTCTATAATGGCCTCATAGGCGTCGGTGGCATACTTCTGCATCCAGAGCAAGACAGTCGGACCGAAGTTGAAGCTTATGCTGGCATAATTGTTCACCAGTTGGGCGATTCGTCCTTCCGTGTCCCAGATTCTCGATACGGCGTTGGCCGCGTAGCATTCCGCAGTAATCCGCTCGTTCCAGTCGTGGTACGGGAACGCCGAATCTTGGATCTCGATGGCCTCCAGCCAGGGGCTTTCCCGGGGAGGTTGATAAAAATGTCCATGGATACAAACAAATCGGTCCATCAGTTAGTCCTCCGGTTGCAGACTTACAATGAGAAAGGCATGTTTGGTCAAGGTTAACGAGACGTTCCCGTCTG
>CAWCKU010000012.1:0-124501 GCA_963796215.1 uncultured delta proteobacterium | reverse complement strand
CACCGGCGAGGCGCTCCACGCAGGCCGCGGCCGAGAGCGGGGAGGTGGGATGAAGCTGCGCATCGTCAGCGCCAATCTCGTCGTGAAGCTCAAGACCTTCTACCGGGAGAGGACCGCGATGTTCTTCACCATTGCGTTCCCGATAATCCTGATTCTCGTGTTCGGCACCATTTTCCTGGACCCGGACAAATTGAGCTTAGACCTTTACGTGCAGGACCTCGACCACACCCACGCCTCGGCGCAGTTCGTCAAGGCCCTGCAGTTCAACGGGAACTTCAAGATCATTGAGGTCGATCCCGCCAGCGACGCCAGGGAGTACGCCAAGAAACACCGGCTGAACCTTATCCTCGTTATTCCCAAAGACTTTGAAAACTTGCTCAATCAGAGGGTTGACCTCAAAGCCCCCGATGCCTCCGTTATCCTGACGTATATCTACGACCCCAGCTCTACTTCGGTGAAAACGAAGATAGAATACCTGAACATGGAGTTTGGAGGGATGAACCAGAGGATGTCCGGGAAGCCGCCGTTCTACCGGACGGAGGAGACCTCGATACTCCACCGGAAGTACCGGTTTATCGAGTTCTTCATCCCCGGCGTCATCGCGATGGCGGTGATGACCGCCTCCCTGTTCGGCACGGTGAACATGAACACGGAACTGTTGCAGAAGGGGATCATCAGGAAGCTATCCACCACGCCCATCACTCGTACCGACTGGATACTGTCGAACATCCTGTACCAGTTCGCACTGGCAATTATCTCCACGATTGCGATGCTGCTGGTGAGCTACGGCGTGTTTCACGTTGACCTCCAGATAAACTTCTGGCTCCTGGTGTTCATTTTGCTCGATGTCTTCGCGTTCGTCGGCATCGGGATGATACTCACCCGCTTTGTGCAGGAGGCGCAGAGCGCCGTCGCCGCCGCCAACGCCATCATGTTCCCCATGATGTTCCTCTCGGGGAGCTTCTTCCCCATCGAGATGATGCCGGGCTTTTTGCAGACCTTCGCCGGGCTACTGCCTCTGTATTACGTGAACGAGGGCCTGCGGGCCTCCATGATATTTGGCGACAACCTGGCCGCCCTGCGTTACGCCGCCATAATCGGGGTTTTCGCGGCCGTGGTCTTCGCCTTGGGCATCATAGCCACCAGATGGGAAGAGGGTAAGTGATTGCCCTCGAGCCCCCTTTCCCGGTGCCCTTACCGCCTGTAAGCGGTCCTCACGCTGATTCCTGGAAGGTAAAGACGTGAAAATAAAGCTTATCGCCCCTCATGAACAACACGAATACACCAGTAAGTTCAGGCTAAAGAGGGTAAATCTGCCGCTGATAGCCGCGCTTACCCCGCCTGGCCACACGATTACTATGGTCGATGAAGTTTTTGCTCCCGATGACCTCAATCAAGAGGTGGATTTGGTGGGGATCACCGTCATGACCGACCTGGTCCCCAGGGCCTATCGTATGGCCGACACCTATCGCCAAAAGGGGGTGCAGGTGGTGCTGGGAGGAATACACCCCACCATATTGCCTGAAGAAGCTTTAGGACATGCCGACGCGGTAGTAGTGGGAGAAGCTGAGGGTGTCTGGGCACGACTGGTAGCCGATGCCGCCTCGGGACAGCTGCAAAGAGTCTATCGGGCCGATAAAAAGACCGATCTCACCGGCCTGCCAAGACCACGGCGAGATCTCTTCCCCGAATACCGAACCTCGGATGTCTGCTCCGGTTTATGTCGGCGTCGAGGCCTCCCGAGGGTGTCCGCACGATTGCGAATTCTGTTGCAGTGGCCAGATCATGGGGCACCAATATCGAGTCCGGCCGGTTCAAGAGGTGATCGCCGAGATCGAGTCTCTTGATTCCCCTGACTTCTTCTTCGTCGATGACGCCATTGGCATGAACCGGGAGGCAGGGAAAAAGCTTTTTACTGAAATGATCCCCCTGAAGCGGCAATGGATGGGGCAAGGAACCGTGTCGTTAGCTGAAGATGTGGAGCTGCTAAAATTGATGCGACGTTCGGGGTGCCGGGGACTTTTGCTCGGATTCGAATCGGTCCAAAAAGGCACCCAGCATGAGGTGAAGAAAATCAAGAACCTGAAGATCGATTTTTATGAGGCCATGCGCCGCTTCCATGGCGAAGGTTTCGGCATCCTCGGCGCCTTTATTTTTGGCTTCGATTACGAAAACAAGGAGGTGTTCGAGCAGACCTATGAGTTTATCATCAAAAGTGGTCTGGATGTTGTCCAGCTGCGGATTCTCACGCCTCTTCCAGGAACCCGGTTATATAAGCGTCTCTTCAGTGAAGGCCGGTTGTTTGAGCCTGACTGGTGGCTCCATGGCTATCCTCCTGATACCCTCCTTTTCCAACCGCAGAGCATGACTGCTGACGAGCTCATCAGTGGCTACGCCCGCTTGACCCGGCAAACCTATTCGTCCGGCTCCATGCTCAAACGGTTCTTTGGCATGAGCCCCTGGAAACGGACTCTACGCGGTTGTTTAATGTACGCCGGCATCAATATCTCTACCCGCGACCGTTATTTCAAAAGCCTGAGGATTCCACAACCATTTGTCGGGGCTGCCAACCTCAGAAGCGAGCTCTAGAAAGTTTTCCCAGGTTGAACAATCATGGCGGTGTGGTGCCGGTGGGCCCGCACCATGGTCTTGCAATATGAAAACCGTAGCCATTGTAAATCCGGTGGCAGGATTCCGGCGCGCTCCTCACGCTTGGCCCAGATTATTGAAGCGGCTGGGTGCCAAGGCTTCTCAGGTAGTGACTTGGTGGACCAAAGGCCCCGGACATGCCGAATTTTTGGCCGCCCAGGCGAAAAGATCAGGATTTGACCGGGTCCTTGCCGTGGGCGGAGACGGCACCATATCCGAGGTAGCCAATGGTTTGTGGTGGGAGTCCGAAGGCCGCCTCCCTAGCCTGGGGATCGTGTCCTTCGGCATCGGCTGCGACTATGTGCGCAATTTCGAGGTCGGCCACACCCCCTTTGATCATTTGGTCCATGCCCTGGAGGAATCCGTCTTGAGCGCGGATTTGATCTTATTTCGGGCGCTGGGTCTACACGGCAGACCGATTTCCCGGGTGTGCCTTAATGTCATTGGGGCAGGTTTTGACGCTCAGGTGATTGCCCGTCATCACCGGCAACAGATCCGCAAGTTCGGCAAACTGCCTTACTTTCTGAACGGTATCCAAGAGCTTTTCAAGCTCAGCCATTTTCGTCTGCGAGGGCAAATCGATGGCGAGGACTTCGAAGCGGTCTCCCTGATTTTCGTGCTGGGTTTAGGCCGATATTTCGGCGGGAGTATGATGATCACTCCGTCGGCTTCACCGCAATCAGGGCGCCTTCAGTTGGTGTGGGACCGGCAAATCTCTTGGCTCGATTTGATCAGACTCTTTCCCCAGATTTATCTGGGGAGACACGTTAATCACCCCAAAATCCAGACCGGCTTTGCCCGGAAGGTGAAGATGGTGGCCGAGCCTCCCGCCCTGGTGGAGGCCGATGGCGAATTGGTTGGCTCGACACCCCTGGAAGTGGAAATTTATCCTGGGGCCTTCCAGGTGGCCGCAGAAAAACTGAGAATTTAGATAGGCAATTTGCTGAACCATAGTCTCTCACCATTAACTCGCTGAATATCAATTGGGGGAAATACCAGTGGCAAACGAAATCGACAAGCTGGGACCAAAAGATTTCATCACGGGATGTCTGGTAATAGTTGTTGCCGTATTTGTGGTTCCCATCCTGGTACTTCTGTTTAAGGTGAGTATTTATCTTGCGATTGTAATTGGGGTGATTGTGGCTATTATCTTAGGCACAGCACTGTTAGGCAAGATTATCAGGCTCATCTTTTTTAGAGGTGGGTCAGATGATAAAAGAAATGGCAGATAAATTAAATAAAACGCTTATTGCCTTAGCTCCGAGAATGCAATGCTCGGGTATTCAAGCAAGCGTGCAGCCTCTTGTGGGGGGGGATTTCCAGAATCCTTTTTTGTCCGCTGATATTCTGCCTTGATGGAGAGGTTGTCTGGTCAAATCTTGACCATTACCCTTCATCTGATGGCCTTCAGGAGATTCTCCTTTTTTTTCCGGTCCAGTTTCATCAAGCCTCTCTCTTCTCCTGGCCGCCTCCCGCCTCCCACCAGCGGTAAAGTCGAGGGCCGATGAGGCTGCACCCTGCGGCCAACGCCGCTCCGGCGAAGAGATCGATGACATAGTGATGCCTCAGGTAGACCGTGGAAAGGATGAGGGCCGCGACGATCGGGCAAAAGATATAGAAGAGCAGCCTGGCGTAACGATAGGCTAGAAATAACACGATGAGACCGATGGCGGTGTGACCGCTGGGCATGCAATCCCGTTGGTTATTCTCCAGCAAATTTAGGAGATGGCTCACGAAATCGGCAATAAAATTGCCGTTTAGGGGAACCGACTGGAGGTGGGCCAGGGTGAACCGCGGGCCAATCGCCGGACAGAGAATGTTGCCTAAGAAAGACAGATACCAAACCAAGAGCAAGACAAAGGCCGCCAGCTCGAAATCCCGCCTCGGATTCTTCAGATAGAGGGTATGCACGAGTCTGGCCGGCAGGAAAAAATAACTTATATAAGCTAAGGACAGGACGCCGGTTAACCAGGGAACGATCCAGCGCTCCAGCCAAACCGTGGGATGGACGCCAAAGAGGAAGAAATCGATGCGGATCAACTGGGGATCGACGTCGGGATGGAGATACTGGCTCAGATCACCGAGGGATTGGTAGATGAGGATAATGTAAAGGACGGGGGAAAAATCGTTAATAAACTTACCTACCCGGCCCATCACCCCTCGGTCGGAGCACCATTTCAAGACCAGGAGGACGCCTGCACCCAGGGCATAAAGCCAGAGCAGAGACCGCCAGAGTGGAATTTGGTCCCGAAAGCAGAGAACTAGCAAGATCAGCCCGATGAGAAAGAGCAGGGTCAGCCCTTGAATAGGATTGATGCGTCTCATCGGGGGAAAATATATCCTAAACCGGAGGGGAAATCAAAAATCCCTGATCAACGTCAATATTGGTGCCAAAAGAAACCCAGTAAAGGGGATACCGTCAAATCAAGTTTGATTCAGGACAACTAATCTAATTCAGATTCTATTTTGTCAAAGGCATCCTCAATTTTATAAAGAAGCCGGTCAGCCTCAGCGAGATTCCAGTCGGCTATATTTGCTTCAATACCCTTATGAAGGCTCCGAAGATTCTCTCTATGGCGGAGAAGCACCTCTCTCAGCGGCGTACCATCGAAGGTATAAAGCAGCTTATCCAACTGTCCCGCTATTTCATAAAGTGAAGGATTCCGCTCCACCAGATCAGAAGCTAAAGATTTTAAATGACGCGCCAGTTTGGGTAAGTCTCCTCCAGATCTTTTGGATAATAAGGAAGTACCGTAACAGTGAGATGCATGTATTTGCTCATGATTGATTTGACCTTCTACTTATTACGGGGCTTGTCTTTTTAGTAGGTCATGTCCTCAGGCTGCGCAACCGGGCATTTGCCGGCTCACTTTTCCGCCTCGGGTGGCGCCACGATGGTCAAGACCGGACAGGTGGCCTGGCGCACCACTTTTTCGGTCACGGACCCAAAGACCAGCCGCCGCCAGCCCGTCTGCCCGTGGGAGGCAATGACGATGAGGTCCACGTGCTCCTGATGGGCGATCCGGAGGATTTCCGGAGCCGCTTCTCCGGTGGTCACCACGTCCCGGGTCTCCACTTTATGATGGGACACCAGGTCTTTGAGCATTTGCTCCGCCTTGATCGCCAGTTCTTGCTGGAACAGAGGCACGTCAAAATTGAGGGACGCTTGCGGGTCGGGGAACGAATGGGGGCTCGGCAACGTCGGAATGACATGCGCCACGATTAATTCCGCCGCAAAATGCCGGGCCAGTTCCTCGGCGCGTTTCAGTGCGGTGAAGGCCGGCTCACTGAAATCGGTGGGACACAAAATTCTTTTAAAAGGCAACATTAACCGTATATCCCCCTTCGATTATTTACCGGGTTTTAATTTAACCACCACCTTAGGGAGTTGCAAGCGCGCCCGGCCGATAATCATCTCGCCAGGCCGGTAATATCCAACATAATGGGCCATTATGAAATCTGTGGAGGTGGTTGGTTATGACCAAGGTAGCGATCAACGGTATAAGCCGAGATTCTGCGGCCGCCTTGGCTCGGAGCCCGATGCCGGGGAATGGACTATGGTTGGTCAGCTGTCACCGGCGCCAAATAGCGCATATTGGACCAACCGACAAGATTGCGCCGCACCTCCCGAATCCTCCCCCATCCGCCCGAGGTGTCCAGGAGTTCCACCTCGTCTTTGAAGTTGAGGGTGGCGATCTGAGGTGCAGACATGGTGGGGCCATCCCGGAGGGCCAGGTAGTGGATTTTCACAAAGTACATGGGTGGCGATGGTGTTGGCGTCGTCACTTTCGGGGGAGAAGGGGTTGTTGGTTCTGAAAGGACGGTGGGTTCCTGGGCCGCAGGAGCCGCGGGAGCCGAAGGGGCTGTTTCTATCTTGGGGGGCGAGGCAGCAGGAGTTTGCCGGGAAGCGGGTGGAGCGGGCGGCGGCGCCATCAGCTGAGGAGGTCCGGGACTTTTGTTGAAGAGGAAGACTAAGAGGAGGACCACGATGACCAAACCAGTGCCGAGGCAAATGCCTATGACCCAAGGAGGGCGCCTCCGGGCCCTGGTCAGCGTCTGAAATGCTGCCCCAGCCATTTCCGGCAGGCTGGCGTTGCACTTGTGGCAGATTTCCTGCTGAGGGGCTACCCGGATGCCGCATTTGGGGCAAAAATGATCCTCTTCTCCGGGATTAGGGAGGTAGCTGTCACAGGTTGAACAGTAACGCTGGCCTATCCATGTGGCAGCGTTGCAGATAGGGCACTGGGACATGAAGGACCTCCGGATCAGGCCGTTGGCCACTCGGTAATAAAATCTCTTTGGGTCTCTTTGTCCTGGAAAATCCCCTCAATGACCATCTTCTCGAAGCTCACCAGTGTCAAATGGAAGGGCAGGGATCGGCGCAACGGTGCCTGCCCTCAAAAAATGTGGTTATTTTACGACCGCTTTGATGCCTTTAAGGACCTCAGCGGCGTTCTCGAAGGCGCCGATATGGACGAAGAGAATTTTACCGCTCCTATCCAGCACTATGGTCAGCGGATAAGCGGAGAAATGCAAGGCTTTGCCGAAGGTGCTGAGAGTGTCCGGTAAAACCGGAAAGGGCACCTTGTGGAGGGCCTTCCACCTCTTGACGGCGTTTTCGTCGTTATTCTGGCCCATCGCCAGAAATTTCAACTTGCTTTTCAACGCGGCGTCCTGCTGCACCATGGTATACAGCTTGTTTAAGACGGGAGCCTGGGCCATGCAATGGGGACAGCTGGTAGTGAACTGTTCCACCAGCACGTAAGGCGACTTGATGTCCTGCAAAGAAAACGCATCCATCTTGGCTAGGCCCAGATAGTTGGCGTCCTCCTTGGAAAGAGGTTTGGGAAAGGTGAGGTTACCCACCGATTGACCCACCTTAGGCTTAGGCTTCGGTTCCGCCGCCAGGGCCACGGCGCGCAAGCTGAAGATCAGGGCCAGGCAGCAGGCCAAGACCATTAATTTCTTCCTATTCATAGCGCCACTTTTTCTTTTTTACTGCATGATAAAACAACATCGGCCAAAGATAAAAGACAATAAGAGCAGATAGCAACGATCTCTTGCCAGACGCTCCGGACACTAATTTGCCAACCTCACGCCCCGTTCTTAGGCAGAGCAAAATAAAAGGCTGCGCCCTCGTTGACCTTCCCCTCGGCCCAGACCCGGCCGCCGTGCCGCTGGATGATCCGTTGCACGATGGCCAGACCGACGCCGGTGCCTTCGTATTCCTCCTCACGGTGCAGACGCTGGAAGGGGCGGAACAGGTTATCCGACATAACGCTCATCAAACCCGGCGCCGTTGTCCTTGACGTAGTAAATATTTTCTTTGCCCTCGGTCCGCCCACCCACCTCGATGACCGCAGTCTTCCTGGATTTGGCGAACTTGACGGCATTAGCCAGTAGATTCTGCATGACCTGGTAGAGCAAGGATTGATCGCCCCAACCCAGGGGCAGGTCGCCCACCGTTAAGCGCAAATCCCTTTCGGGCTCCTGAACTCGGAGTCTTTCGAAAACCTTATTGGTCATGGCGGCCAGATTGACGACGGATTTCCTTACCTGCAACCGCCCCAGGCGGGACAGGGCCAGCAGGTCGTCGATGAGATGTTGCATGAGTTTGGTATTGGTGATGATGACCTGGAGCAGCCGGAGGGCTTCGGCATCGAGTTTATCGGCGTGCTCGCCCATGAGCATCCGGGAGAACCCCTCGATGGCCCGGACCGGGGCCTTGAGGTCGTGGGAGACGGAGTAAGAGAAGGACTCCAGGTCCTCGTTGGTCGCTTCCAGGAGTTGCTGCTTAGACCTGAGGTCAGCGTTCAGCCTCTCCAACTCCTCCTTTTGGACGGTAAGCTCTTCCGCTTGGACGATCAGCTCTTCCGCCTGAACCTGGAGTTCTTCATTAGTTATCCCCAGCTCTTCGGCGAGGACCTCTTGCTCCGCTAAAAGCCTCTGCCGTTCGACTTCCTGCCGCTTGCGCTCGGTGACATCTTCGATGGCCAGCAGGATGAGGTCATGGTTCCCTCTTCCCCCTCGTTAGACGCCGGGCGTTGAGGAGCATGGTGCGGCGGCCGATCTTGGGAAAATCCTGTTCCACTTCGAAGTCCTGGAAGTGTTGGTCGTTGAGTAGGATGTTTTCCAGGAGTATCCGCAGGCGGGGGATATCCCATTGGCGCTTGCCTATCTCAAAGAGGAGCCGGCCTTCCGTCCACCGGCGGAGGACTTTGAAGGTCCGGTAAAAGGAGTCGTTGGCGGAGATAACCCGGAGGTCGCCGTCCAGGACGATGAGGGGCTCTCGCACGGTGGCGATGATACGATGGTCAAGCTCGCCCAACGCCTGGGGCGTTCCGGGTTTTGGCCCCGTCTTCCTGTCGTCACGCATAATTAAATTATTGCATTATCGGTAGTAAAGTTGTCCTCGTACGGTTCCGAGACCAGGTAACGCTAGACAAATCCACTTCGGAGTCCTGGAACTGTTGGTCGGTGAGTAGCATTTTTTCCAGGAGTATCCGCAGGTGGGGTCTATCCCATTGGCGATTGCCGGTCTCAAAGAAGAGCCGGCCTTCCGTCCACCGGCGGAGGACTTTGAAGGGCCGGTAAAAGGAGTCGTTGACGGAGATAACCCGGAGGTCTCCGTCCAAAACGCTGAGGGGCTCTCCCACGGTGGCGATGATACGATGATCAAGCTCGCCCAACACCTGGGGCGCTCCGGCTTTTGGCCCCGTTTTCCCTTTGGCGTTCATAATATATTATTACGTAAATATGATAGATTATAACGAGGCTAAATGCCAATGTATTTTGGTAGGTTAACTTTTAGGCACGTTGGTCTGCTCCCCGATAATTGGGCCATTCATAATGAGAGAATTTTGCTAAGATGAAAATATCTGGCAAGGAGGAATTTCTCGATGAAGCGGTCCCGGTTTACCGACCAACAGGTTGCCTTTGCCCTGCAGCAGGCCGAGCAAGGGACGCAGGTGGCCGAGGTCACCCGTAAGATGGGAGTTTGGGGAGCAGACCACAACGAGCCAGGGGCTAACGATTAGCCACCCGCTCCCCGGCCCTCCCCTTACAGCATCGATTCCGGGATAAGCAGGTAAAAGAATCGCCCGGAAAAGCGGAGCCAGAATCCAGCCAGGGGTTCCCGGTAATAGCGCACCTCTCGGCCCTTCTCGGTATTAACCCAAACGAGAGTATCATCTCCCACGAGAGAAACCCGGTAGGTACGAGTGGGGGAGGCATCCTTGTTAAAGATGCCGGCGGCCTGTGCCGCGAGTTCCGGGCTGTGAACGACGATGCCGTTCTGAGTATCGGATCTCGCCGAGCGGAGGTCAAGGTTGAAGGAGCCCACGAAGACCGACCGGCCATCCAGGACGATGGTTTTGGCGTGCAGAGACCCCCTTGGACGAGCCGCCGATCCGGAAGTGTTCTCCTTCTCCACGCGGCCTCGGCGTAGGTCTGAGCTCATAGAGTTCCACGCCCATCCGGAGGAAGTCCTTCCGGTAGCGCATATAGCCGAACTGGGCCACCGGTGAGTCAGTGGAGGCCAGGGAGTTGGTAATTATTTTCATCGTGACGCCGCGGTCCCGCATCTTCTGAAACCATTGCATCCCAGCCTTGCCGGGCACTAAGTAGGGTGAGACCATGAGCAGCTCGCTCTGGGCCTCTTGCAGGAAGGCCCTGAGCTCCCGCCTCATTTTATCTGTTCGTTCTCGGTCAGCTGAGTCGATAACCTTCAACGGATCGTCAAAGAGCACGTCCCCCTGGGCCCAGACAAAAGAGATCATGCCAGGGTCCGCCTGATGTTTCAGGAGGTAGAGGTCGCTCTCCCGCACCTTTTCCGCGTAGCTCGATTTTTTTAGGGATTCACTCTCGGCTGCGAGGTCGTGACGAGCTTTTTGAACGTCTTCGCCAGTAAGCCGGTGCGACACCAGGGCCTTGAGCGGTATCGAGAGCACGCAGTTCCAGTAGTCATCAAAAGCAGCACTTACCTGGCGGACAATCGGTCCCTCGGCCATGATATCCATATCGCTGAAGTTGGCGCCACTGCTCGCCTCGAAGTACGCATCGGCGATATTGCGCCCACCCACAATGGCCACGCTGTTGTCCACGATGAACGCCTTGCTGTGCATCCGCCCTTTGAGCCGGTTGGCTCCAAAGAGCGCCCCGAACGAGCGGGTCAGCCGATTTGACCGGAGACCTCCGAAGGGATTGAAGATCCTCACCTCGATGCTGGGGTAGATTTCCATCACGGTCAGCCACCGATCCATCTCCGCCGTTTCGTCCCAATCGTCCAGGAGGAGTCGCACTCTCACGCCCCGTTCCGCCGCGGCGATGATGCGGTCCAGCAGGAACTTGCCGGTGAGGTCGGCGCTAAAGAGATAGTATTGCAGGTCCAGGGTTTTTTCTGCCCGGTTGATCAAACGGACCCGGGCGAAAAAGGCATCTTCCCCGGAGGACAGGAGGTAGAATCCCGAAGCTCCATGATTCTCCTCCACCTGGGCCTGAATTTTTTTCCCCATGGAGGTCGCTTCAGGCAGGTAAAGGGCGGTGGAGAGGGTGCGGGGGTAGTCATAAGGGATGGTGGCACACCCGTTCAGGAGAGGCAGGAGCAGCAAAAAAAGAGGGAGAAGGACGGACCCTGCCGCTTTGGGCCATTCCATCATTCCTGCGTAAGTCTCGATTAATCTGAGATTATACGGCAACTTGGGCCACTGCAGTCTAAAAATGTTTTTGGGACCTAGCATCCCAAGTTTAACCCCGAGAAGCTTCTTCTTTATTTTAGCTAAATATTCTGATGGAGGGGATGTTAACACAAATTTCGGAGAGAAAGGTATGGTTTAAAAGTTGGCCACCGCCATCCCTCTCCGTGATTAACGATTATCTCCTATGTGCAAAGTCAAGATTGCCGGGGTTGTGCGGTAGCCGGTTAGAATCCAAGCCATTCTCCTATTCGTGGCTCCCCGCTCAGGTTTGACCGCAAGTAAGTAATCCGGGGTATTCAATCGGGGCTGACATACTTGCCAACGTGGTCGCAGGCTAACCAGCATCACAGTTAGGCGTCGCCATGCCCCAAGGATGGTAGCCAAACCCCGATAAAAAATCTAATCTCCAGGAGTTGGGCGGTTTCAGTCTTTGCTTCGTAATTGCTTGATGTTAGTGGCGCGCCCGGAGGGATTTGAACCCCCGACACATGGATTCGTAGTCCATTGCTCTATCCGGACTGAGCTACGGGCGCTCGGGGAAGGCTGGAAGTCCGGGCGGGTCCCGGACTGATTGACTCTAGTTTATAACCTCTGCCGGGGTAAAGGTCAACTCCTTATCGGGGGCGGCCGGCGGTCTGGAGCCGCGCTAATTCGGCGGGCGAGGGCTGCCTGATATTGCTATGATGTTATCAGGCGGACTCGGAGGCCCGCCCAGCCAAACTTTTTAGGATTTGAGGGAGAGAAACGCCATGCCTTATATCCCAGCCGAGCAGAGAAAAAGCTGTGATGGACTCATCGATGAACTGGCCGGGCAGATCGTCCGGCTGGCCCAGGAGAGCGGCTCGGACGGCGCCTTCGCCGGGCTGCTGAATTATGCCTGCACCCGCCTGGCCCTGCAGGTGGTGCGCCGCCGGTTCGGAAGGATGCGCTACTGGCTCATCGCCATCCTGAGCGGCATCTTCAAAAACATCGGCGACGAATTTTACCGCCGGCTGGCGGCGCCGTATGAAGACCGGCAGCTGGCCAAGAGCGGCGATGTCGATCTCTATGCCGAATATCTGGCTGAAATCGAGAAGCTGGGCTGAGGGGAAAGGACTAGCTCACGCCAGGACGCAAAGGCGCAAAGAATCAAGGGATGGAAAAACTTGAAGAGGCATTAAAGGGGCGAGGCTACGGTTAGGTTTAGAGGTTACTTAGGACTTTGCAGGTCACTTTTTTCGTCTTTTGATTAGGGCAAAGGTCAAGAAGGCCAGGCCAAACCAACCGATGACCAAGCCCGTGACTAAACCGCCGAGGAAGACAATGGTGACCATTTCTTTACCCTCGAATGGTTAATTCTCCTTCTTTGGGCAGGCGTCTGCGGAGAAATTATCGTTACCATAATTCAATCTAAATATAGTTTACAATTAGGAAATACCTGAAATTTATTAGGTAAAATTCCCTAGATTTTATCTGGGAGCTTTGCGGAGGGTCTGGTGATCGTCGTCCCTGAATTTAGCTGATAGCGGAGGGCTAAAAGAGATTGGCCGGGTCGATGTCCAGGGTGAGGTCCAGGTGGGCCTTAGGGGGCGGATTCCAGAGGCGGCGCAGGTGCTGCAAGGCCTCCGCCAGGGCCGGGCGGCCATAGGCCTTGAGGAGCAACTGCCAGCGGTAGCGGCCCTTGAGGCGGCTGAGTCCCGCCGGCGCCGGCCCCAGCACCTGGAGCCGGGCTGATATTTTTTCGTCTTTCTTGATCACGCCTTTGAGGGCCGCGGCCAGACGCCGGGCCTCCCGGGCCACGGCCGCCTCAAGGGGGCCGCTGACCCGCACCAGGGCCAGGCGGGTGAAGGGCGGGTAGCCGAGGGCGCGGCGGGTCTCGATCTCCCGTTCATAAAAGCCGACAAAATCCTGGGATTGCACCATCTGAAAGACGTAGTGCTCCGGATGGAAGGTCTGCACCAGGACCTGGCCGGCGGCCTCGCCCCGGCCGGCCCGGCCGGCCACCTGGGACAGGAGCTGAAAGGTGCGCTCCCCGGCATGATACTCCGGGAAGAAGAGGCTCAGGTCGGCGGCCACCACCCCCACCAGGGTGACCCGGGGGAAATGGTGGCCTTTGGCGATCATCTGGGTGCCCACCAGGAAATCCAGGTCCCCGGCGGCGAAGCTCTCGAAAACGGTGAGGGCCTTGCCGCTGTGGGGGGCGGTGTCCCGGTCCAGGCGGGCCACCCGGGCCGCGGGCAGGAGGCGCCGCACCTCGCTCTCCACCTTTTCGGTGCCTACCCCGTAGGGCTTGATGGCGGTGGCCTGGCACTGGGGGCAATGGACCGGGATCTCCTGGCTGAAGCCGCAGTAATGGCAGATGAGGCGGTCAGCGTCTTGATGTTGCGTCAGGGCGACACTGCACTGGCGGCATTGGAAGACGTGGCCGCAGAAGAGGCAGAAGAGAGCGCGGGCATAGCCGCGGCGGTTCAGAAAGAGCAGGGCCTGCTCCCCGCGGGAGAGCACGCCTGCCAGGGCCGTGAGCAGCGGCCGGGAGAGAATCTTCAAGGCCTTGCCGCCCCGCTGGGCCTTCAAATCGATGAGGTGAATCTCCGGCAGGGCCTGGGGAGTGACCCGGCGGGCCAGGTTGAGATAGTGGTACTTGCCGGTTTGGGCCAGGTGATAGGTGGTGATCTGGGGGGTGGCGGAGACCAGGACCACCGCGGCGCTCGCCAGTTTGCCCCGGTACAGGGCCACGTCCCGGGCCTGATAGAGCAGGCCGCCTTCCTGTTTGTAGGCCGAGTCGTGCTCTTCGTCCACCACCACCAGGCCCAGGCGGGGCAGGGGGGCGAAGACCGCGGAGCGAGCCCCCACCACCACGTCCACTTCTCCGAGGATGATGCGGCGCCACTGGTCCAGGCGGGCGGCCTCGGAAAGGCCGCTGTGCAGCACCGTGACCCGGGAGCCGAAGCGCAGGCGGAAGGCCTGGCTCACGGGGTGGGTCAGGGCAATCTCCGGGGCCAGCACCAAAACCTGGCGCTTTAGGGATAGGGCCTGTTCGGCCGCGGCCAGGTAGACCTCGGTCTTGCCGCTGGCGGTAACCCCATGGAGTAAAAAAGAGGAGAAGGTGCCGGAAGCGAGGCCCTGGCCAATGGCGGTGAGGGCGAGTTCCTGGTCCGGCACCAAGGAGAGGGGCGCTTCTTTCAGGCCTAAGGGCCGGCTTTCCAAGGGGTCTTGCAAGGCGAGGCGCTGGTCGAGGGCGATCAGGCCCCGGTCCGCCAGGCGCCGCAGGATGGGCCGGCAGCCGGGAAAGCGGAACTGGAGGTCCTTGAACCGCGGTGGCGCCGGCGGCCCGCAAGTGGGCCAGCAGGGCTTGGGCCTTGGGGCCCAGACGTTTCGGCAGGGGAGGGGCCTCGGGTTCGGGCACCGGGATGGCCCAGGTTTCCCGGCGGGCCCCGGCGACCCGGGCGCCGCCGGGGATGAGGTGGCTCAGGGCCTCCCCGAGGGGATACTGGTAATAGTCCGCCAGCCAGCGGAACAGGGGCACCATTTCCGGGCCGAAACGGGGGATAGGGTCCAGGACCGCTTTGATGCGCCGCAGCCGTACCGGCGGGGCCTCAGAGACCGGCGCCAGGAGATAGCCGGTCACCACCTGGCGGCCCACCGGCACCTGGACCAGGCTGCCCACCGAGGCGGCGGCGGTCAGTTCCGGGGGCAGGCGATAGGTCAGGGTATGGGTTAGAGGCAGGGCCACCGCCACTTCCCAGAGATCAGGGGTGTCTGCATGAGTTTTAGCGGGGATGGGTGTGGTCGGGATCATGATTTGGATAGATTTTCACTGGCCTTGAGTTTACCGGAAGATCAAGTAATAATTCCCCCTCCCCCCAGCCCTCTCCCCCATTGGGGGAGAGGGGAAAAACTAAAGGCGGCCTGGCCAACCGGATTCAATCTGCGGTAGAGCGGCTCGCGAGCCACCCCGACAACTGCAATTAAAACCTGTTAGGGCGGACACCCAGGTCCGCCCCGACTGGAAGTTGCCAGGTTGCCGTTAAGCACCAGGCGTGCCGGCCTCGGCAGGGAAGTTATCCGGGAAAGCCTCGGAATAATCGGACTGCAAGCCGAAGAGGTCGGCATAAGCGGCGGTGACGGTACAGCAGGTGAGCGGCACGGTGACCAGCAGGCCGACTCCCAAGGCCACCACGCCCGCCAGATTGATGAGCATCAGGAGCAGCACGAAGGCAGATATGGAAAACCACAGGGGCTGCACCGTACGGCGGCTCAGCTCCAGGGCCGCCCAGAAATCGAGGCGGCGATCGACCACCAGGGAAGAGGCGAAAAGGTAACCCACGATTAAATAGACGCCGGGGATAACCAGCAGCAACAGGCCGATGCCGGCGAGCGCCCCGCCCACCAGGCCGGTCAACAGCAAGGGAATGAAGAACCGGAAGCCAAGGAAGAAGTCGCTGAATTGGGGGGTGTGGCCCTGCAGCAACTTGGCGCTGACGATGAAGTTCCCCATCAAGAGGGCCGGCCCGACGGCAAAGCTCGCGACCGCGCCGATAAAGGGGATGAAGTGCAACACGGCTTGAAGCACTACATAAATCAGGAAAAACCCGATATACCAGCCCGGGTAGCGCTTGAACAGCTCCCAGCCCGTTTTCAGGTATTCGCCCAAAGGCGGAGAGGCGGCAAGGGGTTTGGTTGAGGGAGCGGGTTGAATTGGCGGCTCGGAGGCCGGATGCCCGCAAGCAGGGCAAAATTGGGCGAACTCCAACATCTCATTACCGCATTTGGCGCAATGGGGCATAAGCTTAGCCTCGCTGGACGGAAGAGTTATCCGGTTCTTTTGATTAAATCTGTTTACCCGGGGTGCAGGCGATGTTATCAGTTATGGGAGAAAATGGCAAAAATAATCGGGGCGCGGCAGGCCTGCAGCCCAAGTCACGGCGAGGAAGAGAAGATGGCTCTCATTTTAACCGATTTTCACGACTCCATCGGCACCATTACCTTAAACCACGACTGCAAGCGCAACGCCTTGAGCGGCGCTTTGATCCAGGAACTCATCAAGGCTTTTAACGACCTGATTTATCAAGGGGCGCGGGTCATCATTCTGCGGGCCAATAAAGGGGCGCAGCGTCTGGTCGGCGGGCTTCGACATCAGCGAATTCCCCCAGCCGGGCCGGGACCCGCTGGCGTATGACGATCCCCTGGAACAGGCCATCCGGGCCATTCAGCGCTGTCCGGCGCCGGTGCTCGCCATGCTGGAAGGCAGCGTTTGGGGCGGCGCCTGCGAGTTGGCCATGGTCTGCGACATCCTCATCGGCACGGACAAGACCTCCTTTGCCATCACCCCCGCCCGCCTGGGAGTGGCCTACAATCCCACCGGCATCCTCCACATCATCAACATGGTCGGCATGACCATGGCCCGGGAGATGCTTTTTACCGCCCAGCCGGTGGCGGCGGCGCGGGCCCTCCAAATCGGCCTCCTCAACCACCTGGTGCCGGTGGCGGAACTGGAGGATTTTACCTATGCCATGGCCCGGACGATCACCGAGAATTCGCCCATCAGCATCTCGGTCATCAAGGAGCAGATGCGCCTGCTGGCCAATGCCCTGCCCCTGGGCCCGGAGACCTTCGAGCGCATCCAGGGCTTGCGCCGTCAGGTCTATGACAGCCATGATTTCCAGGAAGGGCAAAGGCGTTTTTGGAGAAAAGGAAGCCGGTGTTTAAGGGGGAGTGAAGGGTAGCGGCGGGCGTCCGCCCGCCGCATTTTCGACGCAGGCAAGATGCCTGCGCTACCAGGATTTTGAGGAGATGATGAAACGGAAAGTAGTGGGTATCGTCATTTTCCCGGAGGTGGAGGTCCTGGATTTTTGCGGGCCTTACGAGGTCTTCTCCGTGGTTCGGTTAGATGAGGAGCGGCGGCGGGAGGAGCCGTCGCCGTTCCAGGTGCTGTTGGTGGCGGAACAGGCGGAGGCGGTCACGACCGCCGGGGGCCTGCGGGTGCTGCCCGATTGCACCCTGGCCGCCTGCCCGCGGCTGGATATCCTGGTGGTGCCCGGCGGTTGGGGGACGCGGCGGCAGATCGAGAATGAGACTCTGATTGACTGGATTGCCCAACGGGGCCGGCAGGTGGAGACGTTGACCTCGGTGTGCACCGGGGCCCTGCTGCTGGGCCGGGCCGGCCTGCTGGACGGCCGCCGGGCCACCACCCACTGGCGGTCGCTGGCCTGGCTGCGGGAGTCTTTTCCGGCGGTGACCGTGGAGGATAAGCTTGCACGTGGTCGAAGATGGCCATATCCTCACGTCGGCGGGCATCGCCGCGGGGATCGATCTGGCTCTAAAGGTGGTGGCCCGCTACTATGGCGAGGCCGTGGCCCGGGCCACGGCGCGGCAGATGGAGTATCGCTATCCGGAGGATAATTCTCGGCGGGTTTGATTTGGTAGAGAGAGCAGGAAGGCCTGGCTCAGCGCCCGGGCTCCGGGCCGCTGGGATGGTGGGGGGTGGGGCGGAGACGGAAGAAAAGCTGAACCAAGGATGGAGATGAGATGCAATAGGGCAAAGCCGCGGGGCTTTGCCTTTTTGATTAAACGGGGGCTTGGGTGATACGCGGTGCGCACCCAACTGTTTGAGTGATGGAGTAAGGGGGCCTACACCTGGTGCCCTACCCCAACCTCGGGGTCGCAATTCCGGCGCCAAAATAACTACGCCATGGGAAATAAGTACTTTTACCTATGGATTTCCTTTTCAGGGCCACTATTATTTTAATAATACTAAAAAGTTCTTATTGATATCCGGTTTTGCCGCGGCGCCGGGAAGGTCTTCCCAAAGAATAGATTTCTTTGGGGCAAAAGGAGGAAATCATGGCTATCAGTAAAAGTTTCCGAAACGGTATGTTGTTCCTCGCCGTCTGCCTGGGCCTCCTGGTCCTGAACAGCGGCCTGGCCCCCGCCTATGCAGCAGCTATTTATGCCGTTGGGGTCGGCGGCGGTTCTGAGAACCCCTGGGGGCCACCCACTCAGGTTGGTGTATCACCTCAGAAAATAAATGGCGGAGAATTCTTTATACCCCCTCATCTCGGAATATTATTGTAAGCGGCTCGGCCCAAGCGGGACCCGGGGTCGTGGGCGCCTCAGCTGTCCAACATACCCTCCCTGGCAATGCCCTCCCCGGCCAGGCCAATGCCTCGGGAACTGCCGCTTTCACGGAAGTGATTAAGGATCCCAATGATCCGACTGTCAGAACTGCGCAAGGCCTCTTTCGTTTATTTTTCGATGGGACTCTCGATAGCCAGCCATCATCACCTGGTGTCAGCAGCACTATTGGTATTATGTTCACTTGCGATGTAAATCAAACCAGAGTAGGTACACTGTCAATCGTTAATAATGGGACCGGCAACCAGATTCTCGCCGACACCTTCGGGGTTGGCAAAATCTTCAACGCCGCGACGGGCAGGATCATCGGCGAGGTGAACGTAGTGGTTCCAGCGGTTAATTTCAATGCCCTCAATTCATTAATTTTTTCTGTGTCGGTGTCCTCCTTTACGAGAGATGCTGGCAATGGGTTTTACAGTGTTGATTTTTTCAAAACCGTTTCCTTCCCGACGACGGGGCCGGTGTTTTTAAACCTGCCGCCGGGCGTCACCGTCAACGGCGACGGTATTGTGGATAATCACTACACCAATCCCTTTGCCGCCGCGGCGGGGACGCAAAGCGCCCTGAACCAGCTGCTGCTGCTCGACGACTGATTACGGCCAAGCATGGACCGAATCGGTGGGGCAAGCGTGGCTCTTGGGCAGGTCTCCGCTGGCGGCCGTCCGGCCTCCCGGACCTGGCGGGTTAAGGAGATGATGCAGAGAAGCTAAGTATTTCGGAGACGAGAGCAAAGAGCAGGGCCCCGGGGCCCTGCTCTGTTATTTTTCTTATACCATGTCGCCATCAAAGAACAAGAAATGTAGATCGTAGGGGCGCACCTGCGTGTGCGCCCTCAAAAGGGCGGACACATAGGTCCGCCCCTACAGAAAATATCCTTTGACGGCAACTTAGTATTAAAGGGGTTGGGGGAGGGGTTTGGGGAGGGGGTAGGGCCATGGCCCCTGGCCCCCTCCCCAAAATTCTTTTAGTTCTCGTTCCCAAGTTCAACTTGGGAACGAGAACGAGATTACTTCCGCCGTTCCTGGAACTGGCGCACCTGGTACATGAAGGCCTCCAGGCGGGTGCGGGTGTGGGTCTGCTCCTGGCCGTCGTAGGCCAGGTTGAGGAAGGGGATGTTGTCGTGGTCCTCCCGGAAGCGCTTGAGGAGGGAGTTGACCACGGTGCCGGGCATGCAGGTGAAGGGCATGATGTTCACCAGGCCGGCCGCCCCCTTGCGCACGAAGTCCCGGGACTTGCCCATGCTGAGGATGGCCTCGCCTTCGAAGGAGGGGTGCAGGTAGTCCTTGGCCAGCTCCAGGGTTTCGGCGATGGAGGGCTCCTGTCAGGTTCTTGATGCTGCCGTGGAAGCATTCCTCCAGGCGGTGTTCGTCTTTCTTTTGAATCCGGTCTTTGATGATATTTTGTAGGAGCCGGCCATAGTGGTGGGCTACCCGGGCGTCGTGCCGGGAGGAGTAGGTGACGTAGAGGAACCACTCGCCGATGGGCGGCATCCAGACCTCGCCGCCCAGGGCCTCGATCTCGCGCACGGCGTTTTCGTTGGAGAACTGGTTGGCCCGGGTGTAGATTTCGCCGACGATGCCGACGATGGGTTTGCGGCCGTTGGTGCTCAGGGCCAGGTCGTCGAAGGCGCCCCGGGCCTGCTTGAGCACCGGCGGGACCTCTTGCCTATCCCTGAGGGCCTCATAGACTTTCTGCAGGTAGTGTTGGTAGACCTGGTCGGAGTCGCCGGCCTGGCGCTCATAGGGCCGGCACTCCCGGAGCTTCTTCTCCAGCAGGTCGATGGCGACAATGCCGTTCCAGGCGACGCGGTCGAAGTCGCCCCCCACCAGGCCGATTTCCCGGTACATGTTCTCGCTCTGTTCCACCGAATAGACCGGCACCTGGGGGTAGCCCAGGTCATCCAGGATGAGGCGGTGGAAACGGTGGTATTGGCCGAAGCGGCAGGGGCCGTTGGCCGAAGGCATGAAGAAGGCGCTTTTGTCGGGATTGAAATCCGGGCGCCGCAGCAGCTTGGCCAGGTCGCCGGTGGTGAGGATCAGGGGGTAGCACTCTTTGCCGGAGGTGAGGCGGCGGCCCAGCTCCAGGGTCTCTTCGTCGGAGGCCGGCAGGGCCTCGGCTTCGCCGCCACAGGCCTGGAAGGCCGCCACGATGGCCAGGGCGTGGTCGGTCATGGGAGGGAAGTAAATCTTGCGCTTCAGATTACCGGTCACCCGGTAACGGTAGGGCGAGACCCGTTCCGGCATGGCCTCCACCTTGACGTTCTTCAGGCTGTCCAGGAAGGCCTCCAGGCGGGTGATGGCCCCGACGTCGGAGGAGTGCTCGTCGATTTCGATCTCGAGATAAGGTTTGCCCCGCATGCGGTCCCGGAAGAAGTGCTGGATGAAGGAGTCGGGGCCGCAGCCGAAGTTGGTGATGAAGACGCCATAGAGGCGGGGGTCCCGGCGGATGTAGCTCCGCCACGCCCAGGATCTTCTGGCCGAAGCGCCAGTACATGGGCTTGATTTCATCCAGGTCCTGCACTTCGTCCACCGGCAGGAAGTCCATGGGCATGGCCAGGACCCCCAACTGCCGCAGTTTGCGGTGCAGGTTGAGGTTCATGCCCGGGTCCAGGGCGTTGTACGGCCGGCCGATGAGGATCATGAGGCGGCCGTCCGGCGGCAGGGAGTCGAGGATTTCCCGGCCCCGGGCGTTGAGCTGGGTAAAGTAGGCCTGCTGGGCGGCGATGGCCTTGCGCATGGCCCGGTTGACCGCGAAGGCGGAGACGCCCAGCTCTTTACCCAAACTCCGTAGCCCTTGCCGCAACCTTTTGTCGCCCCGGCCGAAGTAGAGCACCGGGGAGAGGACCTGGGCGCCGTAGGCAGCGAAGTCAATGGCGGAGGGGGCGGTGTAGCACAGGGACTGGGCCATGGGGCAGACCACCCCGGCCTGGACTTCGGGATGAGGGTGGGCGATGTCGATGACGCTGGGCAGGAAGATGCGCTTGACCCCGGCCTTGAGGAGGTCCAGGAGGTGGCCGTGGGCCACCTTTATCGGGTAGCAGGGCTCGGCCGCCAGGGCTTCCACCCCCTGGTTGATCACCGACTTGTTGGTCTTCTGGGAATAGACCACGGTGAAGCCCAGGTCTTCGAAGAAGGCCCGGAAGAAGGGCATGAGCTCCTGGAAGAACATGGTGCGGGGGATGCCGATGGGGCCGCGCTTGCCTTCCTTGGGGGGCTCGGGGCCATAGAGCCAGTCTTCCCGCTCTTTCAACAGGTCCGGCAGGTCGTACTTCTTCTGGTTGGCCGCCACTTCGTACTTTTCGCAGCGGCTGCCGTAGAACAGGGGCTTTTCCCCTTCGATCTGCACCTGGCGGATCTCGCAGTGGTTGGGGCAGCCTCTGCATTCAAAGGAGGTGACGTCGTATTGGCGGTCGGCCAGGTCGAAGCCCTTGAATTTGGAGGTTTCCCAGTCGCGCTCCCGCATGGCCAGGAGCGCGGCGCCGATGGCCCCGGTGACGTCGTGGTGGGGCGGCACGTTGATGGGCTTGCCGCAGACCTGCTGGAAGGCGGCGACGATGCCGCGGTTGGCCGCGGTGGCCCCCTGGTAAAAGATGCGTTTGCCGATGGGCCGGTCTTCGGCCACCTTGTTCAGATAGTTCTGGACGATGGAATAGGACAGGCCCGCCACCAGGGCTCGTTTGGAGGCGCCGCGCTGCTGGTGGTGAACGATGTCGGACTCCATGAACACGGTGCAGCGCTCGCCCATGCGCACCGGGTTTTTGGATTCCAGGGCCAGGGCCGCCGAACTCCTCCCGGATGGAGATGCCCAGCTTTTCCGCCTGCTCCTCCAGGTAGGAGCCGGTGCCGGCGGCGCAGACCTTGTTCATCATGAAGTCGACGATGGCGCCGTTGCTCAGGCTGATGAACTTGGAGTCCTGGCCGCCGATCTCGAAGATGGTGTCCACTTCGGGGTCGATGGCCGCGGCGGCGGTGGCCTGGGCGGTGATTTCGTTGCGCACCACGTCGGCGCCGATGAAGTCCCCGGTGAGATAGCGCCCGGAGCCGGTGGTGGCCGCGCCCAGGATCTTGACCTGCTCGCCGATCCTGGCGCCCACCCGGCGCAGGCCCTCGGTGATGGCCTCCAGGGGGCGGCCGGCGGTCATCAGGTACTCCCGGGCCAGGACCTGGCCTTCGGGGTCGATGACCACCACGTTGGTGCTGATGGAGCCCACGTCGATGCCCAGGTAGGCTTCGGCCACGCTGCCGTCGTCGGGCAGCGCCACGACCTGGTAGTCTTCCGGCCCCAACTGCCGCGGCGGGGTCAAGCGGCGGCAGGTGCCGGGTCTGCTCGGTTTCCTGCTCCAGATGGCGGCGCAGGGGCTCCAGGTCCAGGGAGAAATCGGCGGGCGGGTTTTCCCGGGCCACCAGGACGGCGCCCACCGCGCCCAGGGCGCAGAAGTGCGGCGGGATGATGAGGCCGGCGTCGTCGAAGCCGAAGACCTGGCGGAAGGCCTGGCGCACCCCCAGGTTGTGGGCCACGCCCCCCTGGAAGGCCACCGGCGGGGTGATGGTCTTGCCCTTGCCGATGTTGCTCTTCAGATTGCGGGCCATGGCCTGGCAGAGGCCGGCGATGATCTCGAAGTCCGGGGTGGCCCCCTGCTGCAGGTGGATCATGTCGGTCTTGGCAAAGACGCTGCAGCGGCCGGCCACCCGGGGCGGGGTGGTGGACTTCAGGGCCAGCTCGCTGAATTCTTCGATGGTGTAGCCCAGGCGGTGGGCCTGCTGGTCCAGGAAGGAGCCGGTGCCCGCGGCGCACATGGTGTTCATGGCGAAGTCCTGGATCACCAGGTGGCCGTCTTCTTCGGCCACCATGATCATCTTGGCGTCTTCGCCGCCCATGTCGATGATGGTGCGGGCCTCGGGGCAGAAGTGGTGAGTGCCCCGGCCCTGGGCGATGACTTCGTTGATGGAGGAGCCGCCCAGAATCTCGGCCAGCCGTTCGCCGCCCATGCCGGTGAAGGCAGCCAGGCGGATGGACTGCGCCGGAAACTCAGGCTCCAAGGCTTCCAGGAGATTTAAGGCAGTGCGGTAGGTGTCCCCCAGGTGGCGGCGGTACTCTTCCCGCACCACCCGGCCCTGGGAGTCCATGACCACCAGGTTGACGCTAACCGAACCGACATCCATTCCCACATCGAATCTTTCAGGCATATTCGCATCCCCCGAATGAGCGGATCGCTGAGTCTTGGCTTGGGTACTGCTATTTTCTATCGGTAGCACAGGCTTTCCAGCCTGTGGCGTGTGAACGCGACCCGGCGCAGACTCAGGCTTCGGAAACCTGGCGGTAAAATTCCTGGTCGCAGTAAGGCTGGCCAGCAACCTGGCCGGTCTCGCATAAGTGCAGGAGGCGCTGGCGCACCAGTGGTAAAGGGAGCCCCAAGACCCTGGCCAGATCGGCGGCGGTCATGGGCCGCCGGGCCAGCATCTCCACCAGGACGGCGTCATCGCAGGCCACGGCCTGTGAGGCGGCGCCGTTGCCGGCGGCGATCACCTCAACTTCGACCCGTCCCAGGTAAGTGGCGATGGCGTCCATCTCGGCCAGGTTCAGGGGCCGGGCATAGTCCTCCACCCCGGGGCGCACCGCGGTGTTGAGCTGCACCTTGTCCGGCGCCAGCAGCTTAAGGGCCCGGCGCAGGGCCTCCAGGTCCGCCGGCGAATCGTTGAGGCCCTTGAGCAACAGGATTTCCAGCCAGATTTGCCCGGAGTATTCCCGGCGGAAGGCTTCGAGGCCTTCGATCAGTCTGCTTAACGGGTAATCGGGCAGGGGCCGGTTGATGGCCCGGAAAGTCTCCTCCCGGGCGGCGTCCAGGGACGGCAGGACCAGGTCGGCAGCCTGCCAGTTCGTCCGGCGCACCTCCGGCAGGTAAAGCAAGGCGCCGTTGGTCAGCACCGCCACCGGGGTGCCGGTCAGCGCCTTAATCCGGCGAATGATCCGGCCCAGGCCCAGGTTCAGGGTGGGCTCGCCGCTGCCGGCCAGGGTGATGTAGTCCAGCTCCGGCGGCCCCTGGCGCAGATAGGCGGCCAGTTCGGCCAGAATCGCCTCCGCCTGGTATTCCAGGCGGGTTTCACGGTCTGATTGGTGGTGGGCCCCACCTCGCAATAGATGCAGTCAAAGGGGCAGGTCTTCCGGGGGACCAAGTCGACCCCCAGGGACCGTCCCAGGCGGCGGGAAGGGACCGGACCGAATAGATGGGACATATAAATAAGTAGTCAGTGGTCAGTAGTCAGTTTTTAGTTTTTGGGTAAACCAGTTAACCAAGGCCTGCCCGGCATTCCAATGGGATGCGGCTTAAAAACAACCCAGCTGGCACTGCTTGATTTTGATCTTGCAGTTCGTTGAGGAGTTTTCCCATGTCCTTACGGGAGATGACCAGTTCCTCGGCCAGGCGCATGGCGGCGGCGCAGGAGATCTTGCCCTCCGGGGCCGCGGCCTTAATTTTGGCTTTAAGTTCTTCTCGGCTCATGTTCTTTCTCTTTGGATACTAACAGTTAAATATATTCAACCAGGGCGCAGAAATCAAGGAGAAGGGGGCGCGGCGCCCAGGCCTTAATCCCCCGCCAAGACCCGCCAGCAGGCGGCCACCAGGGTCTCGCTCAGGTCGGAGAGGTTTTGGCTGATGCGGTCATAGGCCTTGAAGACCGCCACCTGGAGCACCACCCCCAGCACCATGGCCGCGGCCACCTCCACTTCCGTCTCCGGCACTTCCCGGCGCGCCATGCCCTGGGCAATGACCTTTTGCAGCACCGTCACCGCGGTGTCCATCTCCGGCGTCACCTTTTTGAGCTGGGCGTGCTGGGCCAGCAGCAGGTAACTGAAGAGCACCGGGTCCTGGTCGAAGAAGGTGCAGAACTGCCGGATCATGGCAGCCAGCTTGTCCTTGTAAGGTCTCATATTCCTGCTGCAGGCGGTCCAGTTCCTGGGCGAAGGCGGTGTAATTGGTATGAAACAGCTCCCAGGCCAGCTCGTCCTTGCTGTCAAAGTGGCGGTAAAGGGTGCCTTCGGCCAGGCCCGCGGCCGCGGCGATATCCCGGACGGTGGTCTCGGTGATGCCCTTCCCCACGAAGAGTTCCAGGGCGGTGCGGGCGATCAGTTCTTTGGTATTGTTGCCGTTGCGGGCCATAGGGAATAATCGATGTGAGCGTTCACTCATTTATTAGGATAAAATTCGCTGGGCTGTCAAGTCTTTTCGAGTTGGGAAGAAAAATCCGCGGCAGGTGAGGACGTGCGCCGTAGAGCGGCTCGAGTGCCCTTACTTCATCTCGTGAATATCGGCGGTTCATCGGAGCGAGCTCATAAATTTGTATTGGTAGATGTTAGCTTAAAAGCTAATAAACCGAGATAAGGAGGGAACAACCTTGAAGGTACTGGCCATTTCCGGGTCGCCCCGGCCCCAGGGAAACACCAACCTGCTGCTGCACGAGGCCTTGAAGGTCTTGGAGCAGCAAGGGTTGGAGACGGAGTACATCTCCTTGCACGACAAGCAGATCCTGCCCTGCCGGGCCTGTATGAAATGCGCCAAGGAGAAGAACCGCTGCGCCCAGGAAGACGACTTCATGCCGGTTTATGAGGCCATGGCCGCGGCCGACGGCCTCCTGGTGGGCTCGCCGGTCTATTTCGGCTCCGCCACCCCCAACCTCATGGCCCTGCTGGACCGGGCCGGCTACGTGGCCCGCCAGGGCGACAACCCCTTTTACCGCAAGGTGGGCTCACCCGTGGTGGTGGCCCGGCGGGCCGGGGTCAATTTCACCTACGCCCAGTTGCAGTTCTGGTTCGTCATCATGGGGATGTTCACCCCGGGGTCCACCTACTGGCCCATCGCCTACGGCCTGAAGCCCGGCGACGCCGCCAATGACGCCGAGGGGATGAAGACCATGCAGACCTGGCCCAGAATATGGCGTGGCTGATGAAGAAGCTGGGGTAGATGTAATAGTTGAGGGAGGGGGCCAGGGGCCGACGGCCCCTGCCCCCTCCCTCAAACTCCCTCCCCCAACCCCTTATGAGAAAAAATGTAGGGGCGACCCGCTGGGTCGCCCCTATTTATGCCAATGGAAGGAGGGGAAGGGGAGGTAATCCTTTGGCGATCATCGTCAAGGTTCGTGCTCAACCTCGGGAAGATCTGGAAAATACTTACGAACTAATTCGCTATCTTTGGGTACACAAGTAACATGAACCTTATCTGCTTGCACCTCACCCCAAAGGAGAGGATCAAAACTACATATTGATAGGATGGGGTTTTTCTCTTTTCCAACAAAATCAGATAAGAGTCCAGTAGCAAAAGACAATGACCTTTCTTTTTGTAATACCTGACATCGGAGGGATTCACCCTTCTTGAGAGTTCTAATAACCGCGCGCTCTGGGGTAAGTCGATCAAATATACCACCACCACTTGGCTTTTCCTGGATTATCTCCACACCATCGACCGAAGCCGTAATCTTATGCTCATAAAGTAAATTGAACTCTATGGCTCCAGGAATCCAATCGGCATCTTGGATTCTAAGTGCCACATTGACAAATGTTTTTAGCGAGAACTCAGCTGCGGCTTTAGTCCAGTTGCCCGGGTGGCCATATTTTCCTTGTTCCCATCTGAAACCATAATGATCACCGTCATAGGTAACTAATGGAAGAAATTCTTGAAGGGCGAGATAATCATTGGCATGAACGCCAAACGCAGCAAGTTTGATGGCGTCTTCTGCTCTGGCCCTGCCCACTATGAGATTTCGAAGGCTTGGTTACTTTTAAAAAGGTATTCGGCGGCTAGTGCAAGATGCTCCAAGCATCTCTTGTGCTGACCCTGTTGGAAAAGATCCTTAGCGGTATCGGATAACTCCTTGACATCTTGATTTGCAATAAGAGCCGATTCATCCAATTCGTTCAGGGAAAGCCCGAGATATTGCTGGCACCACTCCGATACATGATCATATGTTCGTTCCCCAACCCGATACCAATCTTGCTGATTTGCAAAAATTCCCTGATGCTTTAATGAATTTCTAACACTATTGAGCTGTGAGAAGTAATCACGACCGGCTACAACCGCCCCCTGGTTTTTCTTTATAGCTGAAAGAATATCCATGAGATATATTTTTTGAGAGTCTGGCAAGCAATTAAGATGCCGAGCGACTGCCGCAGATGCAAGTTCTGCAGCGTCGTGAGCAGCGAGAACGGCTTGAGCCAAAGAAATACGATCAGGACGCGCCGATGGGAGGAATCGAATCTTCTCCAATAGGCCTTTTGCAACTACGAAGTCGATCAACGACATCTTGAGATAAGGCCATTCTATTATCCCCTGCAATTAGTTCTCATCACCCCTTGGCGGCCCGGAGGCGTTCGGTGACGGTGGGGAAGTACTCCATCTGGGTGTGGGGCAGGAAGAGGGCGGCGACGTACTGGTCCATGAAGCCCGGGGTTTCGGAGAGTTCGAAGTTGGTCATCATTTCGGCCACCCGGCGCTCCTCCGCCAGCAATTCCCGGGAGAAGGCCAGCAGGGTGGCGCCCTGGAGGGAGGCATTGCCCACGAACTGGAAGCGGTCCCGGGGCAGGTCCGGCAGCAGGCCGATGGCGATGGCGTTTTCGATGTTGATGAAGTTGCCGAAGGCCCCGGCCAGGATCACCTGCTCCAGGTCCTGGAGCTTGAGGCCGACGGCTTCCAGCAGGGTGAGGTAGCCGGCGAACATGGCGCCCTTGGCCCGCATCAGGTTGTCGATGTCCGCCTCGCTGATGGTGAGGTCATCCCCGCCATGAGTGTCGGAGGCGAAGACCAGGACGTACTCCCGGCCGCTGTCCCCCAGGCGGATGCGCGGGGTGTTCAGGTCCTCCCGGAACTTGCCGTTGGGGGAGATGATATCCGCCTCCATCATGGCGGCCATCAGGTTGATCAGGCCGGAGCCGGCGATGCCCTTGGGTTTCACCATGTCGATGGTGATGAGGGTGGGTTCAAAGGTCTCGGGATTGATGATGACGTCTTCGATGGCCCCGGCAGAGGCCCGCATGCCGAACTTGATGCCGCCGCCTTCGAAGGCCGGCCCGGCGGAGCAGGCGGCGCAGGCCAGCCAGGCCTGGTTGCCGATGACGATCTCGCCGTTGGTGCCGATATCGATGAACAGGGTCAGCTTGGGGTCCTTGTAGATGCCGGAGGCCAGGACCCCGGAGACGATGTCGCCGCCCACGTAACTGGACACGGAGCTGACACTGTAGATAAAGACGTGGTCCGGCACCTCCAGACCCAGGTCCAGGGCCCGCACCAGCGGAATGCTGCCCGCGGTGGGGATATACGGCGACAGGCGGATGTTTTTGGGGTCGATGCCGTAGAAGAGGTGGGTCATGGTGGTGTTGGCGGCCATGGTGATGTGGGAGATCTCCTCCACCGCCAACTTATGCTGCTTCAGCAGCCGGTGCATCACCTGGTTGATGGTGGAGACCACCGATTTTTGCAGCTTTTGCAGCCCCTGCTCTTTCTGGCTGAAAACGATGCGGGTGATGACGTCGTCGCCATAGCTCATCTGGGAGTTATAGTCGGCGGCGTGGCCCAGGATTTCGCCCTTGGCCAGGTCCAGGAGTTGCACCCAGACGGTGGTGGTGCCGATGTCGATGGCCAAGGCGAAGTGGCGTTGGGTGGTGTCGCCGGCCTCCACATTCATCAGGTGAGGAGAACGGAAGCGGCGCCGGGAGAAATCGAGGGTGGCGGTGACCTGGAAGTCCTGCTGGCGCATCACCGGGGCCAGTTTGCGCAGCAGGAAGAAGTCCAGGGTGAGGCTGTCGACGGCATGCTGGCGCGCCAGCCCATTCTCCAGGCGGGCCAGGTCATTGATGTTATCCGCCAGGGTGGGCGGCGACAGTTGGACAAATCTCTTTTTGAAGGCCGGGTTATAGAGGCCTTCAGCCTTCAAGGCCGCCAGATCGATGGGGCTGGGCCGGAGGCCGACGCCGCCCCGGCGCCGGGTCAGGGTGCGGCGGTCCAGGAGGGATTCCGGGGGAATGCGCACCACTACGTCGGACAACACCCGGGACTGGCAGGCCTGGCGGTAGCCCAGGTTCCAGTCATCGTCGCCCAGCAGGCCGGTGCGGAGGCTGTCCAGTTCGCCGGACTCCAGCAGGATGCGGCACTTGCCGCAGACGCCTTCGCCGCCGCAGGAGGCGTTGATGTGCACTCCCGCCTGCAGGGCGACCCGCAGGAGATTCTCTCCTTCGGGCACCTCAACCGTTATGTCATATGGCTTAAAAACAACGCGTTTGCTCAAAATTAGGTCCTGATATCGGCAACTTTAGCGCCGGCTAAGAAGAGCGCCCGGCTTCCGTAGGAAATTCTGGCTTAATAACAATAAACTTATATCACAGGCCCCGCCCAAAAAAAATGCTAAAATAGAAAACCGGCCCAGGCGCAAGCGCGCCAGCCGGTTAGCGGCAACTATTTAGAGGTAATCATGACCCCGGCCAAGGCGGGAAAATTACTTCAGGAGCTTTACGAGAAGTTGTGGCAGGCCTTCGGGCCCCAGGGCTGGTGGCCTGGAGAGACCCCTTTTGAAGTGGCCCTGGGGGCCATCCTGACCCAGAACACCAATTGGAACAATGTGGCCAAGGTGATGGCGCGGCTCAAGGCCGAAGGCCGCCTGACGGCCCAGGCTTTAACTGCGCTGCCGGAGGCGGAACTGGCCGGGCTCTTCCGGCCGGCGGGTTACTACAACCTCAAGGCGCGGCGGGTGAAAAATTTTCTGGCCGTTCTTCAGGATCGGTATCAAGGCGCCATGG
Organism: uncultured delta proteobacterium; assembly: GCA_963796215.1. Classification (GTDB taxonomy): domain Bacteria; phylum Desulfobacterota; class Desulfobaccia; order Desulfobaccales; family 0-14-0-80-60-11; genus JAPLJC01. The sequence goes on along the minus strand of CAWCKU010000012.1, from coordinate 94,265 downwards.
AGTCGATGGCCCGGGAAGACCTGGAAGCATTGCGGCCGGTGCTTCTGGAGGTGAAGGGAATCGGCCCGGAGACCGCCGACAGCATCCTGCTCTATGCCCTGAATAAGCCCACCTTTGTGGTGGATACCTATACTTTTCGCATTCTGAACCGGCACCACCTGGCCCCCGAATCCTGTACCTACGAGGAGTTGCGCCGGCTCTTCATGGACCACCTGAGGCCGGACGTGGGGCTCTATCAGGAATACCACGCCCTGTTGGTGCGGCTGGGGAAGGAATTTTGTCGTCCCCAACCCAGATGTGAAGACTGCTTGCTACAGGGCTGGCCTGATAAGTTTTGAGTTTCGAGTTTCGAGAGAAGCAGGGCAGGGAGCCTGGGCGCCCCATGGCCCTCGTAATTCGGCGGGGGCGGCCCGCCCTATTATTATTTTAGCCGGCGCCAACGGACGGAAACCCAAGTGGCGGGCGATGCCAGTCCTATAATTAACTTTTGGAATGGATGTTGCATCTAAATGGTTAAGAGATAAACCAATGGCAAATTTCGACCGAGATGAATATATTTTGTTCTGGCTGGCGGCGGCTCTGGGGGATGAAGTGCCGGCCGGCACCCCTAGCCACCTGATGGGAACGGCGGTGGAGCCGGAGGCCGAAGTCCTTGACCCCGAGTCTTCCCGGGGCTACATCATCCGGGACTGGTTCGGCCCCTTTCTCTTAGGTCCCTCCAGCCGCTCCCTGCGCGGCCGTTGTTGAGGCGGTTTGCCGCCGCCGGCTGAAGAGCCTTTGGTAAAGTCTAATCCAAGAGCAACAGGCTTAAAGCAGGGTTGCCGACCGGGGTGGCCAGAAAGCCGTGGAATGGGCCATTTCCGTTCCAGAAGACTCCCACAATCAGGCCGCGATCATTAATTCCCAAGGCGCGTGTCGTCGTTGAACCTGGAACCCAAATCGTCTGGTAGCTTGACCCGGTTTTAAGAAAACCCCGGCTTCCCCCACCCGGTTCGTAATAACCAACAATCTGGCCCTGATTATTGATGCCCCAAGCCTGGGTTTCCTGGGCTTCCGGAAAATCGATGGGGGTGAAGTTGGTCCCTTCTTTCAGAAAAGCATGGGTTAAAGCGGTATCGCCGCTGCCCACCTGATAGGTGCCGACAATTTGCCCCAGCTTATTGATGGCCAGGGCCGCAGTATTACTTCCAAAAGGGCAATCAATGGGCGCAAAGTTGCTGCCATTTTTCAAAAAACCATGCCCGCCGTTGGCGTCCCCGTAAACCCCGACAATTTGTCCCAGATCATTGATGCCGGCGGCATTGGTGAAGAAGGCGCCGGGATAATCGAAGGTGATGGGGGTATTGCCGTCTGTTAAAAATCCGTGCTGAGTCTCTCCGCCGCAACTCCCGACGATCTGACCGGAGGCATTGATGCCGCTGCTCCAGGTCGAGGTGAAGCCGGGAACCACGAATGAGGAAAAGCTGGCGCCCTCTTTGAAGAAGCCTTTTTCAACCGTGCCCGGTTGGCCCTCCGGGCCGTTGCGCCAGCCGCCCACAATCTGACCGAGCTGGTTAATTGACTGGGGAACCGTATCATAAGCGGCGGGGTAATCGAACTGAGTGAAATGATAAGAAGCCGGATAAGCGCTCAGACGACCCCAGAAGTAAAGTAAATACCGAAATAGCCACGCCGGTTAAACTATTTTTAACTAAAAAATTCATCATCTTACTCCCTTCCCAGTAAATTATCCGTCATCGCCGATGTTGACGCATGTTAATAGATTTGCAAAAAATTTTGTAGTTTTTTATGCACAATAATCGGACCTGATTAGATTTAGATCGGAACTCGGGCGCCCCTGAAAGAATGAGGCCAGACCCAAATAATTTTCCCGGGGCGTGGGAATGATGGTAAAATCTAACGGCAGGTATCTAAATTCTGAACTTCACTCAGGTAATGTTTCAGTAAATGGACATCATTGCCCTCGAACAGCATTCAGCGGCAGAATTGATCGCCTGTCTTCGGCGGGTACCCCTCATGGAGCAGACCGAGGTTCTGATTTATGAACAGGCCCTGATCAGCCTGGAGCAGATCCATACTGATTGCCTCCACCCGCCGCAAAATTACCTGTGGCTCAAGGAGTTACGCAAGATCCAGGAGTTGCGCTGGAGTCTGGCTGAACGGGGGGTGGACCTGTTCCACCTGGACGGCTACATCACCTATAGCGTGCGCCGGGAGGACGGCTCGGAGGCGACCTACGATCTCTATCCTCCCATCGTGGAGGAGTCCATCGAGGCCGACGGCACCGTGGCCCTGCTCATCAATGACGGCATGCACCGCCTCTACCTGGCCCGGCTGGAGTGGGTCGTGCCCCAGGTCACTTACATCCGGGGGGTTCCCAAGGCCTACCCCTATTACGCCTATCCCCGGCGGGAGCGCTGGGAGGGGCTGGACCTGCTGGCGGAAAACCCTGATTCCCAGACTTATCTGAAGAAATGTCACCGGGTGCGCCACAACAAAAGGCTATATCGTGACTTTCAGGCGGTGTTCGCGAATGTGGGCCACCCCCGGAGCCGGTTGCTCAAGAAGTAGGGAGGGGGGAACCCCGCCCCTGCGACCGCGGACCAGCAGGCCCAACAGAGGCGCGGCGCGCTGGACAAAGAGCGCCAGGAGGCCGAGCGCAAACGCAGCGAAGCCCAGGGGATCCAGGACTTCCAAAGGATCATCTCCCAGGGTTGGTCCGAGCCACTGTGGCGCTGGAAAGGGATCGGAACCCCCGGGCTCTGGCCGAATCCGCCAATAGCAAGCTGATTATCGTGGGGGGCCGGGACGGCCGGCCCTTGATCTTAAATACGAGACCTCTGCGAAAGTCATCACACCTGTCATTCAGAGGGAGTGCAGCGACCGAAGAATCCGGTTTGGTAGCGCAGCCTTCCGGGCTGTGCCTATTCCAGCACAGGCCAGAAAACCTGTGCCACCAAAACTGAGATCCTTCGCTTCGCTCAGGATGACAAAAAGGCTTTTCGCAGAGGTCTCAATACCGAAACAGGGAGCACAACAGGAAAATGATTGACAAGTTGGCGAGGAGGGCATATCTAAGAACAATGGTGGGCCCAGTCAAGTGGGTCTTAACCTGCGGTTTTTTGGGGTTTTTTCTTCTCCTGGCGCTCGCCGGGCAGGTGATGGCCGGGGCGGTGCAGGACGGCAATCCCGGCCGGAGCGGCCAGACCCTGGACCTCAAGTCGCTGCCGGTGAAGGGGAAAACCACCGTGGTGGATTGTTACAGCCAGTACTGTCCGCCCTGCATGCAACTGGCCCCGCTCCTGGAGCAACTGGCCCAGAAGCGCTCGGACCTGGCGATTAAAAAGGTGGACATCCAACGCTCTGAGGTTTCCGGCCACATCGATTGGCAATCGCCGTTGGCGCAGCAGCTTGGGCTCCGTTCCATCCCGCATTTCATGATTTTTGACCAGAAAGGCAAGCTGGCCTCCCAAGGGCAGGAGGCGATGAAGCAGGTGCTGGGCTGGCTCCAGGAGGCCGGGCTCTTAAAATAGTTCAAAGTTCAAAGTTCAAGGTTCAAAGTTAGGTAAGCGGTAAACTTTGAACTTTGAACCTGGAACCTTGAACTCTGAAAAAGGAGCAGGAAGCCATGAAGTTCTCAGGTTGGCGCGGCCTGGTGGGGCTGCTCATTCCCGTGGCCTTTTTCCTGGGGTGCACGGTGCCGCCTTCAGCGGCGCAGCCGCCGTTGAGCGCGACGGCAGCCCAGCAGACCCTGGATAGTTGGAATCCCAGTTACTGCAAGGTGGCAGAATTTTACGGCCTTTATAAACCGGAGGCCGCCGGCGCCACCCAGGTGGCTTACGTGTCCATCGTCAACCCCGGCGATAGGGCGTCAAGACCGGTAGTTTATGCCGGCAACTTCCAGCTCCTCAGCCGTCCCGATGGCCGGCAACAGTGGTTTTTGACCGGTCTGGTCACCCACGGCTCCGGATTTTTGACCAAGCGGCAAGGCTGGGATGCCATCATGGTCCCGGTCAAGGAGGCCGCGCCGGCGGCGGCCCAGAAGTAGCGCCGGCTGGGCTTCCGGGCCTTTTCAAGGGATGGCGGAGACGCCCGCTCTTTGCCGGCTTAGCCTTTCGGGGTGAACTGGGAGAGGTCGTAGAGGCCTAACTGTTTCTCCAGCCCCGCCACCTGGACGACGATCTTCTCAAAGCCGTCCTTGCCGAACAATTCCTGTTCCTTATCTTCAAATTTGTCCCCCAGGGCTACGAATTCCCGGGGGGTGATGACCGACCGGAAGGCCGGATAGAGCACCGTATCTTCCCAGGCGGCGTGGGGCCGGTACATGCGGCTGAAGGCCTCGAGATTTTTGCTTAGCTTTTGCCGCTCGGCCGGTTGTTGCAGGGTGGCGGCGGTTGCCAAACCCTGGAGTTGGGCGGTGACTTTACGGCCCGCCTGATGCTGGGCGGACAGGACCTTCACCAGGTCGGTGAGCTTGCCGGCCTTCTCAAACCTGGAGAAGAGGAAGTCTTCTTCATCCTTTTCGTGGTAGTCCTGGATAAAGCGGCGCATCAGATCAATGGCCCCCGAAAGCGCCGGTAGCGGAAATTCCTTGCCGCCATTGAGCCGCGCCTCAATTCGTCATAAATCAACAAGAGGCGGCGCAGGACCCCGTGTTCCCGCATCAAGTCCTCGGTGGGGGTGACGTCGGCTGCGGCCGACTCTTTCTTTTCGGCGGCCAGGAGTTGAGCCGGACCCAGCAGGGCCGCGCCCGCGGCCAGGGCGCCGCCCCGGATCAGAAAATTCCGGCGTGATACTGCGAAACTGGTCATGGCTTCCATGAGTGGGACCTCCTGAAGAAGGGGCATGGTTTGGACCCTGGCAGGCGGCAGGATCTCCTGAAGCCAAGATAAGCATCCAGCGGTCCAGTGCCACTTACCCGGTGAACTATCCAAGTCCGGTTCTTTAAAGAGGTTGGGGAGCGCTAAGATCGATATTTGAGGGCCGGCGGCGCCTGCTTAAACCTCATCCCCACAAAAAAGCCCCCAAAGAAATCTTTGAGGGCTTATTTTGTCGAACAGTCAGAATCTCTCAGCAAGAGATCCCAAATCCTGGTTGGCTAGATCAACCGCCAGCTTCCGGGGATACCGGCAATGGCGCGATCGCCGGAGCCAATTTCTGGTACTTCATGCCGAAGGCCCGAGTTTCAAAGGCCTTGGGATTGAAAGCCTTGGTTAGCTCGATTTCTTCCGGGGTCAGGATCCGCACGATGCCGTAAGGATCCATCACGGCAAACCGCTCACCTTTGGCCAGGCACGAGGCTACCGTCTCTTCCCCCTTGAGCTCCTGCTTAGAGACGCAAAGCAGTTTGGCGCCCGATCTCACCTGTGCCATGGCGACGGTCGAAAAGCAAAATACTGCCACCAAAGCCACCATCAACCCTACTACTAGTACTTTTGAACGCATACTCTCCTCCTTCTCGCTAAGGTTGATACCCGGCTTTCCCCCCCTAGTGGAGTAATTGAGAAAAAGCCGCAAACTCCTTTCCGCGCATATAATATAGTTGTGAGGGTTAAAAAGTCAACTTAAATATTCTTGCTCACCAAAAATCATAATTTTGTAAAGGCACCGGGTTAAGATAACGAAATTCTGCGCCCGGGACGGGTTATCTGACCTAATTGGCAAGGCCCCCAAGGGCCGGCGGACCAGACCGTTTCCGGCCCATGATCGCCTGGCGCTCTCCCGGCACTAAGGCCGCAGGGTGTCTTCCGGCGGCGCCGGGCCCTTCAAGCCTGGAGGCCGGGCCGGAGCAAAGGGAGGGAAGCCCCCCTATTTTCGACCGATCTCTTCGGTGCAGTAATCTATGTCTGCGGCTAACTTGTAATACTTGACCCCAAAGGCCTTACTCTCAAAGAGCTTAGGATTAAAGGGTCTGGTCAGCTCCACTTCCTCCGGGCTCAGAACCTTGGCGAAACCATACTGGTCCACCATGGCGAATCGTTCCCCCGTGGCCAAACAAGAGTTTACCGTTTTCTCACCCTTGAGGCCTTGGGTGGAGATACACAGCAATTTCTCGGCCTGAGCCAGTGAGGCCAGCAGGAATAGTGCAGCCAGCACCAGGAGCAGCATTATTTTGACCTTCATGGATCGTTTCCTCTCTGCAGGTGAGAATAATTTTTCGCTGTGGAGCCGGGCCCTTTAAAGCCTTAAGGCCGACGCCAGGCCGGAGGAAGGGGAGGGGGGGCTGGAGAGGCGGCCCCGCCCCTAGCCTACTGCTCCGGAGAGACCGGCAGCGGCGGAATATCGGGAGCTTCCTTGAAATACTTGGCCCCAAAGGCCCGCGTTTCAAAGAGCTTGGGGTTGAAGGCCCGGGTCAGCTCCACTTCCTCCGGGGTTAAGATATGCACCAAGCCATACGGATCCACCACCGCGAACTTTTCCCCTTTAGCCAGGCAGAAATTCACCGTTTCCTCGCCCCTGAGGGTTTGACTGTAAACGCACAGCAATTTCTCAGCCTGAGCCAGTGAGACCAGCAGGAATAGTGCAGCCAGTACCAGGAGCAGCATTATCTTTAACTTCATGAATCGCTTCCTCTTTTCGGTGAGGATAGTTGTTCGAGGCTAATAAGATTTCCTGTTATATATAATAGGTTATATATATTAGACTTGCAAGGGTCAAAGTCAAGGGCCCCGCTGAGTGGGCGGAATAAATTTTTTTGAGGAAAAGGGCTTGAACTTTAGATGGGAAGCTGGGAATGGTTGTATGCGGTGATCAGGTCACAAAGGCACCTTTAACCCGGTGATCCTGGGCTTCTTAGATGCATTGGCACGAGACAGCAAAGGCCACCCCGGGCAGCTGCCGGGGCGGCCCTTGCTGTGGTGCTAGAATTATACACTTTAGCCGAGCTTACAGACTCCGGCCCGGCATTTCTTCTCCTGGATGTGCTCCTCGAATTCCTGGCGGAAGTTCTTCAAAGCGCTCATCATGGGTTGGGCCGCGGTCTGCCCCAGGGGGCAGAAGGAGGCGTCGGTCAAGACGCCGGCCAGCCGCTCCATAAAGTCCAGATCCTCCATTTTGCCCCGGCCCTGACAGATGCGGGTCATGGTTTCCAGGAGGCGGGGCGTCCCTTCCCGGCAGGGGGTGCATTGGCCGCAGGACTCATGGCGGAAGAATTGGGCCACGGAGCGGATAAAGTCCACGGCGCAAACGCCTTCGTCCATCACCAGCATGGTGCCGGAGCCCAAGGCCCCGCCGACCTTGGACATGGAGCCATAGTCGATGGGGGTGTCCAGGGCTGCCTCGGTGACCAGGCCGGCCGAGGCGCCGCCGGTCTGGCACATCTTGAACTTGCTGCCCTTGACGCAGACCGCCGCCGTAGTTGTCGATCAGTTCCCGCAAGGTGATGCCCGCCGGCACTTCCACGATCTGCGGGGTCTTGACGTGGCCGATGATCTGGTAGATCTTGGTGCCGGTGGTATCGGCCGTGCCCAGGGATTTGTACCAGGCCCCGCCTTTCTCCAGGATGGCCGGGACGCTGGCCAGGCTCTCGACGTTATTGACGATGGTGGGCTGATGCCAGAGACCGGCGACGCCGGGGAAGGGCGGCTTCATGCGAGGATAGCCGCGCTTGCCCTCAATCGATTCGATGAGCGCGGTTTCCTCGCCGCAGATGTAGCAGCCGAAGCCGGAGCGGACTTCGATGTCAAAGGAGAAGTCGGTGCCGAAGAGCTTCTCCCCTAAATAGCCCTTGGCCTTCGCCTGGGCGATGGCCTGGTTCAGCCTAAGCTTGGAGAGGTAGTATTCGCCCCTGACATAGATGAAGCCCTTGGAGGCCCCGACGGCAAAGCCGGCGATGGCCATGCCTTCCAGGACCTTGTGGGGGTCGCCCTCCATGAGGTAGCGGTCCTTGATGGTGCCGGGTTCACCTTCATCGGCGTTGCAAATGACGTATTTCGGGGCGGGCAACGGCCGGGTAAAGGACCACTTGAGGCCGGTGGGGAAACCGGCGCCGCCCCGGCCGCGCAGGCCGGAGGTCTTCACTTCCTCCACCACCGCCTCCGGGGTCATGGTGGTGACCACCTTCTTCAAGGTGGTGTAGCCGCCCTTGGCCACATAATCTTCGACCTTGGTGGGATCGATGACGCCGACGTGGTCCAGCAGGATCAGCTCGGTGGGACTCTGTTTATACTTGCGGAAATCATTGGTGCTAAAAGGCAACTGTTTATAGTCCGGGACTTTGCCGGCCCGGTAGTCGCCCAGTACCTGCTTGATCTTGGCGGGGGTGAGGTTGCCGATCACCACTTCGTTGATCTGCATGGCGGGGGCCACTTCGCAGACCCCCAGACAGGCGGTGAGCTCCAGGGTGAAGAGGCCGTCGGCGGTGGTTTCGCCCACGCCGATGACCCAGTTCCTGCTGCAGGGCGTGCAGCATGTTTTCGGCATTGCCCACGTGGCACGGCGGCGACTCGCACATGCGAATCACGTATTTGCCTTTGGGCTTCCAGGTATACATGGAATAGAAGCTCATCACCCCAAAGACTTCGCTGCCCTGGATATTGAGGGCAGTAGCGATGCGCTCCTGGACCGCGGGCGGGAGATAGCCCACCGCCTCCTGGACCTCTTGCAGGACGGGCATCAGGGCGCCGGCCTGATCTTTGTGCCGGTTGATGATGGCGTCCACCTTAGTCATTATTTCCGGGCTGAGGGGCGCTGCCGTCTGGCAGGTGCATCCTGAATGAGTGCTCATGGTCGGCCTCCTTATGCTTTCTCGATCTGCACCGCACAGACCTTGTATTCCGGAATCTTGGAGACCGGATCCAGGGCGGCGTTGGTCAGTTTATTGGCCGAGGCCTCGGCGAAATGAAACGGCAGGAAAACGGTGCCGGGAACGGCCTTGGCGGAGATTTGCGCCTTGGCGGTGATCTCGCCGCGGCGGGTGCGAATCTTCACCTGGTCGCCGGCGGCAATGCCGTATTTGGCGGCATCCGAGGCGGCCAGTTCCACCTGGCACTCCGGCGCTTTTTCCGCCAGGCCGGGGGCCCGCCGGCTCATCGTGCCCGAATGATATTGATACAAGAGCCGCCCGGTGGTGAGATAGAGCGGGTATTGGGCGTCGGGCATCTCAGCCGGATCGTGGTGGTCGATGGCAAAAAACGTCCCCAGGCCCTTGGCGAAACGGTCCTTGTGGAGATAGACGGTGCCCGGGTGCTCCTCGTTGGGGCAGGGCCATTGCAGGCCGCCGGCATCGAGACGCTTATAGGAAATCCCCGCATAGGCGGGAGTCACCTGGCGAATCTCTTCGAAAACTTCTTCGGGGCTGCCATAATTCATGGGATAGCCCAGGCGATTAGAAATCTCGCAGATGATCTTCCAGTCGGGTTTGCTTTGTCCCACCGGCGGGATGGCCTGGCGCACCCGAGCCACCCGGCGTTCGGTGTTGGAGAAGGTGCCGTCTTTTTCGGCGAAGGTGGAGGCCGGCAGGACCACGTCGGCCAGCTTACCGGTTTCGGTCAGAAAGATATCCTGGACCACCAAGAGGTCCAGTTGCTGCATGGCCTTGATGGCGTGGTCGGAGTCGGGATCGGTGAGGGCCGGATTTTCGCCGATGATGTACAGGGACTTGATGCCGCCCTTGGAGATGGCCGGCAGCATGTCGGTCATGGTCATGCCCACCCAATCGGGGAGGTTTTTAACGCCCCAGGCCGCCTCCATCTTCTTGCGGTTGTTGGCGTCGGTGACCGGCTGATAGCCGGAGAAGACGTTGGGCAGGCCGCCCATGTCGCAGGCGCCCTGGACGTTGTTCTGGCCGCGCAGGGGGTTGACGCCGCCGGCGTAGATGCCGACGTTGCCGCAGAGCATGGCCAGGTTGGCCAGGGTCTTGACGTTGTCGGTGCCCACGGTGTGCTGGGTGATGCCCATGCAGTAGACGATGGAGCCGGCCTTGGCCCTGGCATACATCCGGGCCGCCGCCGCCAGGGCGTCGGCCGGGACGCCGCTGATCTTTTCGACATAGGCCGGGGTGTACTTGGCCACCATCTCTTTCAAGGCCTCGAAGTTCTCGGTGCGCTCGCGCGACGTAGGTTTCGTCGTAAAGCTTTTCCTGGATGATGATATTCATCATGCCGTTGACCACGGCGATGTCGGTGCCCGGAGTCTGCCGCAGCCAGAGGCGGGAGAATTTCACCAGATCTTGTTTGCGAGGATCGATGACGATCAGGTCTTTATTTTTCAGGCGAGCCGCCCGCTTGATGCGGGCTGCAATCACCGGATGGTTTTCGTTGGTGTTGGAGCCGATTACCAGGATGCAATCGGCATCCTCCAATTCGGCGATGGAGTTGGTCATAGCTCCGGAACCGAAGGACGCGGCCAGTCCGGCCACGGTGGAGCTGTGTCAGAGACGGGCGCAGTGATCGACATGGTTGCTGCCGATCACGGCGCGCATCAGTTTTTGCAGGAGATAATTTTCTTCGTTGGTGGTCCGGGCCGAACTCCAGCCGCCCATCTTTTCGGGGCCGTGTTTCTCCTTGACTTCCTTCAGGCGGCTGGCCACGAAATCCAGGGCTTCATCCCAGGTGGCTTCCTGCAGTTCGCCATTTTTGGTTTTGCGGAGGAGCGGGGTTTTCAAGCGGTCCGGATGCTGCACGAAGCCCAGGCCGAAGCGGCCCTTGACGCACAGCCGGCCTTCGTTGGGCAGGGCCTGGGCGCCCATGGCCTTGACGATCTGGCCGCCTTTGACGTGGAGGTCGATCTGGCAGCCGACCCCGCAATAGGGGCAGGTGGTGCGGACGTGGCGGCGCTCCCAGGAACGGCCCTGGTGCATGGCGTTTTTATCCAGCAGGGCCCCCACGGGGCAGGACTGCACGCATTCGCCGCAAAAGACGCAGTCTGAATCGATATAAGGATAATCCGCCTTGGCCACAATCTTGTTGTGCGAGCCCCGGTAGCCGATGCTAATGGCCTGGTTGACCTGGCGCTCATTGCAGCCCCGGACGCAACGGCCGCACATGATGCACTTGGAGAAGTCCCGGACGATCATGCTGTTGTTATCTTCGTAATAGTATTGGGTGCCCGGAGGATTGGCAAAGCTGGGGGTGGGGACTTCATAGCGATAGGCCAGGGCCTGGAGTTCGCACTCGCCGTTGGCCTCACAGACCAGGCAGTTGTGGTTGCCGGAGCCCAGCAGCAGTTCCAGGACCATCTTGCGGGCGGCGTCAATCCGGGGGGATTCGGTTTTGATCACCATGCCGGGGTTGACCACGGTGGCGCAGGCCGGCAGCAGGGTCCGGGCCTTTTCCACCTCCACCATGCACATGCGACACGATCCGGTGGCGGTAGTATCTTTCAGATAGCACAGGGTGGGAATGGTATAGATCCCGTGCCCCCGGGCCACTTCTAAAATGGTCTGACCGGGCTGGAACTCCACCGTCATCCCATTAAGGTTGAGGGTTGCCTTGCTCATGCCTTGTTTACCTCCATCTTGAAGTCGGCGACCAGTAATGGCTTGACCTGACGCGGTTTGAGGTGTTTAAAAAAACCACACGGCAAATTGACGCGGATTGATTTGTTTAAAATAACCACATACATATCTAGGGTGCGGCCCCGCAGTGAGCGGCGGAGTTCTTAACCAGTTATTTTTACAAATGAAACCCTCGATAAAAAAGGCATGTACATATTAGCACAAATATGGGTGGAGTCAAGGAATAGGACATTCTGAGTAAGATTAGACCGGCGCGGTTCCCGCCGCCGGGCGCCTGGGGTTAAGTGGGGAGAGAGACCCCGAAACGGTTAATTCGGCAGGAGGCGATGTTGGTGGGAATATTGCTGATTTTCCAGAACTACCTGCTTACCCAGGCGACGCCTCGGGTTGATGAGGATGGGGGTCACCAGATTGGCGGTGGCCGCCTCAGGCTGTCCGTTGGGGATGGTCAGGGGTACGAACACCTGTAAATCCTCGGGACTTTGGGCTTTCAGCTCCTCCAGGTTGGAGTTGAGGCGGTTAAACCGGAAATTGGGCACCAGGCTGGCTGGTTCAACCACCGCCAGAGCCAGCTCCGGTTGATCGACGCCTTGCAGGATGAGAAAAGGCGAGGTCTCCGGCGGAGCCAACAGGACGAACTGAAAAAATTCGTTGAGCCCCAAAAGGCCTTGACTGAAGGTGATGAGCTGATCTTCCGGGATCTGGATGGACCCCAATTTACCGGTGTCGACCGGCAAGCGCGGTACCTCCGGCGGCGCCTCGGCAGGGCGGAAACTGGTGGTGATTTTGCCGTTGGTCTGCTGCTTCAAGTCTTGCAGGTCACGGAGAAGGAAGGTGGAGGCCTGAAGGTTTTCCTTGGCCAGACGCTGGAAAATTTCATCCCGCAGGACGACCACATCCATGGGGGCCTCGATCCCCAGGCGGAACTGTTTACCCCGGACTTCCAGAACCACCACCCGGATGCCGTCGCCAATGAGGATGCCTTCACCAACCCTGCGGGTGAGTATCAGCAAATTGACCTTCCCGAATCGTAGATTTTGGGATCATGGCCTAGCGGCCGATCCCATCCGGCCACACCTCTCGGTTCCCCTGGTCGGGTGGGGAATTTGTTCATTTTTCTGAAAGCAAATTTTAGGTAGAGCAGTTTTACTTTATTCAAGGCTTAATTGTGCAATTATCTTGCCAGTTTTACGGGACGGAGGGATACCAGAAAAGGAAGTACAACCCAGGGGGGCCCAAAAGCAATCAGGGCTAGGGAAAAAATATCTTCAGGAGCCGGTTAAAAGAACAGTTATCGGGGTTGAAAGGCCTGAGGGTGGTTTTTCTGCTAAGGGGTTTGGTTGGGTAAGAAAGGGAAATGTTCATAAAATGAATCAATCAGTGAAAATAATTGACTAGATATATAACGTCATGGCTGAATTTTAGTGCCGTCTCATCCGGCCAATATATTTCTCCCTTGGGTGACAACCAATCCTGGGGTGATTAATTTGGGGAAGGGAGATGGATCAGGAACCGGGTCAGGAAGGGGAACTGGACTGTAACCGGGAAGAACAAGCTCATATCGGAGGAAAGTCGTGGCCAAATGGGTGATCAATTCTTACCATACCGTCGCCGAATTTTCGGTGCGCCACATGATGGTGACCTGGGTGCTCGGCTTGTTCAACAAAATTACGGGAACCCTGGATTTCGATCCGCTGAACCTGGCGGCCTCCGCCGTGGAGGTGGAAATAGACGCCTCATCCCTGCACACCGGGGTGGCGCAGCGGGACGACCACCTGAAGAGCCCTGATTTCTTCGACGTGGCCCAGTACCCGACCATCAGCTTCAAAAGCACGCGGGTGGAGCCGGCCGGCCTGGACCATGCCTGGGTGCACGGCGACCTGACCGTACGCGGGGTAACGCGGCCAGTGTGCCTCGACGTGCGCTGGGCCGGGCCGGCCCACCTGGAGGATGATGGCAAGATCTATACGAGCTTTGGCTTCGAGGGCAAGACCGCCATCAACCGCGAAGATTTCGGCATAACCTACAACGTGGAGATGGAGCATGGCGGGGTTGGGCTGAGCCGGCAGGTCTACCTCACCCTGCAGGCGGAGGTGGACCTGGCTGAGGTCGGAGGAGTAACCGCCGGCCTGGCAGCCAGGAGCGGTTCATAATACCTTTCTCAATATAGTGGCACAGCCTTTCCAGGCTGTGCCGAAAATTCCGCACAGGCTAGAAAGCCTGTGCCACCAAGCCCTTCTTAAATCGAAGATAGAGGGACTGCTGCCCTGGGCTCATTTCTGTTTGGAGAACAGGCCAAGATACCGGCCATAGCCTTCCTTTTCCAGGTCCTCCTTGGGGATGAAGCGCAGGGCGGCCGAGTTCAGGCAGTAGCGCAGACCGGTGGGCGGCGGCCCGTCGTCAAAGACGTGCCCGAGATGGGAGTCGCCGTGTTTGCTCCTAACCTCGGTGCGCACCGTGAAGAGGTGGCGGTCTTTTTTCTCCACGATGTTGCCGGGCTCCAGGGGTTTGGTGAAGCTGGGCCAACCGGTGCCGGACTCGTATTTGTCCAAGGAGCTGAACAGCGGCTCGCCCGAGACGATATCCACATAGATGCCTTCCCGATGGTTGTCGGCATACTCGTTCTTAAACGCCGGTTCCGTGCCTTCCTGCTGGGTCACCTTGTACTGGAGGGGGGTCAGCTTTTTCCGGAGCACCTCATCGCTGGGCTTGGTATATTTCTGGCTGCCGGCAGGGGCGTCACCGGGCGGATCATCGGGGGCAGCCGGCATCTCTGTGCCCCAAGTCTTCTTCAGGAACTGGTCCCGGCCGGAATTCCAGCGATAATACTTATAGCGCACCGGGTTTTTATGGGCATAATCCTGGTGGTAATCCTCCGCCGGATAAAAATTGGTGAACTTGCTGATCTCCGTGACGATGGGCTTCTGGAAAGGTCCGGAACGCCCCAGGGCCGTTTTGGACTCCTCCGCCAGGCGCCTTTGCTCCTCGTCGTGGTAATAGATGACGCCGCGGTACTGAGGTCCGCGATCCACGAACTGCCCGCCGGCGTCGGTGGGGTCCAGGTGCCGCCAGAAGTAGTCCAGCAGTTGCTGATAAGTGACCTTCTGAGGATCGTAAAAGACCTGGACCGCCTCCACGTAGCCCTTTCCGGCATAGTCTTCATAGGTGGGATTGGCGCCGCGGCCGCCGGCATAGCCGGAGACCACCTTCACCACCCCGGGGAGCTTTCTGAAGTCCGATTCGACGCACCAGAAACAGCCGCCGGCCAGGGTGGCGACGGGCAGATTTTTTTGCGTGTCATTCATTGTTGCACTCCGTTTTGGTTCCTCTTTTGGATTGGCCTGGGCCGGCTGCCAGCCGCCGGCCAAGGTTCCCAAGGCCAAAAAGATTATAAAAATCGGACTAATTTTCATGGATTTTTCCGTCCTCATGCAGTTAAGAACTGAAATATGATTAATCCGATTTTCGAAAAATCAAGGGTATCCGGCAGGCGGGCTTTCAGGCCCGGCTTACAATGGCGGGCGAGGACGCCCGCCTTACAGGTCAGTCTGGCCGTGGCTTGGAGCAGCGCGGTGTCTGCCCACTTGAAGATTTCATAAATTCACGGATATCATTAAGCAATGCATTCTGCTTTGGCAACGGGAGTCGAATCCCAGCACCTTTTGACGGCGTTTTGCCAAGGAACCCAGCCAGGTTTTTTTGCAAGGTCTTACCCCAGCCTCTGGGGCCTACCTACTGGCCAACCTCTTTCGGCAACTGGCAACGGCCCTTCCTGTTGGTGACCCCCAACGGCGAGGGCCATGAGACCTTCCTGAAGGACCTGGCTTTTTTTCTCGGAGCGGCGGCGGACCCGGCTGCCGGCCCCGGGGCGCGCCTTTGGCTCTTCCCGGGCCACGAAGTCCTGCCCTTCCGGGAACTGAGCTTTGACTCAGATATCAGTTGCGCCAGGATGGCCGCGGCCTATGTGGCCCTGACCGCCGCGCAACCCTTCTTCATGGTGGCCCCGGCCCTGGCCTTGCGCCAGAAGCTGCCGCCGGCCGAGCGGGTGCGGAACCTGCTGGCCTACGTGCTGCCCGGCGAGAACCTGGAGCGCCCGGGATTTCTCCAGCACCTGCTGGATGGGGGCTATGCCCGGCGGCCGGTGGTGGAGGAGAAGGGCGAATTCAGCGTCCGGGGCGGCATCATCGACCTGTTCCCGCCGCTCTATGAACAGCCGGTGCGCCTGGAGTTTTGGGGCGACGAAGTGGAGTCCATCCGGCGGTTCGATCCGGCGACGCAGCGGTCCCTGGGGAACCTGGACGAGTTAGTGGTGTTGCCCGCCAGCGAAGTGGTGCTGGACGGCGAGACCCGGGAACACGCCCTGGCCCGGCGCAAGCGCCGCCAGGACCCGCAGTTTTGGGAAAACGTCCAGGAAGGCCGCCACTTCCCCCGCATCGAACGCTTTCTGTCAGAATTTTACGACCAGCCCCAGACCCTGTGGGACCTGCTGCCGCCGGAGACCGTGGTGGTGGCCTGGGACCCCATGAGCCTGGCCCGGGAGCTGAAAAAGGTGGTGGAGGATACGGCCCATGAGCCTCAGGGCTGGCTGGACCAGGTCCCCTGGGAGGAGCGCCTGGGCCGATTCAGCACGGTTTTCTGCCCGCTGCTGCCCTGGGGCCACGCCCACCCGGAGAAGGACTGGCATTACCGGGTGGAGAAAAACGACGGTTTGGCCCGGGAGTTGGCCGAGGCCGGGACCGAAGCCGGGCGACTGGTGCCGGCCCTGGCCGGCCGCCTGGAAGAGTGGCGACAGGGCGGTTTTCACGTCGTTTTGGTGGGCAAAAGTCGGCACCGGGCCGAGCGCCTGGCCCGTCTGCTGCAGGAAGAAAATTTAGAGATAGAAGTCAACCTGACGCCCACCTGGGAGCCCGGCAGCCGGGTGGAAATCACCGTGGGCGAACTCTCCGGGGGCTTCCGGCTGCTCTCCCAGGGGCTCATCGTCCTCACCGAAGATGAGGCCCTCGGGTTCCGGCCCGAAGGGCGGCGCCGCAAGGAAACCCGCGCCCCTCAGGACCTGGCCTCCCTGGCCGACCTCGAGGAAGGCGACTTCATCGTCCACCTGGACCATGGCATCGGCATCTACCGGGGGCTGGTGAAGCTCTCCGTCGGCCCCCAGGCCAACGATTTTCTGGAATTGGAATATTTAAACGGCGACCGCCTCTACCTGCCGGTGGACCGCCTCAACCTGGTGCAGAAATACCTGGGGGTGGAAGGGGTGGAGCCCCGGGTCGAGCGCCTGGGGGGCAAGAACTGGGAGAAGGCCAAGGGCCGGGTCAAGAAGGCGGTGGAAAAGATCGCCCGGGAACTGGTGGAACTCTACGCCTTGCGCCGGGTGCTGCCGGGCCATCACTTTTCGCCGCCGGACCCGGTGTACCGGGAGTTCGAGGCCACCTTCGAATTTGCCGAGACCCCGGACCAGGAGCAGGCCATCGCAGGAGGTCTTGGCCGATATGGCTTCGGATAAGCCCATGGACCGGCTCATCTGCGGCGACGTGGGCTACGGCAAGACCGAGGTGGCGGTGCGGGCCGCCTTCAAGGCGGCCATGGACGGCAAGCAGGTGGCCATGCTGGTGCCCACCACGGTGCTGGCGGAGCAGCATTACGAGACCTTTAGCCGCCGGCTGGCGCCTTACCCGGTGGAGGTGCGGGCCCTGAGCCGGTTCAAGATCGCCGGCGGAGCAGCGTCAGATCCTGGCGGACCTGGCCCGGGGCAAGGTGGACATCATCATCGGCACCCACCGGCTGCTGTCCAAGGATGTGGTCTTCAAGGATTTGGGTCTGGCCATCATCGACGAGGAACAGCGCTTCGGGGTGAAGCAGAAGGAGCGGCTGAAGGAGTGGCGCCGCACCGTGGACGTGCTCACCCTCACCGCCACCCCCATTCCCCGGACCCTGCAACTGTCGCTGACGGGCTTGCGGGAACTGAGCCTGATCAACACCCCGCCGGAGGACCGCCGGTCGGTGCGCACCTACCTGTGCCGCCCGGAGCGAGCGGTGATCCAGGCGGCCATCCGCCGGGAACTGGCCCGGGGCGGCCAGGTCTTTTTCGTGCACAACCGGGTGCGCAACCTGGCCACCTGGGCTCGCCACGTCCAGGAGATGGTGCCGGAGGCCCGGGTGGCCATGGCTCACGGCCAGATGCCGGAGCGAGAGCTGGAAAAGGTGATGGTGCGCTTCTGGCGCAAAGAAGTGGATGTTCTGGTGTGCACCGCCATCATCGAAGCCGGTCTGGACATCCCCGCGGCCAACACCATCATCATCAACCGGGCTCATACCCTGGGACTGGCGCAGCTTTACCAGTTGCGGGGCCGGGTGGGCCGGAGCCAGGCCCAGGCCTATGCCTACCTGCTGGTGCCCGATGAGGCGGCCCTCTCCAACGATGCCCAGAAACGCCTGAAGGCCCTGATGGAGTTCACTGAATTGGGCTCCGGCTTCAAGATCGCCATGCACGACCTGCAGATCCGGGGCGCCGGCAATCTCCTGGGCCAGGCCCAATCGGGCCAGGTGGCGGAGGTGGGCTATGAGCTCTACCTGCAACTCCTGGAGCAGGCCATCCGGGAGTTCAAGGGGGAGCCGGAGGATTTGGCTCCGGACCCGGAGATCCGGCTGCCTCTGGCCGCCTATCTGCCCGAGGACTACGTGCCGGACGTCCAGCAGCGTCTGGCCCTGTATCGGCGGCTTTCCGGCCGCCTGACCCCGGAGATGGTCCAGGAATTGGAGGAAGAATTCCAGGATCGTTTCGGGCCGCTGCCTCCGGAAGGGCGCAACCTTCTGGAGGTGGTGCGCCTCAAGCATCGGCTGCGGCAATTGGGCCTCAAACGCCTGGAAGTGCAGGACAGCTTCGCCCGGTTGCAGTTTGCCCAACCGGAGCGCCTGGACCTGCCGCGCCTCGTCCGCCTGTTGAAAAGCCAGCCGGACACCTTTCGCCTCACTCAGGACCAAACCTTACGGGTGCGCCTGTCCCAGGAAGGCCCACCGTTGCAACGTTTACAAAACTGCTTGAAAGAAGTGGAGACATTTGTTAAGGCAGAGGAAGAGGAATAGAATGATGAAGATAATTTTTAGAGGGCTGCTGACGGTGGCATTGACCTGCCTGCTGCAGTGCTCATGGTCAAAGTGAGCGCCGCCGAAGTGGTGGACCGCATCGTGGCTGAGGTCAACGATGAAATCATCACCATGTCGGAGCTGCAGGCGGCCTCCAAATCCATGGAGGCCCAGGCGGGCATCAAACCCAAGGGCAAAGAAGAAAAAGAAGTCGAACGCCAGATGCTGGAGTCCTTGATCGACCGGAAACTGGCCAAAGCTGAGGCCAAACGCCGGGGGATGACCATCGAGGACAAAGAAATGGCGGCCGCCCTGGAAACTTTCAAAAAGCGCAACAATCTGCCGGACGACGAGGCCCTTAAAAATGCCCTGAGCAAGGCCGGCCTCACCTTGAAGGAATTCAAACAAAACCTCACCGACCAGATGATCCAGGAGCGCCTGGTCACCATCGCGGTGGGGGCCAAGTCCATGGTCAGCGAAGCCGAGGTCCGCCGGATTTACGAGGAGCATTATAAGGGAAGTGGCGGCGCCCAGATGCATCTGCGCGCCATCAGGATTCCTTTTCCTCCGGGCACCACGGATGCCCAAAAGGAGGAACTCAAGAAGAAGGCCGAAGCGGTTCTGGCGGAAGTCAAAAACGGCGTTTCTTTCCAGGACGCTGGCCAAGAAATTCTCCTTGGAAGAGACCGATGTCGGTTTTGTCAACCAAACCGACCTGGACCCCAAGCTGGCGGAATTTTTAGGGCGGTTGAAGCCCAAAGAGGTGGCCCCGGCCTTGACTCCGGAGGGGATTCAGTTGATCCAGTTGGTGGAACGCCGTTCTGGACAGGCCCGGTCCTTTGAAGAGGCTGCCCCGGAGATTCGCCGCATCCTACAGCAGAAGGAGATGGAAAAGCGCTTCTCCGAGTGGGTCAAGACCCTCAGGGAAAAGGCCCATATCAAGATTATGTTGTCAGGAGTGGCCCAGTAAGCCGTGAGCAGTTGGTTTCCGGCGGTGAGCCAAAAAGAGAGAAATCGAAGAACGGCCTCAGAAAATATCAGCTGTAGGGGCGGCTGCGAGCCACCCATACGGATTAGTGATCCTCTCAATGAATACTGAATCACCGCCGGTAACCGCTATCGCCGACTTGCAGACCCACGTGGGGCAGACCGTCACCCTGCGCGGCTGGGTCTACCATCTGCGCTCCAGCGGCAAGGTGCGTTTCCTGGTGGTGCGGGACGGCACCGGCCTGGCCCAAGGGGTCCTGGTCAAGGGCAACCTGCCGGAGGAAGACTTTCAGCAGTTCGACCGCCTCACCCTGGAGTCCTCCCTGATCCTGGAGGGTAAAGTGAAGGCCGAACCCAGGGCCCCCGGAGGCTATGAGTTGGAGGTCTCCCGGTTGCGCCCGGTGCAACATCTCCCAAGAATTTCCCATCTCTCCCAAGGAGCACGGGGTGGCCTTCCTGCTGGACCGGCGCCATCTCTGGCTCAGGTCGCCCCGCCAGCAGGCCATCCTGCGGGTCCGGGACGAGGTTTGCCGGGCCTGCCGCGATTTTTTTCAGGAGCGGGGCTTCGTCCTGGTGGACACCCCCATCCTGACGCCGACGTCGTGCGAAGGCACCACCAGTCTGTTCGAGACCAACTACCTGGACCAGGGCAAGGCCTACCTGTCGCAAAGCGGCCAGCTCTACCTGGAGGCCGCGGCCATGGCCCTGGGCCGGGTCTATTGTTTCGGGCCCACCTTCCGGGCCGAAAAATCCAAGACCCGGCGCCACCTGACGGAGTTTTGGATGGTGGAGGCCGAGGCCGCCTTCTTTACCCTGGAAGATGTCATGGCGCTGGCGGAAGACCTGGTGCGCCACGTGGTGGCACGGGTGCTGGAGCACCAGGAGCCGCAGTTGCGCCTCTTGGAGCGGGACCTGGGACCGTTGGAGCAGGTGGTGGCCGGGCCTTTTCCCCGCCTGAGCTATGGCGAGGCCCTGGAGCGCCTCAAGGAGCAGGGCAAGGAGATCCCCTGGGGGGAAGACCTGGGCGGGGATGAAGAGACCGTGCTGTCCCAGATGTTTAAGCGGCCGGTGCTGGTGCACCGCTACCCTAGGTCCGCCAAGGCCTTTTACATGGAGCCGGACCCGGCCGACCCGCGCCTGGCCCTGTGCGTCGACCTGTTGGCCCCGGAAGGCTATGGCGAGATCGTCGGCGGCTCCCAGCGCATGGATGACCTGGAGACCCTGCTTAAGAGCCTGGCGGCCCATAACCTGCCCCGGGAGCCCCTGGAGTGGTACCTGGATCTGCGCCGTTATGGCAGCGTGCCCCATGGCGGCTTCGGCCTGGGCATCGAACGGGTGGTGGCCTGGCTCTGCGGCCTGCACCACGTGCGGGAGACTATCCCCTTCCCGCGGCTGATTGACCGGATTTATCCTTGAGAGTTGGTTAAATGCCGCGGCACCTCAGCTTTTCCGCCAGCCTTCATTTTCTCACCGTAGTTGCCGAAAGGTTATATAATCCGAACAAAATATATGGCTGGGGCCGGTCCTGCCGCCTGGGGCTGGGTCAGCAACCCGGGGATTTTTGGAGATGGCCATGCCACTGCGCTCTCTTAGCATCCGCACCTATCTGCTGTTTTCCTATCTGGCGCTGATTCTGCTGCTTATCGCGGGGATGGCGGTCGTCGAAGACTATGCTACCGACGTCCTGCTGGCCCGATCCCTGAAGACCTCGGGCCAGGCCATGCAAACCGCCACGGCTGCCAATATCCAGGTGTCAAAAAAGATTCTCACCGCGGTGGGCGAATATATTGTCCAGGATAAAGCTGAAGACGTTGCCAGGGAACTGGCGCATTATTTCAAAGGCAAGAAGAGTTATGACTACGCCCAAATTCGTCATAACCCCAACCTCAGAAAACTGGCTATTCAGAAGATCTATGCCTTTGGGAAGGAAGCCGGCTATACCGATCTGTATGACCAGCATGGTTATATCCTCTTTCATCCCGACCCCAAGGTGGAAGGCCGCAACCAGTTGGATTGGCAGGAGGAATACCCGGAAACCACCGAGCTGGTGAAAAGGTCGTTTACCGAAAACCAGGTCTCGGGATACTTCACCTTTTTTGACCACCAAAAGCGAGAGCGGCAAAGGTATTCAGCCCGGGTGCGCCTTCCCGGGACGCCGTTTATTGTCGCGGCCATAGTAAATATTGATGAATTCTTTAAGCCCACCGGGGACGAGATCAAGAGGGCCAGCGAGGAAATCCTGGCCAGGACCAGGGAGCGCCTGGCGGAACATGAGAAAGCCATCGATCGGCAAGTCAGGATCGGTAGTCTGATCGCGGGGCTGGTCCTGGCTCTGCTGGCCGTCCTGGGAGGCCTGTGGTTCGCCGGGGCCATTTCCCGGCCGCTGCGCCGTCTGGAGGCGGCGGTGCATCAGGTGGGGGAAGGGGATTTCGCGGTGGCGGTGCCTGAGCAAGGCGTCAGGGAGGTGGCGGCCCTGGCCCGATCCTTCAATAATCTAGGCGAGCAACTTACCGACTACATCGAAAAACGGGATTTCATCCGGGATACCTTCGGGCGCTATGTCACCCAGGAAGTGGTGAAAAGACTCCTGGAAGACAAAGATGCCCTGGAGATGGGAGGCGAGACCCGGGAAGTGTCCTTGCTCATCTGCGATCTGCGGGGCTTTACCGCCCTGACCGCCGACCTGGAGCCGCAGGATATTATCGCCTTTCTCAACCGCTATCTGGAGAAGATGATTGAGATTCTCCTGGATTACCGGGCCGTCATCGACGAGATCCTGGGCGACGGCATCCTGGCCTTTTTCGGGGCCCCGGAGCCCCTGGAGGACCACCCGGTGCGAGCGGTGGCTTGCGCCATGGCCATGCAGGCGGCCATGGATGAGATTAATTTTCTAAACGAAGCTGACGGCCTGCCCTACCTGGAGATGGGGGTCGCGGTGAACACCGGCGCGGTGGTGGTGGGTAATATCGGCTCGGAGCGCCGGGCCAAATACAGCGTGGTGGGGGCTCACGTCAATTTTACCAGCCGGATCGAATCCTTTGCCCTGGGGGGGCAGGTGCTCATCAGCGCTGATACCTATGAGCGGGTGAAGGGCCTGGTGGAAATAGGAGAGGTTCTGACTGCGGAGATGAAAGGCATCCCCGGCAAGGCCACCCTGTATGAGGTGCGGTCCATCGGCGGCCCTTACAACATTCAGCTTAAGGCCCGGCAGGAGGCCCTGGTTCAACTGCCGGCGCCCCTTAAATTCCATCTGCACCGCATCCGGGAAAAGGTGGTCATCGGCAGCAACGAGGCGGTGTGGGCCACCCATCTCAGCGAGACCGCAGCCCGGTTGGCCTTTGAGGGCGAATTGGTGGAATGGGAGGATGTGCGCCTGCAGATGCTGGACGACCAGGGCGCGGCCATTCCCGGAAAAATCTACGGCAAGGTGACCCAGGTGCAGACCGGGGCGGATGGCCGCCTCACCGCAACCATCCGTTTCACGTCGGTGGCGCCGGAGGTCTACCAGATTATTCGCCAGAGGCTGAAGGCCGCGGCCTGAAGTGGGGTTTCGCCAGGGCGTTGCCTTAACAACCCCCTCCCCTGAGATAATGGGGTTGGCGGGATGGAGATCTCCTGAAGGACTAACCCTAAATTTCACCCCCCCCCGGACCCTCTCTGCACCAGCGGTTTAAGCTCTTTTGGCTGTCTAGCGCTGCCGCCTCCGCTAACCCGGAAATCGGTAGGGCAAGACCCCAAGGCCTGATTTCTTCCTAAGTCGCTGATCTTTTCTAGATTCGGATTCTTGCATCGTTGATTGGCAGACTTATTTTAAAGCAAATGTTCCGGCAAAAATCCACTGGGAGGAAACTTATGAAAAAGGTAGCTTTTATTTTGATGCTGGCAATTCTGCTGGCTGGAGGCGCGGTCACCGCCATGTCGGCGCCTTCTTATGCTCAGGGCTATAATTATCCACCCCCGCCCTCTGATCCCTATGCATCACCCTGGGTGGGGCCTGATACGCCGTGGGTCTATTACAACGGCGATTGGTTTTTGAATGGCATCCTGTATTACTTTTTCGGCCCCCAATACGGCTGGGCCCCGTATTACTCTTATGCTCCCACTTATATCGTGAGACCCGGTACCTGGTATGCGCCGCGGTGGCTGACGTGGTACAAAGGACATCCTGATTACTATCAGCATTTTCAGCAAGAGTATCCCTATTGGCGCCAACACCGGCAAGGTCGCCGCTATGACGAGAAATTTTTTGAACAACACCAACATGGGCAGGCTGGAGAGTGGCAAAAAGGATTCCGTGGCCACCCCAGTGCTCCAACCGCTACAGGCGGACAGCGACCAGGCCCAGGCCCGGGTCAAGTGACCCCGACCCCGGGACAGAGACCAGGCCCTGGTCAGGTGACCCCGCCTGCAGGACCAGGACCAACAGGTCCGACTCATGTAGCCCCCCCGGCGGGACCGAGACCAGGACCCGCTCATGTGGCCCCCCCGGCGGAACCGAGACCAGGACCCGCTCATGTAGCCCCCCCGGCGGAACCGAAGCCAGGACCCGCTCATGTGGCTCCCCCGGCGGGACCGAGACCAGGTCCGGCCCAAGTGGCTCCGCCGGCGGAACCGAAGCCAGGACCCGCTCATGTAGCTCCACCGGCGGGACCGAGACCTGGTCCGGCCCAGGTGGCCCCCCCGGCGGCACCGAAGCCGGGCCCGGCACCGGCTCCCAAAGCTGCACCGGCCCCGGCCCCTGCACCTAAGGCTGCCCCTGGCGCGACTCAACCTGAAAAGGGCGGTCCCGGTGAGGAAAAACGTTAGTTTCCGTGGGGGCAAGCTCGCGGGAATCCGCAGGAATGGACCAGGTAATTTAAAGTAAGTCGTGACAATTGACCAAAGGGTGTTATTCCGTCCGCTTAGTGATAACCGGGCAGCGATAACACCCTTTTTTTTCAGGGCTGGCCGAAGAGAGGGGGGCAGAGGACTTGCCCGAGGTGCGGGGCCGGGCCGGCGTCTTTCTCCCCGGCCTCCCCAGGCTCGGGAGTTAGGTTTTATCCTATTGAAACCCCGGGAGGAAACCGATAAGATGCAATAACCCCATGGAGCCTGGTCCCCTGCAATATTCAGCCCTCAGAAGGCCTTGCCGCCTGATTTTTATCTGGTTTCTCCTGTGCTTTGCCGCCGTCGGCATCGCCGAGTCGGCCACCGTCTCCTTCATCCCCCAATGGCAGCCCCAGGCCCAGTTCGCCGGCTTCTACGTGGCCTACGAAAAAGGCTTCTACCGGGAGCGGGGCCTGGACGTCAGGATCCTGCGGGGCGGACCGGAATGGCCCCCTTCGGAGATGCTGGCCCAGGGACGGGCCGATTTCGGCACCATGCAGCTCACCGCCGGCATTGTCCGGCGAGCCCGGGGCCTTAAACTGGTGAATATTTGCCAGTTGGCGCAGCATTCGGCCCTGATGCTGATCGCCAAAAAGTCCAGCGGCATCATTGAACCAGAAGATATCAATGGCAAAAAGGTGGGCCTCTGGGGTGAGGATTTCCAAGGTCAGGTCCATGCCTTTTTCCGCAAGTATGGTCTTAAGGTGCAGACCGTGCCACAGGGGGCGACCCTGAATCTCTTCTTGCGGGGCGGCGTGGATGTAGCTTCGGCCATGTGGTACAACGAATATCACCTGCTCCTTAACGCCGGCCTGAATCCTGAGGATTTGACCGCCTTTTTCCTGGCCGCGCATGGCCTCAATGTCCCTGAAGACGGCATTTACTGCCTGGAGCGGACCTTTAAGGAAAAGCCGCAAGTGTGCCGCCAATTTGTTCAGGGTTCCATCGCCGGCTGGGAATATGCCCTGGCCCACCCCGAGGAAGCTTTGGACATCGTCATGAAATACGTGGACGCGGCTCATGTGCCCACCAACCGGGTCCACCAGCAATGGATGCTGGAGCGCCTGCGGACCATGATCCTGGCCGCCGGACCCCGGGGGCCCATAGGCGGCCTGGACCCGGATGATTATTATCGGGCCGCGAAAGGTCTGAAGGATGACGGGACCATCAGAGAGATTCCCGATTTTTCCAAGTTTTATTGCGATTGCGATACCCCTGATGAGAAATAAGAGCCTGGCCACCCAACTCATCTTCTTTGTGCTGAGCGGCGCCGCGGCCATTTTTTTAGCGGCGTCAGCCTATAATTATTATGCCTCCAAGGAGGGCATCATCCGGCGGGCTCAGGAGACCGCCATGCACCTGACCCGGGAGACGGTTTACCGGATAGAGGTGATCCTGCGGGGGGTGGAAAAGATTCCGTTGAACCTGGCAGACACCCTGGAACATATCTCCTGTGAGCGGGATGATTTGGTGCAATTGCTTCAGACGGGCATGGAGCACAATAAAGAGCTGTTCGGCCTGGGCGTCGCCTTCGAACCCTACGCCGGCAATCCCAAGTCAAAATATTTCATGCCTTACTGTTTCCGCAACGGCGATCAGCAGCAACTTAAATGGTTGGGCGGCGACTCCTATCAGTACTTCGGCCTGGATTGGTACCAGGTCCCCCGGGAATTGGGGCGGCCGCTATGGAGCGCGCCCTATTTTGACGAAGGCGGCGGCAACATTGTCATGTCCACCTTTTCGGTGCCATTTTACCGGGAAACCGAAGGCCATCGGCAGTTGGCCGGGGTGGTGGGGGCCGACCTCTCGCTGAGGCGGCTGACAGATATCGTCGCCGCGGTGAAGATTTATGAGAGCGGCTTCGCCTTTCTCGTTTCGCAGGACGGCGTCTTCGTCACCCATCCCAAGGAAGATTGGATCATGCGGGAGAGCATGTTCAGCCTGGCGGAAGCCAGGAAATCTCCCGAGATGCGGGAGGTGGGGCGGGATATGATCCGAGGCGGCGAGGGCTTTGTGCCCATCCCCGCATCTCTCACCGGCAAGAAGTCCTGGTTTTATTATGCCCCCCTGCCAGCCACCGGCTGGTCCCTGGGGGTGGTTTTCCCGGATGACGAATTATTCGCCGACGCCCAGCGCCTGGTGCAGCGCACCGTGGCCATCGCCATCCTGGGCCTGGTTTTCCTGGCCGTGGCGATTACCGGCATCTCCCGGAGGATCACCAAACCACTGCGGGCCCTGGCCCGGAAAACCGCGGACATCGCTCAGGGCGATTTCAGCGCCACGGTACCGGAAACGGGCGCCAAGGAGATCGCCCATCTGGCCCGCTCCTTCAACCACATGGGCGAGCACCTGGCGGAGTACATCGCCAAGCGGGACTTCGTCCGGGACACCTTCGGGCGCTACGTCACCCAGGAAGTGGTAAAAAAGCTCCTGGAAGATAAAGACGCCCTGGAGATGGGGGGCGAATTCCGGGAGGTCTCCATCATCATGAGCGACCTGCGGGGCTTCACCGCGATCACCGCGGACATGCACCCGGAGCAGGTGGTGACCTTTCTGAACCGCTACCTGGGCAAGATGATCGAGATCCTCACCGACAACCAGGCGGTCATCGACGAAATCGTGGGGGACGGCATCCTGGCCTTTTTCGGGGCGCCGACGCCGATGGCGGATCATCCGGCCCGGACGGTGGCCTGCGCCCTGCAAATGCAGGCGGCGATGGACGAAATCAATGCCTTAAACGAGGCCGACAATCTCCCGCACCTGGAGATGGGCATCGCGGTGAATACCGGCGAGGTGGTGGTGGGCAACATCGGCTCCGAGCGCCGCACCAAGTACAGCGTGGTGGGAGCCCATGTCAACTTCACCAGCCGCATCGAGGCTTACGCGATGGGCGGCCAGGTGCTTATCAGCCCCGACACCTATGAACGGGTGCGGGATCTGGTGCAGATCGAGGGGGAGGTGCAGGCCCAGATGAAAGGAGTCAGCGGCACCGTTACCCTCTATATCGTGCAGGGCATCGGCGACCCCTATAACATCAGCCTGAAGGCCAAGAGCTACGTCCTGACGCGGCTAGCCCAACCTCTGGCGGCGCGCCTGGACTTGATGAAAGATAAAATCGTCACCATTACCATCGAAGAGGCCCGAATCAGCGAGCTGGGAGAAACCGGGGCCCGGATGGCCTTGCAGGGCGAGCCTGAGGCCTGGCAGGACGTGCGCCTCCACCTGCTGGCGGAGGACGGCACGGAGGTGCCGGGAAAGATCTACGGCAAGGTGACGGCGGTGAACCCCGGGGCGGAGGGCCGCACGGAGGTCGAGATCCGCTTCACCTCGGTGTCGCCGGAGGTTTTTAAGGTGATTCAAAAGTTAGTGAGCCAGTGAAGCCGGTTTCGGTTCCGGTGATGGATGGCCGTTTCCGGCCATCCGCTGGTGGGCCGGCACGGAGGCCCGCCCACCTATTCAAGAGTTATGGAGCGGCCTGTGGCCGCCATATTTACGGCGGGCACGGCCCCCCCATACGTCTAGCGGCTTGCCTATCAGGCGCAGGCTAAAGCCTGCGGCTACCAAAACAAGCAATGAGCGATACCCCCAAAACAGAAAACGGCAAGAAGATTCCCGGCACTTTCGGTTTACAGGCCCTGGTCTTCGCGCTGGTGGCCGCGGCCATCAGCAACGTCTATATCACCCAGCCGGTCTTGCCGGTGATCCAGCAGGAATTCGGAGTCAGCCCCTCCCAGGCCTCCTATACCGTGTCGGCGGTGATCCTGGGAATCTCGCTGGCCAACCTCCCCTTCGGGTGGCTTTCGGACCGTTTCCCATTGCGGCGCCTCATCCTGGTGGGGGGCGCGGTGGTGGCCGCGGCGGGGCTCTGCTGCGCCGCCACCAATAACCTGCTCCTCCTGGTGGCGGCCCGCTTTGTCCAGGGGCTGTTCGTGCCGGCCCTCACCACCTGCCTGGCGGCCTATCTCTCGGCCAACCTGCCGCTCGAGCGGCTCAACGTGGTCATGGGCTCTTACGTCTCCGCCACCGTGGCCGGCGGCCTGGGGGGGCGCCTGTTGGGCGGCTGGCTGCATCCGCCCCTGCACTGGCGTTACGCCTTTATCACCGCCGCCGTTCTCCTGATCATGGCCACCGTCATGGCGGCCTGGCGGCTGCCGGCCGGCCGGCGGGCCGAGGAGGGCCAGACCGAAGGTGAAGGGTTCCTGGCGCTGCTCTCCCACCAGGAGTTGCGTCGCATCTTTCTGGTGGCCTTTGGAGGCTTTTTCGTCTTCTCGTCGGTGTTCAACTACCTGCCGTTCTATCTCTCCGGGGCGCCGTTTCACGCCTCCACCCAGCTCATCACCCTGCTTTATCTCTCCTACCTCATCGGGGTCTTTATCGGTCCGGTGGCCGGGAACCTGAGCAATCGCATCGGCAACGGCGGCACCATGGTCTTGGGCTCTCTGGTCTTTGCCCTGGCCCTGGCCCTGACCCTGATCAAATCCCTGGTGGCTATCCTGGCGGCCCTGGCCTTGGTGTGCGCCGGGTTTTTCGCCATCCACGCCGCGGCGGCCGGGTCTTTGAACCGCAAGCTCACCTCCAGCCGGGGCCGGGCCAATTCCCTCTATGTCCTGGCCTATTACCTGGGGGGCGCGGCGGGCATCACCCTGAGCGGCTATGCCTATAGCCTGGCCGGCTGGCCGGGGGTGGCTGCCTTGGGTACCGCGGTGTTGGCCCTGCCGTTCGCCACTGGCCTGTCGGAGCGGCGCCAGGAGCAAGCCGGGCGGGAGACGGAATAAATATGGTTGAGCCGATCCGTTGGATAAGGGATAATAATAAATAGCTGTCAGCAGTCAGCTCTTAATGTGAAAGTTCGACGTAGGGGCGGCTCGCGAGCCGCCCCTACAAAAGATTTCGCGTCTTGGCGTGAGACCTTTTCAGGCTTCATTTTGGCCCTTGGGTCATGAAGACTGGTCGATATTACCAATAGAACCGGATTTGGAAATGGTTGCAGACCATTTAGCAAAGCCCTATTTAACATTTTCATGGCTATCGGGTCTAAATTAATGAAAGCCGGTGAAACGAGATCTCATGACTGACGCACAGCTCGTGGCCCAGGCTCAAAATGGCGACCTCCCGGCCTTCGAAGAATTGGTGAAGAAGTATCAGCGGGAGATTTACGGGCTGGCGTGCCGGATGGTGAGTGATCCGGAGGAGGCGAAGGATCTGGCGCAGCAGGCCTTCATGCAGGCCTTTATCCATATCCGGAGCTTTCGCCAAGATGCCCAGTTCCGCACCTGGCTGTTCCGGATTGCCATTAACCAATGCTACAATTTTCTGAAAAACCGGAAAAAGTTTGGGGATCCGGTGAATTGTGATGACGTAGTGTTGGTGGGGGAGGATGATTCCCCGGAAGAGGAATTGGTAACCCAGGATGAGCGCCGGCGGGTTTATGCCGCCCTGGAAAAGCTTCCCCCCAAACAGCAGGCGGTGCTCACCCTGAAGGTGGAACAGGGCCTCTCTTACCAGGAAATCAGCGAGGTTCTGGGAGGGACCCCGGGGGCGGCCCGGGTGAACTACTGCCAGGCCTTGAAGACCTTGAAGAAAAATATGAAGAGCGAGGAAGAAGATGAAGTGGCAATGCACACTTCTCCAGCGGTGGCTACCAGAGTACCCCGAGGGTGACCTGCCTGCCTTTTGGAAAGGAAGGCTCAAGGCCCATTTGGACCGGTGCCCCGCCTGCCGTGCCGAGCAGGCGGCCCTGCGGGAAGTGGTGGAGGCCATCGCACTCGGCCCCGAAGGCTGATCCCGGCCCGGAGTTTTGGGCCGACTTTTCCCGGGAAATGCACCTGAAGCTGGTGCGGGCCGACCAGGCAGGGCAAATGGCCCCGGCCCGTTCCGTCTGGTGGGGCCGGATTCCCTACCTGGTGGGGGCTCCGGCCCTGGCGGCGCTGCTCCTCTGGGTGGCGGTGGGTTACCTGAACCCGGAGCGGCCCGGGCTGACCCCGCCGCCGCAGGTAGCCAAGAGCGCGGCCCCAGCCGTTACGGCGCCACCGGCCGCAATAGCCAAACAGGAAAGCGCCACTCCGGCGCGGAAGCTGGCGGCCACACCCCAGGCCCCGGCCGAAGCCCTCGGGGAATCCCAAAATTTTGTCAATGTCGCCAGGAACAGCGGTGACGAGGCGTTCCCTGAAGAAGATCTGGACGACCTGGATTCGACCCTGGCCGGGATGACCCCGCAGGAAAGGGAAGCTTTTCTGAAAAAGTTAAGTCAGCATGAAAAGGATGGATCATGTCTAACAAGGTACTCCGCCATTTCCTGGGCCTGATCCTGGCCGGTCTGGCCTCGGCCACCTGGGCCCTGGCCCAACCCATGGGCCAACCACCCATGGGCCAACCAATGGGCCGACCCCAGGTCCAACCCCAGGTCCAACCCGGCAGCGGCAGGGGCGGGGGCTTCCAGGCTCAATTCCAGGAGATCAAACGGACCCAAATGGGGCCGGCCCTGGGAGTGAACCAACAGACCGTGGACCAGCTCCTGCAGATCGAGCAGCGCTACAAGCCCGTCAGGCAGCAATTGATCCGGGATAGCATGGTCGAATACCGGCGGCTGGAGCAGCTCATGGAGCAGCCCTCGCCGTCGGAGCCGGAAATAAGGGCGATTTTGACCAACGTCAAGCAGAAGCAAAAGGCGATGCAGGAGCTGCAGGCGCGGCAGGGTGCGGAAGAGGATGCCTTGCTCAACCCAGTCCAGCAGGCCCGTTATCTCATGTATCAAAGAAAACTGCTGAAAGAAGCCCGGAGTATCAAGGGCGGCGGACCCGGGGAAACGGCGCCTTTTACCCCCTCGGCCCCCCGGGAGATTCCGGTTTCCCGGCCCGGCCGTTAACGGCTTGGCCCCGATACCCCGGAATAATCGGATTACTGATAGAGGCGCCACGGTGGGGCGGCGCCTCAGGCCATGGCGCCTTGGGCGCCCGGCCAAGGCGGCGGAAGCAGGAGTTTCCGCCGCTTTTTTTTGCCTGCCAAGGTGGATAGCCCCGGCCGCCGCAGGGCGAGAGGACAGGGGGGCCCACCCTGCCAACCGCGCCAAGCGGCCAGGTTTTTTCCACTGCCCCCTTGCCAAAGGACGGGGAAGGAAGCTAAAATATCTCTGTCGCCGGAGTGGTGGAATTGGTAGACGCAGAGGACTCAAAATCCTCCGAGGGCAACCTTGTGCCGGTTCGAGTCCGGCCTCCGGCACCACATGATAATCCAAATTGATCTTTAGACTTACAAAAGCCCGCGTCTGGCAATAGATTGCGGGCTTTTCTTTGTCTGTTATCGTCCGGTAAATTCCATTGACAGCCAAGGTATGTGGGGGTAGAATAGGGGGTATATGGGGCTGGGGGTATATAAAATACCCCCAATTAATCCTGTTTCCTTGTAGGGAGCGGGTTACAAGGCGAATGGGATAGAAACCGGAATAAGTGTGATTCCCACGCATGAGGAGGTACCCTATGCCTACCGATAAGCTGACCGATCCCAAGATCCGGCAAGCCAAGCCAGCGGACAAACCCTACAAGCTTTTCGACGGCGGCGGCCTGTTCTTGCTGGTGCAGCCAGGCGGTTCGAAGCTCTGGCGGCTAAAGTACCGTTTCGGCGGGAAGGAAAAGCTTCTTGCACTCGGGAGCTATGACAAGGGCATCTCGCTAAAGAAGGCTCGGGAGGAGCGCGACAAGGCCCGGAATCAGTTGATGGAGGGCATTGACCCGGGCGACGCAAAAAAGAAGGAGAAGCGCGCCGAGTGGAAGCAGGTTGAGAATACCTTCCGGGCGATTGCTCTGGATTGGGCCGGGACATACGGCGCCCGCTGGACGGAGTCACACCTTCGCCGGGTGGTGACCTCCCTGGAGGAGGACGCCTTCCCTGCCTTGGGCAACCTACCCGTTAAGGAGATCACCCCCCCGATGGTCCTGGAGGTTATCCGGGCGGTCGAGTCCCGCGGTGCCCTTGATGTCGCCTCACGGGTCCTGCAGCGGACCAGTGCCATTTTCCGCTATGCCATCCAGACCGGCCGGGCATCCTACAACCCGGCGGCAGACATGAAGGGGGTTCTGAAAACCCGCAAGGTGGAGCACCGTTCCACAATCTCTCAGGGTGAGTTGCCGGACTTCCTCAAGAAGCTCGATTCTTATTCCGGCGAATCTATCACCAAGCTGGCTCTGAGGCTCATCGTACTGACTTTCGTCCGGACTGGAGAACTGCGGGGCGCCCGCTGGGAGGAATTCGATGTCGATCAGGGGGAGTGGCGCATCCCGGCAGAGCGCATGAAGATGCGGTCGCCGCACATTGTCCCTTTATCGCCTCAAGCCATGACTGTCCTCGAAGAGCTCAGGCCGCTGACCGGCCACTGCGATTTACTCTTCCCGTCTCAGCGAGACCAAGGAAAGCCCATCTCCGAAAATACCCTCCTTTACGCCCTCTACCGGCTCGGCTACCACAAGCGCGCCACCGTGCACGGCTTCCGGGCACTGGCGAGCACGATTCTGAATGAGACCGGCTTCCGGCCGGATGTTATCGAGCGCCAGCTCGCCCATGTTGAGCGGAACAAGGTCCGGGCGGCCTACCATAGGTCTGAATACTTGGAGGAGCGTCAAAAGATGATGGACTGGTGGGGAGCATGCATTGAATCTCTGGCGAATGAGCAGAAAGTTGTTCTCCTCCGGAGAAAGCCGGCATAATCAGATGAAAGCATCTGTGGGAACGGTGGCGGATGATGCATGGCTGGGTCGGAATTTCTGGATGTGCTAAGGAAGGGGGCGGAAATTGTACCGTTTAGGTGTAATGACTAATATTTGAGCTGACAGTCATCAAACCGAGATCAGATTAAATCCGACATTGAGGGCAAAAATTAAAAAATGGCATGATCTGAAGCACAGTTATGCTGAGCATATCAGCACGCCAAAATTCGGGTTGTGAAGTGCGAAGATATAGCAGTGATCTGCCTATCTATGATCAAATCCGTGGAGGTAAATCTTTTCTTTTAAGGACAGGGTCGAGTTGTCATCTATCCGATGAATCGTCCAAGACGGCTCGTATCTTCAGCACCAGATCTATCGGTTTGAACGGCTTCTGGAGAAAAGCTGAATAATCTAATACTTTCTGATCGAGAATCAGAGCCTCCGAATAGCCCGACATATAGATTACCTTCATCTCTGGGCGGAATGAGGCCATGAGTTCGGAGAGTTCAGGTCCACTTAGATGAGGCATGACTATATCTGTCAGCAGTAGATGGATTGGACCTTCATGTCTTTCAGAGATATTCATGGCCGTACTAAAATCCCTGGCTTGCAGTACCGAGTAGCCATACTTTTCCAGATACTTAGTAGTCGCGGTCTTCAGAGCTTCATCATCTTCAACCAGCAGAATGGTTTCTGAACCATTTGGAATCACACTGGGAGTAAGTTCTTCCTTTGGTTGTAAAGCTCCCTCGAACTGAGGCAGATAGATTTTGAAGGTTGTCCCCATCCCCGGATTGCTGTCCACCTCAATATAGCCTCCACTCTGCTTGACAATCCCATAAACCGTGGACAGGCCCAGCCCAGTGCCTTTGCCAAATTTCTTGGTGGTAAAGAATGGTTCGAAGACGTGGGAAAGTATTTCGGCATCCATACCCATCCCAGTATCACTCACCATCAACACCACGTAATTGCCTGGCAAGGGCCACGGACTTTTAAGGGGCAAGGAATTGTCTAGATAGATATTGCCGGTTCTAATAGTAAGGTTTCCCCCTGAGGGCATTGCATCACTCGCATTAATTACCAGGTTCATCAGTACCTGTTCGATTTGACCAGGATCGGCTTTCGTTAATGCCAATTCCGGGTCAAGAACGGTGGTCAGCTCAATGTTTTCGTTGATAAGGCGCCGAAGCATTTTCCCCAAGTCACTAATCACAAAGTTTAAATTGATTACTTGAGGTTGCAGTATTTGTCTGTGGCTAAAGGCCAAAAGCTGACGGGTCAGCGCCGCAGCCCGTTGCGCAGCATTCATCGTCTCTTCAACATAATCGAGACACGGGTCAGCCTCGTTCATCCCAATTTTTATGAGTTCAGCATAACCCATAATGGCACTTAGAAGGTTGTTGAAGTCGTGGGCGACCCCCCCAGCCAGGTTGCCGACCACTTCCATTTTTTGCGCCTGGAGAAACTGATCCTCCAGGCTCTTGCGCTGGCTGATATCGAAAAAGACCCCGCTGATATAATCCACTTTCCCGGCAGCATCGCGGATTATCCGGTTTCTGGCCTGGATCCAGCGAACCTCCCCCGTTTTCTTGCGGATGCGGTGCTCATTGACATAAGAGCCATCACCTTTCAGGGCTGCTTTAAAAAGTTTTTTGGTCTGATCCACGTCTTCCGGAAGTATCAAGTCCAGCCAGGTTTTCTGACGAGTATTAAATGTTTCCATGGAATAGCCGGTTATTTCCTCAACCTTTTGGTCGAAGCATTCCAGGCTCCAATCTGTATACCCTTTGTAAACCACCATGGGGATTTGCTGGACCAACTGGCGATATTTCGCCTCGCTCTGCCGCAGTGCTTTCTCATCCCTCTTCCGGTCTGTGATGTCGTGGCTCACCACCGCGGCGTAAGCCACCGTCCCGTCCTCATTAAAATATGGTGTGTAAAAGACATGATAGCACCCCCTGCCCCTCTTCCCGAATTCAAACCAGCCTTCGGAGTCCACCGCCTGGCCGGTAAAACATCGGTCGAGATATCCTTTGATGTTATTTTTAAATCTATCTTCCCCCCAAATGTTGGCCAGGCTGGTTCCCACCACTTCTTCCCGGGTCTTGCCGTGCGCCTGGCAAAAAGCGGCATTGGCCGCCTCATAAATGTAATTGCGGTTGATCAACGTCATGCAGTCTTTGGCGGTGTTGGCTATGAACTTATATTTACGTAAAGCCTCCTCTGCCTGCTTGCGCTCGGTGATGTCAAAGGTTACCCCGCTGATGAACTCAATATCTCCTTTGGCATCACAGAATATCCGCCCCCGACAATGAACCCAGCGAATCTCTCCATCCTTTCTCCTGATGCGGTATTCCCGCACGTAAGATTTGTCTGTCTTTAGGGCATCTATGAAGATTTGCCGCGCATTATCAAGGTCTTCCGGGAGGATCAGGTCACACCATTTGATTTCTCGAGAATCAAACTCCTCCTTACGAAATCCGGTTAGAGATTCTATTTTATTGTTGAAGAAATCGACACTCCAATCTACAAAGCCGTGAAACAGCACCGCCGTGACCTGATCGACCAGTAAACGATATTTCTCCTCGCTCTGCCACAGCGCCTTTTCAGCCCGCTTACGCTCCACCGAATAGTGCAGAGCCCGCATCAACAAGTCCCCATTAACCAAATTTTTTACTAGATAATCCTGGCGCCTTGCCGGACAGCCTGAATTGCCAGGCTTTCATCGCTCAGGCCGGACAGAATTACGATGGGAATATGGGGCGCTTTTTGATGAACCCTGGCAAAGGTTTCAAGGCCCTTGCTATCGGGCAACCCGAGATCCAACAAAATAACGTCGACATCGGCATTCTCATCACTCAGATGCTTCAAGGCCTCGGCGAGATTTGGGCAAGGTTCGATTTTTACCTGGGCCAAAGGAGATTGCACCAAACAATAGCGCAGCGAGACAACGTCGGCCTCGTTGTCTTCGATCAGCAGGACTTTTAGCGCCTTCTGGATCATTTCCGGGCTCCTTCTTTGGGAAGTTGCACTACCCTCAACCATAACTGGTTACTCAAGAAGGCAGTTTTAGAGATTGGGAAAATTGAGAATATGGATTTGTATTAGGAATGGCTCATCTCCCTTTGGCCCTCTCAGAAAGTTTTTCCTCTTCCCTTAATATCAAGAGGCCAGGCGGAGCCTCAATTCCCAAACGGACTTGCTTTCCACGGATTTGAATGAGCGTAACTTTTATGTAGTCTCCAATAACAACGGCCTCGTCCACCTTTCGAGTAAGGATTAGCACTATTCATCCTCCTTCAAAACTCTGCCATATGAAAAGTGGGATGGAATCCAGGTTAAAGTGCAGGTCGAAAAGCATTGATAAGTATTGAATAGGTTGAATTTTCCGCGGCTTGATAAGTCCAGAATCATAGCAGTTATCTTTTATTGACACATTTTGTAATAAGTCCCTGCAGGATTTTGCTCATCCTACAACTCTATAAGGCTTTGCAATGACTTCGCTGAACCCATATTTTTTAAAATCAGCCATAATCGGGTCTTCGGAATAACCACTGGAAACTATGGCTTTCACCTGGGGATCGATCTTAAGCAGTTCCTTTATGGCATCTTTGCCCCCCATGCCGCCAGGAACAGTCAGATCAAGGATTACCGCAGTAAATGGCCGCCCCTCTGCCTGGGCTCGGACAAATTTTTCAATGGCCTGGGAGCCATCGCTGGCAAAATCCACCTCGTAGCCCAAGCGGCTCAACATCCTGCCTAAAACTTCCCTGACCATTGCTTCATCGTCCATTATCAGGACTTTCCCTTGCCCCATAGCCGGTTTTACCGCTACTGATTCAGCAGGAACTCCTTTGTCTGTGGCTGGGAGATAGACATGAAAAGTGGCACCAACTCCTATTTGGGATTCTACTTGAATGTGTCCGGAATGATTTTTAATAATTGAATAGGCCGTCGCCAGGCCCAATCCGCTACCCTTTTGCTTGGTACTAAAATATGGGTCAAATATTTTATCTAAATATTTTGGGGAGATGCCAATCCCTTGATCGGCGATGGCAAACTTAACATATTTCCCCCCTGATAAAGGTAAATTCGATTCTGCTTTCACTAACATATTTTCCGCGGTTATCTTGATAACTCCACCCTCTGGCATGGCCTGATCGGCATTTATCAGCAAGTTGCTGATAACTTGATTGATCTGTCCTTCATCGGCTTCCACTGACCAGAGATCGTCAGGGATTGACACTTCATGGCGAGACTTGGAACCGGATAACGTTAGATTAGCTGACTCTTTTAGTAAATTAGCAATAGAAACAATCTTTTTAATCGGTGCCCCACCCTTGGCAAAGGTGAGTAGTTGCCGAGACAAGGCTTGCGCCCGTAGGCAAGCCTGTTCTGCCTGAGCCAGCCTATCCTGAACCTGGGGTTCTTTCTTGCTATCCAGCATGGCCAGGCCAATATTCCCCAGGATGGCAGTAAGAATATTGTTGAAGTCGTGGGCAATACCGCCAGCCAGGGTAGACATGGACTCCAGTTTGCTGAAGCGCAAACGCTCTTCTTCGGCTTTCTGCCGCTCGCTGATATCTCGAAAGACCCCCTGCATCATAGTTTTTCCGCCAAATTCAATCCTCCGGCCGCTTATCTCAATCGGGATCTTTGTCTTGTCTTTGCGCAGTATCCTAGCGGTTGAGACATTACCTCCTCCCGATCGCACCCCTTCTTGAAAGTCAGCCATTAATTTCTGCAAGTCTTCTTCCGGGTGAATTTGAGTAATGTTCATACATAAGAGTTCTACCTTGCTGTAATCCAGTAATTCCTCAATTTTCCGGTTCGTATCCATGATGTTGCCGTCGAGATCAGCCAAGATAATCCCATCACTGAGGTTATCGATCAAGAAGTGGTACTTGGTTTCTGATTCCCGGAGGGACTTTTCAGCCTGCCAGCGCTCAGTAATGTCGATGCCCGTCCCGATAACGTAGAGCACCTGCCCCTGGTCATCTTTGAGGACGGTGTTAGACCAGGAGAACAGTCGTCGGTCACCATCCCGCGTCACCCAATGGTTCTTGTTCACAGAAGGAAATTCCCCGAACGTCAGTTTCTGAAAAACCTCCTTAGTCTCCTCGGCTTCCTCTGGCAACAGGAGCAGATCAAAAAATATGTTTTCCCTTTACCTCCTGAAAGGTATAGCCGGTGGCCTGCTCACAAGCTCGGTTGAAGCGGACGACTCTACCCGCACAATCCATTACTATTACCAGGGCTCCTAGCGTTTGCAGGAGGGCGGCGATAAAATCCCGCTCCTGCCGCAGGGCGTCCTTCGCCCGTTTGTGCTCGGTGATGTCGAAGGCGCGAATGCGGATTACCTTATATTGCGGCACAAATTCGATGTTTTCTCCAAACACCGTATCCTTTATCTGCACTTCCCGGTAGAACCGGCTAATATTTTCTTCCCCGGGGGTTTTCAGGATTTGGTCCATGTCCGGGGGCAAAAAGGCCTGTGGTCCCTCCGAAACCTCCAATTTTTCCAAAGCCTGGATGGTCGCAGGGTTGCAATAAGTGATGCGGCCGGAAGAAGGTTTCACTTCCAGGACGGGGTCCGGGTTTAATTGCGGGAAGGAGGCGAGCCACGCTACCTCCTCCTCGGCCTGCTTGAGTTCGGTGATATCTTGGATGGTTCCGAAAATTCTGGTAGGATTTCCTACGCCATTTCTGGTAACCTCCACTATTTCCTGCATGAAATGAGAAGAACCATCGGGCAGGATGATGCGATAGTCAACCGTGAAATTTCTGCCTTCCGCTACTGCCTCGTCCCTGATGCACAGAAATCGCTCACGGTCCTCCGGATGGATTGTGTCCAAAAAAGTCTCGAAGGTCGGTACGAAGGTATCGGGGTCTTTGCTAAACAGCAGGTAAACTTCTTTAGACCAGGCTAATTTCTGATTTTTTAAGTCCAAATCCCAATGGCCCAACCGGGCAACTTGTTCCGCTTTGACCAGCCTCTCCTCACTCTCCCGAAGGCCTTCTTCTGCCAGCTTGCGCTCGGTGATATCCGTCGCCACTCCCGTTAATAGGCGAAGATTCCCCTGGCCATCTTTGATGGGAAAGCCGCGGTCTTGAATCCATCGTATGGAGCCATCAGGCCGAATCACGCGATATTCGACATTCCAGGGGATTCCCTGGGCATGTCCACCTGATACCACATCGATGGCTCTCTCACGATCCTCCGGATGAATCCCGTCTAAGAAGGATTGGGGAGAAGCGTAGAGGCTTTCCCTGGTCCGGCCCCACAACTTTTCGTAGGCTGGGCTAACATAGATGATCTTATCAAGGGAGGCGGTACTCATCCAAAAGACATCCTGAATATTCTCGTTGATTAGACGAAAATTTTCCTCGGATTGGCGTAAGGCCTCCTCCGCCCGGACCCGGGTGGTGACGTCCCGGAAACTCCAGACCCGGCCCACGATCCGGTTTTCGAGATATTGGGGAATGGAATAGCGTTCAAACACCCGGCCATCTTTAAAATGGATGGTGTCGAAGTCCTCGGTTTCCGGATGGGCATAGAGTTCTTTCACTTTCGTTAAGAAGCCTTCCGGGTCCTGCAGTTGGTCCAAAATATATGCCAGGCCTTTTTCTTCATTCCGGGAATTGCAGAGGTCCTCGGGCATACGCCACATTTCCATGAACTTCCGGTTCCAGCTCACCATCCGTCCATGGAGATCGGCCACCAGGAGACCGTCGGCGGTGGACTCCAGGGTGGCCTTGTAGAGGGACAGGGATTCCTCCAGGGCGGCTCGGGCCTGCTGCTGCTCGGTGATGTCTCGCACCAGCCCCAGAAAAAGCCGCTGGCCTTGGTGCTGAAAACGCTCAAATGGACTTCCACGGGGAAAGAGGTCCCATCCTTACGCTTGTGGTGGCCGTACAAAGTTAAGGCCTGGCCGGGCTGGATTTGGTCCCAGGCTTTCTGGGCGCTTCGCCAGGTCGAAATCTTGCTCCAAATCGAGCACACCCATGTGCAGAAGTTCTTCCCGCGTATAACCGAGGCTCTCACAAGCCCGCCGGTTGACATCGTAGAACCTGCCATTAAAGTCATGCACAAAGAAGGCGTCCGAGGCCTCCTCCACCAAAACCCGGAAGCGCTCCTCGCTCTCGCTGCAGAGCCCTCTCGGCGGCCTTGCGTTGGTGAAATATCCCGGCACACGCAAAACCCCAGTTGCTGCCCGGCCAACATGACCCAATTGGCAGTTATTTCAACGTCATAAACCGTACCATCCTTACGCCGGTGGACTGTCTCGAATCTTTCGCCGTCCGCCCCGACGCGCGGGAACATTTCCAGCAGTTGCTCGCGGGTCCATTGCGCATCCCAATCCCAGACGTGGAGCTGCTGGACTTCCTCGAGAGAATAGCCGAGCATAGCGGCAAACTGTTGGTTGGCCTCGTAGACCTTACCGTTTTGATCAAGGACCACGATCCCGTCCTTAGATTGCTCGAACAGCACGCGTCGGCGGATCGCTTCTTCCGCCAGGGCATTCTCCATCTGCTTGCGCTCAGTGATATCGAAGGCATAATGCATGATACAGGTCTGGTCCTACTGGTATCCAATGCGCGTCCCAGATGATGCCGGATGCCTCTACTTCCAGATGTTGTGGCTGGCCGGTTTCCCAAAGAGACGGAGCCAGACACCAGGGGCAGGGATTTTCCCGCTGTCCCCAGGTAGCAAAGCATTTTCGTTCCCGGGATAGCCCCGACTTTTCTGGCGGCTTGGTTAGAAGCGACGATCTCTCGGGTGGAAGGTCGCAGCAGGAGGGCGACGCAAGGCAGGCTGTCCAGGATGATCTGATTTAAGTGATTGCTCCCGGGCAATTCCTTCTGAGTAATGTCAGGAGATTTTTCGTCTGCCATTTTAAACCTCAAAATGGTGCTGCGTTATTTTATACTGGGATATAATATTATGTTCCAAAAGATATACAGATAACATATTCACAAATTTTATTGAAATCAATTTAATCCCGAAATTATCAGGATTCAGCCACCAAGCCGTCATTGATTTTTGGCGACTTCCGGCAAGATTCTCAGGCCTGGCCTGGGAAAAACTCTGGCGCCCATTCAGATCAGCTTGATTAGCCATCCGAAATTACCGATATCTCCTATATGCAAAGTCAAGTTCCAAAGGTGCCGCGGTATCCGGTTAGAATCCAAGCCAGTCTCCTTTTCGTGGTCCCCGCTCAGGTGGATCGCCAGAGTCGAGTAGCGCGGGGGAGTTTCACCCCCACGCCCTCACAGTTCCGGACGTGAACCTCTCGGTTCATCCGGCTCCTATCGACCGGCCACAAGGTGCGAGGCCAGTTGCCAGTGAGAAAACAGCGAAGGCTGTTGGCTTCTGATGCGCCTGAGCCAATAAGCTGCCCGCCTCTGGCGACCCCGCAACCTCTTGTATTTCCGCATTGCCCATCTTTTCAGCGAGCGATTAAGTTGGTCGAATAAGGGATAAAGGGCAGACCTATAGAAGCTGCCATAATAGTTAATCCAACCACGGATGATGGGATTAAACATGCGGGATAGGTCCAGGAGACCCTTGTCGCTGAGCCGGTGCAGGCGCCAGCCCCGGATGACGCTCCGGATTGATTTGGCCGCCTTCTTGCTTACTGCCGGGAGGAAGCTGACAAAGTACCTACCCAAACGGCTCTTGGCTCCCCGGGGCCGAAACTCGAACCCCAGGAAATCGAAGCTTTCCTTTGGATAGTCGCCTGTCCGATCCACATCCTTGCAGTAAACAATCTTGGTCTTCTCAGGATGGAGTTCCAGCTTGCACTGAGCCAACCGCCTGACCACGGCGGTTTTAAGCCAGATGGCCTGCCGCTCGCTCTTGCAGTGCACGATGATATCATCGGCATAACGCTCGAAGGGAATGCTCGGATAGTGCCGCTGCATCCAGACATCGAAGGCGTAATGCAAGAACAGGTTGGCCAGCAGAGGGCTGATAACCCCACCTTGAGGAGTGCCCTGCTCCCGAACCACCAGCGTACCATCCGGTAATTGCGCCGGGGCTGTTAGCCACCTCGCAATATAGAGAATGATCCACCGGCAGTCGGTGTGTTTACGCACCGCCCGCATCAAGAGAGCGTGATCCAGGTTGTCAAAGAAGCCCTTGATGTCGAGATCCAGCACCCAGTCAATGCGCCAGCATCTCTGCCGGGCCACACCCACTGCCTGAATCGCCGACCTGCCAGGCCGGTACCCGTAGGAATCCTGATGAAAGTGAGGCTCCACCAGGGGTTCCAGGTACATCTTGACCACCATCTGGGCCACACGGTCGGTTACCGTGGGGATCCCCAACGCCCGTTTCCCGCCATCGCTCTTCGGTATCTCTACCGTCCTCACCGGAGGCGGAAAATAACTCCCGGATGACATCCGATTCCAAAGTTTGTAGAGGTTATTGGTCAAGTCCCTCTCGAACTCTGCAATCGATTCTCCATCCACACCAGCAGCACCCTGGTTTGCCTTGACCCGCTTAAAGGCCTCCCACACCACTCGCTTGGAAATACCAAACGGCCTTGCCTTATTCAATGGCTCCTCCCATTCCTGGTTGACCATCCAATAAAGCCGATCGATACAACCCCTTCGCTCCATCCCCATTACGGGACTTCCTCGCTACTACGGGTTGTTCCGCCCCTGTGCCCCGCCTCGGTACTCTCACTCTCATGGGTCCTCCACTTGAGTTTCTCCCTTCACATCGGGACGACAGGTTCCCACGTTCCGCACGAGAGCCTGGTTCAGGTTCACGCCACCTTTATGCC
The DNA here is from genome assembly GCA_963796215.1 of uncultured delta proteobacterium. GTDB lineage: Bacteria > Desulfobacterota > Desulfobaccia > Desulfobaccales > 0-14-0-80-60-11 > JAPLJC01. The sequence continues at coordinate 51,384 of CAWCKU010000012.1, read as the reverse complement.
GGACGCCACCCAGGCAGTAAGCAGGTTCCCCCTGGGTTTGTCCTGGAGTCAAGCTAGCCTCCAGTTTTGACGTCATCTTTAGTGTTTCGACACCTCATCAGTGGTTCGCGGCTGCTCGTCTCCCTGAACCTCACCTGCCACGGTCTTTAGCCATGACTTGTCCTTAACGCTCACCACCCTGGCTCTTAACCAGCGCAGCTTAAGGTGGTTTGGAGCCTGCTCCTGCAAGCCGGCTCCGGGGGGCCCACCCCCATCTCTCGCGCAGTTGCGCACGCTTCCCTATAACACCAAGCGCGCTCGTGGCGCACTATCTTGCCACTATACGCCCTTCCGCTAATTTTTCCATATCGTTCGTATATCGGAACCCTTGCAAAGGGGATTGGAGATCACATTGACTGGGGGGAGGGCTGTCCCGAGGTGTTCCGGTTTCCGACTCAGACCAAGGCCAGAGGTGCGGGACCGGGCGGTGCTGACGCCGGAAGCAGCAGGCATTAAGAAATCGGCACGGGTGCCGTCGCCCTTCTCCTGGCCGACCTTGCCCGCCGGGAGCACCGGCACCCGAAATGCCCCCCAGACCTCCCCCCGGAAAGATAAATCTACGGTCTGAGGGCCACTCACAGCCCCACCACGGCCCGCAAAGGGGACATCCAAGGGAAAGGGTCAGGGGCGCCTGTGAAATGCTTAAATCGCCCCCTGAAGGCCCCGCCACCCGGCCACATTTTGCTTATAAAATTTTTGGGCCTGGGTCCCATCACCGGGGGGTACTTCGATTTTTCCGGGACCGAATTTTGATAAAAATGTCCGCCCTGTTCATATGACCCAGGGGGGAGGAGTCCCAGTCTCCGGGTTTGTGTTCCGGGGCCGAAAAACCTCAGGGCAGGGGCCGGCGCCAGGGTGGGGCCGCGGCAAGCGGTTGCTGCATGGTGGACGCCGGGGGTCGGGGCCGGCTGGCAGGGGCCGGGCAAGCAGAGGAAGTTGGAAGGGGGAGGACCTGGAGGCCACGAGGCGGTTGCTAACGAGCGTTTCCCTCCTGGCCTGAGGTCCTTGCTCAAGTCGGCCCTGGCGGCGTCCTGGCTGCGCTCCGGGGCCGACCGACAGGGGGCAAGGGAAAGGGGGCAGAGGTAGGGCGATCACCCCAGGACGGGGCTCTAACCGCTTCAACCTGGCCTTTAGCCAGGCCGTGATCACTCCCCACAGGGTAGGCTCAGGTTGTGGTGGGGCAGGTAGCCGATGGGTAGCAGCCTTTAGTTCCTTCGACTCGATCCTAAAGTTCCTATCTTGCTTCCTGATCCCTCCCCAGCCAGGTCAGCAGATCAGCCTTTACGAATCACCAAGATTTCCCACCTTCTCGGCATGGACAATGGACTTCAGGGCATATTCCCTATGGCGAAAGCTGCCAAGAAATTCTGATGCTCACGTGGAAGTGATGAGTCCTTTCTGAATTCCACATCTTCAGGATAGCGGACAGAAGATTTTCCGGGCACTCAAAAGATTTCCGCACGCTGGTTATCCCTGGGTTATCCCTGGTGTTTAAAGAAAAAGGGGTTAGCCATTATCGGCTAACCCCTTTAATTTTTTTCTATCTGGTGGGCCGTCGGGGGCTCGAACCCCAAACCTAGTGATTAAGAGTCACTTGCTCTACCAATTGAGCTAACGGCCCCAAGGCTGGTTACGGGCATGATTATCTCTGAGTCTCCTGGCAAAGTCAACCCCCAGGGGTAAAAGTGGGGCCCGGAGGGCCCGCTCAGACTTAAACGCCGGGAAAGCCTTCAAGGCTGCGCTTTCTTTCCCTCGCGCCATCAGGGGTGATCATCCGCCAGGACGATTTGATAATTGGCCGTTCTCTGCTTCCCTTTCTACCCTTGCCGGGATCATCAGGGCTATTTCGGTGCCCCCCTACCCGGCTGTTAATATCGAGTTGACCACCGCCCAACCTGGCACGCTCCATCATAGTGAATAGCCCAGTCCCTTTGGTGCGATTCTCTTGTCCAAGGATTCCTGCCGGGTTAAACCCTTGGCCATTATCTTTAATCAAAAACGAAACTTGCTGGCCCATTTTTTTGATGCTGACCGATACCTGGGTGGCTTTGGCATGTTTGCCGATATTGGTGAAGGATTCTGGCGATATGTTGAGAAAATATTCATTTTGCGGCTTAAAAACAAGGGTCATGTCACGCATTTTTGCCCCCGGTGGGCCGCTGGGCCAAATTTCCTCGGACCGCGCCCTCAGCGATTCCGCGGCCGTTCAAGGCGCTCCCGGAATCCCCCTTGACCTTTCTAGAAGTTATGACATAAATAAGTCAGGTTCATCCCTAAAGATAATCATGGCTGCCAGAACTGCCCCCGTTTCCGGACATTTTCTTGGGACCCTGCCCTTTCTGCTGGCCGGGTGCCTGCCCTTCTGGGCCGGCACGCTTCTGGCGCAGGTTTCCGGATATCCTTTGCGCCCTGGAGTGATGCTGGCCGGCACCCTGGCGGTGGTGAGCCTGGTCCTGGCCGCTTTCGCCGCCCGGGAGAACTTTGCCCCCGGGGCCGGACGTTGCCCCGCCTGGCGGCTGCGCGCGGTCAAGGGGCCGGAACGCCCGGCGTATGCCTTATTAGGGGTGGCGGCCTTGATGGGGGCGATCTTGCAGTTCCTCTATCACACCGGCGACCTGACCATTCCCCTGGGGGCCCTGGGGGTCCTGGGCGGTTATTTTTACTTCGCCCCGCCGCTGGCCTGGCGCCGCCGGGGCCTGGGGGAGGCGCTGGGAGCTTTGTGCTTCGGGGTGCTGCCGGTGGTCACCGGGTTTTATTTACAGTCCGGCTACTGGGTGGCGGAAGAGCTGCTCTACGGCCTGCCTCTCACCTGGGCCGGGTTTAATCTCTTTCTGCTTTACGGGTTCCCGGACCTTAGGGAGGAGGCGCCGGCGCGGCACAGCCTGGCAGCCCGGCTGGGTCCGGTGCCCGCGGCCTTGATTTACACTGTGGCTAACGTCCTGGTTATCCTCGGGCTGGTGGCTATCCTGATATTTCCGCCCTCGCCCCTGCCCTGGAGGAATGCCATCTGGCCCTTATTGGTCCTGGCGGTGGTCAACCAGGAGCTCATCAAGCGGCGGGCCTACCGGGAGGAGACCCGGCTCAGGCTGCTCTGCCGCCTCAGCCTGGCCCTGCACCTGGGGATGGGCCTGGGTTTTAACCTGATGCTCTGGCAGCGGCTGTAGTTTTTGAGTTTTGAGTTTTTAGTGGCACAGGCCTCCGGCCTGGGTGCACCGGCTGAAAGCCGTTGCCACCAATATCTGGTGCACCGGGCGGACCCTACACCTGACTAGCTTTAGTCTTTGCCGGTTTTTACCGACGACACTGACTACTGACTACTCTTAAGAGATAACCTATGCTTATTGGTCGGCGGGGACGCGGGACTCGAGTCGGGGCTGCAGGCTGGTGGCGGTCTGCCTCATCCTGGTCCTGATCCCGGCCTGCCAGTGGAGCCCGGCCCAGTTTTACATCCCCCTGGCCTACGCCGTCGCCGGCATGTGCGTCGCCCTGCTCATGTCGCCCACCTTCACGGCCGCCGCGGTGGGCCTGGCGGTGGGCTGCCTCCTGGGCGCCGCGGTCTATAACAATTCCCTCAAGCGCCAGATTCAGGAACGACAGCGCAGCGACCCGCCCCCTCGCTGATGCCGTTGTCGGTTTTTGGTTGCGGTTCAACCAATGATACCAAGTTGCCGTCAAACAAGTAATATATCAGTAGGGGCGGACCCATGTGTCCGCCCTTCCCTCGCTGGGGCGGGCCTCCGTGCCCGCACGACATCTAAATTGTGCCTCCCGCGCGAAAAAACTGGGCAAAATAGCCCTCTTGATTTCGGATCAACTCCCTTGCACATACTTCTGCCAGATATACGATGTTCGCAAACCTGCTTCTTTCCCGCTGGGAACTCGGATTCGTCACACCCCCATCATTGAGGGCAAAATGAGCCACGCAGTGGCGATACTCGCTCTGAAACTCGCCATTGTAAAGCTCATGAATCAGTCGTCCGATGTATTTGGGCTGAAATTTTTGTAGTTCTGGGTCCTCGGGGACCAAATCTTTCTGCTTTGTGATGGAGATTCCTTGTTGCTGGGCGAGCCGGAACAACTGGGGGCGGATGCTTTTGATAATGCCCTCCATTATCTTAAAGAAGCATAGGAACCGATAGAAGTTGCTATGAGCGCTAAGCGCTTCCCGATAAAGACCATATACAGGGAAGAGGGGAGAAGAAAGCCCCATTAATCCCTCCGACAAGACTTTAGTCGCGTATGGAGTACTGTAAGTCACAGTTGTGATGTGGTTAGCTTCATCTCTCGCCTCCATGATATCCACCACGATGGGAGTATTGCTGAGGAAGGAGAGATAATCAAGGGACGGAGTTAAACCTATCAGAAAAAAATCAAAGGCTTCTTCATACCAAGTCGCCATTACAGTTCGAGCAACCAGGGCAAATTCCCCGCGTTCATTTCTGGAAATCAGATAGGTTCCTCTGGGATCTTCGATTTTAACATCTTGTGGGGCTGTGATGAAGCAGCCGCCCTCTCCTAATGTAATTCCACCACGAATGCCTTCAAGCTGGGAAGGCGCTTTGGATAGGACAGCACGAATATGGAAAGTTCGCTGAGTTCTATCAGCAAGTCGCTGCTCGTCAGGCCTGGTATCATCGCTCCGAATCTCAACGAAGTGAAGACAGGCATCGGTGCCCGGCGCCCCTAAGCGATCTCTATCAATCTTTACTGATGTTGTACTCGATAATGCCATTTAGCCAACCTAACATTACTTATTAAGTTTAGTCAAGCATATCACTTCCCTTGCTTGTTATATTTCGCCTGTGCCCTCCTGATCACGTTAACCTCTTTCTTCTGGGCCTCGTTGATACTGTTGAACTGCTCGATTTGCACCTTCGCTCCAGGAATTTTATCCAGATGTCCAGAGATTCTCTCCCGCACCCGGCCCCCCTGAGCAATGCCCACATAATTCAGCTTCCCGGAGTCTGTCTTTATCCGATAAAGCACCGGCTGGTCATCGGGAAGTTGGTCAATCCCTTGCCTGTTGTATTTAACCGTCTTGGTTCCCATGGTCTTATCCTCCCAACCGCTAGGCCGCTTTTCTCCTGGTGAAGCTCAGGTCTCTGATCTGTTCCCTGAAATCATAGCCCCGGCCTTGAAACTTCAACCCTTTAGCCTCACATTCGCTTTGATATTGGTCATCAAGCTCGACGTGCGGCCCGCCGGGATAGCGGATGGTTTTCGCATTCACGCTCTCGATGTAGCTCTTCAGGGCCTCATTGATCATGGTCTGATAATTGCCGCCCCCGGCCTCATGCACGCGCCGCCGAAACCAGTTCAAGATTTTGGTATCTATCCGGATGGTAATCCGCGTCTTTCTCGGGTCTATAGGCGGCACCACGAGTTTTGCCTTACTGAAATCGTACTCTTTGCGCATATTCTTTTCCTTCTTTCTTGCTGGCCTTCCGGGCGGATATCACTCTGATTTTGCCCGGCCGATAGGTGTAAACCACCACCAAAACCCTTCCCAAGTCATCCATGCCGAGCGTCACGAATCGCTGTTCGCCCTCGGCATCCGGGTCTTCCCTGGGTAGATGCGGGTTAGCAAAGACTTGCACCGCATCGGCAAAGTCAATTCCATGAATTCTGATATTTTCCCGGGCCTTGGCCGGGTCCCAGTCAAATTCCACAGCATAAATTGTATGCACATTAAAACTCTTTGTCAAGAGAATCAGTGTATGCACAAAATCGGACGTTTCAATAAACCGTCACGTCTGCACAATTTCCTTGTCAACCGTCCCGCCCCCTGCGATGGGGGAGAAGGTTAGGTTGAGGGGGAAAGTGGAAAAAATTTTTTGCCGCGAGTATAATTCTCCTAAAATGACACCCAAAAAACCTATAGAACCTGCGGGCCTTCCCGAGAGCCCCCTCACCGCGGTCTTGCAGGCCCTGCGCCAGACGTCCAAGCCCCTCTCCGGCGAGGTTCTGGCCCTGCGGCTGGGTCTGAGCCGGGCCGCGGTGTGGAAGCGCATCCACCGCCTCAAGGCCCTGGGTTATGCCATTGAAGGCTCGCCGCGCCGGGGTTACCTGCTGGTGGCCGCCACCGAAAAGCTGTTGCCGGAGGAGATCGCCCTGGGGCTCAAGGCTCGCCGTTTCACGGGGCCGGTGCATTATTTCGAGCAGGTGGCCTCCACCAACGATTTGGCCAAGGAACTGGCGGCCCGTGGCGCCCCGGAAGGCACCCTGGTGGTGGCCGAAGCCCAAAGCCAGGGCCGGGGCCGGCTGGGGCGCCAGTGGGATTCCCCCCCAGGGGCGGGGCTCTATGTGTCGCTGGTCCTCAGGCCGGTACTGCCCCCCACGGAGATGCCCCAGATCACCCTGACCACCGCGGTGGCGGTGGCCCGGGCGGTAAAACGGGTCACCGGCGTGGCCCCGGGCATCAAATGGCCCAATGACCTCCTGTTGGCCGGAAAAAAACTGGGGGGCATTCTCACGGAAATGGAGACCGAAACCGACCAGATCCGCCACCTGGTGGTGGGCCTGGGGCTCAATGTCAACAACCCCGCCTTTCCGGCAGAGCTGGCCGACATTGCCACTTCCCTGGCCCTGACCACCGGGCGCCGCCATTCCCGGGTGCAGCTCCTGCAGGCCTGGCTGGAGGAGTTCGAGGAGCTCTACGGGCGCTTCCTGGCCCGGGAGTTTGCCGGGATTCTTGACGAATGGCGCAGTTTTGCCGTGACCCTCGGGCGACCGGTAGTGGTGCGGCAGGGGCCGCGGGTCATCCACGGTCAGGCCCTGGAGGTGGCCCCGGATGGGGCCCTGCTGGTGGAGACGGATTCAGGCGAGGTAGTGCGAGTGACCTCTGGTGAAATCGCCTCTTGATCGAAAAGACAGACTTTGAGGTGGTAAGAGAGGGGAAAAGGGTAAACGGCTAAAAGGGTAAAAGGCAAAGCGCCTGGGTTCTTTCCCTTTTTCCCTTTCTCCCCTTTCCCCGTTTAACCCCAAACAAAAAAGGGCGGGGTTAACCCGCCCTTTATTTCGATCCTGCGATAAGGCCTGTTTTACTTCTTCTTGGTAGCCTTGAGATCATCGACCTCTTTCTTCAAGCGCTCCACTTCAGCCTTATATTGTTCCACTTCGGCCTCAGCCATCTTGGGAGGCTCGTAAGCCGGGGGTTCCGCTTTCTTGAAAAACTTGTCCTTGGTCTCCTCAAAACCCAGATAGACCGCCAAAGCGCCGCCCAAGAGGAGCAAGAGGGGAAGCCCCCCGGCGATGAGGCCAAGGAATTCACGCCACCACAGCCCCAGGCCGATTAATCCCAGTGCCACCGCGACCAGTCCGCCCACCAAAGCCGTCATGCCCAACCTCCTTACCATCCATGAAATACCCGGCTTGCCGCCGGATTAGAACTGGGTACACTGCTTAGCTTTTGATTGTTATCAGAAAGAGAAAAATTTATCAACCAAGAAATGGCCGTAACTAAATCAACTTAAAAGAAATTTCTAATGAAATAGAAAGGTTATCTGGAAAGACCGGTTGACAAAAAGTCTCCGGAACTTATAATAAGCCAAATTATCCCCTCAGAAGGGTGAGAACTATCCCATGGCGGAGCTCGATTATTACCAGGTATTGGGAGTTGGCCGCGAGGCCTCTCCCGAAGAGATCAAGAAGGCGTACCGCAAGCTGGCCTTGAAGTATCATCCGGACAAAGCCAAAGGTGACAAGAAGCTGGCGGAGGAGAAATTCAAGCAGATCAGCGAAGCCTACGCGGTCCTGAGCAATCCAGAAAAGCGAAAGGAATACGACCAGTTCGGCTCCCAGGTCTTCCGGCAAAAATTCAGCCAGGAGGACATCTTCAAGGGCTTTGATTACAGCGATTTGTTCGACGTCGGCCTCAACGAGTCCATTTTCAGCCGTCTTTTCGGCGGCGGCCGCGGCGGCCGCGGCGGCGGGCGCACCCGGGTCTACCGCTACGGCGGCGGTCCCGAAGGCTATGGCGCCCAAGCCCCGCCCATGAAGGGCGAGGACCTGCAGGTGGAGATGCCCATCACCCTCCACGAAATGGCCTTCGGCACCGAAAAGGTGGTGGCCATGCCCCACAATGGCCAGGTGGAAAAGATCTCCGTGAAGATCCCACCCGGGGCCTTGCCGGGCAAAAGACTGCGGGTCAGCGGCAAGGGTCAGCCCGGTCCCATGGGCGGGCCCCCCGGCGACCTCTACGTCAGGTTGAAAGAGGTGGAACACCCGGTATTTAAACGGGAGGGCAGTGACCTGTATGTGGACCGGCGCATCAAGTTCACCGAGGCCATCCTCGGCACCAAGGTGACGGTGCCCACTCTGGACGGCAAGACCATGAGCCTCAAGGTGCCTCCGGGGACCCAGAGCCACACCAAGATGCGCCTCAAGAACTACGGTCTCCCCCAGGCCCACGGCAAGACCCGGGGAGACCAATTCGTCCGCATCATCGTCGAGACCCCCGCCACTCTGAACAAAAAGCAGAAGGCCCTGCTGGAAGAGCTGGTCAAGGAAGGGCTCTAAGATGTAGGGTGGGCACTGCCCACCAGTTTTTCTGGTTCCCAAGCTCCTGCTTGGGAACCCGCCTTTCTGCAAAGCTCTGCTTTGCGAGCTGGACGAACCAAAAATAACCCTGCTTTTCAGCCTTTACTGACTACTGGCTCACTGCTACTGACTACTGGAGGCAACATGCCGATAGAATTAGCCCCCAACGTCTTCTGGGTGGGCGCCATCGACTGGGATATCCGGGAATTCCACGGCTACGTCACCGAAAGAGGCTCCACTTACAACGCCTTTTTGATTCTGGATGACAAAATCACCCTGATCGACACGGTCAAAAAGGAATTCGTCCCGGAGCTGCTGGAGCGGGTGGCGGCGGTCGTGGACCCGGAGAAGATTGACTATATCGTCTCCAACCACGTGGAGATGGACCACTCCGGCGGCCTGCCCGAAGTCATGGCTCGGGTCAAGCCGGAAAAGCTCTTCTGCTCCGCCATGGGCAAGGCGGGCCTGAGCCGGCATTACCAGAGCGACTGGCCCTTCGAGGAAGTAAAAACCGGCCAGGAGCTCTCTCTCGGAAGCCGCCACCTCCTCTTCCTCGAGACCCCCATGCTCCACTGGCCGGACTCCATGATGAGCTTCCTCAAAGAAGAGCAAATCCTCTTCTCCAGCGACGGCTTCGGGGCCCACTTCGCCTCCAGCGAACGCTTCGACGACCAGACCAAGGATTACGCCGCCTATTTTCATCAAGTAAAGAAGTACTACGCCAATATCCTGATGCCCTTCGGCAGCCTGATCACCAGGTTGTTGAACAGCGTCGACCAGTTGCAGCTGGACTTCAAGCTCATCGCCCCGGACCACGGCCTGCTCCTGCGGGAACCGGGCAAGGTCCTGGCGGCTTACCGGAAATGGGGCGCCGGGGAAGTGGAGCCCAAGGCCCTGGTGATCTACGACACCATGTGGGGCAGCACCGAGCTGATGGCCCAGGCCCTGATCAACGGCCTGATCGACGCCGGGGCCGAAACCCTGCCCTATCGTTTGCGCCGCACCCATTACAGCGACATCGTCACCGACGTCCTCGACGCCGGGCTGCTGCTCTTCGGCTCCCCCACCCTCAACAACACCATGTTCCCGTCCATGGGGGAGTTCCTCACCTACCTCCAGGGGCTGCGCCCCCAGCACAAGGCCGCGGCCTGCTTCGGCTCCTACGGCTGGAGCGGCCAGGCCGTGGCCCAGATGAACCAGATCTTGGAGGCCATGAAGATCAAGCTGGTCCACGAAGGCTTCCAATGCAAATACCTCCCGACCCTCCATGAACTGGTGGAGATCCGGGCCCGCGGCGAACGCCTGGCCCGGGAGAATTTGAAGCTGTAATGAAAACCTTATCTTCTTTGGCGAATATTAATGGGTGCAAAAATGGGATTCCGTTTTTATCCCCTCTCCCCCAATGGGGGAGGGGGTTAGGGTGAGGGGGAAGTAATCTCTTTTACGCTCCCATTAATAATTATTTGCTCAAACGCTCTTGTAGGGGCGGTTCTCGAACCGCCCTTATGATACCTTAACTATTTATAATTACGTCAAATTATCTATATATAGAGTAGATCTAGGCAATTCAGATTAGGGCAAACATATCATGCAAGCCCATGAAAAACCCTAGAACTACCTCGAATATTGGTTATTGGTCAGAGAACGTATCAAGACCTTCCCTAACTTTGCTTAATAATGCCTCTCGCCTGAAGGGTTTTTGAATGAAGGCTACCCCCTGATCCAAAACACCATGGTGGACAATAGCATTTTCAGTATGTCCCGACATATAAAGAACTTTAGCTTCGGAACGCCTTGGCATCAAACGTACTACCGTCTCAGGGCCGCTCATATCCGGCATCAAGACATCGGATAAGATTAGATGGATGGGTCCCTTATACTGTTCCCCGATAAGAAGGGCTTCGGAACCGGAACTTGCTGTCAACACCACGTAGCCTTCTTTTTGGAGAATTTTCCGGGTTATCTCACGCACCATATCTTCATCCTCCAGCAGCAGAATGGTTTCCGAGCCCTTGAACGAGGCGCCGGAAACTTGGGATGCCTCGACTGACTCCCCTGATTCAATCGTCCGCGGCAGATAAATCTTGCAGGTTGTCCCATGGTCAACTTCACTATAAACCCAAATATGACCGCCATTCTGATTGACAATCCCATGGACCATAGATAGACCTAATCCGGTTCCTCGACCCATTCCTTTGGTAGTAAAGAAAGGCTCAAAAATGTGGGCTTGGGTCTCGGAATCCATGCCGATACCTGTATCGCTCACCGCCAGCATCACATACGGGCCAGGTTTGACTTGTGCGTGTCGCTGGCAATACTCCACATCCAGATCGGCGTTGGCAGTTTCTATTGTAAGTTTGCCCCCTTTTGGCATGGCATCGCAGGCATTGACGGCCAAATTAACAATTGATTGTTCGATCTGTCCCGGATCGGCGAACACCCTCCCTAAATTTAAACCGGGGATGGAGATTATTTGGACAACTTCGGGAATAAGGCGACGAAGCATTTTGTCCAGGTTAAGGATTAATTCATTGAGGTCCAAGACCCTGGGCTGAATTATCTGCTTGCGGCTGAAGGCCAATAACTGTCGAGTCAAGGAAGCAGCCCGGTCGGCACCCCGTTGAATTTCTTCCACACCATGTCGTCGGGGATCATTCTCGGGAAGATCCATCAATAAAAGCTCGCTTTGACCGCTGATGGCCGTCAAAATATTGTTGAAATCATGGGCGACTCCCCCCGCCAATTTGCCTACTGCTTCCATTTTTTGGGCGTGTTGAAGTTGTTCCTCACTCTGGCGTAAGGCCTCCTCGGCCTGTTTGCGATCAGAGATATCTCTAACCAAGGCCAATAATTTTATTCCCTCCGAGGTGCTGATGGCTGTGGCGTTTATCTCGACCGGAACGGACCGGCCATCGATCGTGGCATAATTGAGTTCAATATTCTTGACGAGGCCATGCTGCAAACAATGCTGGATTGCCGCAGCATTTTTTTCCCGGTCGGGCGCCGCCGTCCACTCCAGGACGCCTCGGCCTAATATTTTCTCTAATTCGCTATGTCCGGTCAGCCTTACATACTCCGGATTGGCGTCGAGAACCTTGCCTTCGGGATCAATGATCACATAACCGGTGCGGGTAGTCTCAATCAAACCCCGGTATTTCTCTTCGCTCTCCCTTAAGGCCACCTCGGCCAGCAGGCGCACCTGGATATCTCGCCGCAGTTTTTCGTTGGCCTCCTGAAGATGGGCGGTGCTTTCCGCCACCTTGAATTCCAGTTCTTGAGTATAATTTTTTATTTTAGCGTGTGACTCTTTCAGTTGCAGGACCATTTCATTGAAAGCCCGCCCCAGGACGCCGAATTCATCCTTGGACTTTACGGTTAGCAGTTGGGCGGAGTCAGTGCCACTGGACCTGATACCCATAATGGCCTTGAGCAACTGGCCCAGGGGGTTGGTCACCCAGATCTGCAGCAGGATGATCAGGGATATACCCCCAACGGTGAGGAAAATAAAGGCCACTCCCACCGAAGAGGCGACCATTTGCGCGGTCTTATGAGTAATTAGATTCGCCGGGAAGCCGATGATTACTGCCCCGATTGGCGTATTGCGCAAACCCCGTACTGGGATAATAATACTGTAATAATCCTCTCCTTTTTCTCTATTCTTTTGCAACTCTTGCTTATTCCGTTCCACTATTTCTGGAACATTTATATATGTTACCATCTCCCCATGTTTCAGAGGATTATTATGAAACAATATCTTGCCTTTCGAATCCACCACCATGGCATAGCCGATATCCCCATAGTTACTAATAATTTCCTGGCATTGCTCATCGAAACCCACTAAGTTATTAAGGGGAATGTCATATTTCAGCAGCTTCTCTAACTGATATGTTAAGATGCTACCCACCAGAAAGGCCCTGGATTTTAGCGCCGCGGAATACTCCCTCATAAAAAAGAGGCCACTGACAATGGTCGTCGCCGCCAGAGTCAAAAATAATATGGCAACTGAAATGAAAATTACCTTTTTTCGGATTCCGATAGTCATCATTTAGAAATCTTCATTAACCTCATCACGCACTGTTACGGAAAGCAGGATGCCGGTTTTAATGTTGATCCCCAGTTTCTTGGCCCGTGAAAGGTTGATCATGGGTACCCCTTTGACCGTGGGTTTCATAGGGATGCTGGCGGGACTCCGCCCTTCCATGAGAATGGACCGGGCTAGTTGCCCGGCGGCATATCCCTGCTCATATTCTGAGACATTGACGGTGCACAGAGTGCCATAGGAAATGCGGTCTTCCCAAAAGCTGAAATCCGGCAGCAGGCTGTGGTCCATCACCCAGCGGCTGACCGTCTTATAAGAGACATTTTTGCCATCCTCGCCTTTGAAGGCGAAAATCCCCAAAAAACCGATGGCGTCTACCTCCGCTTGCAGTTCCTGCAGCCTTTGCTTGAATTGCGCGAAAGTACGGATCAGATCCCAACTTATTATCTCTAGGCCCGGAAGTTGAGGTAGGCTATTTTTCATTCTGGCCAGGACCGGCGGCCAGGTGGGATCATCGTCATAAATCACCGCAATCTTTTTCACCGTGGGCACAATCTGTTTCAATAATTTAATTGTTTCGACAATATGCTCTTCTTCCAAAACCCCGGTGATATTGCTGCTGCCCACAAATCCATACACCGAGGGATCAGCGTTCACCCCGCTGAACACGAAGGGTAATTTCTGGTTAAGGTAATACTTGGCCACGTATTCCTGGGCATAATCATCTGAAGTGGAAACCAGGTCAGGCTTCCAGGTCTCGATCAATTCCCGGGCTTCCCGGCTGACTTGCTTTTTCCACGCCTCATCTGTCCTTCTTTTCATATCCAGTTGAAAAACTTTGTATTCGATATCCAGGCCCCCCAACGCCGCTTTAAACCCCTCAAGCTGCCCATCGGTCCATTTCCAGGGGGAATGATAGCTCATGATGTGCAGAATCTTCCATTTCTTCTTGGCAGGATCGTTCCCTGCCCCCGGGGAGTCCGCCCCCGGCAAGGGAGTCGCCAGGATGATCAGGAAGACCAAAGGCAGAGAAATCAATGCCCTCCAGGGAAAAAACCTTCTCTTCATAACCGGCGCCATGAAGCCACCTCCTCGTATCTGTCCAATGACCGCGCAGAACAAAAAGACAGAGTAGTTTAGACGGTATTCCCCAATTGGGGAAGCCTAATGACCCTCTGACTAATTATCGAAATAATTTTCCCATATCATAAAATTTTCTTACGGTTGAAAAACCATTAAGCTATTGATTTTGCCGGGGCTGAGCTGCTTTCAAACCTTGAACCTGAACCTGAATTACTTCAACCGGGTCAACCGTCTTTTCTCTTCTGGAAATTTCTCTCCCCTGGCCTTACCTTATCTGCATGTGTAACTTGACCGCTCTATCCCCGGACCGCCCGGCCGCCCAGCGGCGCCAATGCGGTACACTAGCGGCGCTTCGGCGGTCCCGGACCGCTCAGCCAGCGACACCGCAGCGGACTAAAGTGAGCCAAATAAGGTACTTATCCGAAATAAACTGCGGCACACTTCCCGCTGCCGGCACAGGCTGGCCCCCAAAGGCCCAAATTCCGCGCTGGAAGACCTGCAAAAATGGCCGGCTCAATCCGGAAAACCAAGTAATATGCGCTAACTTGGCTTATGCACAGTTTTTTCTTTCCTAAGTTCATACTTATCATTGCCTTTTTCGCCGCAGGCCCAGCCCGGCCGCCATTTTCGTTCCCCAGGGCAACTTGGAAATCGAGTTGAAATTTGTGCTATCATGCCTTCCAGGCCAATGGGCCATCTCGGTTTTGGCGCTAATTTCGGCAAACCGGATCACTGGCCGTCTAACCTGCTCGAAAACAGGAGGGTGAAAAGATGCACTTCCAGATTAATCTTGCCAGAATGGCCGTGGCAGCTTCGCTGTTCCTCGTCTTCATTAGCGGCTGTGCCTCCTCGGAGGCGCCCGTGACCCAACCCGCCAAGACCAGTTATATGCAGAGCGCCGTCGGCACCCCGGACGAATTGTCTCCGCTGGCGCCCGCGGCAGCCAGAAATGTGCGCAAAGTCGGCAATCAGTGGCTCTGCGACCTGAATGGCCGGGTCATGGTTTATAATGAGGCCGCCGCTCGTTGGGAGCCGCAACAGAAGTAACGTTGCCAGGAGTGGCAAGACCAGCACTTCCTTAAACCGCTCCCCCTTGAGGGGGGGAGGGCTGGGGTGCCGGGATGGACTGAGTCTGGGCCAGGGCTGCTGCCTGGGCCCAGGCGGTATGGGCCTGAGCCCCGGTCCTGGATCGCCTCCGCCGCCGCCGCCTGCCAGGTATGGCTGCTTGACCACTCCAGAGCTGAAGGGCGGCCGGCCCTTCGATATGATATATAGACCGGGGGCGAGGATTCGACCCCGGTCTGCTTTTTGCGCCCGGCAGGTGAAACAACCAGCCGACTAGATTAAAGAAAAAGGAGCGACGGGTTTCTGCAGCTCTCGTCAGAAAATCTCGCGGCACCCAGTCCTATGGATCGCATTAGCCGCCTTTCGCCACAAATCAAGAGTCTTTCGTCAAATTTCGCTCTAGTCGGCCGAAAAGCCCGGAAAAAGGAGACCTCAAGATAGCAATGAGCAGCAAGACCATTCGGGAGCCCTTGCTTCGCCTGAGGTCGTGCCTCCCGGGAGGCGGCTTGGGGCGCAGGTACGCCGGCGACGAGCCTCCACTGCGATCGGAGTTGTTCAGCGCCGATCAGATGGAGCAGCACGGCAAGACCCTGGCGGGCTCGCACCAGTTGAGCCCGGGAGGTCCTCAGGGCCGGCTGTTGAAGCGGCTGGCTGAGAATAAAGCCGTCCTCATTGGAGTCCGCAACCTGCTGACTGAGGCGGTCAAGGCCAACCGCCGGATTACCCCGGCCGGGGAATGGCTGCTCGACAACTTTTATCTGATCGAAGAACAGATTCGCACCGCCAAGCGGCATTTGCCCAAGGGTTACAGCCGAGAACTGCCGCGCCTGCTGACCGGCCCCTCGGCTGGGCTCCCGCGGGTGTATGACCTGGCGCTGGAGACGATTTCCCACGGCGATGGCCGGGTGGATCCGGAAGGTCTCACCAGTTTCATTGCCGCCTACCAGACCGTCACCGACCTGAAGTTGGGTGAATTGTGGGCCATCCCCATCATGCTGCGCATCGCCCTGATCGAGAATCTCCGACGCGTTGCCGCCCGGATTGCCACTGACAGGATCGACCGAAACCTCGCCGACTATTGGGCGGACCAGATGACGGAGATCGCCGAGCAAGACCCGAAGAGCCTGATTCTGGTGATCGCCGATATGGCGCGGTCGGATCCGCCGATGGTGAGCTCGTTTGTGGCGGAACTGACCCGCCGGTTGCAGGGGCAAGGGCCCGACCTGGCCTTGCCGCTCACCTGGATCGAGCAGCGCCTGGCCGAATGTGGCTGGACGAGCAAGGAGTTGGTGCAGTCGGAGAACCAGCAACAGGCCGCCGATCAGGTCTCCATGAGCAACAGCATCGGCAGCCTCCGTTTCCTGGGGGCGATGGATTGGCGCGTTTTCGTCGAGACGCTGAGCGTGGTCGAGCAGACCCTGCATCAAGATCCTGGTGGCGTCTACCCCAAGATGGATTTTGCCACCCGTGACCGCTATCGCCATGTCGTCGAGGAGATCGCCAAGAGCAGCCGGCACTCTGAGAGCCAGGTGGCCCAGCAGGCGATTCAATTGGCCCGCGAGGGCGCGGCCCGGAAAGGCGGCGACGACCGCACGGCCCATGTCGGCTTTTACCTGATCGATCAGGGATTGGCGCAGCTCGAGCGGACCGTAAAACTGCGCCGTTCCCCTGTTGCCGCGCTTCGCCAAGTGAGCCGCCGGTTTCCTTTGCTGCTGTATGTCGGCACGATCATGCTGGTTACGGCCGTCATTACCGGTAGCTTCCTGGTGAAGGCGCAGGCTGATGGGCTATCCGGTTGGCTACTCGGGTTGCTCGGGATCCTCTCACTCTTGGGCGCCAGTCAGCTGGCGATAGCCCTGGTAAACTGGCTGGTGTCGTTGCTGGTGAGGCCGCTGCCGCTGCCGCGCCTGGACTTCTCCGCAGGAATTCCGCTGGAATCCAGCACTCTCGTGGTGGTCCCGACTATGCTCACGAGCCCTCAGAACATCGCGGCTCTGATCGAAGCGCTGGAAGTCCGGTTCCTGGCAAATCGGGACGAGCACCTGCACTTCGGCCTGCTCACTGATTTTCGGGATGCGCCCGCCGAAACGCTGCCGGAGGACGAGCCGCTGGTGCATCTGGCCCGGCAGGGTATCGAAGAGTTGAATGAAAAGTACCGGGGCAGCAAAGGCGATATTTTCTTCCTCTTTCATCGCCCCCGCCGCTGGAATCCCAGCGAGCGGATTTGGATGGGTTACGAGCGCAAGCGCGGCAAGCTCGCGGACCTGAATGCCTTTTTGCGCGGCGGCTCCAGGGATTGCTTCGCCCTCGTTGTCGGTGCAATTGCAGTGTTATCGGGTGTGAAGTACGTGATCACCCTGGACACCGATACGCAACTGCCCCGCGACTCGGCCTGGCAGTTGGTGGGAGCCATGGCGCACCCCTTGAACCGGGCGCGGTTCGATGAGGACCAGCAGCGTGTCTGTGAGGGCTACGGCATCCTGCAGCCCCGCGTGGCCGTGAGCCTACCCGGCACGAACCGGTCGCGGTATGCGCGACTCTGGGGGAGTGATCCGGGCATCGATCCGTATACGCACGCCATCTCCGATGTTTACCAGGATCTGTTCCAGGAAGGCTCGTTCATCGGCAAGGGCATCTATGAGGTCGATGCCTTCGAGCGGGCGCTCAACGGGCGCTTCCCCGAAAACCGGATTCTCAGCCACGATCTTCTGGAAGGGTGCTACGCCCGGGCCGGGCTGTTGAGTGATGTCCAATTATACGAGGAATACCCCGCTCGGTATAGCGCCGACGTGAGCCGCCGACACCGGTGGATTCGCGGCGATTGGCACATTGCCCGCTGGCTGCTGCCGGATGTTCCCGGCCCTGGCCCCCACCTTCAGAAGAATCCGCTCTCGGGGGTATCCCGCTGGAAGATCTTCGACAACCTGCGCCGTAGTCTCGTGTCCGCGGCGTTGACGCTCCTGTTGCTCCTGGGCTGGACGGTCTTGTCGGCAGCCTGGTTTTGGACCTTGTCGGTGCTCGGCATCATCTTTATTCCTTCTTTGTTTGCCTCTCTGCTGGAGATGTTCCAGAAGCCGGGCGATGTGCTTCTGGGCCAGCACCTCACTGCCCTGGGGCGCTCGGCTGGTCGACACTTCGCTCAGGCTGCCTTTACGCTCGTGTGTCTCCCCTATGAGGCATTTTTCAGTCTGGATGCGATCATCCGCACGGGCGTCCGGATACTGATTACCCACAAGCGGCTGCTCGAATGGAATCCGTCGGGCGATCGCGAGCGCCCGAGCCGCTCGGACCTCATCGCCTCCTTGCAGGCGATGTGGATCGCCCCCGTTATCGCGTTAGCCGCGGCGACCTACCTGGCGTGGTCGAAGCCAGCCGGGTTATGGGTGGCTGGGCCCATACTGGGCCTCTGGTTGGCCTCCCCGGCCATCGCCTGGTGGATCAGTCGACCGCTTACTCGCCGCGCCGCCAGATTGACGGCCGACCAGACCCGCTTCCTCCAGAAGCTTTCCCGCAAGACCTGGGCCTTCTTCGAGACTTTTGTCGGCCCGGAAGATCATTGGCTACCGCCGGATAACTTTCAGGAGCAGCCCGTGGCCAGGGTCGCGCATCGCACCTCGCCGACCAACATGGGACTGGCGCTCCTGGCGAATTTAGCCGCCTACGACTTCGGCTACATCTCAGCCGGACGACTCGTCGAACGCACCGCCAATGCACTCCACACGATGGCAGCTTTGGAGCGCCACCGCGGCCACTTCTACAACTGGTACGACACGCAGTCTCTGCAGCCACTGTTGCCCAAATACATTTCGACCGTGGACAGTGGCAACCTGGCGGGCCATCTGCTGACCTTGCGGGCCGGTCTGCTCGCACTTCCCGATCAGCAGATCCTGGGGGCGCGCTGGTTTGACGGGCTGAGTGACACGCTAGGGATTATCGTGGACACGGCGGGAGGAACCGCTCCGGCCCCGCTGGCGCAACTTCAGAAGGATCTGGCGTCCGCCGCCGATTCCCGGCCAACCACGCTGGCAGCAGCGCGGCTGTGCCTCGACCGGCTGGCGACGTCCGCCGAGGAACTGGTCCGCAGCCTCGACGCCGATCCCGAGAGCCCATTGCGGTGGTGGGCGCAGAGCCTTTTCCCGGCAGTGCCGGGATGGCCTCGATGAGTTGACCTTTCTCGCGCCGTGGACCTTATTGCCGGCTTCGTTCGGTAATCTTAGCGAGTTCCAGGGTATCGGCGAAATCCCGACGCTACGCCAATTGGCCAGGCTTGAGGTGGATCTGCTGCCGGCCATCGCGCCTCAGCTCACCTTGGCGGTAACGCCCGAGGAGTGCGCCCGGTTTGATAAGCTGCAACAGCTCATCACCAAGGCCAGCCGGCGCGCCGCCACCAGGATCGCGGCTATCGAACGGCTCGCCCGGCAATCAAGCGAACTCGCCCGGATGGAGTATGATTTCCTGTTCGACCAGGCGCGTCACTTAATGGCTATCGGCTACAACGTGAGCGAGCGTCGGCTGGACTCGAGTTACTACGATCTGCTGGCTTCGGAAGCGAGATTGCCCACTTTCGTGGCGATTGCTCAAGGAGAGTTGCCTCAGGAGAGCTGGTTTGCCCTGGGACGTCTCCTCACTACCGTCGGGGGAGAAGCGCTTCTGCTGTCGTGGAGCGGGTCGATGTTCGAATACCTCATGCCGCTCCTGGTAATGCCGACCTACGAAAACACCTTGCTCGACCAGACTTGTAAGGTGGCGGTGGAGAGGCAGATCGAGTATGGCAAGAAGCGCGGCGTGCCGTGGGGCATTTCAGAATCCGGTTACAATGCCATCGATATTCATCTCAACTACCAGTACCGCGCCTTTGGCGTGCCCGGCTTGGGACTCACAGCGCGGACTGGCCGAGGACCTGGTCATTGCCCCGTATGCCTCAGCGCTGGCGCTGATGGTGGCGCCCGAGGAGGCCTGCTTGAATCTCGAGCAACTGGCCGCGGCAGGGTTTGAGGGAAAATTCGGCTTCTATGAAGCGATCGACTACACGCCTTCGCGCCTGTCACGCGGCCAAGCGAGCGCCGTGGTTCGGTCCTTCATGGCCCATCACCAGGGCATGATCTTCCTCTCCCTGGCCTATCTGCTCCTGGACCGGCCGATGCAGAAGCGCTTCGAGTCGGACCCTTTGTTCCAGGCGACCATGTTGTTGCTCCAGGAGCGCATCCCCAAAGCCACGACGTTCTATGTGCACGCCGACGAGATCACCGGTTCACAACCGACCTCCAGTGTTCCGGAGACCCCGGTGCGAGTTTTCCACAGCCCCGATACGCCGATACCGGAAGTGCAGTTGTTGTCGAATGGCAGATATCATGTGATGATCACCAACGCCGGCGGCGGTTACAGTCGCTGGAAGGACATCGCCGTCACCCGCTGGCGCGAAGACAGTACCTGCGACAACTGGGGCACCTTCTGTTACCTCCGCGACGTGGCGAGCGGGGAGTTCTGGTCCACCGCCTATCAGCCAACCCTCAAGCGCTCTGGGAATTTTGAGGCGATTTTCTCGGAAGGGCGAGCCGAGTTCCGCTGCCGCCAACAAGACTTTGACGCCTATACCGAGATCGTGGTTTCGCCCGAAGACGATATCGAGTTGCGCCGCCTCACCATTACCAATCGCGCTCGGACCCGCAGAGAGATCGAGGTAACGAGTTACGCGGAAGTGGTCCTGGCCCCGCCTGCCGCGGAGGCACTGCATCCGGCGTTCAGCAATCTCTTTGTTCAGATCCGAGATTATCCGCGAGCGGCAGGCGATCCTCTGCACTCGCCGGCCCCGCTCCCTCGACGAGCAGGCGCTCATGGATGTTTCACCTGATGGCGGTGCACGGGGCGGAGATTGGCGAGATTTCCTACGAGACTGACCGCCTGCAGTTCATCGGCCGCGGCCGGACCGTCGCCGATCCCCAAGCGATGCGCGGTCCAGCGGCGCTCTCGGGCCGCGAGGGCTCAGTGCTGGACCCGATTGTCGCCATCCGGTATCGGCTAGCGCTCGATCCGGAAAAATCGGTAACGGTCAATATTGTCTCCGGCATCGGCGAAACCCGCGAGGCCTGCCTGGGCCTGGTGGAGAAATACCAGGATCGGCGTCTGGCGGATCGCGTCTTTGATCTGGCCTGGACGCATAACCAGGTGGCCCTGCGGCAGATCAATGCCACAGAGGCCGACGCGCAGCTCTACTGTCGCCTGGCGAGCTCGGTAATCTACGCCAATGCATCGCTCAGAGCCGACCCGAGCGTCCTCATCAAGAACCGCCGTGGGCAATCCGGTCTTTGGGGCTACTCCATTTCCGGCGATTTGCCCATCGTGCTGCTGCAGATTGAAGATCCGGCCAATATCGATCTGGTGCGCCAACTCATCCAGGCCCATGCGTATTGGCGCTTAAAAGGACTGGCGGTGGACCTGATGGTCTGGAACGAAGATCACGCCGGTTACCGGCAACTTCTCCACGACCAGATCATGGACCTCATTGCCGCAGGGGTCGAAGCCAGCGAGATAGATCGGCCAGGCGGCATTTTCGTAAGACCTGCGGACCAGATATCGGAGGAGGACCGCATTCTGTTCCAAACGGTGGCTCGCGCCATCATCACCGATAGCCGGGGGGCGCTGGAGGACCAGCTCAACCGTCGGGGCCAGATGGAAGTGACAGTACCGCCCCTGACGCCGACCCGAACCCACCGCGCCGAACCCCCGGGGACGGCCGAGTTGTCCCGCGGCGATCTGATGTTCTTCAACGGGCTGGGCGGATTCACCCCGGACGGACGCGAATATGTCATTACCACCACGGACCAGCAGGTGACTCCGGCGCCATGGGTAAATGTGCTGGCCAACCCGCACTTCGGCACCGTCATCTCAGAGAGCGGCCTGGCCTATACCTGGAGCGAGAATGCCCACGAGTTCCGCCTCACTCCCTGGGGGAACGATCCCGTGAGCGATTCGAGCGGCGAAGCCTTTTACCTCCGTGACGAAGAGACCGGCCACTTCTGGTCCCCCATGCCGCTGCCCAGCCGTGGCGCGCCGCCTTACGCCTGCCGCCACGGCTTCGGCTACAGCGTTTTCGAGCACACCGAGGACGGCATTAGCTCAGAGGTGTGGGTTTACGTGGCCCTGGATGCACCGATCAAGTTCACGGTGCTCAAAGTGCGGAACGTGTCAGGCCGGTCGCGCCGGCTCTCCGCCACGGGCTACGTAGAATGGGTTATGGGAGATCAGCGGTCGAAATCCTCCATGCACGTGGTCACCGAAGTTGACCCGAATAGCGGCGCGCTCTTGGCGCGCAACCCCTATAACACGGAGTTCACCGATCGGGTTGCCTTCTTCAAGGTGGACGCTGCGACCCGGACCTTAAGCGGCGACCGGACTGAATTCCTGGGACGTAACGGCACGCTGCGCAGTCCTGCCGCCCTGTCCCGGTTGCGGCTTTCCGGAAAGGTGGGAGCAGGTTTGGACCCCTGTGCCGCGCTGCAGGTTCCTTTCGAGTTGGCCGACGGGCAAGAGCGTGAGATCGTTTTCACGCTCGGCGTCGGGCGAGACGTCGATGACGCCAGGGACCTCGTGCAGCGCTTTCGAGGCTCAACCGCGGCGCGCGACGCCCTCGATGCGGTGTGGCAGTATTGGAATCATACTCTCGGCGCCGTGCAAGTGGAAACCCCCGACCAGTCCCTCAACGTGCTCACGAACGGCTGGCTGTTATACCAGACTCTGGCGTGCCGCCTTTGGGCGCGCAGCGGCTACTACCAGTCGGGGGGCGCCTTCGGTTTCCGCGATCAGTTGCAGGACGTGATGGCGCTGATCTACGCCGAGCCGCACCTGGTGCGCGAGCACCTGCTCCTGTGCGCCTCCCGCCAGTTCCCGGAAGGAGATGTCCAGCATTGGTGGCACCCCCCCTGGGGCCGGGGCGTACGGACCCATTGCTCCGATGATTACCTCTGGCTGCCGTTGGCGACGTGCCGCTACGTCCTGAACACCGGGGACACCGGCGTGTTGGCTGAGCCTATCCACTTCGTCCAGGGCCGCCCGGTAAACGCGGAGGAGGACTCGTATTACGATCTGCCCAATCGGTCTCCAGAAGCGGCCAGTTTGTATGACCACTGTGTGCGAGCCATCCTTAGGGGCCTCAGATTTGGTGAGCACGGCTTGCCGCTCATGGGCTCCGGCGACTGGAATGACGGCATGAACCTGGTGGGCGAACACGGCAAAGGGGAAAGCGTCTGGTTGGGCTTTTTCCTTTATGAAGTGCTCACGCGGTTCACCGAGGTGGCCCGTACGCATGGTGATGTGTCCTTCGCCGAGCGTTGCGCCGATGAGGCGGCCGGGCTGCGCCGCAATATCGAGGCGCATGGCTGGGACGGCGAGTGGTATCGCCGCGCCTACTTCGACGACGGTTCACCGCTGGGGTCGGCGCTCAACCCCGAGTGCCGGATCGATTCGATTTCGCAGAGCTGGTCCGTGCTCTCCGGTGCGGGAGATGCGGCGCGGGCGCGCCTGGCCATGGAAGCCGTGGATCAGCGCCTCGTTCGCCGGGAGCAGGCGCTCATCCAGCTCCTGGATCCGCCGTTTGACAAGTCGGATTTGAATCCCGGCTACATCAAAGGCTACGTCCCCGGGGTGAGAGAGAACGGCGGGCAATACACTCACGCGGCGATCTGGGCGGCGATGGCCTTCGCGGCCTTGGGCGACGGGGCGCGCGCCTGGGAACTACTGGCCATGATCAACCCGGTGAACCATGCCAGATCTCCCGAGGAGATCGCCATCTACAAAGTAGAACCCTACGTCGTTACGGCCGACGTCTATGCGCTCTCGCCTCATACCGGCCGCGGCGGCTGGACGTGGTACACGGGGTCTGCCGGCTGGATGTACCGGCTGATCGTGGAATCACTCCTGGGACTGAGGCTGGAGGTGGACAAGCTGCGGTTCACGCCGTGCCTCCCGGCGGATTGGCCGGGCTTCACCATGCACTACCGGTATCGGGAGACGGTCTACCACATCGCCGTCCAGCGCCCGCCGGCCGAGAAGGGCGAGACGCGGGTGACCGTTGATGGCGTCGACCAACCCGATAACACTATTCCCCTGGTTGACGACCGTCAGGAACACTATGTCGAGGTGAGCCTGCCCGTGGTGCGCAGTCAAACGCAGCATTGACCACTGAAAGAAAATGGCCGACTCGGTTTTACCCGGATCGGCCATCTCCTGCCCCGGCAAGGTAGGCACCTTGCCGTCTGGCCTTGCTTGATCTTGTGGCGCTTTGCCGTGTTTCAGGTCAAAAACTCCTGGATAGCGCTGGAAGAAGAGGGTTCCAAGGGAGCTTCCGCTAACCTGCCCTGGAACACCGGTTCTGGGGGTGTGGGATGCTCATATTTTTGAAAAAATTACTTTTCAAGGAAACTTGTGCTATCATGGCGTCGACGAGAGGATTCGGCTTCAAGAACAGAGACTTCGGCGGATTTTTCCCGGACAAGGGGTCCCAAAAACTTTTTTTTGATTGCGGTGGCCAAGGCTGCTGCATAATCTCGGCTTAAGAAAGGCTATGGAAAAGGGTCCTAAGCTTGGAGATACGTTCCTGGTCACCGGCAGCGCTGGATTCATCGGTTTTCACGTGGCCCAGGAGCTGCTGGCCCGGGGCGCCCGAGTGGTGGGGCTGGATAATTACAACGATTATTACTCTCCGGACTTAAAGCGGGCCCGGGACCATAATCTGCGGCAATTCGCCAATTTTGTCTCCATCGAGGGCGACCTGGCCGACCTTCCCGGCCTGGAAGGGCTGTTTCAGGCCCACCGGCCTCAGAAGATCTGTCATCTGGCCGCCCAGCCCGGGGTGCGCTACTCCCTGATCAACCCCTTTGCCTATCAAAAGGCCAACCTGGAAGGCTTTCTCAACCTCATCGAACTGGCTAAAAGGTTTCAGGTGGCGCGCTTCGTCTATGCCTCCAGTTCCAGCGTCTATGGGGGCCTGACCGAAATGCCCTCCGCCGAGACGCAGCGGGTGGACACCCCCATCAGCCTCTACGCCGCCACCAAGAAGGCCAATGAACTGATGGCCCATGCCTACACCCACCTGTTCGGCCTACAAACCATCGGTCTGCGGTTCTTCACGGTGTATGGCCCCTGGGGCCGGCCGGATATGGCCATGTGGCTCTTCACTGACGCCATGCTCCGGGGCAGGCCCATCAAGGTGTTCAATTTCGGGCGGATGCAGCGGGATTTTACTTACATCGACGACATCGTCCCGGGGGTCTTGGCGGCTTTGACGACCTCCGGTCTGGAACCCTATGAGATCATTAACCTGGGCAACCACCGGTGCGAAGACCTGAGCCGGGTCATCGCCCTCCTGGAACGGGAACTGAACGTCAAGGCCCAGCAGGAGCTGCTGCCCATGCAGCCGGGTGACGTCCCGGCCTCCTTCGCCGACATCGACCGGGCCCGGCAGAAGTTGGGCTTTGAACCGACCACCCCCATCGATCAGGGCGTACCGCGCTTCGTTAAATGGTATCTGGATTATCATGGCCTGACATAAGCCGCTTGGGAACCAACTTTTAGGCAAAGTTCTGCTTTGCGGGCCACCTGAGCCTGAAATGACTCTGTTTTCAGCCCTTGCTGGCCAGTGGTCACTGATCCCTGACCACTGGCCACCGACTACTTTCTCCTTGCGTCTTGGCGTGAGGAATATGCCTGACCGCGCCCTTGCCTGACCTTAGAGACGCCGCCACCGACTTCCGTTACCTCCTCTCCCGGGGCTATCCGCGCGCCGCGGCCCTGGTCCTGGTGGGCAATCGCTATGAGCTTAACCACACCGCCCGGCAGCTCCTGCACCGGGGAGTCTTCGCGCCCTTGGAGGCCGCGGCCCGCCGGGCCAAGCTGCGGCTGCTCCCGGAGGCGGCCGGTCTGCCCCTGGGAATTGACGGCCACAATGTCCTCATCACCCTGGAATGCGCCCTCCGCGACCTCCCCTTAGTGGCGGCGGACGACGGCTTCATCCGGGACGTGGGCCAGGTCTCCCGGAGCTTCAAGCCCTCCCGGGAGACCGACCGGGTCCTGGCTCTGCTGCTGGATTATCTGGCGGCGCAGCCCTGGCCGGCCCCGGTGGCGGTCTTTTATGACGCCCCGCTGAGCCTGAGCGGGGAATTGGCCCGGCTCACCATGGAGGCGGCCGCGGCCCGGGGCCTGCAGCTCACGGCCGCGGCGGTGCCGGTGCCGGAGCGGGAACTGCAAGGTTTTCCGGGGCCCATCGTCAGCAGCGACACCGCCCTGATCGACGTCCAGGCCGTGGTGGTGGACCTGGCCGGGGAGATCATCCGCCAGGTGCTGCGCCGCCGGCCCCTTGAGTTGGACGCGGGTTCTTAAGGCCGCTCAGGGCCCGGCCAGCCCGTGCCCCTGCATTTAATGGACCCTTCGGCAGGGCGGCCCGGCGGGTCGCCCCTACCATGAAAAACTTGCTGCCGAGCAGCCCCGGGGGACTTGTCAAAGGGAGATTTTTTGATTATAAGTTAAGTATATTCAGCCTGGGCGGTTAACTCAGCGGAAGAGTGCCATCCTCACACGGTGGAAGCCACTGGTTCAAATCCAGTACCGCCTACCAGCAAATTCAAGGGGTTACGGTTCATGGCCGTGGCCCCTTTTCACTTGAGAGACTATTGGGTGACTGGCGGCGCCCAAAACCGAAGCGCCGCTGGTAATTCCCTTGTTCATCGGTGTCTGCCACGATATGATAGGCAGCACTTGCCAACGGCATGGGAGAGAGGCCCGCACCTCCCTGGAGGGATCGGGTCGATAAAAACACCTGTTCGAGGTCACCTTATGCAGATCAGTTTTCACGGGGCAGTGGAGACGGTAACCGGTTCGCAGCATTTGATCAAGGTGAATGGGCGCAGCCTGCTCCTGGACTGCGGCCTGTTCCAGGGGAAGCGTGACGAGTCCCGGAGCCGGAACCGCAATTTCCCCTTTGATCCCGCCGGCATCGAGTTCGTGGTGTTGTCCCACGCCCACATCGATCATTCGGGTAATATCCCCAACCTGGTGAAACAGGGTTTCCGGGGCAAGATTGTCTGCACCACGGCCACGGCCGACCTTTGCGGCGCCATGCTCCTGGACAGCGGCCACATTCAGGAGGAGGATGTGGAGTATGTCAACCGGCAGCGGCGCAAGTATGGCGAACCTCCGGTTGAGCCGATCTACACCCGGGAGGACGCGGCCGAGGCCATCCGCTATTTTGAGGGGATTTACTATGAACAGGCTTACCGGCTGTGGCCGGGCCTGACCCTGACTCTTTACGATGCGGGGCACGTGCTGGGCTCAGCCATCGTTGCCCTGGATTTCCAGGCGGGCCAAGACGGCCCCGCCCGGCGTCTGGTCTTTACCGGCGACCTGGGCCGGCCGGACCTGCCGATTTTGCGCGACCCCACCAGGCTGACGGCCGCCGACATCCTGCTCATCGAGAGCACCTATGCCAACCGGACCCACCCGCCCATAGAGGAATCGTCCGAGGCCATCAAAGAAACGATCAGACGCACCAGCCACCGAGGGGGCAAGGTTATCATTCCTTCCTTTGCCCTGGAGCGCACCCAGTTGCTGGTCTTCCTGTTGAATAGGCTCTACGACCAGGGCGATCTGCCCGACATCCCCGTCTTTGTGGACAGCCCCCTGGCAGTCGATGTGACCGAGATTTTTCGCAAACATCCGGAATATTTCGACGATGAAACCCAGGACTATTTACGGCGCGACCCCGACGGCGATATCTTCAGTTTCAAGCGGTTGCGGTATATCCGCGACGTGGAAGAGTCCAAGAAACTCCACGACTTGCGAGGCCCCTGCGTCATCATCAGCGCCTCGGGCATGGCCGAGGCCGGACGCATTCAGCACCATTTAAAAAATAATATCGAGGATCACCGCAACACTGTTCTGATCGTCGGCTGGCAGGCCCCCAATACCCTGGGCCGCCGCCTGGTGGAAAAGGCGCCGCGGGTCAAAATCTTTGGCCGGGAATACCGCCTGGAGGCCGAGGTGGTGACGCTGAACGGCTTCAGCGGCCACGCCGATCTGCCGGGCCTGTTGCAATGGGCGCAGGCCTTCACGAAGCCGCCGCAGCACACCTTTGTGGTCCACGGAGAGCCGGATTCGGCCCAGGTGCTCGCCGGCCGGCTGCGCCAGGATTTGGGTTACCAGGACGTGGTGATTCCGTCCTTGGGCCAGGTGGTGGAACTCTGAAGAGCAACGGCTGGGACTATTCTTCCCGCAGGGCCCTCGGCCCAGGAGGTCAAAGACTCGGCTAATTGCTCTTTGCTTGCGGCTCACTTCTCCCAAATCCCATTTGACAAGTCCCGGCCTTTTGGGATAATTTTATTTTTTGGAAATATCGTCTTTGTTACCCTGAAGGAGACCCGCATGGCCATAGAAGAATTCCCCCGCATGAAGCGCCTGCCCCCGTACGTCTTCGCCACGGTCAACGCCCTGAAGATGGAGGCCCGGCGGCGCGGGGAAGACATCATCGATTTGGGGATGGGCAATCCCGACCTCCCCACCCCGCAGCACATTGTCGACAAGCTCGTCGAAGCCGCGGGCAAGGGGGCTAATCACCGCTATTCCGCCTCCCGGGGAATCACCAAGCTGAGGATGGCCATCTCCGATTGGTACAAACGCCGCTTTGGAGTGGATATCGACCCCGAAACCGAAGCCATCGCCACCATCGGCGCCAAAGAGGGCCTGTCCCATCTGGTTCTGGCCACGGTGGAGTCCGGGGACGTGGTCTTGGTGCCCAACCCCACCTACCCCATCCATTCGGCCTCGGTGGTTATTTCCGGGGGCCAACTGGTGTCCATTCCCTTGACCCACGACCGGGACTTTTTCGAGGATTTGCACAACATCACCGAGCTGATCCGGCCGCGGCCCAAGATGCTGATCATCTCGTTTCCCCATAACCCCACCACCCGGTGCGTGGACGAGGAGTTTTTTAAGAAGATCGTGGACTACGCCAACAAGTACAGCGTCTACATTATCCACGACTTCGCCTACGCCGACCTGGTCTTCGACGGCTATAAGGCGCCGTCCTTCCTCCAGGTGCCCGGGGCCAAGGAGGTGGGGGTGGAGCTCTTCTCACTGAGCAAGAGCTACAACATGCCGGGCTGGCGCATGGGCTTCGTGGTGGGCAACCAGCGGCTGGTGCACGCCCTGACCCGCATCAAGAGCTACCTGGACTACGGCGTTTTCCAGCCCATCCAGATCGCCTCCATCATCGCCTTAAACGGCCCTTACGATTGCGTGGAGCAGACCGTGGCGGTTTACAAGGAGCGGCGGGACGCCCTGTGCCGGGGCCTCCACAACATCGGCTGGCGGGTGGAGCCGCCCAAGGGCACCATGTTCGTCTGGGCCCGCATCCCCCGGAAATTCCGCCACCTGGGCTCGGTGGAGTATACCAAGCTGATGATTCGGGAGGCCAAGGTGGCCGTGGCCCCGGGGCTGGGCTTCGGCGAGTTCGGCGACGAATACGTGCGCTTCGCCCTGGTGGAGAACGTCCATCGTACCAACCAGGCCATCCGGGGTTTCCGCCAGGTTTTGAAAAAGAGCCCGGAGGAACTGGGAGTGCCGGCAGCGCCGGCGAAGTGAAAAACGCAGACTAAAAGCCTGCGGCTACATCCGGCACAGGCTGGAAAGCCTGTGCCACCATGGTCTATGGGGTTTGAATGAAAGCCATTAAAATAGGGTTGATGGGCTTCGGCACGGTGGGCAGCGGCGTGGTGCGCCTGCTCCTCGAAAAGCGGGAGATGCTCTCCCGGCGCCTGGGGACCGATCTGGTGCTGGCCAGAATAGCCGACCCGGACCTGGAGCGCCCCCGGCCCGTGACGGTGCCCCGGGAGCTGCTTACCCCACGGGCCCAGGATATCCTGGACGACCCCGAGATCGACATCGTGGTGGAACTCATCGGCGGGCTGGACCCCGCCCGGGACTACATGCTCACCGCCATTGACCGCGGCAAGCACGTGGTTACCGCCAATAAGGCCCTGCTGGCCCATCACGGCAACGAACTGCTGGCTGCGGCGACGGCCCGGGGCGTGGAAATCGCCTTCGAGGCCGCGGTCTGCGGCGGCATCCCCATCATCGTGGCCCTGCGCCAGGGCCTGGCCGCCAACCGCATCCAGGAGCTCTTCGGCATCTTAAACGGCACCTGCAACTTCATCCTCACCCAGATGTCCCAACACGGCATGTCGTACGCCCAGGCCCTGGCCGAGGCCCAGGCGGCGGGTTACGCCGAGGCCGACCCCACCCTGGACGTGGAAGGCATCGACACGGCCCACAAGCTGACCATCCTCATGAGCCTGGCCTATGGCGCCCGCCTGGACCTGGAGGCCATCGCGGTGGAAGGCATCAGCCGGCTTGACCCCCTGGACCTGCAGTTCGCCCGGGAGTTCGGCTACCGCCTGAAATTGCTGGCCATCACCCGGGACGACGGCCACCGGGTGGAGGCCCGGGTGCACCCCACCCTGGTTCCCAAGGGCCACATGCTGTCCCAGGTCAACGGGGCCATGAACGCGGTTTACCTGACCGGCGACGCCGCCGGCCCCATCCTGCTGTACGGCCAGGGAGCCGGCATGATGCCCACCGCCAGCGCCGTGGTGAGCGATATTTTGGACCTGGCCCGCAACCTTACCCATGGGGCCGCCGGCCGGGTGCCGCCCCTGGGCTGCCGCCTGGCCCTGGAATCCACCCGGCTCATCAAGCCCATGAACGACCTGGTGACTAACTACTATTTCCGCTTCGCCGCCCTGGACCGCCCCGGGGTGTTGTCCCAGGTCTCCGGTATCCTGGGCAAATACGCCATCAGCATCGCCGCAGTGATTCAAAAGGGCCGGGTCCAGGGAGAAGCGGGCACTGTGCCCATCGTCATGATTACCCATGAAGCCCGGGAAGCCGACGCCCTTCAGGCCCTCAAAGAGATTGACCGGCTGACGGTGGTCTCGCCGCCGGCCATCTTTTACCGCATCGAAGACCCCCACCTCCACGCCGCCCAGATCTGATCGGCCTCGCCGTCGTGCCAGGTAATTCCTTCTATTCCAGGCACTTGGATGGATTGGCGCCTTGATAAAACCGCAATCCGCGGCCACTGGCCATGAAATCCGGCCGCGGCTATGATATGCTTTATTTTTTCACTGGCAATCAACCGGCCATCTGGCCAGGGGAGGAAGTTATGGGCGACTTCTGGGCCTTCCGCAAAATGGTCACCCCGGTGATCATCGAGATTCTCTTTTGGGTGGGCGTCATCATCTGCGTCATCGCCGGCATCATTCTAATCGTCATGGGGATCAAACAGCCCGGCAACCAAACACTGCTGCCGGGGGTGCTGCTGGTAATTTTCGGGCCGCTGGCCGTCAGGCTCTACTGTGAGGTTTTAATCGTCTTCTTCCGCATCAATGAGACCCTGACGGAAATCAAGCATCTCCTGGAAGTCCGGGGAACTGACCCCAAGGAGCGGCTTTAATTAAGCCAATGCCGTAGAGAAGATAGGCAAGATGAAAGATAAGTTTTTTCGGCCGGCCATAATCTGGTTCGGGATCTGGTTGGCGATATTTTTTTCCGTATCCTTAATCGGGTCCTGGCAGACCAAATTATTCTGGCAGGACGATGTTACCAGGTCCCGCGGCCTGGAAATCCTCACCCTTCGGACTATCTTGCCGTACGCCCTGGTCTACCTGGAAGAACAAAACCAGCCGGATTTGCTGCAAAAGATCTTCGATGCCGATTTCGGCCCTTATGCGCTAGTGCTTACGGATCGAGCCGGGGAGGTCAAATATGCGCCACGCTCCTGGCCTGCCGGTAAAATTGGACCCGACCTCCTGAAAGGCAAGGAGTTCTTTTATCTGCTTAGAGATCGGGCCTTCCGATTATCTCTGGCCGGACCGTACGACCGCGGCAAAGACCCCGTGGCCGGCGGAGCCGCTAAGGGCGACACCGAGGCCCTGGGCCTGCTTTACCTGGTGCCCAAGGAAACGGCCGCCTGGCAGTGGAGTGCGACCTGGGCCTATTGGAATATTTTTACACCTGCCAAGACGGTCTTGGCCTTTAGCCTGCTCAGCTATGCCCTGGTATTGGTGGGGTTTGCCAGCATCTGCGCCATAACCGCCAGATTTCAAAGGCACTTCCAGGAAGTTCAGGAAAGCCAGCATGAAGCCGAACTGGAGACCCGGGAGTTGCGCATCCAGGTCCTGGAATCCAAAATCAAGTCGGCGGACTTGCGGCTGCAACTCCTGGACCGGAGCTTGGAAAAGGCCCAGACCAGATTAAATGAGGCCGAAGGCACCATTACCGAAATGGAGTCGTCTATCCAATACGAATCCAGCCGGAATGATGAACTTCAGGAAAACCTGCGGCAAGCCGAGGCGGAAAAGGATGAAGCCCTCATCTCGATCCAGGATATAGAACAGGACCGGGAGAGAATCACCAAGGAATTGAAAGAACTGGAGGCCTTGAGAGAAGTGGAAGAGATGAACTATCCGGAGACCTCCAGAGAGCGGACCAGGAGGCCAAAGGAGTTTCTCTGGCTCAACCAGGTTTACCAGAACCTGCAATTCTCCCGGAGAGCGCTGCAAAATATCATCGACCTGCAGAATTCGCCTGATATCTTCCCATCGCTCCCGGATGCCCTGACCACTCTCAATAATAGCAGCGTGGAATCCTTGCTGAACGGCGGGGCGATCCCCTCCCGGAGTGCGGGCAGATATACCCAGCCGCTGGCGCACCATTACGGCGACCTCTGGGAATACCGCTTTTCCAAAGACGGCCGCATGTTCTTCGGGCTCTCCAATCCAGGACCTGGAATATCGACACCATCCTGTTGAAGCGGAAGTTTTCGCTAAACCGGCATAAATATGAAAAGTATCTGGAGCAAACCCTGGGCAAGGATAATGATGATTTGACCTCGCGTGATTAACCTCTAACCGGTGGGAATCTCAAGGATGAAATACGTAATTCTGGTGGGTGACGGTATGGGGGATTACCCCCTGGGTGAGTTGGGGGGCCGGACGCCGCTTGAGTATGCGGCCACCCCGAACCTGGACGAACTGGCCCGGCGCGGCGAACTGGGCTGCGCCCGCACCATCCCGCCCGGGATGGAGCCCGGCAGCGACATCGCCAACCTGGCCATCATGGGCTACGACCCGGCCCGCTACCATACCGGCCGGGCGCCCTTGGAGGCTGCGGCCCTGGGAGTGGCCCTGGGTCCCCGAGGAAGTGGCCTTCCGCTGCAACCTGGTGACCCTGCGCCATGAAGACGGCAAGATCTTCATGGAGGACTACTCGGCCGGTCACATCAGCAGCGAGGAGGCCCGGGAGCTCATCCAGGTGCTGGACTCGGCCCTGGGCCGGGAGGGGCGCCGCTTCTTCCCCGGGGTCAGCTACCGCCATCTCCTGGTGTGGGCCGCAGGTGAGGCGTCCTGGCGTACCTACCCGCCCCATGACTGGACCGGCAAGGAAGTGGGCCAGCTGATGGGGGCCGGACCGGCGGCGCCCCTGTGGGACCTGGTGCGGGCCTCCTGGCCGGTCTTGCAAGACTACGAGGTCAACCGCCGGCGGCTGGCGGCCGGGAAAAAACCCGCCACCTCCATCTGGCTCTGGGGCCAGGGGCGGCCGCCACAACTCCCTACCCTGCAAGAGCGCTTCGGCCTCACCGGCGCGGTGATCTCGGCGGTGGACCTGATCCGGGGCATCGGCAAATACGCCGGGCTGACGCCCATCCTGGTGCCCGGGGCCACCGGCTTCCTGGACACGAACTACGCCGGCAAAGTGGCCGCGGCGCTTTCGGCCCTGAAAGATCAGGACCTGGTCTTTGTGCACGTGGAGGCCCCGGATGAAGCCGGGCATAGCGGCGAGCTGAAACTGAAGCTCCAGGCCATCGAGGATTTCGACGCCCAGGTGGTGGGGCCGCTCCTGGCCGGCTTACCGGACCTGGGGGACCACCGGGTCCTGGTCCTGTGCGATCACTTCACCCCGCTGAGCATACGCACCCATAGCTCGGAGCCGGTGCCTTATGTCTTGTACGATTCTCGCACCCCGGGCGACCGGCCCCGGCCTTATACCGAGGCCGCGGCGCAGGACACCGGCCTGCTCCTGGAACAGGCCGCGGATTTGCTGCCGCGGCTGCTGGAGAGATAATTGATATTTCTGGGGAGGGAGCCAGGGGCCGAGGGCCCCTGCCCCCTCCCCAGACCCCTCCCCCAACCCCCATAATTTAAAAAGGGCGACCCAATGGGTCGCCCTTTTCTTTCACGGGTTGGTGGGGGGCTTTGGGGGAGGGCAGGGATGATTAATCCCTGTCCCTCCCCCCAAATCCTCTACAATATCCCTTCAATATAATTCACCGCGTTCCGGAAAATGGCCAGGCCGGCGCCTTCCTGGCCGGGGTAGGGTTGGCCGCGGCGGCGCCAGGCTTCTTTCTCCCGGGTCCAGGTGGGGTGCTGGAAGGAGGTGACGTGGGCCTCGGGGTGGGGCATGAGGCCCAGGACCCGGCCCGTGGCGTCCGTGACGCCGGCGATGTCCAGCAGCGAGCCGTTGGGGTTAGCCGGAAAGTGGCCGGCGGCCTCGGCGCCCTCGGCGGTGGCGTACTTCAAGGCGATCTGCCCCTTATCCTTAATTTCCGCGAGCACCTCCGGGGCGGCGAAGAATTTTCCTTCGCCGTGGCGGATCGGCAACTCCAAATGGTCCAGCCCTTGCGTGAAGACGCAGTGGGAGGGCGTAACCGCAAGATGCACCCAGGCGTCGCGGAAATTGCCGCAATCATTGGGGATCAGGGCGGCCAGGCGCTCTCCCGGGCGGCCTGCCAGGCCCGGCAGCAGCCCCAGATTCACCAGGACCTGGAAGCCGTTGCAGATGCCGATGACCAGCCGGCCGGAGTCGATAAATTCCTGCAGGGCCGAGCCCAGGGCCAGTTTCAAGCGCAAGGCCATAATGACGCCGGCGCCGTGTTCATCGCCCCAACTGAAGCCACCCGGCACCGCCAGGAGGTGATAGTTCCAGATGGCGGCGGGATTGTCCAGGAGTTCGGTGGTATGGACCCGGATGGCCTCGGCCCCGGCCTGATTCAGGGCGAAGGCGGTCTCGTAGTCGCAGTTGAGGCCGTAGCCGTAGAGCACCAGGGCCTTCGGCCTTGGTGCTGGGTTTTCGGTTTTCGGTTTTCGGTTTTCTGGTGGTAGAGGATTTAGGTGGTGTCATGTTAAGACTCGGCCATCTGAGAAATTGATTGCCGCAAATGCACCGGCACAGACTGGAAAGCCTGTGCCACCATATCTTTAGGATTTTGTGGGCATTGCCGCACCCGGCAGTTTATAAGG
The DNA here is from genome assembly GCA_963796215.1 of uncultured delta proteobacterium. Taxonomy (GTDB): domain Bacteria; phylum Desulfobacterota; class Desulfobaccia; order Desulfobaccales; family 0-14-0-80-60-11; genus JAPLJC01. The sequence goes on along the minus strand of CAWCKU010000012.1, from coordinate 16,278 downwards.
GCAGGCGAGGGCGCCTGCTCTCCACCGTTCCTATCCCTGATCCTACTCCAGTCTCCGGTCCCCGGCCTACTTCTTCCCGCCTTTTTTCTTGGGGGTGGTAGGTTTGGCGGCTTTCTTCTCATCCCGTTTCTGTTTCTGGGCCGCCAGTTCGATGACCTTTTCCCGTTTGACCACCACCCGCCGGGCCTCTTTGCGCCAGGCAAAGACGACGGGGCTGGCCACGAAGACCGAGGAGTAAGTGCCCACCAGGACCCCTAAGATCATGGCCAGGGCGAAGTCTCGTAAGACCACGCCGCCGAAGAAGAACAGCGCCAGGACCACCAGAAACACGGTGCTGCTGGTGATGATGGTACGGGACAGCACCTCGTTGACGCTCAGGTTGATGATATCGCCCAGCTTGCCGCGTTTCCGGGCCAGGTTCTCCCGGATACGGTCGAAGACCACCACTGTGTCGGTGAGGGAATAGCCCGCCAAGGTGAGCAGCGCCGTGACCACCAGCAGGGTGATTTCCTTGTCCAGCAGCCAGAAAATCCCCAGGACCGCCAGGACGTCATGCAAGGTGGCCACCAGGGCGCCGATGCCGAAGATGAACTCAAAGCGCAGGGCGATGTAGATAACGATGCCCACCATGGAGAGGACGATGGCGAGGATGGCCTTGTTGCGCAAATCCTGGCTGATGGAGGAGCCGATCTCGGATTTGCCGATGGCCTCGAAGTGGTTGCCGGTCAGGGATTGGTTCAGAATCTGGGTCAGATGGGTGGAGATCTGGCCCACGGATTCCTCGGACTTCTTCAGCTTGATAATGAGTTCCTTACCACCCTCCACCGGTTGAATCTCGGCGTGGCCCCAACCCTCTTTATTCAGGGCGCTCCGCACGTCGTTGACCGTGAAGGGCTGGGCGGCGCTCATCTGCACCAGGGTGCCGCCGCTGAACTCCACCCCCAGGTTGCCGTGGCCCCGGCTGAGCTGCACGAAGCCGATAAGCCCCAGGAGGCAAAGCACCCCGGAAATGGCAAAGGCATAGTGGCGCCAGCCGATAAAATCGATATTAGGTTTTTGAAAAAGCTCGTAGAAACTGAGCTTTTTGATCCAGCGCTTGATCAGCAGCCAGTCATAGACCACCCGGGTACCGAATAAGGCGGTGAAAAGGTTGAGCACCACGCCCAGGCTCAGGGTGACGGCGAAGCCCTTGATGGGGCCGGTGCCGAAGAGAAACAGGACCACCGCGGTGATCAGGGTGGTGACGTGGGCGTCGATGATGGTCCAGAAGGCCTTGTCATAGCCGCCGTCGATACCGGCCTTCAGGGGCTTGCCGGCATGGAACTCCTCCCGCATGCGCTCATAGATCAAGACGTTGGAGTCCACCGCCATACCCACCGACAGGATGATACCGGCGATGCCCGGCAGGGTGAGGGTGGCGCCGAACAGCGACAGCATCCCCAGCAGGAAGATGACGTTGATCACCAGGGCGTAGTTGGCCACCAGCCCGGAGAAGCGGTAGTAGAAGATCATGAAGCCCACCACCAGGAGGGTGCCGACGAGGCCGGCGGTGAGACCCTTCTTGATGGAGTCGAGCCCCAGGGTGGGGCCCACGGTGATGTTCTGGACGATCTTGACGGTGGCCGGCAGGGCCCCGGCCCGAAGGACAATGGCCAGGTCGGCGGCTTCCTGGGAGGTATAGGACCCGGTGATCTGGGCCTTGCCGCCGCCGATGCGCTCCTGGATCACCGGCGCCGAGCGCACCACGCCGTCCAGGATGATGGCCAGGCGGCGCTTGACGTTCTCCCCGGTGATCTTGCCGAACTCCGCGGCCCCCCGGCGATCGAAGTCCACCGAGACGTAAGGCTCGTTATAGTCGCCGATGCGCACTGAGGCGTTCTTCACCACATCGCCGGTGAGCAGGACCTTCTTTTTCAACAGTAACGGCTTGCTCTCGAGGCGGCCGGTATCCCGGTTGACGCTCTTTTCGACGTAGACCTCGTCCTCCGCCGGGATCTTGTCGGCCAGGGCCAGATTGAGTTCCTCCCGGGTATAGCCGGCTTTGAGCTTGCCGGCCTTGAGGGCCTGTTCGATCAACTCCGGCAGATTGAGACTGGTCTGGTCGTCCACCAGCTTAAATTCCAACTGGGCGGTCTGGCCGATGAGGTCCAGGGCCCGCTGGGGGTCCTGGATGCCGGGAAGCTGCACCACGAGATTGTCGGCGCCCTGGCGCACCAGGACCGGCTCGGTCACCCCAAACTGGTCGATGCGGTTGCGCAACACCTCCAGGCTCTGGGATATAGTGCGTTCCTGGAGTTGCTTGATTTCCTCGGGTTTGAGCTTCAGTTCAAAGATCAGGCCGCGGTCCCGGCTTTGGGGCCCGGTGACCTCTATGGTCGGGAACTCCTCCTTCATCATCCTCTGGAAGGCGGCCTGTTCGTCTTTGTTATTGAGAGTAATGGGAAGGGCATGCTCCGCCACGTCTCCCGTCTTCAGGTCCAGGCCGCGCTTTTCGGCTAATTCCTTCAGGTCGGTGGCGGTGCGGCTCAAGTTATTGTTGACGGCCTGGTCCATGTCCACCTGGAGGATCAGGTGCATGCCCCCTTTCAGATCCAAACCCAGATTTAACCCGCGGCTGACGTGCTTCGCCCACCAGTCCGGCAGCTGGCCGGTCAGGGACGGCAGCACGAAGACGATGGCAACGACGGTGAGGATAAAGAGAAACAGAAATTTCAGGCGGACGGCTCGCAGCATGCGTTATCTCCTTGAGGCCGGGGCCGGTTGCGGCCGCCCCACGGCTTCCTTTTGACCCGGGGACTGCTTATTCTTAATGGAAAAGGCGAAGCTTTTAGGGTACCTTGGACTTAACCTTGCCAAACTGAATTAAATTACAGTACTAAGGAGTGCCTGTCAAGTTTCCGATCTCGGCTCGCCGCCGGTCCCCGGATTGGTGGGGCGGGCCGCCGTGCCAGCCGGCCGCTCAGAACCCAGCTAGGTCCGGCCATGGAGGGGCTGCTGCAAGGGACGATTTCCCGTCTGCGGGGTGGAGGTTCGTAGGGGGCAGGGCGACCCAGCGGGTCGCCCCTACGGATTATCAGAATCCAGTTTGAAATCCTGGCCTATGGAAATAAACTCTTCCCGGGGCAAGCGCAAGCAGGTGAGCTTGTTGCCGTAGGCGGCGCCGGTGTCGATGCCGATCTTGTTGGGCATCAGCAGCGGCTGGCGAAAGGGGGTGTGGCCGAAGATCACCTTCTTGCCGAAGTCTTCCATGGAAGTGATAAAATCGCCCCTGATCCACAGCAGGTCATCCTCCCCCTGTTCCGCCAGGGGAACTCCGGGTCTGACTCCGCCATGGACGAAGAGATAAGCCTCGGTCTCATAATAGAGCCGCAATTCCTCCAAAAATCGGCGGTGGTCCGGCGGCAAGACCAGTTCCTCCTGGCTCTTCCCAATCATCGCCCCAATAATCCCTTAAGGTAGCTGATACCGCCATTGTACAGGAAGAGATCGAGATCCCGGCCCTGCAAAAAATTGAGGAACATGGCCTCATGGTTGCCCTTGAGGCAGATAACGTGGTCCGGGGGAGCCTGGCGCTGCAGGCGCAAGACATAATCCACCACGCCTTTGGGGTGCAGCCCCCGGTCGATGTAGTCCCCCATGAAGACCAACCGGTCCCGGGCCAGGTCCGGCTGGAGCTTTTCCAGAAGGCGCTCCAGGAGGTCCAGATGCCCGTGGATGTCGCCAATGGCGTAGATGCTCGGTCCATATTTTTTAGTAAGCAGTGAACAGTGAGCAGATAGGGCGAATACAAGATTCGCCCCTACGGCCGTTATTCCAGCCACCTGAACAATTTTTCCCGCTGGTCCAGGCGGGTGAGGCCGGCCTCCCGGGCCAGGCGCTGGGCTTCGGCGTGCTCCGGGCCGGTGAGAAATTTGCCCAGCGACGGATGTTCCTGGGCCCGGCCGCAAGGGCGGTATTGTCCCATGACATTAACATAAGTTTGGGGGGAAATCTCCCCGGCCAGAAACCGCATGATCTCCTTAGTACCGGCCAACCCGTCGGGCAGCACCAGGTGCCGCACCAACAGGCCGCGCCGGGCCACCCCGTGCTCATCCAGCACCAGGTCTCCCACCTGGCGGTGCATCTCCCTTACCGCCTGGCGGGCGATCCCGGGATAGTCCTCCGCCTGGCAGAGGCTCGCGGCCACCTGGGGGTCCCAGAACTTGAAGTCCGGCATGTAGATGTCGATCACCCCGTCCAGCAGGCGCAGGGTCTCCAGGGCGTCGTAGCCGCCGCAGTTATAGACCAGGGGGACCTTGAGGCCGCCCTTGATGGCCTCCGGCAGGGCCGCCAAAATCTGGTAGACCTGGTGGCTGGGGGTGACGAAATTGATATTGTGACAGCCCTGCTGCTGCAGCGACAGCATCATGGCGGCCAGGTCGGCCAGGGAGATTTCCTCCCCTTCGCCGCCGTGGCTGATCTCGTAGTTCTGGCAGAAGAGGCAGTAGAGGTTGCAGTGGGTGAAAAAGATGGTGCCGGACCCATGGCGGCCCACCAGGGGGTCTTCTTCGCCGAAATGGGGGCCGTAGGAAGAAGTGACGGGCAGATCGCCGGTGCGGCACAGGCCCCGCTCGCCGTGATGGCGGTCCACCAGGCAGTTGCGGGGACAGAGGTTGCAGTTGTTTAGGATATCGTAGGCCGCGGCGATTTTTTGGTCCAATAGGCCGCGGCGATGGGTCTCTAAATAAACTGGCTCCCAATTAGCCTGCATATGCAATAATCCTCTCAGGATTAACAGGCCACGAGCCTGCGTAGGGTGCGTCCTACGCACCAAACATGGCGCGTAAGAGGAACCCTATGGAATATACTTTTGAGGCAAATTCTATCTGTTTCCAAAAGCCTTTTTTGGTGCGTGAAACGCACCCTACGGCTATTGGCGGGCGGGACGCCCGCCCTACGTCTCATTCACCTCCACCCGCCAGGGTTCCAGCAGGGAGCGGGGGATGTCGGCGACAAAGCGGGAGGGGGCATTATAGGTCATGCCGAACTGGCGGCTGTAGCCGATGGCGGGGTAGGCGACCCCCAGGTATTTCCGGGCCCGGGTAATGGCCACGTACATCAGCCGACGTTCCTCCTCCAGTTCGTCTTCCCGCTCCTGGGAGTAGAACCCCGGGAAGCGCCCTTCCGCGGCCCAGAGGACGAAGACCGCGTCCCATTCCAGCCCCTTGGCGGAGTGAATGGTGGAGACGGTCAGGTAGTCCTGGGGCGGCGGGGTCAGCTCGGCGGCGCTGGCGGGCGGCTCCAGGGTCAGATCGTTGAGGAAGGACCGGAGGCTCCGGTAGCGGGAGGCGATGGCCAGGAGGTGCTCCAGGTCCTTCATCCGTTTGGGATAGTCATCGTAGCGCCCCTGGGCCAGGGGTTCATAGAATTCCAGGGCCTGGCTCATCAGGGCCACCACGGTCTTGCCGGGGGCCTGCATGCTGTCGATCAGGTCGGCCAGGGCCTTGAGTTGGGCCGGCCGCTTCTGGCTCCTGAGCCAGTTCAGGGCGGCTGCAATGGTGAAGTTACTGCCCATCTGAGTATCGAACCTGGCGCAGCTCTGGCGGCCCACTCCCGGCACCAGCAGCAGCAGCCGGTGCCAGCTCAGGGTATCCCGGGGGTTGGCCAGGACGCGCAGATAGGCCAGGATATCCTTGATGTGGGCGGACTCCACGAACTTGAAGCCGCCGAACTTGACGAAGTGAATCCCGGCCCGGGTCAGTTCGATCTCCAGGTCGAAGGAGTGGTAGCCGGCCCGCACCAGCACCGCCATCTCTTTCAAGGGGATGCCTTGCCTTTGCAGCTCCTGCACCTGGGACACCACCAGGCGGGACTGCTCGTTTTCGCTGGCGGCGCGGAAGAGCCGCGGCCGGTCGCCCTTCGGCCTTGCGGGTGAACAGGCACTTGGTGTATTTTTCCCGGGCCCCGGCGATGACGGCGTTGGCCAGGTCCAGGATGGGCTGGGTGCTGCGGTAGTTCTCCTCCAGCTTGATGATGCGGGCGCCGGGGAAGAGGCGGGGGAAGTCCATGATGTTGCGGAAGTCGGCGCCCCGGAAGGAATAGATGCTTTGTGAGTCGTCCCCCACGGCCATGACGTTGTGGTGGGTGAAGGCCAGCAGCCGCACCAGCTCCGCTTGCAGGAGGTTGGTGTCCTGGTATTCGTCCACCATCACGTACTGGAAGCGCTCCGAGAGGCGGCGGCGCACGTCTTCGTGCTCCGCCAGGAGGCGGCGGCCCTCCACCAGCAGGTCGTCATAATCCATCAGGTGGTTGCTGCGCTTTTCCTGCCAGTAGGCCATGCGATTTTGGCCAGTTCGTCCCGCTGCGCCAGGAATTGGGGGTAGTCCCGGAGCAGCAAGGCCTCCAGGGAGATGCTCTTGTTGACCACGGCGCTGAAGATGTCCGCCATGGTGTCTTTCTTGGGAAAGGCGCCGGCCGGGTGCTTGAAGCCGAAGCGCTCTTTCAGCATCTGCAGCAGGTCGCCCTGGTCGCCGCGGTCCATGATGTTGAAGCCGTGGGGGTAGCCCACCCGGTCGCCGTACTGCCGCAGCCACTGGTAGCAGACGCTGTGGAAGGTGCCGCCGGTGACCGCCCCCAGGTGCTGATTCAGCAGGTGCACCGCCCGGGTCAGCATCTCCTGGGCCGATTTGCGGGTGAAGGTGAGGAGCAGGATGGACTCGGGGTCGACCCCCTGCTCCACCAGATAGGCCAGGCGATAGACCAGGGTGCGGGTCTTGCCGCTGCCGGCCCCGGCAATGACCAAGCACCGGCCCTTCCCGGGTGGTCACCGCCTGATACTGGGCCTCGTTGAGCTCCCGGCTGATAATCGATGCGCCGGGGCGGCGGAGTTTCGGGAAATATGGATGGGATTCTATGTGGCATTTGGTTTTGGGGAGGGGGCAAAGGGGCCTGCGAGCAGGGCGAAGACAAGATTCGCCCCTACGAGCTCCCTACAGGATACGGTTGCCAAGCTGGCTTTGCACGGACCTCGCTGGCGGTTCAGAGCAGGCGAGGGCCTGGCTATCCTTTCTTAAAATAGTCCACAATCGCCGCGGCCAGGGCCGGGATGGTGTAGTCGCTCGGTTCGATCTGCGGGGTGAGGCCGTATTCCTTCAGCGTCGCCGAGGTGATGGGGCCGATGGCAGCCACCGTCGCCTTGGCGGCCAGGGCCTGAAAGCGTTCCTGGCCCAGGAGTTTGACGAAATTATGCACCGTGGCGGAACTGGTGAAGGTGAGGATATCCACCCGGCCCTCTTGCAAAGCGGCCTCGGCCTCCGGGGGGATCTCCTGGGGAGCCGGGCCTTATAGACCGGGGCCACGTCCACCTTGGCCCCCAGGCGCACCAAGCCCTCCGGCAGCACCTCCCGGGCGATCTGGGCCCGGGCCAGGAGCATTTTGGCTGCCGGGAGTGACCTGGGGACCGAGGGCCTCCAGCAGCACTTCGGCCTTGAAGGCGGGCGGCACCACGTCGGCCTTGAGGCCGTAGGCCCGCAAGGACTCCGCCGTGGCCGGGCCGATGGCGGCGATCTTCAGGCCACCCAGGGCCCGCACGTCGCGGCCCTGCTCAAACAGGCGGTCCATGAAGGCGGCCACGCCGTTGGCGCTGGTGAAGATGAGCCACTGGTACTGGGCCAGGTTTTTTAAGGCGTGATCAAAGGGGCCAAAATCGTCCGGCGGGCCGATCTCGAGGGTGGGCACCTCCAGGCAGCGAGCCCCGGCCGCGGCCAGCAAGGTCCACCAGCTTGCTCGCCTGCTGCCGGGAGCGGGTCACCACCACGGTCTTGCCCCAGAGGGGCCGGGTCTCCCACCACTTCAGGGTTTCTCGCAGTTCCACCACGCCGCCCACCACCAGGATGGCCGGCGGCTTGATCTCGGCGTCCCGGGCCACCTGGGCGATGTCCGTCAGGGTGCCGGTGACGGTGCGCTGGGCCAGGCGTGGCGCCCCTTTCGATCACCGCCGCCGGGGTCTGCGGATCGCGGCCCTTGTCGATCAGTTGCCGGCAAATCTCCGGCAGGTTCTTCACCCCCATGAGAAAGACCAGGGTGCCGGGGTTCTTCCCCAGGGCCTCCCAGGGGATGGTGCTGGCCTCTTTGGTGGGGTCTTCGTGGCCGGTGATGAAGGTCACCAGGGTGGTGTAGCGCCGGTGGGTCACGGGGATGCCGGCATAGGCCGGCACCGCCACCGCCGCGGTCACGCCGGGGACGACCTCAAAGGGGATGCCCGCCTGGGCCAGTTCCTCGGCCTCTTCGCCGCCGCGGCCGAAGACGAAGGGGTCGCCGCCCTTGAGGCGCACCACCGTCAGGCCGGCCTTGGCCCGGGCCACCAGCAGGTCGTTGATGCCCTCCTGGGGCACGGCGTGGGCCCCGGCCTTCTTGCCCACGTAGATGATTTCCGCCGTCCGCCGGGGCCTCCTTGAGCAGCTCCGGGCTGGCCAACTGGTCGTAAACCACCACCTGGGCCCGGCGCAACAGCGCCAGCCCCTTGGCCGTGATCAATCCCGGATCCCCGGGCCCGGCGCCGACTAAGTAAACCATCTTATTAATCTTAACATATTTTACCAGGGCATGAGGCATAGGGCGCAACAGGCAAAGAAAATGGGGAAAGGGATAGGACCTCCAGAGGTGAGGCATTTATGCCCTGTCCCGCTTTCCCCTTAACCCTTTTACCCCGTAGCTGTGGGGCGACTCTGCTGGGTCGCCTCATTTATTTACATGTCTTGCAGGCCCCGTGGTGTTCCATGCCTTCCACGATGGCCGCGGTATTTTTCATGGATCAGCCTGCGGTCGAATTCCGCCATCTTCTCCAGCAGCTGCGCCTTTTCGGCCTCGCTGAAATACGCCATGCAGGGGATGAAAAAATGCTTGTCTTCCTTGTCGATGTGCCGGGGATAGAAGACCACCAGTTCCTCCAGGTGGAGCAGGAGATCGTCCAGGGCCCCGGGCTTTTCCAAGAGATAGTCATTCTTGGCCTCGACCAGACTGGCGGTGGTCCGCCGGGCCCAGGCGTGATCCTCGATGAGTTCCGCCAGGGTCTGGCGGTGCTCCGGGGTCAGGTCTTTCTTGGCCAACTCGGCAAACAGGATATCCTCCTCCTTGCCGTGGTGGCAGCGGTCGGCGTAGGTCCGGATGAAATCCACCGCGGTGTCGATGAAGACCGGGTCCACAAAGGCGAACTCCGGCTCCACCGCGATGTTGTCCTTCATGCGGGTCAACTCCCGCCCCATGAGGGCGAGAGGCGCTCGATGAGGCGGTGTTCGATCATTAAAGGGCCGATGGGCTGCATATCATAAATCCTCTTTTAACCGCCGATGAACGCCGATGAACACAGATAAAAATCGGCGTATATCGGCGTTCATCTGCGGTTTATACTTTCATCAGTTCATATTCCCGGGCGCCCAGGCGCAGTTGCTCGGCGTACTCCAACTGCAGGGGCCAGTCCACCTGGGGGTAGATGTCCTTGAATTTGTCGCGTGCCGGAGGCCAGTTCCTTCAGGGCGGAGCCCGGCGACCCCGGGGCTGCCGATGACCAGGTCGACGCAGGCCTGGTCGATGGCCACCGGGTCCCGGGAGGCCAGGATGCCGATATCCCCCACGATGGGCAGGTCGTTGTGGCCGTAGCAGTCGCAGGCCGGCGACACCTGGGTGATGAAATTGACGAACACCGCCTTGTCCCGGCGGTCCCGCATCACCCCGTAGGCGTATTCCATCATCTTCTTCAGGAAGACCGGGATGGATTCGTTCCACTGGATCTGGATGTTGCCGTAGGGGCAGACCAGCAGGCATTCGGCGCAGCCCACGCACTTGGTGGGGTCGATGACCGCCTTTTCGGTCTCCGGGTTGATGCGGATGGCCTCCTGGGCGCAGTGGACCACGCAGTCGCCGCAGCCGGTGCACTTCTTTTCGGTCACCTTGGGGGAGATGTTGGAGTGCATGGAGAGCTTGCCTTTGCGGGAGGCGCAGCCCATGCCCAGGTTTTTCAGGGCGCCGCCGAAGCCGGAGAGTTCGTGGAGCTTGAAGTGGGAGAGGACCACCAGGGCGTCGGCCTCCATGATGGCCTCGGCCAGATAGACCGTCTTAAACTGCTCCCGGTTGATCTCCACCTCCACTTCGGCCTTGCCGGTGAGGCCGTCGGCGATGACCAGGGGGGCCTTGACCACGGCGTAGGCGAAGCCGTTCTCAATGGCGGTGGTGAGATGGCTGGCGGCCTCGGCCCGGGTGCCCACGTAGACGGTGTTGGCGTCGGTGAGGAAGGGCCGGCCGCCGGCCTCCTAGAGGTGGTCCACCACCTGGCGCACGTAGATGGGCCGGATGAAGGCGGTGTTGCCCTTCTCGCCGAAGTGGAGCTTCACCGCCACCAGGGGCCGCTTCTTTTTGCGGCTGATGAGGGTCTTGAGATCCAGGGCCTCCAGGAGCCGCGCGAATTTCTTGAAATTGGGCTCCTTGGCGGAGGCCCGCAGGTCCATGAAGAAGACTTGGCTGGGCATAAAAACCTCTTAGTTTCGAGTTTTGAGTTTCGAGTTTTCGAGAGATGAAAGTCAACCTATTCATCTAAGCAAATAATGTTTAAGTCTTGCGGACAGGCCAACGGTTAATCCAGATTTATCCCCCTCTCCCCCGATGGGGGAGAGGGCTGGGGTTGAGGGGGAATTCTGCTGTGCAAGAACCGAATCTGCGGCGAGCCACAGGCCGCACCTATCATCGAGTTTCCCATAAGGGCGGTTCGATGAATCCGCCCCTCATCAGCCTGCGCAGGATCTAAAGTCTGCGGCTTGACATGGGTCTTACCAGCAGATGAAAAATCTGCAATGATGCGTAGGACGCACGCCTACAAAAGCTAACCCCTGCCCCCTGCCTTTTCTGCTCCACAGCTCACTGCTCACTGCTTACTACTTTGCCGCCGACGATAGTCATCACCGCCTTGCCCTTCAAGGTCCAGCCGTTAAAGGGGCAGTTGCGGGCTTTGGAGGCGAAGGACTTCGCATCCACGGTCCAGTCCCGGTTCAGGTCGATGAGCGTCAGGTCCGCCGGGGCGCCGACGGCCAGGGTGCCGCCGGGGACGCCCAGGATGCGGGCCGGGTTGCGGCTCATTTTGGTGACCAATTGCGACAGGGTCAGCACCCCGTCGTGCACCAGCTTCAGGCTGAGGGCGAGAGAGGTCTCCAGGCCGATGAGGCCGAAGGCCGCGGCCTGGAACTCCAGGTCTTTTTCCAGAGAGGTATGGGGGGCGTGGTCGCTGGCGATGGCGTCCAGGGCGCCGTCTTTGAGGCCTGCTTTAATGGCGGCCTGGTCCGCGGCGGTGCGCAAGGGCGGGTTGACCTTGGCGTTGGTGTCGTAGCCATAGACTGCTTCGTCCGTCAGGCTGAAAAATAGTGGGGCGCGGTCTCGGCGGTCACGGGGAGGCCCGCGGCCTTGGCCCGGCGGATGAGTTCGACGCTGCCCGCGGTGGAGACATGGGCGATATGGAGGCGGCAGCCGGTGAGGCCGGCCAGGGTAAGGTCCCGAAAGATCATGACCTCTTCCACGGCGGCGGGGATGCCCTTCAAGCCCAGTTCCAAGGAGACCCGGCCTTCGTGCATGACGCCCTGGCCCCGCAGTTCCAGGTCCTCGGCGTGGGAGATGACGGGCAGGCCGAAGGTGCGGGCGTATTCCAGGGCCCGGCGCATGAGCATGGAGCTCAGCACCGGCCGGCCGTCGTCGGAGACGGCCACGGCCCCGGCCTCCTTCTGCTCGCCGTATTCGCTCAACTGCTCGCCCCGGGAGCCCATGGAGATGGCGGCCACCGGGTAGACCCGGGCCAGATCCGCGGCCGCGGCCTGCTCCAGGATGAAGCGGGTCACCGAGGCGGTGTCGTTCACCGGTTTGGTGTTGGGCATGCAGGCCACGGCGGTGAAGCCGCCCTGAACCGCGGCCCGGGCGCCGGTCTCGATGGTCTCTTTATATTCTTCGCCCGGCTCCCGCAGGTGGACGTGCATATCGATGAGCCCCGGCGTCAGCACCAGTCCCTGGGCCTCGATCACCCGGCGGCCCTCGCCGGGGATGGTGCCGGGGGCTGAAAGTTCGGCAATCTTGCCGTCGTCGATAAGCAGGTCCATGGGGGCTTCCAGATCCTGCGCCGGGTCCACCACCAGGGCGCCCTTAATCAGCATACTTTTCCCCTCCGATCAAGAGGTAGAGCATGGCCATGCGCACCGCCACGCCGTTGGTCACCTGCTCCAGGATGACGGAGTAGGGGCCGTCGGCCACCTCGGGGGAGATTTCCACCCCCCGGTTCAGGGGCCCCGGGTGCATGATGATGACGTCGTCCTTGGCCTTCTCCAGGTGGCGGGGCGCCAGGCCGAAATAGCGGCTGTATTCCCGCAGGGTGGAGATGAAGCCCTGGCCCATGCGCTCCAGTTGCAGCCTGAGCATCATGATGACGTCGGCCCCGGCGACCGCCTCCGTCAGGGAACAGGTGACCCGGACGCCCAGATCCTCGAGGTAAGGCGGCAGCATGGTGGCCGGGCCGGCCACCGTCACCTGCGAGCCCATCTTGCTGAAGGCCAGGATATCGGAGCGGGCCACCCGGGAATGGGCGATGTCGCCGACGATGGCCACCTTCAGGCCGGCAAGGGTGCCCTTGGCCTCCTGCACCGTCAGCAGGTCCAGGAGGGCCTGGGTGGGATGCTCGTGCAGGCCGTCGCCGGCGTTGATCACCCCGCATTTGAGCTTGCCGGCCAGGTAGTGGGGGGCGCCGCTGGCATAGTGGCGAATGACCAGCACATCCGGCTGCATGGCCTCGAGGTTGTGGGCCGTGTCCGCCAGGGTCTCGCCCTTGACGGCGCTGGAGGCCGCCACCGTCAGGTTGAGGGTGTCGGCGCTGAGGCGCTTGGCGGCGATCTCGAAGGACATGCGGGTCCGGGTGCTGGGCTCGTAGAACATGGTCACCACCGTCTTGCCCCTCAAGGTGGGGACCTTCTTGATGGGCCGCCGGGAGATCTCCTTGAGGGAGGCGGCGGTATCCAGGATGAGCCGGATCTCCTCGGCCGTCAGAGAGGCGATGCCCAACAAATCCTTGTGCCGGAATTCCATAGGCCGGGTCCTTTTATCCCGTAGTTGGGAGCCTGAGAATTAAGATAACGCCGGTTTTGGCCGCAGCCATCATCTTGCCGTGAATTTGCAAAAAAAAACCTCCTTTAGCAAAAGGAGGTTGGGGTCGATATTTTTTCAGTTACTCGGGTCATGATTTCCGCCTCAACGGCATCTTATATTTTTTACCACTATCTGCGGCGAAGTTCAAGGATAATCTCCGGGGATTTTCCCGCCTCCCGGTTGACAGTTTCCTAGGCGAGCCCTATCTATTTGGACAAGCATCACGGAAAAAAGGAGGGACAAGATATGACCAGAGAACTGGCCAAAAGGGAGCCGTTTCGGGAAGTCTCCCGGCTGCGCCGGGAAATGGACCGCCTCTGGGAAGACTTTTTCGGAGCCGGGCCCCGGGCTTTGCGGCCCTGGGGCGAGGAATGGGTCCCGGCAGTGGACGTGGCGGAGGCCGCGGATAAGGTGACGGTGAAGGCCGAGGTCCCGGGCCTCGACCCGAAGGAGATCGATATCTCTCTGGTGGGCGATCTCCTGACCATCAAGGGTGAAAAAAAATCGGAACGGGAGGAGAAAAAGGAGAATTACCACCTGGTGGAGCGGAGCTACGGCTCCTTCTCCCGTGCCATCAGGCTTCCCGCGGCGGTGGACGCCGATAAGATCGAAGCCCGGTATGACAAAGGGGTCCTGACCGTGACCTGCCCTAAAAAGGAAGGGGTTAAGCCCAAGGCCATTGAAATAAAGACAACTTAAGGGAAAGGCAATGCCGGTGGAAAGTTTGACCGGGGACGGAAGACCAAAGACCGTAGAACTTCTTACCCCGCTCACCGGTCCCCCGTCTTCCGTCTCTACTCTTTTAACCGAAAGGAAAATCCCATGAGCACCGAAATGGAAGCCGTCATCAAGAGCGCCATCACCCAGGAAGAACTGTCCTACGAGTTTTATACTCGGATGGCCAAACTGGTGAGCCACGCCGAAACCAAAGAGACCTTCCAGTACCTGGCCAAGGAAGAGTTGGAGCACAAGAATTTCCTGGAAAGTTGCTTCACCCCCCTGGGCTGCAAGCTGGTGGGGCAGCCCCAGGACGTACATCTGGCCGAACATTTGGCGACCCCGGCCTTCCAGGAGGACTTGTCCCCCAAGGAAGCCCTGGTTGTCGCCATGAAGCGGGAAGAGGGTTCGCACCGGTTTTACCAGGCCCTGGCCGCCTTGCAACCGCCGGGGGAGACTCGGAATTTTCTGGAGAAGATGGCTAAAGTGGAGCTGTCCCACAAGGAGAAGATGGAGTATCTTTACGACAATACGGCCTTCCCGGAAGTGTGGTAGAGAGCTCAGGATGGCCAACGGTTTTCTCTTTGCCCTGGAAGGAGTGGACGGCTCCGGCAAGAGCACCCAGGCCGAGCTGTTGGCTGCCTCTCTGGAAAAAGACGGCCACCAGGTGGTCCTGACCCGGGAGCCCACCAACGGCCCGGCCGGGCAGAAGCTCCAGAGCTACCTCCTGGGTCCCAGCCGCCATCTCACTCCGGAAGAGGAACTGGAACTCTTCACCGCGGACCGCCGGGAACACGTGGCGCAGCTCATCAAACCGTCCCTGGGGCGGGGCAAGATCGTCATCACCGACCGTTACTACTACTCCTCGGTGGCCTACCAGGGCGCCCTGGGCCTCAATCCCGCTGACATCCTGGCCGCCAACGAGGCCTTCGCCCCCAGACCCGATCTGATTTTCATCCTCACGCTGCCGGTCCCCGAGGCTTTGGCCCGCCTGGCCAAAAAAGGCAAAGAGGCCCGGCAGTTGAGCTGAATCCTGCCATTACCTGAGACAGGTGGCGGCCATCTATGCCGGCCTCACAGGCCCCCGGTTTCGGCGGGTGGACGCCTCTCCGCCGCCGCTGGAGGTGCACTCGCTTATCCTGGAAGCGGCCCGTAAGGCCCTGAAAGAAGCGGCATAATCAAGCCTCAGGCGCCTCTGCGACCGTCGTTGGCGCCCCCAGAGGGGCTGATTTGCTTGACAAGTCTACCCCTCAGGGTTAATAATATAACGTTATCCGTTCGGGCCGTTAACTCAGTTGGTAGAGTATCTGCCTTTTAAGCAGAGAGTCGTTGGTTCGAATCCAACACGGCCCACAAAAATGCGTCCCCATCGTCTAGCCTGGTCCAGGACACCGGCCTTTCACGCCGGCGACACCGGTTCAAATCCGGTTGGGGACGCCAATTGAAATCAATGGGTTAGGTAAATCAGCCTAACCCTTCTCTTTTTATTTCCAACCCTATTCCCAACCCAGGCAGGGAAAATGGGGGTAAAAGAGGCCAGGATGGTCTTTTGCCTTTGAGGCCATCCGAGAGTGTCGTCAGACGAAGCTGGCCAAGATATTCTGGAAGAAGAAACAAACCTGAAGGCCGGGGAATGGAACCAGGCCGGAGGAACCGGCGCTCCCCCAGGATCTTTGATAGTAATGAGGTGGCTCCAGACCGGCCCCCTTCATTCCTTCCCACCCTGCGGCCACACCCACCACGGCGCCGCCCCAGGCTGCCCCGGAGACGCCCCCCACCGAAACCCAGGGGGGGTTTACCCCCGCGGGAGAGGGATCGCCTGCTGGTGGCTCTCAGGCACAGCCAAGCTCTCCTTCTGACCTGGCAGATCAGGCCATCGACGATGCGTTGGCAAAGGCCGCGGCGGGCAAAGGTGAGTTGCCGCCGACTGGGATGGTGACCCCGTTCCCTGACCTGGTGGCGAAATATGCTGACTTATACACCGAAAAGGCCCCTGCCACTATCATTACCCCGGCCCCTTCCATTTAACCTGAGCCGTCTGGTGAGGCCGTTTCTGAGGCTCGCCCCCTGCCTTCAGCCCTTGCCTTGATCAGCCCTGCCCCTACCTGCCCTCCCTCACCTGTCACCGCTGCCGCCCCGCCCCTTGGCGCAGCCCTCTGTCCTCACCTGACCCACCCTGGCGCCGGCCCCTGCCCGGAGGTTTTTCGGCCCCAGGAAGCAAACCCGGAGACTTGGGACTCCCCCCCCCATGGTCTATATGAACGTTGCGGACATTTTTATAAAAATTCGGTCCAGGAAAATAGACTCCCCAGAGGGATGGGACCCAGCCCCAATAATTTTAATAAACAAAATTTGGGCGGTTGATGGAGCCTTCAGGGGGCGATTGAAGCGTTTCACAGGTACCCCTGACCCCTT
>CAWCKU010000011.1:0-51427 GCA_963796215.1 uncultured delta proteobacterium | reverse complement strand
GGGCCGGTTCGCCCCGGAGGACAGAGTCCTGCTGCTCGCGCTGGCTTCGGGTCTCGAGGTGGGGATCGTGATATTCAAGGTCGATCAGCTTGTGGGGAGCTATGGGCACGATCATTGAGGCGAAGCGCGACCCGCGATCGCCGACGGCGGTTCACCGCGGGGGCGCTGACGCTCGCTGACGCGGCCGCTCGCTCGTGCCTGGAGCGCGCGCACCGGACCGCCGATGAGGTGGATCTGCTGGTCAACGCCGGCGTTTATACCACGACAGGAACATCAACGAGCCGGCGTTGGCGTCGTTGATCCAGGAGGACATCGGCGCGAACCCCGTGCAGCAGCCCGGCGCGGGTCAGGGACGTTCTCGTTCGATGTCCGTAACGGGGCCTGTGGCCTGTTGTCGGGCATTCACCTGGTTGACGGCATGCTCGCCTCGGGGACGATCGAGCTCGGCATGGTCGTCGCCGCGCGACATCGACCCGGAACCCGGCGTCTCTGAAAAGTTCGACTTTCCCAGCGATCGGCGGCGCGGTCCTGTTGAGCGCGGATGACTCCCGCGCGGGATTCACGGCTTTCCAGTTCGCGACGTTCCCTGAGTTCGCCGAGCTGTTCCAGAGCTCCGTGGATTGGCACCCAAGATGCCCGGGGCGCGCTGAGCGGTCAAGGGCGCAACGTACTGTCGGTTGAGATCGCCGAGTCCTACGCCGCGAGGGCGCTCGAGTGCGCCGAGTCAACCGCCCGCGAACTGGCGGGCGCACAGGCACTCGACGTCGGTGAGGTCGACCTGCTCGTTGCAACGGCGTCGGTCCCGGGGTTCGCCGACGCATTGGCGGCGCGACTGGGCGTGTCCGGCGAGCGGGTCGCGCCGTCTCCGGACTTCTCGCCGCGCGCATACGGCCGCCCTCATGCTGGTACTCGAAACCGCGCGTCTCGAGCCGGTCGAGCACCGCGCTGTTCATCTCGGCCGGTGCGGGGATCTCGGTCGCGGCCGCGCTCTACCGGGGGTGATCGGACTGATCCGCGCCGTGCCCCGGCGCAAGCACGTTGCCAGCCTGCAGGCGCTGCTCGCACCGCCGAGGCGGCACGCCCGGATCGCGCCGGCGCGACCGCGCGAGCTGGGGCCGCTGGCCCGGATCCTGGCCGTGATCGCGGGGCGCGTCACCGGCACCGGCCCCGGCGAACATCTTCACGACGCTCGGCCGACACCCGCGCCTGTTCCGCGCCTGGCTGTGCTACTCGGCGCACCTGATGCCGTTCGGCAAGCTGTCGCGACGCGACACCGAGCTGGTGATCCTGCGCGTCGCGTGGCAGTGCAGCTCCACCTACGAATGGCACCAACATGTGTTGATCGCGCTGCGCGTGGGACTTACGCCGGACGAAAACGCTGCCGTGGCCGACGGTCCAGCGGCGAGCGGCGTCACGGAGCGACAGCGGACGCTGCTGGCCGCCTGCGACGAGCTGCTCGCCACGCCGCGCGTTCACGGACACGACCTGGAGCGCCGTCCGGACCGAATATGTGTGACCGGGAGGCGATCGAGTTGTGCCTGCTGATCGGGCACTACCAAGGCCTGGCATCGGCGATCGGCGGACTCGCGATCCAAATCGAACAGGGCTGAGCGGCGATGGGAGCGCCATCATCGATGGGCGACTCGGGGGGACCCGGGCTTACGGTCGCTGTCACGGGCGCGACGGGGGAGATCGGAAAGCCGTTCGTTCGTGCTCTGGAGCTCACGCCCGAGGTCGGGCGTGTGCTGGCGATGGCGCGGCGGCCGTTGACCCAGCCGAGCTCCGGCTGGCATAAGACCGAGTACCGCCAGGGGGACATTCTCGTACGGGCGCGGTCGACGAACTTGGTCGCGGGTGTCGATGTTGTTGTGCACCTTGCGTTCATCGTGGTGAAGGCCACAACTGGCAGCTATCAGATCAACATTGAGGCATCGCGCAATGTCTTCGAGGCGACGGTGGCTGCCGGCGTCCCCACGGCTCATCTACACCTCCTCGGTAGCGGCCTATGGCTATCACGAGCACAAGGGGCAGGCTGACCGAGCGCACGCCGGCCCGCGGTACCGAGCGTCACGCGTACTCGCATCAGAAGGCCGCGGTCGAGCGCGTGCTGGACGAGGCGCTCACGGGTTCCGCGACTGACGCCTACGTGTTCCGGCCGTGCGTTGTCGCCGGACCCGACGCCCCGGCGCTACTCAACCAGCTTCCGTACCTGCGCCTCGCGCACATGCTTCCGGCGGTCGCGCTGCGAGCACTCGGACGGGTCCCCGCGCTCAAGCCGGTGCTGCCCGATCACGGCGTCGGCCTTCAGTCTGTTCATCATGACGACGTCGCCGCGGCATTGGGGGCGGGCGTGCTGGAACGGGGCCACCCAGGCGTGTACAACCTCGCGGGGGCGGGGGGAGGTCCGATGGTCCGACCTCGCCGACGAGCTCGACTGGTACGCCGTCCGGATCCCCAGGCGTGCGATCGACGTGTCCGCGAACGTCGTCGCCGCGGATGCCGCTCCTCGCGGTAGAGGCAGGCTGGCTCGAGGCGCTCCGCGTCCCGATGCTGATGGACTGCACCCGTGCCCGCCAACAGCTGGGATGGCAGCCGGCATACGACAGCCGTCAAACGCTCCACGAACTGGTCGCGGCGCGCAGATGAGGGACGGTCTCTCTCCCGAGCGCAGCGCGCGTGGGCTACCTGAGGCAAGTGGAACTGCCGTGGCGGACACCCGATACGTAGACGCCGACGGAGTGCGGCTGCGCACCTTGATCCGAGGCGTCGGGCGCCCTCTGTTGCTGATTACCTGGATTGGTGCTTGCCTCCCCCCCCGCGCCGCTCGAGGACGTGCTGAACGCGCACGGTGTCCAGACGATTGCCGCCGACGCTCCCGGGACCGGGACATCGACGCGGTACCGCCGTCAGCGACCACCCCCGGTTCTCGACACGATTGACCAGCAACTCGCGTCTCTTGACGCTGAGACGCGCGTGACGGTGCAGCTTCATCCGGTGTCGCCCTTGGGACTGGGGCTTTGACACCACCAGCCTCCGAGGGGGCCCCCGGATGAACAACGTCCTCAGGAGCTACAAGTAGCGGCAAACGGACCGGAGCCCTCGGGCGAGCGATGAAGGCCCGCTTTTGGCAGACGGAGAGCCTCGACCATAGAGAAAGCAGCAGCTTGCTGCGCTCCAGCTGGCAAACGAGGCCAGGCGAGCGCGGGCGCAGCTGAAAACGACAGATCGCCGACGGAACCGTGTCGGCAGCGGAAATTCTGCTCGATCCGCCGGACGTGGCCGGAACCTCTCCCTGGCACAGCTGTTGATAAGCCAACGAGGTTCGGGGGACAAGAAGTGCATGGACGGCCCCCTCGCCCGCTACTAGCTGACCGAGCTAAATGCGATCGCCGGTCGCCGAGTCGCGGATCACCTTGGCGGTCCTGTGGTCAAGCGGGTTCGTGCTCTGCGGGCGCGGATGTCTCCCGGAACAATTTCCGGCACCTGGTGGACATCTACGACGCCTTCCGGGACAAAGTGGATCTGGCGGTCTTCTACCTTTCCTGGTGGATCGATACGGAGCGGGTCAAGGCTCATGAAGAGGATTTCTCCCGGCGCTTCGGGTTTAGGCCGGTGCGTCCGGCGGGCTGGGTGGGCGGTTGGCGGCCCGATGACTACGCCGAGATGAACCGGCAACTACAAGCCGTTCTGGCCCGCTCCCAAGGGGCCAAGAACCCGCCGGTCACCATTATCCCTAATGTCACCGGGGAGGCCGACCTGCGCACCTACTATACCGACCACCGGTCCCGGTTCGGCTTCGAGCAGTGCATCTCCATCTACCAGGCGGTGGAGGTCAACAGCAACGGCGACCTCTCCCCCTGCCGGGACTACCACGACTACGTGGTGGGCAACCTCAAAGAGGCCACCATCACCGAATTGTGGAACTCGCCGGCCTACCGTAAATTCCGCCACAGCCTGGCCACTGAGGGGCTGATGCCGGTCTGTTCGCGTTGCTGCGGTTTGATGGGGTATTGATGAAGGAGTAGCCAGTAGCCAGTAGCCAGTAGTCAGTAACCAGAAAAAGCAAAAAGCAAAAACTAAAAGCTAAAAACTCTAAACTCGAAACTCTCTCTCATTGGACCGCTCGATAAATACAGCTTGCAGCCCTAGCCCCGACCGGCTGGCCAGTCCGGCCCGGGTCGTCTTTCTCCTCCAAGACTTGAAGTTCGGCGGCACACAGCGCCAGACCCTGGAATTGGCCCGGCGGCTGGACCGGGAGAAGTTCCAGGTAGAAGTTTGGCTGCTGATGGCCGGGGACGACCTGACGCCGGTGGCCGTAAATTGGGGGATCCCCCTGGTCTGGCTGAGCCGCCGGGACTCGGTGGGCCCGGTCAGCCTGTTACAGCTGTGGCGCCGACTCAGGCGCAACCCCGTCGACCTGATGATGCTCTTGACCGCGGTTCCCAATATCTGGGGCAAACTCGTGGGCCGCCTGGCCGGGGTACCCAGCATCGTCAGCAATTGCCGCGGCGGCGCGCCGCAGCGGCAGCACGAAGCCTGGCTCTGGCCTCTGGCACACCACATTATCTGCAACAGCCCGGCCGAGGCGGAAATTTTAACCGGCTCTTACGGGATTCCGGCGGACCGGGTCACGGTAATCCTGAATGGAGTGGATCAGGAATTTTTCCAGTCACCCCGGGGCGCGCCTGCAGGCCCGCCCATTATCCTGTCCGTGGGCCGTCTGGAACCCGCCAAGGACCAGCATACCCTGATTGAGGCCTTTCGCCTGGTAGCTGCCGACCACCCGGAGGCGCAGTTATGGCTGGTGGGAAACGGCTCCCGGCGGGAGGAGCTCATTAGCCTGGTGGCCAGATATGATCTGGCGGGGCGCGTGCAGGTTCTTCGCGGCCGGCCGAATCTGCGTCCCCTGTTTCAGGAGGCTGCCGTCTTCGCCCTGAGCTCTTTGGAGGAAGGACTCCCTAACGTGGTTCTGGAGGCCATGGTGGCGGGACTGCCGGTGGTGGCCACCCGCGTGGGAGGGTTGCCGGAGGTGGTGAGACCGGGCCGCACCGGTTGGCTCGTTCCTCCCGGCGATGTCCCGGCCCTGGCGGCCGCCCTCAGCCACTTGCTGGCCGACCCGGAAACCTCTCAGGCCTTCGGTCGGGCCGGTCGGGAGCAGGCGGTGAGGGATTTTTCTCTGGCCAGCATGGTGCGCAGTCATGAGGAGATTTTTATGAGCCTCGTGCAGCGCCGTGGTGGCCGGGACCGGCGATCTGGGGGGAAATGAGAAAATGGCCTCCCGGGTGGCTTATGTGCTCTTGTGGTTTCCAGAACCTTCCCAGACCTTTATCCTGGATGAAATAAACACCTTGCGGCAGCAGGGCCTTGATCTCGAAGTTTATACGCTCTATGGCCCCCGCCCGCCTGGGCGGCTAACGGGCCTGGCGCCGCACCTGGCGCCGGTTTTCCATCTGGGGAGCGCCGCCCTGGGAGTGGTGCTGCGCGACCTGGGGAGCCTGCGCCGCCGTTGGGGACCGCAGGCCGGGCCCTTTCTCAAGAGAGTCCTGGTGCGCCGCTGGCGCAGCCTGGAGACCGCCGGAGAGGCCGTCTGGGCCGGTTTGGCCGGGGTCCACCTGGCCCGGCGTTTGGTGGAGGCGCACATCGACCACATTCATGCACCCTGGGCCAATGGGCCGGCCACGGCCGCCTGGGTGGCTTCGGGGTTGAGCGGCATCCCTTTCAGCTTTGCGGCCCACGCCCACGACATTTATCCCCCGGATGGCGCCTTGACCGAGAAGCTGGCCGCGGCCGTCGGGATGCGCACCATTTCTGAGGCAAACCGGCGCTATCTGGCCTCCCTGGTTCCCGCGGAGGCCGGCAAGATCATCAAAATCCCCATCGGTATTCCCTTGGGGAGCTTCGAAAAACCCCCGGCGTCCCGCCCCGCCGTCCCGCCGTACCGCTTGCTCGCCCTCGGCCGGCTGGTGGCCAAAAAGGGCTTTCCCGTCCTGATTGAGGCCTGCCGCCTCCTCAGCGCCCGGGGGTTTGAGTTCCACCTGACCCTGGCCGGCGATGGCCCCCAGCGCGCTCAACTCAGCCGGTTAATCCGGAAGCTGGGGCTGGAAGATCGGGTAGACCTGGCCGGTTTCGTCCCCCACCGCGAGGTTCCCCGGCTGTTGCGCGCCTCCGACCTCTTCATCATGCCCAGCGTTATCACCCCATCCGGAGACCGGGATGGCATCCCCGCGGTTATCCTGGAGGCCTTGGCCCATGAAGTGCCCGTCGTGGCTACCGAGGTTTCCGGTATTCCAGAAGTCATCCGGCCGGGGGTTACGGGCTGGCTGGTGCCGCCGGCGGACCCGGAGGCCCTGGCCCGGGCCGTGGCCGAGGCGTGCGCCAATCCGCCTGAGGCCCGGCGCCGGGCGCTGGCGGGACGGGACCTGGTGGCCCGGGAGTTCGACTCCGGGAAGAATTATGGCCGACTAAAGGCGCTTATTCGAGGAACTGGCTGGGGGAGCAGGTTAATTGGGAATGGTTCCTGGAGAGACGATTGCCACCCCCACCCTGACCCTCCCCCCTCAAGGGGGAGGGAAATAACAGAGCCCCCTTCTTGGTTCAGCTGCATTTTGATCTAATATGTTAGTCTTTTCTCCCGGAGGAACTGAGCCACCAGGGCAAAGATCTCGGGGTTGCCGCAGAAGTCTTCCTGGCCGACGTTCCGGCGAAAATCATTGAGGTTGGCCTCAAAGGCGGGGATAATCTCCGGGCGGGGATGCAGTCCGGTGAAGTACCGGCCGTAGCCCAGGCGCTCCAGGTAAAAGGCGTTGAGGAACTGCTCGAAGGCGCCCTGGATGGGGAAGGCGATCACCGGCTTGCCATAATAGAGGGCTTCGGAGATGAGGGTGTGGCTGCCGCCGCAGACCACGTAGCGGCAGGAGGAGAGATCGTCCAGAAAGCCGGTCTCGGAATTTTTCTTGAAGTGCAGGTTGCCGTCGCTCCCCTCGGTATCAAAGCCGTAGACGGCCACCTTGGAGGGGATGGCCCGGAGGAATGGCAAAAAGCGCTTGAAGGTGGTATATCCCTGGTAAGCCACGACGTGATCGCCTGCCGCGGGCTGGCGCTGGAGCACCGTCTCCCGCAGCAGCGGCGGCAGGATTCTGGCCCGGACCCCGGGCCGGACCGGCGGCTGGAAAAAGGAGATCACCAGGTAATCGCGGGCCCGGCTGAAAAAGGTCTTGACCGCCAAGGCAGTGGAGAGATAGCTAAGGTAATGGGCCCACGGGACCGGGTGGCGGCAGGCGGTGATGACGTGCTGATGGTCCACCGACAGGCAGGGGAGGCCGGCCAGGGCGGCGGCCCGGGGCACGAAATACTCGTAGTCGCTCATGGTCACGTCCGGCTGGAAGCGCTCCATGATCTGCAATATCCGGTTGATATAGGTGCGGGAGCGGCTCCGGACCGCCAGGTTGGAATAGACGGTGGCGGCCAGCGCCACCTTGTGGCCCCGGATGGGGGTGGCGGGATTGGGAATCTCCTCCACCGGGAATTCCCGGCGCAGGATGGCGGCGCCGGCGCCGTGGCTGACGAACAGGAACTCGTGGCCCAGGTCGGCAAAGTGGCGGGCGATGGTCAGGGCCCGGACCGCGTGGCCGTGGCCGGTGCCGTGCACCCCATAGAGAATTCTGCCCATATCGTCAGGCAATGTAAACCAGCCGGGGCCGGAGGTCAATCCCTACCGCCGATGGACGCCGACAATCATTGATAAACGCCGATGAAGGCTGGCAGCAGTCAGCTTTCAGGAGCCAGCCAAAGACTGAGTAGATGACCGGTAGAAGCGATGATTAATTGGATTAAAAAAGATTAATTCCCCCTCACCCTAGCCCTCTCCCCCATTGGGGGAGAAGGGATAAAAAAATGAAACTGCGATAGCGCCCGCTATTGCTTCCTCTCTCCCCTCTTGGGAAGGAGAGGGCTAAAGTGAGGGGTGGCAAGCAAGGATAAAGCAGGATTTATGGAAGTTTTCATCCTGGCGGCCATGGCCCTGGTGCTTCTGGGCCTGGCATATTTGATCTTCGAGGGAGGGCGGCGCCTGCGTCCGGGGACCGCGGCTGAGGTCAGCCGGTTGACGGCGTGGCCCCGGCTGGCGGTGCTGGTGCCGGTGACCGGGGCGGCGGCGGGCCTGGCGGGGCGCCTGGAGACGCTCCTCAGCCAGGATTATCCCAGCTACCAGGTGGTTTTCACCACCCGGGACGCCGAGGACCCCGCCACCGCCGTCATCTTAGCGCTGATCCCCCGCCACCCCAGGGCCCGGCACGTGGTCGCCGGCCCGGCCCGGAGTTGCGGCCAGAAGAACCGCAATCTGTTGGCAGCCGTGCAATTGGTCGGCCAGGCCCCGGAAATCCTGGTCTTTTGCGACGGCAACCAGTCGGCTCCCCCGGACTGGCTCAAGGAACTGGTGGGGCCCATCGTCGCCGGCCAGGCCCAAGTCACCAGCGGTTACCACCAGTTAAGCGCCGCGGACCCCGGGGTCGCCGCCCTGGGCCGGGCCATCTCGGTGCTGGCCCTCTACCTGACCAAAGGTTTTCGCCGCCTGAACCAACCCTGGGGCGGCGCCACCGCCATCCGGCGCCAGTTGTTTGAGGATTTGGCGGTGGCCCGGGTCTGGGCCGAAAACGTGGTGGACGACGTCTCGCTGGCGGCCCGGTTGGTGCGGGCGGGCCTGCCGGTGGTCCTCGCCCAAGGGGCCTGCCTCGACACCCCCATCGAGGGCGAGACCCTGGTGGGCTGGCGGGAGTGGGATGACCCGGCAGTGGCTTTACCTGAAGTTCTGCATGCCGGTCACCTGGCTGGCGGCGGGCCTGGCGGTCCACGTGAACCTGGCCCTGGTGCTCCTGGCCGCGGCGTCCCTGTTGCTGGCGCCCCTCGGGTTGACCTCCGGGAGCCGGGCCCTGGCCGCGGCGCTGTTTCTGGCCGGACTTACCGGCCTGGGCCTGGCTCTGCGGTCTTGCCACCCGCAACCCGGCCCTCTGGGGAAGTGGCTGCCGGCTTACTTTGCCGCCATGGGGATGGCCAGTTGGAGTCATTTGCAGACCTTGGGCACCATGGAGATGCGTTGGCGGGGGATCGTTTACCGGGTCGGCTGGCAGGGGAGGGTGGTGGCAGTAGTCAGTAGCCAGTAGCCAGTAGTCAGTAGCCAGAAAAAACAAAAACAAAATCAAAAGCTAAAAGCTAAAAGCTAAAAACTCGAAACTCGAAACTGGGAACTGGGAACTGGGAACTGGGAACTTACTTTTCCGAGCGCCACCAATGGAAGGCTAGGGCCAGGGTGGGGGCCAGGGCCAGGGCTTCGGCCAGTTCCCGGGGCAGGCGGCCGGCCGCGGCCAGATAAAGGAGGAATCCGGCCAGGGCCGCAATAACCAGGTGCAACAGGGGTTTTTTCGGGATCAGGCCCAGGCGCCACTGGCAGAAGCCCACGGTGAGGGCCGCCACCGCGCCCTTGGTGATGACCATGGCCAGGGCCGAGCCCAACAGCGGCGACAGGGGCATGACCAGGGAGCACCAGAGGAGATTGATCACCAGTCCGGCCAGGTAGAAGAACAGGAGCAGCCGGGGCAAACCCATGCTGATCATCAGGGAGGCCGCCAGGTTGTGGAGGAAGGCGAAGGCCACGGTGAGCACCAGCACCTTCTGAAGCCAAACCGCCTCGTGGTAGCGGGGGCCGAAGATTAGGCCAATGAGACGGTCGCTTTCGCTGAACAGGACGAACATTACCACCAGGGCCGCGGCCATCAGCCAGCGGGCGGTGTTTTGGGCCAGGCGAGGGACCTGCTCGCGGTCCGTCTGCCAGAGCCGCACGAATAGCGGGTAGAGAATGGACTGCAGCAGCAGGCTGGAGACCAGAGTGGAGATGCTTTCCACCAATCCCCAGGTAACGCTGTATTGGGCCACGGCCTCGGCTCCGGCGTAACGCTGCAGGAAGAAGAGATTGGCCTTGTTGTAAATACTGGCGGCCACGTCGATGAGGGCGAAGACCGCTCCCAGGCGCAGGGTGCGCCAGAGTCGCCCGACGGGGGGCCATTGAGGCCGGTACTGCGGCTGGGACAGGATCAGCCAGAGCCCGCCGGCCAGGTTGACCAGGGTTTCGATGAGTTTAAAAGCGGCCACCGCCAGGGGGGCGGCCCCGAGAATCAGG
Organism: uncultured delta proteobacterium; assembly: GCA_963796215.1. Lineage (GTDB taxonomy): Bacteria > Desulfobacterota > Desulfobaccia > Desulfobaccales > 0-14-0-80-60-11 > JAPLJC01. The sequence goes on along the minus strand of CAWCKU010000011.1, from coordinate 41,256 downwards.
GCGGTGAGGCCATAACCAAAGCCCAGGGCCGCGGCCAGGGCCTTGATCTTGCCCTGGAGGTCCTGGCGTCCCTGCACCTGGAGGGCCACGAAAAAGGTGTTGGACATGGCCTCCAGGGCCACGGCAATGGCCAGCAGGAGCATGACCCGGCGTAGGGCGGGGGCGTAGTCCTGCCATTCGATGAAGACCACCGCCCCCAGGATGGCCAGGGTCAGCAGCAGCCCTTTCAGGAGGGTGACCTGGCCCAGGGCTACGCCCGCTTCCCGGTCCTGCCGGGACAGCAGGGTCACCAGGGGCAGGTTGAGACCGAACTCCGACACCAGGAGGAGGATGCTGCCCAGCCCCAGGGCCAGCATGAATTCGCCGTAGGTGGTGGTGCTGTGCCGGGCCAGATAGATGAAAAAGACGCCTTGCAAGGCGTCCCGGACCCAGCGGGCGCTGAGGAGGTAGGCGAATTTCTGGAGAATGCGGTGGGGGCCGGGCTGGTTAGGGCTGGCTAAGGGCATCAGGTTCTGAACCGGGGCCATATTTGTCTGGGTTCATGATCGGCAGCCTAGACTTATGAGCACATCCAAGCCAGCTTCATTTATACCAGATAATGGCAAAACCTGGTAACCAGGGGCAAGAAAAATTATTAGAATTTGCCGGAAGGGATTAAGCAGACATGGAAAATAGTCGCCAAGGCCAGACAGACAACTGGTTCCAGCAGAATCCGAGGAAGACCCTGGTCCTGGTGGTTTTGGTTTTCCTGGCGGTCCTGGGGTTGGGCACGGAACGGCTGTTGGGATTCCTCAATCACCGGCGCGGCATCGTCTTGGAAGCCGAGACCGAAAGGAGATACATCAAGCTGCGGGAGCAACGGCCCCGGCGGCAGATGCGGCTGCAATTCCCGAAAAATCACCTGCCCTACACCGACAACGTCTTTACCAAAACCTATAAGATAGACATTGACGAGAACGGCTTCATCAAGCCGTCCAAGAAATACGCCGACCCCGACCTGAGTATCGTTTTCCTGGGGGGCTCCACCACGGAATGCATGTTCGTGGATGAGGAGAATCGTTTTCCTTACGTGGTGGGCGCCATCCTGGAACAGGAGACCGGCAAAAAAATCAATGCTTACAACGGCGGCCTGTCGGGCAACAACAGCCTGCACGCCATCGATCTGCTGGTCAATAAGGTGGTCCCTTTGGAGCCCCGGGTGGTGGTGTTTATGGAAAACATCAACGATCTTAGCACCTTGCTGTACGAGAAGACTTACTGGAATAAAAATAACGTCCGGGCGCCCATCGAGACTTTGGTCAAAAGCAAGTTGGTGGGGAAGTTGCTCAAGGAAATGTTGATCCCCAATATCAACGAGGCGTGGCGGAATTTTGCCAAGACCATTTTTCCGCACGAGGAAGACGAATTCGCCCAGGCCCGGGGAAAAAAGCTCACCGTGGATCAGGCCGGCCTGGCCCGTGAATTTGCCATGAATCTGCAGATATTTATAGATATTTGCCGGGACCGGGGGATTACCCCGGTATTGATGACGCAGGCCAACCGCATCAAGGCCGACCCCGACCCGGTGGTGGCGGCCTACATCGGCAGGTACGGCCAGGATACCGGCATTTCTTACCGGGATTTTAAAGAGCTTTATGACTTATTCAACGACACCATCAGGGCGGTGGGCCGGAAGAACGGGGTCCTGGTCATCGACCTGGCCCGAGAGGTGCCGCCGGACAAAGAGCACCTCTATGACATGGTGCATTTCAATGACGCGGGTTCCAGGTACGCCGCGGGGATCATCGTGGCGCAGTTGAGGCCGCTGGTGGAGCCCTAGTGGTAGGGCGGGCGTCTCGCCCGCCTTCCTTTTCGGTCCTCGTAGCGGCGGGCGGGACGCCCGCCCTACCATTACTTCACCCGCAGCGCCAGGGAGAGCCCGTCTTGCTCCGGGGAATGAAAGGGCAGGAAGCCCAGGAGAGGCACGGTGCGCCAGTCCGCGGCAGCGAAGATTTCCCGGTTGAAGGAGTCGGCGCCGGCGAAGCCTACGTTATCGGTGAACAGCAGGCCGCCGACCTTCAAGAGGCGGCGGCAGTGGGGCAGGGCCGGGAGATAGGACTCCTTGTCAATGTCCATGAAGATGAAGTCGAAGGGGCCGCTCATCTCGGCCATGAGCTGTAGCGCTTCCCCCACCCGGATTTCGATGTGGCGGGCCAACCCGGCCCTGACGAAGTTGGTGCGGGCCCGGGCCGCCATGGACTCTTCCCACTCCAGGGTGGTGACCCGGCCCAGCGCCGGCAGGCAGCCCCGGGCCAGGTGGATGGTGGAATAGCCGATGGCGGTGCCCAACTCCAGGAGGTTCACGGCCCCGGTGGCTCGGGTTAAGATAAAGAGCAATTCCCCCACCAGTGGGCCGACGATGGGGATACCTTCGGTCTGAGCCTCTCGTTCCAACTCCAGGAGCAATTCATCGCGCCGGGGCACAAAGCCCCGGAAGTAGCTCTCCAGATGGGGCATCATCTGGCTCATGGCACCTCCCGCCGGTCAGGGTCAGACGTCAGAAACCCTGGAAAAAAATTTTATTTCGTGTAATATTATGCCTAGGGGAAGAAAGGCGCCCACAGCACCAGCCGCTTGGATCCCATCTCCGGTAGCCCCCAGGAGTCATGTGCCAGGGTAGCATAAGAGGTCGGCGCCCCGGGATTTGTGCCAGGGCCGCGCCCCTCTTGGTCCCCGGGAAAGGCCGGGGCCCGCCAGGTTATAATGGGAGAGAAAAATAGACTTACTTTCACCCCCACCCCTCCCACCTCGAGTGGGGGGCGTTAAAGGAAGATCATGGCGCCGAAAAAGCCGACTGGCCTTAAGATAATCTCTCGTTTGTTGAGTTCAACCCCGGAGCAGGCCAAAGATACGGGTATGGCCATGGTCCTCATCTGCCTGCTGTTGGGCTACTTCGGGAAATTCCCCAAGTTTTTGCCGCTGAGCATCGCCTTGCTGCTGCTCACCATGGCCTGGCCCAAGGCCTTTAAGCCCCTGGCGGTCCTCTGGTTCGGCCTGTCCCATTTGATGGGGCAGGTGGTCTCAAAGATCGTCCTCACCCTGGCCTTCTTCCTGATCGTCACCCCCATCGGCTTGATCCGGCGGTGGACCGGGGCCGACTCCCTGCAATTGAAGAACTGGAAGAAGGGCAGCGCTTCGGTGTTCGTCGAGCGGCAGGGGGCGATTAAGGATAAGGACTTGCTGAATCCCTATTGATAGATTCGGTAGCGCCGGCTTCCAGCCTGCACCGATACAGGCGGGAAGCCGGCGCTACCAGATAACCTCAGGAGAATTTTATGGATTTTGTTCGTGACCTGTGGGGTTTTTTGAGAACCCGGAAAAAATATTGGCTGCTGCCCATCATCCTGACCCTGCTGTTTTTCGGGGCCCTGATGATCTTTGCCAGCGGCTCGGCCATCGCCCCCTTCATCTATACCATCTTTTAATGGGGGTTATCCTTGCCTGACGCTATTCTCGGGCTTTCCGCCTTTTATCACGACAGCGCCGCGGCCATTCTGGTGGACGGCCAGATCGTCGCCGCGGCCCAGGAAGAACGTTTTACCCGCAAGAAGCACGACCCCGCCTTTCCCGCCCAGGCCCTGGCCTACGTCATGGCGGAATCGGGGCTCAGGCTCGGCGACCTGGCTGCCGTGGCCTTCTACGACAAGCCCTATCTCAAGTTCGAGCGCCTGCTGGAGACCTACCACGGCTTTGCGCCCCGGGGTCTCAAGAGTTTCCTCATGGCGATGCCGGTGTGGATCAAGGAAAAGCTCCTGATGCGCTCGCTCTTGCGGGAGGAACTGGCCAAGGTGGGGGAGGGCCGGCCGCAGATGCTCTTTCCCGAGCACCACCTGTCGCATGCGGCCAGCGCCTTCTACCCCTCGCCCTTTCAGGAGGCCGCCATTCTCACTCTGGACGGGGTGGGGGAGTGGGCCACCTCCACCATCGGCTTCGGCCAGGGCAAGGACATCACCATTTTGCGGGAATTGCAATTTCCCCATTCCCTGGGGCTGCTCTATTCCGCCTTCACCTACTACACCGGCTTCAAGGTCAACAGCGGCGAATACAAACTCATGGGCCTGGCGCCCTACGGCAACCCCGAGGCGGAGCGGACCCGGCGCTGGCGGGATTTGATTTTGGCAGAGCTGGTGGATGTTCGGGACGACGGGTCGCTCCTCCTGAACATGGATTACTTCGACTACGCCACCGGGCTCAAGATGTGCTGCGACGACAAGTGGACCTCGCTCTTCGGGTTGCCGCCCCGGGCCCGGGAGAGCCACCTGGACCAGCGCTATATGGACCTGTCCCTGGCCATCCAGCAGGTCACCGAGGAGATCGTCCTGCGCCTGGCGGAGACCGCCAAAAAGCTCACCGGCGCCGATAACCTGGTGATGGCCGGCGGCGTGGCCCTGAACTGCGTGGCCAACGGCAAGCTCCTGCGCCGGGGGACCTTCAAGGACATCTGGATCCAGCCGGCTGCCGGCGACGCCGGCGGGGCCCTGGGCGCAGCCCTGGCCGCCTGGCACATCGTTCAGGGGCGGGAGCGCCACCTGCCCCAGCCGGCCCTGGACCACATGCAGGGCGCCTATCTGGGACCGGAGTTCGGCGCCGACGAGATCGTGCGGCTGGCCCGGCGGCACCAGGCTCCGTGTCAACGTTACCAGGATTTCGACGGCCTCATTAAAGAGGTGGCCGCCATTCTGACCCAGGGCCAGGTGGTGGGTTGGTTCCAGGGCCGCATGGAGTTCGGGCCCCGGGCCCTGGGCAACCGCTCCATCCTGGGCGACCCGCGGCACCCGGAGATGCAGAAGCGCCTCAACCTCAAGATCAAGTACCGGGAGGGCTTCCGGCCCTTTGCCCCGTCGGTGTTGATGGAGGAGTGCGCTACTTACTTCGAGCTGGACACCCCTTCGCCTTACATGCTGCTGGTGGCGCCGGTCCGGGAGGAGAAGCGCAACCCGCTGCCCGAAGGCTATGAGAAGCTGGAGCTGTTCGAGCGGCTCTACCACCTGCGCTCCGAGGTGCCGGCCATCACTCACGTGGATTATTCGGCCCGCATCCAGACGGTGCATAAAGAGACGAACGAGAGGTACTGGCGCTTAATTCGCGCCTTTAAGGAACTCACCGGCTGCGGCCTCATCGTCAACACCAGCTTCAACGTCCGGGGCGAGCCCATCGTCTGCACGCCGGAGGACGCCTACCAGTGCTTCATGCGCACCGAGATGGATTATCTGGTCCTGGGAGATTTTCTGTTCGCCAAGCAGGACCAGCCCAAATGGCGGGAAGAAGGGGATTGGCGGCAGGAATACGAATTGGATTAATAGAATGGTTCAAAGTTCAAGGTTCAAAGTTCAAGGTTAAAAGCAAAGGCAAAAACCTTGTCGGGGCGGTTCTCGAACCGCCCCTGCTTTTTTGATAGGTGTAGGACAGCCGCCCCCGGCTGGCCTGGACAGGCGAGGGCGCCTGTCTCACATTTGTGTTACGGCGTTTTTAAAATATCATGCGTGCCCAGTCTGCGGAGCAGACAGACTTCTTCTTCTATCTGGAAGGTGAAACGGTAATAGCTTTCAGCGGTCGAGCTATCAGCAAAGATAAAACGACACGGAGGGGCGGGTCGCGAACCGCCCCGACGTTTCCCCCTCGTTTCCAAGCGGGAATTGGGGAACGAGATAAAAAAATGGCCGGCGCCCCCGCCTGGAATCCGGTCAAACCCAAGAGCCTCCATTCATTTAATAGTTTTTATTTTCCTTTTTATTTTAATAGTTTTTTATTTTTTCTCTAATGTGTTACGGTCATTTAGAAAATGGTGATTATCTTTGCCATAGTAAGTACTTCCCCGCCCTTAGGCCGAAAACGCCATGATTAAGAAGAAGTCCGGCAGTTCCGCTCCCTCCAATAAGGCTAAGGCCGGCACCGACGCCGGGGCCGAAAAAGACCTGAAAAAGCAGGAAAAAAAGGACGCCGGCAAGCGCTCCGCCAAGACCGCCAAAAAATCGCCGGCCCCGGAGCTTTATTTCCCCGTCGTCGGGGTCGGCGCCTCCGCCGGCGGCCTGGAGGCCTTTACCCAACTGCTGGAAAATCTGCCCCTGGACACCGGCATGGGCTTTATCCTGTTGCAACACATGGCTCCCCGGGCTCACAGCATGTTGCCGGAAATCCTGGCCAAAGTGACCCGCCTGCCGGTCGCCGAGGCACGGGACGGCATGCGGGTGGAGCCGAATCGCGTCTACGTCACACCCCCGGATCGCGCCATGACCCTGGAGGGCGGGGTCTTGCGGCTGCGTACCCGGGAAGAACCCCGGGGGCAGCACCGGCCCATTGACGTCTTTCTGCGCTCCCTGGCCCAGGACCAGGGGAGCCGGGCCATCGGCGTGATCCTCTCGGGCACCGCCTCCGACGGGGTCCTGGGCCTCCAGGCCATCAAGGCCGCAGGGGGCATCACCTTCGCCCAGGAGGTGAAGAGCGCCAAATACGCCGGCATGCCCGAGAGCGCCATCGCCGCGGGAGTCGTGGATTTCGTCCTGCCCCCGGACCAGATCGCCCGCCAACTGGCCCGTCTGGCCCACCATCCTTTGGCCAGCGCGGTCTTGCCGGCCAAGGAGGAACTCCCCGCCGCAGACGAAAGCGATTTCAACCAGATCCTCGCTTTGCTGAAGGCGGGCACCGGCGTGGATTTCACCCACTACAAGCACAGCACCATCAAGCGGCGCATCCTCCGGCGCCTGATGTTGACGCAGCAGGACCAGATGGGGGACTATGTCCGCTTACTGCGCGAGCAGCCGGCGGAAGTGACGCTCCTCTTTGAGGACATCCTCATCAACGTCACCAGCTTTTTCCGGGAGCCGGAGGCCTTCGAGGCCATGCAAAAACTGGTCTTTCCGAAACTGGTGCGGAGCCGCAGCCCGGATGAGCCCATCCGCGTCTGGGTGCCCGGCTGCGCCAGCGGGGAGGAGGCCTACTCCATCGCCATCAGTCTGCTGGAGTTTTTGGGGGACATGGCCTCCGGCGTCCAGATTCAGATCTTCGCCACCGACGTCGAAGAGGCGGTGATCGACAAGGCCCGGGCCGGCATCTATCCGGAGTCCGTGGCCGACGACCTCGGGCCGGAGCGGCTGCGGCGTTTTTTTAGCAAGGTTCCCGGCGGCTACCAGGTGAGCAAGACCATCCGGGACATGTGCATCTTCGCCAAGCAGAACCTGGTCAAGGACCCGCCCTTCTCGCGGCTGGACCTGATCAGTTGCCGCAACGTGCTCATCTATTTCGGCCCGGTCCTGCAAAAGAAGGCGATCCCCATCTTTCATTTTGCCCTGAAACCAACGGGTTTCCTGCTACTGGGCAAATCCGAGGCCTTGAGCGCCTTTCCCGAACTCTTCACCCTGGTGGATAAGAAGTTCAAGATTTACGTCAAAAAAATGGCGCCGCCGTACCTGGTGATCCCTGCCCTGGCCTCGGAATATACGCCGCCCGGAAGGCACGGCGAGCCGGCCGCAGCCGCGGCGGAAATCGTGACCCCCGCGGACCTGCAGCGGGAGGCGGACCGCCTGGTTCTGGCCCGATTCGCCCCGGCCGGGGTGATCGTCGATGAGAATCTGAACATCCTCCACTTCCGGGGGCACACCGGCCCCTTCCTGGAACCCATCCCGGGTGAGGCCAGCCTCAATCTCATGAAGATGGCCCGGGAGGGCCTGCAGATGGAGCTCAGGGCCGCGCTGCACGCCGCTATCAAAGGCGGCAGCCCGGTGCGCAAAGAGGGACTGCGCCTGCGCTACAACGGCGGCCTGCGGGTCGTCAACCTGGAGGTCTTCCCCCTGCGGCCGGGTCTCGCCCCGGAGCGGTATTTTCTGGTGACGTTCGAGGATGTGAGCCAATTTTATCAACCCGAGACCGCGGCCCCGGAGGCTCCGGGGAAAAAGCCGGCTAAGGGCAAGAGCGCCGCCAAGGACCAGCGGATCGAGGGGTTGCAGAGCGAACTCGCCGCCACCAAGGAATATCTCCAGGCGGTCATCGAAGAGCAGGATACCGCGGTTGAGGAGCTGAAGAGCACCAACGAAGAGCTGATGAGCGCCAACGAGGAGCTCCAGAGCATCAACGAGGAGATGGAGACCTCCAAGGAGGAACTCCAGTCCGCCAACGAGGAACTGGCTACCCTCAACGAAGAGCTGGATAACCGCAACCAGGAGCTGTTCCAGGCCAACAACGACCTCAACAACCTGCTCACCGCGGTGCAGATCGCCATCGTCATGCTGGGGCCGGACCTGAGGATCCGGCGCTTCAACCCCGCGGCCCAGGAGATGCTGAACCTGATCTCGGCGGACTTGGGCCGGCCCATCGGCGACCTCAAGCTGAAGGTGGAGGTGCCGGACCTGGAGGCGCTGATCAAGGAGGTCCTGGAACACCTCACCGTCAGGGAGAGAGAGGTCCGGGACCGGGAGGGCCGCTGGTTCTCCTTGCGGATCCGGCCGTACCGCACTTCGGACAACAAGATCGACGGCGCCGTCCTGGCCCTGGTGGATGTGAACCTCTTGAAAGGCAGCCTGGAGGAGTCGCAGAGGGCCCGTGACTATGCCCAGGCTATCATCGCCACCATGCGGGAGCCTCTCATCGTCCTGGACGGCAAGCTGCGGGTGGTTTCGGCCAACGACGCCTATTACCGGATCTTCAAGACTACCCCCAAAGAGACGGAAGGCGGTTTCTTTTATGAGCTGGGCAAAGGCCAATGGGACCTCCACCGCCTGAGGCAGCTTTTGGGGGAAGTCCTGCCCGCCAACCAGATATTTCAGGATTTCGAGATGGTGCAGGTTTTTCCAGGGATCGGCCGCCGGACTATGTTGCTCAACGGCCGGCTCCTGCCCATGGGCGGCGCTGACCGCGATTTTATCCTGCTGGCCATTGAAGACGTCACCGACCGCAAGCAGGCGGAGACGGCGATTCGGGAATCGGAGGCCAAGCTGCGGGAACTCACCCGGAAGGTGCTGGCCCTCCAGGAGCAGGAGCGCCACGACCTCTCCTGGGAATTGCAGGAGGCCCTGGCCCAGGATATCACCGCCCTGAAGCTGGAGTTGCGGACCTTCGAGCCGAAGCTGCCCGCAGGTGATAAGCAACTGCGGCAAGATTACCAGCAGGCCTTGGAAAAGATCGACGGCATCGTGGAAAACCTGCGGCGCCGAGCCATGGACCTGAGCCCGCAAATGCTGGAAGACCTGGGGCTAACCGTGGGTTTGCGGAGCCTGTGCGAGGATTTCGGCCGGAGCCACAACCTGGAATGCGACATACATTTGGACGATCTGGGCGAGTTCTTCAGTGTGGCGGACCAGATCAGCATCTATCGGATATTTCAGGAAGCCTTGGACAATATTTCCCGGCACGCCGCGGCCACTAAGGTGACCTTCGCGGCCAAAAGTAAGGCCGACGAAGTGGAGTTCCTGGTGGAGGACAACGGCCGGGGTTTCGATCCGGCCGCCGCGGAGGCCCCCCAGGGCGTGGGCTTGGCCGCCATGGCCGAGCGGGTCGGGGCCCTGGGCGGGACCTTCAAACTCGAAAGTCAAATAGCCGTGGGAACCAGAATCTTCTTCACCATCCCCAAGAGCAGGAAGTGAAAAAGAAGGTTCAAAGTTCAAGGTTCAAAGTTCAAAGTTAAAAGCCCTGAGACGAAAATCGGCGCAGGGCTGGTTTAATTTAAAAACTAAAAACTAAAAACTAGAAACTCGAAACTCGAAACTATCACTTCTGCTGCCATCTCTCCGGTAAGATCCGGCCCAGGTCCTGGGCCACCATCTCATTGCCGGCTGCTTTCAAGTGCACCCCGTCGGGCGCATAGACCGGTTGGCTTCTGGGGCACAGGACATTCCGGAAGTTGATAAAGTAGGGCTTATCCTTCAGACTCTCCGCCATGGCCTCGTAAACTACGGTGAAATTGTGGCGCACCGACAGGAAGCGCTCGCCCTGGATAGAGTATTTCTGCTCCTGCTCCCGGACCTGGGGGGCCACCGCGCCGGTCTCCACCCAGAGGATGGGCTGCCAGATGAGCAGAAAGGCGGCCCCGTAACAGCCCGCCAGTTTGCGCACGTGCTCATAGCGTTTTGCGGTCACGGCCGCCAGGGTCCGGAGCTCGGGGGCGTCGGGTTCCAGGGGGACCGCCACCTGCATCATTTTATCGTACAACTCCTTGGTGAAGGAGGAATAGAGGGCGGCGTTCAGAGGCTTGAGCAGGCCGAAAAAACTGTGGCGGTAATTCTCGATGGCGGCCCGCAGGCGCCGGTAGCCATAGTGGCCGTAAGGGGTGCGGTGCTGGGCGAAATAGGTGCAGTCGTTGGCCCCGTCGTAGAAGATGACCAGGTCCGGCGGGGCCGGCTCCTCGACCAAGAGCTTTTGCAGGTACTTGGTCTCCATCAGGGCGTTGAAGGAGTTCTCGCCGAAGTTCACCACGGTGCACGGATAGGGGCTCCCCGGGCGGTTGAGGATGGCGGCCAGATAGCTGGGGATGGTGGCGTCGACGCGACCGCTGTCGCTCCGCATGGTGGAGCCGCCGAACATCCAGATGGTGCGGTTCGCGGGGCCGGGGTGCGCCGGGTTGTGGGCCGTGGGCCGGGGGCCGTCATCGTTGAGAAACAGGGCGTAGGGATCGTAACGCACCCGGCTGCCTTCCCAGTAGTGGCCGTAGATCAGGTAGTTGCTGGCGGTGACGATCAGAAAGCAGAAGACTTCCACGGCCACCGCGGCCAGGACCAGCCATTTTAGCGCAGTAAACAGGAAGCGTAGAGATTTCTTCACCAGGTTACCTCAAGAGCAGCATGCAATGAAGATGTAGCATGAAGCCCACGGGGTTGCAAGCGGGGGAAAAATAGGGACACTTCCCATTTTTCTGGACAAAACTTGAAATTTCGGAAAAGCTATAGATGGGAAAAATGGGAAGTGTCCCTATTTTTCCCTATATTGCACCTATTAGCCAAAATATTACCGACAATCAGGACATGGTCATGAAAGTCACCCTGGCCCAGCTCAACCCCACCGTGGGGGATGTCAGCGGCAATCTGCAGAAGGTCCTGGACGTCCTGGAACAGCACGGCGGCGAAACCGACCTCATCGTCTTCTCGGAGTTGTTTCTGGCGGGCTACCCGCCCCGGGACCTGGTGGAGAAGCCCTCCCTGATCCACCGGGTCCAGCAAGCCCTGGCCCGGTTGTTGGAGGCCTCGGCCCGCGGCCCCGGCGCCGCGGTGCTGCTGGGGGCGCCCCTGCCCACCGGCCGGGACACCGGTAAGGGGCTGAGCGACGCCGCGGTGTTGATCGGCCGGGGCCAGCTGCTGTTTCAGCAAAACAAGTCGCTGCTCCCCACCTACGACGTCTTCGATGAGACCCGGCACTTCGAGCCCGCCTCCGAGGTGCGGCCTTATGCCCTGGGGTCCGACTCCCTGGGGATCTCGGTGTGCGAAGACGCCTGGTACGAACCGGAGCTGTGGGACCGCTGCCTCTATCCCCTGGACCCCATCAAGGTTCTGGCGGAACAGGGCGCCTCGGTGCTGATCAACATCTCGGGGTCGCCCTTCCAGGTGGGCAAGCAGTGCGTGCGGCACCGGCTGATCCGGAATCACGCCCGGCGCTATGGCCTGCCCTTCGTCTACGTCAACCAGGTGGGAGGCAACGACGAGCTCATCTTCGACGGCGGCAGCCTGGCCCTGGATGCTAAGGGCGAGGCCATCGCGGTGCTGCCCGGCTTTCGGGAGGCGGTGGTCACGGTGGATTTGGCCAAACCGGGGACCCCGGGCCTCTACGTCCCCCAGGAGCCCATCGCCTCGGTGCACGAGGCCCTGGTCCTGGGCCTGCGGGACTACCTGGGGAAGTGCGGCTTCAGCCAGGCGGTGGTGGGGATTTCCGGCGGGGTGGACTCGGCGGTCACCTGCGCCCTGGCAGCCGCGGCCCTGGGGCCGGAAAACGTCCTGGGGGTCATGATGCCCTCACCCTACACCTCCCGGGAAAGCATCGTGGATTCCCAGGCCCTGGCGGCCAACCTAAGGGTGGCGACCAAACTCATCCCCATCAGCCCCATCTACCAGTGCTACCGGGAATCCCTGCAAGAACCCCTGCAGTTGGGCGAAATTGACGTGACCCTGGAAAATATCCAGGCCCGCATCCGGGGCAACATCCTCATGGCCATCTCCAACAAGTTCGGCCACATGGTGCTGTCCACCGGCAACAAGAGCGAGCTGGCGGTGGGCTACTGCACCCTGTACGGCGACATGAGCGGCGGCCTGAGCGTCCTGGCCGACGTCCCCAAGACCATGGTCTACGAACTGGCCCACTATCTCAACCGGGAGCGGGAGCTGATCCCCCCGGCCATCATCCGCCGGGCCCCGTCGGCGGAACTGCGCCCCGACCAGAAAGACCAGGATACCCTGCCGCCTTACGAAATCTTGGACCGGATCATGGGCTATTACCTGGAGGATCGGCTGTCTTACCAGGACATCGTGGGGCATGGCTTCGAGGCCGACACGGTCCGCTGGGTGCTCAAGGCCATCGACCGCAGCGAGTACAAGCGGCGGCAGGCGGCCCCGGGCTTGAAGGTCACTTCCAAGGCGTTTGGCATGGGGCGGCGGATTCCGATTGCCGCACGGTTGGAGATTTGAAAAGGGGAGGGTCAGGGGCCAGGTTTTTCTAATCCTCAGCCCCTAATCCCGATCACCACGGTCCGGTCCGACGATCTTTCCTCATTGCCCCAGCAAGAGGTAATTTGCAGAGGCGACATTGAATGGAAAGAGGACACAGACGTGGCCAGTGGAATCGCCGCCCACGATAGCGCCCTGAACATTGATGCCATTCGCCGAGGTAATAGTTACCCCGGTGGGAAGGTTGCTGATGATGGTATTGAGATCGGTATAGGTGGCATAGGTGCCGGTGGGCCCCGGTTGCCAGAGGGCACCACTGGGACCGGTGGACGTATTTATGACACCAATGATAACACCGCTAGCGTTGATGCCGTTGGCATAACCCCCGCCGGATGGCGCCGGCAATGGTGCCATAGTGCCCGCCGGAAGTATGACAAATGGAACCTGTGCCGAGGTAGTGGTGTTCTCGCAATATCCCACCCTAACCCCGGCATTATTGCGGCCTAAGATAACTGAATAATTAAACCCCAACAAGACCCCTTCGTCGGTTACCGCCCCGGCCGGGTTCCACGTACAGGCGTGGTAGACCCCGGAAGAGGTGAGGGACGTTCCCCCCGCATTGCCTGAGTCGTCCAGACAATGCGGATAAGCGAACGGTGGCGATCCCCCGAGGGGTGTCATTTCCACCCAGGGTGCCCCCGTAAACGGATCCTTTGCAAAAGCACGAGTATCGAAGCTGGCATCGTTGACCCAAGCGCCAATCCGCCCCGGGTTGTTGATGCTGGTGACGCCACCATTGATGGCCCCCGTGGGAAGCGCTTGGGGCACCGGTAAACTGTTTATCCAAAGCACGGGAAGGTTCTGAAAAGTGCCGGTGACGAGATAAACCCCGCCGATCTGCCCTGAGTCGTTGATGCAGGTCGCTTTGCTGGCGAAGGTCGACGGGGGGAGGGTCAGGGGTTGTGCGGGTTGGCCCCAGGGCGCCGAAAAGGCTTGATCTACCCCCGGGTTGGTTGAAGTGGTAAAGGCCCCCACCACCGTTCGGGATTGGTTGATGGCATTGCCGTTAACGCTGATTGGAAGGAGGACCCCATCAGGGATATTCGAGAATCTGAGCCTAAATCTAGTTCCACCATTATTTTGAGCCAATAGGGGGCTGGCCAGGATCAAGACCATACCCCAGGCCGCTAAGCAGGTGATCCACCGCTGCCGCATTTTTCTAAACCTCCTTGGTTAAGAAAATCTTTCGGGGCTCAGCAGGTGTTTCCGGACTCATTTTTTATATACTAAATATAATATATAGATATAATCATTTCTATAGGTAATAGCACCTATTTCCCCATCGGCAAAAGTGCCTAGCTGAGGGGCGGCTGGCGTTACGTCGATTTAAAAATTGGGATAAAGGGAGGATTTACCGGTGGATTCCCATGGCCGCCCGGTTTGAAATTTAGGAGCCAGTAGTCAATGGCCAGTAAATCCTGAAATGACAATGCTTTTATTGACTACTGACTACTGCTCTCACATGACCTTGGGGGGCTGGCCGGGCGCGGAGGGGGCCGGCGGCTCTCCGGGTTTTTCGGGGGCGGGAACCGGGGCGGCCGGGGGGGCTGCCTCAGGAGGAGCCGGGGTGGGTGCAGGCGGCGCCGGCGCCGGGCCCTCGGGAGGCTTAGCCGGTGTTTCCGTTCCCGGTGGAGCCTTCGGCGCCGGACCCCCGGCCGCCCCGGTTCCCGCCGTTTTGAATAAAGACGGGTCGATTTCCGAGAACCAGGCCGGAATCTTGGTCACCGACTTCCAGGGACCTTTGGGCTTGCTGCCCCGATAGAGATATCCTTGCCAGTAAAAATAGTATTTGCCCCCGCGGCGGAAGACGTCGGTGGGGAGATTGGGGGCATAAAAGACCCCGGAGACGTTGGGCACCGGAGTCCATTGGGGTTTGACATGGGGCGGTATCGGCTCGATACGGATGTCCTGGGCCGCCACCGGCGCCACGGACAGGGCCAGCCCCAGGGCGGCAGCGATCAAAAGCTGAAGAAGTCCAGGCATCAGCTGGCCCTCCTAAGAGGATATGGAAAGCGGGGCTGAGGGGGCCGTAAACCCTCATCCTGTCTTGCCAACCCCGGGAGCATCCGAAGTGATCACCAGGGCGGCGGAGTTTTGAAATAGGTGCGGTCCACCCGGAAAAGGGCCGGGTGCGGTTTGCGCACCGGGTGCCAGGGCCCCAGCAGGTGTTTGCTCTGGTACCAGGCGCTACCGTAATAATAGTAATACCTTTTATTCAAGAGGAAAAGGTCCCCGGGAACATTTGGCGCATAAAATACCTTCGGGGAAGTGGGCACCGGAGCCCAGGCCGGGGCCAGCCCCGGCGGCACCGGCGGCGGCAGGGCCACCCCCGGGGGTGGCGGCGGCGGGACCGGCTGGGACCAGGCCGGGGCCACCAAGGCCGTAAGCAAGGCCAATGCCAGCAGTAACTTCAGCGGTCGTGATAGTAGGGACATATTAGTCCTCCTCAGGCCGGGATGTTGCGCTGCCTCCCCACCGCCAGGTCGTGCAACGGGATGATGATGTCTGCCAGCTCCCGCACCTTTTTGGCGCTCTCGTAGGCGTCGATCACATTGATATGCACCCCGGAGGGCACCACCGGGCCCTTGGCGGGAAAGTTCTGCTCGTTGCAGCAAAACCCGGTGATCACCGCCTTTCCCTGGCGGGTGTTCACCACCACGGACTGGCCCCCCACGGTGTGGCCCGGGGTGAGGAGCACCTGGATGCCCTCGACGAGGTCGGCGTCGCCGTCCACCTGGACCACCTCCACGTCATCCAAGAGGTCCGGGAAGTAGCGGTGGTCGATGGGGTGGGGGTTCAGGAAGAACTCATACTCCTTTTTCTGGACGTAGACTCTGGCGTTAGTGCACTTGTAGTCGTTTTCGCAGTGGTCGTTGTGCAGGTGGGTGTGAATAATGATGTCGATGTCCTCGGGCGCCAGATCGAAGCCGGCCAGGGCCTCTTCGAACTCCTGGACCTTGAAGCCGCACTGTTCTTCAACGCCCGGCGGCACCATGAACTGTTCGAGACCGGTGTCCACCAGGATCTTCTCCGGACCGCCTTCCAGGTAAAAGACGTAGATGGGCAGATAGATCCTTTTGCCGTAGCCCTTCAGGTAGGTCATGATGCCCTGGTCCGTTTCGTTGATCCCGACCACCATGGGATGGATGACATATTGGCGCATGGTCCTCTCCTCTGGTTTGATTGCTGGGAAGACAATTTATTATATGCTCAAATGAATTTTTTTGAGAAGTACCAAGATGCAATATTTCGAAATAATGCATTTTCCCGCCGGCGCCTAAGGCGGTGCTTAAAAAAAGAGGGGCGGACCCGCAGGCTCGCCCTTACCGAAAACAGAAAACCGAAAACCGTCTTTTAACAGAGCCAGCAGCCCTGCTCCCGGACCTCCTCGTACCATCTGGCCCGGAGCCGGTTAATCTCCTTTTTATCCACCAGCAGGAATTTACGCACTCCGGCCATGGTGATGAAGCCGCCGAAATAGGCGAATTTCACCAGGCCCTCCAGGTTGGCCGGGGAAAAGTCCCGGGCCCGCTCCGGCACCCGGTCCCACATCTCCTCCGCCTGGATGATCTCCTGGACCCGGGCGAAATGAATCCGTAGTTTTTCCTGTGTTTCCAGCCCCCGGCCGTTTATTTCATCCATTTGGCGATGATTTGCCGGGCCGTGTTGATGGGGATGGCAAAGCCGATGCCATGGGCCTGGGCGGCAATCATGGAATTGATGCCGATCACCCGGCCGTCGATGTCCAGCAAGGGGCCGCCGCTGTTGCCGGGGTTGATGGAGGCGTCCGTCTGGATGAAGTCGCCATAATTGCCTTTGCCCAGGCCCTTACGGCCGGTGGCGCTGATGATCCCCGAGGTCATGGTCTGCTCCAGCCCGTAGGGGCTGCCGATGGCGATGGCCACCTGACCCACCTGCAGCCGGCTGGAGTCCCCGAGGGGTGCGGCCTTCAGGCCTTGAGCCTGGATGTAGACCAGGGCCACGTCAAAGCGGGGGTCGGTGCCGATCACCCGGCCCCGCACTTCCCGGCCGTCATAAAGGTGCACCAGAATCTCCTGGGAGCCGGCCACCACGTGGTTGTTGGTCAGGATATAGCCCCGGGGGTCGACGATGACCCCGGAGCCCTGCCCCACCTGACGGCGCTGGACCGGCTGGCTCTGCTGCCGGAAGGTGCCTTCAAAGGGGGTGCCCCGCCAGAAATCCTCCGACCCGCCCCGGGGGGCCGTGGTGACTACCCGGACAGCCTTCAGGCTCACCACCGCGGGCATCGTTTGCTGGGCCACCCGGATGAAATCCGACTGCAACCCCGTCGCCGAAGAGGCGTAAGCCGGGGTGTGGGCGGGCTGCCAAATTCCCGTGGCGACGGCCAGGGCCAGCCCCAGGGAGAGGAATATCAAGGGCAAACGCTTGCGCATGTTGGCCTCCTATTAATCACTGGTGTGATAATTCTCAAATAAGCTAAGTCATCTCCCGCGCCAAAACCAGGCTACGCCTACGGGTCGATTGGCGTCATGGGCGGATTTCTCCGGGAGGTGTCTCGCCGGTTAGTTTTCATTGCAACTTTGGCCAATAAGACGTCAACCAGTTGAACCGAAACAGATAGGCTCAACCATGATTAGCAAGGTCTATTTTAATCATATACCAGGCTGTTAAATCTTAAATAAAGTTCTTCTATCTTTTCCTTGCTGAGTTGCGGCATGTTTAAAATTGATCGATTAATTATGGCGATATCCTCACTAATCTCATCTTCTATAAAGCCTTCTTTGATACAAAGATCACGGAGCAGGGTGCCGTGGTAAGGGGCAAAAATTGCTAATGACAGACTTTTTGCCTGCAACTTTCGGCAAAAATTGGCGGATTCGATAATATTTTCCTCGGTCTCAAACGGCAATCCTATCATAACGTTAGCAGTAGTACGAATATCGTATTTGTGACAATTGGCGAAAGCCTTTTCATAAACATCATTGGGGATATTTTTGTTGAGCAATTTTCGGCGAATCTCTTCATTACCAGATTCAACTCCGATTCCTATGGTCACGCACCCAGCCTCTTTGAGCATCTTTAGCTTATTCTCGTCGAGAAGGCTATCGGCTCGCGTCATTATGAAAAACGGCAGGCTTATCCTGCGGCGAAAATTATCGCAAAAATCAGCGAACCTTTCATTTTTCATCGTCAGAAAATTTTCATCATTAAAGAAAATGAGTTCCAGGTTATGCTTCTCCTGCAAATGCGCCATTTCTTTGATGGCGTATTCCATCGGTTTTTCCCGGTTGTAGCGCCCCAGACTCCGGAAGATTTCCTGGCATAAGCGGTTGGTGCAGTAAGCGCATTTATATGGACAACCCCTGGACAACTCAAAAAAACCGGTGCGGTACATCTTTCCCATGAAGGGCTTCAACAAATGCCGCTTATCGAAAATTTCCCAATCTTGAAATACCGGCGGCTCCCAATCGTAATATGGGGATAACCGGTTATGATAAATATTGCCATTATGTTTGACGACCAGGTTAGGGATACCGGAGATATCCTCTCCGAGGTCTAATTTAGCCGCCAATTCAATCAGGGCATGTTCACCTTCTCCTACGCAAACCAGGTCAACGTCACTACAATTGATGAATAAATCAGGCATTATAGTCGGAAACAGTCCTCCTACGATAGTCATTGCTGAGGAAGTTTCTTTTGCAGTCCGTAAGAGGCTTTTGGCCATAAAATAATTGTTCTCTACAATGGTAAAGGCAATCAAGTCGGGCCGAAAATTGTTTATTTTTTCACGGAATTGTTCATCAATGTTAAGCTTGTCGCCCGCACCCCAGTATTGCTCGATATCTACTTTTTGCACTACACCGGTTTTTTCCCTGGCCTTATGGTCATAGCGCTCCGCTATCATAAAGGTGACATCAAAAAGATCCACACTGTGGCCATGATATTTCATGATACCAGATAAAACACTTATCGCTAACGGGATAATGGGATATCCTTCTTTGTTGGGATAAACAAACAAGATTTTGCTCATACTATGACACGCTCCAAACACCGTAGATGCCGCTTAAAATGATGGACCCGGGGAACAGGGACTGACTCAGTCGCGTCATCAAGAATATTCTCTAGATTAGAGAGCAAATAACCTCAATTCATTAAATGTATCATTTTTCTGCCAAGTCCGGGTAGGGGGCTGACCCGCAGGTCTCGGACTTATCGGGGGCAGGGGCGGTTCGAGAACCGCCCCTGCAGGAGATCTTTGGATTAGCGGCAGTCCAACAAGACCTTAAGCACGCCCGGGCGCCGGGCCCAGTCCAGGGCCGCGGTTCCCTGGGACAGGGGGAAGGTGCGGGCGATGAGGGGCCGGGGGTCCACCCAGCCCTGGCGCAACAGGCGCAGGGCTCCGGGAAAGGGGCCGCAGCGGCTGCCCACCAGGCGCACCTCCGGCACCACCAGCGCGGCCGGGTCCAGGGGAAACCGGCCGGCATAGGTGCTTTTCAGGACCACCGTCCCTTGGGGCCGGACCCGGTTCAGGGCCAGCTCCAGCCCGCCGGCGGAACCGCTGGCCTCCACCACGACGTGATAATCCCCGGCGGGCAGATCCGGTTCCAGGTAGGCCGCCACGCCATAGGGCCGGGCCAAGACCAGATGTTCCGGATGGTGCCCGGCGAGGCTGACCTGAGCCCCGTTCAGGGCCAGGACCCAGGAGATCTGCAGGCCCAAGGGGCCGTCTCCCACCACCAGAATGCGGTGCTCCGGGGAAATTGGGACGGTCTCCGTGACCCGCAGGGCCGCGGCCAGCGGTTCGGTAAAGACTGCGGCCTCATCCGGGACTTCCGGAGGCGCCAGGTGGAGGTTGGCCGCGGGCAGGGTGAGGTACTGGGCGAAGGCCCCGTCATGGTCCTTGATCCCCAAGACCCGGCGTTCCCGGCAGTGGCGGGAGAGCCCCTCGCCGGCAGAGGTCGCAAGCCCCGCAGCCGATATTGATCTCCCCCACCACCCGCTGGCCCAGCCAGGGGGAGCCATCGGGGCCGGCCACCACCCCCACGAACTCGTGGCCCATGATGCCGCGGAAGCCGTGGTAGCCTTTGAGGATCTGCAGGTCGGTGCCGCAGACCCCGGCCAGCGACACCCGGACCAGGACCTCGCCGGCGCCGGGCTGCGGGGGTGGGCAATTCTTTCAGTTCCGGGGAGCCGTCAAAATAGAGGGCCAGCATTTTGTGCTCCTGGTGGTTATTGGTTCAAAGTTCGAGGTTAAAAAAACCAGTTAAAAGTTCAAGGTACCAAAAGCCCTTAACTTTGAACTTGAGACCTCTGCCAAAGCCTTTTTGTCATCCTGAGCGAAGCGAAGGATCTCAGGTTTTGGTGGCCAGGCTTGCTATCCTGTGCTGGAATAGGCACAGCCTGGAAAGGCTGGGCTACCAAACCGAGATGCTTCGGTCGCTTCACTCCCTCAGAATGACAGGTGCAAGGACTTTCGCAGAGGTCTTAACTTTGAACTTCCTCCAGCACCGCCAGGGTTTGGGCCACGGTGGTCTCCCAACTCAGGTGGGCCACGGCGGCCACGGCGGCCCGGCGCACCTCCGGGGCCTCGCCCCGGGCCAGGTATTCCTCCAGGGCGCGGGTGAGGCCGGCTCAGGTCATCCGGCTGCGCCAGGACCGCGCCGTTGGCCCCGGGGGTGAGGAACTCGGCGGCGCCGTTGGCGGCGGTGGTGATCACCGGGGCGCCGCAGCTCAGGGCCTCCAGGACCACGTTGCTGCAGGGATCGTAGATGGTGGGCAGGGCCAGCACCGTGGCCGCCTGGTAGAAGGGCGCCAGGTCGGCCTGGGGTCCCCAGAATTTGATCCGTCCCTCCAGCCCCAGCCGCCGGGCCTGCCGCTGATAGGGGCCGGGCGCCCTTTGCCCACCACCCAGAGAACGCTTTCCTGGTTTTTGATACTGCTGAAGGCGTCCAGCAGGTAGGTCAAACCTTTGCGCCCGAAGCCGGAGCCGGCGAATAACATGATCGGGACGGCGGCTGCGCC
This sequence comes from uncultured delta proteobacterium, assembly GCA_963796215.1. Taxonomy (GTDB): domain Bacteria; phylum Desulfobacterota; class Desulfobaccia; order Desulfobaccales; family 0-14-0-80-60-11; genus JAPLJC01. The sequence goes on along the minus strand of CAWCKU010000011.1, from coordinate 20,575 downwards.
CAGCCGGGCCTTCAGGGCGGTGCGCTCCGGCTCTTCCAGCGGCCGGAATCTTTCCCGGTCCAGACCGTTGTAAATCACCACCAGGCGGGCCGGGTCCACCTGGTAATGCCGGATAATCTCTGCTTTCACCTGGCGGGAATTGGCGATGACCCGCTGGAGGTGGGGGTCGCTAAAGAGGCGCCGCTCCAGGGCCAGCAGCACCCGGTGAAACAGGCTGAGGCCCTGGACCACCCGGGCCGCCGGGGAGAGATAGGGAGTCCGCAGCCTGAGCCATTCCCGGTGGCAGCCGTCGCCGGCCCGGTAAACCTGGGGGGCCAGGGTGCGCTCCAGGCTGAAAACCACGCCAGGACCGGCCAGCCGCAGCAGCCGGCGGGTGTTGAGGGCATAGGTGAGGAGGCGGCCGGTCTTGCCGCCCCAGACGGGCACCGGCACATAGCCGATCCCCGGCCCCAGGACCTGCCGGGCCGCGTCTGCGGCCTGGCTGCCGTAAACCGTCACCACCTGGCCGGCCGCGGCCAGGCCCCGGGCCAGGTGCTGCAAGGTGGTCTCGGCCCCGCCCGGGCCTCCGACCCGCTGTCGCAAGAGGGCGATTTTCATGGGAGTGTAGCAGTGAGTTTTTCAGGCGAGCAGGGCCAGGGGCCGAGGGCCCGCTAAGCCCTCGCTACCCGAAACCAATCCCCCCTCCCCCTTATCAGGGATTCGAAAGCGGAGTCTGCAGGGGGAGTCGGGGGAATGTCCCCCGGCCCTCCCCTCAAACTAATACTCAAAATCGCCTTTGGCCGCGGCCACGAGTTCGGCCCAGGCGGCCTTTTCGAATTCCGCGGCCTTATCCGAGCGGGGCGTGGCCGCGGCCCCCTGGATCACCTTCTGGGCCGGCGAAGAGTCCTGCTTGACCTTCTCCACCCGCAGCTCCCACAGGGCCATGGCGTCGCTCATGGCCATGGGTTCCTTGATGAGCCGCATGGTGCCCTGGATGCCCATGACCAGGTCGTCGGCGGCCATGATTTCCAGGGAGACCCGGCCATCCCGGCGCAGGTTGGCGGTGGTGGCGCTGGTCCGCAGGGTGGCCACCAGCAGGGTCTTCTCGTCCTTGGCGTAAATGAGGGTAATGGGGCAGGTGTTGGGGGCGCCGTCGGCCCCCACGGTGCCGGCCACGGCGATGATGCGGTTGGGGTTTTGGTTGAAGAGCTGCATCAGGTCGATGAGTTGCTCTTCCCCGGGTTTGCGGGCCACGTTGACGATGAGACGGTCACCTACTACTCGGGCCATGGTTGTTCTCCTCTTGACCATGTAGCCGCAGGCTTTAGCCTACGTCGAATGAATCAGCCTTCCAGAAGGCGCAGGCTAAAGCCTGCGGCTACAGAAACACTGAAAACCATCAGTTGCCAAAGTGCCGCGCCATGGCCGCCAGAACCTCCTCCGGCTCGATTTCCGTGAGGCAGCGGCTGATCTTGGAGCCCTCACAGCCGTCCCGGCCGCAGGGGACGCACTCCCAATCCTTCTGGAGCACCAGGTGGCCCTCGCCCCAGGGACCCCAATTGAAGACGCCGCTGGGGCCGAAGAGGGCCACCGCCGGGGTGCCCACCGCCGCGGCCAGGTGCATGGGGGCGCTGTCCATGCCGAAAAACAAGCGGGCCCTGATCGATCAGGGCCCCCAGTTCCTTCAGGGTGAGGCGGCCGGCCAGGTTGATGGGCGTCACGCGGCTTTCCTTCAGGATGTCGGCCAGCAACTCCTGTTCATGGGCGGCCTTAGTGCCGGTGAGGACTACGGGCAGGCGCCAGTCGTTTTGCAGGGCCTCCAAAACCCGGGCGTAACCCTGCGGGGTCCAGCATTTGAAGCGCCAGCCGGCCCCGGGGTGCATGACCGCAAAGGCGCCGGAGGTCAGCCCCAGGGAGGCGAGCAGCTCCTCAGTACGCTTTTCAACTTCCTGATCCCAGAAAAATTGCAGCCGCGGTTTCTGGGGGTTGAGGCCCAAGGCCCGCAGCGGTTCCAGGTTCTGGTCCACCAGGTGCATCTTCACGGCCGGCCGGGGCAGGAGTTGGGTAAAGCAGCCGCGGCGCTGCCAAAAGGGCATCCGGGGGTGTTCGAAACCGACGCGCTCCCGGGCGCCGGAGAGCCAGGAATAGAGGGCGCCCCGGTCGCCGCCGGAGAGTTCGATGACCAGGTCGAAGCGCCGCCGCCGCAGGTCCCGGATAAAGCTGAGCGTTTGGACCCAGGTGGCGTTTCTCCGGTCCACCACCAGGAGGTCGTCAAGCAAGGGGTGGCCCGCCACCATCTCTTCGGTCCCCTTGGGGACCAGGTAGGTCAGGTGACAGTGGGGCCAGGCCTCCTTGAGGGCGGCGATCACCGGAGTGCTCACCAGCACGTCCCCGGGCTGCTTCAGCTTGATCACCAGGATGCGGTTAAAAGTCTTGGTCTGTCATGGGCATGCTTGGGGCCGAAGGCCACGCCCCGCTTCGAGGCCTTGATAAACTCCAGCAGGTGCGCCACTTCCGGGGTCAGGTCCACCTCGGCCTCCACCCGCGCCACGGCCAGCTTCAGATTCATCCTGGCGCCGAACAGGAGGCGCACCGCCTGGCGCAGGGGGCCGATCTGGTCCCGGGAAAATCCGGCCCGGCGCAGCCCCACCAGGTTGAGACCCTTGACGGTGTGGGTGTCGTCGATATTGCAAAAAGGCGGCAAATCCCGGGAGGCCCGGGCCCCGCCCCGCATCATCACCAGGGTGCCCACCCGGATGAACTGATGCAGCAGGCAGTTGGCGGAGATGAAGGCCCGGTCGGCGACCTCCACGTAGCCGCCCACCAGGGCGCCGTTGACCACGACGACGTGGTCCCCCAGGGAGGAGTTGTGGGCCATGTGGCTAGGGCCATGAGAAAATTGTGGTTCCCCACGCGGGTGGCGCTCCCCGGCTTGGTGCCCCGGTGGATGGTGACGTATTCCCGGATGAGGTTGTGATCGCCGATGACGGTGTAGCTCTCCTCACCGGTGAAGGCGTAGTCCTGGGGGTCGTAGCCCACGATGGCCCCGAAGCCGATGAGGTTATTTTCGCCGATGGTGGTGTAGGGGCCGATGTAGGCGTGGGCCAAAATCCTGGTGCCGGCCCCGATGCGGCTGGGGCCGTCAATAATCACCCCGGGGCCCACCGCCACGTCCGGGGCCAGTTCCACGGTGGCGGCTATCCTGGCGCTCGGGTCAATGGGCATCGATGTCTCTTCCTCGGGTAAGTTCCCGCAGATAGTGATATTTTAGAAAATTATAGCGGCTGCCTTGCCGCGCCAGGGCCAATCCTAAAGAGCCTTCCAAAAAGCCGAGTTTGAGGAAATAAAGCCCTAAAAAAGCTAAAGATGGGCGCCACCACAGCTCCATGGGCCGGGGACGGCGGCCCTGCTTGGCCATTTCTGCCGCGGCCAGCCGGGCGTAACGCTCCTGCCGGGCGGCGTATTCTCTAAGATCGTGATACGAATAATGGTCCAATGGGGTCTGTAAGGTCGCCACCGGTCCGGCCACTTCCACCTCTTCGTGGACCTCCCGGTCCTTAAAGCGGCCCCGGTCCCGGCGGAAAAGGCGCAAGGTGTAGTCCGGGTACCAGCCCAGGCGCCTGATCCAGCGGCCGCCGAAGTAGTTCTTGCGGGGCACCCGGTAGCCGTTCAGGGGTCCGTCATTCCTGACCACCGCCAGGATTTCCTCCCGTAAGGCCTGCGGCACCCGTTCGTCGGTATCGAGAACGAAGACCCAGTCACCCTTGGCCTGGTCCAGGGCGAAGTTTTTGGTGCCGGCAAAGCCCTGCCAGGCGGTGGCCACCACCCGGGCGCCGGCGGCCCGGGCCGACTCCACGGTGCGGTCGGTGCTGCCGGTATCCACCACCACGATTTCATCGGCAAAGCGCGCCGATTCCAGGCAGGGGCCGATGTTGGCCTCCTGGTTCAGGGCGATGATGGTGACGGAGAGACGTCATAGTCAGTAGTCAGTGGTCAGTGGTCAGTTCAGTAGTCAGTGGTCAGTTTTTGCCTTTACTGGCAACTGACTACTGGCTACTGTTTCAAAGGTTTGGCCTCGTCGATGAGCATGATGGGGATGTCGTCCTTGATCTCATAAAGCAGCTGGCATTTATCACAGATCAGGCCGTCTTCCTTCTCCGTCAGGCGCAAATCCCCTTTACACTTGGGACAGGCTAAAATCTCCAGCAGTTCTTGGTTGATGGGCATGTGGCCTCCGTTTAAATCCGTTTTCCGTTTTCCGTGGTCCATTCAGCCTGGTCTTTGGCGGAAAACGAAAAAAGGAAAACTGTTATTAACTCATATACCAGCCGCCGTTGACGTTGATGGTCTGGCCGGTGATATAACCGTTGCGGGCCAGGAGCACCGCCACCGCGGCCACTTCATCCGGGGCGCCGAAGCGGCCGACGGGGATGAGTTCCGGGCCGGCCTTGAGGTCCACCACCATGTCGGTCTCGATGAGGGCCGGGGCGATGGCGTTCACCGTGATGCCCTCTTTGACCAGGTGGCGGGCGTAAGAATGCGTCAGGCCCAGGAGTCCGGCCTTGGAGGCGGCGTAGTGCGGGCCCGGTGACCCCGCCGGTCTGGGCCGCCACCGAGGAGAGATTGATGATGCGCCCCCAACGCCGGGCCCGCATGCCGGGCAGCACCCGCTGGGTCAGCAGGAAGGCGGACTTGAGGTTGACCGCCAGCATCCGGTCCCAGTCCTCTTCGGTGATTTCGGCCAGGGGCTGATGGCTGACGATGCCGGCGTTGTTCACCAGGATGTCCACCTGGCCCAAATCCGCCTCAATCACCTCGACCATCCCGGCCACTGCCGCGGCCAGGGAGACGTCGGCGCGCACCGGGATGGCCCGGCGGCCCAGGTTGGCGACGCTTTTCACGGTGTCCCGGGCCTGGGCTTCACGGCCGACATAGTTCACCGCCACGTCGGCGCCGGCCTGGGCCAGGGCCAGGGCCACGGCCCGGCCGATGCCCCGGGAGGCCCCGGTGACCAGGGCTATTTTGCCGGTGAGATCGTCGAGCATTTTTTCATAAAACCTTGGAGTGGTATGGTCCATGCCTGCCGATCAAATTCAACTGATCTGTAGGGGCGGCTCGCGAGCCGCCCCTACAACTATGAATCCACGGGTGGCACATCATGCTATCAATAATTCATAATATCAATTCTTTACATCCACTAGACAAGATTTTCTCGCAGGCCGCCTGCGCCAATTCCGGAGTCAAGTCCGTCAGGCAGCGGGGATTGCGGGCAGCGGCGCTTAAAGCAGGGGCTGCAATCCAGGGCCAGGCGCACGACTTGGTGGCCTGCGCCAAAGGGTCCGGTGCGCCAGGGGGCGGTGGGGCCGAAGAGGGCCGCCACGGGGGTCCCCAGGGCCGCGGCCAGGTGCATGGCGCCGGTGTCGGTGGTCACCGCCAGCCGGGCCCGCCGCAGCACTGCGGCCAACTCGGGCAAAGAAGTGCGCCCGGCCAGATCGATTACCGGTTCCTGCATCGATCGCAAAATTTCTTGGCTTAATCCCTGATCGGCGCGGCTGCCGGTAATGACCACCTGGAGGCCGTGTTCCCGGCTGAGCCAGTCCCCCAGTTGCGCCCAGGCGGCCGCGGGCCACAGTTTGCTGGGCCAGCGGGCCCCGGGGTGCAACACCGCCAGGCCGCGGGTTTCCCCGCCGGGAAGCAAATGGGAGACATTGGTGGTGGCGCCCAGGCCCAGCCGGAACCGGGGCGGATTCGCCGGCGCCCCCAGGTAATGGGCCAGGTTCAAATAGCGCCGGACCGCGTGGGCTTCCCGGTCAAAGGGGTGCCACCCGCTCGCTGAGGACCCGGTAGCTCCCCTCCCGGGTGCGGTCATAGCCCACTTTGCGGGCGCCGCGAGCCAGGGCCACCCACACCGCGCTCTTCAGCAGCCCTTGCAGGTCGATGACCACATCGAAGCGGTGCGCCCGCAGCTGACGCACCAGGCCGGCAATCAGGGCCGGGTTGGCGCCGGCAAGAATCTCCCCCGGCCGCAGCCGCGGCGCCCGCCAGACTTCGTCCAGGGCCGGATGGCCTTCCAGCAATGGGGCATAGGCGGCTTCCACCAGCCAGGTGAGGCTTCCTTCGGGATAGAGGTCTCGCAGCGCCTCCAGGGTGGGCAGGGCGTGGAGCACGTCCCCGAAGGAGCTGAGTTTGACGATTAAGATGCGGGGGTGTTCGTCAGACAAGTCGCTATCCTATCTGGTGGCACAGGCTTTCCAGCCTGTGCAGTGCGTCTTAGGGCGGCTCGAGAGCCGCCCCTACAATGCCTCCTAACCTTTCTGCAAATCCTCTAAAATCCAGGCGGCGGCGTCCGTTAAGTCCTGGGCCACGTAGACCGGCTGGCACCGGGGCCTGGTCCCGGATAAATTCGAACTCCCCCCGGCCGTAGCCGGTGAGCACCAGGATGCCCTTGACCCCGGCGTTGGCCGCGGTCTCCACGTCGTTATAGCGGTCCCCCACCAGGTAAGAGCGCTGCAGGTCCAGATCCAGGTCCCGGGCGGCCCGGAGGATCAGCTCGGGCTTGGGTTTGCGGCAGGGGCAGGCCTCATTGGGGTGGTGGGTGCAGACGTAGAAGCCGTCCAGCCGGGCCTGGCCTGCGGCCAGGAGTTCGGTGAGATGCCGGTGCACTTCAGCCATCAGGGCCAGGGGGAAGTAACCCCGGGCCACGCCGGACTGGTTGCTGATGACCACCACCTTCAGGCCCGCCTCATTGAGCCGGCGGATGGCCGGAGCCGCCTGGGGGAAGACCCTGAACCGGCTCAGATGATTGATATAGCCCATCTCTTCGTTGATGGTGCCGTCCCGGTCCAGAAATACCGCCGGGCTGCTCATAAATTCTCCGTGAGCCAGGGGCGGGCCGCGGCCACCGCCTCCTCGACGCTGATGGCGGTCAGGCAGGCGTAACCCTGCTCGCAGGTGCGCTGCAAGCAAGGGGCGCAGGGCAGGGGATGGCGCAGCACCGTGGCCCGGTCGGTAAACGGCCCGGTGGCGGCCGGATCGGTGGAGCCGAACAGGGCCACCAGGGGCACCTGAAGCGCCGCGGCGGCGTGCATCAAGCCCGAGTCGTTGGTGATGAGCAGTTTGAGGCGGCTTAAGACCCCCAAGGCCTGGCGCAGGTCGGTTTTCCCCACCAGATTCAGCACCGGCAGCCCCAGGCGCTCCTTGACCAGTTGGGCCACGGGGCCTTCTTCCGGTCCGCCCAGCAGGACCAGGCGGGCCCCGAATTCCCGGGCCAGCTCCCGGCCCAAGGCGGCGAAATGCTCCGGCGGCCAGCGTTTGGCCGGGCCGTAGGCCGCACCGGGGCTCAGACCCACCCAGGGGCCGGGATTCGGCCCGGCCAGGGGCAGCAGTCGGGCCGCGGCGGCCAGCTCAAACTCCCGGAGATAAAGGCTGGGCGGGGTGAAGGCGTCAACCCCGCCCAGGGCCTGGAGCAGGCCCAAATAATAAAACACCGTGTGCAGGCCCGCCAGGCTGCGCCGCCCCGACACCGCCAGGTTGAGCAAAGGCCGCCGGGCGTCGGCGGCATAGCCCACCCGGAGCGGCACCCCCACCAGCCACAGCCCCAGGGCCGACTCCAGGGAATTGGGCAGAGTTACAGCCAGGTCGAGCCTGGCCCCGCAAGCCCCAGAGGACCTGCCATTTGCCGCGGCCGGCAGGGTAGGGGACGACCTCGACCACGCCGGGGAAGCCCTGGAACAGGGGGGCCACCCGCCGGGCCGCCAGCACGGTGATCTCCGCCTGGGGAAAGAGCCGCATCAGCCCCGAGAGCACCGGCAGGCTCATGACCGCGTCCCCCACCCAGTTGGGGGAGCGCACCAACAGGCGCGGCACCGGGAAATCCTCCGGGGAAAATTTCCGGGCCGGCCGCAGCTGCTGAAAGCGCTGCTTCACTTCCGGGGGCAGGGGTTGTTCGATAGCGGTCAGCATTCAGCAGTCAGCTTTCAGCAATATAGGGTAATTAGCCATTCTTCCATGTCGAGCCTGGCGAGAGCGTAAGCACCAGAATCTGGTGGCGGCCATAGGCCGCCCGCCTAGACCACTTGTGGCTGGTCCGGCACGCCTGGAACGTCTGTGGCACCGGCTATACGGCCTGAAAAGCCACAGGCTGGAAGCCTGTGCCACTAGTTATTATCGCATGGAAGTTGATTTATAGAAACTCCAAGATGCGTTCGGGCTGGTCGATGTGGGCCTCCACTTCCAGGACCCAGAGCGGCAGGGCGGCGTCCCATTGTTCCCCCAGGCGGGCCCAATCCTTGGCGGTGGTGATCAGGGCCGCGGCCCCGGCGGCTGCGGCCTCCCGGACCAGTGCGGTTAACTCCACCTGACTAAAGGGGTGATGGTCCGGAAAGGCGTGGAAGCCCTTGAGCTGCACGGCCAACCCCTCCAGGCTGCGGCGGAAGACCTCGGGCCGGGCCAGGCCGGCGAAGGCCAGCAGAGGTTGGCCCTGCAAGGCCTCCGGTGGTTCGGTGCGACCCTCGGGATAGAGGCAGGCCGCGCTGGGGGTAATGGTGGCGGTCAGCACCGTTTTGGCGGGATAGGCGGCCTGCAAGACAGCCAAGGTCAGCCGGTCGCGGTCCTCCTGAAAGCGGGTCAGGATGAGCACCTGGGCCGCAGCCAGGGCCGATTTCGGCTCGCGCAAGATTCCCCGGGGCAAAAGCTGGCCGTTGCCGAAGGGCGCGGCCGCGTCCAACAGGACCAGGTCCAGGTCGCGGTGTAACTGGAAATGCTGAAAGCCGTCGTCCAGCAAAAACAGGTCGGGTTTAAAGGCCTCCCAGGCAATCTTGCCCGCCTCGTAACGCGAGGCCCCGGTGTAGACCGCGGCGCCGGGCAGATTTCTGGCCAGCCAGTAGGCCTCCTCGCCCACCTGGGGCGGTTGCTGATAAATTTTTTGCCCGTCGGAGATGCAGGTGACGCCCTGGTTTTGCCCGCCGTAACCCCGGCTGAGGATGGCCACCTTTTTGCCTTGGGCCTGAAAAAGGCGAGTCAGGCAGGCCGTCACCGGGGTCTTGCCGGTGCCGCCCACCGCCAGGTTGCCGACGCTCACCACCCGGGCGGGCAGGTGTTTGGGCAGGAGAAGTTCATTGACATAGAGACCGCGCCGCAGGCGCGCCCCCAGGCCATAAACCACGGCCAGCCCCCCGGCCACCGCGCCCAGGGAACACCGGGGCGCCGCCGCGGCCTCGCCCCGCCCCTGGAGACAATCAAAGAGGTGGTGGAAGTATGGGTGCATGTCTGATTCCGGAGGCACAGGCGAGGCGCCTGTGCCACAAAACGTCAGAACTCCATTCTGGCATTGGTATTGTAGGGGCGGCTGGCGAGCTCGCCCCTACAATGCGTCATTGCGTTGACCCGCCCATTGCCAGTGGGTGCTAGCAACGGGCTGCTCCTTCTCTTCTTCCTGGGCGAATTGCATTTCGTAGAGGCGGCGGTAGAGGCCGCCTGCGGCCAGGAGGCTGGTGTGGGTGCCGGTTTCGACGATGCGGCCGTCTTCCAGGACGACGATGCGGTGGGCGTTGCTGACCGTGGAGAGGCGGTGGGCGATGACCAGGGTGGTGCGGCCGGCGATGAGGGAGTCCAGGGCCTGCTGCACCTCGCGCTCGGATTCGGAGTCGAGCGAGGAGGTGGCTTCGTCGAGGATGAGGATGGGCGGGTCCTTGAGCAGGGCCCGGGCGATGGCCAGGCGCTGGCGTTCGCCGCCGGAGAGGCGCACCCCCTGCTCGCCGATGAGGGTGTCCAGGCCCTCGGGCATGGCGGCGACGAAGTCATAGGCGTGGGCGGCCTTGCAGGGCGGCGATGATGTCGGCTTCGGAGGCCTCCAAGCGGCCATAGGCCACGTTGTGGCGCACCGTGTCGTTGAACAGAATGGTCTGCTGGGTGACCACGCCGATCTGGGCCCGCAGCGAGTTGAGGGTCACGTCCCGGACGTCGACGCCGTCGATGGTGATGGCCCCCTCGGTCACCTCGTAGAAGCGGGGCAGGAGGTTGAGCAGGGTGGATTTGCCGGCGCCGCTCGGCCCCACCAGGGCGACGATTTCGCCCCGGCCCACGGTGAGGTCGATGTCCTGCAAGACGGCGCGGCCGTTCTCATAGGCAAAGGCGACTCTGGTGATAGACGATCTCTTTTTGGAGGGGCGGCAGGGCCACGGCCCCCAGGCGGTCCTTGATCTCCGGGTCCCGGTCCATGAGGCCGAAGACCCGGACCGCGGCGGCCAGGCCCTCCTGGACGATGTTCTGCACGGCGGAGAGGCTCTTGATGGGCTGATAGAGCATGAGCAGGGCCGCCAGGAAGGAGAAGAAGGTGCCCGGGGTGGAGGTGCCCTGGATGACCGCGTAGCCGCCGTAGAAGATGATGCCCGCCATGCCCAGGGACCCCAGAAACTCCATGATGGGGGGCGAGAGCTCCCGGACGGAGTTGAGCTGCATGCGGGTGCGGAAATAGCCCCAGTTGGCCTGCTTAAAGCGCTCCTCCTCGTAGTCCTCCCGGGCGAAGGCCTTGACGATGCGCTGGCCGATGAGGCTCTCCTGGAGCACGGTGTAGAGGTGGGCGTTGGACACCTGGGTCTGGTGCGAGACGCGGCGGGTGCGCTTGCCCAGCCAGAGGATGAGGAAGACCGCCAGGGGAAAGACCGCCATGGCCAGCAGGGCCAGGCGCCACTCCCGGTAGAAGATCACGGCGCTGAGGCCCAGGACGGTGAAGGAGTCCTTGAAGAAGCTGGTGACCACCCGGGTGACGGCGTCCTGGAGCAGGTTGACGTCGTAGGTGAGGCGGCTCATGAGGGTGCCGGTGGCCTCGCCGTCGAAGAAGGTCAGGGGCTGGCGCTGGATGGAGGCAAAGAGCTGGTCCCGCAGGGTGGTGACGGTGGCGTTGCCGATGTAGCTCATCTGGTAGTTGTGGGTGTAGGACATGACGCCCTTGAGGGCGTAAAGGAAGACGATGAGCGGCGGCAGCAGATAGAGCATGTTCTCTTTCTGGCCGAAAAAGACGTCGTCCAGGACCGGTTTCACCAGGTAGGCCAGCAGCGCGGTGAGGCCCGAGACCCCCAGCATGGCCACGATGGCGGCGGTCATGCGGAGCTTGTGGGGCTTCAGATAGGTGAGGAGGCGCAGGTATAGGCGCAAATCATCTTTGTACATAAGTGAGCGGCTAGACCAAAACCTTCTTAATTTTTCCATGTATATATCCTTATCAGGGGGAATTTTCCATCAAAATCCCGGAGGCAGGGGAAGGGCAGGGGATTGAGGAAAAGGGGAAAAGGGGTAAAAGGGAAAGTCCTTTTTCATTCTTTTTCCCCTTTTCACCTCTTCCCCGTTTCCCCCAGGCCATATAGGGCCGCGCCCAGGGCGCCCACCAGGTCGGGCTGCTCCGGGACGATGATGGGCACCTGGAGGGTTTCTTCCAGGAGCTTCAGGACGCAGGGGTTGTGGGCCACGCCGCCGGCGAAGGCGAGCGGCGGCGTCAGGCCCACCCGGCGCAGCATGGCCGCGGTGCGTTGGACGATGGCCAGGTGCAGGCCCAGGGCGATGTTGGCCGCGGTCTCGCCCCGGGCCATGAGGGAGGTGGCCTCGCTTTCGGCGAAGACGGTGCACATGCTGTTGATCTGGATGCGCTTGTCGGCCTGCAGGGCAAAGGCGCCGAAGTCCTCCAGCGGCAGTTGCAGGGCGGTGGCCATGAATTCCAGGAACTTGCCGGTGCCCGCGGCGCAGCGGTCGTTCATGTCGAATTTCAGCACCCGGCCGTCCGGGGCCAGGGCGATGGCCTTGGTGTCCTGGCCGCCGATGTCCAGGACGGTGCGGGCCTGGGGGCACAAATAGCGGGCCCCCAGGGCGTAGGCCTGAATTTCGGTGATGGCGGTGACCTGCCGGTCCGGGAATTTGTCCTTCAGGAGCTTGCGGCCGTAGCCGGTGGCGACGATGGGGACGCCGTTGACTTTCTGCGAGCAAACGCCGGCATTGGGCCAGGGGGTCGAAGGTGGTGGGCAGCTTGGCCCAATCCACCATCCGGCCCCCTTCCAGGAGGACCAGCTCGATGGAGCGGGAGCCGATGTCGAGGCCGGCGATGAGGTTTTTGGGTTTCAAGAGGTATTGTCCCGGGCCAAGCAGGAGCTTGGCGCAAATTGACGTTCCCAGTGAGCTTGGGAACAGCGCCAGTCATAGCGGAACAGCTAAGGGCTAACTGCTCACTACTAATGAATCATCTCCACAAAGGCCTCGACCCGGGTCTTGAGCTGCTCCACGTCCTCCATGCTGTAGTCGGTCTCGAGGCTGAGCATGGGGATGCCGGCGGCGGTCAGGGCCTTTTCCACCTTGAGGGCCTCCATGGCATAGGGCTGGCAAAAGGAGAGGCCGTAGTGGATGACGCCGTCGACCTTCAGGTCGCGGGCCATGGCCACGACGTTCTCCAGGCGCTCGGGGTTGGGGGTGAAACAGGCGCAGTCGATCTTCATATAGCGGTCGACGAGGGCATCCAGCATCTCCTCCACGGTATCGCCGGTTTCGGCCACCAGGTCCCGGGTGCTGCGGGCGCCGATACAGGATTCCTCGCCGACGATGACGGCGCCGGAGGACTCGATGATATAGGGGAGCTTCCAGTTGGGCACGGCCATGGGGCAGCCGGAGAGCAGCAGGCGGGGGGTGCCCTTGGGGGCCACGCCTTCGCCCGCCTGCACCCGGGATCTCCATCTCATCGCAGAGCTGGCCGATCTTGCCGGTGAAGCGCACCGGGTCGTCATAGAAGCTGATCTGGTTGATGAGGAGCGCGTCCCGGCCGGAGATGGGGGTGGGCACGAAGGCCCGGAGGCGGTTGAGGCGCTGCAATACCCGGCGCCGGGCGTTGGTCAGGCGGATGGCCTCTTTGAGTTTGGGGGCGGTGATCTCTTTGCCGGCGACCCGCTCGATTTCATCCCGGAAGCGCAGGACTTCCGCCTTCCACAGCTCCCGGTCGCAGGCCTGCTTCATCTGGGGGATTTCCATGACATAGACCGGGGCGTACTCGTTGAAGATTTCGTAGGCCTTCTTCTTGCCGTCGCAGGTGGTTTCGCCCACCACCAGGTCGCAGGATTCGATGAAGGGGCAGAGGCGGGCCAGCTTAAAGCCCACGAAGGATTTGATCAGGGCGCAGGTGTTGCGGGGCAGGATCTTTTCGGCGGCCTCCTTGCCGATTTCGGCGCCGGCGCAGAGGCCCACGTGAATGGCGTCGGCGGCCAGGACCAGTTCCTCCGGCACGAAGACGCAGAAGGTGCCGACCACCTTGCGGCCCTGGGCCTTGGCGTCCTGCAATTCCTTGATGCGCAGGCCGTGCACTTCGGAGAGGACGAAGTCCAGGTATTCCATGCCCTTGAGGCGGCCGGACTGGCTCAGATAGATGTCCCCGTAAAATTTACCCAAGACCGACAAAAGCCCCTCGTGGGCCTCCAGGTCCAGGTTCAAGCCTTCCCACATGGCGTCGTAAGCCGTTGACATTAAATCCTCCAATTTAGGTTATTGAAATCAAGGGGATTCAGGTCGCTGGAAATTATTGCGCCTTTTCCACCGGGTAGCCGGCCTCCAGCCAGGCCTTGATGCCGCCGGGACAGCGGTAGACGTTCTGGTAGCCCAGCTTCATGGCCCACATGGCGCCGTTATGGCTGCGGGTGCACTTGGCGAAGCCGCAGTAAAACACCAAGACCTTGTCCTTGTCCGGCCCCAAGAACTTTTCAAACTTGGCCTGGGCGGCCGTCGTCCATCTCTTTGACTTCCGGGATGGGAAATTCGTAGTGCACCGCCCCGGGGAGATGCTGCTTTTTGTAACTGTCTTCAAAAGGCATGGTGTCGATGAGGAGCATGGCCTTCTTCTGGTCAATCCAGGCCTTCAATTCCGGAGTAGTGACGATTTGATAGCCGCCCCGGGCGGTTTCCCGGACCAGGTTGACCGCGGTCTTTTCGGTTTCCAGTTCTTTGTTGGACCAGGATTGGCCGCAGCCGGTTAAAGCGAGAGCCGCAAAAACACCGAAAGCCACCAGCCAGAGCAAGTTTTTGCTAAATTTCATTTCTTTCTCCTTTCACAGAAATCATTTTTAGGATCTGAATTAGGTGGAAAAAGCGATGGCCGCGCCGGCGCCACCAAAAGAGGAAGCCCAGAGCCGCGGCCAGGAACAGGTCCCGGATCAAGGCATGTCTCACGCCGGTTTTGGCATTAAGCTCAGCCACCGTAAAACAGCCGCAATCGATGTCCATCTCCATCCAGACGGCATAGCCCAGGGCCAGGAGGAAAAGGCCCAACAAACCGGTGATTACCGCCAGGCTGCCCCGCACTGCGAAGATCAGCCCGGCACCGGCCAGCAGTTCCAGGGCGGGCAGGCCCACGGCCAGCACCGGCAAGAGCTGGTCCGGCACCAGGTCGAACTGGGCGATGGCGTGGGCGAAGGCCCTGGGGTCCAGGAGTTTGATCAGGCCCGCATAAACGAACAGGCCGCCCAGAGCCAGGCGCAGCAGGTGGTAGAGGCAGACGCAGAGATACTCCGCTCCCGAGAGCTTCGCCGGAGAAGCTGGGAACGCGGCCAGGGCCGCTTTCTTGAGGGCTTTCAGCATGAGGCTAATTTCTGCCGCGGTAGTCGTGGGACTACCCGACAGCAAAGGCAGAACTGACCCAGGGATCAGCTACTCGGCGCACCCAGGTTAACGGCTGGAAAAAAGGCTGGAATAAGGAAGGAAAAGATCCTGCTTGAGGAGGGCAAGGGATTAAGAAGGATTAGCGGTGAACTCCCGGTGATCCGTCCCAGCCCAATCCCGCGCTTCCAGCCGGATGGGTGTCGCGGGCCTTACCAAGGCCCGGCGCAGGCCGGAGCTTCAGGATTTCACCGGATAGAACATCTTGGGCCGATTCACCGAGGTCACCTCCTTTCTTAGGTATTAAGATTCACCTGAATTTTAAGCTGAGGCTAACCAAGAATCAATAGCTTTTTGCAAAAAGATAAAATATCTCACGCCAAGACCTAAAGACTCAAGGCCGCCAAGAAAAATGTGTTCTTGGTCTTTGGCTGAAGGCTGACAGCTGACCGCTGCAAGCCATCCAGGTTGACAGGGGCCTCCGGGTTTGGGATAACTGCTTAGGAACTAAAAGGTGCAGGATTTCATCCCATGATGCTGATCATTTTTGCCTTGCTGGCGATGCTGTGGATTTGGCCCGGGGGCCTGGGGGCCGGCGCCCGCGGCGGTCCCGGCTCCCGGCGCCGCCCGGCTGCAGCGGTGCACTTTCCCTATTTTGGCGTCCCGGAGAGCCTGTATCTTTGCGGTGAGCCGGTGCCCCTCAATGACCCGGCGGTCCAGGAAAGCCTGGACCGGGAACTCACCATCGTCGTCGTGGAACCGGGCCCAGACCACCATGTGGCTGAAGCGGGCCCACCGCTATTTCCCGGAGGTGGAAGCCAAACTCCGGGCCCGGCGGCTGCCCCTGGACCTGAAGTACGTGGTCATCATCGAAAGCGACCTGCTCCTGAAGGCCAAATCTCGGCCGGGGCGCATGGGTCCCTGGCAATTCATGGCCCCCACGGCCCAGCGCTATCAACTGAAGTTAAACGATAACATCGACGAACGCCTGGAGTTCGGCTTAGCCACCGACGCGGCCCTGAACTATTTGCAGAACCTCTATCAGATGTTCCACAGCTGGCCCCTGGCCCTGGCGTCGTACAACTGCGGGGAGGGGCGGGTGCAGAAGGAGATGGCCCTCCAGGGGGTGAACTCCTATTATTATTTGAGCCTGCCGGAAGAAACGGAACGCTATGTCTTCCGCGCCCTGGCCGCCAAGATCGTCATGGAGGACCCGGCCCGCTATGGCTACGAGATCCCGGCAGATGAGCTCTATCCGCCGCTGGACTATGACGAGGTCAGCATCACCCTGTTAAAGGACGCCCCGGTGCGCCGTTTGGCGGAGGCCTGCGGCAGCTATTACCGGGCCATCAAGACCCTGAATCCCTGGATCAAGGGGGCCGCCCTGACGCCCGGGACCTACCGGCTCAAGCTGCCCAAGGGCTCGGCGAGCCGTTTTCAGGAGGCCTATCGCCGGGGGCAGTTGGAAGTTGATAACGGCGTAAAAGCGGAAGAGCCCAAGAAGGTAAAAGCCGAAGAGGTTAAGAAAGGAAAAGGGGAAAAGAAGAAATGACCGGAGACCGGGGACGGGGGACAGGGGAGAGGTTTTGGCGAATTTCCGGTCTTCCGTCTCCGGTCCCCGGTCTAATGAGGAGAAGATGACCGCAGCAACCAAAGAGAACATATCTCTGCTGATAACTGGCGATTGGGTGCTGACCCAGAATGAGACCCGGGAGGTTTTTCATCCGGGGGCGGTGGCCCTGCGGGACGAAGAAATCGTGGCGGTGGGGCCGGCGGCGGAGCTGGAGGCACGTTTGGTCCCGGAACGGCGGCTGGATTATCCCCAGGGTCTGATCATGCCCGGGCTGATCAATGCCCACTCCCACGCCGCCATGTCCCTGTTCCGGGGCCTGGCCGACGACCTGCCGTTGGAAACCTGGCTCAACTCCTACATCTTTCCGGCGGAGTCCCGGGTGGACCGGGATTTCGTCTATTGGGGCACCAAGCTGGCCGTCGCCGAGATGCTGCTCTCCGGCACCACTACCTTTGCCGACATGTACCTCTTTAGCGATGCGGTGGCCCGGGCCGCGGCGGAAACCGGCATCCGGGCGGTGGTGGGGGAAGTGCTCTACGACTTTCCTTCCCCCAATTACGGGCCGCCGGCGGCGGGCCTGGCCTTCAGCGAGGAGCTTTGCCGGGCCTATCGGGACCACCCCCGGGTCAGCGTGGCCATCCAGCCCCACGCGGTGTACACCTGTTCGCCGGAATTGTTACAGGAATGCGGCCGGTTGGCCGATAAGTATCATACTCGGTTGATTATCCATCTGTCGGAGACGCACCGGGAGGTGGCGGACTGCCAGGAGCGTTACGGCGCCACCCCGGTGGCCCACCTGCACCGCCTCGGGCTGCTCAGCGACGCGTCTGCTGGCGGACCATGCGGTGGTCTTGACGGAGGCGGATATGGAGCTGCTGGCCGCGTCCGGCGCCGGGGTGGCGCACTGCCCGGAGAGCAACATGAAGCTGGCCTCGGGGATCGCCCCGGTGGTGGAGCTCCTGAAACGGGGGGTGCCGGTGGGTCTGGGCACCGACGGCTGCGCCTCCAACAACAATCTGGACCTGGTCCAGGAGATGGACACGGCCGCCAAGCTGCAGAAGGTGCGCTACCTGGACCCCACCGTCCTGCCGGCCGGCGCCACCCTGGACCTGGCCACCCGGGGCAGCGCCCGGGTCTTGGGCCTGGAAGGGCAGGTGGGGGCCCTCAGTCCGGGGTTGAAGGGGGACTTGGTGGTCTTCGACCTGGATCAGCCCCACCTGACACCCCTGTATGACCCATATTCACATCTGGTCTATGCCGCCGGCGGCGGCGATGTCCAGACGGTGGTGGTGCACGGCCGCGTGGTGGTTCAGGACCGGGAGGTCCTGACCTTCGACCTCAATGAGACCCTGGCCCGGAGCCGGGAACTGGCCCGGGGGGTCAGCGCCGGCAAGACTTGAACTAAATGTGGGGCAGGAAAATGTCGGTAAAGATTATCACCAGAAAATTGGAGGCCAGGGAGCTTTCCCTCAAGCTGGTGGACGGCTCGGTGGTCAAAGGCAAGATCAACCTGCATAGCGATGAGCACATGATTCAGCGGGTGAGCGAGATCTTCACCCAGGTGATGGATCCCTTCCTGGTGGTCTATGATGCCACCTTTGAAGGGCAAGGCGGCCGCGTCCTGGTCATCAACAAGCAGAATATCATCTGGGCCTCGCCGGAAAACGATTAATCCCGGCAGGGAAGCGAGGTCTGGTCGGGGCGGTGTGCGCACCGCCCCGACGTTTTTAAGCCCCGGATAATTTTTCCAATAATTACAGTTAATAGTGTGCAGCCATTAATGGCTCGATCAGAGGGGATTCTCTCCGGCGTCAACTTCGGGCCACCAGAAAGACCCCGAGACAGATAACCAGGATGCCGGCCATGCGGCTCAGACTCACCGCCTCGCCGATGAGCAGCCGGGCCAGGATGGCGGTGAAGACATAGCCCAGGCTGATGAGGGGGTAGGCGTAGCTGACTTCCGCCTTGGCCAGGACCACCAGCCAGACCATAAAACCCAGGCCGTAGCATAGCAGGCCCAGCAGCACATAAGGGTTGAAGGCCGCCTGCAAAAAGACCGGCGGCAGGGTGTTCAAGGAGAGGGCGAAGTTGCCCAGCTTGGACATGCCGTACTTTAAAGAGAGCTGCCCCGTGACATTGAGCGCCACGTCCACCATGATCAGGGCCAGCACCAGATAATTCACCATTCCGCAGTTCCTTGGCAGAAAAATTCAGGATATGTATATTAAACATTAATTCTCTGAAAAGTTAGGAGCCGATGCAAGGAAATAATACATCCGGGAACCCCAGGCCGGGCAATCTCATCCACTGCCTGGATCCCAGGACCAAGCTGGCTCTACTCCTGATCAGCTTCGTCATAGTTCTCTTGCCCCAGGAGCCGGCAGTGGTGGCCCTGGGGAGCGCCGGGGTGCTGTTGCACCTGACCCTGGCCCGGGCCTGGCCGAAGCTTAAACCGGTGCGCTGGCTGCTCTTACCGCTGGCCCTGTTCAGCCTGGGGATCTGGTCCTTTATGGCCCAAGGGCCCAGCCACCTGTTCTGGCGGGTCAGCGTGGAATCCGTGGCCTTCGCCACCGCCAATTTTCTCAAGCTGGCCACCATGATGGTGGCGGGCCTCATTCTCCTGGCCACCACCCCGGTGGAGGAGCTTTTTGCGGGTCTGGTGAAACTGCGGCTGCCTTACCCCGGGGCCTTTGCCTTCGCCCTGGCCCTGCGCTGGGTGCCGGAGATCTTCGCCACCGTCACTCGGGTGCAGGAGGCCCAGGAAGCCCGGGGGCTAACTTGGGAGCAAGGCCCTCTGCTGACGCGGCTCCGGCGCCACCTGCCCCTGCTGGCGCCCGTCTTTCTCCTGACCCTGCGCCGCAGCCAGACCATGGCCTGGGCCCTGGAGGCCCGGGGCTTCCAGATGAGCCCGCGCCGCACCTTTCTGCTGGAGATTAGGATGCACCGCCGGGACTGGCTGGCGCTGGGCATCGGCGCGGCGCTGCTGGCAGGATTTATTATCATCCATGTCTGGGGCTGGGACCGGATTCCCGGGTTGAGGGTGTGAGCAGTAGGGGCGGTTCTCGAACCGCCCTCACAGCTAATTGATCTATGGCGGCCTGTGGTCTAAAAGCAGGTGGGACGGCCGTCCCTGGCCGCCTAAAGCCGGCGGGCCTGGGGCCCCCACCACCAACCATTATTGTGCTAGCTACCAAAATTAATGACTAAAATTAGTGACATCCTTAAAAACTCCTTGTTGCTTCTGGGCGGGATTGTCCTGGCATTGATCGTTTTGGAAGTCGCCCTGCGGCTGTTCCCGCCTTTTGAGATGCGGTTCAAGCCGGACCGGATCGTGCTGCCGGTCAACAAGAGATATATTTTTGACAATACGGCGAAATTCCCCACCAAGCTGCCCAAGACCACGGTCCATACCAAAAACTCCCTGGGCTTTCGCGGGGCGCCGCCGCCGCCGGATTTGGCCGATTATCTCAGCCTCATCACCATCGGCGGCAGCACCACCGAATGCTTCTACCTCTCCGACGGCCAGACCTGGACCGATCTCCTGGGAGCGAAACTGGCCCGGGATCTCCCCAAGGTCTGGATCAACAATGCCGGGCTGGACGGCGCCACCACCTACCGGAACCTCATCCTGCTGGAAGATTATGTGGTGCAATTAAAGCCCAACCTGGTGTTATTTCTGGTGGGGATCAACGACGTGGGGGTGGGGGAGATCCACGATAAGCCCCAGGGGGGCCTGGGCGGCTGGTTAAAAGCCATGACCAACAGGAGCGAGGTCTACTCCCTGGGGTTGAATATTTACCGCTACTTTGTGGCCCGGCACCGGGGCCTGCACCACGAGGAAGTGAACCTGAAGGCCCAGGGAACCCTCGAGGTCGCCGCCGACGACCAAGAGAAGACCATGCGGAAATATCGGGATGATCCCTGCCCTATTACCGGTCCCGGCTGGAGAAGCTGATCCAGGTGTCCCGGGACCACGGCATCGAGCCGGTCTTCATCACCCAGCCGACCCTCTACGGCCCGGGGATCGACCCCGCCACCGGGGTAGACCTGGGGAAAGTAAAGTTGGGGGAGAATCTGAATGGAGCTTTGATGTTCGCGGTGGTGGAGATGTACAACCATACCTTGCGCCAGGTGGCAGCAAAGGACCACGTCCTGCTCATCGACCTGGCCCGGGAACTGCCGCGCAACTCCGCCTATTACTACGACTATCTGCACTACACCGAGGCCGGGGCGGCCGCGGTGGCGGAGATCATTTACCGGGGATTGCGGCCTTTTTTAGCCGGGCACTTTGCCCCCTGCACCGGATAAAAAAAGATTCTGGAAATCCCCCCACAAAAGCTCAATTTTGCTATTCAGATCATATAGGAATTTTCCGCTTAGCTGAGGATAATTGTCTAACCTGGC
>CAWCKU010000010.1:0-50886 GCA_963796215.1 uncultured delta proteobacterium | reverse complement strand
AGCAGATAGTCAAACATGAGCGTCTGAAGTTCTATGAGGGGTGGCCCCCCGAGGTTAGATAGTTACGATCTGGATAGTTGCTAATCCAGCAGCAGCAGCAGCGGCGCAATAGAAGATGGCACAGTGCCGGGGTTGTAGGTGAAGATAGTTTTGCCGTTTTCGTCAAGGACTGTAATCCGGTTCAGGTTAGCGACGGTTATAATGCTGCCGCCGGCGCCTTTTTGAAAAAGCACGTGGCCTTGTTGGTCTTGCAATTTATAATTGTTGAGGCCTTGCGTATTGATGGTAAGTGAATTATAGCGGCTGCCGCCCAGAATGGTAACCACGTCATTGCCGATGGTAAGATCATAAGTCATGGTATTATTGCCCTGGCCACCGTATATCTTAATAATGTCATCACCCTCACTGCCATGTTACCTCCATGATGTTATTCCCGGCCCCGCCATATTGCTCAATATAAGCTGTTCCAAATAAATTACTTGAATCACTTATACTCATGTTATTATTGCCCTGCCCGCCCACCTGGATAAAGGTGTGGTTTCCGGTTGCCCCGCCGTTCGCAGTTAAACTAGAGTCGCCCTGGCCCCCAAACTGGTAGATCGTGCTATTGCCAGCGCCGACATTAGCACTCTGGTTGCTGGTCTGGTTGCCACCGACCTGGAGCAGCCAATCATTTCCGCCACCGCCACTAATGACTTGAGTCACATTGCCCGTGCCGCCGTATTCGGCGATCATATCGTTCCCAGCAGTGCCAAATTCTATCTGCGTCACATCACCGATAGTGCCTCTGGCATCATCGATCTTATACATGTTAAAGCCTACATTGGGCGGCGGCGTGGGAACGGGGGGCGGCGCCGGGGGAAGCGGCCCCGGCAGACCACCAAAAGCCATGGACACCGGCAACAGCGCCGCGGCCAAAATGATGGTGATGATGGTCCTCTTGAGCAGGGATAGCTTCATCTCGGAAAACTCCTTAGGCCGTCTTTTACCGTCCGCTAATCCCCCAGCAGCAGCAGCCCAATAATCGCGGGCACAGTGCCGGCGTTGTAGGTGTAGATGGGTTTGCCGTTGAGATCGCAGATGGTTAGATGTTCGAGATTGGCCACGGTGATGGTGCTGCCGCCGGCGCCTTTCTGGAATAGCACGTGGCCTTGGTGATCCTGCAATTTATAATTGAGGTGGCTTATTAAGTAGGTCTGTTCAATGATGGTCAGCCGATTATAATGCCCGCTGCCCAGAATAGTAACCACGTCATTGCCTTCGGTTAGATTATAGGTCATGTTATTATTGCCCTGGCCGCCGTACATCTTGATTACATCGTCCCCGTTACCGCCTTCCGCGGTCATGGTGTTATTCCCGGCGCCGCCATATTGCTCAACATATCTGGTCCCACCAAATATAGGATAGATAGTCATTTCATTGTTGCCCTGCCCGCCCACCTGGATAAAGGTCTGGATGCCGTCGCCGCTGGTAATAGTTTGAGTAGAGTCACCCTGGCCGCCAAATTGGTAGAACGTTTTATTGCCGCTGCCGCCATCAATACTCTGGATGCTCGCTTGCTTTCCCCCGACCTGGAGCAGCCAGTCGTTACCGGTATTGCCGGTAGTAATCTGGGTCACGTTACCCGTGCCGCCGTATTCGGCGATCATATCGTTGCCGGGAGTGCCATATTCTACCTGGGTGTCTGGTGGCGCCGTATCGATCTGATACATGTTAAAGCCTACATTGGGCGGTGGCGTGGGGATGGGCGGCGGCGCCGGGGGCGGTGGGCCAGGTAGGCCGGCAGCCAAGGATAGGGAGGTCAGGGACAGGAATGCTGCCAGGGTTATCCACCAGAAGGTCAATATGGGTCGCTTCATGGGATTCTCCGAGCGGTTAGGACAGCACCAGTCCGCGGGTAATAGTTGGGTTTTGAGGTTGTCGAGTTTTGAAGCGTCATATTAAAAATTACTTTAACATACCCATGAAAATTAAGAGCAACAAATGAAACCCATCCTCGCAGGGATGAGGGACTTGGGCAGGGAACACACGGTGAGGCTAACTTGCCAGGATCGGCAGTTATAGCATGAGCGGGGAAAATGCCAGATATGCAGTAGGCGATTGTGAGAATCGCGGAGCGCATTCTCATAATCGTCATCATGAACTAAGCCTGGGTTTTGGAGGAATCAGTCCGGTTTTGGGCTATGGGGATTCAATAAAAGGTGTTTGGGGTTGAGATGAGGGGTTGAAGCCCTGAGGCCTGAATGAGGCGTGGCGTGAGATATATTTTGAGCCCAGGAGATGGGTCCGAGGGCAAGGGGCAGGCGGGGATAGGGCCAGGGCGGGATTTGGGACGAACGTGTCCCTATCGTGCTCCGCCAGGCACTTTGAGTTGAAGGAGTGAGGCTTAGACAGCAGCCGCAGTTCATGAAGAATCCCAGATGATGGGTGCCAGGGTAGTAGCTTCACTGCCGATCAACCGGCGGCGGATCAGCTTGCCCTGGCCGCAGTTCGGACAGATGGTGAGATCCACACCGGTGAGTGCCTTGAGCATTTCCTGCCAGGTTTTGGCCTCGCTCGGGGTATCAAGCTTTTGTCTGGTGAGGTCATCAGTGGCGCCGGGTTCTTGGAGGTAGATAAGGGCCCGGGCCTTCTCCAGTTTGGTTTTGGCATTGCCGGGGGCCATGAGGCCGTAGTGGCGGATTTTGACAAACCGGGGCGGGAGAACGTGCAGCAGAAAGCGGCGGATAAACTCCGGGGTGGTGAGGGTCACCAGCCTTTTCTGCCCTGGCCGGCTATTGTCTCGGGCCTGGAAGGAGACCTTGCCCTCGGCCAAGCTTACCAGGCGGTGATTGGCGATGGCCACCCGGTGGGTGTAGCGGCTGAGGTAATGATAGGCCTTCTGGGAACCGCCGAAAGCCCCTTTGGCATAGACGACCCACTTTTTGCGTCTAAGTTTCCGGAGGAAGCGCTGGAACTGCACCGGGTCTGCAAGACCGGAGGCCTGGCCCCGCAGTCGGCCCTCACGGCAGGCCCTCTCCAGGGCCTCGACAAACTTACCCCGGATGATCTTCGAGAGCGCCCGGACGGGAAGCAGGAAGCTGCCGGCCGCGATCCATCTCTGGCCATCTTCACTGAGCCCGCCGCCTGTTACCACCAGGTGCAGATGGGGATGGAAGTTGAGGTCCTGATCCCAGGTGTGCAGGACTGCCGTGAAGCCCACCTGGGCCTGAAGACGCTCATAACCCCGGGCAAACTGCAGCAAAGCTCGGGAGGCCGCGTCAAAGAGGAGATTAAAAATAACTGCCTGGTTGCACCGGGCCAGCGGCTGGAGTTCATGGGGCAGGGTGACCACCAGGTGGAAGTAGTGGGTAGGCAGGAGCCGCTCCAGGCGCTCTGCCAGCCAGTTGGCCTGCTTGAGGCTCTGGCACTTGGGACAGTGGCGGTTGCGGCAGGAGTTATAGGAGATGGCAGAGTAACCGCAGCCCTGGCTGCAAACATCCACGTGGCCGCCCAAACGGGCGGTGCGGCACCGTTCGATATCCCGCATGGCCTTCTGCTGCTCCAGGCTGAGGCCATGGTTTTTGCGGTAGTCCGGGCCTTGATGGCGGAAGATCTGGGCCACCTCCAGGGCTGGTCTGGACATGGGGCCACTCCCTTACGAGGCGGGGTGGATCATATCCAGGGGGCTCACCAGCTTCTGGACCAGCCGGTCGGTGATATGAGTGTAACGCAGGGTGGTGCGGATGGAGCTGTGGCCCAGGAGGACCTGCAGGATGCGGATGTCAGTGCCCGCCTCCAGCAAATGGGTGGCAAAGCAGTGGCGCAAGGTGTGCATGGTGACTCGCTTGGCCAATCCCGTCTCCCGGACGACTTTCCGCAAAACCTGGCGCACGGCGTTGGTGCAGATCGGGCGCTGGGGTTTATATCCCGGGAACAGATACTCACCTTGCGGCCGTACTTTCTGGTAGTACTGGCGCAACAGGGCCAGGAGGCTCTCTCCCAACATGACATAGCGATCCTTCTTACCCTTCCCCGAGCGGACGTGGATGCGCCTCCTCTGGCTGTCAATATCGGCGATCCGCAGTCCGCATACTTCGGAGATCCTGAGTCCAGCCGCATAGGCGGTAGCAATGATGGCTTTGTGCTTCACTGAACGGATGGCCGCAAAGATCCGGAGAACCTCCTCCGGGCTGAGAATGACCGGCAGGGTCTTGGGCCGTTTGGGATGGGAAAGACCCTCCACCGCCTCGGGTCGTTTGAGGGTGACGTTGTAAAGGAACTTGAGGGCGTTGACGTACATGTCCAGCGTGGCCGGGGAGGCTTGACGATCCTGGACCAGATGCAGAAGGAAGCCGCGTACCTCCTGCTCCCCCATCTCCTCCGGGGACCTCATGTAATGTTTGGCGAAATGGCGGGCGCAGCGCAGGTAATTCCTCTGCGTATGCGGGCTGTAAGCCTTGAGGAGCAAATCCTCTTGCATCTGATCGTGCAGCTTGCCCATAGTTTTCCTCCTGATTAGATTTAAGGAGAAAACTACACGTAACTATCTGGGGTTACGAGAAAATAAGTGGGGTTTGGCTTTTGAAAGGACTGCGATCTAAGGCTGGATTATGACCATGGAGTCGGTAAGGCCTACTCCACGCGAAGCGTTTAGTTCATGAATATCATAGCGTACGGCCCACCAAATATTCATTTTTCAATTACATACAGGGGGTTGGGAGGGGAGTTTGAGGGGAGGGCGGGGGATCGTTGATCCCCCCGGTCCTCCCCTCAAGGTTTTCATACCCCAGCATAGTATAGGGCGGACACGCAGGTCCGCCCCTACGTCCGTCCCTACGGCGTTGGGGGGGATTTTGGTGTTGGGTAGAGGTCTTTCAGCCCCAGGGCCAGGAGCAGGGCGGCGGTGGGGGTGAGATGCAGCAGCAGGCGGTCCAGGGTGGCCCGGACGTAGCTGGGGAACTCGGCCGCCGAGGTGGGCGCCATGCCGTAGGCCAGGATGACGGCCAGGAGGTTGCCGCCGAGGAAGAGGGCCAGGAAAAGGGCCGGGGAGGTCCAGAGGCGCCGGCCGGCAACGATGGCCGCCAGGAGCACGGCGGGCCAGAGGAGGCCGAAGTAGTAAGGCTGAATCAGGGCCGCGGCCAGATACGAGATGGCCAGGACGAACTGGTGGGGATAAAACCCTTGCAGGTGGTCGGCGCCGATGGGCAGGTGCTGCTGGCTGACGAAGAGGCGCCAGGGGAGGTAACCCAACAGCAAGCCCGTCAGGGGCAGGCTCAGGCTGAGGAGGCGGCGCCAGAGGCCGGGAGGCCGCAGCCAGATCAGGGTCAGGCTTGCGGCCAGGAGCACCGTGGCGGCCAGGGGCGGGCCTTCATATTTGCACCAGGCCATGCCGGCCAGAAAGAGGCCGGTCAGGGCCAGGCTGCCGGGGGGGGCCTGGTCCGCCAGCCACAGGTAGATGAGGCCGGCGGCGCCGAGGGTGAAATAGGCCAGGGGCAGGTCGGCGTAGGCGATGTAGAGGTGGACCACGAAGACCGTGCCGTTTAAGGCCAGAAAGGCCGTGAGCCCGAGGGCGTGGTGCCGGCTCAAGGAAAGGCGCCGGGCCAGGGAGTAAAGCAGCGCCAACAGCAGGGCGCCCCAGAGGGGAAAAATCCCCTGGACCAGGTGGTCGTTGACCTGGCCCAGACAGAAATAGAAATAGCTCAACAGCAGCGGCAGCAGATTGGGGTAATAGTTATGGGCATCGATACAGGTGAGGTCCAGCCCCTGGGTGGCATAAAAGACCCTGGCCTTGCAGCCCCAGGTGGCGATGGCGTCCCAGGCCCACATGGGATAAAGGGCGGCGCGGAGGAAGGCATACAGCAGCATAACTATTAAGAGACCGGCAAAGAGCCAGTCCCAACCGGTCAGGTTGAGCCGCCGGGGAGTTCTCAGGGCCTGCCAGTCTTGGGAGAGAGCCCGGCGGCCCCGGGGGGTGAGGAGCAGGGCGGCGCTCAGGGCCAGCAGCGGCCCCAGAATCAGGGTGAGACTGAAAGGGTGGCCCCGCCAGGTGAGGGCCAACATCCAGAGGGTCAGGAGGACGACCCCGGCGCCGAAGGCCAGGGAGAGGCGCTCCAGGGCCCGGAAGTCCCGGGGTTGGGGCAGCAGGAGGGCCAGCAGGGCGTAACCCAACAAAATGACCGCGCCCAGGCCGCCCAGCAACCGCAACAGGCTGACGACCGCCTCAATCATAGAAGCCCCAGCGCAAACGGCGGTGGTCCACCCGGTAGGCCTTGCCCGGACCCGGGAGCGACAGCTCCTGCACCGCCTGAGATTGGACGGCGGCCCGGGCCCCCGGCCCGAGGGGCCGGTCTCCCTCCCGGATCAGCAAAAACGAGGCCTGCTCCTGGTGCAGGACATAAAAAAGATAGGGGGCCACGGCGTCCGGAGGCAGCAGGAGGTGGCGCCGGGGGGCCAGGTAATAGCGGACCTCGATCTCCTTGCCGGCCTCATAGTTATCGAGGAAGACGTAGCTGGCGTCGGGGGGGATGAGGGCGGACAGGGCTCCGGCCCAGCGGTAGAGCGGGTCTGCCTGGCGGATGGCCGCGCCCACGTCGCCCTGGGCGATCCGGCGGACCAGATCCCGAGCCTCCGGCTCGAAATGCCAGGCCAGCCAGAGGAGTTGGAGGCCCCAGAGTGCCAGGAGCAATCGGGTGAGCCAGGATTTCCAATTGCTTACCATATGATTGGGAAAAAAATAGGGACACTTCCCATTTTTGCCTAAGGTTAGGTTGGTGCAGGCACTTTTCCGGCAAAAATAGGAAGTGTCCCTATTTTTTCCTTTAATCCCAGTAGCGGAAGCGGATGATGTGGCAGATCGCGGCGAGGCCGTCCCGCCAGGTGATCTTTTTGCCGTGGGCGTAGTCGCGGCCGTGGTACTGGATGGGGACTTCATAGATGCGCCAGCCCCCCTTGGCGATCTTGGCGGTGAGCTCCGGCTCCACCCCGAAACGGCCGCTCTTGATCTGGATGCCCTTAATGACTTCGGCCTTGAAGACCTTGTAGCCCACCTCCATGTCGGAGAGATTCAGGTTGGTGAAGATGTTGGACAGGGTGGTGACACAGCGGTTGCCCATGTAATGCCAGAAAAACAGCACCCGGTGGGGCCGGCCGCCCACCATGCGGCTGCCGTAGACCACATCCGCCACATCTTGCTGGATGGGCTCCAGCAGGCCCGGGTAATCATCGGGGCGGTATTCCAGGTCGGCGTCCTGGATGATGACCACGTCCCCGGTCACCTGGGCGAAGCCGGTCCGCAGGGCGGCGCCCTTCCCCTGGTTGCGGTCATGGTAAAAGACCCTGACGTCTTCATACTCCTCGGCCAGGCGGCGCAAAATGTCCCGGGAACCGTCGGTGGAGGCATCGTCCACCGCGATGATTTCCTTGGCGTAAGGAGCGAGTTCCACCAGGCGGAAGATCTCTTCCAGGGTGTCTTTTTCGTTGTAAACCGGGATGACGATGCTCAGTTTCATGTCAAGCGACTCCTGAAAATAATCAATGATTATATAACTTAACTTGAGGCAAGGGGGAGTTTTTTGTTAGAAAGACGGGAGACCGGAGATAGACCGGGGACCGGGGACGGGAGACCGGAGAAAGAAATTGCGATTTTGCTCCCGTCCTCCGTCTCCGGTCTTCCGTCTTAACTCAGCCGCCGATGCTGACCATGGGGCGGCCGGGCAGAGGAAAATCACGCTCTCCGGGTTTGGCGCCGGAATTTTTCAGACTGATGGCCTCCCGGAAGAGGCGGCCCAAGGCTGCATCATCGGCGCCCTGGCGCAGGGGGCCCTTCAGGTCCAATTCCGCGGCGGCAAAGAGGCAAGGCCTGAGGTAGCCGGCGGCGGTGAGCCGCAAGCGGTTGCAGGTGGGACAGTGATGATCGCTCACCGAGCTGATGAAGCCCAACTCCCCCTGGAAGCCCGGGAGGCGGAAGATGCGGGCCGGACCGGCGGTGGCGGCTCGGGCCACGGGCTCCATGGGTCCCAGCGCCTGCAAGCGGCGGCGGACTTCCGCCATGGGCAGGAAATGGCGCTGCCAGCGCGGTTGGGCCACGGTGGGCATGAATTCGATGAACCGCACCTGCAAGGGCAGATCCCGGGTCAGCAGGGCGAACTCACATAATTCGTCGTCGTTGAGATCCTTCAACACCACGCAGTTAAGTTTCACGGGGTGGAATCCCAGGGCCAAGGCGACCTCAATCCCGGCCAGGACTTGTGACAGGCGGTCGCCTCCCGTCAGGTGATGGTAGCGTTCCCGGCGCAGGCTGTCCAGGCTCAGATTGAGGTGGCGCAGGCCGGTGGCGTAAAGCTCCGGGCCCAACTCCGGCAGCAGCACGCCGTTGGTGGTGAGACAGACTTCGGCAATACCCGGAACCTGGTGGAGGTTGCGGATGAACTCCAGCGCGCCCCGGCGCACCAGGGGTTCCCCGCCGGTGACCCTGACCTTGCGGAGGCCCACCCCGGCAGCCACTCCGGCCAGGCGCAGCAGCTCTTCGTAGCGCAGGATCTCCGGGGCCGGCAGCTTCTTCCAGCCTCCCCAAGGAGTGCAATAGAAGCAGCGAAGATTGCAGCGGTCGGTGATGGAGATGCGTAGGTAGTTTATTTCGTTGGGCAAGACTTCTCCAAATGACGGAAGACCGAAGACGGAAGACCGAGGACCGGGGATCGCGGACCGGAGTTTACTTCCGCCCCTTCTTTCTTATCAGTATATCAGGTTCGTATTGCTTTTTTGAAGGCTGGCAATTTCATAAAAAGTTGGTTTCCTAAATCCTTTACGACCCTTAGCTCGTTCTCCTGAAAATATTTCCTTCTGATCATAATATCAAAACAGGCTACGGTCTCAAGAAACGATCTGGAAGCTAATCCTAAGAAACGACCTTGCTCTGGGTCACTTTGGCCGGTTGAGCCTTCGGCAATATTCAGAACGACGGATGTTGCTGCTCTTTGTATCTGAGTCCTGAGGTTAAACTTCTCGGTCTCAGGCAATTTTTTAGCAAGGGCGTAAATCTGGTCAAGATACTCGAGAGAGATCTTATATACTTGGAGTTCTTGGAACTTATAACCCAAGCTTAACCTCTATTAACTTGAAGATGGAGGACTATTGACCGGGGTTGGCTCCCGTCCCCGGTCCTCCGTCTTCCGTCCCCGATCTTTACTCCACCCGAAACTGCGTCTCTTTCTGGTCCGAGCCGTAGCCGGTGGTGACCTTGGTCTTCAGGGTATAGACCCCGGCCGCGGCGTTGGCCGGCAGGGTGAAATCGATCTCCTGGACCCAGGTGCCGTTGAGGCGGCGGGACTCGATGTTCTTGGTCCGGCCCAGGGATTTACCCTGGAAAAGGATATCCCGGGAAATGGCCACCGGGATGGCCACCGCATCCGGGGTCAGGATGGTATAGGTAGTGGCCAGGACCATGGTCTGGCCGCTCCTGGCCCGGGGGGGCCGCACCTCGACGCCGTCCAGGCGCAGCACGCAGCCGCTGGTGGAGCAATAGTTCTCCCGGGCCACGATATCTTCCCGGCCCATGCGGCTGGCTTCGCGGTTGCCGCCGTAAGCCCCCCAGGTGTAATCGCCCCAGGAGCGATCCAGGAACCGGCCCTGGGCCCAGGTTTCGGTGACGCCGCAAGTTACTGCGATTAACCCTGCCAAAACCAGTAAAACCAGGGAGCTACGCCGAATTTTTTGCATAAGGGTCTCCAAATTTTTGTCGAGCAGAGTGCTCCAGCCGATCAGTTTATATTTTAAGCTATTGAAGCGGAAAAGGAAAGACCGAGAAAAGACCGGGGACCGAGGACGGAAGACCGAGGGTCCGAGTTTTGTACCCGTCTCCCCTAATGGACGGAGAACCGAAGACGGGGGACCGGAGATTGGAAAACCCGAGATGAAAGAGCGGGGGTTGCTTATTGCTCCCGTCTCCCGTCTCCGGTCTTCCGTCATTCTTAAGGCAGATAGCGCCGGGCTCCTTTAAAGGAGACGCGCCAGGTTTCGGCGTCCAGGCGGCTGACCAACACCCCCCGGGGCGAGGCGTGGACGAAGCGGCCTTCCCCCAGGTAAAGGCCGTTGTGGCAGACCTCCTCGGCATTAAAGGACGGCAGGATGTTGGCCATATAAAAGTCCCGGCCCCGGGTCTGGCAGAAGCGGTTGAAGAAGACCACGTCCCCGAAGCGCAGCTCCCCGGGGGGCACCTGCCGGCCGGCATTATATTGTTGGGCCACGGTGCGGGGCAGCATAACGCCGGTCCGCTGGAACAGGGCCTGGATCAAGCCGGAGCAATCCACCCCTTCGGGACTGGTGCCGCCGGAGCGGTAAGGAGCGCCGTAAAACTCGCCCAGGGCCCGTTCCAGGGCGACGTCCTGGGGGCCGCGGCCCGTCACCGTGGGCGGCGGCCCCAGGTGGGGCCGGGGTGGAGGCGCCGGCGCGCCGGCGCAGCCGGAGAGGAAGCCGGCCAATGCCAGGATAAGGGCAAACGCGCGCCATGCTCTATCGGCCATCCGGAACCTCCCCCGAATTGGACAGCCCTTAATTGCTCAGGCGGGACGCCCAGGCCATGATAACCCACCTGGTTATTATGGTGCCAAAATTAGGCAATTATGTCCAATAATATTTTACTTAATGGGGGTGGGGGGAAAGCGGGTGGAGATGAGAAGGGAGATGGACCCGTAGCCGTTCCTGAAAATGGGGAAACAGGTGCAACAGCCACAGGCGGCGGTGTTTTTTTAAGGAATTGGTGGGCAGTGCCCACCCTACAATTTCTAGGTAACTGGTGGGCAGGGTCCGCTAGATTTGCTGCTGCAAGTCGGTGAGGTCCTGAACGGTGCCGAACATGCGCAACGGCCGGCCGGCCGGATCAAAGATAACGGTGGCTTCCCCCTGAACATGGCGCACCGAGCCGTCGGGCCAGAGGAGGCGATGCTTGATCTGGTAAGGCTCCTCACCGACCAGGGCCTTTCCCAAGGCCTTGACCACCTGTTCCCGGTCTTCGGGGTGAACACAATTCAGAAAGGTGCAGGTTCGGGGGGAGTTGGGTTGCGGGGCTACCTGAAAAATCCGGTACATCTCCTCGGACCAACTATATTTATTGGTCTTTAAGTTCCAGTCCCAATTGCCCGCATAGAGGAGTGGCTGGACCCCGGGCGAGCGGACCTCGGCCTGCCGATATTCCTCCTCGAGGGGCTTTTCTTACCGTGGAGTCTGGTCTGGTCATGATCATTCTCCTTTCAGGTTGAGGAAAGATGCTTGCCGCCAGGGCCGAATTAAAGACAGCGACCGCTGGCCGTTAGTAACCCTTAGGGAAGGCGATGAAGCTACCGGAGAGGGAAGAACTCGTCTTTGCTCTGTCCAAGAAGAGAGTGAAGATAACGAAAAGAGCGGCACTGGCCAGGGCTTTCTGGTAGCTGGCAACAACATAGGCACAAGCAAAAGAAAAGTCAAGGCCGGCAGCAGGCGGTCAGGTAAAAAAATCTAGGACTTGGGAGCGAGGCGGTAATAACGGCTTGCCTGCAAGTGCCTCGGTAGCTGCAGGCTGGGAAACAGGATGATTAAAAGTTTCTTTGGCCTACCTTAATCCCAATGGTCTTATTAGTCCAAGAGCAGCAGACTGATGACCGGCGGGATGATTCTGCCAGTGGCCACCGCGAAGGAGAAGACCACGCCGTCGTTGTGGCTGCCGCCGTTATTGGTCAGGCCGTAGAGGGTGTTCCCGTCCGGCGACAGGGTCAGGGAGCCCTGGGGGGATTTGCCGTCGGCGGGCTCACCGGTGAAGCTGTACAGGAGCTGGCAAGTATTAGTGTTGGTGTCGAAGCTAAAGATGGTGCCGTAGTCGCTGATGCCGCCACCATGGGTCATACCGTAGAGGGTGTGGCCGTCCGGTGCGCGGGTGAGGTCGCCCCAGGGGTTTTTCCCGTCGGCGGCCCCACCGGCAAAGCTGTGCAGCAGCTTTAAGGTATTGGTGCTGGTATCGTAGCTAAAGATCGTGCCGTAGTTGCTGTTACCGCCGCTGGCCGTCAGGCCGTAAAGGGTGTGGCCATCCGGCGCCAGGATGAAGGAGCCCTGGGGAAACCTCCCGTCAGCGGTCCCACCGGCAAAACTATGCAGCAGCAGGTAGCTGTCGGTGCTCAGGTCGTAGCTAAAGATCGTGCCGTAGTAGCTGCTGCCGCCGCTTGAGGTCAGGCCGTAGAGGGTGTGGCCGTCCGGCATGAGGGTCAGAGAGCCGTTGGGGAATTGTCCGTCGCCGGTGCCGCCGAAACTGTGCAACAGTTGGAAGTTGTTGGTGCTGGCGTCGAACTTAAAGAGCGTGCCGACTCTGTGGTTGCTCCCCCCCGCAAAGGTCAGGCCGTAGAGGTTATGGCCGTCCGGCGCCAGGGTCAACGAGCCATAGGGGGAATCCCCATCGTTGGTCCCGCCAGCGAAGTTGTGGAGGATTTGCAAGGTGTCGGCGCCTGGGTCGTAGCTGAAGATCGTGCCGAAATACGCGGAGCCGCCCCCGACGGACATGCCGTAAAGCATATTGCCGGCCGCGGCCAGGGTGAGGGAACCCTTGGGAACCCAGGGATCAGCAGTGCTGGCAGTAAAGCTGCGCAGCAGGGTATAGGTGCCGGCGCCAGGGGTGTACTTAAAGATCGTGCCGACGTTGCCTGGGCCGCCCTGGGGGGTCATGCCGTAAAGGGTGAGGCCGTCTCCGGCAAAGGTCAGGGAGCCGGTAGGCCAGACGCCGTCGCTGGCCCTGCCCGCAAAGCTGTGCATTAAACTGAAGGAGTTGGTGCCGGTGTCGTATTTAATGATAGTGCCCTGGTCGCCGGCGCCGCCCTGGGGCGTCATCCCGTAGAGCGTATTCCCGTTTCTGGTGAGCGAGCCCTGGGGGTATCTGCCGTCACCGGCGCCGCCGGCCAGGCTGTGCAGGACCTGCACTTTGAGGGTGTTCGGGTCGAACTTAAAGATCGTGCCGCTGTCGCTGCTGCCGCCAAATCTGGTCATGCCGTAGAGGCTCAGGCCGTCGGCCGAGAAGTTCAGGGAGCCCCAGGGCTCTCTGCCGTCATTGGCCCCGCCGGTAAAGTTGTAGAGGAGTTGGAAGGTGTTACTGCTCAGGTCGATCCTGAATATGGTGCCCTTGTCCTTCTCGCCGCTAATCTCGGCCATCCCGTAAAGGGCCAGGCCGTCCGGGGAAAGGGTGAGCGAGCCATGGGGCCAGCCGCCATCATCTGTTTGAGCGTCAAAGTCGTGTAGACACTGAAAAGTGCTGTTGGTCAGGCTGAACTGAAATATCGTGCCATAGTGGCCGCCGGCGGTCGTGCTATCTCGGGTCATCCCGTAAAGGATGTGGCCGTTGGCCGAAAGCGTGAGCGAGCCATAGGGGTCAGCGCCATCGTTGGCCTCGCCGCTAAAGCTATGCAGGACCTGGAAAGTGTTGGCGCCCAGGTCGTACTGGAAGACCGTGCCGTAGCCACTGCTGCCACCGCCATTGGTCATGCCGTAAAGAGTAAGACCGTCTGCCGCCAGGGTGAGGGAGCCCTGGGGGAATCCCCCATCGTTGGCGCCGCCGGTAAAGCTGTGCAGGACTTGTAAGGTGTTGGTGCCGGTGTCAAACTTGAAGATGGTGCCATAGTCGCTGCTGCCGCCGCTTTCGGTCATGCCGTAGAGGGTGTGACCGTCCGGGGAGAGGGTGAGAGAGCCCTGGGGGTTTGCCCCGTCCGTGGCCCCGCCCACAAAGCTGTACAGCAGTTGGAAGGTGTTGCTGCCCGGGTCATAGCGGAAGATGGCGCCGTAGCCGCAGGCGCCGCCGTCATGAGTCATGCCGAAAAGGGTCTGGCCGTCCCAGGAAAAGGCGAGGTCGCCATAAGGGTATAAACCGTCGCTGGCGCCGTAGGCAAAGTTGTGCAGGATTTTCGGGCTGGCGGCGGCGCCCTGACCGTTTAATGGGCTAAAGAGGACCAAAGTTAGGGATACGACCAAAATGACGAGCCATCCCAGCCTCGAAGAATCGCGGCTCATGTTCATCACTGCCCCCGTACTGAGGTAGGTGGCGCACGGCGCCACGATTAACCGCAACGTGACCGCCTTTCGTGCTCTAATTAAGAAAGACAGGCCCTGCCGCCCTAGTTAAGCGACGTTCTTTTCTTTACTAAAGATTATGGTGCTGGAATTGGGTTTTGTCCAACATTATTTCAATTATTGGGAATCAGGCGAGGGGGCTTATACCAGGTTACGGCTAAACAGCTAACATTCACAGGGATTGCAGGGGCGGAGTTTCCCCGTCTGTGGTTTGCCAATCATGGCGCCAGGGGCGGGGAGACCCCGCCCCTACTTGCCTGGCGGCATATGGGTAGGAGGGAGGCGTAGGGGCAGTGGCACAGGCGTCCGCGCCGGCGCCGGAACCGCCGGGGTCGGCGGTTCTAGATTTTCTTCATGGTGCTTGCGCCAGGGCGAACACCAGGTTCGCCCCTACGGCGGGCGAGACGCCCACCCCACCGATGAATTATTTCTCCTCGGTTTCGATCCGGGGGAAGAGGGACGGGCCTTTCTGCAGGGCGCCGCCGGGGAGGAGGCGGCCCCATTGCAGGACCTGCGGCAAGGGTTGGTCCCACAGGGCCAGGCCCAGCCCCAACTGCTCGCTCATCTTGAGGGCGCTGGCCGGCATCACCGGCCGGAGCAGGGCGGCGATGAGGCGCAGGGATTCGAGCAGGTGGTAGAGGACCGTGTCCAGGCGCGCGGCCGCTTCCGGCTGTTTGGCCAACTCCCAGGGGGCGTTGGCCACGATGTAGCGGTTGAGATGGCCGATGAACTCCCAGAGGCCGGCCAGGGCCCGGGAAAATTCCAGGGCGGGGAAGTGCTTGAGAAAGTCGGCGGCAGCCCTTTCGGCCAGCAGAATCACTTCCTGGTCCAGGTCGTTGGGGACTCCCGGCGGCGGCACGATCCCTTGACGGTACTTGAAGGCCATGCCCAGGCTGCGGGCCACCAGATTGCCCAAGTCGTTGGCCAGGTCGGCGTTGATGCGGGCCACCAGGGCCTCGACGCTGAAATGGGCGTCCAGCCCGAAGACCATCTCCCGCAGGAAGAAGTAGCGCACCTGGTCCACGCCGTATTGCGCCGCCAGTCCCTTGGGCTCCACCACGTTGCCCAGGCTCTTGGACATCTTGCCGGAGTCCATTTGCCAGTAGCCGTGGACGTTGAGGTGGGCGAAGGGCTCCAGCCCCATGGCGGCCAGCATGGTGGGCCAGTAAATGGCGTGGGGTTTCAAGATGTCCTTGGCGATGAGGTGCTGGGCCGGCCAGAATTTTTTGTACAAGTCCCCGCCGGGGTAGCCCAGGCCGGAGAGGTAGTTGAGCAGGGCATCGAACCAGACATAGGTAACATAGCGTTCATCGAAGGGCAGGGTGATGCCCCACTCCAGGCGGCTTTTGGGCCGGGAAATGCACAGGTCCTCCAGGGGCTCCCGCAAGAAGGCCAGCACTTCGTTTTTATAGCGCTCCGGCCGGATCCAGTCGGGATTGTCGTTGATATAGTCGAGGAGCCAGCCCTGGTACTTGCTCATGCGGAAGAAGTAGTTCTCTTCCTTGAGGTAGGTGGGCTTGGTCTTATGGTCCGGGCAGCGGCCGTCGATGAGGTCCCGCTCCAGGTAGAAGGTCTCGCAGCCGTAACAGTAAAGCCCGCCGTACTCGCCGAAATAGATGTCGCCGGCTGCGTGGACCCGGCTCAAGACCTCCTGGACCACCTTGACGTGGGCCGGGTCGGTGGTGCGGATGTAGTGGTCGTAGCTGATGTCCAGCTCGTCCCAGGACTGGCGAAACCTGGCGCTGACGCGGTCGACGAAGTCCTTGACCGGCAGGCCGGCCTTGACGGCGGCTTCCACCACCTTGTCGCCGTGCTCGTCGGTGCCGGTCTGGAAGCGGGTCTCCAGCCCCAGGAGGCGGTGGAACCGGGCCAGGGCGTCAGCGACCACGGTGGTATAGGCATGGCCCAGGTGGGGCTCGGCGTTAACGTAATAGATGGGGGTGGTCAGATAGTAAGTCATAGTAATCAGTAATCAGTGATCAGTGGTCGGTGCCAGAGGCTACTGATTACTCTCATTTTCCTTCCAATTTTTTGAGGTGCTCCAGGGCCTGCTGGATCAGGTCCCGGTCTTTTTCGGGGCCGGCGACCTTCAGGAACTGACGGTAGGCGGCCATGGCCTCGTATTTCTGGTCCAGCTTTTCCAGGGCCCGGGCCCTGATGAACTGGGCCCGGGCGAAATTGGGGTTGAGTTCCAGGGCCGCGTCCGCGTCCCGCAAGGCCTCCCGGGCCTGGCCCAGGTTGAGGAGGGCCAGGCCCCGGTTAAGGAGAATCTCCGGGGCCTGGGGATGGAGCTTCAGGGCCCGCTGGTAGTCCGTTAGGGCTTCTTTATTTTTGCCCAGATCCAGGTAGGTATTGCCCCGGTTGTAAAGGATCTGCCAGTCCTTGGGGTCCTGCTTCAAGGCCTGGGTGTAGTCCGCCAGGGCCTTGTCATAGACGCCGCCCTTGCTGTAGGCCAGGGCCCGGTTGTAGAGGGCGTCGGAGGAACCGGGGACCAGCTCCAGGGCCTTGTCGAAATCCCCCACCGCCTCCACCGGCTCATCCAGCTTCAGGCGGGCGATGCCCCGGTTGAGGTAGGCCTCGGGCAGGTCGGGGTCGAGCTTCAAGGCCTCGGTGAACTTCTCCGCGGCGGCGGCGTAATTGCCCTGGGAAAGGAGCGCCACGCCCTGGTCAAAGGGTTCGTTGGCGGCCGCGGTTTCCGGGGCGGCCAGGGCGGGAGTGAGCGTGAGGCCGGTTAAAGTGAGAACGATCAAGATGCCAATTAGGAGCTTCTTCATAATCTTCCTAGAGGGTGCGTTCACGCACCAATTAAAAAGTCAACATATCCAGGGCAAAAAATGGTGCGTAAAACGCACCCTACCAGGGGGGCGAGACGCCCGCCCGACGATGATTATGAGCACAGGCCGGAAAGCCTGGGCCACCGCATCATTTCTTCCCCCGGCTCAAGGCCGCGGCCACGAATTCCTCATGGGTGCAGGCCGGATTGATGCCCGGGCAGGCGCCCTTGGCGTGCTCCAGTTCGTCGGCCTCCAGCAACAGGATCGGCAGAAAGGGCCACTGCCGGCAGATGAAGGGTTTCACCGGATGCACCCGGCAGAGGTTGCCCTCCAGGAGAAAGACGCAAGAGCCGTTGGCGGCCACGGTGAGGCGAGGCCCGGTGACGGACGCCTCCATGTAGGAGTGGCAAAAGACCTCCTCGGACATGGACAGGAGCGCGGCCATGGCCGCCACTTCCTGGGGCTTAACGTGGATGCCGCCCCGGCCGGCGCAGCAGTCGCCGCACTGGCGGCAGTTAAATACGGGTGATTTATCAGTATGGTCCATTATAGGTGCTCAAATCCTCTATCAAATAATGACGGGAGACGGAAGACGGGGGACGGGAGAAAAACCCCGGTCCTCGGTCTTCGGTCGCTGGTCAAGGGTACTGATTATTTTTCCTAGTCCATAAATAACGAAATTCTCGTTAAATTTGGTGCGGGCAAAGCACCCTACATCCGCTATTATGTACACCTTACGGGCGGTTCGAGAACCGCCCCTACGCCCCTTAGCGACGGGAGAAAAACTCCGGTCTTCGGTCCCCGGTCCCCCGTCTTCACGGGTTCTTCAAGGGCGGCTGGCCGGTGGATTCCAGGACGCTGCGCCAGAGGGGGGAGTTGAGATCCACCTCTTTGCAGCGGCCTACTGCCGCCTGGATGGGAATATGCACGTAATGGCCGTGCCAGCGGCTCATCATCAGGCCGGTTTTGCCGGCCATGCCGGCGTGGACCGCGTTCTGGCCCAGGAAGCCGCAGTAGATGCGGTCATTATAGTTGGCCGGCATGCTGCGGATCAAGTAGCTCGGGTCGATGTACTTAACGTTTACTTCCAAATGCCGCTGGATGAAGTATTCTCTGATCCGGTCTTGCAGCAAGACGCCGATATCTCCGGGCTTGAGGTTTCCCGAAGGGTCACAAGGCAGGTTTTCTTTGCAAAAGTATTTCTGGCCGGCGCCTTCCCCCACCAGGATCAGAGCGTGTTGCCGCTCCTTGAGACGCTGTTCCACCGCGGCCAGCAGACCCTGCTCACCGTCCAGATCGAAGTCGGCCTCGGGGATCAGGACAAAGTTGACCTCCCGAAGGGCCAGGACGGCGTTGGCGGCGATGAAGCCGGAGTAGCGGCCCATGAGCTTCACCAGACCGATGCCGTTAGGAGAGCCCACCGCCTCGGTGTGGGCCGCATGGATGGCGCGGGTGGCCTCCTCCACCGCGGTGTCGAAGCCGAAGGAACGGGGCACCAGGGCGATGTCGTTGTCGATGGTCTTGGGAATGACGATCACCGCGACGCGCAAATCCCGCCGGGTGATCTCCCGGTAGATGTCGTCGGCGGCCTTGAGGGTGCCATCGCCGCCGATGAGAAAGAGGATGCGGATATTGATGCGCTCCAGGGCGTCGACGATCTCGCCGGTGTCCTGGGGGCCGCGGGAGGTGGAGAGAATGGTGCCCCCAAAGATGTGGATGTTGGCCACCGCCTCCGGGGTCAGATCCATCAGGTCATGGCCGTATTTGGGGATGAACCCCTGAAGGCCGTAGCGCACCCCATAGATATGCCGCACCCGGTAGAGATGGTAGAGCTCCAGGACGATGGCCCGGATGACGTCGTTGGTGCCGGGGCACAGGCCGCCGCAGGTGGCGATGGCGCAGTGCACCTTGGGGGGGTCGAAGTAGATCCTTTCCCGGGGACCCGCTAATTCAAAGGCCTGGGGTTCCTCGTCCGGCCCCAGGTCTTTCAGGTCGGCCAAAAAGTCGTTGATCAGGACCTTTTCCGTGTCCGAGACAAAGGTTTTTTCC
The DNA here is from genome assembly GCA_963796215.1 of uncultured delta proteobacterium. Taxonomy (GTDB): domain Bacteria; phylum Desulfobacterota; class Desulfobaccia; order Desulfobaccales; family 0-14-0-80-60-11; genus JAPLJC01. Next base: position 32,005 of record CAWCKU010000010.1, on the reverse strand, counting down.
ACCAGTTCCCCTCCCCGGGTGTACATGGGGTCGCGGGACACGGGAGAATTCACCTTGGGCTCCCCCACGGTGGGAATCAGGGTGTCGATTGGTTCGTTGGGCATATGGGTTTTCTTATTTAGCAGTTAGTGGTCAGTTTTCAGCAAAGACGGGGGACGGGAGAAAAGCTCCGGTCACCAGTCTTCGGTCTCCGGTCCATTACCAGGTCTCGCTCATGGCTTCCAGCTCATCCTTAAGCTCGCGGGCCATCAATTTTTTGATGGCTTCTTTGGGCGCCAGGCCATCATAGAGAATCTTATAGATGGCGGCAACCAGCGGCACTTCCACCCCCAGGCGCCCCGCCAGCAGGTACACGGCCCGGGAGGTCTTCACCCCTTCGGCCACCATGGCCATGGCGGCCAGGATCTGGTCCAGGGGCTGGCCCTGTCCCAATTTGAACCCCACCTGGAAATTACGGCTTTGGGTGCTGGTGCAGGTGAGGAGCAGGTCGCCGACGCCGGCCAGGCCGGTGAAGGTCAGGGGATTGGCCCCGAGGCGGACTCCCAGGCGGCTCATCTCGGCCAGTCCCCGGGTGATCAGGGCGGCCCTGGAGTTGTCCCCCAGGCCCATGCCTCCCAGGATGCCGGCGCCGATGGCGAAGATGTTCTTCAGGGCGCCCCCCAGTTCCACCCCGGTAACGTCCAGGCCGGTGTAAACCCGGAAATAGGGGGCGGAGCAGAGTTTCTGTAAATACCGGGCCACCTCCCGTTGGCGGGAGGCGATGGTCACGGCGGTGGGCTGTTTTTGGGCGGTTTCCCTGGCGAAGCTGGGGCCGGAAAGGACCGCGTAAGCAACCTCGGGACCCAGTTCCTCCCGGGCGACCCCTTCCATGGTGAGCATGGAATCAATCTCCATACCCTTGGCGGCGCTCAGGAGCACCGCGCCGGGGGGGAAGAAGGGTTTCAAGGCCCGCAACACTTCCCGGAAGCCGTGGGAGGGGATAGCCATGAGGACCACGCCCGCGTCTTGAAAGACCGCCGGCAGATCCCGGCTGAAGGCGAGGCGGGCGGAAAGCCGGATCCCGGGCAGAAAGGTATGATTGACCCGGTCCCGGAGCAGATCCTCATAGACCTCCGGTTCCCGGACCCAGAGGTGAACGCTCAGCCCCTTGTCCGCCAGGAGGTTGGCCAGGGTGGTGCCCCAACTACCGGCCCCCACCACTGCCACGGTCCGGCCCTCAGGAGAGTCCCAGGTCGGGTTCAATTTCGGCTTCGGGGTCATCAGTCTGTTCCGCCACCTTGGCCAGGGAGACCACTCGCTCTTCCGCCTCGGCGTCCATGAGTTTGACGCCCTGGGTAACCCGGCCGATGAGAGAAATACCTCTGGCCGCCAGGCGCAGGATCTTGCCCCCATCGGTGACCAGCATAACTTCGTCGTCTGCGCTCACTTGCAGGATGCCCATCACTTGCCCGGTGCGCTTGGTGATGTTGAGCCCCAGGACCCCCTGGCCGCCGCGGTGGTGCTCGGGATATTTGGCCGGATTGGTGCGCTTGCCGAAGCCCCGCTCGGTCACGGTGAGGATGGTCCCCTCGGGCTGCAGCACCTCCATGCCCACCACTTCATCCTCCGGGCCTATCCTCATGCCCTTCACCCCCCGGGCGCCGCGGCCCATATCCCGGACTTCGGCGGCGGGAAAGCGGATGATCTTGCCCTGACGGGTACCCATGAGGATGCTCTGGTCGGCTTCGCTCAAGGCGGCGCCCACCAATTCGTCGGCGGCATCCAGGGACAGGGCGATGATGCCGCCGCCCCGGGGCCGCTGGAAGTTCATCAGGTCCGTCTTCTTGATCACTCCCCGGCGGGTGGCCATCACCAGGGAGAGGCCGGAAACAAACTCCTTGACCGGCAGGATGGTGGTGACTTTTTCCTCCGGCCCCAGTTGCACCAGGTTAACGATGGCCTTGCCCTGGGCCGTCGGCGAACCCACGGGAATCTCGTGCACCCTGAGCCAGAAGACCCGGCCCTTGTTGGAGAACACCAGAAAGTAACTATGGGTGGAGGCGATATAAAGCTGGGAGACAAAATCATTTTCCCGGGTGGCCATGCCGGTGCGGCCTTTACCGCCCCGGCGCTGGCTGCGGTAGATGGTCAAAGGGGTGCGCTTGATGTAGCTCCGGTGGCTGATGGTGACCACCATCTCTTCGTCGGCGATGAGGTCTTCGGCGGTGAACTCCTGGGTCTCGCGGACGATCTCGGTGCGCCGGACGTCGCCGTAGCGCTCCTTGAGCTCCGTCAGTTCTCCGGCGATGAGGGCCTTGACCTGGGCTTCCTCGGCCAGGATTTGCCGATAGCGGGCAATGGCGGCCTCCACTTCCCGGGCCTCATCAATGATCTTCTGGCGCTCCAGGCCGGTGAGGCGCTGCAAGCGCATATTGAGGATTTCCTGGGCCTGGATCTCGGACAGGGCATAGCGCTGGCGCAATTCTGCGTGACTGCCATCCAGCGCCTCGGTGATGAACCTGCCGGCCATGAGCTGCTCTTTGGCCTCGGCCGGGGTGGCCGCGGCCCGGATCAGGGCGATGACCTGGTCCAGGAAATCCAGGGCGATGAGGAAGCCTTGCAGGATGTGGGCTCGTTCCTCGGCCTTCTTCAGTTCGAAGCGGGTGCGGCGCAGGATCACTTCCCGGCGGTGTTCCAGGAAATGGTGCAGCAGGTCCTTGAGGCTCAAGAGCTCAGGCCGGTTGTGGACGATGGCCACCAGGTTGATGCCGAAGGTGACCTGCATCTGGGTGTTGAGATAGAGCTGGTTCAGGATGACTTCGGCCTGCTCGTCCTTTTTGAGCTGGATGGTCACCCGCATGCCTTCCCGGTCCGATTCATCCCGGAGGTCGGAGATGCCTTCGATCTTTTTTTCTTTCACCAGCTCGGCGATGCGCTCGATGAGGCGGGCCTTGTTCACCTGGTAGGGCAATTCCCGGATCACCAGGGTATCCCGGCCGGCCTTGTGCTCCACCACCACCTTGGCCCGCAGGCGGATGAGGCCCCGGCCGGTGCGGTAGGCCTCTTCAATGCCACCGGCCCCATAAATGAAGCCGCCGGTGGGGAAGTCCGGGCCCGGGACGATGGCCATGAGCTCCGGCAAGGTGATGTCCGGGTTATGCAAGGTGGCCAGCAGGGCGTCGCAGACTTCGTCCAGGCTGTGGGGCGGGATGTTGGTGGCCATGCCCACGGCGATGCCCGAGGAGCCGTTGATCAGCAGATTCGGAATGCGGCTGGGCAACACCAGGGGCTCCTTCATGGAGCCGTCATAGTTGGCGACGAAGTCCACCGTATCCTTGTCCAGGTCCTGGAGGAGTTCGTGGGCCAGGCGGGTGAGGCGCACCTCGGTGTAACGCATGGCGGCGGGGGAGTCGCCGTCCACCGAGCCGAAGTTGCCCTGGCCGTCAACTAACGGATAGCGCAGGGAGAAGTCCTGGGCCATGCGGACGATGGCGTCGTAGACCGCGGTGTCGCCGTGGGGGTGGTACTTACCGATGACGTCGCCGACGATGCGGGCGCTCTTGCGGTAGGGCCGGTTATAATCGTTGCCCGCCTCGGACATGGCGAACAGTATGCGGCGGTGCACGGGCTTGAGCCCGTCGCGCACGTCGGGCAGGGCCCGGCCGATGATGACGGAGAGGGAATACTCGAGATACGACTTGCGTATCTCATCCTCGATGTTGATGGGTACGGATCGTGTTTCCATAGAGAATAGGGGTGGTTGTCTGTTATTCAAAGTTTATTTAAGTTTCCACCGCCGATGAATGGCGATGGACGTGGATTAAAATTATAAAACCATCGTTCCCAAGTCGCACTTTGGAATTAGACAAACAATGGAGGCTATTTATGTACTAATGGCCCTTTCCTATTACAGCGCATATAAGATTATAAAGCTGCTCCTTTAACTCATCCTCGGATTCCCAAACAATGTGATTATATTGCCTTGTATCAAAGTGCACTTTTGAAAGGTGATCTTTACGAACGCACCAAATAACAGGAAGCCCCAACCCCAATGCATAACCAGCTTCGAAATAGACGCCACGTTTCTGTTCAGTGACGTCTGCCACTATCGAAGCGTGAATTTTTGATTTCCGTGATAATTTTTGCGTCTATTCTATCTATGTGCTGGTTCCACATCAATGCGGTAAGGTTTATATCCTGCTTTAGTAATGGCATCCTTGAATGCTTTGTCCCAAACTGGTTTCATATCATCAGAAAAAGACATTGCAACGAAGACCTGGGTTTTATCTTCAAACCTTGATTTCTTTTCTTCTAAGAAATCCCAACCTTTTGGACTAATTGTGACTGGCAATATAAACGTAGATATAGGTGATAAACGATGGAACCGTTTTGTTAGCAACCCTTCTTGGAATTTTAAAAGCTCTCTATCATGAAGTGATTGCAGATAATATATAAGCTCTTCCATGTTGGAGGCCCATGCAAGAGGTATATCGAATACAGGAACTAGTCTAACTTCATGACCAGGATATTCGGATTTATGTTCAATATTGCGCAAAAGTATTAACTGCTTATCTGAAGGACTATAATTAGGAAGATACTTCAGTGTATCAGTAGTTATCTTTGGTATATCGTCACTATTCTCATTATGGTCACGAACCCAAGCTGATAATTCTGGGCCTAATTCTGCGGTTGATAGGGCAAGATTAGAGATAATATAACGACCACAGCGATGGCAGTTATATGCATTCATCCTTGCGAAGTCGGCAGAACTCTCTAATGTCGTGTCTTCGAGTCCACAAATCGGACAGTTCATTTTTGTTTGTTCCATCATCAAATTCTTATCAATTCGTGATTTTGTTATTAATGCTTATAATTGTTGTCCCAAAGATTTGCCGGGTCCCTCCAACTAAGCGGCATAGACGACCTCTTTGGTCGTCAGGATGTTATGGCGCCGAAACGGGTTGCGAATCCCCTCCTTTTCCACCAGGTCAACTTCCCGACCGAAGATTTCGGCCAGCTCATCCAGCATCTCTACCCGATTATCGAAGGTGATGCCGCCATCCGGCTCGAAGCTCACCAGCACATCGATGTCGCTGTCGGGGCGGAAATCCTCCCGCAAAACCGAGCCGAAGAGGGCAAATTCCTTGATCTTCCACCGGCGGCAGAATTCTTTAATCTGTGCCCGCGGAAGGTTAATTTTGGGTTGAGGCATGATTTTCTCGAACTTATACCAAGCAACAGAAAATAGGTGGCATAGACGTTTCGCCTGTGCAAGCGCAGGCTAAAGCCTGCGGCTACAAAATCTCCCTTTGATTGACCTTTAATATTAATGGGATAGGCAGCCCTCTATGGCCTCGTTAAGGTTCTTTAATAATTCTGCCAACGTCTCACCTTGAGTGGCGCAGCCGGGAATGGCCGGAACCTCAGCCCAATAGCCGCCTTCTTCCGCTTCGTGAACAATAACCTTGATTTTCATGGCTTCATCCAAGATCGCCAAAATTATGGATTAATCGTCGTTTGATAAGCAAACTGCCCCTGGTCCACCTTGATCACCGTGACGCCCTTGATGGGGTTGTGGTCCGGGCCCATGGTGAGGCTGCCGGTGATGCCGGGGAAGTCCTTGGTCCCGGCCAGGGCCTGGGCGATCTTGGCGCCGTTCAAGTCGCCGGCCTGATTGATGGCCGCGGCCAGCAGGAAGTAAGACTCGCCGCCGAGGGCGGCAAAGGCGTCCAGTTGTTTCTTATAGGTTTTTTCGTAGGCCTCCATGAACTTGCGCCCCAACTCGGAGGTGGCGCCCTGGCGATGGAAGTGGGCGGTGAAATACATGCCGTTAACCGCCTCGCCGCCGATGCTCAACAATTCCGGCACCTGGGCGCCGTCCCCGGTGAGGATGGGGGTCTTGAGCCCCTGGTCCTGGAGCTGCTTGGCCAGCAGGGCGTCTTCGGCGTAATAGTTGGGCGCATAAATGAGGTCCGGATGGTTGGACTTCAGGGCGGAAATCTGGGCGCTGAAGTCCTGGTCGCCGGTCTGGATGTAGCTGGTGCCGACGATGGCGCCGCCCCGGCGCTTAAACTCCTGGGCGAAGTAATTGGCCAGGCCGACGCAATAGTCCTGGGCCTGATCGACGAACAGGGCCGCTTTCCGGGCCTTGAGGTTGTCAAAGGCGAAGCGGGCGGCCACCTTTCCCTGTAAGTCGTCCACAAAACAGGCCCGGAAGGCAAACACTCGCTCCTGGGTCACCAACGGGTTGGTAGCCGTGGGCGAGATACTGGGAATGCCGGCGCGTTCGGCGATGGGCACCCCGGCCAGGGTGTCGCTGCTGATGACCTCGCCGATGATGGCCGCCACCTTGTCTTTCTCAATGAGGCGGCTCACGGCGTTGGCCGCCTCGATACGGTCGCTTCTCGTGTCCAGCAACACCAGTTCCACCGGTTGGTTCAAGCATTGCGGCTGCAGAGTTTGGGCCGCCTGAACCCCTTCCCAGACCATCTGGCCCATGGCCGCCGCCGAGCCGGTCATGGGTAAATAAACGCCGAGCTTCACGGCAGCCCCGGCGGGAAGCGCCAGCAAAAGCCAAAAGATGATAATCAGGTTGAGCCTTTTCATGGCTGGAGCCCTTTTAATGGCATGGGGGAAAAGGAGAAAAGGTTAAAAGGGGAAAAGGTAAAAATCGAGATGCGGCGCGGGTCTGGAATGACCATGCCGTTGCCCCCTTTCACCTTTTGCCCTTTTCCCCCTGCTTTATGTTGTCCCTGGCCCTTAACAGTCCTATAATACCACAAAAATCCCCTGACCGGAAAGGATTTCCGGATTTTCCGTTTTTCCGTTTTCCGTTTTTTCGTAAAGGGGACTCGCGAGGTGGGTCATGGAATTGAAGGTGGTAAAGCTGATCATCCCCGAAGGGGCCAATATTATCCTGGGCCAGAGCCACTTCATCAAAACCGTGGAGGACCTGTATGAAATCCTGGTGGGGGCTGTTCCGGGGGCCAAATTCGGCCTGGCCTTTGCGGAATCCTCCGGGGACTGTCTCATCCGGGCCGAGGGCAACGACGAGCAGCTCAAGGCGGTGGCCACCCGGAATGCCGGCTTGATGGCGGCGGGCCACACCTTTAATATCCTTCTGCAAGACGCCTTCCCCATCAACGTCCTCAACGCCATCAAGCTGTGCCCGGAGGTCTGCCGCATCTTCTGCGCCACCGCCAACCCGGTGGAGGTCATCCTGGCCGAAACGGAACAGGGCCGGGGCATTCTGGGGGTGGTGGACGGTCTCTCCCCCAAGGGAGTGGAGGACGAGACGGGCCGCGCCTGGCGCCATGAGATTCTGAGGAAATTCGGGTATAAGAAATGACGGAAGACCGGAGACCGGGGACCGGGAGATGACCGAAGACGGGAGACCGGGGTTTGGCTCCCGTCCCCGGTCTCCCGTCCTTCTAAAGGAGTATGCCAGTGCAGAAATTTTTTGAGCCGGCCGCCGTGGTGCTGATCGGCGTGTCCCGGCAGACGGGCCCCGGAGCTTATAATAATTTAGAGATGCTGCTCCGCTATGGTTATCGAGGCCGCATCTATCTAGTGCATCCCAAGATTCCGGAGATCCTGGGGTACCGGACTCAGGCCCGGGTGGCCGATTTACCGGAGGTCCCGGACCTGGCGGTCATCTCCTTGGGGAGGGAGCGAGTGCTGCCGGCTTTTACCGAGTGCGTGGCGCACGGCATCAAGCGGGTGGTGGTCATCAGCCAGGGGTTTGCCGACGCGGATGAACGGGGCCAGGAGCTGCAGGCGCAGCTCACGGTTTTAGCCCGGGAGCACGGGGCCCGATACCTGGGACCCAACACCATGGGGGTGCTCAACCCTTTTGCCGGCTTCAGCACTGCGTTTGTCGATATCCCCCGGGAAGCGTCGCCTGCCCCTCTGACCATGGTGGCCCAATCGGGGGTCTTTCAGTTGGGGGCCTCGCTGTTTACCGGCCGGATGGGGAAGGCCATCGATCTGGGCAATGCCGGCGACGTGGACGTGGTGGACGTCCTGGAGTACCTGGAGAACGACCCCCAGACCAGGATTATCGCCCTGCACCTGGAGGGGATCAAGCGGGGCCGGGAGTTTCTTGAGGTCGCGGCCCGCATGGTCCCGCAGAAACCGATTATCGTCTTGAAAACCGGGCGCAGCGCCGCCGGGGCCCGTGCCGCCCAGTCCCATACGGGCTCCCTGGTGGGGGCAGATTCGGTGTTCGAGCTGGCCTTCAGGGAGGCCGGGGTCATCCGGGTCCGCTCGCTGGTGGAACTGAGGGCCAGCTGCCGGGCTTTCCTCCAGTTCCGGCCCATGGCCGGGCCGCGTCTGGGAATGGTGACCGCCACCGGGGCCTTCGGCATCATGGCGGCGGACGCCTGCTCCGATTACGGCCTGGAGCTGGCCGCCCTGCCTGAGAAACTCCGGGATTTGGAGGAGGACCGCATCGCCTGGCACCAGCTCCACAACCCGGTGGACATCTGGCCTCTGGGGATGGTGACCGGCTCCTTCACCGAGGTCTTTCGCCGGGCCGCCGTCGGGCTGCTGGCCAGCGACCAGGTGGATGGAGTCCTGGGGGTGGGGCCGGTCTTCACGTCGCCCCTGCATAGCGATCTGGACCTGGCCGCCACGGTGCGGCAACTGCTCCGGGATAACGCGGCGCACAAGCCCCTGGCCCTGCTGCTCTATGGGGATGAGGCGGCCTACCGGGCCCAGACCCGGGCCCTGGCTCAAGAGCCTGATGTGGTTTGTTACGACACCCTGGAAGAAGCCGTCCTGGGATTGGCCGCCACCTGGCGCTATCACCAAATCAGGGAACACCCCCCGGTGGGAGACCTGGCCCTGCCGGCAGCAGCAGCCGTCAGGCCCGTGGCCTTGCCGGCCACCGGCGCGGTGCTGGGGGAGGCGGCCCTGGCGCTGCTGCGACATTATCAAATCCCCGTGGCGCCCAGCCTCCTGACCCTGAACGCGGCCGCAGCCGCGGCCTTCGCCAAGGAGACCGGCTACCCGGTGGTGCTCAAGATCATCTCTCCGGAATGGCTCCATAAATCCGATTCGGGCGGGGTCCGACTCCAGCTCGGCGACGAAGGCCAGTTAACCGCGGCCTGGCAGGAATTGCTGGAGTTGTTTGAGGTCCGCACCCCCGAGGGGAACCTGGAGGGCATCCTGGTGCAAAGGCAGGTGCAAGGGATCGAATTGCTTCTGGGGCTCAAACGCGACCCCCAGTTCGGCCCGGTGCTGGTGGCCGGCGCCGGGGGAATATATACGGAAGTCCTGAAGGATATCGCCCGGGCCTTCGTGCCGCTGACCCGGGAGCGGGCCCGGTCGATGCTGGCCTCATTGAAAATTTACCCCATCCTGGCCGGCGTCCGGGGCCAGGCGGGCGTTAACCTGGAAGCCCTGCTGGACCTGATGCTGGCCCTGTCACAGCTGGCCTGCGACTACCCGGAAATCCGGGAATTGGATCTCAACCCGGTGGTCGCCGGCCCCCGGGGCTGCTGGTGCGTCGACTGGCGGCTGGTGGTCTGAGTTTCGAGTTTTGAGTTTTGAGTTATCCCGCCTGTATATTGCGAAAGGGGATATCGTCCCGAAAATAGGACTGGTTGGTTGATGAACGCAACATTCAAGAGCCAAAACCCAAAAACCGAAAACCGGATTTGCCAATGAAAGCAGCCATTTTAGCGGCGGGGTTGGGGACCAGGCTCAGGCCGCTGACGGAGGTGGTGCCCAAGACCTTATGGCCCGTGCTGAACCGGCCCCTGTTGGGACTGCTGCTGGCCCAGGTGGAGGATGCCGGCTTCTTGCAGGTGGCAGTAAACACTTATCACCTCGCGGGGCAGGTGGAGCGCTTCCTGGCCGGCCAGCCCTGGGGCTTCAACCTCAGCGTCAGCCAGGAAGCGGAGCTGTTGGGCACCGGCGGCGGCCTGAAAAGATTGGGGGAGATTTTGCGTGGCGGCCCGTTTCTGGCGGTCAACGGCGACATTGTGTCCGACCTGGATCTGGCCGCGGTTTACCGCAGCCATCGGCAGGACGCCATCGCCACCCTGGTGCTGCATGATTGCCCGCCCTATAACAAGGTCTGGGTGGCAGGGGACGCGGTGGTGGCGATTGGGGAGTCGCCGCCGCCTTTTTTGTCAAAGGCAGCCGGGCTGCCCCTGGCCTATACCGGGGTCCAGGTGGTGGGCCCCAGGATGCTGGACTATCTGCCGGCGGGAGAGCCGTACGACCTGGTCACCGCCTGGCGGCAGGCGCTGGCTGCGGGTGAAAGGCTGGCGGCCCTGACCGTGGCGGGCCATTTCTGGCAGGACCTGGGCACCCCGGCGGCCTATCTCGCCGCCCACCGGCGACTCCTCCAGGGGGCCGCCCCGGGATTGGCCCATTATTTCGGCCCCCTGACCGATCCGTTCCTGGGCGCCGGCGTCTCCGTTGGGGCCGGCGTCCAATTCGGCGGTGGTGTCTGTCTGGGATCTCAGGTTACCATAGGGGCCGGGGCGGCCTTGCGGAACACCGTGGTCTGGGAGGGGGCCATCATTGAGCCGGGGGTGGTATTAGAGGATTGCCTAGTGGCCAAAGGGGTGCGGGTGCAGCGCGGCGCCCGGGGGGAGATGCTGGGGTGAAATAGCTGTCAGCGGTCAGCAATCAGCGGTCAGCTAAGGCTAAAGGATAGGGAAGCGCGAACAAATATCGGCGGGGGAACTTTTTTAATGTCGGGGATAAGAGATTACTTCCCCCTCACCCTCACCCTCTCCCCCATTGGGGGAGAGGGGATAAGGAAGAACCACCTGTTTTGGACGCGAAGGGGTCTAGATTTATGAAATGACCAGGTTCCTGGCTGTGCTCAGAATGACCAGGTTGACAAATTAAGGGTTTGCAATAGCTTCTAATCAGGCCTCCTTTAGTAGAGATGGGGTGATTTTTCCCCAAGTTAAGGACCTTCTGTCTTGGGAGCAAAATGTCGAGATAAAGGAGACTATTTTGGATGTTCACCCACATTGCTTTGATTAAACTAATACATGCCAATGCGGAGACCATTGAATTAGCAAGGGAAATGCTATCCGGGCTGGAGGGCAAGATTCCTGAATGCCGCCAGCTCGAAGTAGGCGTCAACCTGGTCCAGTCGTACCGGTCTTACGATCTATCCCTGGTGGTTAGGTTCGACTCTTTGGAAGGTTTCCAGGCCTACCAAAATCACCCGGCTCATGTGGAAGTGGTTAAAAACCTGCAAGGGCTCCGCCAGTCGACCATCACGGTGGATTATGAAACGCTCTGACGACCCGGAGGTAGGCAGACAATGGTCAGTATTCCTTGGAGCCCGCGGCTGCAAGCGGCGGTGGGCCGGTTAGGCGCCTCCCTCGATGGGGCCCAGCCCCTGGCCGGAGACGGTTCAGACCGCCGGTTCTTCCGCCTGCTGGGCTCCCCCACGGTGATCCTGCTGCATCAGCCCAATCCTCCGGGCCTGGGGGTTAATGAAAACGATTCCTACTTCCACCTGGGCCGGCATCTGCTGGCCCAAGGGGCGCCGGTGCCGGAAATCTATGACTACGGTAGGGAAGAAGGCTGGCTGCTGCTGGAGGATTTGGGGGATATCAGCCTGGAGGCGGCCATTAAACGGGAGGGCCGGGAAGACCAGGTGCGGTTCCGCTACCGGCAAGCCCTGGAGATCCTGATAAACATGCAACTGCGCGGCAAGGAAGGCTTCGACCCCGGCTGGTGTTTCGATACCCCGGTGGTGCACCGGCCTTTTTTATGGGAACGGGAGTTAGGTTATTTCGTCCGGGCGTTTTTGCAAGGATATTTGGGGTTAAAGGTGGAGGTCGACGACCTGGCCCCGGACTTTGAGCGGCTCCTCACCCGGGCCCTGCCGCCGGCGGCCAACTTCTTCCTGCACCGGGACTTCCAATCCCGCAACCTGATGATCAAGAACGGGCGCCTGCGGGTCATCGATTTTCAGGGGGGACGTCTCGGCCCCCTGGGTTACGATCTGGCGGCCCTCCTCATCGATCCTTACGTGAATCTGAGCCCGGCCTGGCAGGAAGAGCTGCTGGCCCATTATCTGGACCTGCTTGCCGAGCGGCTGCCCGGGGTGGACCGGGAGGCCTTCACCGGGCAGTACCGCCACCTGGCCCTATGCCGCAACCTCCAGATCCTGGGGGCGTTCGGCTACCTCACCCGGGTGAAACAGAAAGTTAATTTTGCCCGCTACCTCCCCACGGCGGTGGGCGGCCTGCGGCGGCGGCTGGCGGAGCGGGAGGGGGAATTTCCTTTGCTGGAGCAGGTGGCGGCTTCGTTGAAGCTGGGCTGAGGGGCCCATAAATGCTAAAGGCGGGAGGCGCTTCGCTTTCCCGCCCTACGCCTTACGGGCTCCTGATTCAACCTTTAGATTATCTGGGTCCCCAAGCCTGTGGACCTTCACGATGCGCTTTGAATGGTCCGGCCTTTTTCGGTTCACTGCGGCGCTGAGGTTGGCGCGGCGGCCGGGCGAACTCGGCATCGCGCGACGGCGCCGCTTTTTTATAATCAAAACCGTTCAGGGTGCAACGCTTTACCTTGGCGTGCAGGACCCGCTCGATGCTGCGAACCATCTCCTCATCTTCAGAGGTCATAAAAGTGAAGGCATCACCGGTCTTAGCCATGCGGCCGGTACGTCCGATCCGGTGCGTATAGGCATCAGCAGTATCCGGCATGTCGTAATTGATCACGTGGGAAATCTGGGTCACGTCGATGCCGCGGGCGGCAATGTCAGTCGCCACCAGGATCTGGAAGGTGCCGTTGCGGAAGCCGTTCATCACGGCCTGCCGCTGGGCCTGCGAGAGATTTCCTTGCAGTGAGGCGGCTCGATAGGCGGCCTTCCCCAGTTGTTCCCCCAGACGCTTGGCCCGGTGTTTGGTGCGCGTAAAGATCAGAACCGACTCAGTATCGGTATGGCGCAACAGTTCGAGAAGGAGCGGGGTTTTGAGGTGCGGTGCGACCGGATAGAGCAGATGAGAGACAGTACTTGCCGGTCCGGTGGCATTAACCCGCACCGTAACCGGTGCTTTCGTAACTTCTTGGGCCAGATGCAGAATACTATCCGGCATGGTGGCCGAGAACAACAGCGTCTGGCGTTTGGCCGGCACGTGCTTGATGATTTTTCTGATATCGGGCAGAAATCCCAGGTCGAACATCCGGTCGGCCTCGTCCAGGACGAGGACATCCAGATGCGACAGGTCGACGGTGCCACGATTGAGGTGGTCCAGCAGGCGACCGGGACAGGCAACGACAATCTCGGCGCCGCGTTTCAGCTTATCCGCCTGAGGATTGAAACCAACTCCGCCATAAATCGTCACGCTCTTGAGTCCGGTCCGGCGTCCCAGGGTGCCAATGGCCTCGTGGGTTTGCTCGGCCAGTTCGCGCGTCGGGGCAATAACCAGGGCCCTGACGTGCCGGCGCCCGCCTTGCATCAGGCGGTGGAGGATGGGCAGCACAAAGGCCGCGGTCTTCCCGGTGCCGGTTTGGGCCAGGCCCACGACGTCGTGCCCTTGCATGACCAGCGGGATTGCCTGTGCCTGTATCGGCGTTGGCGTGATATAGCGAGCCGCGGTAACGCCGGCCGCAACGTGGGGGTGAAAATCAAACGTGTTAAATTCCATAAATTCCTTTTTTTCTAAGATCGGGTAAATGGCTATTTCGAGTGGCATTCAGGCAGACAAATCCTGGACGCCACCAGTATCCAAAGCATTATGACCAGATAAATGCATCCCAGGAGTATGACGGACGTCGAATTGCCAGCGACAAGATCTTGGGTAAGCTTCTTCTGTAGGGCGGTTGGGTTAGCCTCGAATCCCACCTTATGGGACCTTAATCAAGTTATTTTACATTAAATCATTGCAATGTCAAGGTATGCCTCCCAAACCGGGGCTGAGCACATCCTCCGCAGTTGCCATTATAGCTTATAAATATAAATAATTAAAGGCAATTTCACCCTGACAAGCTAGCGGCATCGTACCAGCAGACCCTCTCGCTCAACCGAAGGAAGCGTGGCTCGACGCGACCTACCTTAACCTCCAGATCCTGGGGGCGTTCGGTTACCTCACCCGGGTGAAACAAAAAGGTAAATTTGCCCGCTACAGCCCCACGGCGGTGGCTGGCCTGCGGCTGGCGGAGCGGGAGGGGGAATTTCCCTTGCTGGAGCAGGTGGGTTGCTTCGTTGAAGCTCGGTTGAGCGGCCCCCGGCCAAGAGGCCAGGGGATCTAAGGAACAGGATCAAATCGAGATCAGATGATAACCAGATCAACCCACTACCAGCCATTAGCCCGTCCTGCATAAATAGCAGAACTTTACCCTTAACAAAACACCCCCTCCCACCAGAGGAGGGGGTGTAAATTTTTACCGGCCTGAAGATTGAATGGCCTGAAAGAGTTGCTTCCTTACCGGCTAGGCGAAAAGCCGCGTTAATCTTCCAGGAGCAAATAATTTACCGGGCCTTCTGCACCCGATAACCTGATCTGGGCCAGGAAGGCGATATAGCCGGGGCCGGTGCGGCTGCCTTTCCAGGCGTTCACGGTAGGAAAATCGGTGGAATTGGTAACGCCGGAGACATAGATGCTGCCCTGTCGGTCTACGGCTACCCCAGTGCCCTCATCATTTGCACTGCCTCCCAGGAACGTGGAAAAGAGCCACTGGGAGCCGCCGGCGTTGAGTTTCGTGATAAAGGCCTCGTAACCGTAGCGGTAAGGAAACAGGGAGTTGCGCGTGGGAAAGTCCGATGAGTATGGTCTGGCCCGCCACGTAGGCGCACCCCTGGGCATCCACGGCGATGGCAGAGCCAAAGTCATTGTCGCTGCCGCCCAAATACGTGGAGTAAATGAGGTTCAACTGTTTCGGGAATGCTGAACTGGCCACTTTGGTCACAAAGGCGTCGTAGGTGCCGTGTAACCTGCTGATAATGGGGTGGGCCGTGGGGAAGTCGCTGGACGCAGTAGACCCGGTGACATAGGAAGCCCCGTCGGCGTCGGTGGCGATCCCATAGGCGGTGTCATCCCCGGAGCCACCCAGATAGGTGGAATAAGCCAGGGAGGAGCCGTCGGCTGCGATTTTGGTGATAAAGGCGTCCGTCCCACCGGCGTTGGTGGATTGGATGGCCAGGTTCAGGGGAAAGTCGGTGGACGTGGTAGACCCGGTCACATGGGCCGCCCCGGTGGCGTCCACCGCGATCCCATAGCCCCGGTCATTCCCAACGCCTCCCAGAAAGGTGGAATACACCAGGTTAGAACCCGTATGGTTGAGCCGGGTGACAAATGCGTCATTCCCACCGCCAATACTGCCCTGGTAGGCCCCAGGAGTATCAGGGAAATCTGGGGGAATTGGTGGAACCCGTGACGAAAGCCTCGCCCTGCTGGTTCAGGGCGATGGCATTGCCAGTCTCCTGAGACGAGCCCCCCAGATAGGTGGAGTAGACCAGGCCTGAGCCGTTCCCATTGAGTTTGGTGACAAAGGCATCCTGAGTACCTTTCAGGGTCTTGGCGTAAGCGCTGGCGGTAATGGGAAAATCGCTGGAGGTGGTCGTACCGGCGATAAACGCTGATCCTCCCTGATCCACGGCGATGCCATTCCCGTAATCGATACCGCTCCCTCCCAAATAGGTGGAATAGACCAGAACGCCCGCGGCCGTGAACTTGGCCACAAAGACGTCACTGCCGCCCCCCAGGGTGGTCTGAAAGGCGCCGGGAGTGGTGGGAAAAGCGGTGTCCGTGGTGGTCCCGGTGATATAAACCTGGCCGGCATCGTCCACCGCCGCGGTGACTTGATTTTCGCCGGGTTCACCCGCGTTGCCGAAGTAGGTGGAAAAGACCAGGAAGGGGTCGATGATGAGGGGATAACGGGGATTAAAAGCTCCCAGGGTAAAGCCGTAGACCTGCGGCGACTTGGCCAGCTTGAAGCCGCCCTCTCGCGCCACTCGCCGGCCGTCGATCTCCTGGTAGACCACGGGCCGGCGTTGCCGCAGTTCTCCGCCCCCGGGGAGAGCAATGACCAGGTCGCCGGCTGCATTGACTTTCACGCTGCGGGCGCCCTGACAACGGAACTTAACTTTGCCGGGGTCGGCGCCGGGCTGGACGATGACGTCATACTCCAACTGCCGGCCGGTGCCATAAAATTTCAGGTCGATGCCCGGGTAGGCTTCCTGATAAAGCACCGCGCCGCAGGTGGGCACCTCCGTGCGCCACTGCTTGGGGTCTTGGCCCAGTAGGTAATTGACCCTGGCCTGCTGGGGAGCCAGCCCCTTGATTTGCACCCCCGGCCGCATTCCTCAGTGGAGTCAGGCGAATCTGGGCGGCCTGACCCTGGCCCTGGTTCAGGCTGAGCACCGCCTGCCGCGAGGTGAAGGCGATCCGGGGTCCCGGGCCATGCAAGTAATACCGCACCTCTGAAGCCACTTGCCCCCGGTTTTCAATGAAATAGAGCGGCAGCCGGCTAAGATTTTCTACCAGCTTCATCTTATCCGGCTTGCCGGGAGAGGTGAACCCCGGGGTCTTTCCCGGGTCGGCGACTCCCGCGGGGTGAAATAAGGGTTTATCTTCAGCCCAAGAGTCTCCCGCCAAGAGCCCCAAGCCTCCCAGAATTGCCGCCGCGATCACCAGAATTTTGCCGGAGCAGAGATTTCGGGTTCGCATAATTTTCCTTTTCGCCTCATTTGAGTTAAGCCCATGGTGAGCAAAACCGGTTCATCAGTTTTTTTAATGAAGATCCCTCAAGGCCCGATGCACATTCATGCCTCACCTTAGGACAGGCAATAATTATGCCCACATAATAACCAGAGCTAATCAGCTAAAAGAACAGGGGATGCCAACAAGACATGTCAGAATTTTTTACATAATGTCCGATTTCTTTACTGGGTAAAACCCCAATGATAGGCGTCCAGGAGATTTAAGAATATTTGCAATATGCTTTGCCAGCTTCGGCAATTAGCGATTAGTGGGGGAAAATGCCAGGTGTGATTCGGCTCTGGGAAGGTTTCGGGGCTGTGATAAGTTCCTGAGCCTAGCAGAAATCCCACAACTCAGACCCTCAAATTTAAATCGCGCCCAGCTAAAGAGGGGAGGCAAGGTATGGGAGAGAAACTCTGAAAATTGGTTTGACAAAGATAATTAGTGAAAATAATCTAGCATTCTAATTAATATTTCGTAAGCCTGCAACCACGATCGCCGCGAGCAGCAGCAGGCCAGCAGGGAGCCAAAAGAGAAGGCGGAGGGATTCACCCGGGACCGTCGGGAAATGGTTAAGGCCATGGGCCTGCAAGTTGAGACCTCTGCGAAAGTCCTTGCACCTATCATTCTGAGGGAGTGAAGCGACCGAAGAATCTCGGTTTGGTAGCCCAGCCTTTCCAGGCTGTGCCTATTCCAGCACAGGCTAGCAAGCCTGTGCCACCAAAACCTGAGATCCTTCGCTTCGCTCAGGATGACAAAAAGGCTTTTGGCAGAAGTCTCAAGTTTGGGGTCGGCGGAGGCTTTTTTTACTTGGTTGCGGACTGAGCCGCAGCGAGGGCAAGATGGGAGTGGAGGTGGCCAAGGCTGGTCAAGAAATAACGGTCCAGGCCGTGCGGTTCCTTGAGGGCCGGGGACCGGTCTTCTATGCCTCCTTGCCGGTTGGACCCGAACCCCGCAAAGGTGGCCGGACGAACCGGGCCGGCGACCAGCAGCGCCTGGTTGCCAGCCTGTGGGCTCACCTGGTGGAGCTGAGGGCCGGGGAAAATCCTCTCGGGAAAGGCGCTCAGGCCGCCAAGGACGCCCCGGTCCCGATCCAGGTGGTCCACGACCCGCTGGGCCGGCCCCAGCTCCGGCGGGGGGAAGATCGGGGCCCGGCCATCTCCTTCAGCGAGGGTGGCGGCAGAATCTGGGCCGCCCTCGGCGGGGATGACGCCGAGATCGGCATCGATGTGGCCGAAACCGCTGAATTCCAAGGAGAGTACCCGGTGCACCGGGTCTTCCACGGACCGGAGCTGCAGGAGGCCTTGAGGTTGACGGGTGGAGATTTGGCCGGGGCCGCGGCCCTGCTCTGGTCGGTTAAGGAGGCCGTGGCCAAGGCCCTGGGATGCGCCTTCCACTCGGTGTCGCCGCGGCAAATCAACGTCTATCCGGCGGTGGGCAGGGACGGCGGGTATACCTTTCCCGTGGGCCTAGCAGGGAAAGCGCGGGTGCGGTTTCCCTTAAACCCCGGTGGGTCCATCTGGGTGCGGTCGCTTCCCTTAGCGCAGCTGTGGCTGGCCATCGCCCTGGTGGAGCGGCAAGATCGATGAGGCGCTGGGCCGCGGCGGACTGGGAGCCCAAGGCCAAGACGAAACCCTGATCAGATTTCCTCACCAAATTCTGATATGCTCTGTCCAGCAGCGCCCAAATCGAGGGATAACCTGATTTAGCCAAGGCAATCGACCTGCTGATAATTATACCGACCAAACCAAAACAAGATGAAAGGGAAAATGTTCCAGCAACGGACCTACCTTAATCTCATCAGCGCCATTATCCTGGTGGTTGGTTTGGGTGGCGCCGCCTTGATTTATCAAAGAGCCGTAAATCTTCCTTACGGCGCCTGGGGTTACGGAGTTGCAGATGGGAAGATTTATCCGATTATGCCCGGAGATTCCAAGATGTATAGACATAATCTGGAAGTCTACGGCGGTAAGTTAAATATCATGATGGATGATTTCAGTCGTTGGTTTGCGGGGTTATGGCAGGGAAAATCACTCGCCTGCATCGTAGGTGGCACGGCTATGCTGCTATCTTTTGGTTTGTTCTATAGGGCTAATTATTTGATCCCCCGCTTAAAATCCAAGGCCACCAGTGAAGAAAATCAGGATGAAACGGGATAATTTTTTGGCGGTCGTGAAACCATTGAGATTGGTAAGGGGCCTTTAAGATGGAAACTAGTCAAAAAATCGATCAAAAGTTAGTTTATATAATATTAACAGTAACCATTATTCTTTTTTTGACGCCCGTTGGATATGCAGAAAATTTGAGGGAAAAGTTTATCGTGGCCATTGATATTGGGCATACAAAGAATTGTGGAGGAGCGTTAAGTGCCCATGGCCTAGACGAGTATTATTACAATCAAAAAGTGGCCTTTTTATTACTTCCAGAACTGATCAAAAGCGGGTTTAAGAAGTCGTTTATTATTAATGAAGACGGCAGCGATATCTCACTGATGGGCAGGACAATTGAAGCGAAAAATCGAAAGGCTGATTTACTGATCTCAATCCATCACGATTCAGTCCTACCATGCTATTTGTCGAAATGGAATTACCAAGGAGAATCACTTTATTATTGCGATTTGTATAAAGGATTCTGTATTCTTGTGTCTGATGATAATGTTACTTCAAAAAGTAATATATTATTGGCAAGACTACTTGGGGCAGAATTATTAAATAGGGGGTTTTCACCAACCTTGCATCACGCTGAACCAATAAAAGGCGCGAATAGAAAACTAATTGATACAGAGAAAGGTATTTATGAATTTAACAAATTAGCTATATTAAGAACCGCCACTATGCCAGCACTTTTATTGGAATGTGGCATCATTAAAAATAGGGATGAAGAAAAGTCTATCAATAGTGACTACAGGAATAGATTGGTTAACGCTATTGTGGCTGCGATTGGACAATATCATGGAAAACCTAGACCCTGAACCGTTGTTATAGTCAGAATAGCAGCAGAATGACAAAGCGGATCCTGTTCCTGAGCCGACATGGCGAGACGCCGCAATCCCTTGCATCTATTGTTCAAGGACACTCAGACACGCGCCTGACCCCTAAGGGTGAAATGGACTCAATCCGGCTGGGCGATCATCTCGCCCGGCAGCAAAATATTCAGACGATTATGACGAGTGATTTATCCCGGGCGGTAATGACGGCCAGGCTGATTGCCCAGAGGATCAGCCCTCCACCCCGAATAGTTGAAGTAGCCGCTTTACGTGAGCTGGGCTGCGGCGTCTTGGAAGGCCAGCCCTTTGCCAGACTCAAGGACTTGCGGCTCAGGGACCCGAGGGGGCCAGAGAACGCGGCCCCGCCGGGAGGGGAAAGCCTGGCGGCCCTGCGCCAAAGGGTGCTCGATTGGTATCTTGGTTTGGTGGCCGGGGTCAATAGTGAAACTCTAATAATAACCCATAAAGGTCCTCTGGCCGTGATCCTGGCCGCCATAGCGCCCCTCTTGGCCCGCGGCCTTGGTACGCGCGGCGCTGGAGCACAGCTCCCTGGTGGCCCTTGAACTTAACAGGGCAACGGCATCCGGCCTAGAAGTCGCAAGGCCCGGCAACTAGCGGCAGATTCCCCCCACGCTAAAATTCGTTACGGGACGATTGCAATCTAAATTAATTGTCTTATAGTTGGGGTAAATTTGCGCGGCGACCTAGGCGCTGAATGCCGGGCTGGATAAGCCAGCAAGACATCCCGAGGAGTTAAGCCCATGGAAGAGGGGTTTACCAGGAAAGAAAAGATGGTGGGGCTTTTTCTTTTGGTGATGATCATCCTCATCAAGATAACTTTGCTGGTAATCGCCCAAGGGAAAGGATGGTTCCAATCCCAAACTACTTATTACGTTTATTTCAAACAAGGCTATAACCTGCGGCAAGGCTCCCTGGTCAAGATGTTTAATACGGAAATCGGCAAGGTAACTAATATTGATTTCAAGCGGAAGGAGGATGAGAATCAGGTTGAAGTCACCATCAGGGTTTTGACGGAAAAGGCCCGTCTCATCCGCACCGATTCGGTGGCGGAGGTCATCGCGCCCACCCTGATAGGGAGTGAATATATCGAGATTGCCCCGGGTTCTTCGGGTTATCCAGTGGTTCGAGCCGCCGGCACCATTGCCTCGCAAGCCCACAAGACCATGTCCGAGAATCTGGCGGAACTCTTCAATGAAGAGACCATCAAACAAGCCCGTCTGACCATCAACAATATTACTTTACTGACGGAGCGGCTCAAGAATCACGAGAAGGCCTGGCTGGCTACGGCGAATCATATTGATGAGGTCGTAGTTTCCGTAATCAAGGCCCAGGGGACCCTGGGGGAGTTGGTGAGCCGAAAGGATTTTTACAACCGCATGAACCTGAGTATGACCGAAGTAGACAAGGCGATCCTAAATATCCAGAAGATTACGGGGGATTTGGTGCCGGTCGCCCAGAACCTGCAGACGGCCAGTAAAACTATCCAACTGGAAACCGAGACCGTTAAGGGCATCCTGGCCGATATTAAGGGGGGAACCCAGGAGTTTCCGGGCTTGATGGAAACGGCCTCGGAAACCACCCAAGAAGGCAAAACCGTCGTGGAAGCCGTCAAGGCAAACCCTTTGATTCGTCTGACCTTGCCCCAGGAAAAAAAGAGTCAGCCTCTGCATGTGGAACCTCGTCATGTGCCTTAGCTCTTGGGCGGGGTGCTTGCTGGCGGCCGTCATGATCTGCGGCTGCGGGGCCAAACAGGACCCTTACGGCCAGCAGGTGCAGCGGGCCACCTCCCTGTCACTACAGGGGGAACAGTGGTTTTCCCAGGGAGATTTAAGACGGGCTGATCGGGACTTCACCCGGGCTCTGGAATTGAGCCGCGCCGTGGACTATCCCCAGGGAGTGGCGCAACAACTCAATAACCTGGCGGCCATCGCCCTGGAACAGGGGGACCTGGAGAAGGCCGGAAGACTCTTCGTGCAGGCCTGGGAGCTGAACCAGGATCTCCAAAACTGGGAGCAGGCCAGCACCAATCAGGCCAACCTGGCCACGGTGGCCCAAAAGTCAGGGGATCCGGGGAAGGCTGAAGAACATCTGCGACTCGCCCAGGAGGCGGCGCAAAGATCCGGGTCCAAGACCGCCTTGCCCCGGATATACTGTCGTTGGGCCAGCTTTTACCTGGACCAAAAGCAGGCCGGCCCTGCCGGGGAATTTCTGGAAAAGGCCCGAGCCGCGGCCGGCAGCCCCGACCTCAAAGGGGCCTGGCAGCATCAGTGGGGCAGGTTAGCCCTGCTGCAGGGAAATACCGAGGCAGCCGTGTCAAATTTTACCCTGGCCCTGGAATCGGACCGCAAGATATTGGATCGGGCGGCTATGGCCTCCGATCTGTTATACCTCGGGCAGACGTATCAAACGCGGGGTGACCTGTCGCGAGCCTTCTATTATTATGGCCGGGCCTTCGATGTCTATTCCGGGTTAGGGAAGAAGACGCAACTGCGGCTCTGCCTGGAACGGCTGCGCCAGGTCAATAGCCAGGGCAATCTGCGGCAGTCCCTGGAGCGGTTTGAAAAACATCCGCAATTGCAGGCACCTCCGCCAAAACCATCCTCTTCTTAGAGTGGCGGCCGGAGGTCGGGCGGTTCGAGAACCGCCCCTACCAGGACGTGCAAGGCAAACCTACAGTTGAGTAAAATTCTTCGTAGACTCGTTGCCCAAAGTGTTTAATTATCTCCCCCCTCCCCTAACCTCTCCCCCCGCTGGGGGGAGAGGGGATAAAAAGAAGGAACCTTTAACCAACACGCTAGCATGCCTCTGGAGATGAAACAGCGGTAGCGGTCCGGCCCCCGCTTCTCTTCAGACCAGAGGAAGATAGGCGATCAAAGGACGCCCCCCACGTTCCAAGAGCCGGCGTTCCCGGATTTTTCCGGCTGACAGCTTTAAAATCCGATGGGCGAGATGGTGGAAGGCGGTCAGGGAATGGCCGGCCAGGATGACGGCTGCGCCCCGCTGATCCAGATACTCCTCGAGCAGGGTTAAAATCAGCCTTTGCGTACCCGCAGTCCCCGGAGATTCTTCCACTACCGCCAGGATCAATTCCGGCAGCTTGACCAGCTCTCGGGCCCAGAGGGCGCAGGTGTAGGCGGCTTGGGAGAGTTCGGAGGGACGGCGGGACAAAAACGGTTCCAGCCCCAAATGTTTTATTAAGGGGGCGTGCTCCCGCAAGGTATCAGATAAGTTCTGGCCGAGGTGATAAGCAGAGCCCAAACCGATATTTTCCGCCAGAGTAAGGGAATGGAGGAGAGACTGTTTAGGATGAACGTAGGCAAGCTGACGGCGCAAATTATAAAGTTCCTGGCGCCTCAGGGTGGAAATTTCCCTACCCCAGAGGCGGACCTGGCCTTGCCCGGGCTCAGTCAGGGTCGCCGCCACATCGAGCAAAGTTTGGCCATCTTCGGCGCTGGCTCCTTCGATTAGCAAGACTTCCGTCATTCCTAACCGCAGTTCAAACGACTCGGCCCAGTTGCCGAAAGGCGGCGGCAGAGTAATATGCTCCAAAATCAGACTGTAACGCCACATGGCGGCAAAATCTCCAACTCTAAGGGCATGAATCTTGCTCCGACAACTTGAAGCGCTCAGAGATAATAGATGGTTACCACGAGCAAATCCAACGAGGCGCACAGAACCAGGCTGAGCATGGCCCCCGTGGAGGTGCATTGCGCCACTTCCCCCAGGTGGTTTCGGGGTTTAAAGCCGAAATAGATCGAGACGGTGGCAATGACCATGCCGAAGACAATACATCTGGTAAACCCCACGGCCAGGTCGACCCATTCCAGGGCATGGAGAAACGACCGCCAGAAATCGCCCCAAAAGATATCGGAAAAGATTTTGGCGAACAAAAAGCCGCCAATGATGGCGATGAAGGCGGTCAGGACATACAAGGCCACCAGGCTGATGGTCAAGCCCCAGAAACGGGGGAAGCCGAGGTAGCGATAGGCGTCGATGCCCATGGTCCTCAAGGCATCGATCTCGCCGGTCACGGACATGTTGCCCAAATCCACCGTGATCGCCGTGCCGGAATGGAGCAAGACGAAAAAGGCAACCCACACGGGGCCCAGCTCGCGCACCACCAGGGTCACCAGCAGCCAGCCAACGAATTCCTCCCCCTGGACTTTGACCAACTGTTGCGTGGAATGGACAATGACCAACACCCCGAGCATCAAGGCGGTATAAATCACCACGTTGATGCCATGAAGGGCGGTCAAATAAATCTCTTTGAGGGTTTCCCGAAGGAGCAAACGGCGACCGGTGCGGCCGAAACTAAACAAGAGCAGGCGGGCAAAGACCGCGCATAAATTAAGAGGCCGATCGGGGGTGCGCAGCAGGGCGTCCGCCATCCGGCGCGCCCCCCTATCGAGATGCGGCCTGAGCCGCTTGATTAACTCAGGTCTCTTGGCTTTCATCGGCAACCGGCGCCTTGGGTAATTCAAACAGGAAGAGCAAGCCCCGCTCCCAGGGCTGCACGGTCAGACTGCCGCCGTGTTGTGCGGCAATGGCGGCAGTCAGGGCTGGACCGAGAGACCCCCGGATAGCTTCAGGGTCCTGGAAGGGATTCAAGAGGTTCCGGCATTCCTCGGGAGAGAGCCGGGGTCCTGAAAATTGTAGCTGGAGCCGCAGCGCCGCGGCTGAGTCGGGCAGGACCTGGAGGGTTAATTCACCCCCAGGCTCGAGGAGCGCCCCGGCATATTCCAGCAGATAAAAAAAGGCCAGCTCAAGTTCCGAGGGTGAGCCCCAGACCGGCGGCAAGACGGTGAGTTCCAGGGTGCACTGCACCGTGGCCGGCAGGTTGGCCGTAATCAGGCGCCAGGCGCTGTGCAGCCCCGGCCGCAAGTCAAAAATCTGCCAGGCCGTTTGATCCGTAGGGCCAAACCGTTGCAGATCTTGAAGTTCGGTTTGCAGCCGATCTAAAAACTCCCTTAGCTCCTTGGCGGCCTCTTGGCCGCCGGCGCCGGGCCGGCTCTCCGGGGGGCGGATTTTTTTGAGCCGGTCCAGGGTCGCGGCGGTAACGCCGGAGGCCACCCGGCCCCAGGAGGCCTCATTTTCCGTGGTGATCAAACGTTGTCCAACTTTATGAATCGCGGCCGACATTCGCAGCAATATTTCCCGCAGGCTGGCGATCTCCGGCTGCTCGTTGGCGTCTACCAGCCGCAGATTATCCAGCCAAAAATCAAATTCCCCCGGTTTGGCAGTGGTCAAGCCGCGGGCGACCACGCCCAGGCTTTTTAGGGGTTCGGTAAAATTGTGCACCCATTTATAAGCGATGCTGGTGGCCAAGATCCCCACCAGTCCAAGGCTCAAGACGACTTCCAGCCAAATGACTTTGCGTATCCAATCATGTTCCAGGCCCTGCTGGAGACGCGCCAGGCGAATGGCCGAGGTTTTTACGCCAATTTTAGCCACCCCCCAATAAACGGCCCCCTGGCCCGAGACCAGGACATGCACCGGGAGATAGCGCACCGTCATCTCACTTCCCAGGGGCCCGCGATTGATGGACTCCAGGAGATTTTTGTCAACCTTTTTGCGGTTATTGATGCTGTCAATGAGCTCTTTTTCCCGTCCAGAGAGCTTCTTGTTAATTTTTTGGGGGCCCTCCATCGGCTTGAGCATTTTCTTGTCTTGGGGTCCGGCCATGGGGTCCGGCACGGCGCTACGGTAATAAAGATAGGTCAGGTGATGGTCTTCGGCATCGGTAGCGGCCTGAATGAGTTCGATTCCCTCGATGACTTCATTGAAGACCACCTTCTCCCAGAGGAGATTTTTAATGCGTCCCTCCCCCTTTTTCTTCTCAGCGAAGGTCATTTGCAATAAATCTTGCCATTGGGAGAATTCCAACACCAGTAGCCGGGCGATAGTAGTGGCCGCCACCCCTTGCGTTTCCTCGATGGCCTTGATACTGCGATTCAAAAGGCCCTCAAAGGTATAACTCAGCAGCGGAAACATTATTACCACCCAGAATAAAAAGGCAGCCAGGGCCAATATTATGATCCGGGTTTTCAGTGAATAGCGTCTGTAAGGCGGTTCGCCGTTCATATTATTTGTCGGCACCAAGCTTTTTAAGCTCAACAATCGCAGTCTGGACGGCATCTTCGGGGGAACGCCGGCCATAAATGACCTCAGAAAAATATTTTTCCAAGGTATTATTAATCAGCCGGTTGTACGGCCTGGTCTTTAGCTGCAGGTCGGCTACCGCAAAAGCATTGTGATAAACTTTTAGCACTTCTTTATTGGTTACTTCGTTCAGGGCGCTGCGGCGAGCCGGCACCCGGCCCAATTTTTCCGCCGCCAAGACCTGAAATTTTTTATCCGCCACCACGCTGATGAACTTTTTGGCCGCATCGATGACCTTCGTACTGGTGACGGCAAAGCGGTTGATGGCCCAGCCGTAAGAACCGATGTTGGAGTAGCGGTTGGATTGGCCCGACTGACAGGGGATGGGCGCCACCCCAATCTGGTCGATGTCCGTGGGAGCCCCGGGAGTTTTTTGAGTATCTTGGGCCATCATCTCCCTTAAATCATGCAGGCGCGTATCCCAATTTATCATAAAGAGGACCTCCCCCCGGAAGAAAGCCTGCCGCAGAGGATCGCTGTCAGTGGAGGCGAATTGGGCCAGGTCTTTAGGAGCGGGGGCAATGGTGCCCTGCATGCCTTTGAGGTCGGTGAGGGCGGCCAGGCAGGCGGCCCGATTCTTATCTTGGTGCAGCACCAGGCGGTTATTGGCGTCGACGACGTCGCCGCTGGTAACCCCAGAGAATGGGCAGGAAATCATTGAGAAAATTGCTGGGATGGAAGATCAAGCCATATTTGAGCGACCGTTCCTGGGGCATAATCTTGCGACACATGGCTTTTAACTCGTCCCAGGTGCGGGGTGGGGCTTTGAACTGGTAACGTTGCAGCAAATCCTGGCGATAAAACAGAATATTGCCCTTAATATAGGTGGGCACGGCCACCAGTTCCTTCACCGGCGGCCCCATAATCCGGGGGAGCGGCACCGAAAAGGCCGCAACCACGGACGGGGTCAAATCCGCCAGCTCTTTCTTGGGAACGACCTTGGTGCGCTCCAATTCGTAAAGCCAGCCGTCCATGCCGTAACGCTGCACCCAGGGGGCATCCAAGGAGATAATCGCCGGGATCTTGCTTTCCGTGGCCAGGGCCAGGACATAAGGCTCCCAAGGCAACAAGGAGGGGGGCACGAACAGCCCGATGAAATTCCGGTTAAACTCATTATAGGCGGGGAGCTTGGTTTGTTGGGCCAAGGCGGCGACCAGCATTTGGGTGTCGGGGTCCAGGGTATAGGTAAGGGAGTCTCGGGACTGCTCCTCCCCACTCGAGCCGCACCCGAAGGCGGAGAGCAGCAAACAGGCGAACAGCAAGCCGATTATTTTGCCGTTAAGGATCTCCCGAGTCCTGGTGAGCATGGCCGGATTCACCCTGGCTGCTTAAGCCGGTTGGTTTTGGGGAACATGATATCTAAATGTAAATGGTAATTCCCTTGTCGCATGGGGACCAGCAGGACTAAACAAATCAGGAGGCCTAAGCCTTCGATTAAGAATACCCAACCATAGGCGTCATTCACCTTTCCCACAAGAGAAAAGAGCTGGTCCTTAAGAATGCCCCCGGCCATCTCGCCGGCCGCCAGGGCCAGGCCGCTCACCAAATTCCAGAGGCCCATGAATATTCCCGAAAAGGCTGGATGAACAAAGCTCATGGTGAGGTGAGAAATCCCCACATTATACAAGCCCCGGGAAAACCCCAGAAGCCAGAGGACATAAAGGCTTCGGGTCAGGTCAGGTCTAAAGGCGGTCAAACTCAGGAGGGCAAAGGCCAGGGCGCCCAACAACAGGCTCAGGACCAAAATGGACCAGTCGCCCCGGCGGTTTCGCCGCCCCAACAGGATTTGTCCTGCCACCATGGCGATGATGACGCCGTAACTGGTGTAAATCCCGAACTTGTTGGTTTGGGCCAGCGGCAGGCCCCAGACCTCCCCCCCAAAAGCGGTGAGCAGAAAAGTCTGAATAGCCAGAAAAAAAATGGTAGCACATAAAAACCCAAAAAAACACAGGGCTTGCCGATGGCTGCCCAAAAATCTAAGTACCGGCCACAGATGCCGCTGCCGGTGCGCGTGGGGGATAGGCCGCGTGGCGCAAGGAGGCTCCACGCCCCTGGCGGCCAACCAGGTGGTGAGGGCCACAATGAGGGTGACCAGGCCAAAAATCTTGTTTAGCCAATGCGGATCAGAGGTGGGGAGAACATCGATCAGGGCTGAACCGGCAATAAACCCGGCCAGAGTCAGGATCCAGACCACGGTCAGGGCTGAGCCCCTTTTTTGCACTTCGACTTGATCCACCAACAGGGAGTTGATGGCCGTAGCGGAGACAGTGGTGCCGATGCCAAAAAGGGAGAACAACAGCACTCCCAGGTAAACCAGGGTGCGGTCATGGGGAGCGGCCCCCAAAGCCTGGGCCCAAGGGGGAAAGAAGGGCATCACGGCCATGCTCAAGAGCATCCCGCCCCAAAGATAAGGGGTGCGATGCCGGCCGGCCAGAAGACGGCTATCGGAATAATAGCCGCTGACCAAACCTGCCGGGGTCATGACATGCTGAAAGGCAAAACAGAAAGTTACCACCTGCGCCGGCACCCCCAGTTCCACCATTAAAACCCGGTTGAGCACATTAACCAATAATACCACTAAAAGGGAAGTGGCAAACCTGACCAGCCCTAATTTTAGAACCAATGGCGAGATCATGGCATGAGATTAAGCGCCTCGCGGGCGAGACCCCGGCGGGCGATGAAGCTAAGATAAGAGATTTTGTGCCATTTTGCCAGCTAATCAGCTTCGTGATCAGACATTTAGATGGTTGATTAAGATCTACGGCCCGGCGGTGCGATACAGGTCCAGATGGGCCGCCACCATGCGCTCCCAGGAGAATTGCTGGACAGCAAAATCCCGACTGCGATACGGGTCCAGGCGAAACAATTGTCGCAGGCCCTGGCGTAATTCGGCATAGGAATGGGCCACGAAACCGGTTTCTTCGTGCAGCACGACCTCCGGGACGGCGCCGCGGCCATAAGCCAAAACCGGCGTGCCACACAGCATGGCCTCCAGCATTACCAGCCCAAAGGCTTCATCCACCTCCAGGGGGGAGACCAGGGCCTTGGCCCGCTTCAGGAGATCGACCTTGTGGGGAAAATCGGCGGCCCCCACATAGCTAATCCGGTCTCCGTCCAGATGTGGGCGGATCTGCTGCTCGAAATAGGCTCGATCCGGAGTGAAGACCGGACCGGCGATCACCAGCCGTTCCCCCATTTCCTGGGCCAGCCGGATGGCGGTATGCAGACCTTTATCCGGATAGATGCGGCCCAGAAACAACAGAAAATCCTCTTTATCCGCCTGAAAGGGATAGTCCTCAGCCTTCAGGCCATGGGGAATCAGCCGGAGGCGGGGGTGCTGGCCCAACTGCTTGCCTTGAAAGGCACTGACCGCCACCACATAGGCCCGGGGGAAATGGCGGAGGTACTCACATTTCATCGGAGTCAGGGGCGTATGGAGGGTGATCACCAGGGGGACGGCGGGGCAACTGACCGACCAGAAACCGGCGGCATTTTCCAGATGCGAGTGAATCACCTGGGGAGGTTCCGTCTGCAGATGCCCAAAGGCGAAAGCCAAATGCAGGTTTTCGGAAAACTTGTCCGGCGGCCAGAAGGCCTGGGCAAAAGGTCCCAAAACCGGGACCTTTAGGGTGGAGTCCCCGGCGGCGAACAGTACCGTTTCGACATTTTGGGATTGTAAGCCGCGGATCAAGGCGGCCACCATCAACTCGGTCCCCCCGTAAGTCACGGGAGGCACCGGAATCCAGGGTGGGGCGATCTGAGCCACTTTCATGCCGGGCTGACCTCACGCAGGGCGGTACGCACCTCAGGACAGGCGCCTAAGGGAGGCAGGCTTAAATCCCCCAAGTTGATCTGCAGCCATCCCAACCGTTCGGCCTTTCCCTGTTCATGGAAAGGAATACTCAACTTCGGGACAAAATTCTCGGGGAAGCAGGGGCCGATATCGGCCCCGGCCAAAACCTCCAGCAGGGTATGGAAGACATTGCCCGCCATCTGATCCAGACCGCGGCGGCGCGGCGTCGAGGTGAGCGGGGAATGACGATGGTCCATCTGGCCGACATACACCTGCACCAGATGATCGAGGTCAGCAGTGCCCGGCGATAATTGCAGCAGATCAAGGGCAAAGGACAGGAGAATCGCGGTCTCCACGCCATAGCCGCACTTGAATGACTGCCTGGTCCAATAGCGCAAAGTTCCGGCCATCTCTCCCGACAGCAAATACACCAGTTGCTGCAAGGCCTGGATGGCGGGATGGGGACAGAGCGCCACCAGGGACCGAAACATGGTATTCAGCCTGCCGCCCCGGGGGCGCTGATAGACGACCTTGGCGGCTTCGACCTGGCGATACCGGAGGACGGCTCCCACCGGCCCCACCACCCAGCCGGGATGAAAGTAGGGGGGGCGAATATCGGCATCGAGGAATTCGATCACGCTCCGGGGCTGGGTCACTCCGGCCCGGGTTACCAGGTGATAGAGCAAAGCCCGCATCACCGCGCCCTTGCCCACCGGGGCTCCCCTTTGATCCGGGGGGAGAAGTTGCCGGGCCGGGAAGATCGTGACGTGCGAAGCTGCCAGGGGGAGGCGGCTCAGCCGGCCTAAGCGTTGGCCACCGAAAGCAACCCAGATCTGATCGATGAGTCGTCCGCACAGAGGCTGCAAAATGGCCAACAACTGCTCTAAATTTTCAGCTTCCCGGGAGGTGCGCACCGGAAAGACGACGTGCACCGGCACCTTTTCCTGCTGTTTAATGGCCAGCAGCTCGTCAAGATTGAAGCCGTCGGCGGGCAGCAAGCCGAGGCGAGGCAGGGCGGCTTCCCGGGGCCATTCGGAGGGCTTGATCAGCTGCGGCGGTTCCGTCATGCTACCCCCAGATGGTTTTTCGGGCCTGAGCCGCCACCTCGGGTTCGGCCAGCCAACTTTGGAGCGCCTGCCATTGAGCCACGATATCTAAATATTCCCGGAAGACATTCTTGCCGGAGTGGATCACCTGTTCCAGCAAGACCAAATTTTCCAGCGTCTGCCGGGCCCCTTGGGAGTCGCCCGCGGACAGATAATCCAGGGCCAGGCGGGTATGGCTTTGATAGGCGCGCATTTCCAGATCGTCTCCCAGGAAATTGCCCGGATAGGGCTGGAGATCCGCAGCGCTCACCAGCGCCAAACCCGGCCGCGGTTCTTGCTGCCGCAGTTTTTGCCGGGCGTAAGTAAACCTGAGCAAATCCTGGCGCAGCCGGAGCCAGGTGGGATGGGGCTTATCGGGGGGCAGGTGGGTAATACTGAGTTCCTGGTCCAGAAAGAAAGGAATTTTCAGCAGGCGAGCATTAAGGACATAATCCACATCTTCTCCCCGGGGGATGGCCGGATCAAAGGGGACCCACCGGAAGACCCGGGAACTTAAGGCCAGGTTACCCCCCAAAGCGAGTGGGGTAACCGGCAGTCGAGGCGCGGCCAGCAATTGCGTGAAGGCTTCGTTCAGCCAGCTTATTTTGGGCCAATAACCGGCCCAGGGGGCCTGGGGCTCCGGCAGCAGCACCCCCCCCCGGGCATCCCGATAAATGCCGGCCAGCCCGAAGCTGGGATATTCCCGGGAGAGCGTGGCAAAGTCCCGCGCTATCCTGGCCAAAAAATCCAGGTCAGTGATAATTTCATCGTCATCCAGGCTGATCAGCACCTCAGCTTGACAAATATTTGCCAGGATCAGGGTAAGATTGCGGATCTGGGCATAGCCGGAGAGAGAAAGGAGCGGGGTCCACTCCGGCCGGCCGTGTTGGCGAACAAAGTCTTGCAGGGCTCGTAAATGCGAGGCCGAAAAGAAGGCCACCGGAAATGGCAGCGGTGGGGCCTGGATGAGGTCTTGCACCCGGCTTTCCACGGCCTCGGCCAAGGCCGGGGAGGCAGCCGCGGCTACCACTCCCACCTGCACCCCGGCGGAGACCAAGGGCGTCAGGCTTGCCAAGGTCCGCCTCAGGGTGCCCGGGCTATCCAGGGGGGTGGGGTGGTCATACACCACCTCTGCCGGGCCCGCCCCCCCCGGATGGCTCCAATAAGTGGGGATGGCAACAAAATAACTCAGCATGCCATGGCTCGATTGACCAAGAGGCAAAAACGGGTTAGCTGAAATCGGCTAACTCCTTGATTTAATTGGCGCGCCTGGCAGGATTCGAACCTGCGACCCACG
>CAWCKU010000009.1:0-20772 GCA_963796215.1 uncultured delta proteobacterium | reverse complement strand
TCAAAGGCCAACAAGTAAGGACAGCAAATCCATCTGAACCAAAGGGGCGGTTCGAGAACCGCCCCTTTGGTTGACAATTTTGCCCAAAATTATTCTATTCTGTTGCGGGAGTCTTTATCGGTGCATAAAACGCGCCCTGCGCCTGCAAAATAACTCATTCCCCCCAGCCCAAACGCATTTATCTGTGAATTTAAAGATGGTTTTTTGGTGAGGATGGGACGGTTGACCTCCTCCCCCCTTCAGGGAGCCAAATTCTTTGCGCAAATGGTTACGCCTCGGTGCCGCTGCGGACCGGAGAAGTTAAGGTATCAAGTCTTTTTATTTGCAGCCTATTTCATGGTCGCGGCGCGTCCGTAGCGGAACAAGGAATAGTGGCCAGTAATAGCGCCTGCGGCCGCGCAGCGGGGCGGGGGCACACCCGCCCGATAAAGTTAAACTCAGCTAAAGGGCCACAGGTCGTATCTCTCGGGCGGGAGGGCTGGTTGCAGCGGAATAAAGTTTCGCCATAAGCCGCTCCAAAGCAGAAATTTCCGGACGTTTCCGGATTGATTCAGGTTATCCAGAGAGGAGATAAGGGGCCAGCAGGGCGGGACATTTGGCAGGAAGATCACGAAGAAAATCAACTAATCGGTGATGACCAAGATTTTACGGTCAATCATAAAACCGAGATAAGATTAGACCTGACACTTGGAACTAAAACCTTAAATGTCACCAGGATCTTAAATACAGCTCTGATCACCAGATCAAACCACCTTGATGGGTTTTATAAGGGTTGATTGATAGCAGATACTTTGCTTCAAGGCAGCCTTAACTAAGAAGTTCCTTTGTTACCTGGCAGTGCGCCGAGAAAGACAGCATGGCTCAAGGTTTTTGAAAAAATTACTGTTCGATGAGTTGCACTTATTGGAGATGGTCGGTTCCGAACCGGGCTTGTCCCAGTTGTTCAGGGATCAAACGTTGGAAGAAAAGCAACATTTCTCTTGTTAACCTACTGGCGCTTATGGCGGGGTTGTCAGAATCATTAGCGGCGCCTTTCGGCCCCCTGCCTGTCTGGTTACCCGGAAAACAATTCTTAAACATGGATAGTTCAACGAGTCTGGTCTCCCCAGGGTGGGACCGCGGCCTTTCAGCACTGGCCTCTTCGTGGCACGACTTTGACTTTTTCCGATTAATCTCCCAAAAGTAAGGAAAACAACGAAGTTATCCCATTGGCACTGGCACACGCATCGCCAACCGCCACGCCCAACCCTTGCAGGCCGCAGTAGAGGAGAGAGTTGGCCGGATCCAGGGCCAGGGCGTTGACCGAGCGATCTTTCGGTGTCCGTAGGTCGGTCCATGTCTGGCCGCCGTTAGTGCTCTGCCAGGCGCCGCCACTCGTTTGATACCAGGTTTTCCCCCCATCGTCGCTGGCCAGGCCGTTTGCCAGGCCGACATAGACGGCGGAGGAAACGGGATCAATGCTGACGCTATTGACCAAGCGGCCGGAGAAGCCGATGGGAGAAGCGGACCAGGTGGCGCCCCCGGTCCGGGCTCTGGTAGAGGCCGCTGGTAGTGCCGGCATAAAGAGTAGTCGGGGTCTTGGGGTCTACGGCCAGGGAAAAAACATTAATTGCATCCAGACCTGCCGGCTGCCATTGACCAGTCGCCGAGGTCAGCTTATGCACGCCAGATGTCCCGGCATACATGGGAAAGGCAGTGGGACCGATGGCTATGATTGAGGCCGCGGAAGGAAGGGGAGCGAGTTGAGACGGCCAGGTCTGGCCGGCGTCCGGGCTCACCCAAAGTCCCGAATAATTTGTCAGGGCATAAACTATGCTGGGATTTTGTGGATCTATGACCACGGCACTGGTTGATAAAGTTATGGCAGTGGGAATCCAGGTCATGCCGGCGTAGATACTCCGATACAGGCCATTATTGGTGGCGGCATAGACCTTAAAAAAATTGGGCCACTCCACCGCCAGCGCCGCCACTTTATTCACATACTGATAACTGTAAGGAATTAATTGGGTAATACCCTGGTTAATAGGCTGCCAGCTCTGGCCGTTATCGGCGCTCTTGAAGATGCCGCCGCCGCTGGTCCCGGCATAAACGGTGTGTTGCGGGTCTTTGGCCAGCGCCAGGCTGGAAACCACGGCGTTGCTCAGGCCCAGGTTCTTGGCGTGCCAGTCGGCGCCCGGTTCCAGCACATCGGTCCGGTAGACCCCGCTGTCCAGGGCGGCAAAGGCGCCAACCGGGACGTGAAGAGTCAGGTCCTTGATATTCAGCCAATGCAGACCGTTGCCCAGGCCGTTGTTTACCCGGTCCCAATTGCCATAAGGAAAATAGCCTTTAATGACCCCATCACCCAGGGTGCCGATCAGCACGGCATAGCCGATGCCTTGATGGGAGACCATGCAGCCGACGAAAGACTCGTGGCAGCCTAAATTGTCAGGACCGAAGTCGATCCAGCCATCTCCGGCGTTATTCGATCTCCAAATACTGTGGTTGAGGCAGAAATCACCAACACTCTTAAAAATCGGCGGCGTGCCATAGAGAACATTCTGTTCGTCGGAAGGAGCGTAAATGAACCAAGGGCTGGGATACGCTGAAAGATCTGTGAAAGTGTCACCGGAATCCGTGCTCCTACAGAAGCTTGGACCGACATAGACGGTGGAGGGAATGAAGGGATCGAGCACCAGTTGGCCGATGGAAATGATGGGATTAGTTGGCTGCCCGAGGCGCACCGGCGTCACCGCAGTCCAGGTGGCGCCGGCATCGGTACTCCGGTAGAGCGGACCGCTGCCGTTAACTATGGCTTCATAGGAGACGAAGACGTTTTGCGGCACGTGCGGGTCCACGGCCAGACCGGTGAGCGTGCCGCTCCGGGAGAGCACCGCACTCCAGGTTTGGCCGCCATCCGCACTCTTGTATATCCGCTCGATATTGCCTGCATAAACAACCGAGGTGTCGATGGGGTTAATGGCCAGCTTGGTGACCCGGGTGGGAGCGTTGGCGAGGAACTGCCAGTGTTCGCCGGCGTCAACGCTCTTCCAGACGCCGCCGTCGCAGCCGGCATAGATCACGGTGCCCGTGACATCCGAGGAGACAAAGCAATTCACCGGCCCGCCTTCGGGACCGTTGATGGTCCACTTGACCCCGGCCCGGGCTGGGGTGAACTGGATTACCATCAGAACCACGGTGAGGAAAAGGAGACAGGTTAATCCGCCTGTGGTTTTGCTTCCGGGCTTTCTCATAGCGACCTCCCGCTGTCAGGAAAGTGCCAATTGCTTTGATTCTCTGTTGCATGCACGTAAAGCCCTGCTTGAATTTACCCGATATTATGCCGCATCCATAGCTTTTTCTGCATCAGACGAGGGTTTTGAACCGCCCTCTTTGCCCGAATAAAATCTCCCAAATGGTCCTCTTCTCGAAGCTAATTCTTCGCGCAGATAACAAAATAGCACAAATTGCGGCGGAAAGTCCATTTTCTCCAGATTTGGCGACCAGAGGTTATATCTCTGGTTAAAAAGATTCCACGTCTCTTGCCACACCTGAAACTTCTCAAAAATCCCAACTAATTAGCGATATGATCTGAATGACGAAACGCGCCTTTAGTGGGGGAGACGCCGGTGCTACCTGCCTTCTATTCCCCTCCCCTATCCTCCTCTACGGCTAATTCCGCCAGCGTCTCCAGGGCCTCTCGGGCCGCCAGCTGTTCGGCCTGCTTCTTGGTGCGGCCCCGGCCCTGGGCCAGGGGGCGCTCGCCCAGACGCACCTCCACTTCAAATAGTCGGGCATGACTGGGGCCGCTTTCGGACAGCAAGGCGTAAGTGGGCGAGCCCTTGAAGCGAGCCTGGGTCAGTTCCTGCAACCTGGTTTTGAAGTCCTGCCAGGGCGACTCGGCCAGCCCAGCCAGCAAGGGCGTAAACCAGCGCCGGGTTAAGCGGTCCGCGGCCTTGAGGCCGCCGTCGAGAAAGACCGCGGCTATCACCGCCTCCAGGGCGTCGGCGAGAAGTGAGGGCTTCTCCCGCCCGGCCTGCTGCTCCTCGCCTTTGCCCAGCAGGAGATAGGCTCCCAGGTCCAGCTCTCGAGCCAAAGCCGCCAGGCGCCGGGCGTTCACCAGGGCGGCCCGACCCCGGGACAGCTCCCCTTCGGAGCTCTGGGGAAAGTGCTGCAGCAGCAAATTACTCACCGTCAGGGCCAGGACCGCGTCCCCCAAAAACTCCAGCTGCTCGTTACTGGGGCCGGCTCCCGGGTTTTCATGGGCAAAGGAACTGTGCCGCAAGGCCTGATCCAGCCAGGAGGGGTCCTTGAAGCGGTGGCCCAATAAGTGGGCCAGGGTCCCGAGCTCCGGCTGGCGGCCGGGCGGCAAGTGGGCCTGATGGACTGGTGGAGCTTTCTCCGACAATTCTGCGACTCCTACCGAAAAGCTATTTAAGACCTTACTGCACCTGAAAAGTCATTCTGATCGAAGCAAGAATTTCAGTGATTTAAAAAGCCTAGACCTTTGTGGGGCCCACGGTGACAGGAAAAAACGGCAACCTCTGCCTAAAAATACCCCAATTATGAAACCAAAGGAAGCATTGGGACCGAAAAATGTCACGGTCGGTTAAAATCTGCCCCAGTCGCTCGTTTCAAGTTCACCAGGCCGGAAAGAATTCGGGGAAAGCGATGGTGGAAATCAGGGAAATCCTTATTGTCAGTTAGCCAAATTCCTTATAATTTCCTTCCATAATCAAATTAAATGACCTCTCCCTGGGATTATCCAGCGGCAGTGGTGGTTTAGGAAAGTTAAAGGAGTCAGCATGGAGGCCATCATCCAGGTTATGGAGTCCACCATCGGGGCCAGGGACCCTTACACCGTCGACCACCAGCAGCGGACCACCCACATTGCCGTTGCCATTGCCCAACGTATGGGCCTCTCCGAAGCTCGCATCGAGGAACTCCATGTGGCCGGTAGTCTCCATGACCTCGGGAAAATCGCCGTACCGAATGAGATTCTCAGCAAACCTGGAAAGTTGACGGACCTGGAATTCGCCATTATCAAAACCCATCCCCAGGTGGCCTATAATATCCTGAAGCCGCTGGAGATTCCAGGCCAGATTACCCAGATCATCATGCAGCATCATGAAAGGATAAACGGCTCCGGCTATCCGCACGGCCTCGAGAGCCGGGAAATCCTGCTGGAAGCCAAGATCCTGGGGGTGGCGGATGTGGTGGAAGCGATGTGCTCCCACCGGCCCTACCGCCCGGCCCTGGGCATTGACAAGGCCCTGGAGGAAATCTCCCAGAAACGGGGGGTCCTCTACGACCCCGAGGTAGTGGATAGTTGTCTGCTGCTCTACCAGGAGACCCCGACCGCCTTGATGGGCGAGGTTTGCCAGATCGCCCGCCGGCCTTCGGAGGCGCTCGAATCTCTCCCCGAGAAAATCGACCAACCTGTCAGGGGATTGCCGGGGGAGAAAAATCCCGGGCGCTGGCGCTGGCAGAACCTGGTTACCGACCAGTCCCGCTTGGCCATGCACATCGCCACCGGTGTCGCCCTCGGGTTTTGTCTCGTCTATGTAAGCCGACACCTCTAAGTTAACGGATAAATAATCTCCTGAGCGGCGCCAGCCGGCGCCGTTCGTTTTTTCGGGCCCCTGGCCCTCCCGAAGCTCCCGGCCTGGCCGCCCCCGGGGGCGACCTGCTCTAAACTTTCCTTGACTTTTGCCCCAAATAAGTTATTATCGAGATTAATTCTCAATTACATCACTTTGCAGATTGTGACTTCCGAACTCCAGATCTTCCAGGATTATCTTCGCCAGCGGGGACTGCGGCGCACGCCGGAGCGCGAGGAGATTCTCCGGGAAATCTTCGAGGTGCACGGCCACTTTGATGTGGACGGGCTCTATCTGCAGCTCAAGGGCAAGGGCTCCAAGGTTTCCAAGGCCTCCATCTACCGGGCTCTGCCGCTCTTCATCGATTGCGGCCTGATCCGGGAAGTGGATTTCAGCGACGGCCACTGGCATTACGAGCATATTTACGGCCACGCCGACCATAATCATCTCCGCTGCCTGGGTTGCGGGGAAATCCAGGAATTCGAGGAGCCGACTTTGCAGCTCCTGGAGGAACAGTTGGCCCACAAATACCACTATCAGATCAAAGGCCATCAGTTGCAGGTGTACGGCTACTGCACCGCCTGCCGGCTGAAGGATTGGGGAAGCCAGGGTGTTTAAAAGGTTTCAAAAGGTTGCGGCGGAAGAGCCGGAAGTGGCGGACCATTCCCTGGCCATGGCTTTGCCCGGGCAAAAGGTGCGCATCACCGGACACCGGGGCGGCCGGATGCTGCGGGCCCGCTTGCTGGCCCTGGGCCTTAATCTGGGCCAGGAAGTGGAAATCCTGCAAAATAACCGCGGCCTCATCATCATCGGCATCAACGGCGGCCGCATCGCCCTGGGCCGGGGCATCAGCCAGAAGATCCTGGCCGAGCCGGCGCCAACCGAGGTTTTAAATGGCGACGCACCACGAGCTTGAAGCTGCGCCCACCGCCAGATTTTAGGAAAAACAGTAAGGTTGTCCGAATGAGTTTACCACGCCGACCGCGTTGATAATCAATCTTAAATCTCCCTGCTAATGGCCGAGCCCAAGCCTCCCATCCCCGCCGAAATCGCCGGCCAAGCCCTGGAAACCCTGGAGGGCGCCGTCGAGCGGCTCACCTTCGCCGATCCCGAAACCCACTACGCCGTGGTGCGCCTCAAGGTCAAGGGGGCGCGGCACCCCGTCACCGTGGTGGGGCCTCTGGCCGGGGTCCAGGAGGGTGAACAGCTCCATCTGAAGGGCACCTACGAGGTGCATCCCAAGTGGGGCGAGCAGTTTAAGGTGGTCTGGTGGTACGCGGTGCTGCCGGCCACGGTAGCCGGCATCGAAAAGTACCTGGCTTCGGGGCTCATCAAGGGCATCGGGCCGGAGTTGGCCCAGCGCCTGGTAGCCCATTTCGGCGGCGAGACCCTGACGGTCATCGATGACCAGCCGGAACGCCTGAAAGAGGTCTCGGGCATCGGTCCCAAGCGGATTGAGCAGATCCGCCATGACTGGCAGGGCCGCAAGGAGATGCGGGACGTGGTGGTGGCCCTGCAGGGCCTCGGGGTGGGCCTGGCTCACGCCGGCAAGATTTACCAGACGCTACGGGGCCCAGGCCCTGGAAGTAGTTACCACCAACCCTTATCAACTGGCTCTGGACATCCAGGGGCTGGGCTTCCTGACCGCCGATCGCCTGGCCGGCCGCCTCAACCTTGACCCCCTGACCCCGGCCAGATTGGCCGCGGGTTTGCTCCACACCCTGGACGCCTTCGCCTCCGACGGCCACGTCTACGTTCCTGAAGACGAATTGTTGGACCGCACCGAGGAATTGCTCCAGGTGGACCGTAAGCCCTTGGCCAAGGCCCTGGAACTCCAGGCCCGGGAAGGGCGGGTCAACCTGCCGGAGCTGGACCATGGGCAACGCGGGGTCTACAAGC
Organism: uncultured delta proteobacterium; assembly: GCA_963796215.1. GTDB lineage: Bacteria > Desulfobacterota > Desulfobaccia > Desulfobaccales > 0-14-0-80-60-11 > JAPLJC01. The sequence goes on along the minus strand of CAWCKU010000009.1, from coordinate 13,294 downwards.
GGACCGCCTGGGTGGCGGAAACCGGGGTGGCCCAGACCCTGGGACGCCTGGCCACCACCTCCGGGGCTGCTCCACCCCTGCATCTGGACGATCTGCTCGCCCAGGTACAGGCCCGGCAACGGCTGGAGCTCTCCGAGGAGCAGGCCCAGGCCGTGGCCGCGGCCCTCCAAGAGAAGGTCATGGTCATCACCGGCGGCCCCGGCACCGGCAAGACCACCATCATCAGCTGCATCCTGGACCTGTATCAGGGCCTGGGGGCCCGGGTGCTCCTCATGGCCCCCACGGGCCGGGCCGCCAAGCGCCTGAGCGAAACCACCGCGGCCGCGGCCACGACCATCCACCGGGCCCTGGAGTTTTCCCCCCAGACCGGCGGCTTTAAACGCGGTCCGGCCGAGCCCCTCAAGGCCGAGGTCGTGGTGGTGGATGAAACCTCCATGGTGGATATCTACCTGATGTACCACCTGCTGCGGGCCATCCCCGCCAACGCCCGCCTCATCCTGGTGGGGGACGCCCACCAACTCCCGGCAGTGGGACCCGGCAACGTCCTCAAGGACCTGATGGACTCCGGGGTATTGCGGGTGATGCACCTGACCCAGATTTACCGCCAGGCCCGGGAAAGCCTTATCGTGGTCAACGCCCACCGCATCAACCAGGGGGAGTTCCCCATCCTGCCCAGCAAGCTGGGCCGGGGCGATTTCGTCTTCATCGAAGCGGATGAACCGGAAGATTTGAAAAGGCGCCTGCTGGACCTGGTAGGCCGGGAGATTCCCCGGCATTACGGCTTAGACCCCATGCGGGACCTGCAGGTGATCACCCCCATGCACCGGGGTCCGGTGGGCATTCAGAACCTGAACCACGAACTGCAGCAGCGCCTCAACCCGGAGTCCCACCCCTGGCAATGGGGGGGCCGGGCCTTCCGGCGCCTTGATAAGGTCATGCAGCTCCGGAACAATTATTACAAGGAAGTGTTCAACGGCGACATCGGCCAGGTGTGCGGTTATATCGCCGCCACCGGCCAGCTCCAGGTGGATTTTGACGGCCGGGTGGTCACCTACGACCCGGGGGAGAAGGAGGAAATTACCCTGGCCTATGCCGTGACGGTGCACAAGGCCCAGGGCAGCGAATTTCCCGGGGTGCTCATCGTCCTCTCCACCCACCACTATATGCTGCTGCAGCGCAATTTGCTATACACCGCCCTCACCCGGGGCCGCCGCCTGGTGGTGTTGCTGGGGAGCAAGCGGGCGCTGGGCATGGCCATTCACAACGACCGGCCGGTGAAGCGCTATACCTATCTGGCGCCTCGCCTACGGGAGGCTCTGGGGCCGATTAAAGCTGTAAAAATGCTTGACATATTACCGACGCAAGGGCACAATCAAAAGTAATAATGGGGGTGTTGTGGTTACCGATCTCTTTACCGTATTGGAACAGAAGTTGGAGATGGTACTCGGCCAGACGGCGAGGCTGAAGGAGGCCAACGCGGCTTTGGCGCAAACCCTGGCCGAAAAAGAACAAGCTCTCAAGGAGGCCGAGGCCGCCCTGGAGAAGCTCTCCCAGGAGCGGGAAGTGATCCGCCACCGGGTCGATAAGATCCTCAATCGCCTAAAAATCATCGATACAGGAGAATCGGCATAAAACCGGGTCAGGAGCCACAGCCGGTCTTGGTGGAGATTTTAGGCCGCACCTTCACGTTGAAGGGGAGCATATCTCCGGAAAGCCTGCAAACCGTAGCGCGCAAGGTGGACGAGCAACTGCGCGAGCTGCAGCGGGCCTTTCCCGGCCAGCCCATTGGCCGACTTGGCAATTCTGGCCGCACTCAACCTGGCATATGAATGCCTGGAGATCAAGGAGGATTACCAGCAACTCCAAGCCGACATCGAGCAGCGGTCCAAACTACTGATTCAGATGCTGGAGACCCACGATTCCTATTTTCCTCCCAGGTCCTTGAGAAGAGCGGCCCGGTTGAAATACCCGGAGCCTGTCCGGCGTGGGGGGAAACGGCATGGGGTGAGGTGGAACGGCAGATCATCGAACTTTCCGGGCGGATTTTAGATATAGCCATCGGTCAGTAAATATTGACCGAGGCGAAAACCATTAGGGTAGTTTTTCTCCCGGGCAGCCCCGGGTACAGATAATTGGTCTATGGGGGAAAGTGACCAAGGATACCGAGAAGCTCAGGGTCAACCCAGGGTTAAGACTCCGTAACTTTTAATTTTGCAGGCTAAACTACCCGGTCAACTCCGCCGTCCGCTAGTTTCCGCCCGATCGCCTCTCCCGGCGGCCCCTAAAGCCGCTCCCCATCCACTTGTCTGTACCCGGCGTCGTCTCCCGGCATCGCAACCTCTGGGCCCGGGCGCCCTGACCCCACGGCAGGGCGTCTGCGGCCTCGTTAAGATATAAGTGCAAGGAAATCAAATGGATATATTTAAGTATATCATGATGGATTTTCTTACCATCGTCGTCGGATTTGCGGCGGGCTTTTTATACCGCAAGTGGTCATGGAAAGGAACCAGGTAGGCCCTGGAATCCTTGGGCAAGAAGATCCTGGATGAAGCCCGGAAAGAAGCCGACGCCATCAAGAAAGAGTCCAAGCTGGCTGCCAAAGACCAGCTCCTGCAGATGAAGATGGACTTCGAGAAGGAGACCCACGAACGGCGCCAGGAACTCAACCAGTTGGAGCGCCGCCTCGTCCAGAGAGAAGAACATCTGGAGAAAAAGGGAGATCTGCTGGACGAACGGGACACGGATCTCATGAAGAAATACAAGCAGGTGGCCCAGCGGGAAGAAGAGCTTAAGACCCAATCGGAGAATACCAGCAGTTGCTGGTGGAGCAAAACGCCCGCCTGGAACAGCTGGCCGGCATGAGCGCCACCGAGGCCAAGGAATTCCTGTTGCGCGCCATGGAGCGGGAGATCAGGGCCGACTCCGCCCGCATGGTGAAACGCATCGAAACCGAGGCCAAGGAGCACGCCGACCGCAAGGCCAAAGAGATCATCTCCCTGGCCATCAAGCGCTACGCCTCCGATTACGTGGCGGAGCAGACGGTGTCGGTGGTGGCCCTGCCCAACGAAGAGATGAAGGGGCGCATCATCGGCCGGGAAGGCCGCAACATCCGGGCCCTGGAGGCGGCCACCGGGGTGGACATCATCATTGACGACACCCCTGAGGCCGTGATCCTCAGCGCCTTTAACCCGGTACGCCGGGAAGTGGCCCGCCGCAGCCTGGAGCGCCTCATCTCCGACGGCCGCATCCATCCCGGGCGCATCGAAGAGATCGTGGAAAAGGTCACCACGGAGTTGGAGGTCAACATCCGGGAAGCCGGGGAGGAAGCCGCCTTCGACGCCGGGGTGCATGGCATCCATCCGGAGCTTATCAAGCTGCTGGGCAAGTTGAAGTTCCGCACCAGCTATGCCCAGAACGTCCTGCAGCACTCGGTGGAAGTCTGCTACCTGTGCGGCATCATGGCCGCGGAGCTGGGCCTCAACGTCAAGCACGCCAAGCGGGCCGGGCTGCTGCATGACATCGGCAAGGCGGTGGATCAGGAATCGGAAGGGGTGCACGCCCTCATCGGCGCCGACCTGGCCAAGCGCTACGGCGAATCCCCCAAGGTGGTGCACGTCATCGCCGCCCACCACGAAGATATCCCCCCGGAGAGCATCGTGGCCGTCCTGGTCCAGGCGGCGGACACCCTGTCCGGGGCCCGTCCCGGGGCCCGCCGGGAGATGCTGGAAACCTACGTCAAGCGCCTGGAAGACCTGGAGAAGGTGGCCCTCTCCTTCGGCGGCATCAGCAAGTCCTACGCCATCCAGGCGGGCCGGGAAATCCGGCTCATCGTGGAATCGGAAAAGGTCAACGACGAGGAAGCGGTCCTTCTAAGCCGGGAGGTAGCCAAAAAGATCGAGCAGGACCTCACTTACCCTGGCCAGATCAAGGTCACCGTCATCCGGGAGACCCGGTCGGTGGAGTACGCCCGGTGAGGCGGCCCCGGGTATGAACATCCTGTTTATCGGCGACATTTGCGGCGCCCCGGGGCGGCGGGCCGTGGAAGAGCTGCTGCCCCGGCTGGTGGACCGCTATTTCATTGACCTGGTGGTAGCCAACGGCGAAAACGCCTCCGGCGGCATCGGCATCACCCCCCAGGTGGCCGACTTTCTCCTGGGCCAGGGCATCGACCTCCTCACCAGCGGCAACCACATCTGGAAGCATAAAGAGATCAAGCCCTACCTGGAGGACACCGACCGCCTGCTGCGCCCGGCCAATTATCCCCCGGAGTCCCCGGGGCGGGGCTATGCCATCGTGGAGACCGCGGCCGGGGAGCGGGTGGCCGTCATCAACCTGGAAGGGCGGGTCTTCATGGACCCCCTGGACTGCCCCTTCCGCACCGTGGACCATATCCTGAAGGACCTGCCCAAGGAAGTCAAGATCATCCTGGTGGATATGCACGCCGAGGCCACCAGCGAAAAGCAGGCCCTGGGCTGGTTCCTGGACGGCCGGGTCAGCGCCGTGCTGGGCACCCACACCCACGTCCAGACCGCCGACGGCCGGGTCCTGCCCGGCGGCACCGGCTACATCACCGACGCCGGCATGACCGGCCCGCTGGATTCGGTCATCGGCATGAAGCGGGAGATCATCCTGGAGCGCTTCTGGAGCCAGCTGCCCCAGCCCTTCAAGGTGGCCACCCAAAATATCCAGCTCCAGGGAGTGCTCCTGAAGATCGACCCCCAGGGCCGCTGCCAGGAGATCCAGGGTCTGCAGATGGGACTTAAAACCTAACGGCCCGACGGCTCCCCGCCAAAAACAAACGTAGGGGCATGGCGTGCCATGCCCCTTTCGGTTTTATTCCCTGGTTAACTACCTCGTTGTGATTTCCTCGCCTCCTGAACTAATCGAACAACAGCAGGGACAAAGGCGGTTCGGGGATGGGTGTGAGCTTAAAGACGCCGTTTATTTCGCTGCCACTCGTTATCATGTATCCGGCGATCTCGCCCCCTTTATTGATGGCCATGGCGTAAACAAGGATAACCCCCGGGGGCAGATTCACCACCAGCTTATTCAAGTCCTGCATGCCGCCGTTGGAGGTCCATAAAGAGGCTCTAAGGCCAGCGTAGCCGGACGACCAGCCCACGACCCAACCGGAATCATTAATGTCATATGCCTGGCCACTGCCTTGAGGCGACACAAAGGAGCCCAAATACTGCAGCGGCTGTCCGGGGGACTGTAAAACGGCATAGGCATTATTATTGGATATTACATAACCCACGGCCTGGCCCTGGCTGTTGATAGACAAGGCCGTACTGTTGGCGACCCCAAACAGGGGCGCCGCCGCCGTCCATGACGCTCCCGAAGGCGACCAGAAACAGGCGGTGGGGATGTTGCTGCTGTCATTGGAAGTTCCGACTATGGTATTGGCATTATTAATCCCATTGGCATAGCTGCTGACATGGCCCGGCAACTTGCCCAGGTCCTGGGGAGAACCGCCGGGGGGCACTACGCAGGCATAATTTGTTGTGCTGTTAACATAGCCGACGCAAAAGCCGGCGTCGTTAAGGCCATAAACACTGCTCCCACCCAGATCGATCACCTGATAAATCGGCCCGGGAAGTAACTGCCACTTGCAGGCATGGTTGTTGCCATTATCATACCAGCCGCCAATGAGCCCGGAAAGGTTGATGCAAGTGGCACGGTTCTCGGTAGTGCCGGTGAAGAGGGGCAGTTCCTGCATCGACTGTCCCGGGGACTTGATAAAGGCATGTCGGGCCCCGCCGGCAGTAAAGGAGGAGCCGACCACCTGGCCGGCGTCGTTGATACCGGCCTCCTTCGTCCAAAACCCTGGGTAGGCTTGACTACTCCCCAGATTGCCCAGGTTTTCATACCTGTATTTGACGGCTTCCGATGCCCCGGTTAGGCAGAAGACCGCAACCAGCGACAAAAAAAGCCCTAAAACGACTTGCTTCTTCATGTCATCCTCCCGGCGGCGTCGCGGCGCCGCCAAGTTGAACCGCTCCCCTTACTTCAGCAGATTGTTTGGAAGTGGCCTTTCCTGAACTACCTAAAATTTCCCCATTGATGTTGTTAACATAAGATGATATAAACGTCAATGAGTATAATTTTTATAGATTATTGTAAGAAATTAAGAAATCCCCCTAAGTCTCTTCCCTGAGCGGCCGGGCCGCCCCAGGCCATGAATCGGCTTAAGGACATGAACCGCGGCTTAGTTCAAAACCGGAAAACTCTAATCTTTGATCCACAGTCGTCATAAACCCCGGATCATTTTTGTCATAAATTTTATGATTTTCCCTGACCCTGCCGCTTTTTCTTTGCCAAGCGCCTATACCTGGTTTAATCTTTGGCCAATAATCGCTAGTGGAAGGAACCCCTATGAAGATTCACGAGTATCAGGCCAAAGAACTGCTCCGGAAATTTAATGTGCCGGTGCCCGAGGGCGCCGTGGCCGACACCAATCGGGAGGCCCGCCAGGTCGCCGAGGAACTGCCGGCCGGGCCCTTCGTAGTCAAGGCCCAGATCCACGCCGGCGGCCGCGGCAAGGGCGGCGGCATCAAGGTTGCCGCCACCCCCGACGAGGTCGAGCGGCTGGCGGACCAGATCCTGGGCATGACCCTCATCACCCACCAGACCGGCCCCGAGGGCCAAGTGGTCAACCAGGTCCTGGTGGAGCAGGCCCAAGAGATCGAGCGGGAGCTCTACCTGGGCATTGTCCCGGACCGCAGCCTGGGCCGGCCGGTGATCATGATGAGCGCCGCCGGCGGCATGGAGATCGAAGAAGTGGCGGCCCGCACCCCGGAGCTCATTATCAAGGAGGCCATCAATCCCATCACCGGCTGCATGGGCTATCAGGCCCGCAACCTGGCCTTCGGGATCGGTCTCGACCCCAAACTGCTGCGTGGCGCGGTGAGCTTCATCGAGAACCTTTACCGGATGTTCATCGCCCTGGATTGCTCCCTGGCGGAGATCAACCCCCTGGTGGTCACCAAGGACGGCAAGATGCTGGCCCTGGACGCCAAGCTCAACTTCGACGACAACGCCATGTTCCGCCACCACGACCTGGCCGCCCTGGAAGACCCGGCCGAGATGGACCCTTTGGAGTTTGAGGCCCGGAAGCACCACCTCAACTACATCCGCTTAAGCGGCAACGTCGGGGCCATGGTGAACGGCGCGGGTCTCGCCATGGCCACCATGGACCTGATCAAGGCGGCCGGGGCCGAACCCGCCAACTTCCTGGACGTGGGCGGCGGCGCCTCCGCCGAGATGGTCACCAACGGCTTCCGCATCATCCTGGGGGACCCCAACGTCAAGGGCGTGCTCATCAATATCTTCGGCGGCATCCTGCGCTGCGACGTCCTGGCCAGCGGCGTGGTGGAGGCGGTGAAGACGGTGCAGGTCAAGGTGCCCATCATCGTCCGCCTGGAAGGGACCAACGTGGAGCAGGGCCGGGAGATTTTGCAGACCTCCGGCCTCAAGTTCACCGTGGCCGCCGACATGCAGGACGCGGCGAAGAAGGTGGCGGCGCTGGTGGGGTGAGAAATTACCCCCACCCCGAGCCCTCCCCCTCAATGGGGAGGGAGAAGTTGGTTAACAATCTTGACAGTGCAAGAGCAGGCTAAAGCCTGCGGCTACAGATATTTTCCTTTAGAAAGGTTCTTATATGAGCGTTCTGGTAAATAACGACACACGCGTGGTGGTGCAGGGGGTTACCGGCAAGGAGGGCTCTTTCCATGCCCTGGCCTGCGCCCAGTACGGCACCAAGGTGGTGGCCGGGGTGACCCCCGGTAAGGGCGGCCAGCAGGTGGAGGCTATCCCGGTGTTCAACACCGTGGCCCAGGCCGTCAAAGACACCGGGGCCAACACCTCCCTGATCTTCGTGCCTCCGGCCTTTGCCGCGGATGCGATCCTCGAGGCTGCGGCCGCCGGAGTCAAGGTGGCGGTCTGCATCACCGAAGGCATCCCCACCCTGGATATGATCAAGGTCATGGCCGTTCTCAAGGACAGCGGCTGCCGCCTCATCGGCCCCAACTGCCCGGGCATCATTTCCCCGGGCCAGGCCAAGGTGGGCATCATGCCGGGGCACATCCACAAGCCCGGGTCCATGGGCCTGGTCTCCCGCAGCGGCACCTTGACCTATGAAGCGGTGCACCAGATGAGCCTTCTGGGCATCGGGCAAAGCACCTGCGTGGGCATCGGCGGCGACCCGATTATTGGCACCAATTTTATCGATATGCTACAATTGTTCCAGGCCGACCCCCAGACCGAGGGGATTGTGCTCATCGGCGAGATCGGCGGCGCCGCCGAAGAGGAGGCCGCGGCCTTCATCTCCCGACACGTCAGCAAACCGGTGGTGGGCTTCATCGCCGGCCAGACCGCCCCGCCGGGCAAACGCATGGGTCACGCCGGGGCCATCATCTCCGGAGGCAGCGGCAAGGCCTCAGACAAGATCGCCGCCCTCACCCAGGCCGGGGTGACCATGACCACCATCGGAGAACTGGGGCAAACCGTGAAAAGGGTAATGGGGCACCGAACTCAGAGCTAATGAAGATTTTGCTGCACATCTGTTGCGCCCCTTGCAGCATCTATCCGCTGCAAGCCATGTCAGCCAAGGGCCACCGGGTGCGCGGCTTTTTCTCCAACCCCAATATCCATCCCTACCAGGAGTATCTTCGACGAGCCGCCACCCTGGAAACCTATGCCGCCCAGGTCGGCCTGCCGGTGATCTGGGACCGCACCTATCCCCTGGAGGAGTTCTTGCGCAGCATCGCCTTCCGGGAAAAGGAACGCTGCCGTTTCTGCTATTATATCCGCCTGAGCGCTACGGCCCGGGTAGCCCGGAGCGGCAAGTTCGACGCCTTTACCTCCACCCTCCTGTACAGCAAGTTTCAGAACCACGAACTGATCAAGGAATTGGGCCAACTGCTGGTCCAGGAGGTTGGGGTGCCCTTTTACTACGAGGACTTTCGCCAGGGCTGGACCGAAGGCAGGAACAAGGCCAATAAGATCGGGCTCTATAAACAGCAATACTGCGGCTGCATCTTCAGCGAGCGGGACCGCTTTATGAAGTCTCAGGCGGAGCAGAGGACAGTGGGCTTTGGGTCAAAGAAGTGATGGTTGACGGGAGCTAGGGAATGGGTGGCCGGGAAGGATGCGGCATTTTTCTGGTTTGATCCCGAGATTTTCCTTAAAGTTAAATTAACTTTAGACGAAGTAAGTTATAAAATAAATATTTACCGTGGTATGAGGGGGCAGCATCCCTCCACGGATTTTGCGCCAACTCTAAGGATGATTCGAAGGGACTTCCCCGGCGATGGACAACTCCTGTCTGACCCTGACTAACCGGCTGGAAAATCTGGGGCTGCTGCTGGATTACATCCGGAAATGGGCCGCGGACCGGGGCTTGCCCGCCGGTAAGCGTGTTTCCCTGGAGTCGGCGGCCGCGGAGATCTTCCGGCACCTGGTAAACCATGCCTATCAGCCCGGCGAACCGGGCTCCATTGCCGTGGAACTGGCGGAGCAGGGGCCCAGGTTGCGCCTGATGTTCGAAGACGACGCCATCCCGCCAAAATCCTCGGGGAAACTCCCGGCCAATCCCGGGCCCATGGCCGCCCCGCTTGACGCCCCGCCTCTCAACAACTTCCAGCACCTGGCGGAGAGCTTGATTTATTACCGCACTGCCGATCAGAAGAACCGGTTAGTGGTATTCTTGAATTGATGATTTTTGAACTGACCTTGCCCTGCTATACAAGCCACGAGTGGGGACCGGCCCGCCTCTCAACCCTCAGTCATATTTCATCCGAAAATACTTATTGTTGAGCTTGTCATTCTGAACGGAGTGAAGCGGAGTGAAGAATCTAGATTCTTCGCTTCGCTCAGAATGACAATACTACTTTTCAAACAACTGAATCTTTTCAGATATCTCTCCCAGCCTATTTGGGGCGGGCAAACTGCTTTGCCTTGGCAAAAGCCTCTTGGGCTTCCTTTTCCTTGCCGTGAGCCTTGAGGAATTCTCCCAGATAATTCCAGCCCTCGGCATAATCGGGCTTCACCTGCACCGCCTTGCGCAGTTCCTGTTCAGCCCCATGGAGGTCGCCGGTCTGGGTTAGAATACTGCCCAGGAGGCTGTGGGCCTCGGCCCAGTCGGGCTTGATCCCGAGGGCCTGCCGGAAGGCCTTGGCCGCGTCCTCATTACGGCCTTCTTCGGCCAGGATCAGGGCATATTTGAAGTAATCCTGGGCGGCCCTCTCATTGGCGGCTTTCACCTTATCCTGGGCTCCCTGGGCTCCGGCAAATTTAACCCCGCCCCCCAGGGTTAAGCAGACAGCCAAAATCAAAACGCTGAACCATCGCACCATAAGTGTTCTCCTTCAGAGAATTAAAGGCAATTCAGGGACGACCCGGCGAGTCGCCATTACATTTCAGATTCACCGAACCTGCATTTTAGCTGATCGCTGATCGCTATCTACCGCGTTCCTCCCGGCGGGGGCGGTTCCGCTCGTAGATGATTTTTAGGCCCTTCAGGGTGAGGTAGTCGTCCACCACGTCGATGCTCTTGGTCTCCGAGGCGATGAGGCAGGCCAGGCCACCGGTGGCGATGACTCGCGGCTTGTGGTTGCCCAGAGCCTCCTTAATGCGTCCGACGATGCCATCCACCAGCCCGGCGTAGCCATAAATAATGCCGGCGTTCATGCTGCTGATGGTGTCCTTGGCGATGACACTCTTGGGTTTGGCAAAGATCTCCACCCGGGGCAGCTTGGAGGCCTTGAGGAACAGGGCCTCGCACGAGATCATCACTCCCGGGGCGATGACCCCGCCCTGATACTCTCCCTGATGGGAGACCACGTCGAAGGTGGTGGCGGTGCCGAAATCCACGATCACCACGGCGCCGTGCACCTGCTCAAAGGCGGCTACGGCATTGACGATGCGGTCCGCCCCCACTTCCCGGGGGTTGTCGTAGTAGATGGGCATACCGGTCTTGATGCCCGGCCCCACCCACAGGGGCCGCACCTTCAGGTAGCGTTGGGCGAAGCCGTCCAGGGTGTTGTTCATGGGGGGCACCACCGAGGAGATGATGAGCTCGGTGCCGGGCTCCAACGCCAGACCTTGGGCCTGAAAGAGATTGCGCAGCAGGATGCCCAGCTCGTCGATGGTGGCTTCCTTCTCGGTGCGGATGCGCCAGTCGCTCAGGAGTTGGTCGTTCTGGTAAACGCCGATAACCGTATTGGTGTTGCCCACATCCATCACCACCAGCATAAGCCGTCTCTCCTCAGTTCAACAGGGCGTCCAGGGTTTGGGCCAAATCCTGAGCCACCTGTTCGATCTTTTGCTGATCCTCACCTTCGGCCATGATGCGCAGTTTCGGCTCGGTGCCGGAGTAGCGCACCAGCAGGCGGCCCTGGGAGCCCAGGCGCTGTTCCGCTTGGCGCATCGCCTGCCGGGCCTGGGGCAGGCTCTGCAAATCCTTCTTCTCTTTGACCATCAGGTTGACCAGCACCTGGGGATAGTCCTCCATAAAACGGGCCAGTTCGGCCAGGGGTTTATTCTCCCGAACCAGCACCGCCAACAGCCGCAGGGCCGTGAGAATGCCGTCCCCGGTGGTGGAATGATCCAGAAAGACCAGGTGGCCGGACTGCTCGCCGCCCAGGATGAAACCCCCTCGCTTCATCTCTTCCAAGACGTAACGGTCACCCACGGGGGCCCGCACCAGTTTCAGACCCACCCCCCGCAAAGCCACTTCCAGTCCCAGGTTGCTCATCACCGTGCCCACCACCGTCTTCTTGGGCAGTTTTTTCCGGCGCAGCATGTCCAGGGCGCAGATTCCCAGGATATGGTCGCCGTCCACCACCCGACCGGTGTGGTCCACCATGATGCAGCGGTCGCCATCGCCGTCGAAGGCGATCCCCAGGTCGGCCCGGTGGCGCTTCACCAGGGAGATCATGGGCTGAGGATAGGTGGCGCCGCACATCCGGTTGATGTTTTTGCCGTTGGGCCGCACCCCGATGGGGATGAGTTCCGCCCCCAGCTCGCCGAGGACCTCCGGCGCCACCCGGTAGGTGGCCCCGTGGGCGCAGTCGAGGACGATCTTGAGGCCGTCCAGTTCAAGGTCCTTGGGGAAGGTGCTCTTGAGGTAAGAAATGTAGCGGCCCCGGGCGTCGTCGATGCGGAAGGCCTGGCCGATGTCGGTGGCGGTGGGTCGGGCCTCCTCCATCTCCTGATCGGTCATCATGTTCTCAATGTGGGCTTCAATCTCATCGGGCAGCTTAAAGCCGTCCCACGAAAAAATTTTGATGCCGTTGTCCTGATAGGGATTGTGTGAGGCGGAAATCACCACCCCCGCATCGGCCCGCATCGATGAGGTGATAAAGGCGATGCCGGGAGTCGGCAGCGGCCCCAGGAGCAGGACGTCCACCCCCATGGAACAGATACCGGCGGTAATGGCGTACTCCAGGAGATAGCCCGAAAGGCGAGTGTCTTTGCCCACCACGATGTGATGGCGCCCGGGGCCGTATTTGATGACATAGGCCAGGGCTCGTCCCAACTGCAAGGCCACCTCGGCGGTCATGGGATAGACGTTGGCCACCCCCCGAACCCCGTCGGTGCCGAATAGATGTTCGCGTTTCCGTCATGTTCACTCAACTCCGGTTAATTTTTCTGCCTTCCTATTTCTACCATAATTACCGACAAATGGCATCAACCCAGGGAAGGACTGGGGCCACATCTCAGCAGCCTCCCCCGCTTCATTCATCCTGCCAGTGAATACACTGCACCGGGCACTGATCCATGGCATCCTGGATCTTCTCTTCCCCGGGGCCCCGCCGGGGTTGATCACTTCGGAGTGCCCCAGGGCTTCGTTGAGACGGAAGACCTCGGGGCAGACCTGTTCGCAATTGCCGCAGGCAATGCATTCGTCCGTATCGATCACCGGAATTCTTTTCGCCATGTCAAACCCCTTCCTGGTCCCATGGACCATTGCGAATAATACGGGGAATATGCGTCGAGTATCAAATGGGCGGCGCGATGGTGACCAGCAGCCGCAAGTCGGTCTTGGCCCTGAGGCCGTGCGGTTCAGCGATCTCGGAGATGAGCACGTCCCCTTTCTTGGCCGGCACCGTGGCGCCATCCTTGCCCAGAAACTCCCCCTCCCCTTCCAGGACCACCAGGCTCACCTGGCCCTCGATGTCGTGGGCAGTGTACCGGCAGTTCCTGGCCGGCCTTGAAATTGAAGTTGAGGATTTTGAAATAGGGCGAGTCGTGCACCAGCAGTTTTGCCATGCCCTTATCAGAGAACTTGCCT
>CAWCKU010000008.1:0-12710 GCA_963796215.1 uncultured delta proteobacterium | reverse complement strand
TTCCCAAGTTGCACTTGGGAACGAAAATGGTTGCCAAGCTTAGCTTGGCGGGTAAGGCGCTTCCCAAGCCCAGCTTGGGAACGAGTAACAAGAGCAATCAAGAGGTCACCTCAGCGATGCCCAGAATGCGGCCGTTCCTGTTAGCCTTACCCGAGAAGCTGCAGGCCGTGATTATCGTCGGCGCCACGGTGGCTGTGGCGTTCGCCGCGGCGCTGGCCACCCGGGCCCTGTTTGACCCCCAGCAATTGGTGGCGGACGCCGGACTGACCGTCAACCGTCTATGAAGTCCTCGGCACCATCTATGCCATTTTGCTGGCCTTTGTGGTTTCGGGAATCTGGCAGAATTTCAGCGCCGCCGTGGCCTCAGTTCACGGCGAAGCGGCCGCTCTCCTGGGTTTGGTACATATCATCGAGGCCTTTCCTTCGGAGCATACCAAAAAAGTTCGCGCCGTGACCCTGACTTATGCCAGGGGGGTGATTGACGAATGGCAGGCGCTGGCCGGCGTCGCCCGGGGGCAGCCGGTGCCCCAGGGTCTCAGTCATGATGCGGATGCGCTGATCCGCGCGGTGCAATTTATCGTGCCCACGAACGCCCGGGAGGCGGCGGTATTTGAACAGGCCCTGGTCATGCTGAATACCTGGCTGGATGCCCGCCGGCAACGGCTGCAAAGCGCCAGTGGCGGCAGCGCCGCGGCCCTCTGGCCACTCCTCATTGCCGGCGGCCTCGTCCTATTCGCTTTCCACGGTCTGTTTGTCGCCAAAACCGCGGAAATCTGGACGGCGCTGCTTCTGGGTCTCTCCTCGGTCGTCGGGCTGGCCTTTTATCTCATCTTCTCGCTGGACAGCCCTTTTACCGGCAGCCTCTCCGCTCATGCCAGCCCGTTCCAGTGGGTGGTCAATTGGTGCCAACGCGAAAAGCCGCTTAGTCCGAGCGAACCAGAATCCTAATGGCTCTCACTGCTGTTTAATTGGCGATCTTATAAACCTCTGGTATGTTTTAATTATTTAGTCTAATTTATGGAAACAACAACAAATAATTCCCTCTTCGCCAAGGTCTTAGCTGCCTGGCCCGAAGCCCGGCTGCGGCAGGCCATCGACCAAGCCGGGCCGGAGGACGTCAAGCGGGCCCTGCGCCGGGAGCAGTTGTTCCCGGAGGACCTGGCGGCCCTGCTGTCGCCCGCGGCGATCCCCTTCCTGGAGGACCTGGCCCAGGCGGCGCACCATTTCACCCGGCAGCACTTTGGGCGCACCATCGGGCTCTATGCCCCCATATATCTGTCCAACATCTGCCACTCCGACTGCCTTTACTGCGGCTACGCCCTGCACTCCGGGAGCCTCGGGGAGCGGCGCACCCTGACGCCTGATCAAATCCGCGCCGAATGCGCCGTCCTCGCCGGCCACGGCTTCCAGAACATCCTGCTGCTCACCGGCGAGGCCCCCCAGGTGGCGCCGGTGGAGTTCCTGGCCCAGGCTGTGGCCCTCGCCCGTGAATATTTTCCCTCCGTGGCCGTGGAGATTTATGCCCTGGATCAGGCGGGTTACCGCGCCCTGGTGGACCGGGGCCTGGAAGGGGTCACCCTCTACATGGAGACCTACCACCGGGAGACCTACGGGCAGGTGCACCGCCGCGGCCGCAAGCGCGATTACGACTACCGCCTCGAGGCCATGGCCCGGGCCGGGCGGGCCGGGGTGCGGCGGCTCAGTATCGGGGCCCTGCTGGGCCTCTACCACTGGTGGGCCGACGGCTTCTGGATGGGCCTGCACGCCCGCCAGCTCCAAAAGGAATGCTGGCAGAGCGCCATCTCCATCTCCTTTCCGCGGCTGCGCCATGCCCCGGAGCGCTTCCAGGTGCAGCATCTCCCCACCGACCGGGAGCTGGTGCAGTTGATGCTGGCCCTGCGGCTCTTTCTGCCCGAGGTGGGCTTCAACCTCTCCACCCGGGAAAGCGCCGGCCTCAGGGACCGCCTGATCCCCCTGGGGGTGACCATGATGAGCGCCGGCTCTTCCACCCGGCCCGGCGGCTACGCCCACCTGGACCACGACTCCGCCCTGGAGCAGTTCGAGATTGAAGACCGCCGCAGCCCGGAGGAGGTCGTGGCCGCCATCCGGCGGGCCGGCTACGACCCGGTGTGGAAGGATTTTGACCGGGCCTTTATAAAATAGTTCAAGGTTCAAAGTTAAAAGTTCAAAGTTAAATCTTCGTAAGCAAACTCAACCTTGAACCTTGAACTAAAAATTCAGGAGATATTCATTGAAATTGACCATCAACGGCCAAGACCGGGAAGTTAGCGCGACTACGGTGTGGGGCCTGCTGGAAGAGCTGGGCCTCCATCCCCAGGGCACCGTGGTGGAGCGCAACCGGGAGATCGTCGACCGGGAGGCCTTCCGGGACACCCCTTTGTCCGAGGGCGACGTCCTGGAACTGGTGCGCCTGGTGGGGGGTGGCTGATGGACTTATCTCAACGTCTGGCTGCCTTTGAACGAGCCGACCTCTACGTGGTCATCACCGCGTCCTTCTGCGCCGGCCGCACCTCTTTGGAGGTGTTGGCTCGGGTTCTGGACGCCGGCGTAGGAATTGTGCAACTCCGGGAAAAGGACTTGGGGGGCCGTGACCTGTATGAACTGGCATTGGCCTATCGCCAACGCACCGCGGCTGCCGGGGCCTTGCTGATAATCGATGACCGCCTCGACCTCGCCCTGGCAACCGGAGCCGACGGCGTCCACCTGGGCCAGGCCGACCTCCCTGTGGCTGCGGCCCGTAGAGTCGCCCCGAACCTCGTGGTCGGCGTCTCCTGCCATTCCCTCCAGGAGGCCACCGGCGGCCCAGAAAGAAGGGGCCGGCTACGTCAATATCGGCCCGATCTTTCCCACCGCCACCAAGCCCCACGCCGTTTCCCTGGGCCCCGCAGCCCTCTCCCGCATCGCCCCGCATCTGAAGATTCCCTGGAGCACCATGGGCGGCATTAATCAGGGCAACATCGCCCAGGTGGTGGCCAAAGGCGCCCGGCACCCGGCGGTGATGAGCGCGGTCACCGCAGCCTCCGACGTCACTGCCGCGGCCCGGGCCTTAAGGGCGGCGATTATCCCTCCAGACAGGTAGCCTGGGCCTGTGTCGGGGCGGCTGGCGCCGGAAGACGCCCAGGCTACCGCAAACTGCCGGGGAGGACTGTGCTTGGCGTCTTGGCGTGAGAAATTTTTAGTATTATAATTCCATGAATTTGGCGAGGTGCATAATGTCCCACATAGCCTTTATCTTTCCCGGCCAGGGCTCCCAGTACGTGGGCATGGCCCAGGATTTCTACCAGTCGGACCCTAAAGCTCGGGATTTGTTCCATCTGGCCGAAGAAACCACCGGCCTGCTCCTTAGGCGCCTGATCTTTCATGGCCCCCTGGAGGAACTCACCGAAACGGTGAATCTGCAGCCGGCGGTCACCGTGGTCAATCTTTGTATTTATCAGGCGTTGCAGCAGGCCGGGATCGCCCCCTGGGCGGTGTGCGGCCATAGCCTGGGAGAATACAGCGCCCTGTTCGCTGCCGGGGTATTGAGTGCCGCCGACACCCTGGCCGCGGTACGCCAGCGGGGCCGTCTCATGCAGCGGGAGGCCGAGAAATATCCCGGCGCCATGGCGGCGGTTATCGGCCTGACCCCGGAGAAGCTGCAGGGGCTCGTCCATCCCTTGACCAAGGAAGGCCCCATCGCCCTGGCCAACTTTAATACCCGGGAGCAGACGGTGATTTCCGGTACTCCGGAACTGGTGGCCAAAGCCGGCAACCTGGCCAAGGCCGAGGGTGCCCGGGTAGTGCCCCTGAAAGTTTCAGGCGCCTGGCATTCCCCTTTGATGACGGGGGCCAGCGCCGATTTCACCGCCTTCCTGGCGCAGCTAACTTTCACCGCGCCCCGACTACCCATTTACCTCAACGCCACCGCCGAGCCGGAAACCAACCCGGAGCTCCTGCGCCAGCTCATGTCCGGGCAGCTCACCTCGCCGGTGCGCTGGGCCGAACTGATCCTGAACCTCAAGACCGCCGGGGTGGATACCTGGGTGGAGGTGGGGCCCAAGAACGTCCTCACCGGCCTGGTGCGCAAGATCCTGCCCGAGGAACCCAAGGAGCGCTTCTTCAACGTGGAAAACCGGGAGACCCTGGAGAAGTTCTTAGCTGCCTTGGGAAAATAGAGGAGAAAGGTTGGGGAAGTTTTGTGATATCATGCTTCTCAAAAGATCACCTAAGCTAAGGCGGCCAACGCCTGGTTGCCGCCGATTAGCGTTTAATAAGGAGCTTTTATAGCGATGCGGGCTTTGTTGGTATGTCCCGAATTTCCCCTGTCCTTTTGGAGTTTTCGGAAATCTTGCCGGCTCCGGGGTGCTAAAACGGTTAATCCGCCCCTGGGCTTGCTGACAGTGGCGGCCCTGCTGCCCTCGGAATGGGACCTGCGTCTGGCCGATCTCAACACCAGAAGCCTGACCGAGGAAGATTGGCAGTGGGCCGACTTGGTTTTGATCTCGGCCATGTACATTCAAAGGGCGGGCTTGTTGGCCCTGGTGCGGGAAGCCAAGCGCCGCGGCAAAACCGTCGTAGCCGGAGGACCCCACCCCACCTCACTCCCTGAGGCAGTCCTGGAAGCCGGTTGTGATTTTGTCGTGCGGGGCGAGGGCGAGACTACGATTCCTTTGCTGCTGGAAGCGATGAAGCACGGAAAGACGGGCGTAATCGAAAATGACCAAAAAAGGCCGGACCTGGCAACCTCGCCGATCCCG
Source organism: uncultured delta proteobacterium (assembly GCA_963796215.1). Taxonomy (GTDB): domain Bacteria; phylum Desulfobacterota; class Desulfobaccia; order Desulfobaccales; family 0-14-0-80-60-11; genus JAPLJC01. Next base: position 7,953 of record CAWCKU010000008.1, on the reverse strand, counting down.
CGGTTTGATCTGTTGCAGCTGGACGATTACGCCACCTTTACGATTCAGACTTCCCGGGGCTGCCCGTTTGACTGCGAATTTTGCGATGTGGTAAACCTTTTCGGACGCACGCCCCGTTACAAGGCCCCGAAGCAGGTCATCGCCGAACTGGAGGCCCTCTACCGGCTTGGGGTCAGGGGCTCCGTGTTCATTTGCGATGACAACTTCATCGGCAGTAAAAAGCACGCCCAGGCTTTCCTGCAAGAACTCACCCCCTGGATGAGGAGTCGGGGTGAACCCTTCAGCTTCTTGACCCAGGCCTCGGTGAACCTGGGGCAGGATCCGGAAATGATCGACCTCATGACCGCGGCCAACCTGAGGGAAGTTTTTATCGGGATCGAATCTCCGGATGAGAATGTCCTGCAAACCAGCCACAAATATCACAATATCAAGAACCCCCTCCTGGCATCGCTACACACCCTCAAGAAGAATGGCATGGAGGTTATTGGCAGTTTCATCATCGGTCTGGACGGGGAAACGACCGGGGCCGGCGAGCGCATTTGCGCCTTTATCGAACAGACTGCCATACCCGTGACCATGCTTGGGGTCCTGCAGGCCGCGCCGCATACCAGCCTGTGGCATCGCTTGGAGAAAGAAGGGCGGCTGCGCCGGGATGTGGGAGATGACTCGGGAACCTTCTCAGCCTTGAACTACGAACCCGATCGACCGGAAGCCGAGATCATGCAGGAATACATCGAGGCCTGGGACTACCTGTATGAACCATCCCGTTACCTGGCGAGGGCCTACCGCTATTATCTGGCCATGCGGCCGGTCCGCCGGGCCCCGGCGGTCGCCGCCGGGGGCCCCTTGCCCCAGGACCGCCTCCCCGACCAGAAACTGACCTGGCGCCGGATATTAACCGAAATCAAGGCGATTATCAAAATCCTCTGGTGGCAAGGGGTGCGGCCGTCGTACCGGCTTCAGGTCTGGACCCAGTTGCTCGGGATGTGGAGACAAAACCCGACGCGGTTCAGGCAATATTTCGTCACCTGCGTCGAGGGAGAGGACCTGTTCGCCATGAGAGAGATAGTGCGGGAAAAAGCCACGGCCATCATCAAAAAGCGGCAGATCGGCTGAGACCTCACGAGGGCCATGAACGATAATGGGCTTGCGCCTGGAGAGCCAAATCCATTTCCCTTGTTTTGCTCGGCCCTTAAATTTAACCTAAAAAATTCCAGGTAGCGGATAACTGCTATTGCTAGATATTCGTAAAACGGCAAATATAATTAGCTATCTGGAGAATCTTGTTTTTTTTGATCTTGGCTATTATTTCCACCAATGCAACAATATCTACTCCTATCATCCCCTTGTTTCTATCTGCTAATCACAACTTATAATCTTTTTAATTTATGATCAGGTCCAGTTTTATTAAAATTAGCTTGACATTGGACGATTTTCTTGTAAAATGTAAAAAGTTTAGCATGTCAGACTGAAAGCCGGGCCACAAGTCCTGGACAATGATCGGACGGGAGTGCTAAGTTTCCCGGCCGATTTTTTTTGCCTGACTGCTGTGCGCCCTGCTTTTTTGGCGGGTATATCTTGCAGCATCAAGAAAGAGGATTCACCTTGAAAGAAACTGGTACGGTAAAATGGTTTAATGACTCCAAGGGTTTTGGCTTTATCTCTCGGGAAAGCGGTCCGGATGTCTTTGTGCATCACAGCGCCATCCAGGGCGAAGGCTTTCACTCCCTGGCGGAAGAAGAAGCGGTGGAATTTGACGTAACCCAGGGTCCCAAAGGGCCCCAGGCCCAAAACGTGGTAAAGCTTTAGGCCAGAAAGCCTGATGGCCAGAATTCCGACGGTCTCATGGCCCTCGGAGTTCTGGCATTTTTTGCCCCAATGAATGGGAATAACCTGCCGGCCAAAGACTCCGGCAGGTCAATCCCGGCAAGTCCAACAAGGAGAAGGTATGAGTATGAAATTATACGTGGGCAATCTGTCCTACGAGATGACCGAACCACAGCTGCAGACTCTTTTTTCCGAGGCCGGTGAAGTGGCCTCGGCCAAGATCATCACTGACCGCCAAACCGGTCAGCCCCGGGGCTTCGGCTTTGTGGAGATGGAAACCAAACTGGAAGGCCAGAAGGCCATTTCCATGCTCAACGGCCGGGATTTTGAAGGACGCCCGCTGACCGTCAATGAAGCCAAGCCTCAACAAAAGGGCGGATTTGGTGGCGGTGGCGGCGGCGGCGGCGGTTACCGCCATTAACCAAGGCTCAGGCGGCCCCAAGTGGGCACTCAACACTTCTGGCCCCGTGATTTCCCGGTAGTCAAGAGGCGGCTTCTGGGCCGCCTCTTTTTGTTAAGAAACCAAACCCTACAGTTCCATTTTCCTGTTTGGCCCTGGTTGTCTCCGCCAAACAAACCTGAAGAGAGCGAAGGTAATCCAACTGATTGAGTCTGTCTAGGTCCGTTGGGTGAGAGGCGCTCGAGGAGTTAAGCAAGATGGAGAAAGTTGTTCTGAAAGCAACCAAGCGTGACGTGGTCGGCAAGAAGGTGGGCGCCCTGCGCCGCCAAGGGAAACTCCCGGCTGTGCTCTATGGGCACCGGATCGAGACGACCCCGATCCTGCTGGATGCCTATGAGGGATCGCAGACCCTGGCCTACCTGACCTCGTCTACCCTGGTGACGATCGACCTGGACGGGCAGCAGTACCTGGCGCAGGTGCGAGAGAAGCAGCGCGATTATCTCAAAAACCGCCTGGTGCATGTAGATTTCCAGGTCGTCTCGCTCACTGAGAAGATGCACGCCAAGGTCGGCATCAAGCTGACCGGCACGGCCCCGGCGGTCAAGAACTTCAACGCCGAGATCCACACCGGTCTGACCGCGCTGGAGGTCGAGTGCATCCCGCAGGACCTGCCGGAGCGGATCGTGGTCGACATCTCCGGTCTGGCCGAACTCGGCGACAGCGTCCGCGTGCGCGATGTCGTCCTGTCTGACAAGGTAAAAATCCTGGCCGATCTGGAAGAGGTCATCGTCGTCGCCGCCGCCCCCAGGAAAGAAGAGGTCAGCGCCGAGGCCCCGGTTGCCGAGGAAGCTGCGCCCGAGGAGATTGAACCCGGCAAGAAGGGAAAAGAGACCAAGGAATGAGCCAAGAATAATCCCCTTGATAAATACGGAACAGCGGTGTGTTATCCACCGCTGTTTTTTTTTGATTTTTCGACTCAAAATCCCACCAATCCTTCTATCCTGAATTATTCACGACATCGTCTAAATCTTGGCTCTAATTGACATTACACCTAAATATGGTCCCAAGTCTGTTTCACTTGCCTATCTTGGTATCATAGCCGTCGCCCTTTTGCTGGTTTGCAACATCGGTCATAGCCTGCAAGCGGCCGAAGCTTCTGCGTCACCCAAGGCGATCCTGGGTGTCGATGAGTTCATGAAGAATGTGGACCGCTACCGGGAAAAAGTGAGCCTGGAAGGAGTGGTAGGCGCCGTCGTCCCGAGGCAGCAGGAGATTACCCTCATGGATAAGGAGAAAATCCTGGTCTGCCCCTGCGTTCAAGTCAACTTGCTGACGGTGCAATGGTGTGGTCCCATGCCCGCCATGGGCGACCTGATAGGGATAGAAGGACAGGCTCAAGAGGTCAAAGGTAAGCTCACGTTTGTAGCCGACAAATTGGAAAAGGTGACCCATCTGATACGGTAGCCTTTCAGACTGCTTGCGGCTTCAGTCCCAAGCCCTCCGCCACCTGTCCCTATCCCTCCTGGCCGCCGGCGGCGTGGAGCTGACCACCATTCAAAGCTACACCGGGCATCTGTCGGTCCAAACCACAGCCGGTTATATCCAGTCGGTTACCGAGGGTCTGCGCCAGGCCGCCGAAGTGCTCTCTACCGAAAGTCACGCGCCTGACTCCCGCGAATGTAAAAAAGAAGGGGCCCACCATAATGGCTAACCCCTTGAAATTCCTTTGGTAGTCCCAACGGGAATCGAACCCGTGTCTCCGCCGTGAGAGGGCGGTGTCCTAGGCCCCTAGACGATGGGACCACCTAGCCGCTTTTTATAACCGAAGGCTGGTCCGCTGTCAAGAGAACCGCCGGGCCGGATCAGCCCCCCCCTGGCCTGGCCGAGGCCGCCGGCCACACGCCGGCGCTATCTTAACGGGCCCCGGTCCTGGAGCCCGGCTCCTCCGGCCCCCGACGCCAGCCAGTCAGTAGCCCGGGCCAAATCCTCCGGATAATTGAGGTTGAAAAAGCTGCGTCCGTCCGGGTCCAACCCCGCTACTGCCTCGGGTGGGATGACTTCCGGGCGGCATACCGACAGGAACCTGGTGGTGCGGCGGTCGCTCTGCAGAAAGGACGTTAGCTGCGGCAGCAGCCGCACATGGTAAAGCCCGGGGAAAGGCTCCAGGCCCCAGGGCGACTGGCACACCACCGCCGGCCTGGAAGTCCCGGCTCTGGCCGCCAACTCCGCCACCAGTTCCGGGGCCAGAAAGGGGTTGTCCACGGCCGCGGCCAGCACCCAGGGGGTCCGGCTGTAAAACAGGGCGGTGAGCAGGCCGCCCGCCGGCCCTCGAAAGGGGAATAAATCCGTGACCAGAGGCAGCCCCAAGGCCAGGTGCGTCTGGGGGTGGTTGGTAATTAGCCAGCACTGGGGCGCCGCCGGCGCCAGAGCTTCGGCCACCCACCGGGCCAAAGGTTTGCCCAGCAGGGGCAGCAAGGCCTTATCCCGTCCCAACCGCCGGCTATAGCCCCCGGCCAGAATGGCCCCGCTGAGCCGGGCGGAACTTGGGCTCCTGGAATCGCGGCTCTCGATTGGCTGGCATGCCGCGGACCCCCCTCTTTCCTTTTGGCGCTTGCGGCTTACTACCCTAATCGGAGCCGCATGGTTCGGGCCGGTCCAATCCCGGCCGCACTGCCGCCGGCTCCGCCAGGCCCAGATGAGCCCTGATCAAGGCGCCGATGGCCTCCACTTCTCCGGGCTGAAAAACTGGCCCTGCCAACCCCGTTTGGCCCTGGCTCACCGTGGCAATCACCTGGGTATACTGGGGTGGGCTTTCTTTGATTTCCGGATTCAGCACCACGATCTTGGGCAGGGAGCCGGATTTATAACCTTCCACCAGAATCAAGTCCACCCCTGCAGCCAACTCAGCCAGGGCCGCGGCGAGCTGAGGCTCTTCCGGATAAGCGCGGGTGATCTGCAATAATCCCGGGCCCGCCAGGGCCACCACCCGGGCCCCGGCCTGGCGAAAACGCCAGGTGTCTTTGCCCCGATCTCCCAGGTCGTGGTGGTGGGTATGTTTCATTACCGCCACCCGGAGTCCCTGCTGGGCAAACCAGTCCAGCAGGCGGCAAATAAGCTCGGTCTTGCCGGAGCCCGAAGGTCCCACAATGGCGATGGCTTTAGGCACGGAGGTCGGGGCAGTTAGCCGGAACTGGACAGGAAAATTCCGGAGAGGTCAAGGTTCGGGAAATTTCTGCAGGATCTTTTCTTTCTTGACGTCCTTGTTGAGATAGACGGCGCACCGGGCACAGGGACCGTTGCACATGGTATCCCGATATTCCCGCACTTCGTAGCAGGGCCGCCAGGGGAGTTGAAACGCAGGGCATTCTTCTTTTTTCTGGCAGTCAAAGATATTCCAGCACGGAGCCAGCACCATCAGGTTGCGCACGCAGGCCAGGGTGAAACCCCGATCATGGATCAGGCTATTAATCTGGTTGATCTGGCTGACATCGAAGTTTGAATAGAGCCGGTTATTGGTGTTCTTTTCCCGTAAGGGCTTGATGAAGCCTTCCTTTTCGTATTCGCGGATACGTTTTTGGGAAAGGTTTACCAATCGGGAGACCTCATTAATGAGATACAGGTCCCCACCGCTTTCTCCAGATCTGATTCGGTTGTTCTTTCCGCGCGGCATAAGCATTCTATAACAATAATGGTTTAAACAGCTTTTACCTTAGATTGGTTCATTATACAAGCAAAAATATACATATTTAAAAAAATGTTCGCCATTAAGGAAGCAAAGTTCAGAAAATTTTCCGGCCGAGGCAAATTTTCATTGGCTCCAGACGGCTTGCCATCTGCCGGCCCCACGGCCATTTGCCCCAGGACGACCCGGTTAAGCTAATTTTCACCCTTAATTTATCACCTGTGGAGCTCCGGGCGCTACCCGCGCCTGAGCCCGGCTGCCGCCATTATTGCCGGCGAAGGTTAAGCGGCCGGCCCACCGCCGCCCTAAGCCGTGCCGCGGCGCTGCCCCGGGCGCAGGCAATCTCCAGGAACCCGTGGCTGCCCACCAGGGCCAGCACTTCCCCTGGGGCCGTCTCCCCATAGGTGCGGTGTAATTTGGTCAAGGTCACCGGCCCCACCTTTAGGTGGAAATTTCCCCCCTTTAACCAGGAGTGGAAGGCGTCGGCCGTAATGTTACTCACCAGGTTGCCGAACCGGTCTACATAAATAATCTCGCCTCTGAGTCTGTCAGCGGTGAACAACGGCACTGGCCAGGGGAGGCGCACCGGGTCGGTGAGGGTGGGCCCCAGCCGCTCAAGCTCCACTCCCAGAGAAAGATGCGCCGCCACCGGGGCAAAGAGGTCCCGGCCCTGGAAGGTAGGCGAGACCTGGGGAAGAAAATAGCCGGGATTTTCCAGGGAGACTATTTCGATCTCAGTTTGGCCGGCAAAGATCAGATGAAACAGGCCGTTGTCCGGCCCCACCCAGAACTGCCCCCGGCCGCGGGCCGCCAGACCCCGGCGGCCGGTGCCCACATCCGGGTCCACCACCGCCAGATGAATCGTACCCGCCGGGAAATAGGGCGCCGCCGCGGCCAGCACCAAGGCCCCGGCCTGGATATCCTGGGGCGGCACTTCGTGGCTCAGGTCCACCAGGACCGCCTGGGGATTGAGGCCCAGGATCACGCCCTTCAGGCAGGCCACGTACTCGTCCCGGGTGCCGAAATCCGTAAGCAGGGTGATAATTCGAGGGGTCCGGGGCTAACGGCCATTCTCCGTTACCCCTTTAGGCGGTTTCCAAGATCCGGGCCACTTCCTCCCGGATGCGTTCCACCGGCAAGGCCCCGGCAAAGCGCCCCCGGCCGTTGAGGTACACCAGCGGCGTGGGGTAAGCCCCGGCACAGAGGACGGCGGTCTGGGGCAGGCTGGGACCCCGGGGGTCCTGGAGGACATTGATATACTCCACCCGGACCCTGCCGGGGAAGGCGCCCTCCAGGGTCAAGGCCAGCGCCCGGGCCTGGAATGCCATACTGACCTTGGCCATGGGGTCCTCCTCCCCGGCATGGTCATGGCCGCCGGGGCCATGGTGGTGGCCGCCGCAGCCGCAGGCGCAGCTGGAGGAAGCCGCCGTGGGGGCATCGTAGATGGTCACCTGCACTACCGCAGGGTCAGCCATGAGTTAATCCTCGGTTCGGCGTTGGTTTTATTGATTAAAACCATTTTCGCGCCGAAATCTTTCCGGCCCAACAAAATTTAAAAAATTGGGGGCACGGCCGTGCCTGCCCCGGAAACTATCTCTTAACGCTTAGCCTGATTTCACGCACCTTTATCTTGGCTACGTTTTACGCTAACCAGTTATGGAGCCGCGACGTCTTAGGGACCTTCAATCGGAATTAATGGTGTTAACGCACCCTACGATAACTGCTGCCTCTACTGTTTCAAACCCTCAACGTAGATTTCCACCGCGTGCTTCACCTTTACCCGGTCCTTAGCCTGGGAGAGCATGTCGGTGATCTGCAGCATGCAGGCCGGGCAGCCGGTGGCCACCACGGCGCAACCCGACTTGACGATATTGTCCCGCTTGCGCCGGCCGATGGCGGCCGAGATTTCGTAATGCTGCAGGTTGAAACTGCCGCCCATGCCGCAGCACCAGTCGGCCTCGGCCATCTCTTGCAAATCATACTGGGGGTTGGCCTTAAGCAAGGCCCGGGGCTGGGCCGCCACCCCCAGGGATTTCTTCAGATG
>CAWCKU010000007.1:0-10583 GCA_963796215.1 uncultured delta proteobacterium | reverse complement strand
TTAAAATTATTTAATTCATCACAGCAAATTTTATACCAAAATTTATTTGAAGCAAAATCAACAGCTTAGCCATATCTACCCTACATCTTTGTAGAAAAAGGGCTTTTGGTGCTAACAAGTTTGTAAGAAAACGTTGGTTGGATCGACGGTTTATCAGTTCCCTGGACGCTGCCCTGCTACCGGATCAAGTGAGAAGGGGATGATGGTGGAAAGGTGGCTGCCGGAAGAGGGCTGCCGCCTGGCCGACAAACAGACCCCTGCTTTCACCCAACGGGAAGCGTCTTGACTCGCGGCAAAACTTCACCTGGCCGACTGTTAGTTAATTTTTTTATCTTAACCATTAATTTGCGGCAGACAATCGCGCCGCAGGATTTTTCTCAAAAAATTGAAAAAAATCTGGGGAGGGAAAAACTATTAGGGCGCCGGCGGAGGCCGGCAGGAGTCCCCTGCCGGCCTGTCCCCAGCGGTTTTAGTCTGCTTTTTTAAGGGCGCCGATAGCCCAAGATTTTCTCCACTTCAGCGGCGTCCGAGTCCATGATATAGGGAATTCCGGAGACCTTGGCGGCCTCTTCGGTCAGGGCCGTCAAATCGTTGCGGTCCACGTACTTCAGGGCAAACTTCCGGGCCCCGGCCAGGAACTGCTGCAGCCCCTGGGTCATGCGGCTGAGATAGCTGTACATGCCGAGGGCCCCGGCGGGGATGCGGCCGTATTCGCTCAGAGGATAATCGCGGCGGATCGTCGCGGCTTCGGCGAAATGCTCCACATAGGCCTCCTTGCAGTCGCGTTCCTCCCGGAGGCACATCTCTTCCAGCTTGCGGCCTTCATTGGTGCCCACCATGGCCGCGGTCATGATGGAGCGGCCCATGCACACCAGTTTGACAAAGGGGGCCCCCAGGGCCAGGGCCTTGAAGACGTGGTCTTCCAGCGACAGGCCGCCGGCGATGGCGACATCCGGGACAAACTCGCCCTTCTGATGCAGATAGTTCAGATATTCGTACAGCAAGGATTCGATGTACACCGTGGGGATGCCCCATTCGTTCATCATCCGCCAGGGGCTCATGCCGGTGCCGCCGCCGGCCCCGTCCACGGTCAATAGGTCGATCTTGGCCTGGGAGGCGAACTTGACGGCCCGGGCCAGGTCTGCGGGGCGGTAGGCCCCGGTCTTCAGAGAGACGCGCTTGGCCCCGACCTGACGCAGGTGCTCCATGGTCTTGTAGAACTCGTCTTCGTCCACCATGCCTAGCCGGGAATGGCGTTCGAATTCTTTGATGCCCTTGGCCATGTAGCGCTCTTCGGTGGCGGCGTCGTGGGGGTCGGGGAGCACAATGTAGCCCCGGCTCCGGAGCAGTTGGGCCCGCTCCAGGGTGTGCAGCTTCACCTCGCCGCCGATGTTCTTGGCGCCCTGGCCCCATTTAAGTTCGAAGGCCTCGACCCCGAGCTTCTCGATAACATACTCCGGCACTCCCAGGCGGCCGTCCTCGACGTTGGCCTGGACGATGATATCGCCTTTACCCTGGTACCATTGTTTAAAAATTTTTACCCGGCGCTCCATCTCCGGGGAGCGGATGACGCGGCCGCCTTTGATTTCGGCGTGGGGGTCCATGCCGCAGACGTTTTCCCCGCAGACGATGATGATGCCGCTGATCGCCGCGCCGATGGCCATGGATTCCCAATGCACCCGGGCGATTTCGGTGGAGCCCAGGGCCCCGGTGAAGGCTGGAAAGGAGAGTTTGACCTTGTCCTTGACCCCGATCTCGGCGGAGACGTCCACCGCCGGGAAGATGGCCTTGTCCGAGTCGGCGGCGCAGCCGACGGCGCCCACGCAGGTGCCATGGATATTAAAATGCGAAAAATCCACCGGGTAGTCTTTATCGCCACCCGCAGTGACGTTGCCGAAGGGCTGGGGATAGAGCATTTCCCGGCCGCGAATGGCCGAACGGCCGATTTCGCAGGGACCGGGGCAACTGTCGAGACAGGTGACGCAGATTCCTGAACCCGGGGCAGGTTTGACACGATTTTTGGTTAAGGTGGCCGGCGAGCGATTGGGGCTGCTGAGAGACATTTTTCCCACTCCTTTTAATAGGTTATTGACTCAGAGAGTGGGAATTTGGTGCCAAACTGCTTAATAAATGCAAGATTTACACCAACCAAGGCTAATATGATATTTGCCTGAAATTACAGGAAGATAGTCCAAGAGGGCCGTGATTATCTGATTAAAAAGACTACATAGTTGTTAGTTTTACTAATAAATAGCCCCAAAATTGTTAAAAATCAAGCTCAATATTAAGTTTAACTAATAATTAACGCCGTTTTTTTATAAAATAATTCTTGTCTCTGCCTCCTTGACGCCTGGTCCCGAATTCCTCTAAGATGCAGGCAAAGTCTAGGTCCCAAGCGGGAGGAACATGTTTCCAGAAAAACACCGGGTCCCCTCAGGAGTCAGTCGTCTGGATTTACTTTTGGGTGGGCTGTTCATCGGAGACAATGTGGTCTGGCATGACGATGCAGGCAGCCTGGCCCCCGTCTTCTGCCTCAATTTTCTCCAAGCCTCTCAGCTCCAGGAGAAACCCATTATCTATGTGAGTTTCGATCGTTCTCCGAAAAACCTCCTGGACAAGCTCGGCAACCTGGCAAACTATCCCGGCCTCACTATCCTGGACAGCTTTACCAACGGCAAGGGCGACGGCTCCAGCTTCTTCCTTAAATTTTATGAAGAGCCCGAAACCGAGCCCCCCTGCCGCATCATCAGGGTGGAGGAGCCCCGCCACCCCCAGCAATTCATGGACCAGCTCTATCAGGTCCATGCCGGTTTGAGCGGAGACGTGCGCTTTATCTTTGAGAGCCTCACCGGCATGCAGGAACTCTGGGGCAGCGAAGACCGGTTGCTCACCTTTTATTCCCATTCCTGTCCCCGGCTTTACGATCTGAACACCATTGCCTACTGGGTCCTGGAAAAGAACGCCCATTCCTCACCGGTTCCGCGCCCAGATCAACCAGATCGCCCAAGTGGCCATCGAGTTGACCATCAAGCGCGGCACCACCTCTCTTACCATCTTGAAGGCGGAAGACCGCAGTCCGGAAGAATTCCATAAGCCCCACAATTACTGGACCAAGGACCTGACCGTGGTTTTCGATGATGACAAGCACACCAGCGCCAGGTTCGACCTGGGGCTGCGCCTCAAGGAATTTCGGCTCCGGCGGGGCCTGTCCCAGACCGAGTTAGCCAAGCTGGTGGGGGTCACCCCCAGCACCATCTCCCAGGTGGAGAGCAACCTGATCTACCCCTCCCTGCCGGCCCTGATGAAAATGGCGGAGGCCCTGGCGGTGGACCTCACCTCGTTCTTTGAGGATCGCCAGGAAGGGCCGGGAAGGGTAGTCTTCACGCCGGCAGACGCGGTGGCGGTGAAATTTCCCAATCAGCCGGACGCGGCCATGCAGGCCAGACTCCTTTACCCGGTGGATTTCGAGGTCAAGGCCGAACCGTATCTTATCGAGATCACCCCGAAGGCGCAGTTGCCGGCCCACTTCTTCTTCCATAAAGGCGAAGAACTGGGTTACCTCCTCTCCGGGCGCTTGCAGGTCCGGGTGGGGAAAGGGGTTTACCACCTGAAGGCGGGGGATGTCATTTATCTGACTTCTGAAGTCCCGGGCGAATGGCGGAATCCGGGGCCTTCCGTGGCCCGGCTGCTCTGGGTCAAGGTCAAGTAAAGCGGGTGTCGATTAGCGGATAAAATAACCAAGGGGGGATGATTCCCCCCTTTCTATTATGCAGTGAAGCCAGCCCTCAATTCTTTCTGAGCCGAATTATGCCGCCCGGAAGCCCCGGGTGTCGAGGCCGTATTGCTTGATCTTGTAGCCCAGGATCCTGAGGCTGGTATCCAATAGCAGCGCCGCCTTGCTCTGATTGCCGCGGGTCTGGCGCAGGGCCTCGGTGATCAACTCCTTCTCCAGTTTCTCCACCTGGGAGGCCAGGCCGCTGCTGGCCGAGGCGCCGGGTTCCTGGCGCTGCAGGGTGGGAGGCAAGTGGACGCTGAGGATGGTATCCTCGTCACAAACCAGCACCGCCCGTTCGATGATGTTTTCCAGTTCCCGGACATTGCCGGGCCAGGGGTACTGCATCAGCAGATCCAGGGCCGGGGCTGACAGCCGCTTCACCGCTTTCTGGTGCTCGGCGGCGTACTTATTGAGAAAGTGCTCGGCCAGCAAAGGGATGTCGGCCATGCGCTCCCGCAAGGGCGGCAGGTAGATGGGAAAGACATTGAGGCGGTAGTAGAGGTCTTCCCGGAAGAGGGACTTGGCCAGGGCCTGCTCCAGGTCCCGGTGGGTGGCGGCCAGCAGCCTGACGTCGGTCTTCAGGGTGGTGGTGCCCCCCAGCCGGGTGAACTCCCGCTCCTGGATGACCCGCAGCAGCTTGAGCTGGACGTTGGGGCTCAGGTCGCCGATCTCGTCCAGGAAGATGGTGCCGCCCTGGGCCAGCTCGAAGCGGCCCGATTTGCGCTGCAAGGCCCCGGTGAAGGCGCCCCGTTCGTGGCCGAAGAGTTCGCTCTCCACCAGGGTCTCAGGCAGGGCGGCGACGTTGACCTTGATGAAAGGCTTGTCCGCCCTTTGGCTGTTATAATGGAGGGCCGAGGCCACCAATTCCTTACCGGTGCCGGACTCGCCCCGGATGAGGATGGTGGCGTTGCTCTTGGCCACCCGGTCGATCATTTCGAAGACCTGGCGCATGCGCCCCGAGGTGCCGATAATGTTGCCCATCTGGTAGCGTTCCTGCAACTGGCCCTTCAGTTTCAGGTTCTCGTTCTGGAGGCGTTCTTTCTCCCGATCGATAAGCAGGATGTTGTTCACCGTCTGGGCGATGATGGAGGCGATGATGGTGAGCAGCCTCAAGTCATGGTCCAGGTCCAGGTCCCGGTGCAGGCGGTCCACCGACAAGGCCCCGATGGTCTGATGATTGATGTTAATGGGAACGCAGATAAAAGAGATTTCGTCCTTCTCCCGGCTGCCCCGCGAGCGGGTGCGGTTCAGGAAGAGCGGCTCCTGGCTCACTACCGGCACCACCGCGGGCTCCCCGGTCTCCACCACCCGTCCGGTGATGCCTTCTCCCAGTTTATAGCGGCCGCGTTTGCGGGCCTCGGCGGTGAGGCCGTGGGCCACCTCGATTTGCAGCTCCGAGGTCTCGGGGTTGAGGATAGAGACAGTGCCCCGGCGCATGCCCATGCGCTGGGCCAGGATCTGCAGAATGCGCTGCAGGGTTCGGGGCAGGGGCCCCACGGTGCTCAAGGTTTCGGTAATTTCAAAAAGTAAGATTAATTCATCCATTGCCATCTGCCTAAAGAATATATTTGGATTATTTATATTTCATTTTCGTTGATTTAGTCATAAATTGCAAACAATTTATTACGAAAATGTTATTTTAGTTCTGCAGGTCGGTTGGTGCCGCGGCCGGGCTCCTGGTTGGCGCGGCGCGCTCGGGGCCTTTCTCCTTGACACTACCCCGATACGTAGTTAATTTTAGACACTTAGTTACATTTTCTAGTGGGCAGCCTCCAATGCGCGACGGTTTTTTTTACCGCACCGGCCATACGGTCATAGGTTTTGTGAATTATATGGGGGACCTGACCCTGTTTTTCCTGGAGGCCTGCCGCACCCTGCCTCACCCGCCCTGGTTTATACGCGAAATCATCATGCAGATGTACCAGCTGGGAGTAAAGACCGTGTCTCTGGTGGCGGTGGCCTCATTGGCGCTGGGTTTGGTCCTGGCCATGCAGATGGTTAACGTCCTGGCCATGTTCGGGGCCAAGGACTACGTCGCCACCAGTGTGGCTTTCACTTTTCTCCGGGATATGGGCCCCTTGCTGGCGGGCATCATGTTGGCCTCCCGGGGGGGGGCCGGCATCGGCGCCGAGCTCGGCTCCATGCGGGTTACCAGCCAGATCGACGCCCTCACCGTCTCCGCCGTCAGCCCCATGAAATATCTGGTGGTCACCCGCATCGCCGCCTGCATGCTCATTATGCCCCTGTTAACCATCATCGCCAATCTCATCGGTATTCTGGGAGGAATGATTATTGGCCTCATCCAGGTGGGGATGAGCTACGATTACTACTATTCCTTGACCGTCAAATACCTATCGCTGCGGGATGTGCTCCCCGGGGTCTTCAAGACCATCATCTTTGGGCTCATCATCGGCACAGTGGCGAGTTTTCAAGGTTATACCACCACTCATGGCACTTTTGGGGTGGGCCAGTCCACCAAATCTTCGGTGGTTGTGTCTATCCTGTTGATTCTGGTTTCCGATGTCTTCCTCACCAAACTCATCTTATTCATCTTCCCCGTATAGAAAGGGGGGGCTGCTGAAGCCCACGGAGCCCGGCGCTCCGTTGATCTCCTTCCGGGGGATCGATAAGGCCTTTGGGGATAAAGTGGTGTTGAAAGGAGTGGACCTGGATCTGGCCCGCGGCGAGACCGTAGCGATCATGGGCCGCAGCGGCTCCGGCAAGACCGTCTTGACCAGCATGTTGGTGGGTCTCACTATCCCCGATCAGGGTACCATCCAGGTCGCCGGGATGGAACTCACCCGGTTTAAATCCGACCGCCACTGGCGGGCCCTGCGCCTCAAGACCGGTTACTTGTTTCAGAGCTCGGCCCTATATGATTCCATGACGGTGGGGGAAAACGTCGCCTTCCCCATGGAGCAGCATACCCGGTGGAGCGAGGCGGAGATCGACCGGCGGGTGGCGGAGAAGCTGGAGCAGGTGGGCCTGGCCGGCACCGAGGCCATGGCGACCTCCGAGCTTTCCGGCGGCATGCTGCGCCGGGCCGCCCTGGCCCGCAGCCTGGCCCTGGACCCGGAGATCATTATCTATGATGAGCCCTCGGCCGGTTTGGATCCCGTCACCGGCGCTGAAATCGCCCAATTGATCCGGCAGCTGCAGCGAAGGCTCAAGGTCACTTCAGTGGTGGTGACGCACGACCTGCACCTGGCGGAAATCGTGGCCGACCGCATCGCTCTGCTGTTTGAGGCCCAATGGAGCTTTCAAGGAACCTTTGAAGAATTTCGCCAGTCCTCCCAGCCGGAGGTTTTGCGCTTCCTCCATCGGGAGCCGCCCCAAAAGGATGAATAACGATGAAAGATTCCCGAAGATATGAAACGATTGTGGGCATCTTTGTGGTGGCCTCGATGGCGGTCCTGCTGATCATGGTGTTCATCATCGCCAAGCAGGAAGGGCTTTTTCAGCAATACATAGAATACAAAGCGGTCTTCAAGAACGTCAGCGGGCTCAAGGTCGGCTCCGAAGTCCATCTGGCCGGGGTAACGGTGGGCAATGTCAAAGAGATCATCATCAGTCCCGACGGCAGTACCCTGGTGACTTTTAATGTCATCAAGAAATATAGCGACCGAGTCCGGGAGGATTCCCAGGCCTCCATCGGCTTCATGGGCCTGCTGGGGGATAAGAGTCTGGACCTCACCGCCGGCTCTACCACCAAACCACAAATTCCTCCGGAAGGGCCGGTGGCTTCCATTGAGCCCCTGGACATCACCCAGCTTTTGGCCAAGGCCGGTCCCAGTCTGGAGAACCTGCAAAAAATTCTTGACAACCTCGCCACCCTCACCCAGTCACTGGTGGGAAAAGAAGGCGGATTGAGTAGTACTGTTGATCAAATCCAGCAGATCTTTGAAAAGATCAACCAGGGCCAGGGGACCATGGGGCTGATCGTCAATGACCCCAAGCTCTACCGGGAGACTATCGAGACTGTGGCTGCGGCCCGCAAATTCTTTGCCGACCTGGAGAAGGGCAAGGGGGCGCTGGGAACCATAACCAACGACCTCAAATTCAAGGCCCAGTTGGAGAAAACCATGGGGAACCTGGAAGCCACCACCGGCAATCTAGGCAAGAGTACGGCGGACTTGCAGGAGGGGCTGGTGCGGCTACCGGAAATTTCCAAAAAATTGGACGATTTCTTAACTGATCTCAAAAAGGCCGGCAAGGGACTGCCGGGGCTGGTGACTTCCGGTGAATCCACGTTCAGCGACATGGATAAAACCACTAAGGCGATGCGGAAGTCCTGGCTGCTCCGGAGCAACGTGCCTCAATCCCAGGAGCATACCATCCGGATGGATGGTGAGGCGGGAAAGAAATGAGCGTGACGGGCTACCGCCATTGGCTAGTGGTGTTGTGCCTGGTGGGGCTGGGTTGCGCCGGACCCGGCAAAACCGGCGAGGAGCTGAAGAGCCAGGCGGTGTCCTTGAATGACCAGGGATACGATTATTACCGGCAAAGCCGCTTCAACCTGGCCGAAGGGAAGTTCTCCCAGGCCCTGAAAATCAACCGCCTCATCGACCGCCGGCCGGGGATCGCCGCCAATCTCAACAATCTGGGGGTTATCGCCCAGGAACAGGGCAGTTCGGACCAGGCCGTGGTTTACTTCCGGGACGCCCTGGATATTAATCGGGAGCTCCATGACCCCGCGGCCCTCTCTGAGACCCTGAACAATTTGGGGCTGGCCTATCTCTCCCAGGGCAAGGCGGCCGAGGCTCAGCAGGCTTATCAGGAAGCCCTGGAAAATGCCCGGCTGTTGCCGCCTGGGCCCTTGCTGGCCTTGTCCCTGACCCACCTCGGAGATGTGGCCCGGGTCCGCAAAGACTATGACCTGGCCCTGGATTACTATCACCAGGCTTTACAGGTGGATGAAGCCCGAAAAGATGTCCGGGGCCGGGCCATGTGCTGGGAGCGATTGGGCCGCACCTTCGTGGACCTGAAAGACTATGCCCGGGCCGCCGGCTACTTGCATGACGCCCTGCGGGAGTTCCGCCGGCTGGAGGAGACCGACGGCATCGCCGACAGCCTCAAGGACCTGACCCTGATGAACCTGGCCCAGGAAGATTTGAAGGACGCGGCTCTCAATGGCAAACTCCTCCTGGAGATCTATCAGGCCCGGGGCCAGGAGCAGGAGGCCAGGAAGTTAGAGGAGTTATTGCAGGCCGGCGGTAAAGGGCGGCAGTGAGCCGGGACGGGACCAAACTCTGCCCTGAACCGGTCGGGTAAGGACGGTGGCGAACCGACCCTGCCCGGCATTTTCAGGCGGGCGGCCCCCTCAATAACGGCAAGCCGGCTGGTTCGATGATGGAAAATCTCAGTCAGTTTATTAAATCTTACGGTTACCTGGGGGTGTTCGGCTCTCAGATGCTGGGCATGTTCGGCCTGCCCGTGCCCGATGAGACCATCCTCACCTTCACCGGCTTCCTCGTCTACAAAAACTACCTGCATCCGGCGCCGGCGTTACTGGCCGCCTATCTGGGCAGTATTTGCGGGATCACTTTGAACTACCTGGTGGGGCGCTTTGTCGGCTTCCCTTTGCTGCGTAAGTATGGCTATTATCTGGGCCTCACCGGCGAGAGGATCGACCAGGTGCACCGGTGGTTTGCCAGGTACGGCAAAGTGGCGCTGTTCGTGGGCTATTTCCTTCCCGGCCTGCGCCACCTGACGGCCGTTAGCGCCGGGGCCTCCCGCCTGGAATACCGATATTTTGCCCTTTACGCCTATGCCGGCGGCTTGGCCTGGGTGGCCACCTTCATTGCCCTGGGCTATTTCCTGGGGGAGGAGTGGCGCAAGATTGTTCCTCAAATCCAACCGTATCTTTGGATGGCGGTGGGCCTGGTGATCTTCGTAACCTGCCTGGTTTACCTGCGGCAACGCCTCCGGCGCCCGGCCCGGCAAAATTGAGGCCGTGCCGGACAATCAGCCTTGGGTCTCGGCCCGGCCGCGATTGACTCAAGGATGGGCGGTAATTACTTATTGAACCTGGCGGGCCCCAGGGCCGGGAGGTCGGCGCTGATTCTCAGAGGTCTTCCTCCCGAGTCAGGAGATAAAAAATGTTCGGTAAACGTATCAGGTTGTTCAGGCTGCTGGGTTTCGAAGTGGGCATCGATTTGAGTTGGATCATCATTGCCGTGCTGGTGACCTGGTCTCTGGCGAAAGGACTCTTTCCCTTCCTCTACCCCGATCTGGCGGGGGAGGTTTATTGGGGAATGGGCGCCGCCGGAGCGCTGGGCCTCTTCGCCTCCATCGTCTTCCACGAGTTCTGCCATTCCCTGGTGGCCCGCAGATTCGGCATGGTCATGAAGGGCATCACCCTGTTCATCTTTGGCGGGGTGGCGGAGATGGGAGAGGAGCCGCCCAGCGCCAGGGCCGAATTTTTCATGGCCGCGGCCGGGCCGGTGTCCAGCCTCTTTCTTGGCGGGGTCTGCTACTTCATCTTCCAGGCGGGCTTAAACGGCGGTTGGCCCGAGCCGGTAAACGGAGTGCTGCGCTACCTCTCCGGAATCAATGTCTTGCTGGCCATTTTCAATCTCCTGCCGGCCTTCCCCCTGGACGGCGGCCGCATCCTCCGGTCGATCCTGTGGGGCACCAAACAAGATCTGCAGTGGGCCACCCGGATCTCGGCCGGCATCGGCTCCGGTTTCGGCATTGTCTTGATTATCCTGGGCATATTTCGGGTCTTGGGAGGCGACATCTATGGCGTCTGGTTGCTTCTGATCGGCCTGTTTTTACGGGGCGCGGCGCAGGCGTCCTACCAACAGCT
>CAWCKU010000006.1:0-52598 GCA_963796215.1 uncultured delta proteobacterium | reverse complement strand
GGTTAGGGGGGATTTCTGGTAGGCTCGCAGGCTTCCAGCCTGTTCCTTATTCTTATGGGAGCGGCCAGGCCCCGGCTGTTCCCTTGCCTTTGGCAGCACAGGCTTTCCATCCTGTGCTGTCAACATTTTGTAGGGCGGACGCCCCCGCCCGCCATCCTTAGACTCCCTCCCCTTGAGAGGGGAGAAGGCTGGGTGGGGGTGAAAAATCCACGGTGTAGCGGACCTCCGTGCCCGCCATCAAGTTGTCAGCTTCCCCATATAATAAATGCCTATTCCACCCATCGTCCCCATATATAAAATTTCCTTTTTTCAAGAAAATGTGCTATACGGTCGAAATAATTACCAATAGAAATTAAGAAATCTCAGAAGATGCCTCATGGCCTTTCAGAAAAGCATTTTCGCCAATTTTTATAATTTATTAAAGACCACCTTGCGCTCCAACCCAGAGTCTCAAGCCATTGCAGAAAACTTCATCTTGGAAGACGCCTCCCGCCGCCGCGTGAAGAACGATATGGTTCATTTGTGAATTCCCCCGGGAATATCGACCCTTGGAGAGGAAGGCATTCCAAATATATCCGCAATCACGTCTATTTGAACAAAGGTCTCCCGGAAACCTTTGCCGATGAAAATCTCAATAACTTCTGGCAAGGACTGGAAGAGACGCAGATTCCTATTGAGCTGGAAAATCTGCGCAGCGCCCTCAATTTACCAAAGAAGACATGGATATTCTCAAAGCCTTTAATCTTTGCAAAAGTTTTTGAAACCGCCACTACCCCGATTATCTCGGCTTTGTCGAAGAATTTTTCTCCAGCTGGAATGCTCGGCCGCGACCAGCGGCCCACGTGGGCGGGCTTTTGGGGAGGAGTCAAGGGTTCCTTCGATGACCCCGGCGGCAACGATGACCCGGTTAGCCCAATAATTCGGGACCGCTTTCAGCCTCGGACACTACCAGACCCCCCGAAGGCGGAGAACCCATTCCGTTCTCCTCTTACGTTACCGGCTTTCCGAGGTGAATAGTCTTGTTGGGAAAAATAGCTCTGTTGCCATACCTACGGTGCTGGACGGTGATAGTGGGTTCTTTCTTTTTGCCCCACTCCCGCCAATCGACAGTTGGGCACGCCCTGGACCTTTCTCCGGGAAATGATTATAATTTTTACTGTGAAGTTATTCATCAGCGCCTGGACTTCCGGCCGGACATCTTTACCGGGTTGGGTGGATTAACAAATCCCCTGGCAAAACCTGCCAGGAGGCCAGGTTTATCCATTTCCAATTTTTGGAACCTGATCTTAAATTTTTTAGGGAAATATCCCTCGTTAACCTTATATGCCATCCTTGAACAGCCAACCAAGATCGCCCGTTGATGAATGGTGGGACGACTTCGCCCAGCATCCGGTTGAAGCCCTGGAAAGCTTCCTGTTGGGGGAGGTGTACCTCGGACGTATCGGAAAGAAATGACCCGGATGAAATTCTTTACCGCCTTTTTCACCGGGCTGGCAAGGCTTCTCTGCAAACTTTGGATGCCGCCTTCCGCGTCTTCTTTGAGAAGTATTTCCAGGCTTCGCCTCCCGACTTCTCTCCGTCCCACTGGGCCGAAATCCTGGAAAACGCTTTCTCGGCTGTAGCCCGCCTTGATCTTAAGCAAACCCGGTTTTTTCTGCGGAATCACCTTGACTCGGCCAGAGCCTGGCTCTGGGGGTTATATCAGGGCCCCGCTCGTGACCCCGAAGCTCATTTTTTGAGAACCCTGGCCCTGAGCCAGCCTGACCGCACCCTCCTACCCCTCTGGATGCGCCTCTCCCGGTTGGAGGAGGACCGTCCGTTACTCCATGCTTCTTTGGGGCTATTGGGCATCCAGAAACTGCCCGATGACCAGGGCCAACCTCTCCGGAGACCTGGAACCCGCCATCTTCCGCGCCCTGGTGGATCTGGCTGAAGCCATTCATCAGCAAGTGGCGGATAAAGAGCGCGTGGTGCGGAGTTTTGGCGTCTGGCGCTACGAGCCCTTATGGCTCCACTACCCCTCGCTCTGAAACTTATTGGCGCGATCACTTTCTACCTTTGCTGACCCGTACCCCGGATTCTTTTTCCCGCCAGGTGGCTGGGCGCCTTATTCCCAAGCTCAAGCATCCCTCCAACAGCAAGGCGCCAGGCTACCAACCGGAACCCGTCTATCCCAGCCGCCTTCCTATAATGAATTCGGGGCATCCGGGACACGTTAAAGAAACAACCCCTCGCCGGCCTTCGCCGCTTGGTCAGGATTTTCTGGAAGGCCATGAACGCTATGCCCGCCACACCGGCGATGCTCAATGTTTTGGTAAAGGCCTTTGATCAAATTAGTCGCTTAATCATGCGATCTGATCCCGTCTGGGCCAGAACCATAATGAATGAAGCGTTACTATGGGCTCCTTATGATAATAAAACTGGATGGGATTGGCAGGTATTGAACTCATTGCCGGCAGACCTGCAGAGGCGGTTAGCATATTATGGCAGGCTAAACGCCGCTTCCCGGAGGACGTAAACTTCAGAACTTTCCTGGCCCAGTTGTTATCCAGGCAAGATGAGATAGAGGTCGCCGAAATCCTCTTGCGCCAGACCATGGAGGAATTCCCCCAGAACGAATTCTGCCGAAACATCCTGGCCCAAGTCTTGATGAAGCAAGACAAGTTCCCCGAGGCGGAGCAAGTCGCAAAACAGGCGGTCAAGGAATTCCCCCAGAACGAATTCTGCCGCAACTTCCTGGCCCAGGTCTTGATGAAGCAGGACAAGTTCCCGGAGGTGGAACTAATCTTAAAAGAGACTATGCAAAAATTCCCCCAGACGAAGTCTGCCGCAACCTCCTGGCCCAGGTCTTGATGAAGCAGGACAAATTCCCGGAGGCGGAACTGGTCTTAACAGAGACTATGCAAAAATTCCCCCATGACGAATTCTGCCGCACCATCCTGGCCCAGGTCTTGATGAAGCAGGACAAATTCCCGGAGGCGGAACTGGTCTTAACAGAGGCTATGCAAAAATTCCCCCAGAACGAAGTCTGCCACACCATCCTGGCCCAGGTCTTGATGAAGCAGGATAAGTTCCCGGAGGCGGAACTACGTCTTAACAGAGACTATGCAAAAATTCCCCCAGAACGAATTCTGCCACAATATCCTGACCCAGGTCCTGATGGCCCAGGAAAAGTTTCCAGAGGCGGAGCAAGTCGTAAAAAAGGCTATGGAAAAATTTCCCCAAAAACGAAGTCTACCCCAACCTCCTCAATAAAATTATCGCTAAGGAAAAAGTTGCCATATCTCCAGAGGATACCGTGCATCTTATTGATTACCCCGAACTTATTTCTGGCCCTTTGGTTGAAAAACCTTTTATTGTTGAAAAGGATGAGTTTCACAAAATCGGCAATGTCAGGGAAGCCAAGCACGAACCTTCGAAATCTGTCGTTATGGAAAGTAAGAATGGCAATGAGTTAGAAAAATATTTGGGGCTGGCCAGGCTCACCGTCTCATGGCCAGGCGTGCTGCCCCGCCAGATCGGCCTCAATTCTACCGGAAAGCCGCCGGCGCTTGCGAAAAAGCCTTATCATCACACCCCAATAATATTTATGCGCTCTTGGAAAAGGGGTTTTGGTTGCTCGATCAGGAACCACCAGCAGCAGAGGCCTTTTTCCAAGAACAGTGTCTCATTAAGAATGAGGCCCAACGTTTTGGGATTCCAGTTAGGATACCTTCGGCGCGGAACCGGCAAGGACAAGCCATGCACCCTGAGGAGTGGGTTGAACTGAAGGGGAAGGATGAATTTGCCCACCGGAGAACCCTCATTATTTTGGAAAATGCCCTGCAAGAGCTATCCAACCCCAATGGCAATACCCTCAAGGTTCTCAAGGGTCTGAGGAAGCGGATTCAGGCTAACTTGGAATCTGTACCCAATCCCCTGAGAGCAAATGAGAAATGGGTAAGAACCAGCATCGCCAACGATCTTTTCGCCTCTGTTCCCCCCGAGGCAGAACTCGCAGAAGATAATTTGCCCATAATTTATGATAATTACAGGAAAAGTGGAACTACCCTACAGGGAATATTAGAGCAGAGTTTAACCACAAACTAAATTTGTCCGATTTCACAACTTCTTTTACTCCATTTTGATAACGATCCCGGCTATTCATCCAAGAGATCTTCCCCCCTTTCACTTCTTTATCTAGCCGCCATTTGTCCCACCCCTGCTGGCCCCTTGCCCCTCTCCCTGATAACCTGTCCCCGATGCTTTTACTAAAAACTGAAAACTGGGAACTGGGAACCAATGGATAAACGTTGCACCGTCTGCAATCACGCCGAGCGCCCCGAGATCGACCGCCTGCTCATCCGGGGGGTGCCTTACCGCGCCCTGGCCGAGCAGTTCGGCCTCAGCTCCTCGGCCCTGCGCCGCCACACCAAGCATCTGGGCCGGGCCCTGGACCAGCAGCGCCTGCAACAGGACCAGGCCGGTCTTACCGCCCTCCTGGAGCACCTCGATCTCCTCAACGCCCGCCTGGACCGCCTCTTTAACACCGCCGTCGATCAGCATGCGCTCTTCGTCGCCCTCGGCGCCGTCCGCGAGTCCCTCCGCCTGGTCTCCCTACAAGATCGCTTCCGCCACGGCCTGGGAGACCGGCCCTAATGCCATCAACCGCAGCCTCCTCCGCCTTCTCTCCGGCAGCTGAGGGGAGGGAATCTGAGGGCGGACAACAGGTCCGCCCCTATATGAGGATTAACTAAATGGTCCATATGATCCTTCGCCAAACAAAAACTCGAAACTCGAAACTGACTACTGGCTACTGCTACTGACCGACTACTGCCCCTGTGCCGCATCACCGGCGGCCCTCCGGCGAAATCTTCCGGCTATTCAACGGCTTGCCCCCGGCTCGGCCCCGCTCCCGAAGCGGCGCCCCTGCGGCGCCAAATCGCTCAATTTAAGGCTATCCGGCCCTGGGTTCCTCCAAATGACCCTATTAAAGGACCATATGAGGCGCGATTGCCTTGACTAAAAACTGAAAACTGAAAACTATCTTTAACGTTTCCCCTCCCGGCCCCATCGAACTAGGTGAAGCATTGCCGCAATTACTCTCAAGGAGGAGATTCGCCTGCGCAGAACCGGGTGGACTTTGCTCATCTTGCTGTCCCTGGCCATGCTGGCAGCCCCCCAGACTTTGGCCGCCGGCCAGGGGCAGGGGCAGGGAAACGGCCATCAGGCGGCGGGAACCCACGGCCAATGGGTCAACAACCAACCGCCCGGCTGGTCGGGCCACGGCCATAAGCAGGGCTGGAGCAAACCTGACAACACCACCGCCTGCCCGTGGGCCTCAACAAAAACTTCAACAGCACTGGCAAGTACCCCAAAGGCCTGCAAAAGCTCAGGTAGCCCAAGCCTCTGCCGCGGGCCCAGTCCCCAACGGGGAATTTCCCGGGCGCTTATTTTTTTTGAAAAAAATTTCTCTGACCCCTTGTTTTCTTTTTGGGGGTGATTAATATTATAAGCGCTGGGAAAGTTCAGTCTGAGCACCGGAAAGGTTACGGGGAACCGGCCGTTTGGCCGCACCCAACGAGGGCGGGTGGCCCTCCAGACTGAACCTTGGCAGTACCTGCTTTGGCCCCGAGCCAAGGCCGCATCTGATGGGTGGTTTTTCAGATATCCGGCCGGGCGCTATTTGCCAGAAGTGGCAACAGATGCCCCTCCGCCGCCAGGGCAGTCATGGAAGGCCACGAGCAGTCCGGCGTTTACGCCTTCTCCTGTTGGAGAACAGGAGGGGTATCGTGGCCCTGAGGAAGCCGGGGAACTCAGATGACTCTTCTCGGGTTGAGAGAGCTCTGAGGCCCCGGCTTTCTTTATTTCCGCGGCAGGATGGGGGAAATACGGCGATCAGACCGGATGCGCTCGGCTCAGCGCTTGTGGGCGTCGCGGGGCGCCCCCGGACTCTGGCTGACTCCCGCTTATTTCACTTCTTTTTTGACGAGTCGCTTCCCGGGGTGACGGTCATGGCAGGCGCCGGGATGATCATGGTTCTCTTGCCTTTTTCTTTCGGGGCCACCTCGGCAGGCGCTTCCGACTCGGCAGTCTTGTCCCTGTCCTTGGCCACCTTCGACCCCTTCTTCCATTTTCCCGGGACCCCCGAGTAAGTGACGTCAGCCCCCGCGGCCACTGAGGCCAAGAAGCAGAACAGGACCACCAGCCCGGCAGCCACTCTCCGGAAGGACATAAGGCACTCCTTTGACCTGGGCCGGGGGCTTACGGAATGGCTCTCCCCGTGCCCCACGGTTGGTCAGTTTCATCCCGGATTCATTGTATTTTCGGCATGTTAAACGGCTAATAGCTAATTTGTCAATCAGGAATTCCCCGATTTAGGGGTTCTGCTATCCGGGTTGTGAGTCCTGGCGATTCCCGCCGCGACGCTCCACGCCTGGCCAATCAGCCACTGGTCAGATGTCCCGGCTTATGCTATGATCGCGCCTGATACGGGCCGTAACTCTATTCAAGGAGGCCTTATGGAATCCCCAACTGGCCTGGAAGCCATCTTTCGTCCCCAAAGCGTCGCGGTCATCGGCGCCTCCACCGCCCCGGGCAAACTGGGCCATGACATCCTGGCCAATCTCAAAAACGGCGGCTTTCCCGGCCCCCTCTATCCCATCAACCCCAAGGCCGATGAGATTCTGGGCCTTAAGGTCTATAAGTCCATCGCCGACACGCCCTCCGCCCCGGAACTGGCGGTGGTGGTAATTCCGGCCAAAATCGTCGCCGCCACCTTGGAGCAGTGCGCCACCAAAGGGGTCAAGGCCGCCATCGTCATCACCGGCGGCTTTGCCGAGGCCGGGCCCGACGGCGAGCGCCTCCAGGACGTACTGGCCCAGGTCATCCGTAAGACCGGCCTCCGGGTCGTGGGGCCCAACTGCCAGGGGGTCAATATGCCCCACGAACGGATGTGCGCCTCCTGGCCGCTGATCACCACCAAAGGCAAGATCGCCTTCGCCTCCCAGAGCGGCACGGTGGGCGCCGCCTTTCTCGATCTGGCCGCGGCCGAACACCTGGGGGTGAGCGGCTTCGTGTCCTTGGGCAACCGGGTGGACGTGGATGAGGCCGAGGTTCTCAGCTATTTCAATCGAGACCCCCACACCGCGGTGATCGCCTTGTACCTGGAAGGGGTGAAGCGAGCCTCCTACTTTCTTGACGCCTTACGGGAAGTCAGCAAACCGGTGGTCATCCTCAAGGCCGGACGAACCGTGCAAGGGAGCAGGGCGGCGGAATCGCATACCAAATCCATGGCCGGCAGCGACGCCATTTACGACGCCCTGTTCCGCAAATATCAGGTCTATCGGGCCGACAACCTGGAGGAACTCTTCGATTTTGCCAAGGCCCTGGCCTACCTCCCCAAACCCCAGGGCCGGCGGCTGATGATCACCACCTCCTCCGGTGGGGCGGCGATTCTGGCCATCGACGAGGCGGAGAAGTTTGGGCTCACGGTTCCCGAACCCAATCCTATTTTGAAAGAGCGCTTACGTGAGATGCTGCCGGCCCACTGCAGCGTGGGCAACCCGGTGGACCTGACCGGCGACGCCATCAGCGCCCCGGAATTATATCAACAGGTGATGGACAAGACCCGGGACGACTACGATACCCAGGTGGTGATCTTTGGCGACCCCATCCCCGGGGCCTCCCAGCAGGTAACGGCGGGCGCCCAGGAACTGGTGATCTTCCTGGGCGGCGCCGAGGTGGAGCGGGAGGAGCGGCTTAAGCTCTACCAGGCCGGCATTCCGGTCTTCCCGACGCCCGAACGGGGCGTGCGGGCCCTGGCCCAGTTCTTCCGCTTCGAGACGGCCCCGGCCCCGGCCCCCGGGCCCCCCAAGGTCGCGGTGGCCCAGAACCTCACTCTCCTGCCCGCCGGGGAGGCCGCGGCGATGATCACTAAGGCCGGCATCCCTGCCGCCGCCGCGCCCCTGGCCCGGGACGCCGACGAGGCCGTGGCCCTGGCCGGACAGTTCGGCTACCCGGTGGTCCTGAAGATCGCCTCCCCGGATATCGCCCACAAGAGTGAGGTGGGCGGAGTGCTCCTGGGTCTGGAAAGCGAGGCGGAAGTGCGCCAGGCCTTTGACGAGATGATGGAGGCCAGCAAACTCTTCGAGCGGGTGGCCGAGATCTACGGCGTCACTGTCTCCCCCCTGGCTAAACCCGGGGGCCTGGAGGTCATCTTGGGCTCCATCACTGACCCGCAGTACGGCCCCACCCTGATGTTCGGCCTGGGCGGCGTCAATACCGAGATCTATCAAGACGTGGCCTTCTGCCTGTTGCCCGCCGATGACGCCGAATTGGCAGACCTGATCAAAAGAATTAAAGGCTACCCGCTGCTCACCGGCTACCGGGGCCAGCCAAGGCGGGATACCGAGGCGCTTTTGAGCGCCATGAAGGCTCTGGCCATCTTCGCCGGAAAACACCCGGAACTGGACCAGATCGAACTCAACCCGCTGCTGCTCTATGAAAAGGGCCTGTTCGCGGTGGACGTGCGGATATTTTCGAGAATTTAGGGGTTCGTGGGGGATGGCCAGGGCCGACGGCCCTGCCCTCCCCCACACCCCCTCCCAACCCTTATAATGGGGTCGGAGAAGCGGGGCCTACGGCCCCACTTTCCCCGGTCCAATCCTTGGTGGCACAGGCGTCTCGCCTGTGCTAATTTCTTCTTATGGAAAAATTAGAATTCTTCCGCCTGCAAACCCGCCAGCAAGTCCTGGCCCTGTATCCGCAGTTTTCCCCGGTGGGAACCGAGGAGGTGAACCTGGCCGGGGCAGTAGGCCGGGTGCTGGCCGGGCCGGTAAGCGCCCCGGAGGCGGTGCCGTCCTTTCTGCGGGCCAGCATGGACGGCTACGGCGTGGCAGCCCGCGATACCTTCGGGGCCAGCGTCGGGGCGCCCCAATACCTGGAAATCAAGGGTGAGGTGGCCATGGGCGCCGTCCCGGAGCGGGGGTTGGCCCCCGGCGAGGCCTTGCG
The DNA here is from genome assembly GCA_963796215.1 of uncultured delta proteobacterium. Classification (GTDB taxonomy): domain Bacteria; phylum Desulfobacterota; class Desulfobaccia; order Desulfobaccales; family 0-14-0-80-60-11; genus JAPLJC01. The sequence continues at coordinate 43,607 of CAWCKU010000006.1, read as the reverse complement.
GGTGCCCACCGGCGCCATGTTGCCGGCGGGGGCCGACGCCGTGGTGATGATCGAATACGCCGCCGAGCATCCGGACCAGACTCTGGAGGTGCGCCGGGCCGTGGCCCCGGGCGAAAACGTGCTGCAGCCGGGGGAAGATGTGCGAGCTGGGGAGCCGCTCTTTGCGGCCGGGGCAAGGCTGCGGCCCCAGGACATCGGGTTGCTGGCGGCGTTGGGGATTACCCGCCTGACCGTGCCGCGGCGGCCCCGGGTAGCCATCCTCTCCTCCGGCGACGAAATCGTCCCCATCGACCAGAAGCCTGGACCCGGCCGGGTGCGGGATGCCAACGCCTACCTGGCCGCGGCCCAGGTGCAGGCGTGGGGCGGCCTGGCGGCCATCAAGGGGATTATCCCCGACGATTTCGGCGCGCTCCGGACAGCCCTGGCCGCGGCCCTGGCTGAAGCCGACCTGATCCTCATCTCCGGCGGCTCCTCGGTGGGGGTGCGGGACCTGACGCTGACGGCCATCCGGGACCTGCCGGGGGCCGAGATCCTGGTGCACGGGGTGGCCATCCGCCCGGGCAAACCCACCATCCTGGCGGCGCTGGGGGAAAACGGGGCACAACCACTCCTGGGGCTGCCGGGGCACCCGGCCTCCGCCGCGGTGGTCATGGAGGTTTTGGGACGGCCGCTTTTGGAGCACCTGGCCGGTCTTAAACCCCAGGCCTCATGGGGCCGCATTGTTACCGCCAGCCTCTCCCGCAACCTGGCCGGGGCCAGCGGCCGGGAAGACTATGTCCGGGTGCGCCTGCGCCGGGAAGGCGATACCCTGTGGGCCGAGCCGGTCCTGGGACCCTCGGGGCTCCTCTCCCCCCTGGTGAAAAGCGACGGCCTGGTAATGATCCCCCTGGGGGTGGAAGGGCTGTTCAAGGGGGAGCAGGTGGTGGTGCAGTTGTTCGGGTGAACGACCTTTAGCCGCAAGCAGGCGCAGGAGCGCCGATGTGCCACCTGGTTATTGTCAACGGGGTCGATTCATCTAACCGCCCCTATGGCGTCGCTTAAAGCCTAGCGAGCTGACCAACCTCTCACTGACAGGCTTCAGAAGCCTGTGGCACCAACAGGGCAGCATGCGATCCCAAGAGCTTCCCACCCACGCTCGGGTCTGCTCCTCTCACTTTTCCTTCCAGACCACCAGCAGGCCCAGGCTGAGCCAGAAGGCTTCCCGGAGGCGGCGCAGGATGCTGAAGGTGGCGCCCAGGGTCAGTCCCAGGTTGAAACCCAGGGAAAGCAGCAGGTTGCCCCCTTCCTGGACCCCGGCGGCCGCCGGGATGAAAAAGCCCAGGGCGGTGAACAGCATGGCCAGGGAGTCCAGGCACAAGGCCAGGCCCCAACTGATGGGGTGGCCCATCAGCCAGAACATCAGGTAGACCTCCACGGCGTGGAGCACCCAGCTCAAGAAAAAGAGAAAAAAAGCCAGGGCGGCCCGGCCGGGGTATTCCCGGTAAAAGGAGGACAGGCTGGAATCCAGGTTGGCGAAAAAGCCCTCTTTTTCCTGCAAAAACTTGGGTAACCAGCCCCGGCGGTTCAGAAAGGCGACTCCCTGGCTGGAAAAGGAGCCCCGATGCTGGAGAAAGACGAAGGCGGCGCCGGCCGCGGCCAGCCCCAGGGCGCCCAGGCTCAAGTACTGCAGATGGGCCAGGGCGGCGGGCAGGTACAGGGGGGCCAGGCAGAGACCCAAAATGATATAGAGGACCAGGCTCAGAACCAGGATGCCTTTATGGATCACCACCGAGGCGGCGGCCTGATCAATCGGGACCCCATCGGCCCGCAGCCGGGCGGCCTTGAAGGGTTCGCCCCCCAGGGAAGCGGTGGGGGTGAGCTGGTTCAGGGCCTCGCCCCCCAGGCGCAGCCAGAAGAGGCGGAACAGTGAAGTCTGGGGCGGCAGGTTGACAATGATATATTTCCAGGAGACGGCCTCCAGCCAGTTCACCAGCCCATAAGGCAACAGCAGCACCGGCCAGTACCAGCCCACCTGCCGCAGGTGTTGCCCCAGCTTGTCCCAGCCCACCTCGTTGAGAATCCAAACGAAAAAGACGACCGCAATGGCCAGGAGAATCAGATTGAGACGGCGCAAAAATTATCCTTCCAAATAGTGCTTTTTGCAGACACTCATATCAAATTTAGCCCTTAGTTGCCATTTAGAATACGGTTTTCTGTTGGCTGCCTGCTGCTATCTATTTTTAATTAGTATTTTCAGCGTGTTACGTTTTGGCGCTGGTGACATAAGCTAACTATCGATAATAATTACATTTTTATGTTTTTAGGGTACCTTTTGAGGTACCTTTTTGCCATAAATTGGGCCCCGGAAAGGGATTCTGTGCCGCGGACAACAAAAAAATCGCCAATTGCGCCGCTTGGGCGCCGCTTGGGGCCGGTGGTGCGTTGGAGATAAGCCGTTATATTATCGGAAGATTTCGCCAAGGGGCCGCTCTTGATGCGGTACAAAATCGGTTTACCTTTTTTCGTTTTTGGTTTTCGGTAAAAGCATCTGGGGAAGGTTATCAGGGAGGCGGGGCAAGGGGCCAGCAAGGGTGGGAGATTAGACGGGGTTTCCGCCGACCAAAAATAAGGTTCCAGCTTTTGGTTATTCAGAAGTGAAAATAAATGATCTCGCTAAAATATCGAGGCATTACCCTCGAAGTGCTAACTGCGCATAAAATAGCAGTGAGTCTGCTCCCGGGGGATTTTTGTTATATCATTCTCGTGTAAACTTCGGCTGGGGGCCGATCAGGAAAGGAGAGACATTCGCTTCACCCAATATCTCTGCCAGGTCATGCCAGTTTTGCGGATTGAACATAAAAGTACCCCCTATGATGATCGCTTCGTAGGTGTCGCCACCGAGGGACCATTGGTAATCAAGAATTAATTTATTCCCTTCTTGGCGCTTCGCCAATATAGGGAATGTTAATCGCACAGTGGGACTACTTTGACCACCTTGAAATTCAATTATCAGGGTCAAATCATTTATCTCACTTAACTTATCTCCCCGAATAAATATCATTTGTGCCAAGTTGCAGGCTCTATAGACATATTTCCCCCCCGGGCTTGGATCATTATAGATGTCTTCGGCGGCGCTCTGGGCCTGTCCGGTGGACGTGGTCGCCAACACCAGCATGAAGGCGGCCATCAATGCAATACTTAGAGTTTTCATGTGTTGCTCCTCCTTAAACGTGCAGCAGGTGCCTGGCCTTACTGTTGGCTGTTATGCTCCAGAACGCTCCTAGGCGTTGCCGTATCGCCCACGTAGCTTCCTTTTTCCAACTTCTTCGATGTTTGCGAGAAATGTTTACAATTCCTGGACGAAACCGTTATGTTCTACTGAATCCATGATCTTCCCCCAATGTTTAAAAATTAAGTAACCTCAAGTTGTTTAGTAAACGGCATGTTAGCACAAGATCCATCAAAAACCGAGATTATGCGGCAACCTTGGCCACCGCAGTCAAAAAATGGTTTTAGTATCTCTATGCCCGAAGAAAATCCCGCAAAGTTTCTCTTTTTGAAGCCGAATACTCTCAGCGACGTCATGATAGCACAAATTTCCCTGAAAAAGTTAATTTTCCCGGAATCTTGAGCATACCTAATCATCATAACCCGAATACTTCACTGCGATGGAGCTAAAGGACCCCAGGCCAGCACCGCCCGATAATGGTGAGCCAGAGGAAAAGCCGAGGCAACATGCACATACCACCGCCGGGCGTGATAAGAAACTCTGGCCTCCACTTCGATCAGTCGTTTGATCTGCCAGTCCAGCGTGAGCGAAGGTGCGCATAACTTGCCAATTATGTACCTATCGCTGAAATGAGGAGGAATTCAGATATGATCTGGATAACCGATGGACGATAGGGCGAGGGAGGTCCCAGTTCCGGGATTTTGGGACACAGGCGGGACGCCTGGGCTAACGGAGATTGCCGGCAAAGGGCGAACACAAGGTTCGCCCCTACGGCGCCGGCTGAAGCCTGCGGCTACACTAAGGAATTGGTGGGCAGTGCCCACCCTACATAAATGCCGGTAAATTTTGATAGAGCCGCCGGGGTGCGGGCGGTTCGAGAACCGCCCCTACAGGGCCGATCAGGGCAGGGCTTCCGCTTGGGGTTCCGGGTGGACCGGGGCGTGGCGGGGCAGGCGGCGCATGAGGAAGACCAGGGGCAGGAGCAGCAGGAAGACGATGGTGAAGAAATGGTAGTCGTCGCAGAAGGCCAGCATCTGGGCCTGGCGCTGGACCTCCTGGTAGAGCGCCCCCATGGCCTGGGGGGCGTTCCACCATTGCCAGTTGGGCCCCAGGTCGGGCAGAGCTGCCCCAGGCGGTGCTGCCAGTCGATGAAGGGCTGCGACAGGGGGGTGAGGTGCTCCACCAGGTGGCTCTGGTGAAACTGGGCGCGCCGGGAGAGCAGGGTGGTGGCGGTGGCGATGCCGAAGGAGCCCCCCAGGTTGCGCATCAGGTTGAAGATGCCGGTGGCGTTGCCCATCTTTTCCTGGGAGATGCGGGCCATGGTGAGGGTGGTGAGGGCCACGAAGGTGGAGCCCAGGCCGAAGCCCTGGACGAACCGGGGCCACCAGGCGGTGGCGAAATCGATCTGGGTGTTGTAGAGGCTCATGAGATAGACGGCCAGGGCGTTGATCAGCAGCCCCACGAAGATCAGGATGCGGCTGTCCAGGACCGTGGTGAGGCGCCCCACCACCGGCATGATCATCAGCGAGCCGATGCCGCCGAAGGCCAGGGCCCAGCCCGCCAGGGTGGCGTCATAGCCCATCAGGGTCTGGAGATAGAGCGGCAGGAGCATGATGCTGCCGTAGAGAACAAAGCCGAAGAAGAACATGATGGTGACGCCGGCGCCGTAATTGCGCTCTTTGAAGAGGCGCAGGTCCACCACGGGGTGCTCGGTTTTCAGCTCCCGCCAGATCAGGGCCACCAGGGCCACCGCCGAGATGACGGCCAGGCGGGTGATGAAGGCCGAAGAGAACCAGTCCTCCCGCTCGCCCTTGTCCAGGACCACCTGCAGGGCGCCCAGGGCCACCACCAGCAGCCCCAGGCCCCAGTAGTCGATGCTGCCGGCCCGTTTGCGCTTGAGATAGTCCGGGTCGAAGATGAACATCCAGGTCAGGAGCACCGAAAAGATGCCGATGGGCAGGTTGATGTAAAAGGCCCAGCGCCAGGTGAGGTTGTCGGTGACCCAGCCGCCCATGACCGGGCCGACGATGGGGGCGATGATGACCCCGATGCCCCAAAGGGCCATGGCCATGCCCCGCTCCCGCACCGGAAAGGTCTCCAGCAGGATGGCCTGGGAGATGGGCTGCAAGGCGCCGCCGCCGAGGCCCTGGATGATGCGGAAGACGATGAGCATCCCCAGGCTGGTGGCGGCGCCGCACATCATGGAACTGACGGTAAACAGAATCAGGCAGAGGAGCAGGAAGCGCTTGCGTCCGAACAGGGTGGCGAGCCAGCCGGTGATGGGCAGGATGATGGCGTTGGAGACCAGGTAGGCGGTGAGGATCCAGGTGGCCTCATCGCTTGATGAGGCCATGCTGCCGGCGATGTGGGGCAGGGCCACGTTGACCACCGTGGTGTCCACGATCTCCATGAAGGTGCCGGCCATCACCGCGATGGTGATGAGCCATTTATTCACCGGGACGGCGTTGTTGGGAGGGGACATTTGAGTTTCGAGTTTCGGGAGCAATCTTAATAATCTATATTCGTTAGACTAAATTCAGATGAATATTGTTGAACTAAAGTTTCTATAACATTCTTATCAAGGCTTTTTTTTACTTGAAGCTCTTCCCCTACTAGATTCGCAGCAATTTCACCGGCGGTCGCCGCTCTAATTATTGAACCGGAAAATTCTACTCTTTCATATAATCCTTTTGTTTTTTGCCAGTTAGATTTTATTTTTTCTATGTCAGAACGCTCGCAAGGTCGTCGTTTCCTTTTGATAGTTTTCATTGTCGTACTTCTTTATTATGCCGCAAAACATGCTGCAAATCCTTCCGAAGCAGGAGCTTCGAAACGCTTCCCAAGCAGGAGCTTGGGACGAGAAGATCAAGCAGGACACCCGCCGGGTCGGCTGATTGCGTCCTTTACAGGCACCGATGGCGGGCAGTGCCCACCCTACATCTTTGCCACTTGGCGGGCGACGCCCGCCCCAGGGCTTATTTGGTGGCCACCCGGCCGGTCTCGCCGCTCAGCAGCCGCTTGCCGGTGCGGCTGCGGGTGTCGATGGTGACCTCGGTGGACATGCCGATCCTGAGCGGCCGGTTGTCGGGAAAGGGGGGTAAGAGGGCGATCTTTACCGGAATGCGCTGCACCACCTTGACCCAGTTGCCGGTGGCGTTCTCCGGCGGCAGCAGGGAGAAGGCCGAACCGGTGCCGGCCATGATGGAGTCCACCCGGCCGGTGAATTCGACGCCCGGGTAGGTATCCACCCGGACCCTGGCGGGTTGGCCCAGGTAAACGTGGGTGAGCTCCGTCTCCTTAAAGTTGGCCTGAATCCAGAGCTGGCTGACTTCCAGGGGCACCAGCATCATCAGGGGCTGGCCGGGCTGCACCCAGTTGCCCGCCTCCACCTGGCGCCGGGTGATGTAGCCGGTGATCTCGGCGGTCACCTTGGTGTACTCCAGATTGAGCCGGGCCTGCTCCAGTTGCGCCCGGGCCTGTTTGATGACCGGCTGGTCGGTGATGGGCAGCGAGGTAGAGCCGCCGATGGCCGCCAGGGCCTCCTGGAGTTCCCGCTTGGCCCGGTCCACCTGGGCCTGGTTCACCCGGTAGCGGGTGTCGACATTGTCCAGGGTCTGCTTGGGCACGGTGCGGCGGTCATAGAGGGCGGTATAGCGGGCCTTGTCGGTGCCGGCCAGCTTGAAGTTGGCCTCCGCTTCGGCCACCTTGGCCTGGGAAGTGGACACCTTGACATACTTTTCCGCCATCTCCTGGCGCAACTTCCCCCAGTTACCCTCCGCCTGGGCCACCGCGGCCTCATAATCCTGGGGCTCGAGGGTCGCCATAACCTGGCCGGGCTTGACGAACTGGTTGTCATCCACCATTACCTTGGCCACCCGCCCCGGCACCCGGGCCGAGATGACCCCCATGTAGCCGTAAACATAGGCGTCGTCGGTGCTGACAAAGGTGCGGAGATGCATCCAGTAGTACACCCCGGCGGCGCCGAACAGGAGCAGCAGCAGGACCAGGCCTAGCCGAACCGGGGTCTTACTTAACATTATCGGGGTTCTCTGGGGGGAGCAGGGCGTTGATGGCCCCCATGGACCAGAGCAGTTCTGCCTTGGCCATCTGATGGTCGTAGAGGGCGGTCCAATAGTTGACCCTGGTCCTGGTCAGCAGGGTCTCGGCGTCGATGACGTCGGTGGCGGTGCCCACCGCCTCCTTATAACGCTCCTCATTGAGGCGCAGGTTTTCTTCGGCCTGCGTGACGGCCTTCTGGGTCGCCCGGATGCGATCGGCCGTCTCCTTGACCTTGAGATAGGCATTCTGCACGTCCAGGTGCACCTGTTCGTTCAGGTCCTTGTGCTGCTCCTGGAGCTGATTGACCTTCAGCCTGGCCTGGGCCACCTGGGCCTTGGTGTCCAACCCGGAAAACAGGGTCCACTGCATGCCGAAGATGCCGAACCAGGTCGTGTCGTGCAGCATGAAATTCGTTTTTCTGATAATTAAGCCCGGCCTGGGCATAGAAGCGGGGATAAAATTGGGACTTGGTCTGGGTCACCACCTTTTCCTGCTGTTGGATGCGGTTGGCGGAGGCCTTGAGGTCGCTGCGCTGCTTCAGGGCTTCATCGGTGGCTTGTTCCAGGACCCAGGGCCGGGTTTCCAGGTTTTCGTCCTTCAGCACCGTGGGGGCCGATACCGGCAGGGCCAGGACCTTGTTGAGGGCCGAGCGGATGTCGATGGTGTCGGTCTTGGCCACGATGAGGCGCTGCTGGGCGTCCGCCAGGGAGACCTCAGCCTGGAGGACGTCGTTGTAGGTGACCACCCCGAATTCGTATTGATCCCGGGCTATCTTCAGGTGGGCCTGGAGATCGGCGACATCCTGCGTGGCCACGACCTCCAGCTTCTGGGCCCGCAGGGTGCTGAAGTAGCCCTTGGCGACGTTGAGGAAGAGGTCGTCCCGGGTCTTGGCGGTGTCCAGGAGGCTGGCGGATTTGCCCAGGACCGCGGCCTGGTACCGGGAGGGGGTGCCCCAGAAATCGAAGATGGTCTGGTCGAGGTAGGTCTTGCTGCTCCAGAAATTCCGGTTGTTGGTGGGAAAGGTCACGGCGCCGCCACTGAGGCCGCCAAAGGCGGACCCCCCGGGAAAGCTGCTTACCGGAATTTTCGACTGAATTTCATTATCATTGATGGTCTGGCTCACCTCCGACTTGACGGTGGGCAGGAAGCCGGACCGGGCCCGCACCACCTCTTCCCCGGCAATGAGCGACTGGAGGCGGCTGATCTGCAGGGTGGGGTTGGCCTTCCAGGCCAGGCCCAGGGCCTCCTTCAGGTCCAGACTGGGCGCCGCGGGGGCGGCGCCACCGGGGACCGCCGCGGTCAGGCTCCAGGTTAACCACCCTAACAGGATCAGGCGCCGGAAATTTCTCGATTTCATCCCGCGGCCGCCTCTGCTTGGGGTTGTCGGGTGAGCCCCGAGGAGAGCAAAGTCAAAAGGACCGGCAGGGCTTCCTGCACCGCCTTTCTCTGGCCGGCCGACACCTGGAAGTAGCCCACGGCCCGGACCATGCCCCGCAGCAAAAAGGTGAGGAGCCGGGGGTCGGCCGGGATAAACTGGCCCGCTTCGATGCCATCGGCAAACAGCCGGGTCACCATAGTGACAAATTTCTCCTCCATTTCCTGCAAATGCTGCCAGTAAGTGGTGGCCGTGCCCCGCCCCCCCTGAAGGAGATCCCGGGCATAGGCCGGGAACAGGGCCCGCTCCCGCATCAGGTAATCCAGCAGTAATGACGCCACCTGTTGGATCTTCTCCAGGGGGGTGCCGCTTCCCTGAACAATGGCCTCGATATCGGCCAGCATCTGTTCCCCCACCTGGGTGATGAGGTCCTGAATCAGGTCTTCCTTGCCCTGGAAATAGAGATAGATGGTGCCTTTGGCCACGCCGGCGGCCGCGGCGATCTCTTCCATGGTGACCGACTCCACCCCGCGGCTCTGCAACAGCCGCCGGGCCGCAGCCAGGATTTCCCGGGTGCGGAACTCGGTGACGATCTCTTTCTTGGTGGGCTTGGACGGCGGGTTCATATAAATGACTACTTAGTCATAAAAATGACTTGGGAGTCATTTATAATTGCCTTCGACCCGCTTGTCAAGAAAAACTTGCAAAGCAACAGGGCTCTGTTTAGACTAGATTATCTCTAAGGGTGAGCCGGAGGGAATTATGCACCGCCGCGATTTTCTCAAATATCTGGCGGCCTTGGGCCTGGTGACCGGAGTCGGGCGCCGGCTGGTCTTGCCGGAAGAAGTCTGGGCCATGGCCCCCAACCAGACACCCGAGGCCTTGATAGCCAAGGCCCAGGGCACCAATTACGCCCACCTGGTGGGCGACGCCGTCCAGGCCCTGGGGGGCATGAAAAAGTTCGTCAATCCCGGGGAAGTGGTGGTGGTGAAGCCCAACATGGCCTGGGACCGCACCCCGGAAATGGGGGCCAACGCCCACCCGGTGGTGGTGCGCAAGGTGGTGGAACTTTGCCTGGAAGCCGGGGCCAAGCAAGTCAAGGTCCTGGACCACAGCTGTGACGACGCCCGCAAGGCCTACGCCGCCTCCGGCATCAAGGCCGCGGTGGAGGCCATCAAAGATCCCCGGGCGGTGGTAGAGTTTGTGGACGACCGGCGCTTTGTGGAGCTCACCGTGGAAAAGGCCAAGGCCCTGAAGAAATGGTACTTCTATAAAGACATCCTGGAGGCCGACCGCTTCATCAACATTCCGGTGGCCAAGCAGCACGCCGAGTCCCGCCTCACCATGTGCCTGAAGAACATGATGGGGGCCATCGGCGGCTGGCGGGGCCGCATCCACGTGGGCCTGCACCAGAACATCGCCGACATGAACCTGCTGCTGCGCCCGGACCTGCACATCCTGGACGCCACCCGCATCCTGCTGCGCAACGGCCCCAAGGGCGGCGACGTCAAAGACGTGGAGGTGAAGAACCTGTTATTTGCCGGCACCGACCCGGTGGCCCTGGACGCGACCGGGGCCGGCCTCTTCGGCCTCAAGCCCGAAGACCTGGGCTATATCGTCAAGTCCCACCAGGCCGGCCGCGGGGAAATGGACCTGAGCAAGATCAAGGTGGTCTGAGTCGCTTAACCTGCCGTTGGGGCGGGTGCAAAACCCGCCCCTGCCTCCCTAGATTCGACTTTCCTAAAATCCAGCAACGATATCCCAAACCCAGCCGACCGTCACTGCCGGCGAATTTTAATTTTTTCCCTTTTGAGGAATTTTTGGGGATTTGGGTTATGCTATTTATAACTATTTTTGGCTAGCAGAAATAATGGAGAGGTATCATCTAATTTTTGGGTTAACGACCTTCATCCGGAGTACCTAAACCATGTTGGCGAAGTTGGGATTCCTGCTAATCGGGCTGTGGCTGAGCGTGGTCATCATCAACGTGGCCGGCGCTCAAGATGCCGCGGATCTGGGGCGCATCTTTGACGCCTATAACGCCGCCGCCAAAGCCGGTGACGTGGAGAAAATGCTGTCACTGCGCACCGCCGAATCGCAAAAGGAGATCCGCGCCCAAATTGTCAAAAAAGAGGATCGCAACTTGTTCTTGTTGTTAGGCCGGGCCCAAATACCGGAGTCCTATCAGATAGAGCACGTCTCTTGGGCGAAGGACGGTAAAGGTGCGACGCTCTATGTCCTCGGGCAATTTGCCGCCATGGCCGAAGTCCAGCGGCCGCGTACGCGCCTGGAAGAGTCGATTTCGTTTAAGAAAGAAAACGGCTGGAAAATTGAATTGACCCGGCCCCTGGGCGATCCGGACAAGGTCAAGCGCCCTAAAGATCTGACCTACGACCCCAAGGATGCCAAACTGGAGACACATGGTGAAATTGCCGGCCGCATTGTCAAAACTGAGTTTAAGCCGGGCTATACGCTGGTGATTTTGCGGGTGTTGGATGAAGAGAATGCCGTCTTTCTGCCCGCCAAAGATGAACTGCTAAAGGAGAGCATGCCGCTTGCCGACCTCGACCCGTGGAAGCTGTTCGAGTTCTCGGGGCATCCGCATAAAACCGATAAACTTAAGTTTTTCGCCACCGGCGGCAAGCCGATGAAAGAATAGGCTGTCTGCCCTTAGGGGGATAAATTTCGCCGGCTGCCAGGGCGGCCTTGAGACCCGCCTCCGCCCGAGGCCACCGCTGCCCAGATCTGCGCCACGATCCTTCGAAGCCGCCCTAATTTCAATGATCCCCTTACCGGTTAGCTGCTCGGCGTGCAGGGCTTAACTTGCTATTCTTAAGCGCTTTTTTAAGGATTTCGCGTTATACTAAACCAATAAATACCTGAATTCATAGGTTATGGATAAACCAATCTTCCCGGCAAAATTCAACAAGTGGCTGACCCTGCGGCGGGTTTCCCAGGTCCTGTTTCTGGCCCTGTTTCTGCTGCTCTTTCTCAAGGCCGAATTTGTCGAGCAGGAAACCCTGGCCTGGCCGGTGGACCTGTTCTTCCGTTTCGATCCCTTGATCCTGGCCTCTCATCTCCTCACCTTCAGCCCCCTGGTGGCCGGTCTTTTCTGGGCCCTGGTCTTGGTGGCCCTGACTTTCATCCTGGGGCGGTTCTTCTGCGGTTGGGTTTGCCCCCTGGGGACGACTCTGGACGGGGCCCGCCGGCTCCTGTTCTCTCCCCGGCCCGACCGCGGGGTGGCGGCCAGGTGGCGCCGGGCCAAATATTACCTGCTCCTGGCCCTCCTGGTCAGCGCCTTGCTCTCGGTCAACCTCCTAGGGCTCTTCGACCCCTTGTCCTTGCTATACCGCACCCTGGCCATCGTCCTGTACCCGGCCTTCGGCTACGGGGTGGAACATACGGCCCTGGTCCTCTACCGGCTGGGGCCGCCCGCCACCTATGTAAGCGAGCCCGTCTACCAGTTCTTCAAGGCCGCACTGCTGCCCTTCCGGTCGCTGATTTACCTGATGCCCTTCCTGACCCTAACGCTCTTTGCCCTGGTGGTGGCCGCCGAACGGGTAGACCGGCGCTTCTGGTGCCGGGCCCTGTGCCCCCTGGGGGCACTATACGGTTTGCTGGCGCGCTTTTCGCTCCTGCGGCGGCGGCCCACGGCCCTGTGCCCCGATTGCGGCGACTGCCTCGAGACTTGCAAGATGGACGCCTTTGCCCCAGGCCAGCCCTCCCGCCACCAGAACGCCGAGTGCCAGCTCTGCCTCAGTTGCCTCGCCCGTTGCGAGAAGGACAACCGGGTGACCTTCACGATGCGCTCCAAGGCGCCCCGGGCGCCCCTGGATCTAGGCCGGCGCCAGGTGATCACCGCCGTGGCGGCCGGCGCCGCCCTGGTGCCGCTAATGCGCCTGGGCTCCCTCGCCCGGCGGCCGGATGAGTACCTGATCCGGCCCCCGGGGGCCCAGGACGAAGCGGAGTTCCTGGCTCGCTGCGTGCGCTGCGGCCAGTGTCTGAAGGTCTGCCTGACCAACGGCCTGCAGCCGGTGCTGTGGGAGGCCGGCCTGGAGGGGCTTTATACGCCGAGACTGGTCCCCCGGATGGGCTACTGCAACCATTCCTGCACCCTCTGCAGCCAGGTCTGCCCCACCGGGGCCATCCCGCGCCTCGATCTCAAGGTGAAACAGGCCACCATTTTGGGGGTCGCCTTCTTCAACCGCAGCCGCTGCATCCCCTACACCGAGGCCACCGACTGCATGGTGTGCGAGGAGCACTGCCCGGTCTCGCCCAAGGCCATCGTCTTTAACGAACAGGAGATGATCAACTTCCAGGGGGAACGGGTCAAGGTCAAACTGCCGGTGGTCAACCCGGACCGCTGCAACGGCTGCGGCCACTGCGAGAACGTCTGCCCCGTGGGCGGCGAATCCGCTATCCGGGTGAAACGGTCCTTACGAGTGGAAATTTGAGGACCTTGGGGGAGGGGGCTAAGGGCCGATGGCCCTTACCCCCTCCCCCAAACCCCCACCCCCAATCCCATAAATAAGGGCGACCCGCTGGGTCGCCACATGGCCTAGAATCATGTCTTTACTGCTCACTGCTCACTGCTCCCTCAATAAATAATTTAATTTGGCGAGTCGATGAGGTATCCTGATGGGCAACAGACCTCAGCTTTGTGAGCTGAAGTTACCTAAAGACAGGGAGGCTGCTGATGAAAAGGCTGCTCAAGGTGCTCTGGTTGACGACTATGGGGGTTTTGCTGCTCGCCGGCCTGGCAGCAGGTGAGGTTAAGTTAATCAAAGGCCAAACCCTCTATGTGCCGAGTTATACGAGTTTTATGGGCGGCGGCCCCGGCAGCCACGCTTTTGAAGCAAAACCTACTATTTTCATTCATAATACCGATCAAAATAATCCGATCAATATTGTCCGGATCGATTTTTATAACACCGATGGCAAGCTGGTGGAAAAATATTTGCAGCAGCCTCGAAAACTCAACGCCAATTCTGCTACCCGGATTAACATCAAGGAACTCATAAAAGGTGAAGAAGGCTCAGGAGCCCACTTTATTATCCAGTGGCAGGCAGAAAATAAGGTGGTCGAACCTTTGGTGCAGACGTGGTATGTCGGGGCGGTCGGCACCCGAGGCTATTCGTACACCTCGCCCGCCAGGATCATCCAGGAGGATACCAATTAATTCAGCCGATGGCGGGATCAAACGCCGCTACCCCGATCATCCCTTAACCGGCGTGGGCGCCGTGATCTTTAAGGGCGAGGAGGTCCTCCTGGTGCGCCGGGGCCAGGAACCGGCCCGGGATACCTGGAGCCTCCCCGGCGGCCTGGTGGAGCTAGGCGAGACCCTGACCGCCGCCATCACCCGGGAACTTGCCGAAGAAACCGGCCTCACGGTGCGCCTCCTGGGCCTTGCCGCGGTGCTGGAGCGCATCTTTCCTGATGACGTCGGCCAGATAGCCTACCATTATGTCTTGATCGATTTTGTCTGCGAATATCTGGCTGGGGAGTTGCGACCGGCTTCGGACATCACCGCGGCCCAATTCGTCGCGCTGCCGGACCTGGACCGCTTCGACCTGCCCCGGTTTACCAGCGACGTCATCCACCGGGCGCACGACCAGAAGCAGCGGGGCACCTTCCTGCCCCTGATCGACTGAGCCCAACCCTTCCTCCAGCCCCGGTCCTCAATCAAACTTGCAAAGCCGCAGTTAACGCTTATCTTTCCTTTAAGTTATTTCGGTTTAAAAGAACAGCCGGGGGCGGCTGTTCTCCATTTTTTCTTGCGCCTTGGCGTCTTGGCGTCTTGGCTTAAGATATCTTCGGAATTGAAAGGGGAAGCGCCATGGAAGCCATTGTAGCCAGAGTCAGCGACTTGCGCGACGGCGAGATGAAAGAGGTTCAGGTGGGAGAGACCAAGGTGTTGCTGACCCGGCTCCAGGGCAAATTTCATGCGGTGGGCTCGGTGTGCACCCATTATGGCGGGCCGCTGGCCGAGGGGGTGCTGAGTGGCGAGCGGGTCTACTGCCCCTGGCATCAATCCGTCTTCAACGCCTTAAGCGGCGACCTGGAGGAGCCCCCCGGGTTCGATGCGGTGCCCCGTTTCGAGGTCCGGGTGGAAGGCGACCAGGTGGTGGTGGCAGTCCCGGATGAGCAGGCGGAGCGCCGCACCCCGGCCATGTGCAAATGCGACAGCCGGGCGGACGGCCGCACCTTCGCCATTTTAGGGGCCGGCGGCGCCGGCCAGGCTGCGGCGGAAACCTTGCGGCAGGTGGGCTTTAAAGGGAAAATTTTGCTGATCACCCGGGAGCAGGCCCTGCCCTACGACCGGCCCGCAGCTGAGCAAGGGGTATCTCTCCGGCGAGGCCGGGGCGGAAGGGCTGCCCTGGCGCACCCTGGAGTTCTATCGCGACCACGACATCGAGGTCCAACTGGGGCGGGGAATCGCCCGGGTGGAGGCGGCGGCCCAAACCATCAAGTTCGCCGACGGGGCCGCCCTGAATTACGACACGGCCCTGGTGGCCACCGGCGGGGTAGCCCTGCGGCTAGCGGCGCCTGGGGCCGACCTGGCCAACGTCTTTACCCTCAGAAGCCCGGTGGACGCGGATAAGATCATCGCCGCGGCGGGCCGCGCTAAAACCGCGGTGGCCGTGGGGGCCAGTTTCATCGGCCTGGAAGCCGCGGCCAGCCTCACCAAACGCGGTCTGCAGGTTACGGTGGTGGCTCCGGGCGCTGTTCCCATCCATCGCATCCTGGGGCCGGAAATCGGCCGGGCCCTGCAAAAGGTCCATGAGGCCAACGGGGTAAAATTTGTCATGGGCGCCCGGGTGGCCGGGTTTGAGGGAGCAGGACGGGTGCAAACCGTGGTTCTGGACAATGGTGAAAAAATCCCGGCGGACCTGGTGATTGCCGGGGTCGGGGTCAAACCCGCCACCGACTTCCTCCAGGGGATCAAACTAAACCTGGACGGCAGCGTGCCCGTAAATAAATACCTCCAGGCCGCCCCGGGGCTCTATGCCGCCGGAGACGTGGCCCGCTTCCCGGACTGGCGCGATGGTGCGGCCATCCGCATCGAGCACTGGCGCCTGGCCCTGCAACACGGCCGCACCGCCGCCCGCAACATGGCCGGACAAATCACCGAGTTTGCCGGGGTGCCGTTTTTCTGGAGCGACCAGTTCGACGTCATCATCCAGTACGTGGGCTACGCCCCCAGTTGGGATGAGATCATCTTCCACGGCAAGCCGGAAGATCATGATTTCATGGGATTTTACGTCAAGGACAAGCAAGTGCGGGCTGCCGCGGCCATGAACCGCGACCGGCAGATGGGCGCCCTGGCGGAGCTGCTGCGCCTCAACCAGGCGCCCACGCCGGAGGAATTGCGCCAGGGGCCGCTGGATTTGACGCAGCGATTGTAACTGGACGGGAGACCGGGGCCGGGAGCAAAACTCCGGTCCCCGGTCCCCGGTCCCCGGTCCTTCCTCAGACCAACTGCCGCACCGCCTGCAGCACCGCCTCGTAGTCCGGCTCTTGGGGGAGTTCCGGCACTATTTGGACGTGCTGGACCTTCCCGCCCTGATCCACCACGAACACGGCCCGGGCCAGCAGCCGCAGTTCCTTGATCAGCACCCCGTAAGCCAGTCCGAAGGCGGCGTCGCGATGGTCCGAATAGGTCTTGAGGTTCTCCACCCCGGCGGCGCCGCACCAGCGCTTCTGGGCAAAGGGCAGATCCATGCTGATGGTTAGGATCTTGATGCCGGCGCCCAGGCTGGCCGCCTCATCATTGAAGCGCCTGGTTTCGATGTCGCAGGTTGGGGTATCCAGCGAAGGCACGGAGCAGATGACACAGACTCCCTGAAGCGATGAAAATTGGAAGTCGGACAGGTCGTTGGCCACCACGGTAAAGTCCGGGGCCGGATCGCCGGGCTTCAATTCCGGTCCGACGAGGGTCAGGGGCTTGCCTTTCATGGTGATGATGCCGGGGCGTTCAAGCATAGATGGCTCCTTTACTAAAATTGGTACTTAGCTGCATAAGCACTAAGGTGATCTTGGAAACCATTCGTTATTCCCCCCTTCCAAAGGGGGAGTCTGTGAATCTCTGCTTGCGGCAGCTCTTCTAACAGCCGCAAATCCTCTAATGCGACTATCTCGTCAATAAAACACTGCGGGTCCGGGGCCAGGAAGTCCGGGTTGCCGTGGGATTTGGCGTACTCATAGGCGATGGCCCGGCAACCCCGGCAGTCGGCCCAGCGGGCGCAGGCGCCGCACTTCCCTGAATAGCGGCTCTGATCCCGCAGGGCCTCCAGGACCGGTGAGGTGGCCCAGATCTCCCGCAGCGAGTCCTGTCCCGCCTTCCCCAAGGGCAGATGCAGCCGCCGGCAAGGGACCACAGTGCCGTCCGCCAGGATGGTGAGCCCCGCCACCCCGGCGGAGCAGCCGCCACTGGGGAAGGCTTCGGGATCAACCGCCGCCGGCGCCGGGGTCTTAACCTGGGCGGCCATGGGGTCGCCGGTGACGATCTCCAGGCCGTTGACCTGTAAGGACAGCACTTCTTCATAAAGCTGTTTGACCTGGGGGGTGCTCAGCATCTGATCCAGCAAGGCCCGGCCCTGGCCCGACGGCACCAGCCGGGAGAACCCCAGGCGCGGCACCCCCAGGGACCTGGCCACTGCCACCAGGTCCCGGAAATACCCGGCATTGAGGCGGGACAGGGTGGCGTTCAGCGACACCTTGACCCCGGCGGCCATCAGGGTGCGGATGCCCTGGAGGGAGGCCGCAAAGCTGCCCGGCCCGCGGATGGCCTCATGAATCTCTTCGGGGCCTTCCAGGCTCACCTGGACTCCACTGACCTGCAACTCCGCCAGCCGCCGGGCCCGCTCGGCGGTGATGACGGTGCCGTTGGAGAGGACATAGATTTCAAAGCCGATGCCGGCCATCCTGGCCAAAATGTCGAAAAAATCCGGCCGCAGAAAAGGTTCGCCCCCGGTGACGTTGAAGCTGGGTTGGAACTCGATGGCATAATTCTCACGCCAGGTCTGGAGCAGCGCGGCGATTTCGTCAATGACCGCCAAGATCTGCTCCCGGGACAGTTCTTGGACCTGGCCGCCCTCCTGGTAGCAGTGCTTGCACCTCAGGTTGCATCTTTCCGTGAGATGCCACTGGATGAGAAAATCGTAGGCGCGGGAGACGGACATGGTGATTAGCTTTCAGCGGTCAGCTTTCAGCTTTCAGCTAAAAACCGAACCGGTACTTCACGCCAAGACGCCAGGGCGCAAATAAAAGAGATGAAGACTAAAAAGCAGATATGGCAAGAGAAGTACCGGGAGTCGCGGACCGGAACCGAAGTTGTGCTCCGGTCTCCCGTCCCCCGTCTCCCGTCGACCTCCTCCCTGCCATATCTGCTCGGCTTAAGTTGCTGGACCAGCAACTTTACGTCTTTCATTCCTTTCATTTGTGGCATACCTTGCGGGGATCGACCTGCTTGACCTTACCCCAGAAGGCTGCCTCCTTAGCCAATGCCGCTTTGCCAAGTTTCAACCCGCCTTCACCTCCTTTTCTGTTTGGATAAGGCTAAAAATAATCATCCTTCCTGTCAAAGCAAGCCATCCTTAAAGTCCATGCGGTTAATCTAGTAAAAGCAACTCAAGAAACGGGATGGGGTGAGGGACAGATCCAGTCAGGGAAAAAGAGAAATTGAATGTTGGGGGCGTGAGGCCGCCGACGATGTCGGTGCCCACCCGCAGCCAGTCGGGATCTAACATGGCGTCCCTGGTCCAGCCCTGAAGTCGGTATTGCCAGGGGGAAAGGGCGTCCCGGGGGGCACGATGGGCCTGGGCGCCGAGAGCCAGAGAAAATTGCCGCTGGTCAACTGCACCTGGGGCACGAAGAAATAGTGGTCCGCAGGCAGATTAATGGAGGGGGTAAAAGTCACATTAAATGTCACTTCTTCCCCGGTAGCCGGACCAGTCCCCCCGTTGGTTTGATTGGGTTTCGGATGAATAGCGCCGGGAGTCACCGAGTTAAGGCGTGGTAAAGCTCGAACCGATGATCGCCGCGGTGAAAGTCAAGCCTGAGGCGCTACTGTCCCGGCTAGCGAAGGCCACATCCGAGGGCGAGTTGACCCGGGTAGGCACCAGGGAGGTGCTAAACGTCGGTGGACCCGAGGTGCGAACGACATCGGAGTCCTTGGGAAAGACCCGATAAATTTCAACCACCACCTGGGTAATATTGCTGAGAGCAAGCCAGAAGGCAGCAGCCCGGTAAAGCTGGCTCCGTTGATCAGGGTCGGGGCAGTTGTGACGAAGTCATCGGCCGCCTCGATTTCAACCGCCCCCGACGGCCGCGAGGCCGCGGCCATAAGGCCATCAGGATTGCCGGTGCTGAAGATAAAGGGACCAGCAGCAGCAGGGGCGGCCAGAAAGACCGCGATACTTATCAGCAGCGCTAAGGAAATGCTACGGTACATGGCAGGTTACCTCACAATAGTTCTGATCTCGCCCCTTCTCCCTAATCACTGAGCAAAAGCAGGAGATAAGACCCCGGTATTGGGGGTACCTTGGTCACCCGGACGTTGTCCAGGGCCGGGCCGGCGCCGCTGCCGATGGCCTCATGAATCTCTTCGGGGCCTTCCAGGCTCACCTGGACTCCACTGACCTGCAACTCCGCCAGCCGCCGGGCCCGCTCGGCGGTGATGACGGTGCCGTTGGAGAGGACATAGATTTCAAAGCCGATGCCGGCCATCCTGGCCAAAATGTCGAAAAAGTCCGGCCGCAGAAAAGGTTCGCCCCCGGTGACGTTGAAGCTGGGTTGGAACTCGATGGCATAATTCTCACGCCAGGCTTGAAGCATCTCGGCGATCTCGTCAATGACCGCCAAGATCTGCTCCCGGGACAGCTCCTGGACCTGGCCGCCCTCCTGGTAGCAGTGCTTGCACCTCAGGTTGCATCTTTCGGTGAGATGCCACTGGATGAGAAAATCGTAGGCGCGGGAGACGGACATGGTGATTAGCTTTCAGCGGTCAGCTTTCAGCTTTCAGCTAAAAACCGAACCGGTGCTTCACGCCAAGACGCCAGGGCGCAAATAAAAGAGATGAAGACTAAAAAGCAGATATGGCAAGAGAAGTACCGGGAGTTGCGGACCGGAACCGAAGTTGTGCTCCGGTCTCCCGTCCCCCGTCTCCCGTCGACCTCCTCCCTGCCATATCTGCTCGGCTTAAGTTGCTGGACCAGCAACTTTACGTCTTTCATTCCTTTCATTTGTGGCATACCTTGCGGGGATCGACCTGCTTAACCTTACCCCAGAAGGCTGCCTCCTTAGCCAATACCGCTTTGCCAAGTTTCAACCCGCCTTCACCTCCCTTCCATGGAATTGCCCGTAAGGTAAGCACCACGGGAGGCGGCGTCAAGCTGCCGGGGATGGCAGAGAAATGAATTCCTGGCGTTCCCCGCGTGAGCCGTTTTAGGCCAAGGATAGCAGAAAAACGATGCCGGTGGGGTACCATGGTGATGCCGCCCCTGGCCGCTTACCGGCGGGCCCGGAGCGCCTTCTCCCCAACATCACCTGCTGCCGGGAGGATAAACCGTCCCGGCTGAGCTACGCCGAATCACGGGGAGGAGATATTATGTAAATTTGTATGAAATTATTGCTATTCATTTCCATTTAATGATAAAATGATTACGGAGTGCAAAGGATGGCGCTTTAAATAGCAAAGGAGTGCGCTTAGGCCTTTTAGAAGGGTGGGCATGGAAAGTCACCCCGACTACGATTTCCAGGTAGCCTACAGGCAGCCATTCCTCCTGTCGCTCCTTTGCGTTCTCGTCCTCCTGCCGCAACTCCTCCTGCCGGCGGTCTATTATCGGCACCTGACCGCGGTATTCCTTCCTGCCTATCAGCAGTATCCCAGGGCCGGCCCGCTGGTTAGCGGGACCTATCCTGAAAAATCGCCTCGGCCTTACCACGACAGGAACTTGTGTCTCACCTGCCGGGCGGCTTCAAGCTTTCAGGATTACGGATTCTTTGCCTTGCCACAGGCTACGGAAGTGCTCTGCCCCAGATGCCCCAGTTTGGCTAGTCTGTCTTTATCAGCCCCACTCCTAGCATCACCAACTCGGACTTTTTGGTTTCGGTACCGCGTGCCCCGCCCGTTTCCCTGTAACTCCCCAGTCAGCCAATCCATCTAATTTCACAGGTTTCTTCCAGGAGTTCCACGGTGAGATCCTGGTATTTCCCTCAAGGATAGAGGTCCAGAACCTTTTCAGACAGCCAGCCTAGGACGGGCTTAATCTATGATTAAGGCACCATCCAGGAGGCCCGTGGACGGAAGCAGAGCGGTTCTTGATAAAGGAGCCCCCTCAAGTTGGCGGGTCCTTTAGGAAAGCAAAGCCGAACGTGGCAGGCCTCAAGGATAAATCTGGGTACCATATAACCACCTTCAATTGATCAAAGGGTCGAAGGAAAGGTGGATCGAGGTTCACCAAACCCTTTTTGAGCGTGGGAGCCAGGGTTGCCTCATAATCTCAGTTAACTAATTCAGGAGAGGAACATGAACCGTTACCGACTAGTTTCCAGAAGTACGTGGCTGGTGGTGCTGGGGATTTGCCTAACCTTGGCGATCTCTTTAGGAAAGGCGGAAGCCCGCAACCCGGACCTGTCCAATTGGACCATCAACCTTTCCGCCAGTGACGAAACCCCCGGAGAAAGGTGGGACGATGCCTATCAGGAAATCGTGGTGGTGGGTTCCACGGTGCATGTGCTCTGGTGGACGGCGCGCTACTTGATCTCCGATCGCCTTTACTACCGGCGCTCCACCGATGGCGGCCAGACCTGGCAAGCCAAAATTCTCCTGTTCGATACCGCCCCCGCTTCGGGGAACAGGGCTGATGATGGTCAGAAATTCATGGCGGTGGACGGCAACACCGTGCACGTGGCCTATCGGGCGAATCCGTCCCTGGTCGGTAACCGCCTTTTTTACCGGCGCTCCACGGACAGTGGAGCCAGCTTCGAGGACGCCCGGCTACTGGCGCCCGAGGTGGGCGGTTATGATGTCCTGGACACCATCCACGTCGCCGCCTTTCCGGGGAAAGTCTCCATCGCCTGTAGAATCAATGCCCAGATTGTCACCTTCAATTCGCCCGACGGGGGCAGTAGCTTTACCGGCACCGTGGTGGCCACCAGTGGCGGGGGAGCGGACTATCGCTGGAACATATTGGTGGGCGACCTGAAAAGGGTGGGCGACCGGCTTCACCTCATCTACACCCAAGAACTACAACTGCCGGAATATGAAAATTGGAGCACCGCCCTCTACTATGCCACCTCCCTGGACGGCGGCGCCCATTGGAGCGTCCCTATCCGGATGACCACCCTGGCCGCCAACGGCAAGTATCTCACGTACCGCGTCCAGCAAATCACCTTTTCTCCCAACCTGGTGGTGGACGGCGACCACGTCTATGTAGTCTGGACCCAGAACGACACCGGTTATGGCAGCAACGACATCTCCCTTTACCTCCGGCGGTCCGCCGATCAAGGCCAGAACTTCGGCGAGCCCCAAAAACTGGCTACCAACCAGGTTGACGTCACCGGGAATATGGAGTTAGGCCAGGAAACCGTGGCGGCTAATGGGGGCCACGTTTACGTAACACTTCTTGCCCGGGAGGCCTTGGGGGGGACAATATAACGACCGGGTATATTTCCGGCGCTCCGCCGACAGCGGTGCTTCTTTCTCCCCGATACAACAATTAGGCTTAGGCGCCTGGTGGCCCAATATGGTGGTGGACCCGACCGACGGGGCCAAGGTCCACCTGTTCTGGTGGTTCACCTACCGCTACTCCGCCGACGGCGGCGCCACTTTTACCAATCCGGTGGTGCTCATGCCCTGGGCAGGTGCCGGCGGCGGCCACAGCGGCGCCCAGATGGCCCTGGGGGCGAACGACACCAAGCATTTGGTCAACTCCTTGAGCTATTACACCCAGGCCTACGGCAGTGGCGATGAGGATATCTTTTACCGGCCCTTACGGCCCGGTCCCGGCCCCTTCCGGCCGCGAAGCGCTGAAGACCTATTCCAACACCGCTGAAGCCCGGTATGATTGCATGGAGGTGGCCACCAGCGACTGGTTCAATTTCGGCTCCCGGATGTCCGCCGAGGTCTGGGTCAAGCCCACTTCCGGCGACTACTGGTGCCCCATCTTCACGAAGCTCTCCACGGATATCGCCCCCGGCGACTCTTGGAACCATCTCTTCTCCATCGGCACCGAATTTAGGGGCACTGTCAGTCCTCACGCGGTGGCCGATTTAGCCACCACGGCCAACTGGTATGTCCTGGACCTGGGCTCTGATCCCGCCGGTCTGGTGCCGAAAGATGCCTGGACCCACCTGGCCATGACCTATGACGCCGACGCAGGGGCGAACAACTTCAAGCTCTACAAGAACGGGCAGGTTATCGCCTCCACGACGGCTACCGGCACTGTGGCCACCGGGACCGGCAACTTTTATGCGGGCAACATGGGGTTTGGCTATAACGGCGGTTGGGAGATGAGCGAACTGCGCCTGTGGAGCAAGGCCCTGAGCCAGAGCGAGATCAATGCGAATATGCGCCGGCAGTTGACCGGGAGTGAGGCGGGGCTCAATGCTTATTACCCCTTTAGCAACACCACCAAGGACCTGACCGGCCACGGCAACGACGGGATTTTGATTTACAAGGAGAGTTATGTGGCTCCCCCCAGCTTCTCGGGCGCCACGGCTGCAGTAAACAGTCTGCTCATGCAATAACGGCGGGAGCGCCAGCGCGCCGCCGGAACCGGGTTACCGGCGTTCTAGTGACCAGTGTCCCGCTAAACAGAAAGAGCCGGGTCAGACCCTCAGGGTTTGGCCCGGCTCTCTTCGGTTACAGGAGGACGATCTCCTCCAGGCCGTCACGCCACCGTCTATCTCTAAAAACTGTCTTATTTCCCCGGCAACTTGGGCAGATTGGCCAGGGCCTGTTGGATCATCTCCCCGGGGTCATCCGGCGTGAATTTCCGGGGTGGACGGAAGTGTGGTCCAGGATGTACATCCTGGTGAGGTGGTGAGGCCTCAGGTGTCGCCTAAGTCGTAGGTGTGGCCATCATGGTGACGGTTCAGCCTCTCAATCGATCAAGAGCAGGAGATAAGGCCCCTGCAGGGGGGAAGCCTTGGTCACCCGCACGTTGTCCAGGGCCGGGCCGCCACCGCCACTATTGGTGGGATTCGAACAACAGGGTGGTGGTCTCCCACTTGGCTTTAAAGGTAAAGTGCTTCGTGGTCCAGCCCATGTTGGCGGGGGTCTTCCCCGTGGTGTCGAAGGTGAAGTCCTGGAACCGGCCCGCGGCGGAGACCCGCAGGGTTTTCACTAAGGGGAGCGCCCCTTGGCCGGGATTGCCCGCCAGGTCGAAGGCGACGTTGTAGGTGGCGCCGGGGGTGGTGAGGAAGGTCTGTTCGATGCTGCCCGCGGCCACGGCGTTCATATCCAGGCTGCGAGCGCCCTGGGAGGCCTGCCAGGACCCGCCGATATAGTCGATGCCATTGCCGGCCACGGTCCAGCCGTTGATCTGAGCGATTCCCGTATCCTAAGGTCGTGAATCGTGCCCGGATCTACCGGGCCATCCTCGAAGCTGCCGTTCAGGACCAGGTTGGCGGGGTGCATCACCTTGACGTTGTCCAGGGCCGGGCCGTTGGCGCCGTTGTCCAGAGACTGAAAAACCAGGGTGGTGGTCGCCGCAGTCGCCGTGAAGGTCCAATTTTGCGCCACCCAGCCCATGTTGGTGGTGGTTTTCCCGGTGGTATCGAAAGTGAAGTCCTGGGACTGGCCCGCGGCGGAGACCCGCAGGGTTTTCACCGGGAGCCCGCCCCCAGGGTCCCCCGCCAGATCAAAGGAGACCCGGTACAAATCGCCGGGGATGGTGGTAAAGGTCTGGGATATGCTCCCGGGGCCGCTGGTGGAGTTCAAGTTAAGGCTGTAAGATCCCCTGGGATGCCTGCCAAACAAACTGAGTGTTCATGAGCTGGATGCCCAGGCCGCCCACCGTCCACCCATAAGATACTGGTCGAACCACTAGGCACCGTTACAGCAAAAAACAGGTTCACTCAAGCGCAGCGTCGGAGGTCTCAAAGCTGCCGTTCTGGAGGATGGCGCTCACCGGCGCCAGCACCACATTGTCCAGGGCCGGGCCTCCCTCGGGGCTCAAATTGTTAGAAGAGAACTGCAAGAATTCTTGAGAGGTAGCGAATTGTCCTGAGCTCCCCAGAAATTCCATTGTTCGGTGGCCCAACCCATGTTAGTGAGCGTTTGCGCCGTAGTATCAAATGAGAATACTTTTTGTCTGAGTTAAATCGTCCCCGAAGGAGCCGCTATTGCCAGAGATTTCAGGGCGGGAGGGAGGGTCGGGTCGCCGGCCAGGTCGAAGGAAACCTGATACATTTTTCCCAGAGTAGGTGTAAAGATCTGGAAAATGCTACCATTTTTCAGGCCGAGACTTCGAATCCCTTGGGAGGCCTGCCAAAAACCACCGACATAATAAACCTCGGGCCAGAAATACGTACCCAGGGAGCAAGGGCGGTACTGTTGACAGGCAGGATAAGTTCCCCCGCGCCCGGGTCCACCGTGGCGGTTTCGAAGCTGCCGTTTTGCAAAATTTGTAACCCGCCGGGGCCGGCGGGACCGCCAGCAGCAACACCGCCAGGCCACCAGCACGATGATATGAAAACTTTTCCTGCCCATTGCACTCCTCCTTAGGTGGCTGGTCCTTACCAGCGCGCCGACCGCCATCTTTGGAAAACGTTTACATTAATAGTTAAGATAACCATCCAATTCCCCCCGTCAACTTGAGGTGATAAGTCCATGAAGCACCCATTACTTGTGCCAATTATCCACTGAGCCTGGGGCCGACCGCGGGCAAAAAAAGAGGCAGGGGGTTAGTCCCCTGCCTCTCTCGGTTTGGGTGATGGGTAACTTACCGGCCCGGCAACTTGGGCAAATTGGCCAGGGCCTGCTTGATCATCTCACCCGGGTCGGTTTCCACGTCCTGGAGTTGGCCTTCGAGAAAGGCGTCGTAGGCGGCCAGGTCGAAGTGGCCGTGACCGGAGAAGTTAAAGACGATGCACTTGGCCTGGCCGGTCTCCTTGCAGACCCGGGCCTCATCCACCGCGGCCTTGACGGCGTGGGCCGTCTCCGGCGCCGGGATGATGCCCTCGGTTTCGGCAAAGAGCCGGGCCGCCTGAAAGACCGGGTTCTGGATATAGGCCCGGGCCTCGATCACCTTTTCATGCACCAGCAGACACAGCAGCGGGGCGTCGCCGTGGTAGCGCAGGCCGCCGGCGTGAATCCCGGGGGGCACAAAGGTGTGGCCCAGGGTGTACATCAGGGTGAGCGGGGTTAAGCCGGCGGTGTCGCCGAAGTCGTAGGTGTAGGTCCCCCGGGTCAGGGTGGGGCAAGCGGCGGGCTCCACCGCAATAAAGCGAATGTCCTTGCCCTTGAGCTTATCCGGGACGAAGGGGAAGCAGAAACCGGCGAAGTTGCTGCCGCCGCCGACGCAGCCGATGAGCAGGTCCGGCGACTCCCCGGCCAGGGCCAGTTGTTTCTTCACCTCCAGGCCGACGATGGTCTGGTGCAGCATCACGTGGTTGAGGACGCTCCCCAGGGAGTAGTTGGTGTCGGCGTGGGTGGCGGCGTCCTCCACCGCCTCGGAGATGGCCATCCCCAGGCTGCCGGAGGTCTCCGGGTCCTGCGCCAGGATGGCGCGGCCGGCCTGGGTGCGGTCCCCGGGAGAGGGAGAGACCTCGGCGCCCCAGATGTGCATCAGGGAGCGGCGGTAAGGCTTTTGATAATAGCTCACCTTGACCATGTAAACGGTGCATTCGAGGTCGAAGAAATTGCAGGCCAGGGCCAGGGCGCAGCCCCACTGGCCGGCGCCGGTCTCGGTGGCCAGGCGCTTCATGCCCGCCGCCTTGTTGTAATAGGCCTGGGCCACCGCGGTGTTGGGTTTGTGGCTGCCGGCCGGGCTCACCGACTCGTTTTTATAGTAGATGCGGGCCGGGGTGCCCAGGGCCTTCTCCAGATTGCGGGCCCGGTGCAGCGGGCTGGGCCGCCACAGCTTGTAGATGCGCTGCACTTCGTCGGGAATGGCAATCCAGCGCTCCGGGCTCAGCTCCTGCATGATGAGTTCCATGGGAAAGATGGGCGCCAGGTCCTGGGGCGTGATGGGCTCGCCCGTGGCCGGGTGCAGATAGGGAGGAAAAGGCACCGGCAGGTCCGGGAGGAGGTTGTACCACTCCTGGGGCATTTCGGCTTCACTGAGATGTATCTTGTATGAGTCCATGAGAATCGCTCCGTTAAGGAAAGATGAGAAACTTATAGAATGCCTGAGAATGAGCTGTCAAGTACTGGAGGCAAGCGGCGCCGGCACAGGCTGGAAAGCCTGTGTTACCAATAGCTATTTGAGGTTTGCCAGGAAATCCAGGAGGGCCTGGCGTTCGCCCTCCGGCAGATAGGCGTAGCTCGGCATCTTGGCGCCGGGATAGAGCTGCCGGGGTTGGGTCAATATTACTTGCAGTTGTTCCCGGGGGAGGCGGGCGCCCACGCCCTCCAGGGCCGGGGCGCGGTAGCCCGGGCCCTCGCCGTGGCAGGCAAAGCAGCCCAGACGCCGGGCCAGGTCCGCAGCGCCCAGCTCCTGGGCCTGAGCCGCGCTTAGACCCCAGGTCAGACTGAGCCCTATTCCCGCCATCAGGGCAGCCAGAAATTTCACTTTTTGCTTTCACCTATTAAGGATTTATTAATGGGAGCGGAAAAGAGATTACTTCCCCCTCACCCTGACCCCCATTGGGGGAGAGGGGATTGATCTTCTCCGGCCGTGGCGCCCTCGGGGTGGCTGGGATTCAAGGCTACGGCCTTTTTGCAGAAGAGCATCCATAACCTTCTTGCCCCGGCAGTCGTGGTTGGGGCCCGGATTAGACATTAACCCCTCCGGCTTATTCAGAATCGCCGCGGTTCTCGCGCCCCGGTGGCGCCGGCTTCTTGCCGGGCCTCCCGGCTTCAGGGGCTTTGGCCCCGGCGGCGATCATCTTGTCAATCTGGGCCTTTTCCGGATGATTCGGGTTCAGGGCCAGGGCCTTTTTAAACCAGGGAATGGCCTTGGCCTTCTCGCCCCGGGAATAATAAGTGGTCCCCAGGTTGATCATGGCCACCCAATACTTGGGATCGATACTCACCGCTTTTTCGAAGGCATCGATCTCATTCTGTTGCAACTCCGGCTTGCCCGTCTGCTGATATTTGAAGCGGTAAGCCATACCCAACATATTATAGGCGCCCGGGGACTTGGCTCCCGTGGCAATGGCCTTTTCGTAGTTTTCAATGGCCCGGTCGTAATCATGCTGTTGAAAATAGGTAAAACCAGCCTGCAGATATTTCTCGCCCTGGTCGCCGCCGCACCCCGGCAAGGTCAGCATTAGGATGACCACGAGGATTGGTCTCCACATAACCCCTCCAGTTGCTTCAGGTTAATGGTCCAGAAAATCCAGTAAAGCCAGGAGTTCCTCCTGTTGTTCCGGCAAAGCCGGGGCTGTTCCTGCGGCCAGGGTGGCGCTGCCGAGGAGACCCTGGGCCATCAGGGCGCTCTTCAACAGAGCCGCGGGACGCTTGCGGTAGGCCCGGGCTAGCTTCTGCAGCCGCCGGCTCAGATCCCAGGTCTCCAGGCGCAATTCGGGGTCTTGGGCTACCTCCTCAGGATGGAGGCAGACCCGGGTTACCAGGCTCCAGAAGGCGGGAAAGAGTTGGGCCCCCGGGGAAACCACCCCCCAGGCCCCGGGGCGGGTGAGAAAGTTCTCCTCATCCGCCTCGTAAAAGGCGAACCCCGGCCGGGTGGCCGCGGCGCCATGGTAATTGAGGAAACGGCGCAGCTCCCCCTGGTGGATCAGGCCCACTACCCCGGGGAGCACCCCCAACTTCTTAAAGACGTGAGTGCGGATATTCCGCCGTTTGAACAAGGGGGCCCGCCGGCTGATTAACTGCGGCAGGTTGAGCAGGACCAGGGGCCGGGGGACCTCCTCCAGAAGGCCCCGGCAGGCCTGGGGCAGCCCCCGGTTGCTGTGATACCACAGGGGCAGGTCCACCAGATAGACGGAGCCGTGATAGCCGCGGCGGCGGCAGTCCTCATGTACGGCCAGCGCCAGGTCCCGGGTCTCCTCCAGGGAATGGCCGGTGATCCCAAAAAAGAGCGGCACCCGCCCCGCCACCGCGGCCAGAGTGCGGCCAGCAGGTGGCGCCGGGTCGGGCCGGCCAGCTCCAGGGCCTCTCCCACGTCGGGGCTGCCCGCCAGGATGCCGTCCGCCTGGGAGATGACCCGGTCCACCAGGCGCCCCAGGCTCTCTTCATCCAGGGTAAAATCCGGATGCAAGGGGGTCACCAAGTCAACGATGAGTCCCCGAGGTGGCGCCGGGGCTGCGTCAGGCATAGGCGTGTCTCGCGAAGCGAAGAGAAGTTATGGTGTTTCTGGCAAGATACACCGAGGCCTGGGAGCGAATCAAGCAAAATAACCCGAGCCGGGGGGACCCGGTACCAGGATCCGGACTTAGGCTTTGCCAAGAAAATCTAAAAAATTATCGACGCGCTGGAAAACGGGCTAACAAATCCCCTCAGCGTTTATCTAATTTGGTTAAGAAGAGGTAACACCAAAGTTTCTGCAGGCCCGGGGTTCAGCCAAACCCGGCGGCACTGGAGGCGAGGGGGACATGGGGGTCGTGGTACTCGCCGAAGTTAGGTCCGGATTTTTTGCCTTCAACCTTACGCTGGGATTTGGGCTCCCGCAGCCGGACCGCCATATTCGACTGACAACTGGGGAAAACGTTTGACGCAAAAGGAGACAGCATGGCCAGAATTGTTTGGGTAATTGTCCTACTTTCCGCCACCCTGGTTTTAGGCGGGTGTGCGGGAATTCCTTATGGCGCGTTAGGGGCGTTAGGCGGAGGAGGGTATGGCGGGTACGGCGGCGGCTATGGCGGTGGTTACGGCGGCGCTGCTTGCCCCCAGGGGGGCATACCCGTCCCCGTCCCGATGGACCCGGGGTATGGGGGTGGTTATGGCGCACAAGGGTACGGTTCTCAACCCTATTACCAGCAGCAACCTTATGCTTATAACAACCAGCAACCTTATGGCTATAACAACGGCCAAGGGTACCCCGGTCAACAGCAGCAGCAATGGTCCGCCGACGAAGTCAACCAGCGGCTTCAGCATCAGGCGGATCGTATCCAGGCAGGGTTAGCTTCCGGGCAGATCACTCCCGAGGAAGCCCAGCGCTTGCAGGCCGAGCAAAGCCGCATCCAGGCGGCGATGACCCGGATGCAGGCCAACGGCAATCTCAGTCCCGGAGAGCTGGCCCGGCTCAACCAAATGCTGAGCTACAGCGGCCGCGACATTTACCGGTTCTCGAACAATGGCACCACGGTCCCGCCGCCCGCCACCGGCACCACCGCACCGGCACCGAGCACCGGCACCACTGTAACCGGCACCGGCACCGGCACCACCGTAACTGGCACAACGGTGGCCGGTCGTGGCACCACGACGACTGGCACCGGCACCACCGGCACCGGCTCCACGGTCCAGCCTGGCAGCGGGCCCACAGCCCAGCAACGGCCCGGCGGTGGCGGGTTTGGGGCGAATACCCAGATGGCCGGCCCACAGCAGCAGAACTTCAATGGTCCCCGGATGCAACCGAATATGGCGGGCCAGGTCCAACCGAATATGGCAGGTCCCCGGATGCAACCGAATATGGCGGGTCCCCGGGTCCAGCCGCGGGCAGTCCAGCCCGCCGCCGCGCCCCGGATGGCGCCGAGCGCCGGCAGAAGGGTTGCCGCGGGTCCCGGCCGTTAACCAAAGTCAGCGAGAGCGCCGCGGGGCACCCCGGCGCTCTCCTGGAACCATTGCTTGAAAATTGTCTGAAAAGCTCCTACGAAGTGGGACGAGCGTCCCTGGCCGCCTAAATTAACCGGCGGGCCCCAAGGCCCGCCCCACCAGCATTGGAAAAAAAAGCCTCTTCCCGCCAGCAGCAGGCGCGCAGAGGCTTTTTTTCGGGCAACTGAGATTTTGGCGTAATCAGTTTCCGGGGAAGCGAATCGGGCTCATTTCCCTCCCTTTTCCTGGTCTTCCTCTGCCAATTTCCCCTTGGTCTTGGTGCCGCACATGGGACAGAGGATGTCGATCTCCTTTTCGTCCCCGATAAACTTTTCCCGAAGGGCCTTCGGCCCCAGAAAGCTGATGTCGCCGCAGGCGCACGCCGGGCACTCGGCCCGCACCGTATATTTCCGCTTGGACATATCCCCTCCCGCTCGTCTGCTGAGATTGCCACTCAACCCCGCCGCCCGATTCAGTCAGGCGACCGATTCCGTGGACTGTATGCAAATTAAGCATCGCGGCCGAGAAAGGCAAGGAGGAGACTAATAGCGGGAGTAGGCGATGCTGTCTTTTTCGAACTCCGCGATGACTTCTTCGGTCAGGGTGGGGCGAATCTTGGGGATGATTGCAAAAATGGTGTCCGTGGTCACCCGATAATCCTGCTGCGTAGTCAGTTCCTGTTCAAAGGCGAACTGGGCCACCTGCTGGAAGAGATATTCCAGATCGGCCGGGGTAAAGCGATTGGTCATCTTGATGATTCGATCCAGATCGACCTCCCCGGTGTTGAGCCTGGCAAGGTAGTATTGCAGAACGGTAGCCCGCTCATCTTCATTCAAAGCGCCCACCGGAATGACGCAATCAAATCTTCCGGGACGCAGCAGGGCGGCATCGAGCTGGCGGATGTAATTGGTGGCGCAAATGAGCAGGACCTTATTGCCCTGGTTTTTAAGCAGCGGCACCTGTTTGAGGAATTCGTTGGTGATGGACTTGTCCACCCGGGAGGCCTCATCGCGACTGCCGGCGATCTCTTCAAACTCATCGATAAAAATGACCGCTTCTTCCAGGTTGCGTGACTTTTCCATGATCAGGCGCAGGTTGGCGCCCACCTTGTCGGAACCGTCCACCATCAGCATGGAAGGGGCAATCTCAATGAACCACCAGGACAGGGCCCCGGCGATGGCCTTGGCAAAATGAGTCTTGCCGGTGCCGGGAGGGCCGAAGAAAATGATGGTCTTGGGAGGGACGACGCCATGCTTCTTCGACAGATCCTGCTGCATCAAGGGCAGGATGATGCGCCGCTGCACGATCTGCTTCGGCGGCTGCGACTCGGAGATGGTATCCCATAATTCTTTGCTGGTGGTCCGGGCCCCCAGCTCATTGAGGAGGTCCCGCCCTTTATAGGCCAGGTATTCCTCCCGGGCCTGCTCCATATTTTCCAAGAAATCGATGCACGCCACCCGCAAGCCCACATCGCGGGCCAGTTTTTCCGACAGGAGCCATTTATGCTGCAAGATTCTGGGCCACAGGACCGCGGCCGTCTCCGCATCAAACTTGGTGCCGCTGATCTCAAAGATTTTGCCGGCGCACAATTCGGGTGCCAGGGTCTCCGTCAGTTCTTCAGTCACGATTGGCCTCCTCATAGGGCGGACCGGCGGGTCCGCCTCTTTGGGCGCACACCTGGGCGGCGCTCCCACAAAAGTGGATGTTTTGCTGCGGTCTAATGAAAAATGCCGCCTGAGATGGCGGCAAAGTTCATAATTAACGGATTAATTGGTGGAGGCGGCGGGAGTCGAACCCGCGTCCGCCAATAGTCCCTGGAAGCTTCTACATGCTTAGCCGGTGTTTTAGTTTCGCCCCAAGAGACTTCCCTCGGCAGAATTCTCTGAAGCTAGCCCGCTAAGTTTTCGTCCACCGACCCGAAGGCGTGATCGGCAGCTTTGCCGGAAATCCGTCACCTGGGGGCCCTCTCCCGGCGAAAGGCCCAAGGTGCTAGCATTAAGCTGCTAGAGCGTAGCCGTAGTTGTCGGCAATTGTGCTTTTCCTACCCGTTTTACGAGCGGACAGGACCTCGGCATGCAACCTACAGTTCCCTATTTACGTCGAAGCCGTTACGCCCCCTAAATTTAATTATAAGCATTTTTTGGCTTTTTGCAAGAGGGTCGGCGAACCGCCTCTGATATATGAGGATATTTAAATTCTTTTTAGAAAAAATAAAGTATGCTATCATGCCGGCCAGATTGAGGAGGAACGAGAAATGGCGAAGAAATCCTGGGTTTTGGCGATTTTTGTTTTCTTAGTAGCGGTTCTTCCTTGCCTTTTTCTGGTAGCCGATGCCTCTGCCTTCAAGCCCGGGACCTGGACGCTCACCGGCTCGCTCAACACCGCCCGCTTGCCCATACGGCCACCGCCTAGCCGACGGACGGGTACTGGTGGCCAGTGGCTTAGGAACCATCAGCTTACTCGACAGCTCCGAACTCTACGACCCGGCCACCGGGACCTGGACTGCCACTAAGGCCCCTCAACATCGCCCGCGAAAATCATACGGCGACCCTACTGCCCAACGGCCGGGTCCTGGTGGCCGGCGGCAATCTTGTGGCCCCGGACAGAAGTATTGGCCTTCCCCTGGACAGTTCCGAACTTTACGACCCGGCTACCGGGACCTGGACTGCCACCAAAGGAGCACTCAACACCGCCCGCTATTATCATACGGCCACCCTGCTACCCAACGGCAAGGTGATAGTGGCCGGGGGATCAGGGCTCTATGGCGTCACGAACACCTGTGAGCTCTATGATCCGGCCGCGGACTCCTGGACCCCCACCAAGGGCTCGCTCAACACCATCCGCTCTTCTCATACAGCCACCCGCTAGCCGATGGCTCAGTCCTGGTGGCCGGAGGCATTGGACCCAGCGGCCCCACGAACAGCTCCGAGCTCTATGATCCGGCCACGGACTCCTGGACCGCCACTAAAGGCTTGCTCAACACTGCCCGCTGTGTTCATACGGCCACCCTGCTGGCCGACGGCCGGGTCCTGGTGGCCGGCGGAAATGGTTCAAGTGGCCCCCTGAACAGCTCCGAGCTCTATGACCCCGCCAAAGACTCCTGGACCCCCACCAGTGGCCCCTCAGCAACTCCCGCGTATCTCATACGGCCACCCTGCTGCCCAACGGCCAGGTCCTGGTAGCTGCGGGCTGCTACGCCAGTGGCCAGAGTTCCGAGGTCTACGACCCGGCCAAGGGAACCTGGACGCCCAGTGGCCAGCTTAACCTCGCCCGCTATTGGCATACGGCCACCCGGCTGGCCAACGGCCGGGTCTTGGTGGCCGGGGGCATCGGGGGAGTGGCTTGCTGAAAGGCTCCGAACTCTACCAAGGCCTGGGTGGAGCTCCCCTGTCGCTGTTGCTGGGGGACTGATCCGATTTACCGTCAAAAGGCCTTTTTTTAGGAGCGGACCCATGCAACCGTCCCAGTGGAGCGCAGACACAGGTGCGATCCCACCGCCAGAATAACAATTTATCGGGTTTCCAAGCTCCCGCTTGGGAACCCGACCTGGTATTGCCAAAACTTTGCTGCTTAGGCTTTATTCTTCTCAAAACTTGAAACTCGAAACTATTTACGCAGCTTGAAGGCCACGGCCATCAGCCGGTAGACCGAGGCCCCGGCCAGGGCGGCGATGTCTTCGGTGGACAGGTGCTGGGAGATGGTCTCGTCAAAGAGGATATTGGCCTCCGGCGGGAACTCCTCGTCGCCGCGCCAAAGGACGTGGGTCACGGGCACCAGGGGGAAGGCCAGAAAGCGGGCGGCGGCGTCCCCCAGGTTTTGGGGTTCGCCCCCCAGGCTGGTCGCCACCTTAAGGTACAGCTCCAGGTCATTCCCAAAGGTCTCTAACAGCGGCTTCTGGGCCCGGGAGACAAAGGCGGACCAGTAAAAGCCGCCGCCTCCGGCACCGAACGGAAATCGATGGTGCGGCCGCGCAAGGGCTCCCCGGTGCACCGGTTCAGATAATGAAGAATGAGGATCTGCTCGGTCAGGGGGATCTGGGCGTCGCCGTCCGCCGGGGTCACGGTGATCTCCGGCCAGCCGACCCGGCGGCCCTGGCCGAAATACGGCACCAGCAGGCCTTCCCGGCCGTCCTCCTGGAAATAGGCGCATTTGCTCCGGTTTTCCAGGCGTTTGGGGTTGATCTTTTGCAGTTCGGCCGCGGCCAGGGCGATGGCCGTCTTATAGTCGTCGATGCGAGGCATGAAGGCTCCGTAGGGCGGGCGTCCCCGCCCGCCATCCTAATATGTGCATTTTGAGGCACAGGCTGGAAGCCTGCGCTACCATGATTGTGAAAAAAATTATATCCAAAATATTTTTTATTGACACGGGGTGAGGAATATTTTAGGCTGATTTAAGTCGAGGAAGCGAATAACATGCAATCTTGCTGGGTCCGGCACTTTTATTTTAGCTATTATTATTTTCCGGGCCCGGAGTGCGCCTCGACTTTTAAAAGAATGTAGGCCTAAACCAAAAAACTTTTAAAAGCCGTGGCGCTCAGCGACCACGGCTTTTTTGTTGGCCGTGGCCGGCTCAAGATTGAAGTTGCCGCGGCAAGGAGTCAAAGAGATGGTAGGTAAACAGATTCGCCTGGAACGCATTATGAACCGGGATACCGGCCGCACCGTGATCGTCCCCATGGATCACGGCGTGACGGTGGGTCCCATCAACGGCCTCATCGACATGAAGACCACCGTCAACGCCGTGGCCCTCGGCGGGGCCAACGCCATCTTGATTCACAAGGGCCTGGTGACCAGCGGCCACCGCCGCCGGGGCCGGGACGTGGGGCTGATCATTCACCTGTCGGGCTCCACTTCGCTCTCCCCCTTTCCCAATGCCAAGACCCTGGTGTGCACCGTGGAAGAGGCCATCAAGCTGGGGGCGGACGCCGTCTCCATCCACGTCAATGTCGGCAACGGCACTGAGCGGGAGATGCTCTCCGACCTGGGGGCCGTGGCCCGGGAAGCCCGGAATTGGGGGATGCCGCTGCTGGCCATGATGTACCCCCGGGGCGAAAAGATCAAAGACGAATACGACCCTCAGGTGATCATGCACGTGGCCCGTCTGGGGGCGGAACTGGGCGCCGATATCGTTAAGGTCTCCTACACCGGCTCAGCGGAGTCTTTCCAAAAGGTGGTCACCGGCTGCCCGGTGCCGGTGGTCATCGCCGGCGGCCCCAAGATGGACTCCGACCGGGAGATCCTGGAGATGGTGAAAGGCTCCGTCGATGCCGGCGGCGCCGGGATTTCCATCGGCCGCAACGTCTTCCAGCACCGGAACCCCAGCCGCATGGTGGGCGCCATGAGCCTCCTGGTGAATGAAAACGCCAGCGTCACCGAGGCGCTGTCGTTTCTCCAGGGATAGTAGGGGCGAATCTTGTCTTCGCCCAGGGCGAACCCGAGGTTCTTGCCAATGGAGCCGCAGGCAGTAGCCTGCGCGGCACAGGCTGGAAATCCTGTGCCACCAAGGAAGCGATGAGGACGTAGACATGAAGCAAATCTGGGTTAA
Source organism: uncultured delta proteobacterium (assembly GCA_963796215.1). Lineage (GTDB taxonomy): Bacteria > Desulfobacterota > Desulfobaccia > Desulfobaccales > 0-14-0-80-60-11 > JAPLJC01. The sequence goes on along the minus strand of CAWCKU010000006.1, from coordinate 7,541 downwards.
AGTGGACCCCTGGAAGAAAGAGCTGGTCACCACGGCCCTGGAATCCGGAGCCGACGCCATCTGGGTCCCCGCCGGCCGGAGCCAGGAGGTCAAGGCCCTGGGATTGGTCCGGGTCATTGCTCCCGACGGCGACCTGGTGCCGGGGCAAGACCTGCACGAGATCACGATCCTGGGCACCGAAGACGAAGCCGAAGTCATCCGCCTGGCCCGCCAGGGGCCGGTGGTGGTTAAGACCCCGGACTGGACCGTCATTCCTTTGGAAAACCTGGTGGCGCAAAGCGGCAACATCTTTGTGGAGGTGAGCGACGTCGAGTCGGCCCGCACCGCCCTGGGGGTTTTGGAGAAGGGGGTGGACGGCCTGGTGGTGGCTACGGCGGATCCCGGAGTGATCAAAGAGATCGCCCGGCTGGTGCAGGAGACCTCGCCGCCTGTAGCCTCTCGCCACGGCCCGCCTCAGCCGCCTCCAGGCCCTGGGCATGGGCGACCGGGTCTGCGTGGACACCTGCGCCAACCTGGCCCTGGGAGAAGGCATGCTGGTGGGCAACTCCTCCGGCGGGCTCTTCCTGGTGCACGCCGAGTCCCTGGAAAACCCTTATGTGGCGCCCCGTCCCTTCCGGGTCAACGCCGGACCGGTGCACGCCTATATCCGGGTTACCCCTGAGAAGACCAGGTACCTGGGGGAACTGGCTGCGGGCGATGAGGTCCTGGTGGTGGATTACCAAGGCCGCACCCGGCCGGCGGTGGTGGGCCGGGTCAAGGTGGAGCGCCGCCCTCTGATGCTGGTGGCAGCTGAATCGGGTGGCCGGGAGATCACCACCATCCTGCAAAACGCTGAAACCATCCGCCTCACCCGACCCAACGGCGAGGCGGTGTCCATCGTCACCCTCCAACCCGGAGATGAAGTCCTGGTGGCCCTGGAAGAGACCGGGCGCCACTTCGGCCACAAGATCCAGGAAACCATCGTTGAGAAGTGAGCCATGACCGAAAAAGAAGCCATCCGGCAAGAGATCGACGCCCTGGACCAGGAGTTGCTGACCCTCCTGAACCGGCGCCAGAGCCTGGCCCAGACCATCGGCCGCATCAAGAATAAAGAGGGCCGGGGGACCCTGGATTTCCAGCGGGAAGAAGAGGTCCTGGCGCACCTCATGCACCTCAATCCCGGCCCCTTGAGCCCGGCCGCCCTGCGCAACATCTTCCGGGAGATCATTTCCGCCGCCCGGGAGGTCCAGATCCCCTTCGGGGTCGCCTTCCTGGGGCCGGAGGCCACCTTCTCCCACCTGGCGGCCCTGAAAAAATTCGGCCGGGCCACCCGCTACGGGCCGCTGACCACCATCCAGGAGGTCTTTAGCGAGGTGGAGAAGGGCAAGTACCAATACGGGGTGGTGCCCATCGAGAACTCCACCGAAGGCATCGTCAATGTCTCCCTGGACCTGTTCGCCGACACCTCCGTGAGGATCTGCGGCGAACTCTACCTGGAGGTCTCCCACGACCTGGTGAACAAATCCGGACAGCGGGCCGACATCGAGGTGATCTATACCCACCCCCAGCCTTATGCCCAGTGCCGCGGCTGGCTCAGCGCCCATCTGCCCGAGATCCCTATCATTGAGGTGGCCTCCACCGGGGTGGCGGCCCAGAAGGCGGCCAAGAACCCCAACGCCGCGGCCATCGCCAGTTCCTTTGCCGCGCCCCTTTATGATCTGCGGGTGGTGGAGAGCCGCATCGAAGACCAGCCGGGCAACGTTACCCACTTCTTCGTCATCGGCCCGGACGCCCCCGGCCCCACCGGCCGGGACAAGACCACCATCCTCTTTGCGGTGGACAACATCCCCGGGGCCCTGTACAAGACCCTGAAACCCCTGGCGGAACGGGAACTCAACATGACCCGCATCGTCTCCCGGCCGGCCAAAAATGAAAACTGGCGCTACCTCTTCTTTGTGGACCTGGACGGCCACCAGAGCGACCTCGCGGTAGCCGCGGCCCTGGAGGAAGTCAGGGCCATCAGCGCTCATTTTAAGCTATTGGGGTCTTTTCCGAGGGCGGCGGGGGTGGAGAATCTCAGTTGACTGTTTTCTGTTTTCCGTTTTCTGTTTTCTGTGACAAACTTACAGGGAAAGATTTGGTCAATGATGGTGAGTCGCAGGTGGGGCGGGCCTCCGGGCCCGCCATGAAAAATAGGGACACTTCCTATTTTTCCAATTTTCTTCCCGACATGTTAATATTTTGCTGAAAAATAGGAAGTGTCCCTATTTTTCTCCCAAATCGGCCATGCCTGACCACAGAAAACCGAAAACAGAAAACAGAAAACCGTCTTTACGCCTTTGCGTGCCGGTGGTGGAAGCCAACACCAACCGCGCCCGCTCCAAATATCTCCGCGCCGCCCGCAAGGGTCTGTGGACCGAACTGAGATTGGATTATTTAGAGAAACCCGACCTGAAACGGCTCTTCCGCACCCATCCGGGACCGGTCATTGCCACCAACCGGCTGGCACCGAAGGCGGCCAATGGCGCGGCAGCGAAGCGGAGCGCCGCGCCCTCCTGGAAGAGGCCCTATCCCTGGGGGCCGACTTTATCGATGTGGAGCTGGCCGCGGACCCCGCCTGGCGCCGGGAGCTGTGGGCTCGCCGGGGCCAGGCCAAAATCATCCTCTCCTGGCACGATTTTTCCGGAACCCCTGATACTGAACACCTGGAAGAAATCTTACAAAAAATGCTGGCGCAAGACGCCGACGTCATTAAAATGGTCGCCCTGGCCCAGCAGCCGGAGGACAACCTGCGCCTGCTCTCCCTGATCCCGCAGGCGTTGGCCCGCGGCCGGGAGATCATCGCCTTCGGTATGGGCCCGGCGGGCAAGTGGTCCCGGGTGGCGGCGCCGCTCCTGGGGAGCTTCCTCACCTTTGCGCCCTTCAGCAAAAAGGGGGCCTCCGCCCCGGGCCAGCTGACGGTGAATGAAGTGAAGCGACCTCTGGCAGATGCTGAAAAGATAGCGGTAGCTATCAGCGATCAGCTGTCAGCTTAGTAGGCAAAGACTGGCCAGTCACGGCATCAGCCTGCGAGGGCACAGGCGCCGCCCTATCAACCTGCGTTGGCACTGGCTCGGCCACTATAACTTGGTTTAACTGGCTACTGGCTACTGGCAACTAAAATGATCAACGGCCACACCAAAATCTACGGCATCCTGGGCCGCCCGGTGGCCCACTCCCTGAGCCCGGCCATGCACAACGCCGCCTTTAAGGAATTGGGGCTCAACGCGGTCTACGTGGCCTTTCCGGTGACGAGCCTGGCCCAGGCGGTGGCCGGGCTTCGAGGCCTGGCTATCCAGGGGGTGAGCGTCACCATCCCCTTCAAAGAAGAAATTATCCCCCTGCTTGACGAACTGGACCCCCAGGCGGCCCGCATCGGCGCGGTGAACACCGTGGTCAACCGGGACGGGCGCCTCTGCGGCTATAACACCGACTGGCTGGGGGCCCTGCACGCCTTGAAGGCCCAAACCGGGCTCAAGGGCGAGCACGTCCTCCTCCTGGGGGCCGGCGGCGCCGCCCGGGCCATCGCCTTCGGCATCCTGGAGGAAGGCGGCCGGGTTACCTTAACGGATGTGGACGCGCCCCGGGCCGCGGCCCTGGCCCGGGACCTGAAGGTGGCGGCCATCCCCCTGGACGCCGTGGCCCAGTGCCCGGCCGCCATCCTGGTGAACGCCACCCCGGTGGGGATGGCGCCCAAGGTCGACGACATCCCCATTGACCCGGACCTGCTGGGCCGCTATCGCTTGGTGATGGACATCGTTTATAAGCCGCTGGAAACCCGGCTCCTCCGGGAGGCCAAAGCCCGCGGCGCGGCCACCCTCGACGGCCTGCAGATGCTCATCCACCAGGCCACGGCCCAGTTCGAGCTGTGGACCGGGCGGCCCGCACCCCTGGAAGTCATGTCCCGGGCGGCCTATGAGGCCTTAAAGTAGGGGCGAACCTCTGGGTTCGCCCTGGTTCATATCACTTGGGAATCAGTACGAAATGGTGGGCAGCTGCCCACCTTATTCCTTAAAGAGCTATGAGAAAAGCAATCAAACCCGCCCAACCGGTCCAGGCCGTCCTCTCCCTGCCCGGCTCCAAGAGCTACACCCACCGGGCCTTGGTGGCAGCAAGCCTCGCCGCCGGGGAAAGTCTGCTGAGCAACGCCCTGAAGGCCGAAGACACCGAACTCACCGCCCAGGCCCTGGCCCAGCTGGGGGCGGGCATCGACTGGCAGGGCGCATACCATCCGGGTCCGGGGCGTCGGCGGCCGCTGGCGGCCGGTCGCTGAGCCCATCTACCTGGGCAACTCCGGCACCTCCATGCGCTTCCTCACGGCGCTCACCGCCCTGGGACAGGGGACTTACCGTCTCACCGGCAGCGACCGCCTCTGCCAGCGGCCCCTGGGCGAACTCTTGCAAGCCCTGGAACAACTGGGGGTGCAGGTCACCTCGGAGCGCGGCGACGGCTGCCCGCCGGTTACCATCCAGGGCGGCCTCACCGGCGGCCGGGCCCGGCTCTCCGGCGCGGTCAGCAGCCAGTACGTCTCGGCCCTGCTGTTCATCGGCCCCTTGGCGCCGGAGGGGGTGGAGATCGAGATCACCGACGAGCTGGTCTCCCGCCCCTACGTGGATCTGACCCTGGCGGTGCTGGAGGACTTCGGCATCTCCTATTACCGGGAAGGCTACCGTTTTTTCCGGGTGCCGGGGGGGCAACTCTATCAGCCCGCAGATTACGCCATCGAGGCCGACGCCTCCAGCGCCTCGTACTTCTGGGCCGCGGCCGCCATCACCGGCGGCCGGGTAACCATCGCCAACCTGAGCGGCGATTCCTGCCAGGGTGACGCCGCCTTTCCCGGGGTGCTGGAGCAAATGGGCTGCACCGTGGAAGGCAGCGGCGACGGCCTGACCGTGCAGGGGGGTCCGCTCACCGGCATCACCGCGGACCTGGCCGCCATGCCGGACCTGGTGCCCACCCTGGCGGTGGTGGCCGCCTTCGCTCAAGGGGAGACGGTGATCACCGGCGTGGCCCACCTGCGCCACAAGGAATCGGACCGCCTGGCCGCAGTAGCCACGGAGCTGCAAAAGATGGGGATTGCCGCCCGGGAAACCGCCGACGGCCTGGTCATCCCGGGCGGCTCGCCCCGCGGGGCGGCCATCGACACCTACCAGGACCACCGCCTCGCCATGAGCTTCGCGGTGGCCGGCCTGAGGTCGCCGGGAGTAGTCATCAACGACCCCGGCTGCGTGGCCAAGTCCTTTCCGGATTTCTGGGAGTACTTCGAAAAGTTGTATTAAGGCGGCCTGTAGCCGCAGGCCCTAACAAAAAAACCTGCGCCCGCACAGGCGAGACGCCTGTGCTACCAGAGATTTTTAAGGAACTCTCCCTTGACCTTCACCACCCGGGCCCTCATCGTTCTCACCTCCCTCAACGTCCTGGATTACCTGGACCGCTACCTCGTCGCCTCTCTCGGCAGCCTGGTGAAGGCGGAGATGGGGCTCAGCGACCGGGCCTTCGGGTTTCTGGGCACCGCCTTTTTCCTGGTCTATCTCTGCGCCTCGCCGATTTTCGGCTATCTGGGGGACCGCTGGGGCCGCCTCCGCCTCATGGCCGGGGGCGCGGTGTTGTGGAGCCTGGCCACCAGCCTGACCTTTTGGGTCGGCTCCTATCCCGCCCTGGTGCTGGCCCGGGGGGCGGTGGGGGTGGGGGAAGCCTCCTTCGGCACCCTGTCGCCGGCTTACCTGGCGGATATCCTGCCCCTGGGGCGCCGGGGCCGGGCTTTGGGCTGGTTCTACCTGGCCATTCCGGTGGGCTCGGCCCTGGCCTACCTGGTGGGCGGCCTCATGGGCAGCCACTGGGGCTGGCGCCCGGCCTTTCTGCTGGCCGGCCTGCCGGGGCTGGCCATGGCCGCTCTGGTCTGGCGCCTGCCGGGGATTCAGCCTCAGGCGGCGGCGCCGACCCCGCCGGCTGCTATCCCCCTGCTGGGGGCCTCCTGGGGCCTCTTAAACATCCCCACTTTCCGTTGGGTCAGCCTGGGCTACGGCATGGTCACCTTTGCCCTGGGAGGCCTGGCCTTTTGGATGCCCCACTATTTGGAGGTAGCCAAGGGCTTGAGCCTGGCCCGGGCCAACCTGCTGCTGTTCGGCTCGGTGGCAGTGGCCGGCGCCCTGGGTACCCTGAGCGGGGGCTTTTTGGCGGATCGTTTTATGACCCGGACCCTCAAGGCCCCGCTTTGGGTCAGCGGCCTGGGTATCACCCTGGGGCTCCCCCTGGCGGCCCTGGCGATCTTTTCCCCAGTCCCCGGCCTTTATGTCCCGGCCCTGGCCCTGGCCATCTTTCTGCTGTTTATCAACCAGGGGGTGCTCACCGCCGTGATCGTGAGCGTCGCCGGGGCCGCGGCGGCGGGCCCAGGCGGTGGCCTTGAATATCGTGGTCATCCACCTGGTGGGTGACGTGCCCTCCCCTTTCCTCATCGGCTGGATTTCGGACCTTTACAGCCTCAAGTGGGGGGTCTCCTTAACCCTGGTGGCCCTGGCGGCGGGGGCAGTTTTGATTTTCACGGCCATGCCCCATCTTCCGGCAGATCTGGCCGCCGCCGGCGAGCTTGAGGGCCAGGGGTAGCCCGGGCGCCGGCCCCGCGGGGACGGCACCCCTGTTGACCCTGGGGGCGGTTGCCGGGGCTTGGGGAAATTTTCCCATTGACGGGTTCGAATGGAGAAGTTATATTATATAAGACAAAGTGCGTCCAATGACGCGGGGTGGAGCAGCCTGGAAGCTCGTCGGGCTCATAACCCGAAGGTCGCAGGTTCAAATCCTGCCCCCGCTACCAAATTAAATCAAGGGCTTAGGCTGAAAACTAACCCCTTGAATTTTTTTATCCCCCACACTATCCCCCACATATCTTCAGGAAAGACAGGTAGAATGCGGTAAGATATTTCCCTTTTGGCAGGCCTGGCCACCTGGCAGGGAACCCGGGACATGCGGCGGGCCTGCTCTGCGACTTCTCCTTTCTATAAGCGCTCATCCAGTATCAGTTGTGCCCGGAGATAGGTACTTCTGGGCACGGCAATAAGGAAACTATTTTCAGTCTGGGGTCCTGGTCCTGTCGAGACGTTATTCACAAATACACTAACCGTTCACCTGTTCATTGCCTCGAATATCCGATATTTTTCTGGTCACTTAAGCCCATATCCAGGTTTTATGCACCATTCAAGGGAGAAGAGTATCTGTTGGAGGTATTAGCGGGATCGGCACAAACAGAATGGATATTTGTTATCCCCATCAATGTGAGGGAAGATGTATTTAGAGGCTGAAGGTGTCGATTCCTATTAATCTCGAATCGGTTTGGGCGGAACTGAAGGCAAATGATGACTATCAATATATGTAAAGCATATCATAACCTGTTGATTTTACAAGTAAGTAGCTGATTTATTGCAGTAATCCGCAGTTCTCCTATATTGTATGGCAACCCGCTTTAGTTACCTCCGAGTAATGCAGCTTCCCGATGATCTGCTCCGGAGTAGAAGCGTTTCCTGCTTTTC
>CAWCKU010000005.1:0-83705 GCA_963796215.1 uncultured delta proteobacterium | reverse complement strand
TGGTGGTGAGGGAGGCAATCAGGGGCAGGCTCCGCCCCTGGACCCGCCGGGCTTCGTGCACCGCAGCCAGGCCCGCCTGGATGTCGGCAAAGTTGTCGGCCCCGCCCACTCCCGGGCGGGTGGCGTTGTGCAAGGCCGCATCCGGGCCGTCGATGGAGATTTGCAGGAGGAACATGGGCGCCTTGACCAGGCGCTCGGCCACTTGGGCGATGCGGGTGCCGTTGGTGGCCACCGAGCAGGGCAACCCCAAGGCGGTGGCATGTTCGATCAGATCCACCGAGCCCTCGTAGAGCATGGGCTCCCCACCCCAAAGGTAGACAAAGGGCTGGTGGCCGTGAGCCACCAAATCGTCCAGCACCTCCCGGTAGCGGGCCGGCGAGACTTCATTCCGCTTCAGGTCCCGCAAATTTTGGCCGTGGAGGAACCCCTGGTCGCCCCACTGGCCGCAGGTATGGCAACGCAGGTTGCACAGGTCGGTGATGCGGAAGCTCAACTGGCGGATCTTGTTGGCCTGCCCGGAATCCGCCCGGGGGTAGAGCAGGTTGAAGAGCAACTTTTCCCCTTGCAGGGTGGCCAGCTTGGAGGCGATCCAGGGATGCTGGGCCACTCGCCAAAAATTCTTCAGCACCGCCCCCAGGGCAATTTTACTGCGTGCACCCATGCAGATACCGTTTCCTATAAATTTGTTATAATTAGCCGTTGTCCCGGCCTGGTTCGGCCTTAGGTAGCATTATACTCCAATCGACCGCAATTCCCAAGCTCAGGGAAAATTTGGGCTTGACAGGTCTACGCGGCCAGGACAGAGTCATTTTAGTTTTTCTCGGTCAGTTTTTCTCGTCCTAAGCTCCAGCTTACGAATTGAGCTCTGCTCGCTTCCAAAGCAGGAGTTTATCCACCTCATGCAAGCTCCTAATCTATTACCGCTCCGTCCCCCTTTCCTGCTGCCGCCGGCTAAAATCTCCCGGCTTTTCTTTCTCGTTCCCAAGCTCCAGCTTGGGAACGCAATTGTCCGCGAAGCTCTGCTTCGCATTCCAAAGCAGGAGTTTACCCGCCTCCATGCAAGCCCTGGTCTATTACCGCTCCGTCCCCCGCTACCTGCTGGCCGCCGGCCTGAACCGCCTCTGGCCGCGGCACTTTTTCGCCGGGGTGGCGCCCCTAAAGCTTACGCAGGTGGAATTTTCCCCACCCGGGCCGGACTGGCTGGTGCTCAAAAGCCGGATGTGCGGCCTCTGCGGCTCGGACCTGAATCTGCTCAAGGGGGTGCGAGTCCCTGCTGCTGGAGCCCTACGCCTCCTTTCCCGCGGTGCTGGGCCACGAAGTGGTGGCGGAGGTGGTCGAGGCCCCGGCCGGCTCCGAGTGGCGCCCGGGGGCGCGGGTGGCAGTGGAGCCCATCCTGCCCTGCGAAGTCAGGGGCATCAATCCTCCCTGCCGGTTCTGCGCCCAGGGGCAATATAATCTATGCGAAAACTTCACCCAGGGTCAACTCTCCCCCGGGACCATCCTGGGTTTCCACCGGGAGGCCGGGGGCGGCCTGGCGGAGTTCCTGGCGGCCCATCCCAGCCGCCTGGTGCGCCTGCCGGATTCCCTTCCGGATGAGGTCGCGGTCCTCACCGATTCCCTCGCCTCGGCCCTGCAGCCGGTCCTGGACCATTTTCCCCAGGACCAGGACCGCGTGGTGGTCTACGGCGCCGGGATCATCGGCCAGCATCTGGTCCGGCTCCTGCGGGCCCTGGGCTCCAAAGCCCGGGTAATCATGGTGGCCCGCTACCCTTTTCAGGAAGACCTGGCCCGAGCCGGCGGCGCCGACCTGGTCCTGAGGTCCCCGGACCGCGCTGAACTGGGCCGGGCCGTGGGCGCCCGGCTCCTGCCCACCACCCTGGGGGGCGGCAACCTGGAAGGCGGGGCCGACCTGTGCTTCGACTGCGTCGGCAGCCGCTCACTCCATGCAAGAGGGGCTGCTGGCCCTTAAGGGCGGCGGCGCTTATGTCTTGGTGGGCACGGCCGGAGAAATCGGCCCGGTGGACTTTTCCAGCCTTTGGTTCCGGGAGCTCAAGGTCAGCGGCTCCGCCATGTACGCCTACGGCACCCATCAGGGCCAAAGGGTGCGCACCTATCAGCTGGCGGTGGATCTCCTGGCCCGGGGCGATTATCCGGCTCAGGGCCTGGTCTCCCATATCTTTCCCCTGAGCGCTTACCGGGAGGCCTTCCAGGTGGCCTTCGACAAACGGCACCACCAGAGCGTCAAGGTCGCCTTCGATTTGCGGTAGCGGGCCCCAGGGACGGCCGCCCAGGTACTCTTCCAAAAGGAGATTTTTGGTGGCACAGGCTTTCTAGCCTGTGCTGGAATAGGCACAGCCTGGAAAGGCTGGGCTACCAAACCGAGATGCTTCGGTCGCTTCACTCCCTCAGAATGACAGGTGCAAGGACTTTCGCAGAGGTCTCAAACTGGAAACCCCAATCTCCCGTTAAGGACCTTTAAAAGGCGCCCGCTTTTGTTCCCTCCCCCTGGAGGGGGGAGGGTTAGGGTGGGGGTGGCGAAATTATTAAGTAATTACCGTATGATAACCGGCATTGGTCTCACCTGCCGCCCTCGCCGGCAAACTCGAAACTCAAAACCCGAAACTCGAAACTCCAATCAGGTGGTCTCCGGGAACTCCGCCGGGTGCTCGGAATAATAGGCCCCCTGGCGCAATCCCCGGCCATGGGACGAGAAGATGCGGAACTGGGCCCAGCCCCGCTTCTGCAGGAAAAATTTCACCGAAGTGGCCAGGACGCCCAGGCCGTATTTAACGCTGCGGCTGAAATTGATGGAGGAGGCCTCCTCAAAATAGCGGGTGGGACAGGAGACCTCGCCGATGGGAAAGCCGAAATAGATCACCTGGGCCAACATTTCGTTGTCAAAGACGAAGTCGTCGGAATTTTCCCACAGGGGCAGGCTCTCCAGCACCTGGCGGGAGAAGGCCCGGAAGCCGGTGTGGTACTCCGACAGCTTGGCCCCCAGCAGCAGGTTCTCGATCAGGGTCAGAAAGCGGTTGGCCAGATATTTATAAGCCGGCATGCCGCCCTGCTTGGCCTTGCCGCCCAGGATGCGGGAGCCGATGGCCACCTCGTATTCGCCGCTGGCCACCAGGCCCGCCAGGGCCGGGATAATCTTGGGGGAGTACTGGTAGTCCGGATGCACCATGACCACGATGTCGGCCCCGGTTTTCAGGGCCTCGGTGTAGCAGGTCTTCTGGTTGCGGCCGTAGCCCAGGTTGCGCTCGTGCAGGAAACAGCGGATCCCCAGGCGCCGGGCCACCTCCAGGGTTTCATCATGGGAGGCGTCGTCCACCAGCAAGACCTCGTCCACCACGTCGAAGGGGATGTCCTGAAAGGTGCGTTCCAGGGTCCGGGCGGCGTTGTAGGCGGGCATGACCACCAGTACTTTTTTTCCGGCCAGCATTCCTTTCCTTCTCCTCGTTATCTGCTATAATTTATGGTTGAGAATTAATTGGGCTGGCCTGGGGCCAATTTGGCTGTTTTGACGCCGCCCTTGACACTGGCCAGCACGGCTTGCAGCTATTTCATATCCAGTCGGCGAAAAAAGCATTGAGACCTGTGCATCACTAAGTTCATATAGGGATTTGACCGAAAAATGCAAACTGCTTTACGGACTCCTGGCGATGGGTTTTGCCAAGTTGGCGCCTCCCATGGAGAGCATCCAGGAATCATTGATGACCTGGTCTGAAAAAGTTATCTGGCTTTTTTTTGCCGCCACTTCCATCCAACTGGCTTTTCTCCAACCCTACGTGATCCTGGTGCCCGGGGAACGCACCAACCTGTTTTCCGGCTTGCTCTGTTTCCTGACCCTGGTGGTGGCCCTGATTTTCGCCGGGCGGGGCGTGATAAAATTAAGATCCCCTGAATTTCTGATCTCGGCGGCCCTGCTGGTCCTTGGGGTACTCAGCAGCTCTTTAGCAGCCCGACGCCCCTATCCTCCTTTTTCCGGATCTTTGTCCTGCTGGCCTCTGGGCTGGGGGGCTTCTGGTGCGCCCGGCTCTTGCTGAACACCCCGGAAAATCAGCGCCGCTTTCAGTGGCTCTGCCTCTTTCTCCTGGTTGGCGTTCTGCTATTGAGCCTGGTGGGCTATCTACGGACCGGAGCAATCCATTATTATTTCTTTGAGGGTGCGAATCATCCCCTCACCGACCTGATCCTGCTGCTTTCCTTTGCCCCGCTGGCCCTGTTGGGACAGAAGTCCCGGCCCCTGATGCTGCTGGGCCTCGTGCTGTTGGTGCCTGAGCTATGCCATACTGTGCCTCAGTGAACGGCTGTCGATGGTCTTCATCCCCATCGGCCTGGGAGTTCTCGGGTTGTTTTTCGGGGTCCTGCGCTGGAAACACCTGGTGGCGGCCCTCCTGGTTATTGGGTTGCTGGTCGGCCTGGCCTCTCACCAAATCCTCTGGTTCAAACTGAGTACGCAGTATCCCTACTACCGCATCGAGAATATCTTTTTCTCCTTGGACATCGCCAAACAGCACCCCCTCCTGGGCATCGGCCTCAAGACCCCCCGGGTAAGTTATTTGAAAGATTACCAGGTTAAATATCCTTATACTGATAAACATCAGTTTTCAAAAGATATTGGATAGATAATCAGTGCAGATAATATATTCCTTACCTTAATGGTTGGAGTTGGCATTCCCTTCTTGATCTGTTACTTAATAGCCCTCTCGATCCTTCTGGTTAAACTTATAAGGATGACATTAAAGCCTCCGCCAAAATTCACCTTCCATCCCTTAGTATTGCTCTTTCCCATCATGGCTGCCCTGCTGCACTATCAATTCTATGATGGCTTGTTGTTTGCGCAGAATTGGTGGTTTTTCCACATACTTCTGGGACTTATTCCCTTTGGGGAAGGGGAAAATGATAAATTAGTCCGGCTAGCGCGGGCAAATCATCCTAGGTGAGGATTTCCCCATCCCTTTAACCATCGAATCCGACTCTGTGAACTATGATTTTTTATCAATAGAGGCACACGGCAAGCCGATCCCCGATTGACTGACCATACTAATGCTACCCAAACGCCATTTTCTCCGGCAATTTGACGCTATCTTCCTGGTTATCCTGGCAGTGGCAGCCTTTCTCTTTTCTTTAGGCTGGATCACCGCCCTTTCTGGCAGGATGAGGCCGAAACCGCTTGTTTAGCTCGAAATGTCTTAACATATGGAGTTCCTAAGGCCTTTGACGGCGTCAACCTGGTTTCCCAGGAAGACGGCCAGGAATTCAATGGTGACTATATCTGGCGATGGTCGCCCTGGCTGCAGATCTACCTGGTCGCAGGGGCGTTCTGGCTCGGCGGGGCCAGCACGGTGGTCGGACGCCTCCCTTTTGCCTTGTTGGGCTTTGGCACTGTCATACTGGTATATCTTTTCATCAAACGACATTTCCAGGACCTCGCCTGGGCCCGGTTAGCTGCGGCTCTATTGGCTTCCTCCGTTCTATTCCTCTTATTCTCTCGACAATGCCGTTATTATAGTTTGGGAGCTTTTCTAACTGTGCTAAGCCTCTATGCCTTTCGGGAAAATTGGCAGAAACGCTGGGGGCCGGCAATATTGCTGGTAATTTCTCTGGGACTGCTTTTTCATACTAATTATTTGCTGTTTTTTAGTTATGGTGGAGCATTGTTATTAGCGGCATTAATCGTATACCGCAAAGACTTACCGGTCTTTCGGACCTTAACTTTGATGATATTTTTGGTACTTTTGCTGATTCCTTCCCTGTTTTTTTATCGAATCGGACAGCAAACCGGCATGATGAAGCTAATTAAGGTGCCGCGTAACCTGGCCTGCTACTTTATTGATCTATTTCAATATATGTTGCCCTTGCCGGTGGCCGCGGGACTCATATGGTACCTGGGCTGGGGGCCGCGAAAGATTGCTGATTTACCTTATGATTCTGAAGAGCGGTTTGTTCTGTTCTTATCATTGATAATCCTCGGCAATATTCTTATTCAATCATTGGCGCCTTCTTATTTCATGCGCTACATGATCCACCTACTGCCTCTCTGTATAATCATTTTGGCCTGGGCTTGTTGCCAGGTGCTACGCTATCATAAATTGCCCGGTATAATTCTAATATTATTGCTGGCCCTAACCAATTGGCTTTATCTTATTCCCGTGGATTTTAGCAAAATTACTTTGTATCCCGTGCAACAAGATAGGTACATGCTTACTTCTGCCAACATCCCTTTGCGTCTTTATTTAACCGAACTCTTTAGGAGTTATCCTGATGTCAACCAGGGCCTGGTTGATTTTTTCCTGACTCATGCCAAACCGGGAGACACCATTCTTACCAATTTCGGCGATCTTCCTGTCCAATGTTTTACACCAAATGCAAGGTTATGGGAGGTTTGCAAGGACAAGTGATCTTACCTGAAGCAAACCCACCTTGGGTAGTAAAACTCAAGACATTATTCTTTGCAGCCGCATCGGACCATTTTATCCAGGATAAATTGCCATTGAATTACCAATTATGAAGCGATAAAATTACCTTACCCGGATGATCGCTTCGGCGATCGGCCCGATCCCTGTTTATCACCACTTTATCCCTCCACAGGAACCCTATGACCATCTGATAGTTTATCGAGAATAAATCCTTGAGTCGACAGCCTGACTTATCCGGATCAAGGCGCTGTCTTTTTGGCAGTCCGGGATGAAAAGGTTCCCTTGCCCAACCGATTCATTGCTAATCCGGTGAACGTTGCCGGGATACATTCAGCCCCTGGGACTCGCTTGGCTATTTCTTGGTGGGCAGGCCGAATCTGCCTCCTGCCCCGCTGGACCGAAAGTGCACGGAGATAGGCCCGACGGCCAGGGGCGAAACCAGATTTTTGCACACCCGCTTCAACCCTGCCGAGATGCGCGGCCAAGCTTTTGGGTAGGGTCCCCCTGGTCCCTTAATCTTTAAGGCCGGCAGGTCGGTCTAATACTCAGAAGTGGGCCAAAGGGCCTGAATCGGCGTTTCACTCAGGCCTGCCGGTTATCTCCAAAAAATGACGCCGGAAAAGGCCATCGCGGGTGTTCTTACTTTAATGGCCATATATTGAAGCTAACCGCACAATTTCGTGAATAAATCTGTGTATTTTTGTTTTTTAATGCTGGGTAAGTGGAAAAAACCTGCTATACTGATTCGGAATAATCTAGGAGAGAGGAGGTATCGTATGGAGTGCGAGGCAGAGGCGACGAATACCTTGTCCCGGACAATTTATAAAAAGCTAATAAGTATGATGAATCCCATTGACTTTTTCTCCAGATCGAAATAAAAAGGTTTAAATCTACCGGAGGGGGAGGGTAGAATCCTTTTATGTCACTTAAAAACCGCTGCCAACCTTTTGCTCATATGGTTCAAGACGCCAGGGAACAAGGGATATACCCTTACTTCCGGCCCATTGACCGTTCTTGGGGCACAGAAGTGGAGGTGTTGGGCCGGCGTCTGATAATGATTGGCTCCAACGATTATCTGGGCTTCACCCATGATCCTCGGATAATCGAAGCGACGGCTAAGGCGGCGTTGCGCTGGGGCAGCGGTCCCGGGGGGTCCCGCTTCCTGTGCGGCAATCTCACCTTGCACGAGACCCTGGAGTCGCGCCTGGCCACCTTCGTGGGCAAGAAGAAGGCCGTCGTCCATGCCACCGGATTCACCACCAACCTGGGGGCCATCGCTTGCATGCTGACCCCCCAGGATATCATTGTGTGCGACCGGGAAAATCATGCCAGCATCTTTGAGGGCTGCCAGGCTTCCCGGGCCCGGCTGATTCCTTTTGCTCACAATGATGCCGCCGCCGCGGAACGCAAATTGGCGGCTGCCGTCCAAAAGAATTCCACTGGCGTCCAACTGCTGATTACCGAGGGAGTATTCAGCATGTCCGGGGACATGGCTCCCCTGGACGAATTGGTAAAATTAAAGGACACCTATCCGGACCTGCTCATTTATCTGGACGATGCCCATGGCCTCGGGGTGATGGGCCAAGGCGGCCGGGGGACTGCCGCTCATTTCGGTCTCACTGCCCAGGTGGATTTCATCATGGGCACCTTCAGCAAAGCCCTGGCTTCCATCGGCGGCTTCATTGCGGCCGACGACGAAGATGTCTTGGAATACCTGCGCCACCATTCCAAGCCTCTGATCTTTTCCGCGGCCTTGCCCGCCAGCAATGCCGCCACGGTTTTGGCCTGCCTGGATGTCCTGGACGAGGACCCCGGGCGGGTGACCCGTCTCTGGGATATCACGCGCCGGGTGCACCAGGGATACCGGGAAATCGGAGTCATCACCAAGCATTCCAAGACCCCGATTATTCCCATTTACATGGGGGCGGAAGACAAGGCCTTCGCTTTTGCCAAGGACATGTTCGATCATGGGGTCTTTGCGCTGCCCGCCATTTATCCGGCGGTGCCCCGGGGACAAGCGGTGATCCGCACCGCTTTTATGAGCACCCACAAGAAGAGTCAGATCGACTACGTCCTGGAAGTCATCGAAAAGCTGGCCAAGAAACATCGCATCCGAGCCTGCGATTTGAGGGAACCGGAATCTTTTCTGGAGGGGGACGGATTTTCTGCCAAGAACCCTTCGGGCCCGGGCTCAGCAGTGAGTATGGTTAACGAATGATCGGGTATCTGGGAGTTCGAACCTTTGCGGCTTAATGACCTCTTGACCGTCAGTGTCCGACAGGTGGTGCGCCATCGGCGGCGTTACCTGGGGGTGGTCTTGGCCATTGCCCTGGGCGTGGCCGGCT
Source organism: uncultured delta proteobacterium (assembly GCA_963796215.1). Classification (GTDB taxonomy): domain Bacteria; phylum Desulfobacterota; class Desulfobaccia; order Desulfobaccales; family 0-14-0-80-60-11; genus JAPLJC01. Next base: position 74,938 of record CAWCKU010000005.1, on the reverse strand, counting down.
TCATCAACATCATCACCATGAGCCGGGAGGTGAAAACGAACTTCAACGAAGACCTGGATCTGATCGGCGGGGTCACGGTCATCCGGATTTACTTCGACAATAACCGCTCCTACCGGCCCCAATGGTTCCGGGACAACACCCTGGCAGCCTTGAGCCGCCTGAACGGCGTCAAAGAAATGAGCCTCATGGCGGTCAAGTGCGGGCAACACCAACTGGCACGGCCAGCAATACGGCTTTTGCCGTGCTGGGGGTGGACGAAGCCTTCTGGCAGGTGCGCAATTTCTGGGCTCAAACGGGAAACCTTTTCGGGGCCGAGTCCGTGGCCGGACGCAAGCGTGAATGTGTCCTGGGGGCCGAACTGGCCCGCAAGATCTTCGGCAGTCAGGATGTCCGGGGCCGGTCCCTGGAAATCAATAACGAAGCTTACTGGGTCTCCGGAGTCCTGGGGGGCGTAACCGACAGCAGCTCGGCTAACGCCGCCTTTCTCCCCCTCACCACCGCCAAGGACCGCCTGTCCGGCCAGGTGCTCACCGACCGCCTCTACCTCCGCTGCCAGACCTGGGATGACGTCTCACGGATCGCCGCGGCCATCCCGGCTATCATCAAGGCCAACCAGTCCCCGGAAGAACTCCACGTGGAGGTTTCCTGGGAGGGGCTGAAACGTGTCCAGCAGCTGGCCTGGTGGATCCAGTTCCTGATCTATCTCGCCATCAGCGCCACCTTCATTTTGGGGGGCGTGGGCATCTGGAACGTGATGATGGCCGCGGTGGTGACCCGCACCCGGGAGATCGGTTTGAAGAAGGCCATGGGCGCCGAGGACAAGGACATCCTGGCCCAGTTCCTGTCCGAGGCCCTCTGTCTCAGTATGGGGGCCGCCCTGCTGGGAGGCCTGCTGGGGCGGATCATGATGGAAATCCTGGGCCACCTGCTCGGCATCCGTCCCCCGGAAAACCTCTTTTTCCTGGGCCTGGCCCTGGGATTTCTGTTTGCCGTCATCCTGGGGGTGGGGGCCGGCCTTTATCCCTCCCTCCGGGCCAGCCGCATGGAAGTGGTAACGGCTATCCGTTATGAATAACCTGCTTGCCGCCCGTCAGGCTCCATGGGGTCCTGATCCAGGTCACCGATCTCACTAAAAGCTACCAGACTGACGCCGGCACCATTTACGTGCTCAAGGATGTCAATCTGAGCATCTATCCCGGCGAAATCGTAGCCGTGATGGGGCCTTCCGGTTCCGGCAAATCCACCTTGCTTTTCATTCTGGGCATTTTTATCAGTCCCACCACGGGTTCTTACCTGCTGGGAGGCGAAGACGTGCTGCGCCTGGACCGCAACGCCCAGGCGGAATTCCGTCGCAACCGGGTGGGCTTCGTGTTTCAAAGCTGCGATTTACTGGAAAACTCCACCGTATATGAGAACCTGGAATTTCCGCTGATTTACGCCGGCGTAGACCGGAGCGAGCGCCCGGCTCGCATTGCCGCGGCCCTGGATCTGGTGAATCTGGGCCACCGCATTCATCATTCCTCCAACCGCCTGTCCGGCGGCGAGCGTCAGCGGGTGGCAGTGGCTCGCGCCCTGGTCAACCAACCGCAGGTCATCCTGGCGGATGAACCCACCGGCCAGTTGGACCGGAGCCACGGCCACCAGGTTATGGACCACTTTGTCGAGATCGTCAGCCACAGCCAGACGTCCATCGTGGTGGTAACCCACGACCCCGAAATGGCGGCCAGATGTACCCGGGTCTGCTCCATTAGAGACGGCATCCTCTATGAGCAATGACCTCCGCAAGAACCTGGGCGCTTTCTAGCGAGATGGCCATGGCGGCAGGCCTTTGCTCACCCTGGGGACGCCGCGGGCCGGCGGTTTGCTCTCCACCGGACGAACGGCCCCAATTCCCACCAAATCAGTCGAGGCCTTGGGGTGATTCTGGCCCTGAGCCTTTTGGTCCTGATTCTTGGGGTGCTGGGTTCTCCCGAACCCGCCCCCGCCGCGGAACCTGACCCGGTTGAGGCCAAGATTGCCCTGCAGGGCCCGCTGGACTTCGATGCTTGCGCCCGGCTAGCCATTCGGCAGTCGCCCTATCTCACCAAGACCTCCGTGGAAATCGATATCCGACGGATGGATGAGACCGACAGTCGCTACTGCCATGGTCCCGCCGCTGACCTTCCGCAGTTACTACTATGTGGACCGTCCCAACCAGCCCGGCCTCAGCCCCAAGCCCTATAGTCTCAATTTTAGCATGGACCCGTATAACCCCTTCGGGTCTTATTTCACTCTCCAGGCCCAAAAGATGGCCACTAAAATGGCGGTCTTCGGCCACCTTAAAGTGATCAGCGACGGGCTGGAGCGCCTCGGGAAGATGTTCCTGAACCTGGCGACCATGAAGCGGCTGGCCGGGTTGCAGACCGATCTGGTTAACCTGTCCCGGGAAAACCTGACCTACGCCGAAAACCGCCTGAGTATCGGCACCGGCACCTCCCTGGAAGTCCGAATAGCCACCCAGGAATTGGAGTTGGCCAAGAGTGAGCAGGAGCCGTTTGGCTCTCTCCCAGAAGCGCACTCTTACCAGCTTAAAAACCTTTTTAGGTCTGAAACCGGACCAGCAGGTTGACTTCGATCTACGGGATGCCCGCCGTCAGGTGACGGGTAGCTTCGACCCCGCCGCCGCCACTCTGGAGCAAGCCAAAGACAAATCGTATGAGCTCAAGTTGTTGGAATTGAAAAAGGAGATGCAGGGATATATGATTACCGTGGCCAAGGCCAAGATATTTCCCACCATCCTCTTTACCACCCAGACCCCCGACCCCTTGAGCGTGACCAACGCCAGGGGGCTTTATGTGGGCCTGGGCCTGGAGGTGCCGGTCTGGGACGGCTTCAAACGAATTCGCAATGTCTCCCGGCAAAAGGCCGTCTTAAAGCAATTCAGCTCGGAGAAGGACCTGAAAGAGATCGACTTGACCGACAAGTGGAACACCCTCCAGGAAGATTTCGCAGCGCCGCGGCGAACCTGAAGTTGGCCCAGTCCCAGGAAGAGCTGGAGCGCCTAAAGGAACGCCAGGGTGAAATCCGGTATCAATCCGGCGCGGAGCCCCTCCCCTCCTGGTTAGCCGCCCGGAAGGCAATCCTGGAGGCTCAGAAAAGCGCCGCGGCCAAGGGCGCTGGAATATGATGAAATCATCCTGAATTTGCGCCATTTTTCTGGAGACCTGGGTAATAGCTATGTGGATCAAAATTCCTGGCAAAAGTAGGGTCGTCCCGGTCCTGGCCTTGACCCTGGCCCTGACGATCCTGACCGCGGCCCCATCCCTGGCCGGGTCCAAGGGCGAGGCGGTCCCGTCTCCGGCCCCGACTGCCACTGCGGCTCCGGCAGCCCCGGCCCCGGAGTCTGAGATCAGTTTTAACGGCAAGGTCTTTTGCTCCCTCAAGCGCCGGGTGGACCTGCCCTTCAGAGGCGTCATCACCTCTCTTCTGGTGCGGTCAGGGGAGCGGGTGGAGCCCGGCCAGGTCCTGGCCAGGTACCGCCTGTCGCCGGAGGCCCTGGTGCTGATTCGGCAGCGCCTGGCGCCAGCACAAATCTCCGATACCAAAATTAGACTGGCGGAAACCGAGCGCAACCTGACGCCGCTGCAAGCCAAAAAGCAAGAATTGACCAAGTTGCTGCAGAAAAAGCTCGCCCCACCCCAAAGCCTGGAGCAGGTTAACCGGGACCTGCGGCTGCTGGAGCAGGAACGCGCCGCACTTCAGACCCAGCTCCGCCAAGACCGGCAGACGCCCGGGACGACCTGGCCCTCTTGAAAAAACAACTGGGCAATGGGGTAAGCTCGGGACAGATTCCCGCCGAAGCGACTTTAACGGCGCCCATCGGCGGCTATATTATCTGGATCAATCCGGAATTGCGGGAAGGGGCGGAATTGGAACCCACCCCCGGAGTTTTCCAGGTGGGGGTGATGAATCCCATGCTGGTACGGGCCCAGGCCTTTGAAATCGAAGCCCTGCAAATCAAACCGGGGGAAACCGCCGAGGTCACCCTGGAGTCGCTCCCCGGCCGGAAGTTCCAGGGGGAAGTGAGCCGCATCTCCTGGGCTTCGCAGACCCCCGGGCTGGATCAGCCGGCGTATTACGATGTGGAATTAACGGTGCCGAACCCGGAGATGGAACTCAAGGATGGTCTGAAGGCCCAGATCGTTTTTCGCAAAAACAGGTAACGAGGTAACTTAATGGCAACGACCGGGGAAATTAAGGTATCTCCCGTTCAAGATGAAGCTGGCTTAGAAGAATTTCTGCGATTTCCCTGGCGCCTTTATCAGCAAGACCCTTATTGGGTGCCTCCTCTGCTACCCGAGCAACGCCGATTCCTGGACCAGCGCCAGGGACCCTTCTTTGAATTCGGCACGCCCAATATTTCCTGGCCCATCGGGATGGCGAGCCGGTGGGGCGCATCTCGGCCCACCTCAACCGGCTGCATGACGAACACTACGGCCCGGGCACCGGCTTTTGGGGCTTTTTTGAGGCCATTGAGGACCAGCAGGTGGCCCATGCCTTGTTCGAGGCCGCGGCCGCCTGGCTGCGGCCAGCGGGGCTGCCACCGGCTGGTCGGGCCCCTTGAACTTTTCCATCTATGACGAAATGGGCCTGCTGGTGGAGGGCTTCGACTCCATCCCGGCCATGTTCCAGACCCACAATCCCCCGTATTACCTGGACCTGGTCACCGCCTGGGGCTTCCGCAAGACCATGGATTGGGTGGCCCTCAAGATCACCGACCTCAGCCGTCGACATCCCGGAGATGGAGCGACGCCTGGAAGAGATCCTCAGCCAGCAAAAGGTGACCCTGGCCCCTTACAATCCCCGGGAACTGGCCCGGCGGGCCGAGGAAGTCTTCCATCTCTTCAATGAGGCCTGGAGCGTCAACTGGGGGCATGTACCCCTCACCCGGCGGCCAGTTCGATCATCTGCTGCACGAAGTCAAACCGCTGCTGCGGCCGGAGCTGGTCCAGCATGCTGCTGGACGGCGACAAACTGGTGGGCTTCGGCATCGTCCTGCCGGACCTGAACCCCCTGGTGCAAAAGTTCAACGGCCGCCTCACCCTTTTGGCAAACTCCGGCTCCTCTATGCCGCCAAATTCGCCCCGGTGCGCAAGGTGCGGGCCCTGGTCATCGGCATCGCCCAGCCCTACCAGCTAAAAAAGCTGAATTACGCCATGGTCTTGCGGATTTATATAAACGCGTAGTTCAGCCGTTTTAGCTGGTCAGGTTAGGCAATGCCGATGACCATGGCCCCGCCTTCACAGCCCCAGCAGCCCCTTGAACTTTGCCGCCCATCAGACGATGCCGAAGCCCACCAGTCGGTCACCGTCCAGCAAAAGCTGGACCAACTCCGGCCGCAACAGTGGTTTAATTTCGTGCAACAGATGGTCGAACTGCCCCCGGGTGAGGGGTACATGCCCCCAGTTGACGCTCCAGGCCTCGTTGAAGAGATGGAAGACCTCCTCGGCCCGCCGTTTTAGTTCCCTGGGTTGTAAGTGGCCAGCCTTACCTTCTGGCTGCTCAGGATTTCTTCCAGGCGTTGCTCCATCTCCGGGATGGGGAGATTTAGGTCGGTGATCCTCAGGGCCACCCAATCCATGGCCTTACGGAAGCCCCAGGCAGTGACCAGATCCAGATAGTACGGCGGATTGTGCGTCTGGAACATGGCCGGTATGGAGTCGAAGCCTTCCACCAGCAGTCCCATTTCGTCATAGATGGAAAAGCTCAAGGGGCCCTGCCATGAGGTGGCAGCCGCGCTCCCGCAGCCAAGCGGCGGCGGCGTCAAAGAGGGCCTGGGCCACCCGCTGGTCATCAATGGCCTCAAAAAAGCCCCAAAAGCCGGTGCCCGGGCCATAGTGCTCATCATAGAGATGATTGACGTGGGCCGAGATGCGCCCCACCGCCTCGCCATCCCGGAAGGCCAGGAAATATTGGGCGTCACCGATTTCGAAAAAGGGACCCTGGCGCCGGTCCAGGAATTGGCGCTGTTGCGGGAGCATGGGAGGCACCCAATAAGGGGTCCTGCTGATAAAGACGCCAGGGGAGACGCAGAAATTCTTCTAAGCCAGCTTCGTCCTGAACGGGAGATATCCTGGATCTCCCCGTTGATTGCCATGAAATTGCCTCGTTACCTGGTTATTTGTGAAAGACGATCTGGGCCTTTAAGCCGTCCTTGAGTTCCATCTCACGGTTCGGCACGGTAAGCTCTACGTCGTAATAGGCCGGCTGCTCCAGTCCGGGGGTCAGCGAGGCCCAGGAGATGCGGCTCACTTCTCCTTGGAATCTCCGGCCGGGGAGCGATTCCAGGGTGATTTCGGCGGTTTCCCCCGGTTTGATTTGCAGGGCTTCGATTTCAAAGGCCTGGGCCCGCACCAGCATGGGATCCATCACCCCCACCTGGAAGACCCCGGGGGCGGGATCCAATGCCGCCCCTTCCTGCAATTCCGGACTGATCCAGACAATATAGCCGCCGATGGGGGCCCCAAGGTGGCTTCCGCCGGAATCTGCCCCGGGTTTGCCCGGTTTCCCAGTTGCTGCTTCAGTAGAGCCAGGTCGTCCTGGGCCGCCTGCCGGTTTTGGCGGAGCTGGGTCTGGAGGGCGCGGCGCGCCTGGGTCAGCAGGCGGATATTCTGGTTGACCTGCGCCAGGCTTTGGGGTGGGGCCAGCTTTTTTTGCAGCAGCTGGGTCAATTCCCTTTGCTGGTTCTGCAAAGGCGTCAGTTTTTGTTCCAATTCCGCCAGTCTGACTTCGGTCTTCCGAGATGGACGCCGGCGACAAGCGCTGGCGGATCAGCACCACGGGCTTCCGGGGTCAGGCGGTAGGTGGCCAGGACCCCGCCGGGCTCCACCCGTTCTCCGGAGTGCACCTTGAGCGAGGTGATGACGCCCTTGAAGGGCAGGTCCACCCGGCGTTTGAGGGAGCAAAAGACCTTGCCGTTAAAGGTAATCTCCGGCCCCGCAGCCGGGGCTACCGGAGTCTGAGATCAGTTTTAACGGCAAGGTCTTTTGCTCCCTCAAGCGCCGGGTAGACTTGCCCTTTAGAGGCGTCATCACCTCTCTTCTCGTGCGGTCAGGGGAGCGGGTAGAGCCCGGCCAGGTCCTGGCCCGGTATCGCCCCTCGCCGGAGGCCCTGGTGCTGATTCGGCAACGCCTGGCGCCAGCCCAAATCTCCGATAGCGAAGTTAAACTGGCGGAAACCGAGCGCAACCTGGCGCCGCTGCAAGCCAAAAAGCAAGAATTGACCAAATTGCTGCAGAAAAAGCTCGCCCCGCCCCAAAGCCTGGAGCAGGTTAACCGGGACCTGCGGCTGCTGGAGCAGGAACGCCGCCACACTTCAGGCCCAACTGCGCCAAGACCAGCAGACGTACCGGGACGACCTGGCCCTCTTGAAAAAACAACTGGGCAATGGGGTAAGCTCGGGAAAGATTCCCCCCGAAGCGACTTTAACGGCGCCCATCGGCGGCTATATTATCTGGATCAATTCGGAATTGCGGGAAGGGGCGGAGCTGGAACCCACCCCCGGAGTTTTCCAGGTGGGGATGATGAATCCCATGCTGGTACGGGCCCAGGCCTTTGAAATCGAAGCCCTGCAAATCAAACCCGGGGAAACCGCCGAGGTCACCCTGGAGTCGCTCCCCGGCCAGAAGTTCCAGGGGGAAGTGAGCCGCATCTCCTGGGCTTCGCAGACCCCCGGGCTGGATCAGCCGGCGTATTACGACGTGGAATTAACGGTGCCGAACCCGGAGATGGAACTCAAGGACGGTCTGAAGGCCCAGATCGTTTTTCGCAAAAACAGGTAACGAGGTAACTTAATGGCAACGACCGGGGAGATTAAGGTATCTCCCGTTCAAGATGAAGCCGGCTTAGAAGAATTTCTGCGATTTCCCTGGCGCCTTTATCAGCAAGACCCCTACTGGGTGCCTCCTCTGCTACCCGAGCAACGCCGATTCCTGGACCAGCGCCGGGGACCCTTCTTTGAATTCGGCGACCGCCCAATATTTCCTGGCCCATCGGGATGGCGAGCCGGTGGGGCGCATCTCGGCCCACCTCAACCGGCTGCATGACGAGCACTACGGCCCGGGCACCGGCTTCTGGGGCTTTTTTGAGGCGGTTGAGGATCAGCAGGTGGCCGATGCCTTGTTCGAGGCCGCGGCCGCCTGGCTGCGGCCGCGGGGCTGCCACCGGCTGGTCGGGCCCTTGAACTTCTCCATCTATGACGAAATGGGCCTGTTGGTGGAGGGCTTTGACTCCATCCCGGCCATGTTCCAGACCCACAATCCCCCGTATTACCTTGACCTGGTCACCGCCTGGGGCTTTCGCAAGACCATGGATTGGGTGGCCCTCAAGATCACCGGCCTCAGCCGCGACATCCCGGAGATGGAGCGACGTCTGGAAGAGATCCTTAGCCGTCAAAAGGTGACCCTGGCCCCTTACAATCCCCGGGAATTGGCCCGGCGGGCCGAGGAAGTTTTCCATCTCTTCAATGAAGCCTGGAGCGTCAACTGGGGGCATGTACCCCTGACTCGGGGCCAGTTCGATCATCTGCTGCATGAAGTCAAGCCGCTGCTGCGACCGGAGCTGGTCCAGATGCTGCTGGACGGCGACAAGCTGGTGGGCTTCGGCATTGTCCTGCCTGACCTGAACCCCCTGGTGCAAAAGTTCAATGGCCGCCTTAGCCTGTGGGGCAAGCTCCGTCTCCTCTACGCCGCCAAATTCGGCCGGGTGCGCAAGGTGCGGGCCATGGTCATCGGCATCGCCCAACCCTACCAGCTAAAACGGCTGAACTACGCGATGGTCTTGCGGATTTACATCAACGCTGGTGAAGTACCTACAGATCGATTTTGCCGATTTCTCCCTCATCCCCGAAAACTTGCGCCACTGGATCAAGGTGATTCAGGCCTTCGGCGGGCAGCGCTACAAGACCTTCCGCGTCTTTGAAAGAGAAATCTGATTCCATGAAGGATACGGGGCCTCCGGCCTCTGCCCCCACTTTCGACCTGCTGCTGGCCGCCGGCCTGTCCGGCGTCGTCTTTATCTTGGCCCACCTTCAGGCGCTGACCAACCCCTATGTCGTCAACGACGACGTTCGGCAACAGCTCTTCTGGATGTGGCAGTGGCTCGACCCGGAGCTGTTTAAGGGCGATCTCCTGGCCAACTATGCCCGCGATTATGTCCCCTGGGGAGTCAAAGGGCTTTATTGGCTGGCCTCCTGGGTAACGGACCCCATCTCCTTTTCCAAGGTCCTTCCCGGCCTGCTGTTCGTTTTCCTGGCCCTCTGCCTGTACCGGATCGGCCTGAAACTGGGGGACCGCCGTCTGGCCTGGACCACGGTGGCGGTCTACTGGCTGATGCCCTTCTTTCTGGGCAATCTGGCCGGAGGGCTGGCCCGTGCCTTTGCCGCCCCCCTGTTGGCCTTTTTCTGGCTTTGCTGGCAAGAAGAAAAACCCTGGGGGATGGGGGCCGCCCTCCTGCTGCAAGCCCTGTTCATTCCCTATATCTTTCTGGTATGCACCCTCGCCGCCGGACTCGCCTGGCTGGCAAGCCGTACCGGCCGGACCGGCGCCCCGCCGTTTCCGGCCCGACCGGTGCACTTTCTCCTCCTAACTGCCGGAGTCGGCCTGGTAGAGTTCATGAACCTCACCTATACCACCGACGGCTTCGGACCGCTGGTGAGCTATGCCGACATGGTTAATCGCCCGGAGTTTTACGCCGGCGGTCGCTATACCATCCTGCCGGTACCCTCAATTTTTTGGGAATTGATTAGTCCCTGGGAATGGATCGCTCCCTTCCAGGATTTGGGGCTGGTGGCCGCCATTGTGGTCTGTGTGGTCCTGCCCTGCGTGGTTATCCGGGGTCTGGTCCGGCTGGACTGGCGGGTCCTGGCGCCTCGGCTGCAACCTCTCTGGTACCTGGGCCTGGCCGGCTTCCTCCTCTATTTCCTGGCCCGAGATCTTTTTGCTCAAACTGTTCGTCCCGGACCGCTACCTCATTTATACCCTCAATCTGGCCTATTGTCTCATCCTGGCCCTGGGCCTGCACGCCGCCTTAAAAGTGGACCGCTGGCCGAGAAACCTGGGCCTCCTAATTCTGCTGGCCTTAACTGGGTTGGGGGTGTGGCGCCTCCAGAACGCGGGGCTCAAAGATTACGCGGTCTACCGCCCGGTTTATGCCGCCCTGGCCCACATCCCCAAAGACGCCATCGTCGCCGGCCACCCTAACCTGATGGACAACATTCCCACCTTCGCGCGGCGGCGGGCCCTGGTCACCTACAAACTGGCCCATCCCTGGAGCCAAGGCTTCTGGCGCAAGATCGAACCCCGGTTACAAGATTTGTTTGCGGCCTACTACGCCGCCGACCCTCAGGAAGTCATCGCCTTTTGCCGTAAATATCAGGTCTCCTTCCTGGTGGTGGACGATCGTCATTTCACCCCGGAATTTCTGGCCGGAGGCCGCTTCCTGGTGCCCCTGGACCGGAAAGTGCCCAAATACTTTGGCAAGACCCTGGCCGACCGGGTGGACTGCCCCTTTTTCGCCCCCTTTGACCGGCAAATTGCCGAGCTGACCCGCGGCCGGCGGCAATTTGCCCTGCTGTCCTCCCCGGTCTTCGCCGCCGCCAGCTTGGACGAGCACCTGCGCCTCCTGGATATGCGCCCCTTCCTGGCCGGGAAACCTTCAGAGCCGCCGGCGACAAAGTCTGGCGGTGAAATTCCTCCCGGCCCTTCCTAACCTGAATTTCCCTGCTTCGGCCATCTTTTAAATCTATGGCCGGGAAGTGCTGCGACTGGCGGCGGCCGCAAGCGGCCATTGGGGGTCGATCACCTTGTATCTTATTTTAAGATACGCTTTATTGAATTCCTGGTCATGGTCGAAGTTGGTAAAGGATTATGGTTTGGACCACCCCTGGGGCAGGCCCCCGGGGGCCTGCCCCAGGGGTGGTCGTGGTTTCGGACGTGGCAGGCCGTCGCACCCTTGGTCCCCGAGACCGTAATGTAGCCTGGCCGCCACGTCCCCTTGAAGTTAACCCGAACAGTCGCCTGGGCCCGAGCCCGCATTTGCAAGGAAGGGAGTTCAAGGAACATGGAAACCTCTCAGCCCTTTGTCGGTATCGACGTATCCTCTCAACGTCTGGACGTGGACACAGTGCCCCTCAGCCGGCCCTTCTCCGAGCCCAACAACGAGAACGGCATTGCCTCCCTAACGGCGCAGCTAAAGGCCCTCAACCCCCAAATGGTGCTGCTGGAAGCCACCGGGGGCTACGAGATTGCCGTGGCCTACGCCCTGTATGAGGCCGGCCTGCCCGTGGTCATTACCAATCCCAAGAACGTGCGCCACTTTGCCAAGGCCCTCGGTCGGCTGGCCAAGACCGATAAGCTGGACGCCCAGGTTCTGGCCCTCTATGCCCAGAGGGTTCACCCCCCGGTGCAACCCTTGCGGGACCAGGAACAGCTGGAGTTGGCCAATCTCATGACCCGCCGGCGCCAGTTGCAGGGCATGATCGTCATGGAAGAGAACCGCCGCCGCACCTGCACCCCCAGGGTGCGCGCCAACTTCGATTTGTCCTTGGCTCATCTGCGCCAACTCCTGAAAGACTGGACCGGGACATCCAGGACTCATCCGCCGCACCCCGCTGTGGCACGAAACCGGAGTTCCTCCAGAGCTTCACTGGCGTCGGCCCCAAAGTGAGCGCCTCTCTGATCGCCGAGATGCCGGAGCTGGGCACGCTCCCCAGGACTAAGGTCTCCTCCCTGGCCGGCTTGGCCCCCATGAACCGGGATAGCGGCCAATACCGGGGACAACGCAAAATCCAGGGCGGTCGCCCCGCCGTGCGCCGGGCCTTGTACATGGCGGCCTTGGTGGCTCGAGTCATAATCCGGTGATCAAAGAGTTCTACCAACGTCTGCGCCTGGCCGGCAAGCCGCCTATGGTGGCCCTCACCGCCTGCATGCGCAAACTCCTGGTGATCCTTAATGCCATGCTCAAAAATCGTACTTACTGGAACCCACAGCTGCATCTGGCAGCTTGACAGAAAAGACAGTCCTACATTCCTGAGTCGGCGAGGAATACAGTTCAGGGAGTAACGCTTAAAGCCGCCACCACGTAAAGGGTGACCGGCTCCTGGATGCCCTTGAGTCGAGTCTGGAACTCCCTCTGCATCGTCAGGAACTGCCCGGTATGCCGCCAGACCGCCTCCGACAGCACCACTTCGCCGCCCTTGGCCTGCCCCTGGATGCGATGGGTCAGGTTGACCGCGGACCCGACGATGCCGTACTTGGCCCGGCTCTCCGAGCCGATGTTGCCCACCACCACCTCCCCGGCGTGCAGGCCGATGCCCATTTCCAGGGCAGGATATTGAGGTTCCGCGGTATTGGCCTCAGCCTGGGCCGCCTGCATCCTTAACGCGCAGTCGACCGCCTGGCGCGCCGTGGCCGCAATGGTCCGCTCCAGGGGATCGAAAAAGGCCAGGACCGCGTCCCCTAAAAAATCCACGATGATGCCGTGATGGGCCCGGATGACCTCGATCATCCCGGAGAAATGGCGGTTGACCAGACGGATGGTGGCCTCCGGGCTCAGGGTCTCCGCTAAGGGGGTAAAGCCCCGGATGTCGGAGAACAGGATGACCACCTCCCGTTTCTCTCCCCCCAGGCGGCGGGCCGCTTCGGGCCGGCGCAGCAGTTCCCGGGCGATGCTCTTCGTCCACGTAACGCCCGAAGGTATTACGGATCAGATCCCGCTCCTTAAGCCCCGCCACCATGTCGTTGAAGCTGCCGGTGAGTTGGCCGATTTCGTCCCGGGTCGTGACCGGCAGGGGCTCGCCGTACTCCCCGGCGGCCACCTGGGTGGCCCGGCGGGAGATCAGCCGGACGGCCTTGACCATGGGGTTCGTTCCCAGGCGGATGAGCACCAGAATCACGGTCAGGCAAAGAAAACCGCCCCCGAGATAATAGAAGTGGAAGCGGCGGATGGGAGCCAAGATCTGGCGTCCTTCGGCATGGAGCATCAGGGCCCAGGGGGCGCCGTGCAGCCGGTAGAAGCCGATGACCTGGCCCTGGCCCATGAGGGTGCCGTAGGGCTTCTCCTTCATCTCCGTCAGCATGGCCAGCTCCAGGGGATTCTGGTTCTCCCCCAGGCAGTGGCGGCTGGCCATGGCCGGGTCGCTGTGGGCCAGGTAGTCGCCGTTGTCGTTCACCAGGCAGGCCATGTTGCTTTGCAGCCAGCCCGAGGCCAGGACGTCTGCCATGAGATAATCGAATTTGACGAAGACGGTGAGCTGCCCCAGGGGCCGGCCGGTGCCGTCCAGAAGCTGGGACTGGAGGCCCACCACCCCCTGGCCGGGGGGGTAGAGATATTCGGGAGGAGACACCCGGGCCACCTTCTGAGGCCGCCTCGGGCCAGGGACCGCTTTCATTGAACTATTCGGTTTCCGGCCGTCCCCCAGGTCAAGGTCACCTGGCTGACCCCGGGAGTTGCCGCAGTTGCTGCAAGATCCATTTCTGGTTGTCCTCGGCCTTTTGGCCGGAGCCGGTCCTGGCAAAATTCTGCATCCACTGGATGGGCTCGCTGAGGCGCATATCCATGGAGTGAGCCGCCCGCTCCAGCCGCAGAATGGCGGCCTCCTGCCATTCCTTAAAGAGGCTGTCCCGGATATAGACATAGCCCACGGCCCCCATGGCGCTGAGAAAGACCGCCACCGGCAGCACCAGGAAGATAATCAGCCTTTGCTGCAGGGATTTGATTTGAAACTGCATAAGATAATTATACAAAATTCTTGGGCAAAACGAAACGAGGCGGCAGTCGGCGCTAAGGCCGGTTCAGCGGATAGGCAAATCGCGAGGCGTCGTGGAGCATGCAGGCGATTCTCGAGGCATGCGCCTTTGGCTAGTCTGGTGAGGCGGGTCCGTGCCGCCCTGGGTGGCGCCTGGATGCTCAGCCCTATTCCTGCGGCCCACCGGCTGCGGCAGAACCATTGGTAGGTGTGGCGCAGGCCCTCTTCCAGGGGAACCTGCGCCTGCCAGCCCAGGGCCGTGAGGCGGCTGACGTCCAGCAGTTTCCGGGGGGTGCCGTCCGGCTGGCTGGGATCGAAGCGTCAGGCGTCCTTTAAATCCGGTCACCCGGGCCATCATCTCGGCCAACTCCCTGATGGTCAGATCCTGGCCCACCCCCACGTTGATGATCTCGCTCTCCTGATAATGCTCCATCAAGAAGAGGCAGGCGTCGGCCAGGTCGTCCACGTAGAGAAACTCCCGCCGGGGCGAGCCGCTGCCCCAGACCGCCACCTCCGGGGCCCCGGCTCACCCTGGCCAGATGGAACCTCCGCATCAAGGCCGGGATCACGTGCGAGTCCAGCAGGTCGAAATTGTCCCCGGGGCCATAGAGATTGGTGGGCATGGCGGAGATGAAGCAGGTGCCGTACTGGCGGTTGTAGGCCTGGCACATCTTGATGCCGGCGATCTTGGCCACCGCGTAGGGCTCGTTGGTGGGCTCCAGTTTCCCGTCCAGCAGATATTCTTCCTTCATGGGCTGGGGGGCGAACTTGGGATAAATGCAGGAACTGCCCAGGAACAAAAGCTTCTTTACCCCGTGGAGATAGGCCTGGTGAATGATGTTGGCCTCGATCATCAGGTTCTCGTAAATGAACTGGGCCGGGAAGGTGGAGTTGGCCCGGATGCCGCCCACCCGGGCCGCGGCCAGAAAGACGTATTCCGGCTGTTCCCGGCGAAAGAAGCGGGCCACCGCCCCCTGGTCCCGCAGGTCCAATTGCCCCAGGCTGCGGGGCAGCAGGTTCGTGCAGCCCGCTGCCTTAAGGCGCCGGAGGATGGCGCCGCCCACCAGACCCCGGTGCCCGGCGACATAGATTTTGGCGTCAGGTTTCATGGATATTCACTTGGTATCCCCTGCCATTTTGACCCCGTTGCCCTGGCTCAGCTGCCGGATAACATCCTGGCACTGGCGCATTTCCAATAACGCCTGGAGATCGGCATCCACCATGAGGCGCACCAGTTCCCCAAAGCTCACCTGCGGTTCCCAGCCCAGGAGCTGCCGGGCCTTGGACGGCGTCCCCCAGGAGCGCGTCCACCTCGGTGGGCCGGAAATAACGCGGATCGATTTCCACGTATTGCTGCCAGTCCAGGTCCACGTGGGCAAAGGCCGCTTCCAGAAACTCCCGCACCGAATGGGTCTCGCCGGTGGCCAGGACGTAATCGTCGGGCCCGTCCTGCTGCAGCATGAGCCACATGGCCGCCACAAAGTCCGGGGCATAACCCCAGTCCCGGCGGGCCTCCAGATTGCCCAGGTAGAGCTTCGCTTGGAGTCCCAACTTGATGCGGGCCACGGCCCGGGTGATCTTCCGGGTCACGAAGGTCTCGCCCCGCCGGGGTGATTCGTGATTGAAGAGGATGCCGTTTACCGCGTACAGGCCGTAGGCCTCCCGGTAGTTGCGCACCATCCAGTAGGCGTAGAGCTTGGCCGCGGCGTAGGGGCTCCGGGGCTGCATGGGAGTCTCCTCGTTCTGGGGCGGCGGCGTCGAGCCGAAGAGTTCACTGGAGGAGGCCTGGTAAAACCGGGTCTTGATGCCGCTGTGGCGCACGGCCTCCAACAACCGGGTCACTCCCAGACCGGTGACGTCCCCCGTATACTCCGGCATGTCGAAGCTCACCCGGACGTGGCTCTGGGCCGCCAGGTGATATATCTCCTCGGGCTGGGTATTGTAGATCAGGTGGGTGAGCTGGCCGGAGTCGGTTATATCGCCGTAGTGCAGGAAAAACCTGGCCCCGGCTTCATGCGGGTCCACATAGAGATGGTCGATGCGCCGGGTGTTGAAGGTGCTGGAGCGGCGCACCAAACCGTGCACCTCGTAGCCCTTGGCCAGAAGCAACTCCGCCAGATAACTGCCGTCCTGCCCGGTAATCCCGGTGATCAAGGCCTTCTTCACTATCCCCATATTTTCTTTTCCTTATCCTCTCCCAAGTAATGGGCCTTTAATAGGCATGGCTATCCTTCATGCCGCGAAAAATGGTGAGCCAGATGATCTTCAGATCGAACCACAGGGACCAGCGGCGGAGATAGTCCAGATCGTACTCCACCCGCTTTTCCATCTTATCGATGGTCTCGGTCTCCCCCCGCCAGCCGTTGACCTGAGCCCAACCGGTGAGGCCCGGACGCACCTTGTGGCGCAGCATGTAGCCGGGGATGAGGCGGCGATAATACTCATTGTGGGCCACCGCGTGCGGCCGGGGCCCCACAATGGACATGGTCCCCCGGAGCACGTTGATGAACTGCGGCAGCTCATCCAGGCTGGTGCGCCGCAGAAAGCGGCCCAAGGCCGTGACCCGCTGGTCGTCGGCGGTAGCCTGCCGGATCTGCGGCCCGTCCTCGCAAACCCGCATGGTGCGGAATTTATACACCGTAATCTCATGGCCATCCAGGCCATAACGCCGCTGCTTGAAGATTATCGGTCCCGGCGAAGATAACTTCACCCCCAGGGCGACCAACAGCATGACGGGTGAAACGAGCAGCAGGATCAGGCTGGCCAGGACCAGGTCCTCGATCCGTTTGACCCAGCCGTTGATGCCGAAAAAGGGAGTTTCCCACAGCGAAATGAGGGGGATGCCCCGAAAATCCGTGAACCCGGCCGTCAAGAGAGAGAAGGTGAAGACATCCGGGACATAATAGACCGAGGCGGTGGTATCCCGGAGAGCCTCCACCACCTCCCGCAGGCGCTCCTCCGCCCGCAGCGGCAGGGCCAGATAGACCATGTGCACCTGGTTTTCCTGGATGTAGGCGATCATGTCGTTCAGGTTGCCCAGGATCGGATAAGATTTATCCGGTTTACTCCCCGGTTGGAGCTCCACCTCACCGCACAGGCGATCGTCGAAGAAGCCGGAGAGACGCAGCCCCAGCCAGGGGGTGTCCACCATGTTCCAGGCCAGGCGCCGGCCCAGGTCGCCGGCCCCCGCAATCACCACGCGGCGGCGTGTTGCGGCCTTGCTGCCGCAGCCAGCGCAACCCCAGGAACAATTGCAGGCGCAGGGCCACCAGGGCCGCCGGCGCCACCGCCATCCAGGTGAGGACCACCTTCCGGGAGAAGAACACCGAGGTCTTGGTCACGTAACCCATGACCGAGAGGATGGCGATGACCACGATCCAACTGAGGAAGACCCGGCGGACCAGGCCCACCAGGTTGGCGCCCCGCCAGGGCTGGTGGAGGTTGGCTGCCTGAAAGACCATGACGGTCAACAGGAAGGTGGCCAGACCCAGCAGTTGGAAGCGGGAAAGGAAAGGCTCGTCAAAGAGCCAACACAGGAAAAAGAGCAGCAGGACCACCACCACGCCGTCCAACATCCACTGAATCCGGGAGAGGATCCAGCGATACTGATCGAATATTCCCTGGTTGCGGTCACCGAACATGCGCTTGCCTCAAGCTCTTATTCACTCCGAGCCATTTTACCATCAATTTAGAGGTCTTGCCAGCGTCAATTATTGGCCAAGCCCTGGAGCAAATCTTCCCATTGCCTCAAGATGTGCTCCCGGTCCCAAAAGGCCTCGGCATATTCCCGGCCCCGGCCCGCCATCTGCTTTCTGAGGGTTGGGTCTCCGGCCAGCCTCAGAACCGCCTGGGCCAGGGAGTCGGCATCTGCCGGCGGCACCATCAGTCCCGCCCGGGACTCGGTCGTGACCCGGGCCAATTCCGTTCCCGGAGTGGTCGTGGCGATGAAAGGCCGGCCGGCGGCCAGAATGTTGGTCAACTTGGACGGCATCACCAGGTCCGCCGCCTTTTGCCGCTGCACCACCAGATGGAGGTCAGCCGCCGCCAGCAACCGCGGAAACCGGCTAGGCGATTGTAACGGCAAGAAGATTAAATTTTTCAGCCCCTGGCTTTGGGCCAGCAACATTAAGCGGGCCCGGGCCGCGCCCTCTCCCGCTATGAGATAGCGGATGGAGGGGTTCTGCCGGGTCAGGGCCGCGGCCTGGAGGACCACCTCCAGACCCTGTTTCTCCCCCAGGTTGCCGGCGTAGAGCACGATGGTCTCCGAGGTTAATCCCAACTCCCGCCGTAGGTCGTTATGGCGCGGACCGGGCCGAATATTCTCCAGGTCGGCCCAGTTAGGCAGCACGTGCAGACGCGGGGCCGGCACCCCTTTGGCCGTCAGGCGGGCCGCCATGGCGCCGGAAATGGTGGTCACCGCCCGGGCCTGGCGCAACATGTGGCGCTCCAGCCGCGTCAGCCCGGCCAGCAACTGCGGCTGTCTCAGGATTCCCAATTCCCGGGCCGCGTCCAACTGCAGGTCCTGGACGTGAATGACCAACGGCAGGGCGCGGCGCCGGGCCAGGAGCGCCGGCACCAACCCGGAGGTCATGGGGGGGCACACCGCCACCACCGCGTCCCAAGGTTGCCGCAGCAGGTAAGTTGACCACCAGTATAACCCACTGGCGGCAAAGGAGATCTCCTGGAGCAGGCGGCCCTTGCCGGTGACCCGGGCCGGGACGTACTGGGGAGCCCGCAGCACTTCCACCCCATCCAGCCATTCCCGCTGCCACCGCTGGGGCCGGTATTCCTCCAAGACCCGCCACTGGGGATAATAGGGCGGCGCGGTCAGCACCGTGACCCGATGGCCCCGGGAGGCCAGCCAGGCCCCTAACTCGCCGGTATATTTGCCGATGCCCACCAGCTCCGGGGCATAGTTATAGCCGTGAATCAGCAGCCGCACAACTTTACTCCATCCGCGCCGTGGCCACCAGGCAATCCCCCCGCAGCCGCCGGTTGGCCCGGGAAAAGAACGGCAAGACCAACAGGCGCGCCGCCAGCGTCAGGCCGGCCACCACCGGGGCGGAACGCATCAGCCGATTGGCCCGCCCGGCCCTCGAACCCCGGCTGATACAGAAGGACTGGGCCAGCCACAAGGCCGGGGTGAAGCTGTGGATCTCAGCCAGCCGGAACCCGGCCCGCTCCAGGACCATTCTCCAGGGTTCCGGGCGAAAAATGCCAGAGGTGAAAAGGCACATGCCAGTTGACCCAGCCGCGCCCAAAGACCCGGCGCCAGAGGCTCTCGGCATTGGGGCAGGAGATCCAGACCTCGCCGCCGGGGCGCAAAAGCCGGCGCACCTGGACCAGCATGACCACCGGGTCGAAGGCGTGCTCCAGGACGTTGCTCAAGACCACCACATCATAAGGCGCCGACGGCGTAAACTCGGCCAGGGTCCCGGTGTGTACCGTAAAGCCCCGCTGCCGGGCCAGGCGCCGCGGCCTTCTCGTTAATCTCCAGGCCTTCCGCGGTAAAGCCGTTGGCGGCATAGCGGCTCAAACCCCGGCCTTCGTTGCACCCCAGGTCCAGCAGCCGGCCCCGGCCCCGGCGCAGGTGAAAGCTGAGGTCGCCGTCCCATTGCAGCCAGAGGCGGTACCAACCCGAGGCCAGGAAGCGTTCCCGCCTGGACTGGTAGGCGCCGCCGGGTTCGATCCCGGCGTTATAAAACTTTTCGTACAGGTCCTGCAGTTCCCGCTCTGTGGGCCGGGGCCAGGTCTGCTCCAGGCCGCAGCGGGAACAGCGGCTGATATCATAGGCCCCCGGCGCCCCGAAGCGGTCGTCGCCCAGGCGCGCCAACAAGACCTGGCAGTCATGGCCGCAGAACCAGCACTTGCACCCATCGGCAGCCGCAGTTTCCATTAATGCCAATCCCGGCATTTCCCCAGGGCGGACAAAATCGACGTGATCCAGCTATAAACCAGATATCCGCCCATCAGTCATGACTCTGTTTGCCTTCAGGCAATCGTGCTTCATATAACTTTGCATCGATCAGGAAACGGAACCAGAACGTTTGTAAAACGAAAAAGATCAGGCCCTCCTTCCCATCTAGAAAGCCAAGTCTGATAAAATACCGATAAATAAATAACAGCAAGGCTCTGATAAAAAGCGGAAAATTATTGTAAAAACTATGCAGGACCCGTTTCTTTTCCACCGGGGTGCCCCGCAGGCTCCCTTGAATACGCCCAGTCGTCTCATCTCCGGAGAGCTCTCTCACTTCAGCATCCGACCAGCGGTTATGACGTATGGTCCAGTCGCTGAGGCTCATGCAGATATCGTCAATCATGGCCCCCTGAAGTCTGCCGGTGGGACCCGCAACATAAAAATGCTGATCATACTGGCGCTCCTCGCAACGGCCCTGGCCATGCCTGAACAGCCGCAGATGCCAGATGGGAAACATCCCCCCGTGTCTTATGGGGCGCCCCATAAAATGGACGAGCCGGGGAAGATGATAGCCGTCAACACCGCCGGGAAAATGGCTTTTTAGCGAATTAAGCTGCCTGATCAATTCCTCGGAAAGCCGCTCATCCGCATCCAGATGCAACTCCCAGGCATACTTTAGCGGCAAGTGCTCGATGGCCCAATTCCTTTGCAGCCCATAGCTGTCAAATTCATGCTGCACCAGATTTACCTTAAACTGTGCCGCCAGCAGCAAGGTCTTATCCGTACTGAAGGAATCGACGAGATGAATATCATCCGAAACCTGCAAGGCACTTTCTATCGTGCCGGAAATAGTCTTTTCGGAATTAAAGGTCAATATGATTACCGATATGCTCATTGCCGCTCGGACCCTTGTTTTTTGGTGCGGGGTGAATTGTTTATTTTAACCTGGCCTTGGCCTGCTCGCCATCAGCGCCAGGCCTCAGCCGCGCCGGCGCCGCTAAGGCCTGCGGCTCCCCCAAAACGGCACCCGGCCCTCCCCTCTCAGACCCAGACCCGCCAGGCACCCGGTCCACCACCAGATGAGGCCGGCGATGACCACCGGGGCGCTCCAGGGCAGACTGATCAAGGCCGCCAGGCTAAAGAGCACCGGCCCTATTTCCTTCAAGAAAAACCACCCGGAAAAGCGAGGTTGATAGCGGCTGAGCAGGTACGGCACGAACCAGCAGGGCAGGAGCAGATCCCCGGTGATCATGCCCAGGATCACCCCGGGCAGCCCCAGGCGCCGGCCCCCGAGATAGGCCAGCCCGATACTCAGCAGGGAGGAAACCAGCATCATTTTCGACAGCGCCCGGTGCCGGTTGGTGGCCATCAGGGGATGGCTGCAAGTGAGCCAGATCAGGAACTGCCCCATGTAAATGAGGAAGAGATCCATCACCCGCTGCTGGTAGGTAACGGCCTTGCGCAGCCAGAAATTATAGAGGCTCTCCCCCCAGAAATGAAAAATTGCTATGAAGATGACCGCGGCGATCAGGGTGGAGCGGAATATGGCCCGGAATAACCGAAAGAACTTCTCTGCGTCCTGCTGGGAGTCCAGGCGGGTCAACTCCGGCCAGGCGGCGTGGGAGATCTGCTCAAAAAATGACCGGATCAAATTGATGATGGTGCGCATGGTGGCAAAAACCACCACCTGCACCGAGCCCAGGACCATGCCCACCACCAGGACGGTCCCTTGAATGGAGAAGGCCTGGGCCATCTGGATATTAAAAAAATGGAAGCTGGGCTTGATGAAGGTCCGGCCCAGGGAGAGGTCGGCTTCCCGCAACGATAGTAACTGGAACTGCGGGAAATGTCGATTCAGATCGCGGCCGGCCACCAGGGCCACCCCCAGGTACGGGAGCAGTTGCAGGCAGGCGATGGCCACCAGGCCGGCCCGCAGCCAGAGCCCCAGGGCCACCAGCATGATGGTCACCACCTGCATGGTATTGGTGAGCATCACCCCCCTCGGTAGCAGTCCCACCGCCCGGTAGACCCCCAGCAAAAGCCCCTGGGGCAGAGAAAAGACCAATTGAAAGGCCAGGATGGCCAGGACCAGGAAGACCACCCGAGGGCTGGTGATGGTGATTTGCAACAGCGACCCGGGGGGAAATAAGAAAATGACGCCGAGAAACACCGCGAAAACCGCCAGGGGCAGGATCAGAAACAGGCTGAGCCCGGTGTGCAGAATCTTGCGGAACAGCGGGGTATCACCTTGGGCATAGGCCTGGGTCAGGCGGTTGACGATATAGAGCTGTCCCCCCAGGTCCGTCAGGGACAGATAGGCGACGATGGAGCTGAGGAGGAGCCATTCCCCGTAAACCCCGGTGCCCCAGGCGATTAGAAAGAGCGGCACCAGCAAGACCCGGGAGGCCAGGTTGATGAGCTGGCCCAGGAAGTTGGCGCCGATGCCCTGAATTAATCGTTTCCGCATAGTTATCGGGGCCCTGCCGGTTTCTGCAAAATCAGTAAATGGGCCTTGATTAAGAAATCGTCCGGACCGCAGCGGCCCGCCTTGCTCTTGACCATCTCCCGGAATTCCTGGGGAAACCGTTGCTTAAACGCCAGGGCTTCGTCAGACAACTCCAGGATCAGCTCCGTCACCCTAAATCCGGCCTCCCGGTAAATCGCCAGATATTCCCCGGTGGTCAGGCGGGAAAACAGGTCCAGCTCCAGGTAGCGCACCCCATCCTGAAAATCTTCCACTTCCTGGTGGTACTCCGCCAGGTAACGGTGATAGGCAGCCTGGTCCAGCCGTAGATGGTTGTATGAGTGTGCCAGCCCCCCCCGGCCGGAAAAATGATCCCCCCCGGCGCAACAATAAAGGGGGCCGTAGGAGGCATAAAGAGAGCCGCCGGGCGCCAAGAGGCGATGAGACTCCCGCATTACCCGGGGCAGATCCTTACAGTGTTCATAGACCGCATCCGAAGCGATGAGGTTGACACTGCCTGAGTCCAGAAAACCGTGATCCTCCAGGAGCGCGGTGCGAAATTCCACCGGTACCCGGTAGCGGTCCAGACAATACCTGGCGATTTCCTGCCATGATTCTTCAAAGGCAAACATGTCGGTGCCGATGATGCGGCGGGGCTTAAGCCGCGCCCAGCTGATGACGTCCCAGCCGGTGCCGGTGCCCTGGACCAACAGGGTGGCGTGCCGGAGGTTCGGGAGATATTTGGCTCCCCACCGGCGCCGGGTCTCCAGGGGCATACCCCTGGAGCCCAGTACCCACCTGGGCCGGCAGGTCGTCAGCGTCTCCGCCGCCAGGTAACGGGAGTAGCGCCGGGACAGGAGAGGGCGCAGAAAAAAGTACAGGGCTCGTTTCAGCCGCCCCTTACTTTGCCGGCGGTGCTGGCCCAGCCAATCCTGCTTGGCAAATTCCACCATCTGTTCCTAAGCCGGGTGGCACAGGCTTTTCAGCCTGCGCCCCCGCAGGTTAAAGCCTGCGGCTGCGTTTTGCCTCATTCCTTCCCGCCGGGACCGGCCAGGACTCTCCGGTAATGGGCCATGATCTTATCGCCGTAATCCGCCCAGGTGAACCCGGTTTGCACCCGCTGCCGGGCCGCCTCCCCCATGCTGCGGCAAGCTTCCGGGTTCTCGTAAAAATAGAGAATCTTCTCTTTCAGCGCCGCCACGTCCCGGATGGGAATGATGCAGCCGCACCGGCCGTCCTGGACGGCATCGGCTCCGCCGGTATTAGTGGTGGTAATCACCGGCAGGCCGCAGGCCATGGCCTGCACCAGGGTCATGCCGAAGCCGTCTTCGAGGGAATTCAGGCAGTAGACCGATCCCTGGGAATAGTATTTATGCAACTCCGGTTCCGGAAAGGGCCCCAGGTGCCGGAGGTTTGGGGAGGCAAAGCGCGCCAGGAAGGGGCGGATCTCGTCGGTCAGGCTGCCGATGAGCCACAATTCCGCCCCCGGCAGCTTCAGCTCTCCGAAGGCCTGCAGGAGATAATGGACCCCCTTGCGCACGCTGATATTGCCGCAATGGATAACCCGAAAGACCTTGTCCTGCTTCGGCACCGGATAAAAATTGCTCAGATTCACCCCGTAGGGCGTCAGCAGCAGCTTGGCCGCCGGCACCCCGCGGCTGACAAAGGTCTCTTGAACAAATTGGGACGGAATGGCGATGAAATCGGCCTCCCGGTACTCCGTGAGTTCCTTGTCGATAATTTTCGGATGGGCGAACTCCTGGCTGCGCCACCCGAGGCGCCCGTATTCCTCCCGCAGGATTTCGTCCTGGACCACGATGTGGCAGGAGCCGTGGTCCACCACGGTCTTGGCCCCCAATTCCCGGGCCCGGCGCAGGGTGTGGCGAGCATAAGAACTCCAGCCCACCACGAGTTCCGGCTTCTGTGGCAGATGTCGGGCGGCATGGCGATCGAACAGTTCGTGCACCAGGTATTGGGCGTTATAATGCGCTCTTAGCCAGCCCGGCGCCCGGCGCCAGCCGCGGTTCAATATTTCGTGGGCGATTAGGGAGCAGATCCGCTCCCGGCTGACGCCATATTTCACCGTCTCGAACACCGGATAGCTGGTGATGAGCCGCTCCAGGTGGCCGCGGCGCTCCAGTTCGTGGGCCAAATAAAAGGCGTGGAACCGCCCCATCACGGAGATGGTCACCTGCATGGTTTTCCGGCGCGCTGCTGCCCCTCCTTTTTCATGATGGCGAAGGTTCCCTGCCATTCGCCCCACTGGGCGGCCACCTGCTCCACGGCATAGGCGTAGAAAAAGGGCAAAAGGTCCGACATCCCCCTTTCGGAATAACGGACGGCATTCAAACAGGTTCCCAGGGCCGGCGCCAAGGTGGCCAGCCAGACCAGGGTCTTTCCGGTCTTCAGGCTGTTCCAGAGCAGGATTTTCCACCAGGGCCAGCGGTTCAGAAAACGATGCACTTGGGCCGAGCCGGCGCCTCTTTCGGCGCGGCAATGCCAGTAGCCTCTGAAACTGGCGGGAACCACGTGGTCCACTATGATGGAACAGATCCACGACTTTTTTGGCCCCGAAGTTACGGAGACCTTCGCCGAACCAGCCGTCTTCGCCGGCGCAGATGGGCACCGGGAACCCGGTGGGAAACAACCCGGCCTTCAGGGCCACCTCCTTGCGGCAGGAAAATCCTTCGGTCCACTCCATGTTGTCGTAGTTGCAGGTGGCCCCTCGGCCATAAAAGACCTGGCTGACGCAGTCGACGTACCGGGCAAAAAGGTCTTGGCGGTTGGCCACCCTGGCGTCCACCAGGACGTAGTCCGCGCCCTGTTGATAATGGTGGGCCAACCTGTTGAGAAAGTCGGTCCCGAGCCGGACGTCGGCATTGAGGAGGACCACCACCTCGCCGGCGGCCTCCCGGATGCCAATATTTCTGGCCTCGCAGCGGCCGCCGCCCCCCGGGTGAATGAGGCGCACCCCTTTAGCGGCATACCGTTGGACGATCTCCGGAGTCCGGTCGCTGGAGTCGTCGACGACGATGATCTCCCGGTCGGGATAATCGAGGTCCAGGAGAGCCTCCAGGGTCGCGGCGATATCGTTTTCTTCATTATAGGTCGGGATGATGATGCTGAACTTCATGTTCTTCCCCTGGAAACCGACGCCAAGGCCTTTTTCAAACCCCGAAGGTCCTCTGCGAAGCTCCATTGCCTAATAATTTCTAGGCTTTTTTGCCCCAGCCGCTGGCATTCGTCTCGATTTTCCAGAACCTGGCGCAAGGCCTGGCAAAGAGCGTCGGTATCTCCCGCCTTAAAAATACAGCCGTTCTCCCCATCCCTTACCAGATCCGGGCCGCACCCCACCTGATCGCTGACAATGACGGCCCGGCCGGCATTCATCACTTCGTTGACCACCAGCCCCCAGGACTCCAGGATCGACGGCAGGACCAAGACATCGCAGAGGTCGTAGAAAGCCGGCAATTCGCTCTGGTTCTTGAATCCCAGGAATTTCACGCCCTCGAGCTGCTTTTCTTTGACCACCTCTTCCAGAGGCCGGCGCTGCTCGCCGTCGCCCACCAACAGCAAATAAGGCGGGCCGGCGACGGCGCCGCTCTGGAGCAATTTTATATAGGCGGCCAAGAGGTCGGCAGGGCGTTTCCTGGGCTCTATCTTGCCCAGGAACAAAATGACCGGTCTGCCCGCCGCCAGCCCCAACTCCCGGCGCAACTGCCTCCCGGCCTAAGGCCGCGGCCTTCCGGGCCCCGGCCTGGAAAAAGTCGTTGTCCACCGCGTAGGGCACCGAAAAAATTTTTTCGTCCGCGATCCCGTAATGCCGATAATATTCCCGGTTTAAAGCTGCCGATGGCCAGGAAGCCGTCAACCAGACGTTTGAGCCCCGCAAAGAACCCTTTCTTCAGCAACCTTTTGCCGAAATTCCGCGGGGCGCTGATCAGGGTGGCTTCGTCCCGGATCAGGACCTTGAGCCCCCGGGCCTGGGCCTGCCACATGGCCTGCCAGTGGAACCAGCGATTATAGCCGTGGACCCACAGCACCTGAAACCGGCCCTCTTGTAGCCGCCGGCCCAGGCCGTAATTAAATGGTCGAAAAAACGACACCCGATCCCGGTCGCCCAGCGCCGGCAGCACTTCGTAGCGGTACCCTTCCAACAGGGGCACGTCCCAATCGATCCGCCGTCCAAAGGTGGGCTCCAGAAATTCTCTGGCGGTGAAATCGCTACAAAAAAAAACGGTCAGGTCAATTCCCGGCTCCTCGGGCTAGCCGGCGTAACAACGGAGCCTGGTACTGAATGGGATGGGTCACCAGGTAAGCCAGGCGGATCTCAGCCATGGCTCTCCAGCCCCTGCAATTCATCCTGGCACATCAGCCGGACCACATCCGGCATCAGGTAACGAGCCCGCCAGCCAAGAACCTGAGCAGATTTTTCCGGGTTGCCCCGGCTGACCGCAATCTCGGTGGGCCGGAAAAATTCCGGGTCAATGACTACGTGGTCATGCCAGTCGAGCCCCACCTGGGCGAAGGCTGCGGCTACGAACTCCTCCAGGCTGTGGCTTTCTCCGGTGGCGATGACGTAATCGTCCGGCTGGTCCTGCTGCAGCATCAGCCACATAGCTTCTACGTACTCCGGAGCCCAGCCCCAATCCCGCCGGATGGTGATGTTGCCCAGGGAGAGCTTCTCCCGGCTGCCTCGGGCGATCCGGCAGGCCGCGGCGATGATCTTCTTGGTGACAAACCGCGCCGGCCTGAGGGGCGACTCGTGGTTAAACAGAATGCCGGAACAGGCAAAGATCTGGTAGGCCTCCCGATAGTTGGCCACTTCCCAAAAGGCCGCGGCTTTAGCCACCGCGTATGGGCTCCGAGGCCGGAAAGGGGTGATTTCGTCCGCGGCGTGGGGGACATCGCCGAAACACTCCCCGGAACAGGCATTGTAAAATTTGATGGGCTTGCCCAGGAACCTGATGGCCTCCAGGAGGTTCAAGGTGCCGATCCCGATGCTTTCCATGGTCTCCACCGGCTGCTGGAAAGACAGGCCCACCGAACTCTGTCCCGCCAGGTTGTAGACCTCATCCGGCGCCACCTTGATGAGGGCCTGGAGGACGCTGCGGAAATCCGTCAGGGCTACGGATTCCACCTCCACCTCTTGGCGCAGGTTCAGCCGGTGCAGATTGGCGAACAGGGAGATCTGGGCATCCCGGGAGCTGCCGGTTACCTGATATCCCCGCCTCAACAGTAATTGCGCCAGGTACGCCCCGTCCTGGCCGGAAATGCCGCAAATGAACGCCTTTTTCATCGGCCTGGCCCAATCATCCTTCTTTTTCCATCTTTTTCCATTATCTGCCGTAAAATATCATGGCACCGCCGGTTAAAGCTCTCCAGGGAAAAGTAGCTCAGTCCCGGGGGAATGACCCCCCTGGGTCGTTTGAGCACCTCCAGGACACCCCGCCATAGATCATCCCGGTCATGAGGATCGACGAGAATCCCCAGCTCGCCATCCCGCAAGGCCTCCCGGCTGCCGTCCAGCTTGCTGCCCAAAGCCGGGATGCCGCAGGCCATGGCTTCCAGATAGACGAAGCCGAAGCCCTCGCCCCAACCGGGCATGACGTAGGCATCTGCCAGCCGGAAATGCTCCGCTTTCTCGCTTTCCGGAATGAAGCCGGCAAACACCACCCGGTCGCCGATCCCCAAGGATCCAGCCTTGGCTTCCAAACGTGGCCGGTCGTCCCCCTCACCCACCACGAGGTAGGCGATCTCGGGAATCCTCTCCGCCAGCGCCGGCAGCAACTCCAAGACTTCATCGATCCCTTTGTAATTGTCTGTGGCCCAGAGGCGGGTCAAGGTCAATAACACGGTCTTCCCGGTCAGGCCATAACGTCGCAACAACTCCGGGTTCTTCTCTCCCACCCCGTAGAGCTGCTGCTCCACGGCATTGGGCAACAAAAATACCTTAGCCTCAGCTACCCCGGCCCAACCCAGGAAGCGCCGGGCCGTCAAATCACTGATGGAAATCACCGCGTCCACTTTAGCGGCGATTCTGCCGGCCAGTCCATTCCGGGGAGGCTGCCAGGCATCGATGCCATAGATGAGCACGGCCAGGGGGGCCCCGGTTTTCCATTTGGCCAGATAAGCCAGCGGCAGCAGATGTAAGTGCCCACAGCAGATTAAATCATACCTGCCCTGGCTTACCAAGTGGCGCAACACCATCAAAAAGTAGCTGAATTTTCCGGTTATGCCGGCCGTAACATAGGTGAGCTTCGGCGGCAGGGGCTCCAGAGGCAAGGGTTGCCGGCGGGTCACGGCCACCACTTCCGTCACCCCGGGATAAGCGCACAAGGCCCCGAGAAAATCCCGGTTGAACTTGGCGATACCGCCATGGCCGCCAAAGGCGTCGCTGACCAGCACTAAAATTCTCATGCAGCTTCCCCGGCGTGACGGTGACCTGGTTGGGGGCGCTGGGACAACTCGCGCCACCTTGCCCCGCTAATCAGGGTTACCCGTCTTTTATCTGGTTTTACCGATCATTGGCAATGATGCCGGTGTACAAATCCTGTAAAGCCAGGGCAATGTTCCCCCACTGAAAGCGCCGGGCCACCAAATCCCGGCCCCGTTGGCCCATAGCCGCCGCCAATCCGGGGTCAGCCAGCAACCGCTCCAGGGCCGCCGCCAGGGAGGCCGAGTCGCACGGCACCACCAAACCGGCCCCGGCCGCCGCCACCTCCCGCCAGATGTTCACCTGATCGGAGATGACCACCGGCAACCCGCAAGCCAGGGCCTCGATGACCGCCAGGCCGAAATTCTCGGAATACGAGGGCAACACGAACATCTGGGCCTCCCGGAGCGCCGCCAGCTTTTCCTCCCCCAACAGCATCCCCGTGAAAGTGGCGCAGCCCAAAATGCCTGCCCCTTTAAGCCACTCCTTGACCCGGGCCCCCCAACCGTCGTCATCCGGCCCGGCCACCACCAGCTGCACGTCCTGCCGGTGGCGGACTACCCGGGCCACAGCCTGGACCAGCAGGTCGAGCCCCTTTTTGAAATTAATCCGGCCCAGAAAAAGAATAATCCGCTTTTGGCCGATTTCTGGGAACCTCTCCCGGAAGCGGCCCGGCTCCGGCAGCTCCTGAAACTCACGGAGTTCCACGCCCAGGGGCACCACTGCCCCGGGGGTGTTGCCGGTGTATGGGGCCGCCAGACGCATCTCCTCCTCGCTGGTAAAATGCAGGGCCGCGGCCTGCCGGAGATTTCGGTTTTCGAACCAGGCCTCCATGACGGCCTTCCGCCAGCGATGCCGTCGATGGATATAAGGGTCCAGGGTGCCATGCGGCCGGATCAGGTAAGGGACGCCGCCTTGTCGGCAATAATGCCCGGCCACCAGGTCGTGAAACAGATAGAGCGAATGGATGTGCACCAGATCAAATTCTTTGACTTTTTGGCTCAGGGCCCGGGCCAGGGGCCAGGAAGTGCCCCAAAACCGGGGTGGCTGGATGGGAAAGTAATGGATTCCCACCCCCTCGGTGATGACGGGCCGGTCCAAAGGCACCGCCAGTTCTCCGGGGCCATCCTGGTTGGTGGTATAGATCTGCACTTCATGGCCCAGACGGGCCACGGCTTGGGCCATGGCCAGGCAGGCCTTGGCCGGGCCGCCGGAGCGGGGCGCCAGATTGGCGATGACATGGAGGATTTTCATGCCACCCCGGTATAATGGCGGTACACCAGTTGAGCCCAACCCCGCAGGCCGCGTTGCCGCGAGAGTTCCTGATGGTCTTCGGCCTCGGCCAGCCAGCGGGACACCGGGATAGAAAACCCGGTTTTGCCCCGGTTAAGTACCTCCACCGGCATAGGCTGATCCGGAGTCCGGGCCATGTCCTGCTTGGTGGGGGGCGCCTTCAGGGCCAGCAACGGCGCCACCCGGCGCAGCAACTCCAGATCCACCAGGGGGACGCGAATCTCCAGGGAATGAGCCATGCCGGCCCAATCCGCATCCCGCAGGAGCTGGTGGCGCATGTACCAGGCCAGCTCCAGGGCGGAAACCCGCAGCTGGCTTCCCTTGAGCCCCCGCACCGTTTCCTCCAGGCGTACCAGGGTTTGCAGCTCCCGCCAGCCTTCCCGGGCCAGGTCCGGGTCCAGGACCTCCGGCAGTTCCCAGGGCATGAACAGGCTGCGGCGCAGCAGGTAGGCCCCGGCGTAAGTGCCGCCGTACTCCAGCAGCCCGGCATATTTGGGAGAGGTAAGGTGCTGCATCAGCGGGGCCGATATGATCCGGCAGGCCCGTCCCAGCCGGGGAAATTTTGCCGCCCAGGCCAGGACCCCGGCCAGCCGGGGAACCTCCTGAAAGCTGGGATAGCCCCCCAGCAGCTCGTCTCCCCCCAACCCCGACAGGGCCACCTTCAATCCGGCGGCGGCCGCCGCCTTGGCGACGAAATAAGTGTTCACCCCATCCGTGGACGGCTGGTCCATGCCGTGCAGAATCCTGGGCAAATCCCGCTGAAAATCCTCCCGGGTGATCCACTGGCAATGATGCTCGGCCCCGTAGCGCCGGGCGATCTTGCCGGCCCATAAGGTCTCGTCGGCGACGCTGCCCTTGAACTCCTGGAATCCCAGGGTAACGGCCTGCATCCTGCCCCCCGCCTGGCAGGCCAGGGCCGTGACCGTGGCGGAATCGAGGCCCGAGGAGAGGAAGAGCCCCACCGGCACGTCAGCGATGAGGTGGTGGCTGACGCTGTCCGTCAGGGCCTGCCGGAGGCGGGCCTTAACCTCCCCCGCCTCGCCGGGCCGTCTTTCTCCGGCGGCCTCAGCCTGTCGCAGCTCCTCGGTAAGGCTGCAAAACTGGTTGATCTTCGGCCGGCCCTTGGCCGCCACCACCAGGATGGCGCCGGGCTCCAGGGAGCGAATCCCCCGGTACAGGGTATAAGGCTCCGGCAGGCAGCCCCACAGGAAGAAGCCCGCATGACCGGCCGGCGACGGCGCGGTGTCGCACGCCGCCGCCCGCCAACAGCGCCTTGACCTGGGAGGCAAAACGCAGGGTGCCGCCGTCGTCGGCATAATAAAGGGGTTTGATGCCGAATGGGTCCCGGGCCAGCAGGCAGCTTTTGCCGGCCTCATCCCAGAGCGCGAAGGCATACATGCCCCGCAGCCGGCTAACCATGCCCCGGCCATGCTGCCGGTATAAGTGGAGCAAGACCTCGGTGTCGCTGTTGGAACGGAAGTGATGCCCCTGCCCTTCCAACTCCCGGCGCAGTTCCCGGAAATTATAAATTTCGCCGTTGAACACCACCCTCAGGGCGCCGTCCGCGGTGGCCATGGGTTGGGCCCCCGCCTCGCTCAGATCGATGATGGACAGGCGCCGGTGGGCCAGGGCCAGCCGGCCGTCGGCCGCGGCCCACAGGCCGGCCCCGTCCGGACCCCGTGGCTTCATGGCGTCGCGAATCTTCAGGATTTCTTCAGGGACTACCGGCGGAGCGGTGTCACTGTAGGCAAAGATTCCGGCAATACCGCACATTTATTTAACCGCAACGCAAAGTAGATTTTGGCTGAAGATCATTCCCGCCTCGATCTTACCGGTCTCCACGGCGAGATATAATCTCAATATTCCCCGGATAAATTTCCACATCAGCCAGCGGCCGCCACTCAGTACCCCATGCGGCACCAAGAGATCCTCATAGCAATGAATCTGCGAAAAGCCGCCGGCGTTAAGCAGTTGAGATAAGGACTCTCGAGTGAAAGCCAACTCATGGGTGAAGTCGGCATAGCGGACGCATCCGCCAAAAGGAGACGCCCCATTGGGGACATGGATCAAGAATTTTCCCCCCGATTTCAACACTCGGGCCACCCGGTCCACCAAGACCAACAACTCATCCTTGGTAAAATGCTCCAGGAGGTCGAAGGCGATCACCAGACCCTGGGATTCACTCTCCAGTGCCTCCAGGACCTCCAGCACCTCGCCTTCCCGCACCCCAGTGAGTCCCAGACTTCTGGCCGCCGCCACCTGTTGGGGGGAACGGTCGATGCCGGTGATCTTGCCAAATCCCTGCCGGCGGGCAAAATACTCCATGGCCCCGGCGCCGCAGCCCAAATCCAGGATGGCGGTCTCCTTATCTGCCGGAAAGTGATCGCCAATCAGTTTCTCCAGATAGGGGGCCCGGCGCTGGAACTCCGCCAGCTTCTCCGAGGCCGGAGCGGTTGCCCCGGCTTCAAGGTAATGTCGATAGATCCTCTGGCGATAATCAGGCATACTACCTGCCGCGTCCAAAGACCACGATGCGCACCGTTTTTAGAAGAATAGCCATATCCAACAAAAATCCCAGATTCTTTATATAATAAAGATCATATTTAAGCTTCTCCGGCATATTTTCCGCGGCCAATCCTTCTGGATACATTACTTGCGCCCAGCCGGTAATCCCCGGTTTTACCAGAAGACGGTAATTATAGTAGCGGATATTGCCCATAAAGTCACAATGGGCCAGGGGCCGAGGACCAATAAAACTCATTTCTCCCTTAAAGATATTTATCAACTGTGGCAGTTCGTCAAGACGCAGCTTTCTTATTATTGTTCCAACTCTAGTGATGCGAGGATCTTTATTGATAGTCCAAAGCGGACCACATTCTTCAGCATTTTCTATCATGGTGCGAAATTTCAAGATTAAAAATGTCTTACCTTTCTGGCCCAAGCGTTCCTGGCGAAAAAATACCGGTCCTCTACTATCAATCTTGATGATCAAAGGAACCAACAACATCAATGGACTGGCGATGACCAAAAATATCATTGCTAAGGTTAGATCTATGAAGCGTTTTACCCGCCGGTAATATATTTTGGCTTTATTGACGTTCCAATCAAAGATCCAATCATCGGAGATATGCTCGGTGGGCAGCTTGGCGGTGAGAAACTCATAAATCGTCGGCATATCGATAAGTTGACATTCGTTCCAGGATACTAAGATTAAATTATTTAACAGCTCGGGAGACTTTTTCCCGGTTATGGCCACCACTGCCAGGGAAATCTGGTGTTCCGGTATCAACGCCGGGAGCTGGGAGGAATCTCCCAACACCTTCAATCCGTCCACTTCAGTCCCCGCCTTCTCCGGGTCATCGTCCACCAAACCGGCTACCGAAAAACCGCACCCCGGCCGTGTTCGGATGGAATTCAGCAGGTGTCGGCCGGATTTGCCGGCGCCAATGATCAAGATGGATTTTTGCAGACGTTCCGGGAGAGCTATCGCAGAAAAGGTGAAGCGCCAAGACGCTAACATAAGGGAGAAAGAAAGCGCCTGTATAAGTATAATACTACGGCCGATGAAGCTCCATCTCATCGGAAAATAAAATACTGTCACCACGACAATGGTTCCGAGCCAACTGGCGATCAAGACATTACCTATGGTTAGAGCCTGCCGGTAATCTTTCAGGTAATTGTATAAATCAGCCATGAAGAGCACCGTAAAATATATTAATCCGATGATTACAAAAGGTACTCCGTTGGCAAATAAATATTCCAGAATATTATTTGAGGTATACGGGTACAAATATAAAGCCATTAATACCGATATAACGTAGCATGCCAGGTCGCCAACCAGTAATAATAGCTTCCATTGGGAAATATGGAGACTGAATATCTTAAACATTAGGCTTCGCCCAGCAGTTTTTTATAATCTTCATCTGCATAATTCTTAATCTGACTTTAGCGATAAAGGATTATCGCCAAGCTTGGCAATAATCTGAGGAACCACTATAGATCTATTGTATTCCCTCTCAAAGAGGCGCCTGGCTTTTTTCCCCATCTTCCGGCGCAATTCGGGGTCACTGGCCAAGGCGCTAATCATTTCTTTAAGCCGCTCCGGGGCTCCTTCCGGAACCACCAAGCCGCAGGACCCCTGAAGGATCGCCGCGGCGACGCTACTGTTGGCCTCTCCCACAAAAATTACCGGCCTGCCCACCGCCAGGATCCCGGCCAGTTTGCTCGGCACCATCAACCCTTGGACCCTGGCATCCAGGGAAATGAGGTGGACGTCAGCCGCGGCCAACGTTTCCCTCAGCCTCTCTCTGGGCTGGTAGGGGAGCAGCAGGAAGCGCTCCAGGGCATGATGCTGCCGGAAGGCCTCAATTTGACTCTTTTTGGCGCCGTCGCCGATAAATACCCAGATAATCTTTCGATCATGCCGCAACCTTCTGGCAGCTTCCAAGATGGCTTCGAATCGGTGCCCCACTCCCATATTGCCGGAATACATGACCACGAAATCTTCCCCGGCTAACCCCAGTTCCCGGCGAAAGCCATTCTCTTCAGGCGCCAACGGGCGCAGTTTGGTCCCATCCGCCCAGGGCGGCAGCACGGAGACCTTCTCCGGGTGGAGGCCCTTGCCGATCAAAACCTCGGCCATGCAATCTCCCAAACTGAGAACCTCGTCACATTCCAGCAACCCCTGGACGGACCGGCGCCGGAGCAGGTCTATCAGGACCCCTGTTTGAGGCAGAGAGCCCAGGGCGACCGCGACCTCGGGGTATAAATCGGCCACCTGGTGAACCAGGCGTCCCCCCAGTTTCCGCCGCAATTTCGCCACCGTAGTTAAAATCATGGGAGGGTCCGTCATCACGAACCAGACATCAGGTTTGGGGGAAAATTTCTGGCCAAAGCGCAAGGCCACATGAAAGAAAATTATCTCCAAGAGCCGGCCCACCAAAGACCTGCGACCGAAAGGCGTGGTGGCCAGGCGATGAATCTGGATCCCTTGCCATACCTGATATTTGGGCAGCTTGGCCCCGGGCTGATTGTAGAGTTGCCTGGAAGTGAACACCTGGACTTCGTGGCCGCCGGCGCTCAGATCCTCGGCCAGATCAGTGAGCAATAGGGCAGTGGCCGATTCATCCGGCCAGAAATAACGATTAACCAGGTAAATATTCATGGTCGGGCAATCAGGTAAGGCCCCAGGACCAGGACATCCATCTTGGTTCTGACGAAGCAATCCAGTGCTTCCCGGGGATGGCAGACAATGGGCTCATTTTCGTTAAAAGAGGTATTCAGCACCACCGGAATCTTGGTGATTTTCTCAAATTCTGTGATCAATCGCCAGAAAAGTGGATTATCACTCCGGGCCACGGTCTGCAACCTGCCAGTCCCATCCACATGGGTGACGGCGGGAATCAGCTCCCGCTTTTCCGGTTTAATTTCATAAACCTTGATCATAAATGGGTCAGGGTAGTCTTTCTGAAAATAGTCGGCCACCCTTTCCAACAAAATGGCCGGGGCGAATGGACGAAAAGTCTCCCTGCGCTTGATTCTGGTATTCAAGATATCTTTCATCTCTGTTCTTCGGGGATCAGCGAGGATGCTCCGGTTGCCCAGGGCCCTGGGCCCCCACTCCATTCTCCCCTGAAACCAGCCGACCACCTTGCCCGCAGCAATTTCCCCGGCGGCCCTTTGGCACAATTCCCCTTCATCAGCAATTTTTTCCACCTTGCAGTCCAGCGTGGCCAAATCACCCTTTGCCAGGCTAATCGCCTCGTCCAGTTGCTTCTCGCTAAACTGCGGCCCCCAATATGCCTGGTCCATGACAAAAGTGCGCGGGCGCCGCAACTCTTGGTTCCAGACATAAAAGGCCGCGCCCAACGCCCCTCCGGCATCGCCTGCGGCCGGCTGAATATATACTTCCCGAAAAGGGGTCCGGTCGAAAATCTTACCATTGGCCACGCTATTCATGGCACAACCCCCGGCCAGGCACAGCACCGGGATGCGGGTCTCCGCCGCGACGAAATTCAGGAGATGAAAAAATGCCTCCTCATACATCCCCTGCAGGGAGGCGGCAAGTTGCTCGTGCCTGGAGGTTAGCGCCTCCCCGGGGAGGCGCCGGGGCCCCAAGAGCCTCTCCATTTCGGGCGCATATACTTGCCCCATGCTGGGCTCCCCCCCCTCCCAGGTAAAGCGGGCTCCCTCGATCTGATGCAGAAAATATTGCAGGTTCAAGACAAACACCCCACTTGCAGCTAATTTGACCAGGTCCCTCATCTTGGCCAGATCATCCGGCTCACCATAGGCCGCCAGGCCCATCACCTTGTACTCGTCCCCATATTTGGGAAATCCCAAAAATTGGGTCAAGGCTTGATAAAATAGGCCAAGGGAATGCGGGAAATAGATTTTCCCTTTTATCTTCAGCTGGTTGCCCCGGCCAACTCCCCACATGGAACCCACGAAATCGCCAAAGCCATCCACCGAGACCACCGCGGCTTCGTCAAAGGGTGACACCATAAAGGCACTGGCAAGATGAGCCAGATGATGCTCCACGTAGGAGAACTTGGCCTTCAGGCGTTCCTCTGGCAGGGCAAACTCCCTGGAGATGGTTTTCTTGAGGTCCATCACCGCGGCGGCATTTTGATAGCGGTCTTTCATTAACCTGGTGGAGGGGCGCCGGCAAATCAAAAACCAGATTTTCCGGAGCAGATTCGCTCTCGGATTCCGATTCAAGGCAATGTGGTCGATCTCTTCAATCTTGACGCCGGCCTCTTGCAGGCAGTATTGAATCGATTGCCGCGGAAAGCCGGCCCAATGTTTAACCCGCTCAAATCTTTCCTCTTCCACGGCCGCAATCAGCTTACCATCTATCAAGATGCAAGCCGAAGAATCAGCGTGGTAAGCATTAATTCCCAAAATGATCATTCGTGCTGACTCTCTTTACCCATGTCGCCAAGACCTGATGCCGTCAAACCAGCTGGGAATATAGCTCCAACCACTGAGGCCCAACGACTTGCCATGAATAGCGCCGTTCCACGAGCTGCCGTAATCTTTGGCCCCGGTCCTGCCGTTCGCTCTCACTCCAGGAAAAGACCCCCTGCAGGGCCCGGCTCAATTCTTCCACCCGTGGATGCACCAAAACTCCCCCCTCCTCTTCCCAATTGCCCAGTCCGGTCTCGTGGGTCGTAATCACCGGCAACCCGAGCGCCGCCGCCTCCAGGTTAACCAGGCCGATGACCTCGGTTTGCGACGGGGCGCAAAAGGCCCAGGCCTGCCGGTAAAGTGCCACCTTTTCTCGCCCGAAGACCGGACCCAGGAAGGTTATTGCTTCTTCCATTCCTAACTGTCTGACCAGGGACTTAAGTTCGCCCGAGTAAGCGGGATCACTATCCGGTCCGGCAATGAGAAGCCGAAACTGACGTTTGGCTCCGGGAAGGCATTTGGCAAAGGCCTTAATGAGGAGGTCAACTCCCTTCACCGGATGGAGGCGGCCCAGAAAAAGTATATAAGGCTCCTCTACCGGGACAGATAAATCATCCCCGAGATTTCCCAGGAGGGCAGCCAGTTCCTCAAGATCGATGGCATTGGGGATGACTTCTATGACTTGACCGGGGAAATACCGGACCAGCTCATCCCGTTCCCAGGGCGTAACGGCATGGAGCAGCGGCAGATGCCGAAAAGCAGGATAAGCCACGGTATGCCAATATATCAGCTTTTTGAGCTTCTTGAAACTCAGCTGTTGCAAATGCCAGCTGTTGAGCATGCCGTGGGGGCTCAAAAGAGCCGGGGTGCCTTGTCGTAATGCCTCCCGGGCGGCTAACCACTGGACCCCCATCCAGATCCCATGGAGGTGAAAAATCCGGCGCGGTACCTGGCGCAGCTGGTCCAGGTAAGACCTCAATCCCTTGGGAAATTGCCACACGCCGCCCAACCTTGGAGGAAATTCGATCAGGTTTACCCCTAAAGGACCTGGACTCACCTCTCCCTCCGTGGTCAGGATGGTAACGGACCAACCCTGACCGGCAAGATAACGGCTGAGCTGGCTAATCATCCCGGTGACCCCGGAATGGGGGGCAAAATCATCGGTGAGGTGAAAAACGTGATTGGTTACCTTCATTATCCTTTATATCTTCTTTTTCATTTCAAAGTGATGTGACACTTATTTAATTTCTGCCGGGCCATCTGATGGTTCCGGCCAAAGGATCCAGGACCACGTGCGCCATAATTCCCAAATAGATACGTCCCAACTGTAAATAGAAGTTCAATTCAGCAAACCATTTGGGTAAAACCCGGTTTTTAATCTGGGCTCGCCTGAACTCTCGCCACGTATCGACCTTATTCTTCACGCATTGGCCTCCTGCCCGCATGCCGACCAGGTCGATGGGAACAAATTGGGCCCGGAGCCCTTCGCCGGCCCGCAGGAATAGTTCATAGTCCATGGCTATCCGGAAGCTCTCATCAAAGCCGCCCACTCGCTCAAAATAATGCCGGCGAGTAAATGCCGCTTGATGGGGAATCATGTTGCGCTTACGAAATTCGCGCCAGCGCCATGGACGCCCGCCGACCCTGCAAAAAGGGACTGGTTGCGGATTCTTTTCCCGGGTCAAGCTTAACATATTGCCAAATACGACATCCGCCTCCTTGATGATAGAGGAGATGGGACGCCATTTTCTCTATCACGGCTGAATCCAACAGCAGATCATCGGCGTTGAGATAAAGTATCCAATCGCCCTGTGCTTGGGCCAGCCCTAAGTTGAAGGCCTGGGCTATCCCTCGGTCCGGCCGGCTATGCCAGTAAGCTAAACTGGCTGCATAATGCTGAATAATTTCCGTTGTACCATCAGTGGAACCGCCATCAATAATGATATATTCTATCAATGGGTAACTTTGAGTTAAAACGCTTCGTATTGTTGGTTCAATAAATTCTACAGCATTATAACTTATGGTAATAATAGATATCTGAGGAAGTTTCATTGCAGATATTCCCATACCTTGGCTCTTTGGAAAAAATTATCGCATAATTCATCTAAAATTTGTATGATAATCTGGATTTTGGGGAGGGGAATTAGGCTTAAAGCCAACCCTAAGATGATCAAAAATCATCCTTCCGCGAATCACTAGCTTATGCCGTTAAGCCAGAAACAGCCGACGCCGCCGCAGCTGACCAGACCATTTCGGCTCACCGGTCGGGCGGTGGCTCAAATCGCCAGAGGCCAGGAGGGCGTTGGCAGTCAAGGGTAATTTTAAAACCAGTTTGATTACCTTAAAATTTGTCAATGGCGCCTACTGACAAGATTCACGTAATTAACAGAACTATGATACTAACTAATCTTACCAGGGTAAAATTAAGTATAATTATATTACTAATAACAGTAAGTTATAATATATCACTCTTTTCTTTAGGACCTCCCCTAAAACGTTTGATTGCCTCCGGCAGTATTTTTTCTACCATTAATCTAGACGATATATCCGTTCTTGAGAAGCGTTATTCTGCTTTGAAAAAAGCCTTACCTCCATATGCCACAGTAGGTTATGTGCCGGTTAATAATAAAATTTATGACGAAAACGACATTCTCCATTATTTTGTAATGAAATACGCTCTGGCCCCCGTTTTAGTTGACCAAAAGAAACAATACGAATATATCATTGGTAACTTTTATAGACCCGACATTGACCCTCAAGACTACATAAATCAAATGGGAAAAAATGGATTTCAAGTTATTGATAAAATTGACGACCGATTGGTCTTATTCAGGAAAATTGCCCAATGATAATTTTATTATTGTTATCATTATTTCTGCCTATTGTTACTTGGTTCATCATTATCCACCTGTATGTTATCCGCAATAGGGATTTTTTCTATTCTTTATTCAAGATTTGTTTGGCCCTCGGGTTAGGGTTCGGTAGTTCCTCGGTCATCTTTTTCCTCTGGCTTTCGTTTATCGGTCCATCGGTTCAGGGGATCATTTTTGGGGAAACCGGGGCGCTCCTCGGCTTATTTTTCCTACTGACCCGCAAAAGAGAGGCAATCGATTACCCAGACCTCCAACCACCACAGGTGAGGAAGACCGCCGCTTGGCGCCCCCAACGGCTTGTTCCACCAGTTTTTCTGGCGATCTTATTAGTTGCGTTCCTGGGCGCCGTCTATAGATCGCTGAATGGCCCTCATGGTCCCTGGGATGCCTGGGCCGTCTGGAATATGCACGCCAGGTTCTTATTCATGGGCGGAGACCATTCCTACGGCACCTTTGCTCCCCTGTTGAATAATCCGGATTATCCTCTGCTGACGCCGGCCTTTATTGCCAGATGCTGGAGTTATTATGGCACTGATACGGTGGCCGTGCCCATTATTGTGGCGCTGTCATTCACTTTTGCCTTAGTTGGCCTGGTCGTGTCAGCGGTGGCCATTTTCCGAGGCAAAATACCAGGATGCCTGGCCGGATTGGCCCTCCTGGGAACCTTGCCTTTCCTGTTCCTCGGCCTTGGTCAATATGCCGATGTGCCATTGGGATTTTTTTTCTTCGCGACCATTGCCCTGGTCAGTCTGCAAGAAGAGCCGGGGGTCAATAAACCCGGCGTGTTTCTCCTGGCGGGCCTGGCTGCAGGTCTCGGCTCGTGGACCAAAAATGAAGGCATCGTCTTTCTGTTGGCAATCTTCCTGGCTCGCCTGGTCGTCGGTTGGTTGATTGGAGGTTGGCGGAGATATTTCACCGAGATTCGTTACTTTATGATCGGACTGGTGCCGGGCTTATTGACCTTGGGATACTTTAAACTGGCTTTCGCCCCACCCAATTGGCTGACCGGACAAACTTTGGCTGAGGCTGTGACAAAATTATTTATCGTATCCAGATATCTTTATGTAGCCAAAGAGCTGGTTTTAAGGGTTTTTTTGAACCGGGAAAATTACGATGTCCCCATTGGCATAATCTTGACAATATATTTTTTCCTTATGGGAGCCGCTATATCTGAAAAAAATCGGCCTATAATCCTGACCGGGCTCATTGCCTGCGGTTTTATGATGTTCGGTTACTCTATTGTTATAATAATAAATCCTCTTGGATTTATAACCATGTTGCCAGCTCTCCCTCGGATAGCCTTACAAATATGGCCTATTTTAATCTTTCTTTATTTTTTAACTGTCCACTCTCCTGAAGAGTTGGTCTTGAAGAACAATTTATAACCTCGTTTAACTACTCAAGATTATAACTATGAAAGAACAAGAATTTCAAGACTACTTCTACTCCTCCAATGAGGAACGAATAATTGACTCCCTAATAATTCAACAAGTTAGGCAGAATATTACTAATTTCTTGGCGGCAAATTTCAGGGGGTTGAGAAAATCTAGGTTGTTAAGTCTGGGGTGCGGCACCGGGAGTTTTGAGATAATGCTCGCACCTTTGGTAAAAGAAATCGTTGGCATCGATTTTTCTGCAGTTGCTATACGAAAAGCCCAAGAACGGGCGCAAGAAAAAGGTCTGCAAAATATTGATTTCCTGGTTGGGGATGCGCTCAAAATGGAGGCGGCAGGAAAACCGTTTGATGCGGTGTTGGCCATGGGCTTTTTTCACCATTTAAATGATCTGGAAATTTTTCAGGTCTTAACCAAATGTCGGGAAGCCTTGAATCCCGGCGGGCTGATTATTGCCTTTGATCCCAGCAAAGATAGATTAGTAAATAAATTCAAGTGGATATTTTCCTATAAATATGAGAAATACCATAGCCCCAAAGAACGGGAGATGGACCTTCATGCCTTTCGTGAGGCCTTTGCTGCGGCAGGATTTGAGCAAACAGCAGTTGAGTTTATAGATTTTTTTATGATCCCGGTTGGCTGGGTGTTTCCTGCTTGTCCCGGCATCTTGGTTAAATTTTTTAACAAAATTAATAATGCCTTGCTCAAGGTCGAAGTTTTAAAAACCCAGGCCGGCAGCTTTCTATTAGTGGGCCGAAAGCCACAATAGCTTCTCGCCTAGGGAATCACTGCCGATTTTGCTTATGGATGTGCCTGCACCTAATGCCTGTCGCAATAATACCGAATTAAGAAATAATCCGGAGGAATCATAATAGTGAATATACCCGTTGTCTTAATCAATCCCCCAGTAGAACAGGTGAAGGAGGAACACGATGCCCCGCCCCAGGGTCACATCGGTCTTGCCTATTTGGCTGGTGCTTTAAAACAGAATAATATCAATTGCCTTGTCATTGATGCTAAGCTAAGCAGATTGAGTTTTGATGAAGTTGTCGAAACAGTTGCCCAATTAAATCCGCTGATCGTCGGCCTTACCTCATTTTCACACGAGATAAATATTGCCGCAAAATTATCGGCCATCATTAAAGAGCGTCTCCCAGAAAGCAAGATCGTCATCGGCGGAGCGCATGCCTCCAGTCTTCCCGTGGAAACTCTAAGTAATTTTGCCAGCTTCGACTTTTTAATCAGAGGTGAGGGAGAGAAGACCTTTCCCGCCTTGGTGCAAGCAATTATCAATGCCGCCGAGGACCAGATCGCCAACTTAGCGGGGGTTGGCTACCGAAGCAACGGCAGGGTGATCATTACGCCTAAAGGAGATTGGCTCAGCGATTTGGATTCGCTCAGTTTTCCCGCCTGGGAGCTATTTCCCCCCATGAAGATCTTTCCAGTGATAAGTTCCCGCGGCTGCCCTTTCCACTGTGTTTTTTGCGCCAAAATGTTGGGGGACCGCATTCGCCTCCGGTCACCGCAAAATGTCATCACCGAACTTAACCTGTTGCATGATAAATTCGGGGCCAGAGACCTGGTCTTTTTTGATGAGACCTTTGGCTTTCATAAAAAATGGTTGAATGAATTCCTTGATGAGTTAATCAACACCGGGCTAAACCAAAAATTAAAATGGATGATAATCACCCGGGCCCACCTGCTTACTCGAGAAATGTTGCAAAAATTTAAGCAAGCCGGCTGCGTAAAAATAGACTTCGGGGTCGAGAGCGGCAATGAGCAAATATTAAAAATTATTAAAAAGGGGGAAACGAAAGAGGATTTTATTCGGGCCGCCCACTTGATCAAAGAAGCGGGGATCACCTCCCATAGTTATTATATCTTGGGCCACCCTTATGAGACCAAAGAGACGGCCAAAGAAACCATTGATTTTGCCGCCAAGCTAAATACGGATTATATTTCCATAGGTATCATGATTCCCTACCCCGGGACGGAAGTAGCCAGGTTGGCCGCGGCAGGCGAGGGTGGCTACGTCAAGATGTCATCCGACTGGGCTGACTATAATAAACAGCTGGGCAATGCCATTGAAATGGTCTCACTGTCGAGAGCTGAATTGACTAAACTGCAACTCTTAGGCTATTTTAATTTCTACTTGAAAAATTTTAAGATAAAACAATTTATTTCAAACCTTTGGGTCTACAGGAAGCTGGTTTTTTCCATTATCAAAAAATATCTTCAGCAATCACGCCAGGTCGGGCAAAATTAAAGTGAATCATTTCGTCTTTGGTAAACTAAAAGATTATTCAGGCCGAATTGAAAGGTTTGCCGCACCTGCAACTTAAAATATTTGGCAAACGCGGTCAGAACGCTGGCCATCGTCAGTCCATGATGTTCCTCCAGACTCATGCCGTCGATGAGGCGCAGATACTTGAGAACGGCCAGGATATGATCCACCACGGGGGACGGCATAGTGATAATCAGGAGGCCGCCCGGCCTCAGGCAGCTGGCAATCTGCCCCGGCAAAGCCTCTACCCGGTCGGCGGGAACATGCTCCAGGACCGCTAGCATGGTTATGACCTCGAACTCCTCTCCCTGCGGCACATCATCCGGGAAAGAGCCGACAATGCGCTGAAACCCACCTTCGGGCCAGGAAGGATCATGTAGATAGTCGATCCCGACTCCCCTGGAAATCCGCGCCCCCAGCTCCCGAAAAAGGCTGCCGTCGTGACAACCGATATCGAGCACGGCCTTGCCGGGCCCAATATAGGGCGCGGCCTTCCGGATGCGATATTTTTGCAAAAATCTATCGAGCCATTTCATTGCCGTTTCGTCCCTAAAACCTGACTAGTTGGTGGCACCATAAGATAAAGGCGTGGATTTCTTATCTCCGTTTGATGGAAAGAAGCGCTATGAAGAAGGACGAAATAATGAGTTGCATTCCCAGGATAACCGC
Organism: uncultured delta proteobacterium; assembly: GCA_963796215.1. Classification (GTDB taxonomy): domain Bacteria; phylum Desulfobacterota; class Desulfobaccia; order Desulfobaccales; family 0-14-0-80-60-11; genus JAPLJC01. The sequence goes on along the minus strand of CAWCKU010000005.1, from coordinate 30,917 downwards.
CGTTACCGAAGGGATGACCACGCGCATGACCGAGGTCGGCGCCAGCGGCCCGAAAGAGGTGGATTCCCAGGTTACCACGGCGATAATGCTCCCGGTCAAACCCAACACGCATAACAGCGTTCCTGAAGCAATCCCCACCTCCAGGGCCCCTTTTTTGGCCAAAAAGTCAAGACGCGTATCTTCAGGCAATAACTTGGCATTGATGGCAAATACCTTGGCAAAAACCGCCAGGGAAATCATTTGGAAACCGACAATAACGGCGGCCGCGGCGTACATCATGGTGTTGATGTCAAAGCCGATACCCCCTAAAGTCAAGGTCCCGGGCAATAACAGGAGCATTATGATCGAACCCAAGAGCATCAGACTGGCGCCGGGATATAAAAAAAGCCAGCGGGGGCTATAAAGCAGCAGGAAGCGCAAATGGCGCCAGCCATCGCGCCAGGTGCGGAGATGCGGCCTGCGACTGCGGCCGTCCGGGGAAAGGATGGTGGGCACTTCGCAAATACGCAATTTGTTCAGGCTGGCCTTAACCACCATCTCGCTGGCGAATTCCATTCCGGTGGTCTGCAGGTTGAGCCGCTGGATGGCCTCCTTCCGGAAGGCGCGCAAGCCGCAGTGAAAATCCCCCACCGGACTGCTAAAAAACAATCTGCCAACGACGGATAGCACCGGGTTGCCCAAATATCTATGGAGAAACGGCATGGCTCCCGGCTTGATGCCGCCTTTAAAGCGGTTCCCCATGACCAGGTCATAGCCCGCCCGCATTTTTTCGATAAAAGGCATCAGGTTGAAGAAGTCATAACTATCGTCCGCATCTCCCATGACGACGTAGGTTCCGCGGGCCGCCTCTATCCCACCGATCAGGGCGCTGCCGTAGCCCGGTTCCATAACCCGGACTACCCGGGCCTGACAAGACTCAGCTATCTCCATCGAGCCGTCAGTACTGCCATTGTCGGCCACAATCACTTCCCCAACAATGTTACTCAATTTAAGAAATCTCTGCGCCTTCTTAATACAGGCCGCAACCGTTTCCGCTTCATTTAGACATGGCATAATAATTGATAATTCCAAATTACCGATTTGTTGATCCATCTTACACCTTTATAATATGATTCAAGATGATGCTCATGTCAGTATACCTTTATTATCGTAACTTCATTAATTCACAATTATTTTTGTGATATAATCAGTTTCATCTCCTTGAAGCCCAGTATTTACTTTCGCGATAGACTTTTCAATATTTTTTACCGGAGTAATTCGTTTTATTTCTTCAATTTTTGATTGGATAAAAGTCTCGTGACCAAATATCACAATATACTTCGTATCTTTAGTAATCCCCTTGATATCATCAGCACTCTTATTAAAAATATAATAAGAATATCTGGGATCCTCACTTAGTAATATGAATGGCTTAACAATATTTTTATGAACATAATCAAGAGCCTTTTTATTCTCGAAATATTTACTATCCCAAAAAACCAGGCGGGCCAGACTAATTGAAAAAGTAAGCAATAATATTATGACTAATAATATTTTTATTTTATTATTATCTCTAAAATATGTGGCCAAAGTCAAATAGGTAAATGGCACTACCATAATAATGTATCGAGATGGACCTCCAGGCATTATTTGCAGGAACATTATAGATAATAAAATATAAATAATAATATATATCTCTATAAATTTATTCCCTTTCCAGGCTTGCCTAAAATAAATTATATAATAGATAAGTATCCCAAGAGATATCGGCAACGCGATCATTATTTCCCTACCGTCAATTCCCGCAAAGGCCCCTGGTATAGTATATATCAAGGTCATTAGAGCTTGGTGCATAAAAAATTGGCAAGAATAGGTATTTTTAGTTAATTCCTTGATCGCACTGAAATCTACTTTCAGCAACACTAACAAGGCGTAAACCAGCGCATATGAAATACCAAAGATAATAAAATAGATTAATGACTTAGTTGTTTTATTAACTAGATAGTATGTTATCGAGGCAGCTAATATTATGAGTGGGCCATTTAAGCGAAAATTAGCCAGCACTATTGATAGAAAGATAATTATCGCCAATATCTTGAAGCTGTCCCTATTCTCATTAGCTATTACTAAGTAGAAAACCATTGCAGTCAGGATGCAAAAAATACCATCATTTAAAGGAGCAATTATCGTCTTTAAGAAATGAGCCGATAATAAAATTATCCCCATGCAGATAATAGTGATTTCTGACGAAACTTTTAATTTCTTCAATATCTCATAAAATACAAATACCAGAAAAAGAAATCCGATATAATTAATTATTTTAATTATTAAGAACCTGATTCCAGGATCGTGGCAGCCAATTGTTCGTAATAATATATGTATAAACACGACACCATTTTGAGGTGTAATAACAGGCTGGGGTTTGGCACCTGTAATATCACAAAACCCAGTCCCATTATAAAATGAATCTGCTATCGATAGATAATAATAGGCGTCATTGGAGGGGTTAATGTCAGGTAATATACAATAGTAGATAAACATCCCAAGGTTTATGATAATATATATATACAAAAGCTTTTTTTGATTATCAGTCATAATCACCCTTCATCCAGAATAGCCAAATTTAACCTATTTATGACTTCTATCTAATATTTATATTAAGTAGCTAACTTTCTATAAAACAATAAACTGCAGATATTAATTACTTTCTTATAAAAAACGATTTATATTTATAATTATATTATGTTTGCCGGAAACCACGAAAAGAAGCATCCTTTTCTAGATATAGTTTTCGCAGTTGCTCAAGATATGACTTCCTTTGATGTTCAAAGTAGTCTTCAATTAACTCCTTATTTGCCTCCAATAACAACCTATAGCACTCTTCATCCGAATGCTCAGTAAAGTTCACGCTGAATAAATCGGAATTTATGTGTTTTTTCTCATAAAAATCCTCCGGACCCTCCAGCAGCCCCCGGTCGATGGCGTAATAATAAAGGGGAGACCCGGGATAGGGAGTGACCGGCCGAATCGTCCGCAACTGGGCAAAAGTGGTGTATTTAATAATAAAGTCGACTCCTTTCCGCAAAGTCTCGGCATTATCCCCCAAATTACCCCAAATAATATTCAGCCCCGGATGAAGGCCTTCCGCAATAGTATTTTCTATTCCTTTAATGATTTGCGCCACCGTTAGCTTCTTATTCATATTTGCCAATACTGCATCATCCAGGGCCTCTATGCCATAATTAATAAAAGCGCAGCCGGCTTTTTTAAGAATCCTCAAGACTTCCCGGGAGGCAAAATTCAAGCGCCCCTGGCAGGTAAAGCGAATCCCCAGGTCGGCCCGGATAAGTTTCTCGCAAAAATCTATGGTCCGTTTCTCGCTAACCATGAATAAATCATCCAGGAACTCGAAAAATGTCACGTGATAGTCTCGCTGCAAGATTCTGAGTTCCTCGATGATATTTTCGTGACTGCGGGGTCTAAATCCAGGATCCATTCGATAACAAAAGTTGCAGGAATAAGGACAACCGCGGCCGGTAAAGACCATCTGGCTGCGCTCCGTGGGCTTAATCCCAGGAGCCCGCATCATGGCGTAATAATCCATGGGGAACAGATCCCAGGCAGGATAGGGTATGGAATCCACCTCTTTAATGAGCGGCTCGCGCTCATTGATAATAACTTCTGCGCCATCCCGATAGGCAATCCCCTTTATTTTTGAAAAGCCTTCCCTGGAGCCTAAGGTTTCAACCAAATTACTTATAACAACTTCTCCCTCGCCCATAATAACCACGTCGGCCCCGGTTTTACGCAAGAAGAATTCGGGCTCCGGGGAAGGACCATGACCCCCTATAACATACAAAAACTTCCTGTTGGGGATGGCATTAATGGCAGCGGAAATCTTCAACAATTTCCTATATTGGTAATACCCCCCAATAACCCCAACCCCGACTAAATCAAAGTGATTATTCTTCAGATAGTTGACGAGATGCCCTTCCGGCAAATGATAGGCATCTTGAGAATAGATGCTAACTTCGCACCCCTTTTTTCTCAACACGGACGCCAAGTAAGCAATCCCCAAGGGGAAACTCGTTAAAAACGATTCATTGTCATATGCTATAAAAAGTATTTTTATCTTCGGCATTATTACCTCAAAAACTATATTATCCCGCAGGCTAAATAGCTCTTTATAATTTTCCTTTATTTAATCTTTTAGAGGTTTAGCTGGAATTCCCAGGACTATGCTGTTAGGCTCCACATCTGTAGTGACCACTGCCCCGGCCCCGACAATGGCGCCATCGCCAATTGTTACACCTGGAAGGATAATAGCTCCAGTACCGGTCCACACATTATTGCCAATCGTGACCTTTTGCCGAATCAATGAATTTTGATAAATTGCCGCATTTCGGTCATGAGTTTCGCTGGAAATACATGTGCCTGCTGCCAGCATCGTATTATTGCCAATCTCAACTCCACCCCCTCCCCTTATATGCACAAAATCAGCAATTGAAATATTTTCTCCCAGTATTATATTCTCTGGATTGTGCATTACTACATACTTTCCTAGGTAATCCACTTTCCCCATTTTACCGACTCTTGCCCTCCAAAATGCTAGTCTCAATATATACATTGCTTTTAGAATTTGTTTGCCTAAAAATCTCACTATTTTATTGCTAATAATATTTCCCAAGCCTACGCCAATATTATTAGCAGTTTTTCCTAATATTTGCATAAATTACCTCCATTTAAGATATTGATCGAGTGAACGGCCGATTTTTATCAGGCAATTAAAGATTAATCAACAATCCTATCAGTTAAGAATTTATCTAATGCTTCCGCTCCTCTCTCAGCAGCATCGCCAAGATTATCGTCAAAATAATTCTCCAGAAAGCTCGCCTGGTTGTTAATCTGCGTTTTAACCCAATCTTCCCTCCATCTTTCATCGCTAACTAGCAGAGATAGTATCTCCTTCAAGTCATCGAGACTATCCACCCGCTCAACCGCATCGCCATATATTCTAAATCGCTCTTCGCCATCCAGTAGAATTGACACCACCGGAGTCTTGAAAAGCATAGCCTCCAAAGCCAAGGTTGAAAATTTGGTTATCAATAAATCCGCGGCATTCAAGGCATGATAGGGCATCATATTTTTATCGATCAAATATACATTGGGCAAGGCAAAGCAGTCAATCAGGGCCTCCAGCCAACCGGGTATATGGGCTGGGTGAGGTTTGATCATCAAGGCGACCGCGGGATGCTCCCGGGCAAAATTTAACAGCGATCCAGCTACCAAAGCTTGTTCTCGCCTAGTGAGATAGCCTCTTAAAGTGCCGTTTGAATCTAAAAGAATATAATCCTGAAAATCTTGAGGAATGTTCAGGCAGGTCCGTGATTGGGCTGGACTGTGCTCTTTTCGAAAAGCAGCCAAATAATCATACCGGCTTAAACCCACCGATACAATCTTCTGGGAAGCTACACCATGCTTTTCCAAGAATTCTTTTTGGTTAGTCCCTGCTGCTAAAAAGAGGTCGCTATATGAATAGTCAGATAAATAAGGATTTTCATAGAAGGCCCAAAACCAATAGATGAAAAAGGGTCTTTTCTTGCCACTTAGACCTCTTAAGACAATGGCGCCCTCAGGATGCGCTCCCCCGCCCCATGGCCTTATGGCTCTTGGGGAATGGCTAACGAAATATTTTTGGGCCGCCTGCAGGAGCCTATATCTCTGGGCCAATTCCTCCCAGAAAAAGAAGAGCACGGAGGGCCACATTAATGCGCCCAGGGAAATATGGTGATATTGTAACCCGGAATTTGCTAAAAATTCTTGACGACGCCGCCCAGCAACGCACCAGGTCAACCATACCCTGTATGTGCCTTCCCACCAAGATGAGATAGGTGAGAAGGTTTCTAGCTCTTCAGCCTTGAGGCCTTCCTTTAGAAATTTTTCCCTGGCCTTCGCTGCCCCCCAAAGCAAGGCCACCGGATTATACCCCCGGCTTTTTAAGGATTTCATAATGGGAACATTATCTTCTATAAATTTCTCATCTAGACTACAAATTTGCATAACTATTTCATTTTTTGAAATTTCCGCCTTGTGAAACCTTAACTTTCCCCGAAGCTTGGCAAGGACAATATAAAAAATATAATACGGCTCTCTGGCAAGTAATTTGATTAATGAGAGCACTCTTGACTTGATAATTTTGAAATGAAAGCGTCCAATGATTTGAACTGCTATTCCCTTACACTGAGCAACCTTGACTAATATGTCATCTTCCCACTCTGCTTGAGGATGGCTTAATATAATAACGTTGTTAATATTATGAGTGTCGAGGAGGTATTCGTAAGAGCGAATCAACAATAATAAATCCTGAATCCGTTGGGTGGTCTTGCCTCCTTCGCAATGGCTAATCCAATAAAGCAATTCCCGGGGAATGCCTTTGGGATCATCTCCCAGGGATTCCAGCCACTGGTTAATCAGTTCTAGATATTTGATCACCTCGGCAGCCACGGCATAAAATGATTCCATCTGTTCTAGAAAACAAACCTCCGCCACCCACGGATATTTCCCGATCTCCAGGTGCACTCGCACATCATCCGAGGCCACTAGATACCGGCATCCCGCTTGCGCTCGGAATCGCTGCAGCAGCTGAATTTCGCCTAAATCCCGGCATACCAGCAAAACTGTCTTACCACTTCCCAAATTATCTGGCTCCTTTAACAATAAACTCCTTTAACTTCAGCAATTCTTGGGGAGAAAATGTTTTTAAAAGAAAAATAACCGAGCAATATACTGCTATTCCTATGGTTAATTCGATCATGGCAAAAGAAATTCGCCCAATCCCAGTCAGCAACCAGGCTGATGTCAAACAGATAACAACCCCCATGACTAAGGAAGCCGCAATCGACTTGATGATGGTTTTAAAATCATAATTTATGAGCCAGTCAACGGCCACTACCCGATAAATAATAATGAATGCTATAAAATAACTAAATAGCGTAGAAATTGCCGCCACTAAAATGTCTCTTATAAAGTAAATTATCAGTAGATTTAGACCTAAATTAACAATTGCTGCAATAAAAGTTATTTTAAACATCGCCCCCGTTTTTAACCGGACAAAGAGCACATTTGAAAGAATAATAGTTAAGCTATAGAAAATAGTCCCTAACGCTACAATTGGAGTTACCAGAAAAGCCTTATTAGCAACTTCGTCATTGGCTAATAATGATAATAAAGGCTTGCTCATAACTGCGCTACCCACCACAAAGGGTATTGCGACCAGCAGAAAAGCTTTAATCGTGTAATTAATCATGGTGCGGGCCTCGGCTTCGTTGCCGGTATCAATCGCCTTAGAGAGCAGCGGGGGCAAGACCACTCCCGAGATCTTGGGAATTAGAACTATAAAAAAACCCAGCGCATAGGCCGCATTATAATAACCCACTGCAGTTACCGAGATAAAGGCGGTAATTACATATCTATCACTGGAATTTAGTATGAAATCAACCAGATAAACCAGGACTAACGGGAAGCCCAATTTAATCTCATCCACCAGGTTTTGGATATTCGGTAGGGCAAATCGCCAACCAATCTCTTGGACCATTTTGATGGTCAACGGCAGCGCCACTAAAACGGCGGAAAAAATTTGAATAGTAAACAGAACGTTAATGGTCAATTCTTGAGCTAACCAATATAACAATAATATAATAAGAATATTGAGACTGGCAAAAGATAGCGTGGAAAAATTAAAATAATTAATTCTATGAGTAAATCTAAAATAATCTGTAGTCTGGCTATATAGTAAATAGAATATAAAGTAGGGAACTGCGAGCCCAATTGAGAATGATACTTCCCCTTTAAAAAACAACCTATCCAAAGAATGGAACGATAACATCAATACTAATGATAGAAGCATGAGACTGATGAAATGGAAATTGAATTGCGGATAAAAAAGAGCCTGACGCTCTTCCCGGTTCTCGGCTGAGGGAAGGAACCTACTGCGCCGAATACCTACCCCGAAAGATGAAATTCCAAAAATGAGGCCGAATATTGACACCAAAATACCATAACCACCGTAAACTGTTAGCCCGATAGTTTTAATGATAATAGGCATTAAGATAACGCCCTGAGCATAAATCAGCAGATGCCCAGAAAAAATAATTAAATTGTTTCTTAAAAAAGGTTTGTAATCACTCATTACTGCAAGCAAAAAAGCCGTTTGAGTTATGGAGGCAGGAAATAAATATATGTGCAAACTGCAAGCTATTACCCCACGTCAGAATGGGTATCCATTGTGATGCCCACAATATATGAATTGGATATTATATTGATAGAAGCTATCCTTGGAAATACTTAATTGTTTTATAGAGAGCCTCCGCTTTGGTCTTGGCTAACCCTAAATCGCGATAGTTTGCTTTGAATTGCATCAGTTTTCCTTGCAGTTCCTCTGCCCGGGGGCAATTTCCTCTGGCATAGCCAAGCCCAAGCAATGCAGGTTCCTCATAAGGAACGCTCCAGGCGGCATAAAATCCGTCACCACCTAATTCCTTATATTTCTGGTAGAAGGCCTTCCACGGTACCCCTTTCGCTGCCAGCCCTTCGTACCTGACGGCATAACACCAATAGCTATGGGTGCAGCCTTCGGGGACTGCCTGCGGAATCAGCCAGTCACACCCTGCAATCGCCTCGGCATATAGTTGCGCGATGTCTCGGTGCATCTTAACAATTTCTTCGACCCGCTCCATTTGCGCCACGCCAACTGCCGCACAAATTTCCGTCAAGCGGTAATTCCAGCCGACACAATCGTGGCGCTTATAATCCGGATCTTGAAAGACATCTTCGTTGAGTTTAATCTGCCCCCCAGCGGCGGTGAGATTCTTATAGCCGATTCCGGCAAATTTCCGTATACGTTCAGCCAGCTGTTCATCATCGGTGATGACCATCCCGCCTTCACCCACGGATATGTGCTTGGAATTTTCAAAGCTGAACATCGCCATATGGCCGCTGGTCCCGGCTAAGCGTCCCTTATCCCTTCCTAAAACACATTGCGCATTATCCTCGATTACCACCAGATTGTGTTCCGCGGCGATCTCCATAAGAGGATCCATATCTGCCGGGAGGCCATATAGGGACACCGCGATGATCGCCTTGGTGCGCCCGGTTATGCGCCGGCGCACATCCTCGGGATCGATATTAAAAGTTTCCCGGTTCACATCGGCAAAAACCGGCACCGCCCCTTGGTAAAGCGTGGCAAAGGCATCCATAATCACGGTTAACGCCGGACTGATTACTTCGTCCCCCGGACCGATACCGGCCGCTTGCAGGCAACTATGCAAGCCGGAGGTGCCGGAATTGTGGGAAATGGCGTAATTGACGCCGAAGATCGCCGCAAATTCTTGTTCTAATCGGTGATTCCAACTCCCGCTGGTGGCGGATCTTTTCTCTGATCTTAGAACCTGGGCCACATATTCAAGTTCATTTCCTAAATATTTACTAATCTTATTATTATTCGTTGGACCCACCATTATTCCCCTTTCTTTAAAGTTGCGGCACTCTCTTTATTCCCCTCTTGGACCAAATCCTGCCTTATACCAATATCAAAGGCGACATGTTTGGCGAGCCATTCGGCCGCCCGCGCTTGAGCCAGCCTGGCAATGTCGGGCCGCTGGTCAATCAAGGTGATCACCTCTTGTAATGGAAAGGTGCTGCCTTTTCGGGGATAAAGCTCTTCAATCACGGCCTTGAAGAACAGAAAATCTTCCTGATAATCCAGGGTCATGCGCAGTCCCGGCCGGCGCAGAATCGGGTCGGGGGGAGGTATAGCCTCCACCTGGAATAGGCCGGTCTCAATAAAATAGCGCTCCCAGCCGTCCGTCCCCCCGGTCTTGATCTCTACCAACCGCTCTAAGGCTTGAGTCTTGATGCCGAAGGGGGTGCCGCCCACAGGCAGATCAGCACAGTAAATGAAATCGGCCGAGGTCTTGACAAAACGCTCAATAACCACATCAACCAGTACCGGGTCGATCAACAGGTCATCGCCGCCGATGCACACAATGAGATCGAGCTGGTACTCCCGGGCTCCTTGAATCATCCGGTCAAGAACATCTTCGGTATTGCCGCGAAAAGTCGGCAGCCCATTCTGGCTGGCCAGTTCGATTAATGCTTCATCCTCCGCCAGTTGGGTCGTGCACAGGACAAAACAATCTGGCCGGCGTGCCGCTTTCAAGCGCTCGATCTGGTATTCCAGGATCGGCCGTCCCAATACCTTCATCAAAAGCTTGCCCGGCAGACGGGTAGCGCCCGTCCGGGCCAGGAGCAGAATGCCGGACTTCAAGGTTTAGTCACCTCTTAGACGTGTCGGGCTGGAACTAGGCCTGCCAATTTTTAACCCCTAATTTCTACCAACTCAAAGCTTCCAAAGGCACCAGGGTATCTGCTTGGATATCCCCCTGTGCAACTTTGCCATACAGGCGCGACAGGTACTTCGGCTTAAGGCCCGTTCCCGGCCCCTTTACTGTCAGCATTTCCGGTTGGATTACGGTCCCTGCCTTAATCTCGCAGGCGGAGACAATACTCTTGGCCAACCGCGCCCTTACACCCCATTCCGTTTCGGTTATCTTCTTTTCGGCGGAACCCATGGCGGGTTCTATATCTTCCCGAATATGCGCCACCAATCTTGCCAATCCGAACGAGTCCAGTGAGGCTGCATGATCCGGGCCCGGCATGGTTCGATCCAGGGTGAAATGCCGTTCCACGACCACCGCCCCCAGAGCCACCGCGGCCTCAGTGACTGCGAACCCGGTCTTCTCATGGCCCGAATAGCCGACCAGAACCCCAAATTCTTTTCTCAAGGTCTCCATGACCCGGAGATTCACGTCTCCAGGCTCACAGGGATAAACGGAGATGCAGTGCAGCAGAATCAGTTGTTCATTGTATTTCAGGACGACCTCGACAGCTTCCCGGACCTCCTCCAACGTGCTCATCCCCGTGGACAGGATGACTGGCTTGCCCTTCCTGGCCACCTGTTCGAGCAGCGGCAGATTGGTCAGGTCAGCCGACGGAATCTTAAACGCCGGAGCGCCCAGCGATTCGATAAAATCAGCGCTGGGCTTATCCCAGACGCTGGCTAAAAAAGTTATGCCCACTTCCTTGGCATAGCGGGCCAACTCCTTATAGGCATCTTCGCTCAATTCCAGTTTTTCCCGATGTTCCCCATACGTGCTTCCCAGAGAATTTGGCCCGGTATAAGATTTGGCCAGGGCTTCGGCAATCAAAATGTCCTTTATGGAACGTTTTTGAAATTTTACGGCATCGGTGCCGGCCTCCGCCGCTTTTTTAATCAGCTTTTTCGCCAGTTCCACACTACCATTATGATTGACTCCCGCTTCCGCAATAATATAGCAAGGCTGGTCCTCACCCACAACTCTACCGTTGATGCTGATACTTTTCATCATCCTGCCTACTCCCGAATTTGATATTTTCCTTTTACCAGCGCCGCCAGCTTGTTCGGCTTTCGGCCCTACTCGTTCCATAAAGAATGACTTTATTGCCTAGGTTATTGGCCTAATGATTTTCATGACCGACTCAATCATAGGCGCGGGGTAAAACTTCCCATGAGCTTCATATCACATTGCTCGGTACATTTAATCCCGCCGGTCAGATTAAAATGGTCCAGCCGCAGCTGACGATACTTTTCACCATTCCAAATGTCTTCCAGGGATTCCTTCTTGGCATCGCCGAGAATAATCTCGTTATTGAAGTCTTCGACGCACATTGCCGCTTCACCATTCGATTTGATACTCATAGAAGACCAGGGGAATTGGCAAAATTCACTCCAATGGATAGATTTTGTGGCTAGCTTATTATCGCTATACCATTGTTGATCTTGACTTTTTAAGTATAAATAGACATCCAAATCTCTGAAGGCCTCTTTTAACTTTTGAAATTCTTCCTCTTGCCAGGGCTTGCCCAGATTCAACATCGTAATAACGATAGTCGTCTTGTAGTGAAATTTTTTCTTGATGTCCAACAAGTAAAGAATCTTATCATAACTATGCGTAAAGTCGGAGGCGCTCCCCCTTACCTGCTTGTGGCGCAAATCGTCCACACTTTCTATGGAATATTTTACATAACCCAGGCCGTTCTCCAACATCTCCACCATTTTTTCAATATTTATATTGGCAGGGTTACAGCTAAAATAGGAAATAATGTTCTTCTTACTTAACAACCTGACCCTTTCAGGCATATCTTTGTCCAGCAGGGGGTCGCCATATCCATGTAACACCAGTACCTTGGGAATGATATACAGAAAAAAGTGATTCTCACTCATATCATCGGGGGAGATACCATAATATTGCTGGGCGAAATTTTCCCATTCCTGCCATTTCTGCTCTGGAAATGGTTCAATCTGATCAATTATGCGCTTGTAGGTCTCCATGTCCAGGTTGACAATGGGGCGCGTCATCATCGTGGTGCGGGGGCACATCTCACATCTCATATTACAGGCGTTGGTGGTTTCGATATTGTATAATACCGGCTTCCGGCTGCGAAACTCTTCAAATTTGCTAACTAAATAATTCTTCTCATAAATTTCTCCTTGTAATACCTGCTTCTTTAATTCAGCCACTCTCATGTAGAAATCAATGTCAATCATATTCAACCTTTATGGTCGGGTAATCTTGGAGAAACTCGCACCTCTTGGCCTTCTCATGGACCTATTCCCTCTAATTAGATTTGCCCGCCCTGCGAGCCACCCCCCATAAGGTGTCCGCATGACCTGAACGGATGAGGGCGTCGGCATAGGCCGCCTGCACGGCCGGGGCCAGGATCTCGCCATAATACCCCTGGCCGCCCGGCTGCCCGGTCAACATCCAGCGCAGATGGTTGCTGAGGTCATAGCGCTGGACCCCGGAAATAACCGCCTCATAACCTGCCTTTTCCAGAGCCAGGGCCAGAGTCTGCTTGGAAAAATAATACAGGTGCGCCTTTTGATAGTAAAATTCCCGGTAGGATGGTACCCGGTATACTCCCACCAGGGCGTCAGCCACATTGGGTACTTCGACTATCAACTCTCCACCGGGTTTTAGCATCTTTTTCAGCTTACCGAGGAAATCCACCGGGTCCAGGGTATGTTCGAGGACATGAAAAGATACCACCAAGTCGAAGGCTTCTTGACCAGACCCTGCTGGGGGAATTTTCTCCAGCAGGTTAAGCCCCAGGGTTTGCTTGAGCCAACTGCGTGAAGCTGCATCAGGTTCAACACCCATTACTTCCCTGACATAGGGACGAACCGCATAAAGAAAGGCGCCGGAACCGGAGCCCACTTCCAACAGCCTCGTTTCCGGCCTCAACCGCGGCAGCAGGCGTTGTACCCTGAGGTACGCCTCGTCAAGATCAGTTCTATGGCGTTCTGCCACCGGCGGATCCAGATATTCTTCCCGGTACCCGTGGGCATAATAAAGTTCCAACTCGTCTTGATTCGGTTGCGGAGATAAGAATACCAGTTCACAGGTATTGCAGCAACGGATCTCGGCTTCTTGAGCATGCCTGGCCCCAACTTGGATCAGAGATGATTCATTATTGCCGCAGAGTTTACATCTGTCGGTCATTTTACCCATGGGGAGAAAACCTCTCGGGAACTATTGTTAACCTGGCCGACCCCATTCAAATAACTGCTCCACAGGCCCATGGAAATATCAGCGTAGCAAGCCCTGCTGCACCGGCCGGAAAAGAACCTTCATTTTTAGCAAGACATCACCGATTAAATATACGCCAGTTAATACTATCAAATCACGATATAAAATAAATATATCGGTGACATTCTGTTCGATATTAATTAGATAATTTATAACAGTTCCAGACAGCAATAGTAATAATACCGGATAATTCTTGGTAGCCATATTTATAACAACTAAAGTAGAGGTCACTATTAAAATAAGTATGGGCATTATTATTATAGAGCCATATCCAAAATCCACTTGGGTAAAACCAAAGTTATTTTTACCATAATCAGCTTCCGGTAGGCTATATAATTTTACGTATAGATCATTTAAAGAAACAACCTCTTTCTGAGGCCAGAATATTCTTGGAATCGAATTCTTCAGACCTTGCCAAAAAATCCCGCCCCGTTGCAAAGGGACATTATCATAACGTTGGCCTCTAAATATTGAATAATTAAATTCCCATCCGCTTGGCCTCAGCTTCAGATTATTTAAGGTATAGCGAGGATCGAGTGCGGCGCTTACCGGATTCTTTACCTCAATTGGATTCGCTGAGTCAGGGAATTGCAGGACGTAACGGTATGCTTGAAAAATGTTACTGAATATCAATATCCCTAAAGACAACAACAACACTATTTTTAAATATCTGAATTGAAATAACTCTCTTTCCTGACTTATAAATAATAATATTGTTCCAATAATAAGAGGATTTATTAAGGATCGCCTGCCATTAATAACTGCCATTAAAAGCAAGACTATCAATGGAATAATCCAGAGTTTTTTCACCAAATTTTCACTTGATATAATTTTAGCAACTAAGGCAATAAAAGTGCATAATATAATATCGTTACTTAGGACATTAATCGAGGTAAACCAATATGGCAACCCTTTTCCGGCACTGATTAAATTACCATGATCTATATGCGATATAATATTATATTTTTCATAACCATATATATGAATTATCAATAATATCGCCAAGAATAAGAAAATGACATATGAATTAACATTTTTCCATTGCTCTAATAATGATTTTATCTCCACCTCTCGACGAAAATGTTCAGGCATAAACCTCCACAATATGAAGGTTATCGCTAAGATCATAATTATCTGACCAAAAACTATCACGATGGTCAGTGGTTCATATTTTGAGTAATCTCCAAGTAAAGCCTTCACAAAGGTATAAGCTCCGAAATATATTCCGGCAAAGAGGATATATAGGTCAATTAAATCAAATTCTGACCACCTCTTTTGGCAGTATAACACTGTTAGGACCAGAAGTAAGCCTGATACCAATAGTATAGTTAAATTGGCAGCCATTAATTAATTATCCATTAAAGACAATAGCCTGGATAAACATCCACCTGAGTAAATTGTTGATTTTGCCAACCTTCGCCCTTAACAATTGCAAGCCATTTCTTTAATATGATAGCTTACCAAATTAATACCAACTGGGACGGCCACCGTTTATTTTACCGCATTCCCAGGCCCATTTCCACTAAAATAATGTTTCTCCACCAGCAGTATGGTGTTGTCACCCACTTGCATCAACTCCTCCGGTGAGGTCACGGACAGCCAGAAGGCTCACACTCCTGATCGACCCGGGTTAATCGGTCGTCCAGGCGGCCTGGGCTCGGGGGCAGGCGTGGTATCCTGAGCCACGGCGTTGGAGACCAGACCAGGACCGGGGGCGCGACCAGAAATACTTCTCTGCAACCTCTGTCCGGATCTGCCTGCCCTGAGGCGGCTAAGCCCCACCGCCGCGGTTGGCAAAGTCGAACTTTTCTTCCAATATATCAAGCAAAACCTTAAGATCAAGGCTTTTCGCGGCCCTGCCAGGCGCCACAGAGTCGGTCCCGCGTCTTGGCAGTTAACTACCCCCACCCGGCCACGTGGACCAACGACCTGATAAAATTCACCCTTCTCTTGATTGTGAATTTTCAGTAATTAATATTTCCGGATATTCGCTATTTTCTAAACTCCCGGAGGGTATCATGGCTGAAGATTTGCTGGAAAAAGGAGCTATCATGCAACGCGATAAGGCGACTTATGCCATCGCTCCCCATATTCCCGGCGGCCTCATCACCGATTTCAACCTCTTGCGCCGCATTGCCGACGTCGCCGAAAAGTATCGGGCCCAGGTCATCAAGATCACCTCGGCGGAGCGCTTTGCCCTGGTGGGGGTGCAGGCGGAAGACCTGGAGCAGATCTGGCAGGAGTTGGGGTTAGTCCCCGGTGCTGCTATCGGTCTGTGCGTCCGTTCCATCAAAATCTGCCCCGGCACCACTTATTGCCGCCTGGGGGTGCAGGACGCCTTGGGGGTGGGGCTGAAGCTGGACGAAAAATATCACGGCCTGCCCCTGCCCTACAAGTTCAAGATCGGGGTGGCCGGCTGTCTCAATAATTGCTCCGAGTCTTCCGTCAAGGATTTGGGGCTGGTGGGCGCGGCCAAGGGCTGGCGGGTGCTGGCCGGGGGCTTCGCCTCGGGGCTCAATCCCCGGCTGGCGGATATCATCGCCACCAATCTGAGCGACGACGAGGCCCTGGCCCTGGCCGCCCGGGTCCTGGACTGGTTCAAACAGGCAGGTAAAAAGCGGCGCCTGGGCAAGATCATCAATGAAATCGGCCTGGCCCGCTTCAAAGAGGAACTGGGCCTGCCGGCGGAGTGATGGAGGTGGGCGGAAGCAAGTACCTGGTTATGCTCATGGAAATGCTGTTTCTTTAAGCACTGGTAGGGGCGAGGTGCCCTCGCCCTTCGCCGCCAGGATTAGCCATGATCTCAAACTGCCTCTCGCCGCTATCGTCATTTTGGCCACGGCGCGCACCCATCTCGGGGTTATCTGGACCCAGGATCCCCATTTTAAAGGCCTCGAGGGCGTTAAATACACCGAAAAAAGGTATTGATAGACTCTCAAGACAGTTAGACTCCTGGAAATCCGCTCCCAAAGTCATTATCTTAAAAAAGTCTGAAATTCCAAGTTCTGCCCCTGCGGTCAGATTATCTCCTTGAGGAATTATCATGATTAGAATCACCTGCGCTTATCTGCTCCTGCTGGCCAGCCTGGCCCTCACCGCCGCCTGCGGCGAAAAGGTCCCGCCCCCCAAAGCAGGAGTGCGCCTCATCCCCATGGAAGACTTCTTTCGCAACCCGGAGAAGACCGACTTCAAGATCTCCCCGGACGGCCACTACCTGGCCTACCTGGCGCCCTGGGAGCGCCGCCTCAATGTCCATGTCCAGAAGATCGGCGAGGACAAGAGCACCCGGGTCACCAACGCCACCCAGCGCAATATCGCCGGCTACCTCTGGGCCAAAAATAACCGCCTGGTCTATCTCCAGGACCAGGCCGGCGATGAAAATTTCCGGGCCTTCGCGGTGGACGCCGACGGCGGCAACCCCAAGGACCTGACCCCCTTTCCCCCAGGTCAAGGTCCAGATCCTGGACGACCTGGAAGAGAGCCCGGATGAGATCCTGATCGCCATGAACCGCCGGGACCCGAAATTTTTCGATGCCTACCGGGTCAATGTCTATACCGGCGCCTTGAAAATGGTGGGCGAAAACCCGGGCAACATCAGCGGCTGGCTGGCGGACAATAACGGCCAGCTGCGGGTGGCGGTGGCCACCGACGGCCTCACGGACACCCTGCTGTACCGCGGCGCCGAGGCCGAGGCCTTCCGCCCCGTGGCCCGGACCAACTTCAAAGACGCCCTGGACCCCCTCTACTTCACCTTCGACAACCGTTATCTCTACGTCGCCACCAACCTGGGCCGGGATAAAGCAGGCCATCTACCGCTATGACCCGGAAAAGGGCGAAAGGCTGGACCTGATCTTTGAGAACCCGGAGGTGGACGTCTCACACCTGCTGCGCTCCAAGAAGCGCCAGATCATCACCGGGGTCAGCTTCTTCACCGACAAGCGCCAGTACCACTTCTTCGACGCCGACCGCCAGAAACTCCAGGAAGACCTGGAGCGGCGCCTGCCCGGCTATGAAGTGGTGGCCGCGGACGGCCAAAATATGCAGAGCAAAGACGAGACCCGGGTCCTGGTGCGCACCTACAGCGACAAGTCCCTGGGGGCCTATTACTATTACGACCGGCTCAAGCGGCGACTTCCGGCAACTGGCCGCAGGTCAGCCCCTGGCTCCACGAAGGCGAACTGGCCGATATCAAGCCCATTAAATATCAGTCCCGGGACGGCCTGACCATCCACGGCTATCTGACCCTGCCCAAGGGCGTGGACGCCCAAAAACCTGCCGGTGGTGATCAACCCCCACGGCGGCCCCTGGGCCCGGGACCACTGGGGCTTCAACCCCGAAGTCCAGTTCCTGGCCAACCGCGGCCTGGCGGTCTTGCAGCTGAACTTCCGGGGCTCCACCGGCTACGGCAAGGCCTTCTGGCAGGCCGGCTTCAAGGAGTGGGGCCTAAAGATGCAGGACGACGTCAGCGACGGGGCGGCGTGGCTCATTAAGCAAGGCATCGCCGATCCCAAGCGCCTCGGCATCTATGGCGGCTCCTACGGCGGCTACGCCACCCTGGCCGGGGTCACCTTCACCCCGGACCTCTACGCCTGCGGGGTGGATTACGTGGGGCCCTCCAACCTCTTCACCCTGCTGGCCTCCTTCCCGCCCTATTGGGAACTGGAGCGCCAGAAGTTCTACGAGATGATCGGCGATCCGGTCAAGGACGAAAAGCTCCTCAAGGAGGTCTCCCCCTACTTCCACGCCGACCGCATCAAGGCGCCCCTCCTGGTGGCCCAGGGCGCCAACGACCCCCGGGTCAAAAAGGCCGAGAGCGACCAGATCGTCCAGGCCCTGGAAAAGCGCGGCATCAAAGTGGAATATCTGGTCAAGGACAACGAAGGCCACGGCTTCCACAACGAAGAAAACCGCTTCGACTTCTACCGCGCCATGGAGCGCTTCTTCGGCGCCCACCTGGGCAGCCGGGTGGAGAAGTGAGCAGTAAGCCCCGAGCAAGTAGGGGCGTTCTGCCTCCATGTACGGGGCGGCTCTGCGCAGCCGATCCCTTGGGATAGCCGGGCCTCCGGCCTGTCATTGGACAGGCGAAGGGCGCCGTGCCCTAACATGTAGGGGCGGTTCTCGAACCGCCCTGCTTTGCGTCCATTTGCGGATATCTATTGCACAATGGCGCCAATGGTGCCTAAAATAAAACTAAACCAAAGACCGGATAAGGCGGCCGTCCCTGGCCGCTTACTCGATGGCGGGCGGAGACGCCCGCCCTACCAGATTGAAAGAAGGGGATTCAGCTCATGTGGGAATATACCGATAAAGTCAAAGACCATTTCCTCCATCCCCGCAATGTCGGGGAGGTGGAAAACCCCGACGGCGTCGCCCTGGTGGGCAACATCGCCTGCGGCGACGCCCTCAAGCTCACCTTTAAGTTGGACGACAACGGCCGCATCAAGGACGTCGGCTTCAAGACCTTCGGCTGCGCCAGCGCCATCGCCTCGGCCTCGGCCCTGACCGAAATGGTCAAGGGCATGACCATCGAAGAGGCCGCCAAGGTCACCGACGAAGATATCGCCAATTACCTGGGCGGGCTGCCCAAGGAAAAGATCCACTGCTCGGTCATGGGCCGGGAGGCCCTGGAAAAGGCCATCGCCCACTATAAAGGCGAAGTCGTCCCCGGGCTCGAAGGCGAGGTGATCTGCGAATGCTTCGGGGTCACCAAACCCGAGATCGAGCGGGTGGTCCGCGACCACGGCCTGAAGACGGTGGAGGAGGTCACCAACTACACCAAGGCCGGCGGCGGCTGCGGCGGCTGCGTCGACAAAATCCAGGAGATCATCGACCAGGTGCGGGCCGCAGGCCAAAGGGCGCCCCGGCCCGGCCGAAACTCACCAACCTGCAAAAGATCCGCTTGATCGAAGAGACCATCCAGCGGGAGATCCGCCCGGCCTTGCAGCAGGACGGCGGCGACCTGGACCTCATCGACGTGGTGGGCAACCGGGTCCTGGTCTCCACCCGGGGGGCCTGCGCCTCCTGCGCCGCGGCCCAAATCACCCTCAAGGACTTCGTCGAGGCCAAGCTCAAGGAGTTGGTGACCCCCGAATTACATGGTGGAGGAGGTGGCCCCATGACCGTCATTTATCTGGACAACAACGCCACCACCCAGGTGGACGCCGAAGTCCTGGAGGCGATGCTCCCCTTCTATCACGAGCTCTACGGCAACCCCTCCAGCATGCACTCCTTCGGGGGCCAGGTGGGCCGGCAGGTTCGGGAGGCCCGGGAGCAGGTGGCCGCCCTGCTGGGCGCCGCCCCGGATGAGATCATCTTCACCAGTTGCGGCACCGAAAGCGACAACACCGCCATCCGCTCGGCCCTGGCCACCTTCCCCGACAAACGCCACATCGTCACCACCCGGGTGGAACACCCGGCCATCAACGCCCTGGTGGCGCAGACTGGCCAAGGAGGGCTACCGGGTCACCGAACTGCCGGTGGACGGCCAGGGACGCCTGGACCTGTTCCAGTACGACGAGGCCCTCACCGCAGGATACCGCCATCGTCTCGATGATGTGGGCCAACAACGAAACCGGGGTCATCTTCCCGGTGGAGAAGGCCGCGGCCATGGCCCGCAACAAGGGCATCCTGTTCCATACCGACGCGGTGCAGACGGTGGGCAAGATCCCCATCGACCTGCGCCAGAACGCCGTCGACCTGCTGTCGCTCTCCGGCCACAAACTGCACGCCGCCAAGGGCGTCGGCGCCCTTTATGTGCGCAAGGGCACCAAGTTCGCCCCCTTTCTGGTGGGCGGCCACCAGGAGAAGGGCCGCCGGGGCGGCACGGAAAACGTCCCCAGCCTCATCGGCCTGGGGGTGGCCTGCCAACTGGCCGGACAACGGATGGCGGCGGAGAATACCAGGGTCAAGGCCCTGCGGGATAAACTGGAGAACGCCCTCCTGGCCGCTATCCCCAACAGCCGGGTAAACGGCGACCGGGTGGACCGCCTCCCCAATACCAGCAACATCAGCTTCGAATTCGTGGAAGGCGAGGCCATCCTCCTGATGATCAACGAGCTGGGCATCTGCGCCTCCTCCGGCTCCGCCTGCACCTCCGGGTCGCTGCAGCCGTCCCACGTGCTCCGGGCCATGGGGGTGCCCTTCACCATGGCCCACGGCTCCATCCGCTTCAGCCTCAGTGTCTTCAACACCGAAAAAGAGATCGACTACGTGATCGAAAATTTTCCGCCGATCATCCAAAAACTGCGGACCCTGTCTCCCTATTGGGAAGTGGGCGCCGCCGTCTGCGCCACCGTGGAAAGCTGAGGCTGGATTGTCGGATATAAGTTATCGGATTGCCATTAGGTTTGAGCGGGCACCTGCCCTTAAGGGACCGGGGACCGAAGACCGAAGACCGGGAAGGAATGAACCTTCTCCCGTCTCCCGTCCTCCGTCTCCCGTCAAATCAAGCGAGGTTCGCCATGGCTGAGGAGGTCAAACTGGAACCGGACCGCTGCAAGGTGGAGGCCAGGGCCAGCCAGGAATTCCGGGAGGCCATCCCGGACATCGTCAATCAATTGGTGGGCTCCTGCCGCCGGGAAGACTGCTTCGACCACGTGGGTCCGGAACCCATCCCCTCGCGGGATGAGGTGATCGACATCATCCACCGGGCCTGCCGCCTCCTCTACCCCGGCTATTTCATCCGCAAACGGGTGGACCAGATCAACCTGGGCTACTATTTCGGCCAGGAGGCGGTGGCCTTTTTCGAGGTCCTGTCCCGGCAGATCGCCCTGTCCATCCGCCACGAGTGCCTGCGTCACGGCCTGGAATGCACCCATTGCGAAGAACGCGGCCAGGAGGACGCCATCCGCTTCATGCGGGAGCTGCCCAGCCTCCGGAGCGCCCTGGCCAAGGACGTGCGCGCCGCCTTTGAAGGCGACCCCGCCGCCAAGAGCTACGACGAAATCATCTTCAGCTACCCCGGCCTCTTCGCGGTCACCGTGTACCGCGTCGCCCATCAGCTGATGCACCAGGACGTGCCCCTGATGCCCCGCATCATGACGGAATACGCCCACAGCCAGACAGGCATCGACATCCACCCCGGGGCCCACATCGGCGAAAGCTTCTTCATCGACCACGGCACCGGCGTGGTCATCGGCGAGACCACCGAGATCGGCGACCGGGTGCGACTCTACCAGGGGGTGACCCTCGGGGCCCTGTCCCTGCCCCGGCAAGCGGTGGATTCCCTGCGCACCGCCAAACGCCACCCCACCGTCGAAGACGACGTCATCATTTACGCCCAGGCCACCATCCTGGGAGGCGACACCGTCATCGGAGCCCGCGCCGTCATCGGCGGCAACGTCTGGCTCACCGACTCGGTGCCCCCGGACACCAAGGTCTTTCTGAAAAAGCCGGAGTTGGTTTACAAAGGGAAGGATAGTAGCCAGTAGCCAGTTGATAGTTGATGCAGTAGTCATAGTTGATAGTTTTCAGAGGGCAGGGGTTAGGGGTTAGTTTTTAACTCCCTCCCCCTTGAGGGGGGAGGGTTGGGGTGGGGGTGGCGTCATCTGAGCATCAGCGACCAGTAAAAATGTAGCGACTGTCTTTTCTGTCAAGCTGCCAGAGGCAGCTGTGGGTTCCAGTAAGTACGATTTTTGAGCATGGCGTTAAGGATCACCAGGAGTTTGCGCATGCAGGCGGTGAGGGCCACCTTCGGCGGCTTGCCGGCCAGGCGCAGACGTTGGTAGAACTCCTTCATCACCGGATTATGACGCGAGGCCACCAAGGCGGCCATATACAAGGCCCGGCGCACCGCGGGGCGGCCGCCTTTGATCATGCGTTTGCCCCGGTGTTTGCCGCTATCCTGGTTCATGGGAGCCAAGCCGGCCAGGGAGCAGACCTTATTGCCCGGGAGCAGTGCCCAGCTCCGGCATCTCGGCGATCAGAGAGGCGCTCACTTTGGGGCCGACGCCGGTGAAGCTCTGGAGGATCTCCGAGTTTTCGTGCCACAGCGGGGTGCGGCGGATGGCGTCATGGATGTCCCGGTCCAGGTCTTTCAGGAGTTGGCGCAGATGAGCCAGGGACAAATCGATGTTGCCGCGCACCCTGGGGGTGCAGGTGCGGCGGCGGTTCTCTTCCATGACGATCATGCCCTGCAACTGGCGCCGGCGGGTCATGAGATTGGCCAACTCCAGCTGTTCCTGGTCCCTCAAGGGTTGCACCGGGGGTTGAACCCTCTGGGCATAGAGGGCCAGAACCTGGGCGTCCAGCTTATCGGTCTTGGCCAGCCGGCCGAGGGCCTTGGCAAAGTGGCGCACGTTCTTGGGATTGGTAATGACCACGGGCAGGCCGGCCTCATACAGGGCGTAGGCCACGGGAATCTCGTAGCCCCCGGTGGCTTCCAGCAGCACCATTTGGGGGTTGAGGGCCTTCAGATGCGCCATCAGGGAAGCGATGCCGTCCTCGTTGTTGGGCTCGGAGAAGGGCTGGCTGACGGGCACCGTGTCCACGTCCAGACGTTGAGAGGATACGTCGATACCGACAAAGGGCTGAGGGTTTTCCATGTTCCTTGAACTCCCTTCCTTGCAAATGCGGGCTCGGGCCCAGGCGACTGTTCGGGTTTACTTCAAGGGGACGTGGCGGCCAGGCTACATAACGGTCTCGGGACCAAGGGTGCGACGGCCTGCCACGTCCGAAACCACGACCACCCCTGGGGCAGGCCCCCGGGGGCCTGCCCCAGGGGTGGTCCAAACCATAATCCTTTACCAACTTCGACCATGACCAGGACTTCAATAAAGCGTATCTTAAACTAAGATACAAGGGTGGGCACTGCCCACCAATTCCTTATCAAATCAGGGATTAGGGCTTAGTCTTTGGTGATTAGGCGTTGGTGGCACAGGCTTTCCAGCCTGTGCACCGCAGGTTAAAGCCTGCGGCGACATTCTTTTTCGCCTGTAGGGGCGAACTTTGTGTTCGCCCTCACGAGGGCGCCAGCCCGCCGTAGGGTGCGTCCTACGCACCAGTAAAGTGTAGTTCTGGTAGCGCAGGCTTCCAGCCTGTGTGCTTTTAACCCCCTCTCCCCCCGCTTTTGGGGGAGAGGGCTGGGGTGAGGGGGGCCGCCCCTCCCCGGCAGCATCGGCGTCCCGTCTAAGTGAGTGCTTTTTTGGTGGCACAGGCGTCTCGCCTGTGCGGCGCAGGTTTTTTGTCTGGGCCTGCGGCGACATTTTTTCTCGGTGCCTAGGGGCGAACCTGGGGTTCGCCCGATAAACCCCGCACAACGCCTGGGCCCAAGGAGGACCGAAAATGGCTGGAATACTTCCCGACATCATGCACGCCGTGGGCTCCACTCCCCTGGTGCGGCTGAACACCATCGGCCGCGGCCTGCCCGGCGCCATCGCCGCCAAGATCGAATCCATGAACCCCCTGGGCAGCGTCAAGGACCGCATCGGCGTGGCCATGATCCAGGCCGCCGAGGCCCAGGGCCTGATCACCCCGGACACCCTCATCGTCGAGCCCACCAGCGGCAACACCGGCATCGCCCTGGCCTTTGTCGCGGCAGCCAAGAAATACCGGCTCATCCTCACCATGCCCGAAACCATGAGCCTGGAGCGGCGCAAGCTCCTGAAACACCTGGGCGCCGAACTGGTCCTCACCCCCGGCCCCCAGGGCATGACCGGGGCCATCAATCGGGCCAAAGAGATCGTCGCCGAAACCAAAGGCGCCTACATGCCCAACCAGTTCGCCAACCCGGCCAACCCGGAGGCCCACCGCCGCACCACCGCCGAGGAGATCTGGCGGGACACCGCCGGCGCCGTGGATTTTTTGGTCTCCGGGGTGGGCACCGGCGGCACCATCACCGGGGTGGCCGAAGTCATCAAGGCCCGCAAGCCCTCTTTTCAGGCCGTGGCCGTGGAACCCGAGGCCTCGCCGGTGCTCTCCGGCGGTAAGCCCGGCCCCCACAAGATCCAGGGCATCGGCGCCGGCTTCATCCCGGAGATCCTCAACACCAAAATCATCGACGAGGTCATTGCGGTGAGTAACGAAGCGGCCTTCGAAACCGCCCGGGACGTCGCCAAAATGGAAGGCATTCTCTGCGGCATCTCCTCCGGCGCCGCGGTCTTCGCCGCCCTGGCGGTGGCCCGCCGCGAGGAAAACCGGGGCAAGCTCATCGTCGTGGTCCTGCCCTCAACCGGCGAACGCTACCTGAGCACCGACCTCTTCGCCCCGGCCTGACAGGTAGCGCAGGCTTCCAGCCTGTGCCTTAAAACGTAAGGGCGACCCGCTGGGTCGCCCTTTTTGCGTTTAAATCCCGGTGGCTGGGGCGGGCCGTGGGGCGGGCGTCGCGCCCGCCGTCCCTCGCCCGCCATCCTCAAGAGGCGGCCGGGACGGCCGCCCTACCACAAATAAAAAGGCAGGCCCCCCCGGCCTGCCCCTACTGACACTGACTACTGACCACTGACCACCGCCCCTTAAGCCGTGGCCCCTTCCCAGAGCGGCGTCTGGAACCAGGGAGCTTTTCTCTTCCCGGAGCGGCCCGAGGGAATCCAGATGCGCCAGTCCGCCTGCCGGCTCATGAGCAGTTGCATAAAGCTGTGGTGCAATTCGTGGCTGCCCCTGTCCCACCTCCAGGTGCCCCAGCAGCGGCAGACCCAGGAGGGCCATATCCCCCACCGCGTCCAGGATCTTGTGGCGCACGCACTCTTCCGGGAAGCGCAGGCCCCCGGGATTCAAGACCTGCCGGTCATCCAGCACCACCGCGTTGTCAGGGACCCGCCCAAGGCCAGACCCCGGGCCTGGAGGTACTGGACCTCCTTGAGAAATCCGAAGGTGCGGGCCGAGGCGATCTCGCTCTGAAAACTCTCGGGCCGGAGCGGCACGGTGTACTGCTGCCGCCGGATGAGGGGATGGTCGAAGTCGATGGTGTAAGTGATGCGGGGCACGCCGGGCCTCACCCGCATCCACTGCTCCCCGCGGCGCAATTCCACGGTCTCCCGCACCATGAGGTAGGCCCGGGGCCAGGCGAGGGCCCTTAAGCCCGCCGCACTGATGAGCCGGGCAAAAGGGGCGGCGCTGCCGTCCATGATGGGCAGCTCCGGACCCTGCACCTCGATCAGGGCATTATCCACCCCCAACCCTCCCAGGGCGGCCAGCAGGTGTTCCACGGTGGCCAGGGTGGTCCCGTTCTCCCCCAAAGACGTGGCCCGGGTGGTGTCCACTACCCGGGAATAATGGGCCCGTATCTGCGGCCGGCCCGGCAGGTCGGTCCGGACAAAGCGCAAGCCTTGATTGGCAGCCGCCGGGTATAGGGTCACCTCCACCCGCCGGCCGGAGTGCAGGCCGATGCCGCTGAAATTAAGAGGCTGCGCCAGGGTCTTTTGCCAGATCATAATTCTCCCCTGCGCCGGTCTAAGTGCAATCCTCATGCCGGGGCGCCGGGGACCGAGAAGGGCCGAATGATCCAAGTGCTGAATTGCCGGTAGCTATTAAGGTTCCCACTCTCGAGACCCGAAGCTCCGTCATTCTTGTCATTCAGTGGTAAAAAAACCACAATACCTGCCCTGGTGTCGCAAAAGCGCCACAAAAAATTGAGGGACGGTTCCGAAGAACCGCCCTCAGCAAAGAAGGTCTCAGCCTGCAGATACCGCCGACCCTCGGAGGTTCATCAGGGGCACATGATCGTATAGCGTCCTCACTCCGGCTCCACCGGCGGGTACTGCAGTTTGGCCCACCACTTGGGGTCGATATCCGGAAAGATGTCGTCCCGCTCCCGGCAAAAAGTGAGAAAATTCCAATCCTCAGGGGGCAGGTCCCTTTCGGCGGCGTAGCGCCGGGCCATGGCCGCCAGCCGCTTGAAGTCGTCGTGGTGCACCACCACCCGCAGCTCGGCATAATCCCGGGCGCTGAAGGTGCTGATCAGGAACTGCCAGTCCGAAGACTCCAGCAGGAACAGCGACCGGCCGCACTGCTTCAGGAGGTCTTGCAGGCGCGGGTCGGGGTCCTCGGCATAAAGCTGGGCCAGCTCTTCCATCTCTTTTTCCGCCTTGTAGATATGGCGCCAGGTCCAGTCGTTATCCTCGTTGAGCCAGATCCAGTGGTAGCCCCCTTCCCCCCAGGAGCCCTCCGGCAGTTGGATGACGTGCCGGGGGGCGGCCTCTTTGAGAAGCTGGCTGCCGGGGCTCAGGCTCACCTGGGTGTGGGCCTGCAGCCGGCTCAGCACCTGGTAAACCCACTCCGGCCCCTCGAACCACCAGTGGCCCAGAAGTTCGGTGTCATAGGGAGCCACCACCATGCCGGGCCGGTCATTTTGCTCCCGGAATTCCGTCAGGATGCTGACTATCAAGGAGACAAAGTGGTCCGCCTGCTCATTAATCCGGGCGCTGATCCATTCCGGGTGATACGGCGATTTGTCCGCCAGATCGGCCTTGGCGCTGGTCACCTGCCAGTAGCGCAGGCCCCCGGGATAGCGTTTCTTATGAAAATCCAGATAGTTGCCATCGCCGGGGTAGCCCCATTCGCCGCTCCACACCTGGAGGCCGGTCTTGGGGTCCCGGGTGAAGGCCGCCACCGGCCGCTTGCTCTCCGGGGCGGAACTCACCAGGTAGACCTGGTAGGGCGACTTGTCCTGCTCCTCCGGCCGTTCCTGGAACTGGGAAGCGAACCGCTCCCAGAGGCGCTCCAGGGCCTCGAAGCGGTCCTTGTAGACCCCGATGGCCTTGCCCCCCTTTAGGAGATGCGAATCGATGAAAAAGTAATCCAGGCCGTTCTCCGACAAAAACTCCTCCACCCCCTTGCGCAACACCGGCTCCGTGGCCAGATCCGCCAGGGGCGGGACCCAGGGGTAGCGGGGCCGGTAGGCGCACTCCGGCAGCCAGAAACCTTTGGGGTCCCGGCCGAAATGGCGCTTATAAGCCGCCACGCCCTGCTTCACCTGGGCCTGCACACAGGTGTCCCGCCCCAGCAGGGGCAGATAACCATGGGTGGCGGCGCAGGTGATGACCTCCAGGATACCCTGGTCCATCAGCTTACGAAAACCCCCCAGCAGGTCCTCATGGAAATCCTCCCGGAAGACCCGCTGCAATTCCCGGTGGTGCTCTTCCCACATCCGGGCCAGCGAGGTGAAATGCTTATCCCCCAGCTTCTCAAAGGTGACGGCGTCATCCCGGGCCGCCTGGATTTTATTCTCCAGGTAGTCGTTGAACTCCCGCTTGAAAACGTCGGCCGCCAGCATCTCCGCCAGAATGGGGGTGATCCCCAGGGTCACCCCGGAAGTCAGGCCCTCGGCGGCCAGGCGGTTGAAGACCCTGAGCAGGGGAATATAGGACTCCGCCGCGGCTTCGTTGAGCCAATCCATGCCGTGCGGCCAGCGGCCGTGGCCGATGACGTACGGCAGGTGCGAGTGCAGCACAAAGGTGAAGTATCCGAGCGGTTCTGGCATGGTTTCCTCCTATCCCTCTCCGGGCCACCCCGTAAACCGGGGCCGGGCGCCTAATCCCGTGTTCTCCTTAGAAAACGACCAACTCTGTCGGGACGGACCTGTCTGTCCGCCCTCCATCCTTATGTAAGAATCTAATTATCAAAGGTCAATCTGCAGCATCAACCTTCTGCCCCAAAATTTCCCCAACTCCCCCAGGCGACGGACGCCTCCAGGAAATATAGGGTAGATGGACCCCTTATGCCAGGAAAAAATAGGGCTGCCTCCAGGAAGAATGGCTTTAAGCCTGCGGGAATTATTGGCGAAAGTCGCCTTAGGAAGGGACCGCGGGCTGTCGCTGATTTATCCTCTTAATAATTCCAACTAATTAAACCTATAGAAATTTTTTCTCGCCTCATAAGCCCGCTGATATCCGGCAGTGATCTTTTAATCGGATAAAGAATTTTGGCATAAGAGGGGATACTTTTTTTCATCTTTGAAAAATATATTACAGAAAAATCCAGGCCACCGATATTAAGGACGGGGAGTGGGCCTTATACCTATGGGCCCCCCCGGTCCTTTTGTTAACGCCTCATGGATCCAGATGTTGGGCGATTGGATTACCGGCGGGAGTATGGGCCAGGGCTGCCTCACCTGGTCAGCCAGGGTGATGGGAGTAATGGCAGGAGAGGGGGGCCTTAACACCTCGATTGGAGGCATCGCCAGTGCGACCCGGGTTTTGGCCAGGAGTTGGTCCAGTTCCCCGGATTGCACCCGGGATAATGTCAGCAGGCCGTTTTTCTCCGAGATGGCCGCCTGCCTTGGCCCGACTGATAGGTGGCGCCCGGAAATCTGGTTGGCGATGGATATGGTGCTGCCCTCTAGGCTGATAAGGCGATCCTGTCCGGCGCTGATCAGGAAGCCGGTCCCGCGCGGGATCGTCAAGCTAGAAGCGGCCGTATAAATCAACGCGCCCGGGCGAAGATCAGAAAGGTCCACGGCAAAATGCAAGGTCCCGTTCATCAGGGTTATGGCAAAATCATGATATTTGCGGGTAATGAGAGCTGGTTTGCCAAATTCCACCAGGCTTTCTTCCCCCAGTTTCAGAACCATTCCTTGGGAGAGAAAAAGCATGGCTTTTCCGCCTGGCCCGGTCTGCAAGGCCGCTCCTGGCCCAAGCAGTTCTGCCACCTTGGCCGGGCGAAAGGCCTCACCCAGTGACTCCCTGACCTTAACCCCGCCTTCCATGGCGATGAGATGGAAGGCTTCATCTTGCCGAGCCTGGACGTTTCCTGGTGCTACCCAAGACAGCCCAGCCATTATGAGCACCATCAATAGAACAAGCGACCGTGGCCTAGGCATGGCGTTTCTCCACTTAATAGAGATTCCAGGTAAACTGGACCTGAAATAACGACCGGTTAAACTGCCACTCCGGTATATTGGCGCGTGTGTTCGCATAACCGTAACCTAACCAAAAGGCCAAGCGCTCATTCAGAGGTTTTTTGACTAGCAACTGGAGAGAATAATTATCGTTTAGTTGCCTTCTGCCCGACCATTCGTCAGTATTGTCGAAATGCGTATGCCCGTATTCGAAATTTAGCCACCAGGTGAGATCCCAAGGGAGAAAGACCGTGGCATTCGCCGTGGCCCCATACACGTGGGAAGCCCAAAAAAGACCTTGGGCCAGATCACGGTCATAGAAAATCCCCAATCGCATAATGCCACGCGCCGGAATGAGGAACGCCTGGAAAAGATCTATGCGGTGATCCCAACCACTCTGATGATATTCGTCGCCCCGCGAATACCAGAAGTTCTTATCTCTTAGCTCGATACGTCACTTCCCCTTTTAGGAAGCTCATTTCCGGCCAATCAATGGTCAGGCCAGGAATATTAAAGGTGTTAAATGGTTTGCCGTTGCCATACCAGGTACGGTCATAGGCGAAGAAAGGCTTAAAGATGAACGGCCCAAGGCCCCAATTAATGAAGGCCTCCCCTTTGAGGTTGAGAAAGTCCCAGGACTGCAGGTTAAGGTGCCCGCTATCAGAGCCGTTAAAACGCAATCCCAGGTTAAAGTCATCGCCTATGAGCGGGTAAAACTCGGTGCGGGCGCCCAGAACACCCGCCCAATCCGTGTACTTGGGCGCCTTGCGTCCCGGCGAAAGGTAATAAGGTCTGGTATGCTCCTCAACATTGCTGTCATAGTTGAAGCCTAGGGCAAATTCCTGGCGGAACTTTTTGATCCGGACGTCCACCGGGGTAAGGAGAATTTCTTCATAAGGCTTGAAATAAGAGGCGAATTCAGGGCTGAGTCGATAGCCTTCCTTCAATTCTTTAAGGCCTTGTTGAGGATGGTTCGTCTGTATTTCGCAAAGTCCTAGATAATAACTTGCCAGGCCCTTTTCCGGGTCTTGCTCCCTGGCGCTCCGCAAATATTTCTCAGCTTGCTGATATTCCCCTAAGCAATACTTGGTGATGCCAAGATAAAGTAGACCGTCTTTGATCTGGGAATCCAGCGAAAGGGCCACCTGAAAACTGTGGTGGGCTTCCTGGTATTTTTTCAAGGATAGGTAACTGAGCCCCAATGCCAGACTAATATCGGCGCGCTCCGGCGCTAGCCCTGCTGCCTGGGATAGATGGTCGCTTGCCTCTTGGTAGTTTCCGACCGAATATGCTTGGCTGCCACGGGCATAAAGCATTTCAGCCGGAAGAGAACTCGACGCCTGGCTTATCGTGGCGAAAAAGGAAAATAAGACAGCAAACAGAGAAACTGAAGCAATTGAAAAAAACAATGACTTGGTAACATTATTCCTTCTCTTG
Source organism: uncultured delta proteobacterium (assembly GCA_963796215.1). GTDB lineage: Bacteria > Desulfobacterota > Desulfobaccia > Desulfobaccales > 0-14-0-80-60-11 > JAPLJC01. The sequence goes on along the minus strand of CAWCKU010000005.1, from coordinate 47 downwards.
AAGACCGGTGGGTTCATTCAATGACTCCATGGTCGATGCCATTTGGA
>CAWCKU010000004.1:0-14715 GCA_963796215.1 uncultured delta proteobacterium | reverse complement strand
CCAGGAAGGGAAGCAACATCTATGGAAGCAAAACGAGTCCTCATTATCGGCGCCGTGGCCCTGGGCCCCAAGGTGGCCTGCCGCCTCAAGCGCCTGCGCCCCGACTTTCAGGTCACCATGCTGGACCAGGGCGAATACATCTCCTACGGCGGTTGCGGCATCCCTTACTATATCTCCGGGGACTTGAGCGACATCAAGGAACTGCTCACCACCAGCTTCCACATGCTCCGGACCCCGGAGTTCTTTGAGGGAGCCAAGGACGTCCGGGTGCGCACCCGCACTCGGGCCCTGGCCATCGACCGGGAGAGACGGCTGGTTCGGGTAAAAGACCTGGAATCCGGCCGGGAAGAAGATCTGCCCTATGATTATCTGGTCCTGGCCACCGGCAGCCGGCCCCGGACTTAATGGTCCCCGGCGCCGACCTCCCCGGGGTCATGAATGTCGCCGGCCTGCCCGCCGCCATGGCGGTCCGGGAAAAGGTTACCAAAGGCGAGGTGGGTAGGCGGTCATCATCGGCGCCGGGGCCATCGGCTGTGAGATGGCCGAAGCCTTGAGCGACCTCTGGGGGGTGGAAACCAGCCTGGTGGAGCTCGCCCCCCAGGTCCTGCCCGGCCTCCTGGACCCGGGGCTGGCCCGCATGGTCCATAAGCACTTGCAGGACAAGGAGATTCAGTCTCCACCTCAATGAGCAGGTCCGGGAAATCCGACCGGCCCCGGAGGGCGGCGAATTTGCCCTGGAGGTGGTCACCGGGACCCAGGTCCTGCCCGCCGACCTGGTGATCATCGCGGTGGGGGCCGGCCCCAACTCCCAGTTGGCCCAAGACGCCGGCCTGTTGGTCTCCCCCGGCGGCGGCATCGTGGTCAACCGGCGCCTGCAGACCTCCGATCCCTTGATCTACGCCGGCGGCGACTGCATCGACAACCACCACCTGGTCACCGGCAAGCCCGTCTATTTCCCTTCCGGCTCGCTGGCCAACCGCCAGGGCCGGGTCATCGGCACCAACCTGGCCGGAGGCGCCGCCACTTTCAACGGCATCGTCGGCTCCTTCACCCTGAAGGTCTTCGACCTGGCCATCGCCGGCGCCGGTTTGAGCCTCACCAGGCCCACAGGGAAGGCTTCGACGCCGTGGCCGCCCTGGTGGTCCAGGCCGACCGGGCCCACTTCTTCCCCACCCAGGACCTCATGTACCTGCAACTGGTGGTGGACCGCAAGTCCCGCCGCCTCCTGGGGGCCCAGGGCCTCAGCCACAACGGCGACGCCCTGGTGGGCCGCATCAACAGCATTGCCGCCCTCCTGCCTTTCCAGGCCACCTTGGCGGATTTATCGAACCTGGAAGTAGCCTACGCCCCGCCCTTCGCCGCGGCCCTGGACATCGTCAACGCCGCGGCCAATACCGCCGAAAACATCCTGGATGGCTTTAACAAAACCATCGAGGTGGCTGAATTTGAGCAGTGCTTCCTGACGGCTCAGGCCGATGACGTCATCTGCCTGGATATCAGAGGCGCGGCCAACGCCGCGCCCTACGTGGACTTTTTTGGCGAGCGCTGGGTTAATATTCCCCAGGAAACCCTGAGCCGCCGTTTCGAGGAGGTCCCCAGGGACAAACGCCTCCTGGTGGTGTGTAACGCCGGCGGGCGCTCCTATGAGGCCCTGCGGCAATTGGAGACCGCCGGCTTCGGCAACGCCGTCAACCTCCAGGGTGGTATCGCGGCCCTGAAAAAATCTGGCTTATTGGATCTGCGAGAGGCGGACGAAGCCACCGAAGACTAATAAGTATCGGCGCTGGGCAGCAGCGCGGCTGAGGTGGCCAATTATCGAGTCACTCTCCCGACCTGCACCTGGTCAACCTTAACACCCCCCCTCATCCCACCGGTTCATTTTCTCAAATCTCAGGGAAAACGAAGGCCAAAATCCAAGGATATCCCAATTTATTCATATCTCATTTGGGTTAACATTTTATCCATCTTTTCATTCGAATAGAATGTATACTTAACGGTTAACAAGGATTAAGAGAGGAGGCTCATGAAGGAATCAAACCTGGACGAAAAATACATCCTGACTGCCGCAGGCGGCTTTTTCCTGTTAATAATCATCGGCATCGTTATCGGCGCGATAAGATTGAATTATTATGCCTAGCTATTCGTGCCAAGACACCGGCAGTTCTTCGGCAAACTGCGGGCTCCGTTGAGATGCCGCTCCATCTTGTTTTGCCAGGGGCGGACTATCAGGTCCGCCCTTAAATTACGGCGCCGGCGCCGCCGCGCCGGCCCAAAGTTGAGCAGCGGGAACGAAATCCCACCCCACCGGCGCTTTTATTCGACCTCTCCTGGGAAACCGATCCATCCCTTCGGTGAAATTTTCAGGGCATTGACAAAGCCGGGAGGCAATCCCCATATTTATGAATAAAGCAAGAACACCGAATCAAGGAGCGTCAACATCATGAAGCTAATCAAAATCCTGCTGGTTTCCCTAATAGTCCTGGCCCTGGCCGGCGGCACCGCCCTGGCCGCCGACCCCAAGCCCCAGACCGTCTGCCCGGTGCTGGCCGGCAACGTCGATAAAAAAGTGTATGTCGATTACCAGGGGAAACGCGTCTACTTCTGCTGTAAAGGCTGTGATGCGGAGTTCAAAAAGGACCCGGAGAAGTACATGAAGAAAATGGCAGCAGAGGGGATCACCCTGGAGAAGTGCCCCGAGGGTAAATAATCCTGACCCCGTGGCGCCATAGCGAATCGAGGAGGCCGGCTGATTTGCCGGCTTCCTCGCGTTGGTGGCTCCCGGCTTTGCCTGGAACCTTTAATGGTGTTAGGCCAACATCTCCGCGGCCTGGCGCATGAGCGCGGCGATGGCCAAGCCGTGCGGGCAGGCTTGCTCAGCCTGAGAGTAGTCCACTTCGGCCAACCGTTGCCTAACCTCCTCGGGTAGCCCGGCAAAAGTCAGCCTGGCCAGCTCCGGCTCGCCATAATACTGGTGGTACATGAGGCAGCGCATGACCTCGTTCACCGGTACGGCTCCGCCCACGGCCTCCTGGCAGATTTTGCCGCAGCCGGCGCAATAGTCGGCCTTGGTCTCCAGGGCATATCGGTGCAAAGAGTCGAAATCCTCCCGGGCCAGTTTGGTCTGGTCCATGGCCGCGGCCGCGTTGGCCGAGAGGACGGTCAGGCTGGGCATCTGGGAGCAGATGCTGGCGATGTTCGGATTTTCCCAAATGATCTTGAGTTTGGCCTGCTTGTCGGTGAAGCCTCGCTTCAGGAAGCGATCGACCATTTCCAGTTTGGCCTCGCCGCCGATCTCATGCTTCCCCGGCCGGCCGGCCTGGGACTTCATGGCCACCAAGCCGATACCGGCCTTGGCGCAGGCGTTCACGGCTTCCTGCATCTTGGGGGTATTCATGACCTGGAAGTTATAGGTCGTCATTACCGCGTCGATCCAGTCCAACTTGGCCGCGCCCAGCAGACAGTCTTCCATGTTGGTGTGGGTGCTAAAGCCGAAGAACTTGATCTTGCCGGCCTTCTTCATCTCCGCGCCCCAATCCTTAATGGCCGGGGTCATTTCATCGATGCCGGTGAGGGCGGGGATAAAGAAAAGATCCAAATAGCTCGTCTGCATCCTTTTCAGACAATTGTCCAACCGCTCGGTGAGGTTGCCGCCCTTGGTCTGGAGCTTGGTGACCAGGAAGATCTCCTTACGGGCCTCGGGGTTGCGGCCGATGAAACGGCCGATCCCCTCCTCGCTCAGGGTATTGCCGTAGTGCTCGGCCGCATCCCAGAAGGTGACCCCCCATTTCAGGGCCTGCTTCAGGAGCAGTTGGTTGTTGATGGTATCGAACATGCAGCCCAGGTTAAGGATGGAGACGTCCACCCCGGTCTTTCCCAGTTTGCGTTTGGGCACGGTCGCGGCCTTGACGGCCGCGGCCGGCTGTTCACCAGCGGCGAGGGCCCCGGTCACGCCGCCCCCGGCCATAGCGAGGCCGGCGAGTCCGACGGTCTTCATGAACTCCCGTCGGGTCAGGTCCGAATTTTTCTTCTTCTCATTCATGGCTGCCACCTCCTCTTGGGGTGATGGATAATCAGCATGATTATTTTCCGTCCCCAAGTTTTACTAGGGAACGAACCAGCATATTTTTAATAATTCTAAACCAAGATCTCCGCGGCCTGGCGCATGAGCGCGGCGATGGCCAAGCCGTGCGGGCAGGCTTGCTCAGCCTGAGAGTAGTCCACTTCGGCCAACCGTTGCCTAACCTCCTCGGGTAGCCCGGCAAAAGTCAGCCTGGCCAGCTCCGGCTCGCCATAATACTGGTGGTACATGAGGCAGCGCATGACCTCGTTCACCGGTACGGCTCCGCCCACGGCCTCCTGGCAGATTTTGCCGCAGCCGGCGCAATAGTCGGCCTTGGTCTCCAGGGCATATCGGTGCAAAGAGTCGAACTCCTCCCGGGCCAGTTTGGTCTGGTCCATAGCCGCGGCCGCGTTGGCCGAGAGGACGGTCAGGCTGGGCATCTGGGAGCAGATGCTGGCGATGTTCGGATTTTCCCAAATGATCTTGAGTTTGGCCTGCTTGTCGGTGAAGCCTCGCTTCAGGAAGCGATCGACCATTTCCAGCTTGACTTCGCCGCCGATCTCATGCTTCCCCGGCCGGCCGGCCTGGGACTTCATGGACACTAAGCCGACTCCGGCCTTGACGCAAGCGTCCACGGCTTCCTTCATCTTGGGGGTGTTCATGACCTGGAAGTTATAGGTGAACATCACCGCGTCGACCCAGCCCAGCTTGGCTGCACCATTGAGACAATCCTCCATGTTGGTGTGGGTGCTGAAGCCGAAGAATTTGATCTTGCCGGCCTTTTTCATCTCCGCGGCCCAATCCTTGATGGCCGGGGTCAATTCGTCGATGCCGGTGAGGCTGTGGATCAAGAACAGATCCACCTGATCCGTTTGCAGCCTTTTCAGACCCTTATCGAGGCGCCCGCTGAGATCGCCCCCTTTGGTTTGGAGCTTGGTGACCAGGAAGATCTGTTTGCGGGCCTCGGGGTTGCGGGCGAAGAAGCGGCCATAGCCCTCCTCGCTCAGGCCGTTGCCGTAAGCCTCGGCCGTGTCCCAGTAGGTGACCCCCCACTTCAGGGCCTGCTTTAGGAGCAGTTGGTTGTTGATGGTGTCGAACATGCCGCCCAGGCAGAGGCTGGACACCTCCACCCCGGTCTTGCCCAGTTTGCGCTTGGGTACGGTCGAGGCCTTGGCGGCTGCAGCCGGCGGCTCGTTGGCGGCCAGGGCTCCAGTCACCCCTGACCCCGCCACCGCCAGGCCGGCGACTCCGACGGTGGTCAGGAACTCCCGGCGTGTCAGGTCAGCATCTTTGGTCTTCCGGCTCATGATAATCTCCTTTTAGTGATCCAGAAAAATCGGGACACTTCCTATTTTTACTATTTTTTCACCGCCGCATTAGGTCTTGCCTGGAAAAATAGGAGGTGTCCCTATTTTTCTAAATGAGCATACGCCCTCGGCGTGAACGGGATTCGTTCTCACTGTAAACGCGGATGGCGCGCTGGCCCGATACCGGGCATTCATGCTCGCACATGCCGCAGCCGGTACACCTGGCGGCGTCCACAAAAGGACGCGACAGACGCACCACAATATCCACCCGGCCCCCTTCAGCCGGCAGACCCTCCCCGGCCAGGGGACTCTCCAGGGTCAGGCCGGTTCCAGCCAGGCCGGTGATGCGCCGCAGCGCGGTCTCGGGCGCCCCGGCGGGACGCAGGTAATAGTCGCCGCTGGCCAGGTTCGCCGACGTGGCCATAGCCGTCTCCAGAACCACCCCTGACCCCTGGGCCTTGGCCGGCAGCGCCTGGCCATCCCGAATGGTCTCGAACACGGTGCGGACGAAGATGGCCTTGGGGCTCACGGGGCACAATTCGTGACAGACCAGGCAGGGCCGGTCCATGGCCCAAGGCAGACAGCGGCCCCGGTCCACGAAGGCGGTGCCCAGGCGGATCGGCCCCTGCGCCGCGAACTCGCCGGCGCCTTGCTTCTCCTCTAAGCTTAAGGGGCGGAGGGCCGCGGTGGGGCAGACCTGGCCGCAGGCGATGCAGTTGGGCAGGCAGCCGCTGCGGCCGATGCGATAATTGATGGCCGGGCTCCACAGGCCCTGAATCCCGGCCTCCAGCAGGGCAGGGTGGATGATGTTGCCGGGGCAGATGCGCATACACTGGCCGCAGCGGATGCAACGGGCCAGAAAACGCTCCTCGTCCAGGGCCCCGGGGGGGCGGATCAGGTTGGCGTTACGGTTAGGGCCGCTCAAACCGCCGACGCCCCACATGGAGGCCAGCAGCAGCCCGCCGCCGGCCACGATCAGGCCGCGCCGGGACAGATCCGGCAAGGCGACCTCGCCCGCCGCCGAAGCCCTGGTAGCAAAGGTGACCCGGCCGACCGGGCAGCGGTCCAGGCAGTTCAGGCACATGACGCACTCGCCGCCGATGAAGGTTCCCGAGGGCCGGCAGGCCCCTTCGCAGTATTCCTCACAGATCCGGCAATCGCCGCATCTGTCCGAGGTCTTGCCAATGCGCCATGGGGCGAACCGGCTCAACAGGCCGAAAAGCCCACCCAGAGGGCAGAGGAAGCGGCAGAAAAACCGGGGCAGGACCAGGTTCAGGCCCACCACCGCCAGGAACACCACCCCCAGCAGCCAGGCCGAGGCATAAAGGCGCGGCTCGTCGCTGAGGAGGCCCAGGCGGTTGTCGGCCAGGGGGGCCAGGGCCAGGTTGACGCTGCGGTGCACCAGGGGCAAGGGATCGAAAATCCCGGTCTGCACCGAGCCCATGAGGGCCAGGGCCAGCAGGCCGACCAGGAGGTAGTATTTCAGAGCCTGAGAGCGGCGGTGGCGATTGGCTTCCACCCGTTCGGCCAGGCCCAGGCCCCGCCTTCCTGCCCAGCCGGTGAACTGGTTGAGCGTGCCCAGGGGGCAGGCAAAGCCGCAGAAGAACCGGCCCACGAACAGGGTCAAAACGGTGGCGACCAGGGCCCAGGTTAAAGACGTATAGAGGGTGTCGGTGGCCAGGACCGTGGCCAGGGCGGTGAGGGGGTCCAGGTCCAGGAGCCAGTTGATGGGCCAGCCGCGCAACTGATACCAGGCCGCACCCAGGGTGGCCGTGATGCAGAACCACAGGAAGACTATCAGGAAGAAGATTTGACTTATACGCCGGACAGTAACAATGCGCATGGACGGTGCCTGTGAATTAAGCCTTAACGCAAAAAAACCAATCCCCCTAAATCCCCCTTTTTCAAAGGGGGACTTTTTAAACCATTCTGCCAAGTTCCCCCCTTTGAAAAAGGGGGGTTAGGGGGGATTTTAATTTTGCTCTCACAACTATGACTTAGTATTTAATGTCGTCGGATTTAACCGCTGATAATCGGCTACTCCCACGCCGGCCTTCTCGGCCATCAGGATATAGGGCACGTCGGCCAGGGTGCGCCCCAGCAGTTCCACGCCCACGGCATCGGCGGCCACCGGGTCGGTGGAAACCACCAGGGTGCCGGTGTCCTTCAGGTCGGAGAGCGACCCGCCGGTGGGGCCGTTGGTGATCATGCTCACCGTGCCGTCCAGGACGCATAAGGTGGGCTTGAGCATTTGCGACAGCTCGGTGATGATGCCGTTGATGTCCTGGTGAAAGACGTTGCGCCGCCCCCCCAGGAAGCCGTAAAAATTCTTCAGGGTCATGGAGGCCCCGGCCCGCTGGTGGTCCTTGACCGGCGATACCACGATAACCTTGGTTACTCCCGGGAAGACCCCGGCCATCACCGGCCAGTTCTGGAGCAGCTTGCCCCCGGGCAGGCTGAACGGCGCAAACAGGGCCGCCCGGGGCGCGATGATCCGGGCCCCGCTGGTCCGGGCGGCCGCGGCCAGGCCGGTGATCTCAAAACAACTGTCCGGATTGTTGATGGGGTTGTCGGTCACCAGCACCTGGGCCGCTCCGGCCTTGGAACAGAGGCCGGCCACGGCGGCCAGCACTTCTGGGTGGGTGGTGGCCCCCAGGGAGGCCGGGGTGGCGAAGGCGGCGTTGACCTTGATGAGCACCCGGTCGCCCTTGCCGATGAAGGACTCCATCCCTCCCAGGGCCTTGACCCCCTGCTCGACCATCACCGCCCGGTCCGTGCCCCGGACGATGGCCATCTTCCCCGGCCCCGCAGCCAGCTCTTTAAGACGGTAATCCCCCAGGCTGGTGAGCGCCTGCTGGCCCTCGGACGGGCCCGGTCCTTTGGCGTCATACAGGGCCAGGCCCAGGCCGCAGGCTCCCAGAGTTAAAGCCGAAGCGTACCCCAGCCTTTTCAGGAAATCCCGGCGGTTCAGTTCGCCGGTCCGCAGCTTTTCTTCATCCGTGGGGTTCAAGGCTTCCCCTTGAGTTCGTTTTTTAATTTGGCGGCAAGTTCCAGGGCGGCTTCCCGCGAGGTGGCGTCATGCACCCCGGCCACGGTCTTATCCTGGACAAAGACTAGTTCAAAGGAGTTATCCAGGACCAGCACCTGCAGGTCCGCCGGCGGGCCCGGAGTCTGAACCTTCTGGTAGCCGTTGGCGGTCAAAAAATCCAGGTAGCGCTTCGCTTCCGCCTGGGCCTGCTCCGGGGTGTCGCGCCGCGCCATAAATCCCGTGGCCTTGCCGCTCTTCAGAGTGTATTCCCCGGTAAACATGTTATTCAAACCTTCACAACCAAAGGTGTCGGCGGAGCACAGGCGCACCGTGTCCGACGCCAAGCCCTCTTTAGGGAAGAGAGCGGCCTCATTTTTCGCTTCGCCCTCGGCGGGCAGCTTGGCCAGGAGCGCCTTGGCGTAGGACTCAAGGGAGCTTTGCAGCGCCTCCGAGGCCCGGTCCGCCACGATCTCCACATAATACCGCCCGTGGGTGAAAAACAGAGCGTTGGTGGTGGCATAGGCGTTGGCGGTCAGGGAACTGCTGGGAGAACCGGGACGGCGCTGCCCGCTAAACACCGCGAAGGCATTTGGAGCTGACCCCATATCATAGATAAACACTTCGACATACGCTTTGCCGGCGGCGCCCAGACCGAATTTGCGGCAGGACATTTCCTTGAAGCCCGCGGCAAGGTAAAGCTCGGCCTTGCCGTCGATCTTGTCGGAGAGGTTATCCGGGCCGAAGCTCTCGCCGGGAGCCAAAGGAGTGAAGCCCTCGACCTCGGGGATGAGCGCCGCCGTGGCCGAAGGTGTTTGCCCGGAAGCGGCCAGGGATTTGCCGTGTAGTGGGACGCGCAGGGCCACGTTCACCGCCGGGTTGAAGCGGGCCTGCCGGACCAGCAGCCCGATGATGATCAAGCCCAGCACGACCAAAATGCCGTACCCGGTGAACCTCTGGGCTGAACCAACCTTTGTCTTTCGTCGTGCCATAAATCTTCCGAAACAGCCGGCCTACTTGGAGATTTTTTTCTGCTGGTTCAGATCATAGATCGGGGCAAATTTGAGGTCGACCCGCACGACTTCTTCCGGAGATTTGGTCAGGAGTTCCCCGTCTTTCTGGATGAACCGCAGTTCGGCCCCGACCCCGCACCCAGCCGTGCAGGCCTGTTCCAGTTTGGATTTGGCCGAGGCAAACTGCTCTCCTGCCTTGCTTTTGTGGAATTTCTCCCGCCAATCGATCCACTGCTGGGGGGTCAGGCGGCTCTGGTCGATGAAGACATAGTTGACCACTTTATCCGGGCAGTCCTCCTCCAGGTAGAGGGTGTACTCTACGGGCTGGTCCGGGCTGCCCTGTGCGGCCAGGCGAGCTTTTTCGCCCTCCTCGATGAGCCAGGTGGTGGGGCATTTGAGTGATGCGGCAAAGGCCTGCACCGTCCCGAAAATGAAAGCCGGGTTCATCTCATCGGCCACGAAATTCCCGGCCAGGAACTTATCGGTGGGTGTGAAGGCCACCAGCCCGTTGGCTTGTCGCAGGGCCGTGGCTTTCTGGCTTGCCGCCAGGGCCGTGCCGCCATTGCCAACCAAGAGCAGAAACCCCAAGAATATCGGTAGTAAACGCATCATACCCCTCCTTCCTCGCGGCGCACTGAGAATTATTGGTTATGGATTAACCGGCCTTGACATTTCCAGGGCAGCGGACCCAACGGCCATGGAGAAAGCTCCTTATACTAAATTATCTACATGCTAATCCAAAATTGCAAGGACTCGAAGGCATTCTTGAAATAAATCCCAGTGGTTGGCCAGGGCAACCATCTCCCCTTACTATCCGGGCCGGATGCAGACCAGCGGACATTAGGATAGACTTAACCCAAGAAAATTAATAGACTTTAACGCTTAGCGATGAACCCGGGTTTGTCCGGCTGTGCTTCGCCACCCCGCAAAGCGACACTGGCAGAAGCGCTGACCAGGATGAGTCGCGCCCTGGCGAGGGCGCGCCGTTAGAGGAGAATTGGCTTTGATCACCGAAATCCGGATGCGCGTCAAGGGCATGATGCAGCAGGGAGGCTTCACCTGATCGGGTTGCCCCGACGCCGTGCGCGCCGAACTGCTCAAGTTACAGGGTATGCTGGCGGTGACCTATCACGCCGATGAGGATTTTTTCTCGGTGCGCTATGAATCGGTCCTGGTGAATCTGGAGACCATCTTTGCCGCCGTTTTCGCCGCCGGGAAGCAGCTGGGACGGGAATATTTTCCAGAGGTCATCAAGACCTCATAAGCCCAGAGGCTTCTTAAAAAATTGCCGCCCTACCTCTTTGATAAATCCAGGCGGTAGGCAATCGGCCCCGGCTCCCGGGACGGCTCATACTCCGGGGCCCGCTGAAAGCCCAATTTCTCATAAATATGCCGGGCCGCCAGCATGAAGCGGCCGGTGTATAAAAAGATGGTGGGCAGCTTCAGGTCCCGGGCCCGGCGCAGGCACTCAAGGGTCAACCGGGTGCCCAGCCCCAAACCCCGGGACTCCGGGCGCACCGCCAGGAGCCGGATGGTCCCGGAGCCTGGCGGCCACTGCCCCTGGCCGGAACGGCTGGCATCCGGAAAGAACTGCACCACCCCCTGGATGGCGCCCGCAGCTTCGGCCACCAGCAACTGCCCCGCCCCTTCGTTGATGGCCTGGGTGATGCTCGCCATCCAGCGCTCCCAGCCCTCTTCCGGCACCAGCTCCCGGTATTCCCGGTAGGCCCCCTTCACCAGGGCCTCGACGGCCTCCGACTCCCCGGCCCCGGCCTCCCGGATCAGGATCTTGTTTCCCATGGCTTTTCACACCCCCCTACCATAATTTAAGTGGGGGGATTTGCCTTTATCTCTCAGCTGACCGCTGAAGGCTGAAAGCTAATAGCTTCCTTTATTTCTCCACCACCGTGGCCTTGACGATGGTCACGGGCGTAACCGGCACGTTCTGGTGCATGCCCATGTTGGCGGTGGGCACCGCCTTGATCTTGTCCACCACGTCCTGGCCCTTGATCACCTTGCCGAAGACCGCGTAGCCCCAGCCCTGGGGGGTCTTGGCGGTGTGGTTCAGGAACTGGTTGTCGGCCACATTGATGAAAAACTGGGCCGTGGCCGAGTCGGGGATATTGGTCCGGGCCATGGCGACGGTATAGGCCTCGTTCTTCAGACCATTGTCGGCCTCGTTCTTGACGGGGGCCTTGGTCGGCTTCTGAGTCATCTGGGCGTCGAAGCCGCCTCCCTGGATCATGAAGGTGGGGATGACCCGGTGGAAGATGGTGCCGTCATAAAAGCCGTCTTTGACGTATTGCAGGAAATTGGCCACTGTGGCCGGGGCCTTGTCGGGGTACAGCTCCAGGGTGATTTCGCCCAGGCTCGTTTCCAGTTTTACCAAGGGATTGCTCCTTTCGGCCCGGGCGCTGAGCCCGGTCCCCATGATTAGGGTGACGATCAGGATAATCGAAAAAAACAGTCTGATCCAAAGATACTTATAGTTCCTTGCCATGTCCAGGTCTCCTTCTTTTTAAAGCCGAAGTAAGGTCGGCTCGCTTCTGGAACCCTTATCGCCGGCAGTTTACCAAAGGGGACTTGGTCTAGCAAACTAGAAAAACATTTTACAACTGACCATAATCTATCCCGGTCTCTAATTCGACCGGGATAGATTATCTTGAACAATTTAAGCATTATAATAAATCTATTTGTAATTAAATTACTTGGTATAATTCTTGCAACTATTTTTGTAATTAGCACCACTTAGGGTAACCGGTCAGGGAGCGACCACAACCTCAGGAGTGAAGCCATGAACGTGAAAAGATACCAGATTGGTAGCTGTCTCTTGGTGGCGGGGATATTCCTCTCCCTGCTGGCGTTAGCCGGCCCCGCCGCAGCCCGCAACCCCAATCTCTCCAACTGGACCATCAACCTCTCCGGCGATGAGCCCCCGGAAGAAACCTGGCACGATTACTGCCAGGAGATTGAGGTGGTGGGCTCCACGGTGCATGTGACCTACTGGAACTACGGCGACAGCAACCGGCTCTACTACCGCCGTTCCACCGACGGCGGCCAGACCTGGCAAGCCAAGATTCTCCTCTATGATACCAACCCCGGCGGCAGCTACTCGACAGTGTACGCGCGGCTGGAAATACCTGGCGGTGGACGGCACCAGCGTCCACATTGCCTATGCCACTTACGATTCAACCGCACCGGGTTTTTATAACTGTAAGCTCATCTACCGCCGCTCCACGGACAACGGCGCCTCCTTCGAGGCCCCCCGGCCACTGGCGCCCACCGCGGGCGGCTACTGGTGGATCGGACCCACCCGCATCGCCGCCAGCCAGGGAAAGGTCACCATCGCCATCAGCTTTCAGGCCGCCGACGGCGGCGCCTGGCAAGACCTGACGACGCTGAACTCCGGCAATGGGGGGAATACCTTTACCACCACCGATGTCGTCTCCAGTGGAGACCGGTATTGGGGTGTGCCGGTGGGCGATCTGAAAAGGGTGGGAGACCGGATATATCTACTTTACAGCCGTGATCTCGAAGTCCCGGATAGCGGGGAATGGAACCGTCCAACCTATTGTGCCGCTTCCCTGGACGGCGGCGCGCATTTCACCTTCACCCTGATGAGCACCGCCGCCCCCAACGGCAAATATTATAGCTATCAGCTCCAGGAGGCCTCCTACTCCCCCAATATCGCCGTGGACGGCGACAATGTCTATGTGGTTTGGACCCAGAACGATACCAGTGCTACCAGTAACGACCGCTCCCTCTATATCCGTCGCTCCGGCGACGGGGGCCTGACCTTCAGCGCCCCCTCGAAACTGGCCCAGAACCAGACCGGCGGCATCGGCGATATGCAACTGGGCCAGGAAACCGTAAGTGCCCAAGGCGGCTATGTCTATGTGGTGTTCATGACCTCGTGACGGCACTGTCTACTTGCGGCGCTCCAGCGATAACGGCGCCAGCTTCTTCCCCTTGCAAACCATGGGCACCGGCGCCTGGTGGCCCAATCTGGTGGTGGACCCGGCCAACGGCGCCAAGGTCCACGTCTTCTGGTGGTCCACCTACCGCTATTCCGCCGACGGCGGCGCCACTTTTACCAGTCCGGTGGTGCTCATGCCCTGGGCGGGCTGTAGCGGTAACCAAACCGGCGTCCAGATGGCCCTGGGGCCAAACGACACCAAGCATTTTGTCAACTCCTTCCAATATTACACCGCGGCCTACGGTTGGGGCGATCGGGATATCTTTTACCGGAAATTAGGCCCGGCGCCGGCGCCCTGCCGTCAGCAATCAGGCCCTGCGCACTTACACCGACGCCAATGAGTACAGGTATGACAGCATGGAGGTGGCCTCCAGCGACTGGTTCAATTTCGGCTCCCAGATGTCCGCCGAGGTCTGGGTCAAGCCCCTTCCCGGGGATATCTACTGGAGACCCATCTTCGCCAAGCTCCCCACGAATATCGTCCCCTCCGGCTCTCAGAACCGTCTCTTCTCCATCGGCACTGAAGCCAGGGGCGCCGTATGGGCCCCGCGCCATGGCCGATTTGGCCACCACGGACGGCTGGTATGTCCTGGACTTGGGCTGGTATGATCCCGTCAGTCAGGTGCCTGACAATGTCTGGACGCACCTGGCCATGACCTATGACGCCGGGGCGGCGGGTAATAACTTCAAGCTCTATAAGAATGGGCAGCTAATCATCTCCACCCAGGCCACCGGCAATGTGGCCACCGGGACCGGCAACTTTTTTGCGGGCAACATTTGGCCTTCCTATAACGGCGGGTGGGAGATGACCGAACTGCGTCTCTGGAGCACGACCCGGAGCCAGAACGATATCAAGGCCAATATGTACCGGAAACTGGCTGGGACGGAATCGGGATTAAACGCCTATTACCAGTTCGGCAACACCACCAAGGACATGACCGGCCACGGCAACGACGGCATCCTGAACTATCTGGAAAGCTACGTGCCAGCGACCTTCGGGCCCCCCTCGCTGCCGGCCGTCAATGGCTTGCTCCTGGAATAACAGCCAGCCGAGGGCGGCTGCGCCGGCCGGCGAAATCGATCCTCGCGGCTAATCTGTCGCCGCCATCGGCTCATTGGGCAGGGGGGATGAAAATCCCCCCTGCTTTTTTTGGGCTTCTCTGCCCCAAAGCGCCCACGGCCGGCAAACGTAAGCTTCCCCCGGTAATCACCGCGCCCTGGGGCTGGTCCCAGGGCTGATGATTTTGCCCGGTTTATCATCTTGCTGGGGAAGTTTGGCGATGGGGCAGCCCCCTCCGTCGGAGCGTTTGCCTGCGCCTGCCGTCACCTTTCCC
>CAWCKU010000003.1:0-236896 GCA_963796215.1 uncultured delta proteobacterium | reverse complement strand
CTAGCTATGTTTCATCGACTAACCCCTCACCTGGTCCTGCGCTCTCGCTGGCGGCCGCACCTTTCCCGGCCGGGGGAGCGGGTCCTGGTCTTGCGCACCTCCGGGGGCTTTCCCCCCGGCCACCCCACTACCCATCTCTGCCTGGAACTTTTGCCGGAGGCCCTGGCCTCGCAACCCTGTAGCGCAGGCTTCCAGCCTGTGATTGGTAAACGCCTCCTGGACGTCGGCTGCGGCTCCGGGGTCTTGACCCTGGCCGCCGCCGCCCTGGGGGTGGACTTCTGTCTGGGGGTGGATCTGTCCCGGCGGGCGGTGCGCCTCTCCCGGGAGAACGCCCGGGAGAACGGCCTGGCCGCGGCGCTGCGGCTGGTGCAGGGCTCCACCGAATGTCTGCGGGGTCCCTTCGACCTGGTGCTGGCCAACCTGCGCTACCCGGTGCAGGTGGCCAAGGTGCCGGAACTCGCCCGCTTGACCGCGCCCTCAGGGACCCTGATCCTCTCCGGCTTCCGCGACGTCCAGGAGCCCGAACTTCTGGCCGCCTACCGGGACCTGGGCTGGACTCTGGCAAGCCGCCTCACCCGGGACGAATGGGCCATCGAGGTGCCGCCGGAGAAAAGCTACACCTGGGTCGCCTGGCGGCTGCAGCGCCGCTAAGGGCAAGATAGTCGGCAAAGGTAATAGCAGCGATTTTTGCCTAAAATAAGACCCGAATGCCGATGAGGTTTTGGTTTTCCGAAGGGCCACGGGAAGACCGGATAGTTTCCTGGTGCTGGAAGCGGTAGAACAGGGCCAGGTCCAAGACCCCTTTGCAACGGACCCCGGGCTCCACAAAATACTCGAAGGCATCCTTGGCGCCCTGGTTAGCGGACCGCCACTCCAGACCGCTATGCACATAAGGCACCATGAAGTGCCAGCGCAGGACATCCCACCGAGCCTGGGCCGCCGTATTCCATAGGTAAGGCCAGTCTTGAGTGGCAAAGTAATGGGAAAGGCTCGCTTCGGCGTTCCATTGATTAAGCCACTGAAACGTCTGCGGGCCTTTGAAGGTAATGCCGTCATCGTAATGCCCCAGTAACATCCCTCGGGTGCCAAGGCGCCCGCCAGCCCGCTGCGCGGTTTCGTTAAGGTCCCGAAATGTAAAAGCATCTATGCGCCTCTCATCGAGGACAAAGCCTTCCAGAAAGTATCCTTGGGAAGAGTATCTCAAACCGTAATCCAGTTGGTACCACAGCTTATCCGGCCCAAAATTGGTCTGGTGGGAGTCCATGGTAAACCCAGGGTTAGCGAACAGGGTTAAGGCTTGCCAGCGCAGAAGGTCGAAATGCAGCTGTACACTGCCGAAGCCCAGGTGATAGCGGCTCCCCAGGAACAAGGAATACTCGGCCAGACCATGCACTTCCGGAAAGAGTTGCAGTTTTCCTATCCGTGCGACCGGAGGATTGGGTCTCCTTGTCCAAAAGAAATTCCAGGCGGCCGCCGCCGAAGAGGTAGCTGTGCGACGCCAGATATACTTGCCCGGAAAGCTGGCGCGGCCACTCCTGGGTGTGGCCCCACTGGATAAAGGGAATGAAGTCCATATTCGTGCCATGGAAACGCACCCCGCCTTCCACTACCGGAGTAACCGCCCACTTCCGCATGCCCAGAACCTCTCCCCCGGCCTCCAGGTAAGGGATCAGGTTGCAATAGCGCAGGATATCAAGACGAACCCGGCCGGTACCAAGCCAATCCTGGTCAGAGTATTCCTCAGACATTACCCGGTTTAGAGATAAGGCCACATGCCAACTTCCCAAGAATTCGAAGAGGCGATCCTCAAAATTGATGCCCCGGTCCTTTTGGCCCACCAGCATGGCTTTGTCTATAAACTCCAAACCGACATAGAAGATGTCCGCTATGGTGCGGTCGGAGTCGCTTTCCAGGCGTCCCCGCTCTCTCAAGGGGTTGTAGCAGCGATGGTAGAAACGGAGGCCGCCGTAATAATCCCCCAGGTCATAGCGGTATCCGAGGATGGCGATTTCATGGTCGGAGACGGTTGAAGGCTAGGCTCTCGCCGGGGACGCCGAAGGAGGTTTCACCATCGAAGTCCATATACAGCAGGTGGCGCTTGTATTGCCATAGATCAAGGAGGAGTTGGTACCGGAAGGCGGAGGAATAATTTTCTCCGCGCACGCAGAAAGCCACCGTACTCTATCCCCACCCCTACTCGGGGCATGATCACCCCGGGCAGAAAGTCATCTTCTTCCGGTTCCTGGGCCCGCGCTTCTTGACTCGGGGGGCAAAGAAAAACTATCCAAAAGAACCCCAGGCCTAGCAGGAACCGCAACCATCTCCGGGCTGCGCCTGAGGTGGGCGCCAAGCTTTTCTCTTCTATTCGCATTATCCGAGGTTATTCAGCAGTATTTTCTGGTCTGGAAAGAAGCCCTTCTCTCGTGGGACCCCTTGGTTTGCAATCCATGATAGCAAAAATTTTCGAGAGAGGAATTCCTTTTCATTAAAATCTGGGCATATCTCTCCATCATGTCCGGCTTGCACCGGGGGAAGCGATTAGAAAAAGGCAATATCAAGTAATTGAAGGTTACTGCTATATATCCGGTTTTCTATTGGAAAGCTGTGTTTGCTTAAAAAAATGGTTCCCAAGCAGGAGCTTGGGAACCAGAAGATGTTGGTGGGGCGGGCCTCCGGGCCCGCCTTCAACTTGGCGGCCAGGGACGGCCGCCCCACCATTGTCGGGGCGGCTCGCGAGCCGCCCCTACGGTTGGCAAATTAATAGGTTTCTTCGCCCGCCAGATCCTCCTCCCTGGCCTTATCCTTAAAGAGAAAATGCACCCAGACCTGGTAGGCGATGACGATGGGCACGAAGATCAGGGCCACGGTCAGCATGATCTTCAGGGTCAGGGGGCTGGAGGCGGAATTGAAGATGGTCAGGCTGTGGGCCGGATCGATACTGGACGGCAGCAGATTGGGATAGAGCCCCACCACCCCGAACAGGGTGACGACTGACGATGGTGACGCACGAGGCGAACCAGGCCCGCCACCAGGCCCCCTGGCGCATGAAGACATAAACCATGACCAGGGCCGCCACCGCCAGGACCGGGATGAGGAAGAGCACCGGGCTGTTGGCATAGTTGACAAAGAGCCGGGTGGCCCGGCAGGTGGCGAACAGGAACAGCGCCGCCACCACCAAGAGCGGCCACCACAATTTCGCCGCCATGGCCGCGGCCCGCTCGTGCAGGACGCCTGCGGATTTCACCGCCAGCCACAGGGCCCCGTGCACCAGAAAGAGCAGCAGGAAGAGCACCCCCCCGGCCAGGCCGTAAGGGTTGATCAGGGTGAGCAGGCCCCCCTGGTAGAGGCCGCCCTCGCCGATGGGCAGGCCCCGGAAGATATTGGCGAAGGCCACCCCCAACAGCAGGGCCGGCAGGAAGCTGCCGAGCGTGAGGCAGCTATCCCAAAGGCATTTCCACCTGGGGCTGTCCACCTCATTGCGGAAGGCAAAGGAGACGCCCCGCAGGATCAGGGCAAACAGCACCAGCATCAAGGCGGAATAGAGGCCGCTGAACATCACCGCGTAGGTGGTGGGGAAGGCGGCGAAGGTCACGCCGCCGGCGGTGATGAGCCAGACCTCGTTGCCGTCCCAAAACGGCCCCATGGCCCGGTAGACCAGCTGGCGCTCGGTGTCGGTCTTGGCCAGGAACGGCATCAAGGTCCCCAGGCCCAGGTCGAACCCGTCCAGCATGAAATAGACGGCCCACAGGATGCCCCACAGTAAAAACCAGATAGTCTCCAACATCGCTTAACCCTCCACCTGGATGGCCGCCGCCGTGGCCGGCTCCGGCCCCCGCCGGGCATGTTTGCTGACGAGATAGAACGCCACCGCTCCCAGCAAGCTATAGACGGCGATAAAGGCCACCAAAGTCACCGCCACCTGGGAGGCGGCAATGGGTGAGACCGCATCCGAGGTTTTCATCAGGCCGTAGACGATCCAGGGCTGCCGCCCCACCTCGGTGACGATCCAGCCCGCCTGCAAGGCGATATAAGGGCAGCGGCATGGCATAGAGCATCACTTTCAAGAAGGCGGGGCTGGACTCCAGCTTCTTGCGCTTGAACCAGCCCCACACCGTCAGCACCACAAAGAGGAGGCCCAGACCCACCATCAGCCGGAAGGCCACGAAGGTCAGGGTCACCGGGGGCCGCTCCTCCTTGGGGAAGTCCTTGAGCCCCTTGACTGTGGCCGTGGGCGTATGATAGGCCAGAAGGCTCAACAGACCCGGAATCTGGCCGAACTCCACGGAGTTGCGTTCGTTCTTTTCGTCCGGGATGGCGAACAGCACCTGGGGCGCCCCGGCCCTGGTTTCCCAAAAGGCCTCCATGGCCGCCAGCTTGGTGGGCTGGATCTTGGCCACCTCGCCGGCGTGGTAATGCCCCTGGACCAGCTCCGCCAGGGAAAAGATCAGGGCAAAGCCCAGGGCCAGGCGGAAGGACTTGGTGAAGAAGCCGATGTTCTGCCGGCGCAGTAAATGGTAAGCGCTGATCCCCATGACGAAGAAACCCGCCAGGATGTAAGCCCCGCTGACGGTGTGGAGAAAGATCTGGAAGGCAAAGGGCTGGGTGACCACGGCCAGAAAGTTATCGAGTTCGGCCCGGCCGTTACGGAGGACGTAGCCCACCGGATGCTGCATCCAGGCATTGGCGATCAGGATCCAGACGGCCGAGAGGTTGGAGGCCAGGGCCACCAGCCAGATGCAGACGGCGTGGAGCCTGGGGGAGAGCCGGTTCCAGCCGAAGATCCACACCGCCAGGAAGGTCGATTCCAGAAAGAAGGCCAGGGTGGCCTCGATGGCCAGGAGCGACCCGAAGATGTCCCCCACGTAACGGGAGTACCGGGACCAGTTGGTGCCGAATTGGAACTCCAGGGTGATGCCGGTCACCACCCCCACCGCGAAGTTAATGATGAAGATCTTCCCCCAGAATTTTGCCATCCGCCGGTATTCCTCGTCCCCGGTCCTGACGTACTTCGTCTCCATGATGGCGACGAGGACGGAAAGCCCCAGGGTGAGCGGCACAAAGATGAAATGGAAAAAGGTGGCTGCGGCGAATTGCAGGCGCGAGAGCATCAGGACGTCCATCGCTATCCTCCGTCTATGCAGTATGTAAAGTTGTTAAACATGGGCGAGGGACAATGCAAGTGATCGGCAGTTTTTAACCCCTCAGGGCAGACGAATTTACGCCAAGGGCACTCGGTTTCTCCAGCCGGCCCCGTTTACCTGGCAGAGGCCATCGGGGCTTCTCCGGGCTGAAAGAATTGCCAGCAGGATTTACCCTTAGCCCTGACCTCAACCAGATCGAGCAGCGGCGTCGGCTTCTCCCGATAGGCATCCACACGGCTTTCCCCGAAGAAGGTTAAGGGCGCTCCACAGCAAGAGAAGCCGCCGGCCCCCTGGCTCAACACTTCGACCAGGCTGCCGCAAACCTGGCACTGATAAATTTTCCTGATCATTGTCAGCCTCCTGAGGCGTTATGACCCACGATGCCCGTTTAAGTCTTTTCCGGCTCCAAATCATCTATCCTTTTAACTGAGAGGTGGGCCGGGGCCTCGATGCCCAAACGTACCTGTCTGCCACGAATCTCTATTATCGTAATACGGATGTCCTCTCCGATAAGGATCGCTTCGTTCACCTTCCGGTTCAGTATCAACATCGGGCTTGGCCTCCAGTGCGCCGTGAAATGAATAAACCTGCTGCTGATTTCCTTATCGGAGGCTTCCCTTTATCCTTGAACTTAATCTTTCTATCGATTTTTCTAAGTGCGTCTGGCGCTCCGCCTCGGCCATTTGTTTGAGCTTATAGGCCGAATCCCGCAGCACCCCGTAAAGCACGCCGCAGCCTGGATCCTCCCGCACCGCGTCTCCTGCGTCGGCGAGCCGCAGCATGCGCTCCGCCATTTCCAGGGTCCGTTTCAGGCATTGATCAGAGGGCCTGCCCAAATCACCCGCCTCCCTGAGCCAGGCGGCGAAACCTCTTGGGGCCGGCCCCGCCACAGGGGCAATGCCAATCTTCCGACAGTTCGGCCAACAGGGTCCCAGCGGGAATCTTGCCCTTTTTATCTCCCCGGTCCGGATTGTTGATGTAGCCGCAGTTGACCATCTGGTACTGGTACATTTCTTCAAGACGGATCATGGTGAGACATCTCACTTGTCAGTTACTTCTTAACTAAGGAGTGAACTACCCGGCGCCAGGGGCCCACTACTTCTTAGCACTGGGCTGACGCAGGCGGCGAAACTTCTCTCTGCCGCCGCCGCAATAGGGGCAGCGCCAATCTTCCGGCAAATCCTCGAAATTGGTTTTGAGGGGAATCCCCGCCGTTCGATCCCCTCCCTCCGGGTCATAGATGTAGTTGCAGTTGGGGGTCAGGCACTGATACAGTTGTTCAGGACTGGCCATGGTTACCACTTTCCTCATTGGCTGCCACCTTCCTTTTCGGATTTCCCGAACTGCGGTTTCACCAGTAATAACCAAGATTCGTGCCAAGCCCGCGAATGGACTTGGCTAATTAATAATACTTGGCAAATCAGCAGGTTATCTTAAATGGTCAATAGTCCGGAAAGGCTCACCGCACTCTGGCGTCGCTCCTGTGAGACAGACCTAAGGCTGGGCAGGTCAGGAAAGTGAGGATTGATGCGGGGAAAAGAGGAAAGTAATGTCTCACCTTTACCGGTGAGACACCGATGTCTCCTGAGACACGAGAAAGCGGTACAGGGTGGCCCGGCCCACTCCCAGGAGTCTGGCGGCCTTCACCTTATTGCCGCCGCACTGCGTCAGGGCCGCCTGCACCGTCTCCGGATCGAGCTTGCCGGCGGGGCCGCGCTGGCGGAGGCCCTGGCGCAATTCCGGGGGCAGGTCTCCGGGGCCGACCACTGCCCCATCGCCCCGGGCCAGGGCATAATGGATGGCATTTTGCAGCTCCCGGACGTTTCCCGGCCAGGAGTATTGCCGCATCAGGGCCAGGGCTGCCGGGGCGAAACGGGCGGTTTTCTGGCCGCGTTTTTCGGCCAGGTTAAGGAAGTGCTCCACCAACAAGGGGATGTCATCCCGGCGCTCCCGCAAGGGCGGCAGGTGCAGGGGCACTACGTTGAGGCGGTAATAGAGGTCCTGGCGAAAATTCCCCTTCTCCACCTCCCGCCTCAAATCCCGGTTGGTGGCGCTGATGACCCGGATGTCCACGGCCACGGTCCTTTCGCCCCCAACCCGCTCGAAGGCGCCGTTTTCCAGGACCCGCAGCAGTTTGACCTGCATGTTCTTGGGCAATTCCGCCACTTCGTCCAGGAAGATGGTGCCGCCGTGGGCCAGTTCGAACCGGCCTCTCTTATCCCGGATGGCCCCGGAAAAGGCCCCTTTGACGTGGCCGAAGAGCTCGCTCTCCACCACCCCTTCGGGCAGGGCCCCGCAGTTGACCGGCACGAAGGGGCCGCGGCACCGGCAGCTCTCGCTGTGGATGGCCGCGGCCACCAGTTCTTTGCCGGTGCCGGTCTCCCCGGAGAGCAGCACGGCATAATCGTTAGTCGCCAGGCTCTTGATCTGCTTGAAGATCTGGATCATCTTGGGATCCCGACCGATGATGCCGGCGAACCCGGGGAATTCTTCCGTCCAGATTTTCAGGCCCACCAGATCGGTGATGTCCGTAAACGACCCCAAGACGCCGACCAGGCCGCCCTGCGCATCCGTCATGCCCACCACGGACATCTGAAGTTGCCGGGGCTCCCCTGATTTGGTAACAATATTAATAGGGTAGCTAATCTTGGTCCAGGTCTCGGGGGGCTGGCCGCAGAAGGAGCAGTGTTTGCCGCAAAAGGGGGCGCCGAAGGCCTCGTAACAATCCTTGCCCAAGACCTCGCCTTTGGCGTACCCGGTGATCTCTTCGGCGGCCCGGTTGAAGTAGAAAATCTTGCGGTTCCGGTCATGGCCGATGATCCCCTCCTTGAGGTGGTCGAGGATGTGCTCCAGGTTCTGTCGGGACGCGGCCAGTTGTTCCAAAGATGGGGTCTTCATGGCGAAATCGAAAGTCATTTGGCTAATTAAAAAATATCTTATCCGGGATAAAATATCAAATCCTCTTGCCGATCAGAAAACTGCCATCCGAGCTATCCCGGGGCTTGACCAATTCTCAGTCTTGGCTGACGTTGAAAGCTATTGACAGATCCTTCCTCGCCGGATATTATGGCTCTATCCAAGGTACCCTTCGGGGTTGAAAAGGGAAGACGGAAAAGCCGTCGCGGTCCCGCCGCTGTGACCGGGGACGAACCCTGCACCGAGCCACTGTTCCATGCTAGTGGGATGGGAAGGCGCAGGCATTAGGTCGATCCGGGAGCCAGAAGACCTGCCTGGAGGTCCGGCCACCAAATTAGGCCGGACGCTGGAGTCGCCCCGGACAAGCGCCTCCTTATCTTAAGGATAAAGAAGCTGGGTGCATCCTTAAGTCCATTGGGACTTAGGGATTTTTTTATTTTTAAGGATAACTGTGGTCAGAATTCTACTTGCTCGTTGGCTTCCGGTTCTGCTGCTGGTCCTGGGGCTTGCCCCCGATTCTCTGGCAATCGCCGGGGCCGGGGAGCCCGCCCTGGTCCTCACCGCCTTCGGCACCAGCACCGCGGCCTCCGACACCTACCGCCATATTGAGGAACAGGTCAAAGCACGTTTCCCCGGGCACGAAATCCGCTGGGCCTTTACCTCCGGCAAAGTCCGCCGCAAGGTGGCCCAGGAGCAGGGCCGGGAGCTCAAAAACCTGCCCCAAACTTTGCAGGAACTTAAGGCTGCGGGCTTTTCCCGGGTGGCGGTGCAGTCGCTCCATGTGGTCCCCGGCGCGGAATGGCAGGAGGTCGTGGCGGAGAGCCGGCAGGTCCCAGGCCTGAAAGTGGC
This sequence comes from uncultured delta proteobacterium, assembly GCA_963796215.1. GTDB lineage: Bacteria > Desulfobacterota > Desulfobaccia > Desulfobaccales > 0-14-0-80-60-11 > JAPLJC01. The sequence continues at coordinate 227,990 of CAWCKU010000003.1, read as the reverse complement.
CCTGGGGAAACCGCTGCTGAGCGATGAGGCCGAGGCGGCGCGAGCCCTGGCGGCCCTGGGAAAGGATTTCCCCCCAGACCTGCAGAAAACCGCGCTGGTCCTGGTGGGCCACGGCAGCCCGGACTCTCAGGGAGAGCAGGCCTATCTGGCCTTTGCCAAGCTGCTGCGCTCCCGTTATCCCGGCCAAAATGTCTATCTGGGTCTGGTTTCGGGGAAACCCGGCCGCGACGAGGTCCTGGCGCAGGTTAAGCGCGGCGGCGCCAGTTCAGTCCTGCTCGTCCCCTTCCTCCTGGTGGCCGGGGAGCATGTCAACACGGATATCCTGGGTGACGGCCCCGAGAGCTGGAAGTCCCGGCTTCTGGCCCAGGGAAGATATCGCGTGGCAGGGTGGCGGCAAGGCCTGGGGTACAACGACGGCATTGTCAACATCTACCTGGAGCACCTCCAGGAAGCCCTGAGGAGTTTGACGGATTGAAGAATTCCTCCCTTTCAGCCTCTGACCGCGGCCTGGATCTGGCGGCCGCCAGGAGCCAGCGCCAGGTGGGGACGCGTCGCTTTGTCGCCGCGGTTCTGGCTCTGAGCTTGGGGTTGCTGGTCTCAGTGGCGCTGGCCACCGGCATCGGCCGCATGGACGTGGGCTGGAAGATGGTGGCCACCGTGATCCTAAACAAATTGGGCTTTAATACTCCGGCCCTGGACCGGACCACCGAGGTGGTCATCTGGGGCATCAGATTGTCCCGGGTGGTGCTGTCCGGGTTGGTGGGCGCCTCCCTGGCCGCCGCCGGGGTGGTGTTCCAGGGCCTGTTGCTGAATCCCCTGGCCGACCCTTTTACCCTCGGGGTCTCCACCGGCGCCGCCCTGGGGGTAGCCCTGCTGGTCATGCTGGGGGTGGGCGGCTCCTTTCTGGGCCTGAGCCCACTGCCCCTGGGAGCCCTGGTCGGGGCCCTGGGAGCCATGGCGGCGGTGCTGGTCCTGTCCCGGGAATCGGGGCGCCTCCGCAAGGAATCCTTGATCCTGGCGGGCATCGTGGTGAGCACCTTTCTCTCGGCCCTCATCAGCCTGATCAAAAGTCTGGACGAGGAGTCGCTGTCAGCCATCGTCTTCTGGATCATGGGGAGTTTCTCGGGCCGGGGTTGGATTCACGTGGGCTTTCTGGTGCCCTACGCCGTCCTGGGCCTGGCCCTGGCGGCCAGCCTCCACCGGGAACTGGACATCCTGGCCCTCGGGGAAGAACAGTCGCATCACCTGGGCGTGGCCGTCTCGAAGGTCAGGCTCAAACTGCTGCTGGGCGCCTCCCTGCTCACCGCCGGGGCCGTGGCCGTCTCCGGGGTTATCGGCTTTGTGGGCCTGGTGGTGCCCCACCTGGTGCGGGTCCTGGCCGGCCCCTCCCATGGCCGCCTGCTGGTTTTGTCGGCCCTCACCGGTGCCCTGATCCTCATCTGGGGCGACGTGGTGGCCCGGGTTCTCCTGGCCGGAGGCCAGGAACTGCCGGTGGGGGTGGTTACGGCCCTCTTGGGCGGACCGTTTTTCTTTTACCTCCTCAAATCCCGGCGCACCAGGGGGATGTGGTGATTCGGGTAACGGACCTCAGCCTGGGTTATGAGGACCGGACGGTCCTGACGGGCCTCAATTTCCAGGTGAACCCCGGGGAATTCGTGGGCCTTCTGGGCCCCAACGGCAGCGGCAAATCCACCTTGCTGCACGCCCTCTCCGGCCTGCTTCCCCCCAAGAGGGGCAGCATCGTGATCAAGGACCGGCACCTGCAAACTATGGCCAGCCGCCTGCGGGCCCAGATTCTGGCGGTGGTGCCCCAGTCCACCGAGGTGCGCTTTCCCTTCCCCTGCCTGGAGATCGTCCTCATGGGCCGTTATCCGCACCGCCAGCGCCTGGGGTCCCTGACGGACGAGGACCTGCTCTGGGCCCTGAAGTCCATGCGCCGGACCACCACGGACCATTTACAGGAGCGTCCCATCACCGAGGTCTCCGGCGGCGAGTGCCAGCGGGTGGTGATCGCCCGGGCCCTGGCCCAGGACCCGCAGATCCTGCTGTTGGATGAGGCTACCTCTTCCCTGGACGTGCGCAAAAAACTGGAGATCTTTGAGATTCTGAAGCTGCTCAACGAAACCCAAGGGCTGACGGTGCTCTGCGCCATGCACGACCTGAATCTGGCGGCCCTTTACTGCCGGCGCCTGATCTTTCTCAAGGACGGCGGCATCGCCCAGGACGGCCCCACGGAGGCAGGTCTTTACCCCGGAAGTTCTGGCCCAGGTTTACGAGACCCCCATGGAGGTCATCCGCCATCCGGCGCATGGGCGGCCGTATGCGGTGATGCTGCCGTTGACGGCTGGGGTTGAGGAAATAGAGGAATCAATGGAGGCGGCCCTGATATGAAACAGCAGCCATTCCATCGGGAAAATCCCCCTCCCCTGGAGGGAGAGGGCTGTAGGGGCGGTTCTCGAACCGCCCGGCGTCCTTTCATGTGGCTGGTTCTGATCTGGTTTTTGATTTTGGGCACGTTGATTTGTGGCAAAGACCTGCGGGCCGCTCAGATCGAAGACGACCGCGGTCAGGCGATCTCTCTGGCCGCGCCGCCCCAGCGCCTCGTCTCCCTGTACGGCGGGTTGTCGGAAATCCTGATTGCCCTGGGGCTCAAGGACCACATCGTGGCTCACATCCAGGGCGACGAGTCCCTGACCAATATCCCCACGGTGGGCACTCATCTCCAACCCAACGTGGAGATGATCCTGGCCCTGAAACCCGACCTGGTGCTCCAGGGGGGCGTCCCCAAGGGCATGCCGGCCTTGAAGAAGCTGGAATCGGAAGGGGTGCCGGTGGCCATGTTCGCCCCTCAGGATTTTCAGGGGTTGTTCAGCCTGATCCAGCGCCTGGGGCTCCTCACCGGCAAAGCCGAAGCCGCCGCCGCCTTGAACCGCAATCTTACAGAGCGTCTGGCCGACGTAGCCCGGCGCCTGCAAGGCGCCCGACTCGTCCCGGTCTTCTTTGAGGTGCGCTATCTCAACCTGTTGGCTGCGGGGCGTGGCTCCATGGTGAACGACATCATTACCCGGGCCGGCGGCGTCAACATCGTGGAGAGCCCCCAAAGGCTGGTCCCCTTTGGCCTGGAAGCCCTCCTCCAGGCGAACCCGGAGGTCTACATCATTCAGCAGGGGCCTATGAACAAGAGCCCCGAGGACATCTACGCCCGGTCTTATTTTCAGGAGTTGCGGGCGGTCAAATCTCGCCGGGTGCTGGTGGTGGACGAAGGCCTCTTTTCCCGCCCCGGACCCCGGTCCGCTGAGGCGGTGGAGCAACTGGCCCGCTTCCTTCACCCCGAGGCCTGGGAGAAGCAGTAGTCAGTTGCCAGTAGCCAGTAGTCAGTAAAGGCCAGGAGATTGTCGAGGTTATTACAGAAAACTGATAACGGAAAACTAAAGACCATCTTAATGCTATGACGCAACAAACCCGCGGGATAGTGAAATGTAGGGTGGGCACTGCCCACCAATTCCTTAAATTAAAATGGAATAGACCAAGCCTTAAGTGAACCGTATTGGGATTAAGAGGGATTATCACGAGGTCAGTCATAATCGCCTTTATCCCTCTTTTAAATGAGAGGAATGATTACTGATTTTTTCCCTCCCCCTTGAGGGGGGAGGGTCAGGGTGGGGGTGGCAAAGAGATTTTCACCTCCTCCCTCTGACCCCCTCCCACCAGGGAAGGCGGAAGTCAAGGCTTCTTTAAGCGGATATGGAGACCTTTTCAGCGACGCGTGGCCTGGTTATCGCCGGCACCCAGAGCGGGGTGGGTAAAACCACCGTCACCCTGGGGCTGATCGCCGCCCTGCGCCGCCGGGGTCTGGCGGTCCAGCCTTTTAAGGTGGGCCCGGACTTCATCGACCCGGGGCACCACACGCAAGCCGCCGGCCGGGTCTGCCGCAACCTGGATGGCTGGATGCTGAGCCGGGAAGCCAACCTCGCCCTGTTCCGGCGCCATGCCGGCCAGGCCCGGGTGGCCGTGGTGGAAGGCGTCATGGGCCTCTTCGACGGCTATGACGGTTTAAGCGATGCCGGTTCCACCGCCCAGATGGCCAAGTGGCTGGGTTTGCCGGTCCTGTTGGTGGTGGACGCCCGGGCCATGGCGAGGAGCGCCGCGGCCCTGGTGCATGGCTTTGCCAGCTTCGATCCGGACCTGACCCTGGCGGGGGTGGTCTTCAACCGCATCGGCGGGGCCGCCCATTTGCATTATCTGGAGCAGGCCCTGAGCCAGTTGGCTGGCATAAAATGCCTCGGCGGCCTGCCCCGGGAAGCGCACTTAACCATTCCCGAAAGGCATCTGGGCCTGACCACCGCCGAGGACCATCCCCTGGAAGAGCAACACCTGGAGCACTTGGCCGATTTTCTGGAAGACCACCTGGATCTGGACGGGCTGCTGGCGGCGCTGCCGGTGCTAACTATTCCCCCGGAGGCCCCGCCGCCGGCCGTCGCCCCCACGGTGCGGCTGGGGGTGGCCCGGGACCGGGCCTTCTGCTTCTATTACCCGGAAAACCTGGAGCTGCTGGCCCAATTCGGGGCCGAACTGGTGCCGTTTTCGCCCCTGACGGCGCCGCAACTGCCCGATAATCTGCACGGTATCTACCTGGGTGGCGGCTATCCCGAGCTTTTCGCCGCCCAGTTGGCGGCCAATGAGGGTCTTAAACGCGCGATATTAAGGAGCAGGCCGCGGCCGGCCTGCCCGTTTATGCCGAATGCGGCGGGTTGATGTATCTCTCCCAGGAGATTCAGGACCTGGAGGGGCAACATTACCCCATGGCGGGGGTGCTGCCCTTGAAGGTGCGCATGCTCAAAAAACTTCGGGCCCTGGGCTACCGGGAGATCACCCTGACGGCCGCCGGCCTTTTAGGCCCGGCGGGTACCAGGGCCCGGGGCCATGAATTCCATTACTCGGAAATCGTCGCCGCCACCGGGGATCTGCCCCGGCTCTACCGCCTCACCGCCCGGCAGGGCGCCGAGGCGCCGCCCGAGGGCTACTATATCAATAACGTCCTGGCCAGCTACGTGCACCTGCACTTCGGCAGCAACCCGGAGGTGGCCCGGCAACTGGTGGCCCACTGCCTTGCCTATAAGGAGATGATATGACCTGGCAACCGCGCCTGCCCCGGGAAATCGAGGCGGAGAGTTTTCGCCGCATTGAGGCCCAGGTGTCCCATAATTTGCCGCCCGCGGTCTGGTCCGTGGTCCGGCGGATGATTCACACCACGGCGGACCTGGACTACCTCCAGACGGTGCGGGTGCATCCCCAGGCCATCGCCGCCGGGATCGCGGCTTTGCGCCAGGGCTGCGCCTTGGCCACCGACACCCGCATGTTATTGGCCGGCATCGGCAGCGGCCGGCTGGCCCGTTTGGGGGTGGCGCCCTTCTGTCTCATGGACGACCCCCAGGTGGCTCAAGAGGCGGCCCGGCAAGGAACCACCCGGGCGGCGGCGGCCATGGAGGCCGCCCTGCCGCGGCTGGCCGGGGGCATTGTGGCCATCGGCAACGCCCCCACTGCCCTGCTGCGCCTCATGGAATTGCTGGACGCCGGAGCCCCGCCGCCGGCCCTGGTGGTGGGGCTGCCCGTGGGCTTTGTCAACGCCGCCGAATCCAAGGAAGCCTTGAGCCGGCAGAATTATCCGTTCATCACTGCCCTGGGCCCCAAGGGAGGCTCAGCCGTGGCAGCCGCCGTAATTAATGCCCTGGCCATCATGGCCCTGGAGGAGATGGACTCATGACCCCGAAGATCGGGACCCTTTACGGGATTGGCGTGGGACCGGGTGACCCGGATTTGATTACCCTGAAGGCCGTGCGGGTGCTGCAGCGCGTCCCCCACATCTTTGCCTCGTGCTCCACCAAGAACAGCTATAGCCTGGCCCTGAACATCGTGCGCTCCCACTTGAATGGCGCCGGCATCGAACATCTCCCTTTCCCCATGACCCGGGACCCCCAGGTGCTGCAAGAGGCCTGGGAGAAAAACGCCGGGCGGGTGCTGGAAGTCCTGGCCTCAGGAGCGGACGCCGCCTTCGTTACCCTCGGGGACCCCCTGACCTACTCCACTTTCGGTTACCTCCTGAAGACCCTGAAGCGCCTCAACCCGGAGGTGAGTGTGGTCACCATCCCCGGCATCACCTCATACAGCGCCGCGGCCGCCCGGACCCACATCCCGCTGACCGAGGGGGAGGAATCGTTTGTTCTGATCTCCGGGGCCCAGGGCGCCGCCCGGCTGCGGGAAGTCGTGGACCAAAGCGACAACATCGTGATGCTGAAAACCTATCGCCACTTCGAGGAGATTTACCGCGCCCTGGAGGAGTTGGACCTCCTGGACCGGGCCACCTGCATCAGCCGTTGCGGCCTGGACGGCGAGACGGTGGTGGAAAACCTCCGGGACTTCAAAGGGCAACCGGTGCCCTATCTCTCTATGATCATTATCAAAAAGAAGGGTAAGGGTTATTGAAGGCAACCAGAGAAACCTCATCCGGCTGGGGGCGCTGGGCGGTGCTCGCCGGTTTTCGGCCTCCTGTTCGCCAGCTACTGGCTGGGCCTGTGGCCCGCGGCCCATCACCTCACGGCCAAGAAGGTCTACCAGCAGTTGGCCTGGCCGCTCTTGCGGCTGTTGATTTACATGGGGCTGGGCCTGCTGCTGGGGCAGGCCATCGAGTCCCTGGGCTGGGCCGCCAAACTAGGGAGTTGGGCCGCCCCCCTGCTGCGCTGGGGACATCTCCACCGGGAGAGCGGCGCCAGCTTCACGGCCGCCTTTTTCTCCGGGATACTGGCCAATACCATGCTGGTCACCCTCTATCAGGAAGGCACCATCAGCCGCCGGGAAATGACCATTACTTATCTGTTCAACAACGCCCTGCCGGTCTATCTGCTGCACTTGCCCACTACTTTCTTCATCATTTTGCCCTTGACCCGGCAGGCCGGCTTGATCTATCTGGGGCTCACCCTGGCCGCGGCGGTGCTCCGCAGTGTCGCCCTGCTGTTCTATGCCCGCCTGCGGCTCCCGGCGGATACCAAGGGCGAAGGCGAGGTCGCGGCGCCGGCTCCCAAGATGAAGGAAGGCTTGGTCCAGGAGATCTGGCAGAAGTTCCATCGCCGCTTTTCCCGGGTGATTCTCTATACCCTGCCGATCTATTTTTTTATCTTCATGCTCAACGATTGGGGCTTTTTCAAGTGGCTCCAGGATGCCGCCGCCTCTCACGTCTCCCTGAGCTTTCTACCCATGGAGGCGGCCAGCGTGGTGATCTTCAGTGTGGCGACGGAATTCACTGCGGGCATAGCCGCCGCGGGCGCCTTTTTGCAGGCCGGGGCCCTGACGGTGCCGCAGACCGTGATGGCCCTGATCCTCGGTAACGTCGTGGCCACCCCGGTCCGGGCCTTGCGGCACCAGTTGCCCACCAATGTGGGAATCTTTTCCCCGAAATTGGGGACCGAGCTCTTGCTGCTGAGCCAGGGCCTGCGGCTCCTGAGCCTCCTGGTGGTGGCCGTGCCCTACGCCGTCTGGGGCGCGGGGGCTTGAAGCGGTAGGGCGGGCGTCTCGCCCGCCTCAGCCTAGGCCGGAAAGCCTGTGCCACCAATTTATTAGAAATTTTTGAGTAGATTTTGGCAAACCAAGATCCCGATAATTCAGAAATGGCAAAGCCCCCTCGACCCCGCAAGGAGTTGCGCTCGGGTTTTTCCACCGGCAGCGCGGCCGCAGCCGCAGCCCAGGGGGCCTTATATGAGCTGCTGGGGCTGCCCTGCCCCGAAAGAGTGGAGGTGCCGCTGCCCGGCGGCGGCAGCCTCACCATCCCGTTGCATTACCATAGACGCCAGGGGGGGCGAGGTGAGGCCGCGGTGGTCAAGGACGCCGGCGACGACCCCGACGTCACCAACGGCGCCGAGATCGGGGCCCGGGTCTGGCGGCTGGACGGCCGCGGGACCAAGGAAGAGGTCGTCTTTCAGGGGGGGGCAGGGGTCGGCCGGGTGACCAAACCCGGGCTGGTCCTGGCGGTGGGCGAGCCGGCCATCAACCCGGTGCCCCGCAAGATGATCCGCCGCAGCCTCGGCCAGGTGTGGCAAAAGTTTTGCCCCGGACAACCCCTGCGGCTGGGGGTGGAAATCTTTGTTCCCGGGGGCGAGGAACTGGCCCGCCACACCCTGAACCCGCGGCTGGGGATCGTGGGCGGCCTCTCCATCCTGGGCACCACCGGGCTGGTGCAGCCCTTTTCGCATGCGGCCTACCGGGCCACCATCGTGGCCAGCCTCAAGGTGGCCCGGGCCCTGGGGCTCAAAAAGATCGTCTTCACCACCGGGGGCAAAAGCGAGTCGTATATGCAGGTCCAGCTGCCGGAGCTGCCGGTAGAGGCCTTTGTGCAGATGGGCGATTATGTCCGCTTTGCCCTGAAGACCGCCGGCAACCTGGGCTTTGCCGAAATCACCGTGGGGGCCTTTTTCGGCAAGGCCCTGAAGATCGCCCAGGGTTGGGGCCATACCCATGCCTCTCGGGGGCTTGCCGATCTGAAGCAACTGGGCCGCCTGGTCCTGGAGAAAACTGGAGATGAGCGGCTGGCCCAGGAGGTCTCCCAGGCCAACACCGGCCGCCAGGCCCTGGAAATTCTGCTGGCGGCCCGGGCGGTCCCGGTCGTGGCCGCCGTGGGCCGCCGCCTGCTGGCGGCCTTGCGGTCTTTTACCGGCCCCGGCCCGACGCTGGCCGCGCTGATCCTGGACTTTGCCGGAGAGCCCCTGTGGCGGGGCGAGAGTCCGGGGAAAATGTAGCCGCAGGCTTTAGCCTGTGCTAATACAGTTGGAAGCCAGTTGCAGCAAAAACTCCCTCTCCCCTGCGAGGGGAGAGGGTTGGGGTGAGGGGTGGCTTCACTGGCTGGCATCCCCCTCATCCTGCCCTCGGAAAGGGGACTTAAAACCGCCAGCTTCGCCCAGCTTTTTTTGGCTGACGGCTGAAAGCTGACCGCTGAGAGCTAAATCATGATTCCAGTACAAGTAGTGGGTTGGGGCATGTCGCCGGAAGACCTGACGCCCAAGGTCAGAGAAATCATCCGGAAGGCCCAGGTGCTGGTGGCCGGGCGGCGCCTGCTCGATTATTTTCCGGATCATCCGTCCCAGAAGATCGTCCTGGGCAAGGACCCGGAAGCCACCTTGGCCCAACTGGCGGACCTGGCCGCGGTGCGGCGCGTGGTGGTGCTAACCTCCGGCGACCCCAATTTTTACGGCGTTGGCCCTCTGGTGGTTAAGGCCCTGGGGCCCGAGCGGGTGGTAATTCATCCCAACGTCACGGCAGTGCAGGCAGCCTGTGCCCGTCTGAAGCTGCCCTGGCAGGATGCCACCGTTATCAGTCTGCACGGGCGCAGCTGGGCCAACCTGGAGGCCGCCCTGGAGCAAGCCGCCGAGAAGCTGGTGATCTATACCGATCCGGTGCATACCCCGGCCGCCATTGCGAAATATTTGCTGGAGCGGGGGCAAGGTGAGGCCCGGCTCTGCGTCCTGGAAGACCTGGGCCAGGCCAGCGAATGCCTCACCTGGCTCAGCCCGGCGGAGGCCCGGGAGCAAGAGTTTTCGCCGTTAAATCTGGTGGTGGTTCTGCCCGAAGCCGGGCGGTCGCCGCAGAGCGCGACACCCTCACCGGCCGGAGGCCTGAGCCCCTTACACCTGGGGCTCCCGGAGGAGGCCCTGGCGCATGAGAATGGTCTTATCACCAAGGCCGAGGTCCGGGCCGTGGTCCTGGCCAGGCTGGCGCTGCATCCGGGCTTGACCCTGTGGGACGTGGGCGCCGGCTGCGGCTCGGTGGGCCTGGAGGCCAGCCTCCTGATCCCGGGCGGTCAAATCATCGCGGTGGAGCAAGATGAAGCCAGGGCCGCCCAGGTCCGGGCCAATGCCGCCAGGTTTGGGGTCCGAAACCTCCGGGTGGTCTGCGGCCGCGCCCCGGAGTGCCTGGCGAGCCTGCCGGCTCCCCAGCGGGTCTTCGTCGGCGGTGGCGGCCAGAATGTCAAGGAAATCCTGACAGCAGTCCTGGGGCGCCTGGAAAGGGGAGGGCGGCTGGTGCTCGCCGCCACCCTGCTGGAGACCCTGGAGACGGCTCGTTCGGTCCTGACCCAAGCCGGCTGGGAAGTTGAAGTCGTCCTACTCCAGGTGAGCCGCTCGAAACCCTTAGCCGGCGGGATTTTTATGCAGGCCCTGAACCCGGTGTGGATTATCACCGGCCAGCAGCTTAACGCTGATGCCTTTAAAGTCCCCCTTTGAAAAAGGGGGATTTAGGGGGATTTTGAACAGGTCCGAATCCCCCCTACAGCCCTTATTAAGCGGGGTTAAAAACCGAGAGATAGCAACTATGACTGAACGCCATCCTGTCATTTTTCTAGGGGCCGGGCCGGGCGACCCGGAGTTGATCACGGTCAAAGGGCAGCGGGCCCTGGCCCAGGCGGACGTGGTCCTCTACGCCGGCTCCCTGGTGTCGCCGGCGGTCCTGGGCTGGGCCAATGCCGGGGCGGAACTGATCGACACCGCCCCCCTAAATCTGGAACAAATAGTCGCCGGCCTCATCCAGGCCTATCGGCAGGGGCAGCGGGTGGTGCGGGTCCACTCCGGGGATACCGCCCTGTTCAGCGCCATCCAGGAGCAGCTGGAAATCCTGGAAAAGGAGGCGATCCCCTGCCGGGTGATCCCCGGGGTCACCGCCGCCGCGGCCGCGGCCGCGGCCCTGGCCCAGGAACTCACCCTGCCGGAGGTCACCCAGACGGTCATTTTAACCCGGGCCCCGGGGCGCACCCCGGTGCCGGCGCGGGAGGCCCTGGGGGAACTGGCCCGGCACGGGGCCACCATGGTTATTTATCTCAGCATCAAGCTCATCGATCAGGTGGTGGCGGAACTTACCACCGCCTATGGTCCGGCGGCCCCGGCGGTGGTGGCCTACCGGGTGAGCTGGCCGGATCAGCAAATCATCCGCGGCACCCTGGCCGACATCGCCGAAAAAGTGAAGCAGGCCGGCATCGAGCGCCAGGCCTTGATCCTGGTGGGCCCGGCCCTGGCCGCCCGGGAAGGCAGCCTCAAGGCCGTCTCCAAACTCTATGACCGGACCTTTGCCCATGGCTTCCGCCCCGAAACCAATGATTAGGGTGGTGGCCCTCACCCCCCAGGGCGGGGTCCTGGCCCGAACCTTAAGCCGGAGCCTGCCCGGCGCCGGGTGCTGGCTGCCTCGCACCCAGGCCATTGATGACCCCGAGATCAAGACCTTTGAGCGCGTCGCCCAGGTTTTTCAAGAAGCCTTTCAGCAAGGAGAGAATCTGGTCTGCGTCATGGCCACGGGCATTGTGGTGCGGGGCATCGCCCCCCATCTCCGGGGGAAGGAGCGAGACCCGGCGGTGGTAGTGGTGGATGAGGCCGGCCAGTTTGCCATCAGCCTGCTCTCCGGCCACCTGGGGGGGGCCAATCAGTTGGCCCGGCAGGTGGCGCAAATCCTTCACGGCACCCCGGTCATCACCACGGCCAGTGACGTCCGGGGCTTGCCGGCCCTGGACCTGGCCGCGGCCCAGGCCGGACTGGCCATCGAGAACCCGGCCGCGGTGCGCCAGGTGCAAATGTCTCTCCTGTCCGGCCTGAGGCTGCGCCTGGTGGATCCGGATGGCTACCTGACCCATCTCGCCGAACAACATCCCGAGCTGTTTATTGGCGAAAACGACCTGGACACGGCCCTGGCCGGGGGCTGGCCCGGGGTTTATGCCGGTTTCCGGGAGCGCGCCTGGCCCCAACACTGGCTGGTGCTTCGCCCCCGGAACCTGGTGATCGGCCTGGGCTGCCACCGGGGCACCCCGGCGGCGGAAATCTTGGGGTTCATCAAAGACACCTTCAAGCAGGCCAGGCTTTCTTTAGCGTCCCTTAAAGCCCTGGCCACCATCGAGTTAAAAAAGGAGGAACCCGGCCTGAAGGAAGCAGCCGCCAGGCTGGGAGTGGAATTCATATGGTTTACCAAAGAAGAATTGCAGACCGTCGAGGTGCCCCATCCCTCGCCGCAGGTGATCCGTCTGGTGGGAGTGGTCAGCGTCAGCGAAGCCGCGGCCCTGAAGGCCGGGGGAGTGGAGTTGATTCTCCCCAAGCAGAAGGGCGCCAACGCCACCCTGGCAGTGGCCCGGGTCGCCTGACGGTCGTCAGCCTGGGACCCGGCTTCCCGGCCTACCTCATTCCCCGGGCCAAGGCGGCCCTGGACGAGGCCCAGGTGGTGGCGGGCTACCGCACCTATATCGACTTGATCGAGCCCTTGCTGACCCATCAAGAAGTGGTGGCCACCGGCATGAAGGCGGAAGTCAAACGCTGCCAGGCGGCCATTGACCGGGCCCTGGCCGGGGCCCGGGTGGCCCTGGTCTCCAGCGGCGACGCCGGCATCTACGGCATGGCCGGGCTGGTGCTGGAGATCTGCGCCGCCCGGAGTCTTAAGGTCGGCCCTCTGGAGGGGATAGGCGAGGTGGATTTTCACCTGGAGGTGATCCCCGGGATACCGGCCCTGGCCGCGGGCGCCGCCCTCCTGGGGGCCCCGCTGATGCACGACTTCGCCGCCATCTCCTTGAGCGACCTGCTGACCCCCTGGGAAACCATTGTCAAGCGTCTGGAGCTGGCGGCCCAGGGGGATTTCGTCATCGTGCTCTACAATCCCAAGAGTAAGAAACGCGACTGGCAACTGGGAGCAGTCCGGGAGCTGCTGCTCAAGTACAAGGCCCCCGAAACCCCGGTGGGCCTGGCCTCCCGGGCCATGCGCCAGGGGCAGGAGACCACGGTGACCACCCTGAAGGACCTGTTGGAGCATCCGGTGGACATGCAGACCGTCGTCATCGTGGGCAATTCCCAGACCTTTACTTACGGCCCTTACATGGTCACGCCCCGGGGTTATCTGAACAAATATCAGGTTGGGGAAGACCAATGATTTTTTACCGAAAACAGAAAACCAAAAACAGAAAACCGCCTTTATGAAATACCGCCCCTTAATGATCCTCGGCTCCGGCTCGGACGTGGGTAAAAGCATCGTGGTTGCCGGCCTCTGCCGCATCTTCCGCCAGGAGGGCCTCCGGGTGGCGCCGTTCAAGGCGCAAAACATGGCCTTGAACAGCTTCATCACCCCCGAGGGCGGCGAGATGGGCCGGGCCCAGGTGACCCAGGCCCAGGCCGCGGGGTTAACTCCCCACGTGGACATGAACCCCATTCTCCTCAAGCCCAGCAGTGACGTGGGCTCCCAGGTGATCGTCCACGGCCAGGTCTACGGCAACTTCTCGGCCCAGGAGTATTACCGGCACAAACCGCGCCTGGTGCGGAAGGTGATGGAGAGCTTTCGCCGCCTGAGCCGGGACTACGAACTCATCATTTTAGAAGGGGCCGGCAGCGCCGTGGAACTAAATCTGAAGAAAAATGACCTGGTCAACTTCAGCATGGCCAAAAAGGCCGGCGCCGCGGTCATCCTGGTGGCCGACATCGACCGGGGCGGGGTCTTTGCCGCCACCATCGGCTCCTTTCATCTGCTCACCCCGGCCGAACGCCGGCTGCTGGAGGGCTTTATCATCAACAAGTTTCGAGGGGATGCGGCCTTATTCCAAGAGGGCGAAAAGATTATCGAGAGCCGCACCCGGCGCCCGGTCCTGGGGGTGCTGCCTTATGCCCCGGACCTGGTCCTCCCCGAGGAAGACAGCGTCGCCCTGGGACGCAAACGCACGCTGAGTTCTTGGCCCGCAGCCGGCTCCCTCAAGGTGGGGGTGGTGCGCCTGCCGCACCTCTCCAATTACACCGACTTCGACCCCCTGGAACAGGAGCCCGGCGTCTCGTTGCGCTACCTGGACCACAGCCACGAATTGGCCGGGGCCGACCTGCTGATCCTGCCCGGCACCAAGAACACCATCAGCGACCTCCTGTACCTCAAGGAGACCGGGCTGTTTCAGCAGATTCAGACCTACGTCCGCGGCGGCGGCCACCTGGTGGGCATCTGCGGGGGTTACCAGCTTCTGGGGCAGGAGATTCGGGACCCCCTCGGGGTGGAGGGGCCGCCGCGGACCGAGATGGGCCTGGGGCTGCTGCCCGTTATCACCACCATGGCCGGGGCCAAGACCACCACCCAGGTGCAGGCCCGAATGCCCGGGGAGGTCGGGCTGATCCTCGACGCCTATGAAATCCACATGGGGGAGACCACCCCCCGGGGCGAGGGGCAGCCGGCCTTCGAGATCATCAGCCGCAACGGCCGGCCCGTGCGGGTGGAAGATGGTTGGGTCAGTCCCGACCGGCGCACCTGGGGCACCTATCTCCACGGCCTGTTTGACTATGACGACTTTCGCCGGAGTCTTTTGGGCCGATTAACCCAGACCCGCAGCCACACGGGGCCGGCGGCCCCGGCCCTGTCCTTCCGGGACTTTCAGGAGGCCCAGTTGGACCGCCTGGCCGACTTGCTGCGACAACATCTCGACCTGGCCCGCATTCGGGCCATGATCCAGCCGTAGGGTGCGTCCCACGCACCGTTTAGTTGGTAGGGCGGGCGTCTCGCCCGCCGCATCTGATGAGCCCAGGCGGAACGCCGGTGCCACCATTAAAGACTCTTATGAATATTAACCACACCATAACGGCAACCACCCCCCCGCATGGGGGCGATGTCTACCACCTGGCCCGCACCCTGGGGCTCGACCTCGCCGACCTGCTGGATTTCTCGGCCAATATCAACCCCCTCGGATTTCCGCCGGGAATCGCTGCGGCCATCCAGCAGGCCTTGCCGGAAATCGTCCATTACCCGGATCGCCGCTGCCTGGAACTGCGGCGGGACCTGGCGGCCTATCACCACCTTAGCCCCGAGCAGATTCTTATGGGCAACGGCTCCACGGAACTCATTTACCTGGTGGCCCGGGCCCTTTCGCCCCGGCAGGCCTTGATCGTGGCCCCGGCCTTCAGCGAATACGAGCACGCCCTAAAGGTGGCGCAGGTGCCGGTGGCCTTCCAGATCACCCGCGAGGAGCAAAATTATACCCTGGCCGAGCCCCTGGATCCAAAGGGGGCGGACCTGGTCTTCCTGGCCAATCCGGCCAGCCCCAGCGGGGTTTTGCTGGCGCCGGAGCTTTTGCTGGCGGTGGCGGCCGCCCTCGATGCCGCCGGGGTCTACCTGCTCCTGGATGAGGCCTTCATCGATTTCGTGGAGGCGGCCTCTCTCAAGACCCACCTGGCCCGGTTTCCCCACCTGCTGATCCTGCGCTCCTTTACCAAATTCTATGGCATCCCCGGGATGCGTCTGGGCTGCCTGCTGGCTGCCCCGGATCTCATCGCCCGCCTGGCCGCAGTCCAGGAGCCCTGGTCGGTAAGCACCCTGGCCCAGGCCATGGGCCGGGCCTGCCTTCAGGATCTTGATTACATGGCGCGCTCCCGGGTTTTAGTCAGCCAGGAGCGGGATTACCTCCTGCCGGGCTTAAATCCCTGCCGGGGCTGCGGCCCTTCCCCAGCGCGGTAAATTACCTGCTGGTGAAAATCACCCGCCCGGACTGGACCGCGGCCAGCCTGCAAAAGGCGTTGCTGGCCCGGAAGGTCGTCATTCGGGATGCCGGCAATTTTCGCGGCCTGGACGAACGCTTCTTTCGGATCGCCGTGCGCCGGCATGAAGAGAATGAACAATTGTTGGAGGCCTTGAGGCACTCCTTGACTTAAATTGAGGATAGCGACGGAGGATGGGAGACGGGAACGGAGTTTTGGGTGGCACAGGCTTTCTAGCCTGTGCGGATTTTGGGCACAGCCTGGAAAGCCTGTGCCGCCAACCAGCCTCTCCGGTCTTCGGTCCCCGGTCCCCGGTCATTAATCGAGACACTAGGGGCGGATCATGAGGCTGGCCTTTATCTTTTTAACCGCTTATCTGTTGGACCTGGCCCTGGGGGACCCGCCGCACTGGCCCCATCCCGTCCGGCTTCTCGGGCGCCTCATCGGCTACTGGCAGTCCGTCCTCTATCGGCCCAAGGTGATGGC
The DNA here is from genome assembly GCA_963796215.1 of uncultured delta proteobacterium. GTDB lineage: Bacteria > Desulfobacterota > Desulfobaccia > Desulfobaccales > 0-14-0-80-60-11 > JAPLJC01. The sequence continues at coordinate 212,001 of CAWCKU010000003.1, read as the reverse complement.
GGGGGTGCTCTTCTGGCTGGCGGTCATGGGCACCACCTTTGCGGCGGCCATGTGGGTCTTGGGGATCGCCGCCCTGCTGCCCACTGCGGCCGCTGCCGTTCTCCTCACTTACTTCCTTTACGCCGGTTTCGCCACCAAGAGCCTCCACCAGGAGAGCCGCCAGGTGGAACTGGCCCTGGCCCGGGGCGACCTGGCCACAGCCAGAGCCCGGCTGGCCATGATCGTGGGCCGGGAAACGGCGCAATTGGAACCGGAAGAGGTGCGGCGGGCGGTTCTCGAAACCGTGGCGGAGAATCTGGCGGATGGAGTGGTCGCCCCCATGTTTTTTACCCTGCTGCTGGGCCTGCCGGGGCTCTTCCTGTATAAGGCCGCCAACACCATGGACAGCATGGTGGGTTACAAGAATTTGCGTTATGCCAGGTTCGGCAAGGTGGCGGCCCGGGCCGACGACCTCGCGAACCTTCTGCCGGCCCGCCTGACCGCCTTCCTCATGGTGCCGGCCGCCAGACTGGCGGGCCTGGACCACCGGGGGGCCTGGCGCATCCTCTGCCGCGATGCGGGGAGATCCAGCAGCCCCAACGCCGGCTGGCCCGAAGCCGCCCTGGCCGGGGCCCTCGGGGTGCGTCTGGGCGGGCCCAGCACCTACTTCGGCCGCCTGGTGGACAAACCCTTCATCGGCGACCCGGCTAAACCCCTTACCGAGTCCCAATACCCCCAGGCGATCCGCCTGCTTTACGCCACTTCCCTCCTCATGGCCGGGCTCACCTTCGCCGCCCTGCTGGCCGGCGGCGCCGGCGTCTGGGGCTTGTTGGGGCTGCTGAGATGAGTCCGGAAAAATAGGGACACCTCCTATTTTACTTTTTCTTATCTCCCGCCTTTAAGGTTCTGCCTTGAAAAATAGGATGTGTCCCCATTTTTTCTACCACTCAATCCCCCGACGGGCCTTGATCCCGGCCTGGTCTTGACTGTTGCACCAAATTCACTAACTTCTCTATAAAATTTGTCTATAGTCGGCCAGCAATCTTCAGGGGAGACTGGTCCGTAGCGGGGGTGGAAAACATGAGGACGATCAGAAGACTATTCAGTGGTTTGGGCCGGGACTATCGGCGGTACGCGACTCTGGCTGTTTTGGCCCTGACCGTGAGTCTGGTCCTGGCCCAGGCGGCCCTGGCGGCTGGGACTTGGACCGCCACCGGCTCCCTGGCCAACGGCCGCCGTGAGCATACCGCCACTCTGCTGCCCAACGGCCAGGTCCTGGTGGCTGGAGGCCTCCAAGGGACTACCGACCTGGCCAGCTGTGAGCTCTATGATCCGGCCACGGGAACCTGGTCCCCCACCGGCTCCCTGGCCGTCGGCCGCACTGCGCCCACCGCCACCCTTTTGCCCAACGGCCAGGTCCTGGTAGCGGGAGGCAGTGGAGTAAGCGGTGGTGGCAGCACCTTCTGGGCCACCTGTGAGCTCTATGACCCGGCCGCGAAGACCTGGTCCCCCACCACCGGCTCCCTGGCCGCCGGCCGCAATTTACATACGGCCACGCTCCTGCCCAATGGCCAGGTCCTGGTGGCGGGAGGCGAGGGGTCTTCGGGCGCCCTGGCCAGCAGCGAGCTCTTTGACCCGGCCACGGGGACCTGGTCCCCCACCGGCTCCCTGGCTAATGCCCGCTTTTGGCACACCGCCACCCTCCTGCCCAACGGCCAGGTCCTGGTGGCGGGAGGTCTTGATTCTTTGGGCAGCGCCTTAAGCAGCGCCGAGCTCTACACCCCGGCCACGAAGACCTGGAGCAGCGCCGGCCTGGTTAATGCCCGTTTTGCCCACACCTCCACCCTGCTGCCCAACGGCCAGGTTCTGACGGCGGGAGGCGAGGGTGCAGGCTTTCTGGCCAACGCCGAGCTCTTTGACCCGGCCACCAACACCTCGAGCTTGACGGGTTCGATTGGCTACCGCGCGAGCTTACCACACCGCCACGCTGCTGCGCACCGGCAAGGTCCTGACGGCGGGAGGCATCGGCCGTACTTCAAGGCTTGAGGAGCTCTACGACCCGGCCACGCGGACCTGGTCGCCTGCAGCCTCTCTGATCTCCTCCCGAGAACAGCACACCGCCACCCTGCTGCGCAACGGCCAGGTCCTGGTGGCGGGAGGCTTTGATGGGCTCAACGATACAACCAGCGCGGAGCTCTACAGTCCAGGGTTGTGCCCGGCCATTTTTGAACTGTTGTTGTTGGAGTAAGATTTGAGCCAGAGGCGGGCAAAGCCTGTATTTTAATGGCTATCTTTATGGAGAAGTCCGACTGTCCCGCCTGCTCTTGATTTGCTGCTGGTCAGCTCAAGCCCGTAGGGCGGGAAAGCGCAGCGCCTCCCGCCTTTAGCTTTATTCCACCGAGGCGTCATTGCCGGGTAACCCTCCTACCACTCAATCCCCCGCCTGGCCTTGATCCCCGCCTGGTAATAATGCTTCATCGGCCGCATTTCCGTGACCAGGTCCGCCGTTGCCACCAACTCCGGCGGGGCCTGCCGCCCGGTGAGGACCACCTCCACCCCCGGCGGCCGCCGGCGCAAGGCCTCCGGAGCCGAACCCATAAGTCCAGGCTCCGAATCCAGTTTAGACTTAATCCTTGGTGGCCGACCTTTTAAAAATACCTTTCCCTCCGAATTTGTGTTATAATTTTTTTATTAGTAAGTTTGGCTGCAATTAAAGAAGCAGCTTCTCGGGGTTGAACTCGGGATGATCGGCCCATAAAACAATTTTAGACTGCAATGGCCCAAGTTGCCGCATAATCTCAGTTAATCCTGATGAGTCCTTATATGTTCTTATCTGATTCAACGCAGGCTAATAAATGAAAATGAGAATAATTTTGGTATTCGCCTCGGTATTTCTATGGATGGGTATTGCCTTGCCGCACGCCTCTTCATCCAAGCGTTCTTCTCCGGTGGCCCAACCCATTCACTTGGAGGGGGTTAGTAATCTGTATAAGGTTTCTGATGATCTATATCGCAGCGGCCAACCAAGTGACATTGGCCTGGCCAACTTGGAAGCTATGGGCATCAAAACAATCCTTAACCTGCGTTGTTTTCACTGGGATCGCTTCTTTAAATTTGGCAAACCTGCCTGCAGCTATGAGCATATTTACTTTAAGGCATGGAATCCTGGGGTGAAAGATGTGGTCCGGTTCCTGCGGATTGTCACCGACCCCAGCCGCACCCCGGTTCTGGTGCACTGCCACCGAGGCTCAGAGCGCGCCGGGACGATGGTGGCGGTTTATCGCATCGCGGTTCAGGGTTGGAGCAAGGAAGCGGCGATCCGGGAGATGACCGAGGGCGGCTACGGCTTTAACGATAGCTGGAGCAATCTGCCCAGGTGGGTACAGGAATTGGATATCGATGGCATCAAAGAGAAGGCAGGCATTATTAGCATCGCTGATCAAGCAGACTAACCGATCAGGTTTAAAAAAACCCCATTGCAGGCAATGGGCCGCTTTCCTTAGCAAGGTTGGCCTGTGACTAAGATAATGAAGCATATCGTCAGCGCTGGGGCCTGCGTAATGCTGCTGGCGAGCGTTGGCTGGCTGGCAGCCGCTCGGGCCGATTCCACCTTGTGGGCCAAGCCCGTCAAGGTGGAAGGGGTGCCGGGCCTGTTCCGGGTTACTCCCGACCTCTACCGCAGCGGACAGCCAACTCCCGAGGGTCTGCGGAACCTGAAGGCCATGGGCATTAAGACTGTCATCGACCTGCGTGATTTTCACTCGGATCGCGATGAAGTTCTTGCGGCTGGATTGCAATATGAGCGCATTCACATGAAAGCCTGGCTTCCTTTGGAGGAGGATGCGGTCCGATTCCTGAAGATAGTCACTGATCCGCAGCGCACCCCTGTTCTGGCGCACTGCTGGCTTAGCTCAGATCGCTCTGGAGCCTTGATTGCGATTTACCGCATTGCCGTCCAGGGTTGGAGTGGAGAAGATGCCATCCAGGAGATGACCGAGGGAGGTTTCGGATTTCACAAGATATTGATCGATTTGCCCATTTGGATCAAGACGGTAAACATCGAACGCATCAAAAGGGAGGCTGGCATCAAATCCAGCAACAAAGAGATGAACCAAGATCAGCAGAAGCAATGATGAAACGTTGCCAAGCGGTTAAGTCCGTCCTTCTCCTGCTGTTTTTGCTGCTCCTTCCTCTCCTGAGCGGGTGTGCCACCCTCCCCTATGAATACCCCCGCACCATCTCCACCGCCCTTTACCTGCCTGAAGCGACTATCCTGGGAAGGGATATCCAGCCCCTGGTGGCCAAGCACCTTGGGGCTTCGGGATTCTACCTGCTACCCTCCGGGTTAGATGCCTTTCTCGCCCGGGTCCTTATGATCGACGCGGCCGAAAAGACCATCGACCTGCAATACTATATCTTTCAAGCTGACTTAACCGGCAAGTTCATGTTAGACCGCATCTTGGCCGCGGCTGAGCGAGGGGTGCGAGTGCGCCTCCTGATCGACGATTGGCGTGAGACGGCACAGAAGGACCGGTGGTTAACCTTGATGGAAATCTACCCCAACATCGAGGTTAGGGTCTTCAATCCCTTCGGAGGTCTTCGTGCCAATTCTCTGACCCGTCCGCTCCAGGCGATTTTTGGACCTCAAAGGCTAAAAGCGCGGATGCACAACAAGGCGTTTATCTGTGACAATAGCGTGGCCATAATCGGGGGGCGCAATATCGGCGATGAATACTTCGGGGCGAGCGCTAATGTCTACTTCCGCGACCTTGACGTCATGGCCCTGGGACCAATCGCCCGTCAGGTGAGTGCAGGTTTCGACGCCTACTGGAACTCCGTCCTTTCGATCCCGATCAAGGCCCTTGTGTCTAACCGGCTTACGCCCGATGACCTGGAGAAAGCTCGCCACGACCTGGCCAGCCAAAGGGAATCCCTAAAGAATTCTTCTTACGGTATCAAGATGCGGCAGAGTGATTTTCTGAAAAGAGCCGTCGACGGCAGACTCCCTGTCATCTGGGCGCCGGCGGAAGTCCTCTCTGACGAACCATTCAAGGTCATCCGCCCAGATAGTGGCCCTCAATCAACTAAGATGGCCCGGGAGGTTCGGGGCTTCCTGGAATCGGCCCGCCACGAGCTCCTTATGATCTCACCCTACTTAGTACCCGGCAAGAATGGGGTGCAATGGTTCCGGAAGATGCAGGAGCGCGGGGTCATCGTTAAGATAATTACCAATTCCATGGCCTCCACTGACTCATTAGTGGCCCAATTCGGCTATATGCGCTACCGCAAGGACCTCCTCCGGGTGGGCGTAGATCTCTATGAGCTGAGAGCGACCCCGGAGCCACGCCCAGGAGAGGACGAATACCGTGGAGATCTTAGCCGACTGCGCGGCTCGGGCAGTTTGGCGGGCTCGGGAGGGAGCTCATCCCACGGGGCCTTGCACGCCAAGCTCTTCGTCCTAGACCGCCAGGCGGTTTTTATAGGCTCTTTCAACCTCGATCCCCGCTCGGCCAGGTTCGACACCCAGGATGGCATTGTCATTCACAGTCCCGAACTCGCTAAGCAGGCGGCAGCCCTGTTTGCCAGGGACAGCTCACTCACTCGCAGCTATCGGGTCTCTCTCACCGCAGATGATGGTCTCGTTTGGGTTACCGAAGAGAATGATAAAGAGGTGCGTTATTATAGAGAGCCCCTGAGTGGGTTCCGGCGCCGCATCTTAGGGCGATTCCTCTTCTTGATTACCCCGGAATCGATTCTGTAAAGTGAGGGCCGGGGAGTGGGGCTAATCGTTAGCCCATGGCTAATCATGGTCGTTATATGTAATAGCCCCAGCTCAAAACCTGGGTTTTTTCGGATCAAGCCCGTTTTCTAAAACTCATTATTAATACAGGTAGAACGAACAACACCAGGGGTAACTGGACAAATAATCCCGAGATGATGGCAATGGCCAGAGGTTGTTGCATGGCCGCCCCCTGGCCGATCCCCAGGGCCAGAGGCAGGAGGGCCAGGATGGCCGCCAGGGTCGACATGGCAATGGGCCGCAAGCGGTTTTTCCCTGCCAGAATCAAGGCGGTGGGCCCATCAAGCTCGCCCGGTAAGGCATGATATTCGGAAGAGTAAAAGATGGCCACCTCGGTCACGATCCCCACAATCATGGTCAGGCCCATCATGGAAGAGATGTTGATCTCTGTTTTCGTAAGCCAGAGGCCGATAAACACCGCGCTCAAAGCCAGCAAGGTGGTGCAGAGAATGGCAATGGCGCTGAGGAACTGCTCATAAAGAACTAGCAGTAAGGCAAAGACCAGGACGACCGCGGCCAGAAAGACTGTCAAAAGCCCGGTAAAGGCGATCTGCTGTTGCGCGTAAAGGCCCCCCAGACTGAAATATACCTCCGGCGGCAGCAGTCCCGGCTGTCCTAAGGCGCTTTTCACCTCACGGATAACCGAACCCAGATCCCGGCCGCTGATGCGACCGGTGACGGGCACCATGCGCTTCAGGTCGTCCCGATTAATCTGTGGCTGGCCGGTGATCACGGTCAGTTGGGCGATGCGCTTGAGGGGGAACAGGTGCCCATCAGTCCCCCTTAGGCGCAGCTTTTCCAGATCCCGCATGGAGTTGCGGGTGAGCGGGGGCGTCCAGACCCGGACTCCTACCATTTTGGGGCTTTGCTGAATCTGCGTGGTCACCACCCCGGTTAGGTAATTAGTCACCATGCCGGTCACTTCATTGGGGTTCACTCCCTCAAGGGAGGCTTTATCCCGGTCTACCTTAATTTCCAAAGCATCCCCGGCCAGGACGATGCCGTCCTTGACATCCACCACCCCGGGGATCTTCTGAATAGCCGCAGCTACCTTGGGAGCCAAATCTTTCAGCACCTCTTCTTTATCAGAGAAGATTTTGATCTCGATGGGTTGAGGCACCGCGGTGAGATCGCCGATCAGGTCTTCCATCAACTGGGCCAACTCCACTTCCAGCCCAGGCACCGTGTGCTCGATGCGGTCTCGCACCTCATCCATCACCTCCTCAATAGGCCGCCGGGGAAAGGGTTTGAGCCGGACAAAAAAATCGCCTTCGTTAGCTTCAGTGAGGAACTGGCCCAAAGCCAGACCGGTGCGCCGGGAATAGGTCTCCACTTCCGGGATTTTTTGCAGGATCGCCTCCACCTGGCGCAGCAGCCGGTCGGTTTCTGTCAGGGAGGTGCCCGCGGAGGAACGATAATCAAGGACGAAACCCCCTTCATCCATCTTCGGCATAAAGCCTGAACCCAGGTTGGCATAAGAGAGCCAGCCCAGGAGCAGTAACGGGACGATCCCCAACAGCACCAGCCAGCGGCGCCCCAGGATGCGGCTCATGATCCGGTCATAGGCGGACAGCACACGTCGGCTCCAGGGACCGCTATCTTCCTGGCGGGCGTCCTCATCCCGGAGTAGCTGCGCCGCCAGGATGGGCACCGCCAGCCAGGCCATCAAGAAAGAGATGATCAGACTGGCTGCCATGGTCAGGGACAGGGATTTGAAAAAAGCCCCGGTGACCCCAGAGAGAAAGGCCATAGGAGTGAAGATGATGATGGTGGCGGCGGATGAACCGGAGAGTGGCTGGAAAAATTCCTGCATGGCAGCCATTACCCGGCCGCGCTGGTCTCCGACTGCCTCCCGCAACCTCCGGACAATCTGCTCTTCCATGACGACCATATCGTCAATAATCAGCCCCACGGCCGCAGCTATGCCCCCCAGGGTCATGATATTAAAGCTCATCTCGAGGACATTCAGCAGCAGGATGGTGGCCCCCAACACACAGGGCACAATCAGGGCGGCAATCAAAGTCATCCTGGCATTGCGCAGGAAGAGCCAGAGGACCAGAACCGCACAGAGAACCCCGATGAGAATTGCGTCCCGGACACTGTGGGCGGACGCCATAATCAACTGGCTCTGGTCGTACCAGTTGGCAATCTTGATGCCCGAGGGGATGTGGGACCGGAAGTCGGCCAGCTGTTTTTTGATATTCCCGGCGATTTGCACGGTATTGCCGCCAGGTTGTTGATAGACCAGAAATAAGACCGCATCGTGGCCGTCCGCAGTCACCCGGGTCCATTGAGGGGCCGTCGTTTGGCTGACCGCAGCAATATCCTCCAGTCTCACCAGGCCGTTTTTTCCAGACCGCAGCACCGTCTGCCGGATCTCATCCAGACTGTGGAAACTCGTGTCCGACACCACCAGGTAGAGCTTGTAATTTTCTTCCAGCCGGCCTACCGCGGTGATGACATTGGCGGCGGAGATGGCCTGGGCCACCTGGTCCAGGGAAAGATTATAACTGGCCAGCCGAGCTGGATTGACCTCTATCCGGTATTCCGCCTGAGCGCCTCCCTGGACCCCGATGCGGGCAACCCCAGTGACCGTGGAAAGCAGCGGCCGTAGCTGATACAAGGCGAGATCCCGCAGTTCTACCAGGGAATGGGTGTCCGAAGTCAGGCTATAAGCAAGTACCGGGAAAACCGTGGGATCCATGCGCCGCACCGTAGAAGTGGTTCCCGCCGGCAGGGTGGAGCTCACCTGATTAATGGCCGACTGCACCTGGAGCATAGCCCCCAGCATGTCCTGGCCCCAGTCGAAATTGACGGAGATATCGGTGCTGCCCCGGCTGGTGGTGGACCGGAGGTTGCGCACTCCCGTGACGGAACGAATCGCCTCTTCCACCGGGTAGGTAACTTCGGTGGCCATCCTCTCGGCCGGGCGATCACCCGCATCCAGGCTGACCGCGATGCGGGGAAAACTGACCTGGGGAAAGAGAGCCACGGGCAGACTGAAACTGCTGACCAACCCACCCAGGGCCAGTACCGCAGTCAGAAACAGGATGGAACGGCGATGAGCCTGGATCCACTCAGCCAACGTCACGGCGTCACCCCTTGGGTGATTGCCATGCCGTCTTTGAGCTCATAATTACCTTCCACCACCACCGGATCCCCGACCTGCAAGGTGGCGTCCTCAACTTCAACTTCTTTATCAGTATGGAGACCGACCCTCACCTGGTGCTTCACCGCGTGGCCTCCTTGGCTAGTGAACAAAGAATAGCCCTGGCCTTCGGGCAAGACCGCCGAGCGCGGCGCAATGAGCCCATGGGCCTCGGCAATGGTAATTTTCCCCAAGATGGATTCATCCAATAAGAAATCTGCCGGGGCTGGGAGGGAGACAAAGACATCCACCAGCCGGGTGGTGGGGTTGACGCCATAGGAGACCTTGCGGACCTGACCGGTAACCGCCGGTAATGCCGGGACATTGACCCGGTTGAGGTAAACCGGCTGGTTTTCTTTTACCCGGTTTAAGTCTTCAGACTCGACTCCCAAGCGAACTTCCAGCCGATTTTTCGCCACAATTTCCACCAGGGGGTTGCCGGCGGCCACAATAGCGCCCTCCTGGACGAAGACCTTATTGATCAAGCCCCCAACGTCGGCATGCATTATCCGGGGAGGGCCGATGCCCCGCTTTTTCATGCTCTCTAGCTTGAGTTGCGCCTGGTCCATGGTCTGCCTGGCCTGCAGCACCTGATCATTGGTGGCCAGCTTGAGCTCGAAGCGCCGCTGCATATGCTGGAAGCTTTGCCTGGATAGGTTGTAAGCCTCCTGCGCCTGTTCCAGCTGCAGAGCGGTTTCCGGGCTGGGCCTAAGTTCCAGCAGATCATTGCTTTTGGCAACCTTTTGGCCGCTGCTGACCATGATTTGCACTATCTGACTCTCGAAAGAGACCGAGATGGTCTGGGTGGCTCCGGGCGCGGGCAGAACCGACCCGTAGGCGATAATATTTTCGGTCAAGGTCCCTTCTCGGAGGGGTGCGGTCTTGACCAGGGCCACTGGTCCCTTTACCTCGCCACCGGCATTTTTCGGCTCCGGTTTCTCCGGTTTCTGCCACCACCAGATGGCAATTACCAGAATAATTGCGACTATCGCAATGCTGTAAGCCACAAACTTACTTTTAATCATCGGGGCGCCGCCTTGTGCTCTTCGTCTTCCAGATAGGATCCGGAGGCGATCTCCAGACCCACTTTCTGGTCCGCCAGGTTCAATTTCAAACTGAGCAGGTCCAGTTGCTTGGCAACCAAATCGTCCCGGGCGTTATAGTAGGTGAGGACATCGGCATTACCTTCCAGGAGGGCCCGATGGTAGGTCTGCACCAGGTTCCTCAAGGTGGGGATGGATTGTTCCGTGGAGCTGATCTGCTTGCGGATCGAAGCCATATTGGCCAGGAGTTTCGCCACGTCGGCCCGGGCGCCGAAAAGACGGCTGGTATATTCGTCAAAAAGCTGTTGCCGGGTGGCGTGTTCGATGGCGATGTTGCCCTGATTCCGGTCAAAGATAGGCAGGTCGATGGTGATACCGAAGCCCGAGGTGATGACATGGGTGGTATCACTGGCATGGGAGAAGCCAATGGTGATTTTCGGCACTTGCGCCAGGACGGCCCCCCGGAGCTTTTCCTCCTGGCTTTGATAACCCATCTTCAGGGCCAGGAGGTCCAGTCGGCGCTCCTGGATTCCCTCCAGGAGTTCCGTGAGGGCCGGCAATGGCCGGGAAATCCGGCTAGCCACCGGCGCCAGGGGTAGATGTTGCTCTGGGGGCAGGCCCAAGGCCTGGTTCAGGGCCAGGCGTTCCTGCTCCTGCTGCTGTTCGATGGCCAGGACCTGGAGATGCACCTTCTGCAGACTGGCCTGGGCCGCGGCCATCTCCACCATCGTCACATAACCCAGGTCCAGGGCTCGTTTGACCGTGTTGACGTTTTCCTGTAATCCTTCTTCTTCTCCCCGGCCCACGGCTAATTGCCGATCGATCAGGACCAGCCGATAAGCATGTTGCCGCGCCGACTGCGCTACCTGCCATTCCTGCCAGGCCACTTCCAGGTCCACTGCGGCCGCCTGGTTCCGGGCAGCCGCCATTTTGGCGTTTCGGGTAATCAGGGAAACGATGTCCCAGTTCAAACCAAGGTTATAGCCCTTGACCGTCCCCTCGGTGGCCCCGGCCTGCGGGATGTCCAGGCTATAGGAAACCTGGGGATTGGGGAGGATCCCCGCCTGGAGTAGTTGCGCCTGGGCAATCCCCTTTTTATCCCGCACCGCCCGGAGGTCAGGATTGGCGATGACGGCCAGAATTGCCGCCATATCGGGAGAAAGTCCATTGCGCAAATCGAAGGTGACCGGCCTCAGCAGCGGATGCTGGATCATCTGGGCTTTAATGGCGATGGTGTCCAGGGCTGGCGGCGTCAGGGCTTTCTGCACCGCAGCTTGATCCAGCGGCATGGGATGATAGGTGGCACATCCGGTCAGAGTTAAGGTCAGAATCAAGATCAATCCGAGCATGCCGTTGTCTTCCGCCAGTCGGTGGTTTTGAGCGCCCGAGAGAAGCTTCTAGCCTCGGCTATCCCAGTTTTACGATTAACGTAAGATTGTGAAAGATAAAAAACCAGTCCTCAAGTCACTTAAATTGCCTGCGCTTGGCTGGCATTCCGAAAACCAGTGGCAAGTTATCTGGCAGGTTCACTAGGCCATAAAAAGGCCTGGCCATAGCTTGACCCTGCCTGGGGTAGGTGCAGAGGGAATGATTGGTTAACTCTTCCTGAATTTCCTGCCGCTCCGTCGTTTTGTTATTAGCTGGATTAACGAGCCTTGACTATCATGTTTCCGCAGGAGGGCCAGAGATCGGGCATTTCGGGTTTTTGTTTCATCTGCCTCGGGCAAAAATCAGGCCGGGATCGAATGCTCGGCCCCGGCCTGCATAATACTGAAGGGCCGGTCCGATCCTTCAGCTCCGGAATGGTTAAGCAGCCTTATTTGGCAGGAGGCGGCGGCGGCGGTCCAGCACCGGGGCACTTGCCCATGCTCACCCCGGGTCCGGGACCCATACCCATTCCCATTCCCATGCCCATATCGAAATCGGGGGCGATCTTCTTAGCTTCCATTTGGAAGGCCGTCATCTTCTCCTGCATCTGCTCTGTCAGGGCCTCCAACTCCTTCTGCTTGGCCTGGATGGCGTTTTGATCGGGCTTCTCCGCCTTCCCCAAGGCCGCCAGTTCCGCATGCGTGACCATTCCCTGCTTGCGCAGACCGATGGTGTCGGCATACATCTTTTCCCTGAGGTCGAAAATCTTGGCCGCCTGCTCCGGGGTCAGATTCATCATCCCGTGACCAGGGTCCATGCCCTTACCCATGGGCTGAGCCCAGACGGACGCCGCCAGACCCAGACTCAACGCCAGGCCCAAGACCAGCAACAACGATAATTTTCCTGACTTCATCAATTTATCTATCTCCTTTATCTCGGGTGAGGATTGTGAGTACGGTACTCCGGACTTCATTAATTAGAACCCTTCAGGCACATTAATCCGGCACGTTGGGTGCAGATTGACCACGAATTCAATATATCTGCTATATAGTTGCAATTTAAATAAAATTAATAATGTTTCTATATGGTTATCAAGGTTGCAGCTCACGATCCGCCGAAATTTTAACTTTTAGCCCTCTAGGTCGGATTAAATCTAATCTTGATTTGATGCTGGTCAGCTCAAGGCTGGTTTATTACCAACCTTGCCTTAGCCGAAGCACCAATGCCGCCTAACACCCCTTACCACTCAATCCCGCGTCGCGCCTTTACTCCCGCCTGGTAATAATGCTTAATCGGCCGCATCTCGGTCACCAGGTCCGCCATTGCCACCAACTCCGGCGGGGCCTGCCGGCCGGTGAGGACCACCTCCACCCCCGGCGGCCGCCGGCGCAAGGCCTCCAGAGCCTCCTCCAAGGGGATGAGGTGATGGGTCAGGGCCAGGTTGATCTCATCCAGAATCACCAGGTCATGCTCGCCCGCGGCCAGCACCTGGCGGGCCAGGGCCCAGCCCTCCCGCACCAGGGCCAGGTCAGAGGGCGCCGGGGCGCGCAAATTGACCAGTCCCGGGCGCCCAAAGTAGCGCAGGGTCACCTCCGGGGCCAGACGGGCCACGGCGCAGGATTCGCCGGTTTGCCGCCCTTTCATGAACTGGATGATATAGACCTTAAAACCCTGCCCCGCGGCCCGCAAAGCCAACCCCAGGGCGCAGGTGGTCTTCCCTTTGCCGTCCCCGGTGTAAACCTGGATCAAACCCTTGGTTAAGCGTTCGTTTGCCATAATACCTGGTTGAAACCTAGATAAATAGCTGAGTTGTCATCCTGAGCGAAGCGAAGGATCTCGTATTTTGAGATTCTTCGGTTGCTGCGCTCCCTCAGAATGACATAATTCATTTCCTGAAAGACGGAAGAGTGAGAGAACCTCACCCTTCCAAGGCACAGCCCGGCCAAGCTTTGGCTGACTGCTGAAAGCTGACAGCTATTTCCTACTCCGCCAGGACGAACTTGCCGTCCTTCACCTGGACCATGACCATGGAATCCACTCCCAGGCCGTTGTGGTCCTCGGGGCTCAGGTTATAGACCCCGGAGACCCCCACGTAGCCCTTGGTGCCCTCGATGGCATCGCGGAGTTTCTTGGGGTCGGCGCCCGCCTTCTTCATGGCGTTGGTGACGAGGTAGATGGCGTCCCAGGCATAGCCCGAATGGGTGTTGATGGGGAACTGCTTATCATACTGAGCATCCGTATATAGCTTGATGAATTCCTGGATCACCTTTTTCTGGGGATCCGAATCGGGTAGCTGCCCCACTGCCATCAACTTGGTGGCTGGCATGCGGTCGCCTTCGGAGGCCTTGCCGGCCAGTTGGATATATTCCGGTCCCGGCTGGCCATGGCACTGAAACAAAGGGGTGCTCAGGCCCAGTTGGGCCTTGTTCTTGGCTACGATGGCCCCGGCCGGGCCGATGGTCCAGACGATGATGGCCTGGGGCGCGGCATTTTTAATCTTGGTGAGCTGGGGGGTCATGTCGGTGTCCTTGGGACCGAAGGATTCTTCGGCCACGAAGGTCACCCCGAAGTCCGGAGCCAGCTTCTTCAGCCACACGGCCCCGTCCTTGCCGAAGGGGTCCGAGGCGGTGAGCAGCGCCACCTTGGTCAGCTTCTTCTCCTTCAGGTAGCCATAGAGCTTCTTCACCGCGGTGCTCGAGCGCTGGGGCGACTTGAAGACGTAGGTGAAGGGGCCGGTCTCCTTCATAATGGGCGGGTCGCCGCCCACGGTCATGAAGGTGGGCACCCCGGCTTCCTCCACGATCTTCTTCACCTGCATCCCCTCGCCGGTGGAGGTGGGCCCGATGATGGCCGCTACCTTGTCCGAGAAGATGAATTTTTTGGCGATGGTGGCCGCTTTGGCCGGGTCGGACTCGGTGTCGCCCACCACCAGCTCAATGGGCCGGCCGTTGATGCCGCCTTCCTGGTTGATCTTTTTCACCACCATTTCCGCCACCAGCTTGGTGGGGGTGCCGATGGGGGCCGCCGGCCCGGACAGGGCGAAGAAGGCGCCGATCTTGATGGGTTCCGCCGCCGGGGCCGCCACGGCCAGGGCGCCCACCAGGGCTATCGCCAAAATTATTGCCAGTTTGCTTTTCATGAATTTAGTCCTCCTCTATGATCCCAACGATAATTATTTACCTTTACCACAGAGGCACAAGGGACACAAAGGAAAGGACAAAAAAATGATTGTTCCGGCGGACGCAAGCAATTTTCTCTGGCTCCCTGTATCTCCGCGGTGCCAGCTTTTATCCGCTCTTCCGGCCCGCCAGAACGAGGATGGGATAGGCGAAATAAATCTCGTTCCCCTGCCAATGCGCCCCCAGTCCCAGGTCGTCTTTGCCGATATCGTCCCGAAAGATTTTTCTGATCTTGTCCTCGTCGCCGGGGTTAGGGAAGGAGGCCTGGAGATGGGTTTCCAGGTGCCTTTCCGACTTGACGAATTGGGTTTTCACGTCCCTTAACTTCAGTTCCTCGGCCATTTGCAAAAACTCCGCCGGCGTCAGATGGCTGGTATGGGAGGGATCGCGCCGCTTTTCCACGCGGTCGAAGGCCCGCCGTTTTTCCGGCGGCAGGGCGATGTCGGCCACCAGGACCACCCCATTCGGGCGGCAGACCCGGACCATTTCGGCGAACACCGCCTGGGGGTCGATGAAATGATGAAAGGTATACCGGGTAATCACCAGGGAAAAGGAGGCGTCCGGGAAGGGCAGGGGCAGGACGGTGCCGATCCGCCAGGTCAGGTTGGTGAGCTGCCTCTCCTGCTGGATCTGTTGGGCCCGCTCGATCATGGCCGGGGTGAGGTCGATGCCGGTGACGTGTTTGGCCCGGGCGGCGAAGGCGCAGGCCACCAGGCCGGGGCCGCAGGCCACGTCCAGGACGTTGTCCTCCGGGCCCACCCCGGACATCTCCAGCAGCAGGTTCAGGAAGGACTCCTTGGAGTGGGCCTGCTGCTGCGAAAACGGCACCGCCTGCCGGGTGAACTGGTCGATGATGGCAGCTTGATGCTCTTCTATCTTGTCGTTCTTCATTATCCTTAGTCTTGATGTGCAAGATGCAAAGTGAGCAGTGAGCAGTAAGCAGTAAAAGCAAAGGCGTGATTCTTCTGCTCACTGCTCACCGCTCACTGCTCACTTCATCAAATCACCGAATCCTGATTCCTAGTATCGAAAACCCGCTTGCTCTTGCGCTCGGTGCGGGGCAGCTCCCCGTAGCCCACCACCTCCACCTCCGGGGTCACCAGCAGCTTGCGCTTGAGGCTGTACACCACTTCCCGGCCCAGCTCGTCGACCCGGCCTGTCTCCACCCCGGCGCCCCGCTCCACCTTCAGGAGCATGTGGTCCCGGCCATGGTCGTCCCGGGAGAGGTGGATCTGGTACTCCGAGCCCAACCCCGGAATCTCCGGACAGGATGCGGTCGATGCCGGAGGGGTAGATATTCACTGCCCGGAATTTGAACATGTCGTCGGTGCGGCCGCTGAGCCTGGAGTGCCGCGGCAAAATCGTCCCGCAGGTGCACGGCCCCGGGATGATGCGGGTAATGTCCCGGGTGCGGTAGCGGATCAGGGGCGCCGCCTCCTTGGTCAGCGTCGTCACCACCATCTCGCCCCACTCCCCGTCCGGCACCGGCGCCAAAGTCTCCGGGTCCAGGATCTCCAACAGGTAATAGTCGGACCAGTAGTGGATGCAGTCGTGGTCCGGGCACTCGATGCCGGTCCCCGGTCCGTAAAGCTCGGTCATCCCCACGATGTCGAAGAGTTCCACCCCGCCAAAAAGCTCCGAAATCTTGCGCCGCATGGAGACCGACGAGCGCTCCGAGCCGTAGATCACCTTCTGCAGGTTGATCTTGTCACTGATGCCCCGCTTGTGCACCTCTTCGGCCATCAACAGGCCCATGGAGGCGGTGCAGCACAGCACGGTGCTTTGCAGGTCCACCAGGAATTCACAGTGCATATCGACGTTGCCCGGCCCCACCGGCACGGCCAGGGCCCCCAGCTTCTCCACGCCCGCCTGAAAGCCCACCCCGGCGGTCCAGACGCCGTAGCCCACGGCGATCTGCACCCGGTCCAGGGGCGTGACTCCGGCCATCTCGTAGCAGCGGGCGAAAAAATGCTGCCAGTCGTCGATATCTTTTTGGGTATAGCCCAGGATCTTGCGCTTGCCGGTGGTGCCGCTGGAGGCGTGGATGCGCACGATCTGTTCGAAGGGCGCCGCCCGGAAAGGGAAGGGGTAGCCGTCCCGCAGGTCCTCGCCCGTGGTCAGGGGGAGTTTTGTAAGTCGTCCAGGCTACGGATGGCGTCCGGGCCGATGCCGGCCTCATCCAGCCGGGCCCGGTAAAAGCTGGAACCCTCATAGGCGTGGCGCACCGTCCATTTGAGACCCTCGAGCTGATGGGCCGCAAGTTCTGCCTCAGTCTTAAAAGGCGGCATAAAGGTCTGATGGCTCAAATTCGGCTTCTCCAGTCTGATATTGGTGAGCCCGGCGGCGCCCAGGCGCGAGGCCGCCGGGTTGTTCTCCGTTCCCGCCCCCAAAAAGGCCCGGCGCAGCTCCGGGTCCACCAGCAGGGCCTCGCTCTGGCCCTGGCCGACGATCCGGCCGTTGGCCAGCAGATAGGCGGACTTGGACGCCGCCAGGGCCCGGGCGGCGTTCTGCTCCACCAGCAGGGTGGTGACCCCGGCCCGGGACAACTGATGAATGATCGCGAAGACCTCGTCGGCGATCAAGGGGGCCAGCCCCAGGCTGGGCTCATCCAGCAGCAACAGGCGCGGCCGGGCCATCAGGGCCCGGCCCATGGCCACCATCTGCTGCTCGCCGCCGGACAGGGTGTTAGTGCGCTGGTTGATGCGTTCTTTCAATTTCGGGAAGCGGTCGCAGACCTCTTCCAGGCGGCGGTTCAGCTCGCTGCGGCCGGGGTGCAGGGCCAGGGCCCCCAGCTCCAGGTTTTCTTTGACCGTCAGGTCGCCGAACATCTCCCGGCCCTCGGGGCACAGGGCCACGCCCAATGCGGCCATGGCCGCCGGCGACCTACCCGTCACCTCTTTCCCATCCAGGAAAATTTTCCCGCCGGAAGGCGGCAACAGCCCCATGACCGCCTTCAAGAGACTGGTCTTCCCCGCCCCGTTGGCCCCCACCAACGCCACGGTCTCCCCCTGCCCCACCGCCAAATCCACCCCAAACAACGCCTGCGCCGCCCCGTAGTGCACGGTGAGGTTGGAGATTCGGAGTAATATTTTCTTTTTTATCAGACTTCGCCATTGATGTTCAATATTTTTTAAGATTAAATCATTGACTTTTGATAAATTCCAACCAGAGCTTCCTAAAAGTAATATTTATAGGGTTCCTTTAAGTGACTAAACAATATTCTTATCTTCGATCTAGCACCTCCAAGATTGCCACAGAAAACATTTTATATTGTAGGATCAATATGGCTACATTTTTCCAGTCAATTTCGTCAGGCGGTCCAGTCGCTTACATTAATTTCATTGATTTATCTTCTGCAATGATGCTTGAGCATCTGATATGTCCGAGTTCTTACCGAGCTTATTCTTTTTACCATTTCTCATTGCACTCGCAAATTGGCTTTTTTTCTTAAATAGCAGAAAAAGGTATTATCCGCTACTCCCTCTGAATATGCCTTCAATCAGAGGCTTAATTTCATCTTTTTCTGAATATATGACGGTGTCTCGAGCTAAATTGATATATTTTCGAAGATGTGTCCTTCAACCAATTTCTATCATATATAATTCTTCGTGTCCAGTCCATCCTTTGTTCGAAATATCTCTACATTGATTGACCACCAAAATTTTATCAATTTGCTAATTAATAACTATAGCTTCAAAATTCCATTATTCCTCCTTTCAAATCGTTAAACGTTCATCATAAATATGGCTGTCCGATTTATTGCTTATTATTGAATAGTTAAGACAAACAATCGTCGATAATACGATTTTCATGAACAAAAACTTCTTTTTAAATCCATCCATTTTCAATTATCATTTTTCATTTTTATTCCTTCTTAAATTTTCCCTAGCACTAATTACCTCATGGATCTTCTTTTTTTCAATTAGATTATTTAGACATTGGATAATTTTATTCACCTCCAACTCTATTGCCTTAAACGATCGGTGTACGGCCGTCAATTTAACGTACGTCAATTTGGCATAACCCACCTCCACCTCCACCATGGGAAAGCGCCGGGCGTTTAAGGTGACTAATTGCGCCTGGTGCCGGGCGGCCGCGGCGGCGATGAGGGCGTCGGCCAGGCCGACCCCGTGGCCGTGGCCCAGTCTAAAACTCCCCCTCCCTGCGATGGGAGGGGGTTGGGGGGAGGGTGGCAACTTTGTCATAGCTCCAAAGACGATGCCACCCCCACCCCGGCCCTCCCCCCTCAAGGGGGAGGGAGAAAAAGCTAAAACGTGATCCGAGATAATCCTGGAACATACGCTAGGCGCTCCGGTCGAATTTGCGTCTCAAGGCCCGGAAATCGGGGAGATCGTCTCTTCCCTGCCACATACCCCGGGCCTGCGCCAGCGACGCCAGGCGCTCCCGGGGTCGAAACCGCTCGATGAAGTCGTCAATGGCCCGGCGAATCAATTCACTCTGCTTCTTGCCGGTCCCCCGGGCCAGATTACGCAGCGCCGCCCGTTCTTTTTCCGTTAAATAGATCTGGATCCTCAACATGGCGACCATCCTTCTCAGTGATGTATATAAATAATGTATAATATTGATCTTTTTGTCAAGTTTCAAAAAAATTCCGCCATAGGGCGGCCTGTGGCCGCCAAAATTCGGCGGCCCAGCCTGCCCTTAACTTCTTGAACCTTGAACTTTCTGAGTCAACCATATTTCCTTTTCTGGAATTTTCTCTCTCTTTCCTTAATTATGGGCAAGGCGGCACAGCCGCCCGCGCTTTCCCTGAATAAGCGCCGGCCATAGTCTTTGTTCCGCAACGGCGGCGCTTCCTTGGTGAAATTGCCTGGAAATAAAGCGGGTTGGCAGTCAAACGCCCCCGGTCCCCAGCCGCCCCAAAGCGGCACAATTCCCGCAATATTCAGTGGCTGGGGAAACACGCGGAGTGCCGCTTGTCCCATCTTTACCAAAATCAGGGGGTAAAATTACACTCAGAAGGGCATTTTTTTATGAATTGAGGTGGTAAATGGCTCCTAAATCCCTTGCAGCAGTTTCGCGAAAAAATAGGGACACTTCCTATTTTTGCCTTAGGCTAAAGCTGTCAATTCTCTTTTTCAACAAAAATAGGAGGTGTCCCTATTTTTCAAATATCCTTCAGCAGTTTCGCCGCGCCTTCCAGGTGCGCCAGGGCATCGTGGATCGGCTCGCACTCCAGGCAGTTGACGATATTGTCCCGGCCCCGGGCGGTGAAGACCGTCTCCCGGGTGCCTTCGCATTTGGGGCAGTTGGCCGCGGCCTGCTTCAGGTCCGCCACCAACTGGGGAGGGTCAGTTTGTCGATATCCATTGTTTTTCTCCTCAGTGAACTTAAATTATAAGAGAAAAGCTATGGCTGAATTTTCTTTTATCAAGGGAAGCAGCCAAGTATCTCGGCGCTCTCTGCGTCTCCGCAGTAAAAATTCGACCGCCAAGGCGCAGAGAAACGGAGTTCGAAAACATGGATAATATCACCGATCCTTTCACTACCGCACCCGAACAAGCCGAGGTGCTGGTCACCGCGGTCCTGGCCCACCCCCTGCACGGCCGCCTGGTGGAAAAGCTGATCTTCTATGTGCGGCCCAGCCTGGAGTTCGAGGGCCAGCACTTTGAATTGACCTGGTGGGGAGCAGGGGTGGCCTATTATAAATCAGTAGCCAGCAAGAAGTAGTCAATTTAGATTGGGGGCGGCGGTGCCAAATTTCTAGGTCGATCTTCGGCCCAAATGCCAGGGGGTGGAGAATTCCAGGCCTACCAGTGAGGCGTCCGGCTTTTCCGGGTGAGGCAGGACCCAAACCACGTGCCCTTGGCGGGTAATTTCTTTCTTCATGTCGGGGAGGACGAAACTGAACTCCACCAGGTCGCCGGAGGCATATTTGCGGGTGGTCTCGATCTTGGCCCCGGATTCACTGATGTTCAAGAGAAAGGTATTGCCCCTGGGTTGCTGGTCAATCCCTTTTACTTCCAAAAAGAGGGCGATTCGCTTGGCCTTACGCCGCTCTTCCATTTCCCTACTCCCTCCAACTGGTCTGCACTGACCACGGTTATGGGCTTGCCTTGGCCGGGGGCGGATGTCCATGATTAATTGCCAGCCCGTCGCCGATACCTGGAGGTGGGCTGGACGGTATATTTTAGTCCTTACCCTAAACTCATCGGTCATTTTGTCTCTCACTTAAAGGATTTCAAGCTGCGAATTTCGAGTTTTTAGTCTTATGAGGGCATTTGGAGCTTAGGGATTCCCTGCCTGGCGAGTACGCCGCCCAATCTTCCGGAGTTTCACGGTTCCGGGTGCGGCTCGAAGTGCGCCCGGGCGTCGTAAACGAACAGGGCCCGGAGTTTGTCCCAAAAATCGCCCCCCAGGATGAAAAGGCTGGACAGGAACATAAGGGTCGCGGCCAGATTGACGTAAAGACGCAGGGGCGAATGGTCCGGCAACCATTGGGGCATATAGGCCATGATATAGATGGGGATAAGAGGCAGCAGGAACATGACCAGCCCCACCCGGTAGCGCCAGCGGCCCACCGGTCCCGGAGGTTTGATGAGTTCCAGCCAGGCCAGGAGTTTCTCCTTAATATCAATAAGGTTCTCCTTGCCCAGGCAGACCACCGCCAGGATGACCAGAAGCTCCGGGATACCCAAGGTCATGACGCCGATGATGGCCGCCTTGACGCCCGGCGACAGATTTAGCCGGGCCACCAGAAAACCGGACAGAGGCAGAATCCAGGCCATAACATAGCTGATGAACCCCAGGTAGAAGCGGATTTTGTTTTTCATGGTCCCCTTCATGGTAAAGCCAGCATCTTGGCGTAGGCCAGTTTAAAAACCTCCGGTTGGACCACCACATAGCCGGAGAAGGGCGTATCGATGTCGTATATGAAATAGATGCAGCACAGCACCACGAAGATCACCATGAAATCGAAGCAGAGGCGCACCGCGTTCTGCTGCATGTGGTTGAAATAAAGGCCGTAAAGCACGGTGATGAAACCGAAGACGATAATCACCCAGATGGGGGGATAGAGGTTGCCTTGCGTGAGTTGGGCCCGGGCCAGCCTTTGCTGGCTGGCTTCGCTCAGGCGGTTGCCGACCTCGATGTAGAGATCGTTGTCGCCTTTATCGGTGGGTTTGAGAAGGATAAAGCTGTCCCAGACCTTATCCAGGGATTGCTGGGTTCTGGCGCTCATGGCGTCGTGGGTTTCCATGCTAGGCCACTCATCCTCTACCACGCTTTTGACGTAGGCCGTCAAGGACTGGCGAAAGGCCCCGGAGTTGGGCAGCGTCTGGGAGAGGCGACAGGCGACGAGGAGCGAGTCGGCCTCCCGGGTGACGTTGCCCTGGGCGGTGAGGAAGGCCGACCAGAGAGTGATGAGGGCAAAGCCCAGGAAGAAGGCATAGATGGTCGTGAAGAAGCTGAAGACCGAGGGATGGAGATGCTCGACGGCCAGGTCGGTTTTGCCGAACCGCCGGCGCAACAGATACAACAGGCCGGTGATGAGCAGACTTAGGGCCAGGATGATGGAAAAGATCAAGAAAAATAGTTTCATGGCAATGATCCGATCTTACCTAGAGATTGGCCAACATCTTAATCATCAACCGTGGTCGTGTCCAGCTAAAGTCGGAGGGCGCCGGTTCCGCGGTGCGCCTCAATTTACCGGGGCGGCTTGACAATAACTTTCTGGGTCTTAATTTGGGTTTAAATCGGCAATTAACCTTGCAACCCAAGCTAAAGGATGGAAAAGATGCGTTCGAAAAGAATTCTCCTGAGTCTGGCACTTGTGGGGCTCCTTCTCGCGGCCGCCTCGAACGGCAACGCCGCACTGCCCTACCCGGCGGGCACGGTTTCCATTGAACTGACCAGCGTCGCCGCCGGGGTCGGCGCCAGTTGGGGCAGCGGGGTTCTTAGATACCAGGGGAACACCTACCGCTTTAAGGTCAGCGGCCTCACCGTGGGCGACGTGGGCTTTTCCACGGTGAGCGCCGTGGGCAACGTCTATTACTTGAATAACCCCTCCGACCTGGCCGGCAATTATGCCGCGGTGGGGGCAAGCCTGACCGTGGGCGGCGGGGCGGGCGGCGTGTCCATGAGAAACCAGAAGGGCGTCCAGATCGAGCTCTATTCCGTCCAACAGGGATTGCAGTTGACCATCGGGCCCCAGGGGTTCAACATCGAAATGAGATAGTGCCGGAGGCCTTTTGCCTCATTTAAAATAGTCGCTACAAACAAATATCCATTTAAAAGAGGACTCAACTGATGCGCAAACGGCAAGTTTTCGTGAATCTGGCCCTGGCGGTGATCCTCCTGTTCACCGTGTCGGCAGCAGTAGCCCAACCCCAAGCCCCAGCTCCCGTCGGCGAGATTACCATTGTAGCCAAGGAGGTGGCGGTCGGGGTCGGCTGGACCTGGGGCACCGGCACTCTCAAGTTCAAAGGCACAACCTATAACTTTGACATCAAGGGCCTGAATGTGGCCGCGGTGGGCATCTCCCAAATCACCGCCAAGGGAACGGCCACCAATTTGAAGGACGCCTGCTGACCTGGCAGGCACCTACGTGTCGGCCAGCGCCGGTGCGGCGGTGGGCGAAGGCAAGGGCGGTCTGGTCATGCGCAATGACAAAGGCGTGGTCATCAACCTGCTTTCGGATCAGACCGGGGTGCAGCTCAACCTGGGTGGCCGACGGGCTAAAGATTACCCTGAAGAACTAGCGGCTCCGGCGCTGCGGCGCCTGCCTTGGCAAGCAAAGGGCGCACCCTCGGTGCGCCCTTTTTTTCGGCAAAAATCGGGACTCAAGCCGTGGCGCTCATGCGGCCCAGGTAGGCCTCCAGGACCAGGGGGTTGGTGCGCACTTCCTCCGGGGGACCTTCGGCGATGCGGCTGCCGCCGTCCAGGACCACCACCCGGTCGGAGACCCCCATGACCAACTCCATGTCGTGCTCCACCAGGACCATGGTCTTGCCGGACAGCCGCATCTGCCGGATGAGGCCGGCGATCCGGGCGGTCTCCTCGGGATTGAGGCCCGCCACCGGTTCATCCAACAAAGTCAAGACGGGCTGGGAGACGAAGGCCCGGGCCATCTCCAGGCGCTTCTTGTCTCCGTAGGGCAGCACCCCGGCCGGCAGTTCGGCCTTATCCGCCAGACCGAAGGTGTCCAGGGCCTCCATGGCGGCGAGCCTGAGGCGTCGCTCCCGGTGGCGTAAACCGGGAGGACGCAGCAAGGCCAGGAACATGGAATCCCCGGCCTGGGCGGTCAGGCCGCAAAGCACATTGTCCAGGACGGCAAGGCGCGGAAAGATCCGCAGGTTTTGGAAGGTGCGGCTGATCGCCTAGGCGGGCGATGCGGTGGGCCGGAAGCCCCGCCAGGTTGACGCCGTCGAACCAGATTTCCCCCTGATCGGGCCGCACGACCCCGGTGAGGCAGTTGATCAGGGTGGTCTTGCCGGCGCCGTTAGGGCCGATGAGCGCGGTGACCTGGCCGCGCTCGACCGCGAAGTTCACCTCGGCGAGGGCCGGCAGGCCCCCAAAGTGCTTGCTGAGGCCGGTGATCTGGAGCAGAGGATTAGGTTTTATTTGTTTCATACCCAAAACCAGGTGGCACAGACGTCTCGCCTGTGCTTTTTAGATAATTTCTTGCGGCAACTAGAAATCGGCAAGGCGGCACTTTCGCCTCTTGGATTCTATGAATTTTTATATGCACAGGCGAGACGCCTGTGCCACCAAAAAAATCTCAACCTCTTCAAACGCTCCCTGAAAAACCCTTTATCGGGGTTGGGGGAGGGGTTTGGGGAGGGGGCAGGGGCCACTTACAAAAAAGCCCCTGGCCCCCTCTCCCAAATCATTGCTCGCCCCGAGCCGCCGCCGCCAGGCGCCGCCGGGCCAGGCGGATTTTAGAGTAATCCACCAACCCGGTGACCAGGCCCTGGGGCAAGAACAGCAGGATTACCACCAGGATCACGCCGTGAATGATGTCTGAGTAGGTTTCGAAAAAGTCCAGCAGATTTGGGAGCACCGTAATGAACCCCACCCCGAAGAGGGTGCCCCAGATGGAGCCCAGGCCGCCCACCACCACCATGATGACCAGGTCCAGGGACTTGAAGATGCTGAAGGAGTCGGGGTTGACGTAGCCGAAGTAGTGGGCATAGAGGCTGCCGGCCACCGAGGCGAAGACCGCGGAAAGCACAAAGACCCCCACCTTGGCCCGGGCCACGTCCACCCCCAGGGCCGAGGCAGCCACTTCGTCCTGGGCCAGGGCGGCCAATCCCCGGCCCACGCCGCTGCGCACCAGGTTGAGGCACAGGGTCAGGGCCACCATGGCGAAGCTCCAGACCAGGTAATGGAACTTCACGTCATTATCAAAGCTCAGACCGAAGAGCGCCAAGGGCGGCACTCCCGAGAGGCCGCTGGGCCCGCCGGTGACCGCGTCCCACTGGACCAAAACACTGTGGACCACGTAGTTGAACCCCAGGGTGGCCATGGCCAGGTAGTGGCCGGAGAGCCGCAGGGTGGGAACGCCGATGATCAGCGCCACCACCGCCACGCTCACCGCGGTTAGGGCCAGGGCGGGCCAGGGCGGCAACTGATAGGTGGTGGTGAGGATGGCGGAACCGTATGCCCCCAGGCCGAAGAAGGCCGCGTGCCCCAGGGAGATTTGCCCGGCGTAGCCGATGAAGAGATTGAGGCCCAGAACTGCGATGACATAGAGCCCGATAAGGTTGAGAATCCCCAGGTCATAAGGATTATTGACCACCAGCGGCGTGGCCAGCAGCACCACTGACAGTCCGCAGACCATCAGGCCGGTGTGGTGGCGGATAATATAGGCCCTGGTTTTGCTGGGGAGTTTCATCCGGCCTTTCTGTGTCCTTTGTGAGGTTCAAAGTTCAAGGTTGAGACCTCTGCGAACAGCCATTTTGTCATCCTGAGCGAAGCGAAGGATCTCAGGGTTTGGTGGCACAGGCTTTGTGCTGGAATAGGCACAGCCTGGAAAGGCTGTGCTACCAAACCGAGATGCTTCGGTCGCTTTACTCCCTCAGAATGGCAGTTGCAAGGACTTCCGCAGAGTCTCAACCTTGAACTTATTTGCCGCGGCTACGCCCCGGTGAAAAGCCTTGAGGTTCGTCTCCCGGAACCGGGCCGGGATCTTCTCCATAATGACCTGCTCCAGGAGTTCCACTCCACAGAAAAGACCGTCTTTGGCCGCGGCAAAACCCAGGAGGATGAGATTGGCGGCCACCGGCGCCCCCATCTCTTCGGCCAGCTTGCGGGCATCCACCCGGAGGTAATCTCCCGGCGCGGCCGAGTTGACGAAGACCCGGGCGTCAGGACCCAGGTAACTTCGGTGCACCCCGAGGTTTTTCTCGTGCAGAAAGAGCCCCACCTCCGCGGCCCCGGCGGGAATCAAGGGACCCCGGAAGGGCCCCACCTTGACCATGGAGATGACCGTGCCGCCGCGCTGGGCCATGCCATGGGTCTCGGAAGTGATGACCTCCAACCCCAACGCCGCCGCGGCCTCGGCCAATAACCGCGTCACAGTAAGCGCCCCCTGCCCCCCCAGACCGCTGACGATGATCTGCTGCTTCAAGGTTGCTCCTTTGTTTTTTGAGGGGAGGGCCTGGGGTATCACCAATCCTCCGCCATCCCCTCAAACTCCCCTAACAACCCACTATACGGGGTTGGGGGAGGGAATTTGAGGGAGGGGGCAGGGGCCACTTACAAAAAAGCCCCTGGCCCCCTCCCTCAAGGTTTACTCCCTCCGCCTCGCCTCAATGGCCCCCGCCGGGCAGACGTGGACGCAGACCCCGCAGCCGATGCAGCGCACCCCATCGATGACCACCTGGTCGGTAGCTTCGTCCAGAGTGAGGGCCGGGCATTCGAAATTCTCCAGGCAGTGCCGGCAGCCGACGCAATCGGTGATGCACATGTCATAGACCGCCTGGGACTGGCGGGCGCCCCGGTCCAACATGCAGGCGTGTTTAGCGATGACCACCGCCGGGCCCGCGGCCTGGCTGCGGCAGTATTGGTCGGCGTCCTTTAAGACCGCGCTGAACTCCAGGACTTCGTACGGGTCGCACTCCCTCAAGAAGCCGACCCCGCAAGCCCGCACCAGTTCGGGGATCAACACCGGGTGGCCCGGGGCGCCGGTGGCCGTCAGGCCCACCTGGGGGGTGGGCTGGTGCCCGGTCATGGCGGTGGTGGCGTTGTCCAAGATGACCAGGATGATCCGGGCCCCATGAAAGACCGCATTAATCAGGGCCGGGATCCCGGCGTGGAAGAACGTGGAGTCCCCGATGCTGGCCACGATGGTGGGGATTTTGCCCCCGTCGCCGCCGGCGGCGAAGGCGTGATAGAAGCCCGCCGCCTGGCTCAGCCCCGCGCCCATGCAGTGGCAGGTGTCCACCGCCCCCAGGTTCATCCCCAGGGTATAACAGCCGATGTCGCCCGGAAAGATACCCTCCGGGAAGGTCTCCCGGATGGCGTAGAACGCGGCCCGGTGGGCGCAGCCGGCGCACAGGGTGGGACGGGTGGCGTCGCCCTGGGGCCCGGCGACCTCAGCCTGGGCCGGGAGATCGAGAAATTTATCCAGGACGGAACGGATGACCTCCGGGGTCAATTCTCCCTGGTTGGGCACCATCCGGGAGCGCCGTCCCTGGACCCGGCCGTTGGCCAGTTGCAGCTCGATGACCGGATAGGTCTCTTCGATGACCAGGATTTTTTGATAGATCCGATTGACTTCTTTAACGAAATCGCGGTTGAGGGGATAGGGCATGGTCACCTGGTAAAGATCGATCTGGCCCAGCAGGCCCAGCTCGTCCAGCAGGTCCCAGGTGTGGGCGCAGGCCACCCCGGAGGCGATGAGACAGGTCCCGGGATGGGAGCCGTCGCCCGGGGTGAGCCCGGGATAAAACTCCAGCTCGGCCGCGATCCGGTCGATCTTGCCGTTCAGTTCCCGGTGCAACTCCCGCAGGAACTGGGGGGTGGCGCACCAGCGCCGCACGTTCTTTTCGAAATGGGCGGGCCTCTCCAGGACCTGAGGCGTCTCGCAGGTAATATTCTGCCGGGCGTGGCAGACCCGGGTGGTGGGCCTGAGCATCACCGGCAACTCGTAAAGTTCTGAAAGCTCGAAGGCCTGCCGCACCATCTCCTTGGCCTCCCGGGGGCTGGAGGGGTCCAGGACCGGCACCTTGGCGAACATGGCGAAGAAGCGGGAATCCTGCTCCGTCTGGGAGCTATGGGGCCCGGGGTCATCGGCGGCGATGACGATGAGGCCGCCCTTGACCCCAAGGTAGGCGGAGCGCATGAAGGGGTCCGAGGCGACATTCAACCCCACCTGCTTCATGGCCACGGCGGAGCGGCGGCCGGTGTAGCTATTAGCCAGGGCCGTCTCAAAGGCCACCTTTTCGTTCACCGACCATTCGGCGTGGATCGTGGCCCCGGTCTCTTTGGCCGCGGCCACCACCGCCAGCAGGATCTCCGAGGCCGGGGTGCCGGGGTAGGAGGCACACAGGGTGACCCCGGCCTCCACCAGCCCCCGCCCCATGGCCTCGTTGCCCATGAGGATGCGTTGGGTTTCTTGGTTTTTCAGCTTTTTAGTTTCCATCATCTCAACTATTGATAATTAATATGAAATCGGCACCACTCAATTCCCCCCTTTAGGAAAGGGGGGAAATGACTATAGCTTTCTTGCTTGTTCAGGCCTTTGTGCCAATATCTGCTCCAGTTCCTCCAAAAAGCCCAACTGCCCCTGGCTGATCTTGGCTTTCGCTTCCTCCAGGGAGAACCAGGCCGCCCGGTCCACCTCCGGGAATTCCCGCCGCCGGCCGGAGCCGGGGGGCCATTCCAGGGAAAAGGTATTGCTCCGGCTGGCCTCGGCGTCGCAGTCCCCTTGGAAAGCCCAGGCCGCGATGATTTTGCCGCTGGGCTGGCGCAGGGGCGTCAAGGGCAGGAGATCACCCGTGGACGGACAGGCGGTTTCCTCGCCGAACTCGCGCCAGGCCGCGTCCACCGGGGTCTCGTCCGGTCCATACTCGCCCTTGGGGATGGACCAGGAGCCCAGGTCCTTCCCGGCCCAAAACGGTCCGCCGGGGTGCACCAGGAAGACCTCCAGAATGTCGTCCCGATAGCGATACATCAAGAGGCCGGCACTGTGCTTGGCCATGTTTTGCCTACCAATTCCAGGTGCCGTCCTTATTCCAGCGGCTGGGCAGGGGCGGCAGCATCCCCAGTCTTTCGCAAAACCGGCCGGTTAGGGAACGGTCATCCTGGCTGAATCCTGCTTTACTCAAGCATTCTTTATCCGGTTCATACTTTAATTTGCGCGCCTCGGCAGCCTTGGCTTGCCGATATTCTTTCTTCTCTTGCTTGGCGCAAATCGGCGATAAATAAGTGTGGTTTTGGTCATCGAGCAGCACGATGGCATGATCCGGCATGGTCCGGGTCGGGCACGATAAAAAACCCGGCCAGCAGCGTGAAGATTAACATGATTACAAAGAATCTGATGGTGGGTAACATTGATCTTGCCTTTAATCAATTGAATTTATCTTGATTATTGGTGGAACAGGCTTCCAGCCTGTTCATTGCACCGGCAGGACGCCTGTGCCACTAAAATAAAACTTATGGGGTTGGGGTGGGGGTGTGGGGGAGGGGGCAGGGGCCACTTACGAAAGCCCCTGGCCCCCTCCCCCACAAAACTCTCCCTACCCCTCCCCGCCTAACAGCCCCCGGGGCCGGATGAATAGGACCAACAGCAGTACCACGAAGGCGATGATGTCCTTATAGGCGCTGCTAATATAGGCGGCGCCCAGGCTCTCCAGGAGGCCCAGGATTAGCCCTCCCAAAATAGCCCCGGGGAAGGAGCCGAAGCCCCCCAGGATGGCGGCGGCGAAGCCCTTGAGCCCCAGGAGCACCCCCACATCGTAACTAAGGGTGGTGATGGGGGTCACCAGGCAGCCGGCCAACCCACCCAAGGCCCCGGCCAGGGCGAAGCTGGCGGCCTTGACCCGCCAGACCGGGAGGCCCACCACCGCGGCCGCGGCCTCATTGGCCGCCACCCCCCGCATGGCCAGCCCCAGGGAGGTCTTGCGGAAAAAGAGCACCAACAGGATAATGGCCAGGCCGGTGAGGGCCAGAATCCACAGGGTCTGGGGCAGGATGGCGGCCCCCCACAGGTGCACCGGCGTCTCCCCGGAGAGAGACGGCACGGCCATCCGGTTCTTCCCCCAGATGAGCTTCATGACCCCCCGGAGGATGATGGACAGACCGATGGTGAGGAAAATCAGCACCAGGTGGCTCTGGGAGCGGGAGGGCCGCACCCCCAGTTCCTCCACCACGACGGCCGCCAGGGTCACCCCGATGATCGCCGCGGCCAGGGCCGCGGGCATGGGCAGGCCGACGGCGAACAGGGCGCTATAAAGCACCATACCGCCCAGGGAGACGAAGTCTACCTGGGTGAAGTTGACGATGCCCATGGTGTTGTGGACCACCCCGAAACCCAAAGCCACCAGGGCATAGATCGCCCCTCCGGTCAGGCCGGCGAAGATGAACTGGATCAGGTCTGGCAAGTTACCCACCGCGTCGCTTACCTCCGCCTTACTGCCACTGCGCCTAACAGCCTCAAATTTATAAAGATATATGAAGCAGCCGGGGCCGTCAACCACCGAACCAGGCCACCTCCCGGCGGTCGGCCGCGCCTCTTGCCATTGCCGGGTCAATTGGGTAGAATCGCGCCATGAAGGTCGCTTTTTCATTTTTTCTCAGGCTGTTCATCTGCTTTGTAGCCGCCAAGCTCGTGGTGCGGGCCGTGGATCTGAACAGCCGGGATTATCTCCTGGCCTTGACCATCCTGTTCCTCGTCAATGCCTATCTGTTCGATTATCTGGTGTTCCGCGACCGCCGCACCGGCCGGGAGAGCCCTCCGAAAGAGGCCCGGGAGAAGGACCAGGGAGAGCCGCCGGCTCGATCCGACTCCTGAATCGCCGGTCTCGACTCAAAAAGTCGCAGCTGCTCTTCTCGACCTTCAGGCCCGGAACCGGGCATGAACTCGAAGTTTTTCATCATTTTTTCCTTGACACTAAATTTGTGAATGTTTTAACATTCTCTAGCTCTAAAAGGATAAATATGAAACTGGTCAAACTTTTGTCGGAAAGAAAAGCCAGCCTGACGGACCGGTGGCTGCATCGTCTTTTCGAGAGCTATTCCCCCACCACTGCTATCTTTCTGAAGAAGGAAACGAACCGCTTCGACAATCCGATGGGCCACCAGCTCTCCCAGGGATTGGGGCGTATCCTTGAGACCCTCGTCCAGGAGACGGACCGGGACCAGGTAATGGCCGCGCTGGATGAAGTGATCCGCGTCCGGGCCCTGCAGAATTTTTCTCCCTCCCAGGCCCTGGCCTTCATCTTCCTGTTGAAGAACGTGATCCGCGAGGAACTGGCCAAAGAATTGAAGGGCGGCCAATTCGACCCAGAACTCCAGGAAGTGGAGTCCCGCATCGACGGCATGGCCTTGTTGGGTTTTGAGGTCTATACCCAGCGGCGGGAGAAGCTCTGCGATATTCGGGTGACCGAGATAAAACAGCGCGTCAGCAGCTTCATGCGGAGTCAAGGTATGGATATCAACAGCTTTTAATCGGTATTGGCAGACCAACGGAAACGAGGTGACAGTACATGGATTTTTTTAAGCGTCATTTCTCTGTGGCCCTGTTCGCAGTGCTTGGGCTCATCCTGGTGGCCTACATCGGAGCCCGGGGAAACTTGCAGATTGTCTTCGGGGTAGCGGTCCCCTATCTGGCTATTCTCATTTTCGTAGAGGGCTTTATCTATCGCCTCATCCAATGGGCCCGATCCCCCGTACCCTTCCGGATTCCCACCACCGCCTCCCAGGGCCGTACCCTCCCCTGGATCGAGCGGGACCTGGGAACCCGATTCGACAACCCGGCAACCTTCAAGGACCTCATCGGCCGCATGGCCCTGGAAGTCTTCGCCTTCCGCAGCCTCTTCCGGAACCTGCGCTCCGAGCTGCGCAAAGACCCCGATGACCCAGAAAAGTCTCGGTTGATCCACTGGTCTTACAAGTGGCTCTGGCTGGGGGCCATCGCCTTTCACTATGCCTTCCTCACCGTGCTGCTGCGGCACCTGCGCTTCTTCACCGAGCCGGTGCCCGGTTTCATCCATATGATCGACGCCGCCGACGGCTTCATGTATTTCTTCACCCCCGTCGTTTATATGAGCGGCGTGATCCTGGTGGTGGCCGTGGCTTACCTGCTGGCCCGGCGGATCACCAACCCCATGCTGCGCTACATTTCTCTGGCCGCAGACTATTTCCCGTTGCTGTTGATTCTGGGAATCGCCATTTCCGGCATCCTGATGCGCTACTTCTACAAAGTGGACATCGTGGCGGTGAAGGAGTTGGTCATGAGCCTGGTGGCCCTGCATCCCAAGGTGCCGGCGGGCATCGGCTCCATTTTTTACGTTCATATCTTCCTGGTAAGCGCCCTCTTCGCCTACTTCCCGTTCAGCAAGTTGATGCATGCGCCGGGAGTGTTCCTGAGCCCCTCCAGGAATATGATCAGCAACAACCGCTGGGTCCTGCACGTCAATCCCTGGAACTATCCCGTCAAGTTCCATCACTATGACGAATACGAAGACAAATTTAGGGAAGCCATGATCGAGGCCGGGATCCCGGTTGAAAAGGAGCAATGAGTATATGGCTAAGGCTAAGGGTCCGACACCAACAGATTTACTCAGTGGGTTAAGCTATAAGCCGCCGGAGAAAGGCTGGATGGATCTCAAGCCCGACTTCCGGCCGGGCACCTATTTAAACGCTGCTAACCCTAAGTGGATGGAATGGATCGATTATCCCTTCCAGCGCAAATGGAACACGCCTGATGAGGATTGGCAACTGCCCAAGGATTATAAGGAAATTATCCTGCAGGGCATGGAAGACCGGCTGCAGCGCTTCCGTTCCCTGAAGGTCTTTTTCGATATCTGCGTGCGCTGCGGGGCCTGCGCCGACAAATGCCACTTCTTCCTGGGCACGGGCGACCCCAAGAATATGCCGGTGCTCCGGGCCGAACTGCTGCGGTCGGTCTACAGACGCTACTTCAAGCCCATGGGCAAGATCCTGGGCGAGATCGTCGGCGCCCGGGACCTGACCGAAGATGTCATCAAGGAGTGGTTCTTCTACCTGCACCAGTGCACCATCTGCCGGCGGTGTTCCCTCTTCTGCCCTTACGGCATCGACATGGCGGAAATGACCATTCTCGGGCGGGAACTGCTGGCCTCCATCGGCGTCAATATCGACTGGGCCATGGCCTCAGTGGGCCAGTGCTACGACAAGGGCAGCCACATCGGCGCCACGCCCCAGGCCTTCAAGGACATGATCGACTTCCTGGCCGAGGAAAACGAGCGCATCACCGGCATCACCACCACTCCAAGCTATAACCGCAAGGGCGCCGAGGTCCTCTTCGTCACTCCCTCCGGCGACTACTTCGCCGACCCCGGTTCCTTTACCTTGATGGGCTACCTGCTGCTGTTCGAGCACATCGGCCTGGACTACACCTTCAGCACCTATGCCGCCGAGGGCGGCAACTTCGGCTGGTTCGGCTCCCACGAAATGGGCAAGCGCCTGAACGCCAAGATCTACCACGAAGCCAAACGCCTCGGGGTCAAGTGGATCCTGGGCGGCGAGTGCGGCCATATGTGGCGGGTGTGCAACCAATACATGTCCACCTGGTGGGAAGGGGCGGACTTCCTGGAGCAGCCGAAATCCCCCATCACCGGCACGGTGTTCGAGAACGCCGCGGTCCACAAAATGGTGCACATCTCCGAATTCACTGCGGACCTGATCAAGAACAATAAGCTGAAGCTGGACCCGCAACGCAACGCCCACATCAAGCTGACCTTCCACGACTCCTGCAACCCCGCCCGGGGTATGGGGATCTTCGAAGAACCGCGCTACATCATCAACAACGTCTTGCCGGAAGGCCATTTCTTCGAAATGCCCCCCAACACCATCCGGGAAAAGACCTTCTGCTGCGGCTCCTCCAGCGCCATCAACGCCAGCGAAAACATGGAAGCCCGCATGCAAGGCGGCATGGCCCGGGCCAACGCCGTCAAGTACGTGGCCGAAAAATACGGAGTGAATCACCTGGGCTGCATCTGCGCCCTGGACCGGGCCACCCTGCCCACCCTGATGGAGTACTGGGTGCCGGATATGCAGGTTACCGGCATCACCGAGATGGTGGGCAACGCCCTGATCTTCGATGATGAGCTCGAGCGCACCACCGACCTGCGGGACCGCGACCTGGTGGGTTTCGGGGAGCCTGAGGAAGGGGAGGAAGCGGAATAGCCATGGAAGATAAAAATATCAGAAACGAATTCGGCAGTTTCGCCCCGAAGCCGGAAGTCCCCAAGAAGTTATATGACTTCAAATATATCGCCTTGGGGCTGCTGATCTTCTTCGGACTGGTGCTCTTCCCCGTCCTGCCCAACCTGGGCAAGACCGTGCCCGCGCCGACGCCTAAGTTGGATACGCCGGCCATCCAAAAGCTGGCCGAAAAGGATCGGAAGTGCGTCATGCCTACTGACTGGATGCGGGCCAACCACATGCAATTGCTGGTCGACTGGCGGGAATCGGTGGTCCGCAGCAAAGGATCCGGAGGCGGGCCGACAGACGACCGCATGTTCGTCAATCCCGAAGGCAAGAAGTTTCTGGCCAGCCTTTCCAATACCTGCCTGGAATGCCACTCCAACAAGACTGAATTTTGCGATAAATGCCACAATTATGTTGCGGTGACCCCCAACTGCTTTGGTTGCCATCTGACTAAAGAGCAACCGGTGGCGAAGGCGGAGGCTAAGTGATGAGTATCGACAGAAGAGATTTTATCAAATTAGCCGGACTCTCCACGATCTTGGGGCTGGGAGGCAAGACCGCCTTTGAACTGCTGCGGCCGGGCCAGGTTGAGGCTGCCATGGAGGCCCAGCCGCAGGCCCTGAAGGCCAAGCGCTGGTCCATGGTGGTGGACATGCGCAAACTGGACGAGCAGACCGCCAAGAAGTGCAGCGACGCCTGCCACAGGGTCCATAACGTGCCGGATTTCAAGAATCCCATTGATCCCAAGCTGAAAGTCTCCGACGAGGATTTGGTCAGATGGGAGGTTAAGTGGATCTGGACCGAGCCTTATCATAATGCCTTCCCCGGGGTCGAACAGGAGCATATGGAAGAGAAGCTGGAGCACATGCAGTTCCTGCTGCTCTGCAACCATTGCCAGAATCCGCCCTGTGTCCGGGTCTGTCCCACCAAGGCCACCTTCCAGCGGGAGGATGGCATCGTCATGATGGACATGCACCGCTGCATCGGTTGCCGCTTCTGCATGGCGGGCTGCCCTTTTGGAGCCCGGAGCTTCAACTGGCGGGACCCCCGGCCCTTCGTCAAGGAAGAGTTCCCCGACTACCCCACCCGGGAGATCGGCGTGGTCGAAAAGTGCACCTTCTGCGCCGAACGGCTGGCCAAGGGCCTGATGCCCGCCTGCGTGGTAGCCTCCCAGGGGGCCATGGCCTTCGGTGATCTCAGCGACGCCAAGTCCAAGGTCAGGGAGTTGCTGCGGGACAATTTTACCATCAGACGTAAACCGTTCCTCGGGACCAACCCCCAGGTTTACTATATCGTGTGAGGTAGCCATGCTCGAAAATGCCTTTACCGGAACCAAAAGGTACTACGGATTACTGGCGGCGCTGCTGGGGCTGTTTGCCATAGGCGCATTTTTCTATTTCACCCGGCAGTTTACCACCGGCTTGGGGATCACCGGCCTGGGCCGGGACGTCTCCTGGGGCTTTTACGTCGCCCAGTTCACCTACTTGGTGGGCGTGGCCGCCTCGGCCGTCATGGTGGTTCTGCCTTATTACCTGCATAATTATAAGGCCTTCGGCCGGGTCACCATCCTGGGTGAATTCCTGGCGGTGGCCGCGGTGACCATGTGCCTGCTGTTCATCGTGGTGGACATGGGCCGTCCCGACCGGGTGCTTAACGTCCTTAAGTACCCCACCCCCGGCTCCATCCTGTTCTGGGACATGAT
This sequence comes from uncultured delta proteobacterium, assembly GCA_963796215.1. GTDB lineage: Bacteria > Desulfobacterota > Desulfobaccia > Desulfobaccales > 0-14-0-80-60-11 > JAPLJC01. The sequence continues at coordinate 176,405 of CAWCKU010000003.1, read as the reverse complement.
CGTCTTAAACGGCTATCTGCTGCTGAACATCCTCATCGGTTGGAATGTGCTGGAGTGCGAGCGGCATGACGTGGCGCCGCCCCACTGGGTGAAGATACTCTCCTACGTCTCCATCCCCTGGGCCGTCTCCATCCACACGGTCACGGCCTTCCTGTATGCCGGCCTGCCCGGCCGGGGCTACTGGCTCACCGCCGTCATGGCCCCCCGCTTTCTCTCTTCGGCCTTCTGCGCCGGGCCGTCTCTGCTCATCCTCCTCTGCCTGCTGGTCCGGAAGTACAGCAAGTTTGATCCGGGCAAGGAACAGATCCAGACCCTGGCCAAGATCGTCACCTACGCCGTGCTGATCAACGTCTTCCTGTTCTTCTGCGAAGTCTTCACTGTCTTCTACAGCCAGATTCCGGACCACATGCTGCACTTCCAATACCTCTTTTACGGCCTGGAAGGCAAGGGCCGGCTGGTTCCCATCATGTGGTTCGCTATCGTCGGTATGACCGCGGCGGCGCTGCTCATGGTGAATCCGGCAGTCCGCAAAAACGAGAAGACCCTGGCCTGGGTCTGCGGCCTCATCATCATCACCACTTACCTGGACAAGGGGCTGGGGCTGATGACCGGCGGCTTCGTCCCCAACCCTCTGGAGAAGGTCATCGAGTACTGGCCCACCGTGCCGGAGGCCCTTATCACCCTGGGGATCTGGGCCCTGGGCTTTTTTATCCTAACCGTCCTCTACAAGGTGGCGGTCTCCATCAAGGAAGAGGTGCGAGCTTGATGTTGTAGTAAAAATAGTATTAAAATATAAGAACGAACCTTGGGTTCGCCCGGAGATGGTGGGCGATCACCAGGTTCGCCCCTACAGAAAACGTCGCCTTCGGATCGACGTTTATAGAGTATCCTAAAGGGAGGTAAGCCTAATGGCCTGGCAGGTGGAAGTCGATGCCGACAAGTGTACTGGCGACGAAGAGTGCGTTAATGTTTGCCCGGTGGGCGTGTTCGAGCTGCAGGATGGCAAAGCGGTCCCGGTGAATGAAGAGGAGTGCCTGGGCTGCGAGAGCTGCGTAGAGGTCTGCCCTTCAGCCGCGATTACCATAACCGAAATCTAACCGCGATTTGCCTAATAAAAACGCCGGTCTGGTCTCAGGCCGGCGTTTTTTATTATTCTCCCGGTAGCGCAGGCTTCCAGCCTGTGCAGTTTGCCTCACCGGGAAAAATAGGGACACTTCCTATTTTTCCCAAATCTATCCCGCCATGTTAAGTCCCGCCTGGAAAAATAGGAGGTGTCCCTATTTTTCCTACTTAAACGGATTCACCAAATGCACCGGCACTTGAGAATTGGCCATCACCTTCTTGGCCACGCTGCCGAAATCGGTGCTCCTCTGGTCCAGTTCATCGTGGCCGCGGCCGTGGCTGGTGAGCACCACCATGTCGGCCTTCTCCTTTTTCACGGCCTTGAGGATCTCGGTGGCCGCCTCGCCCTGCACCAGGCGCATCTCGAGCTTGGGGCAGGCCTTCAGTTCCTTGTCGCAGACCGCCTCCAGTTGCTTTTTGGCGTGTTGCATTTCCCAGTCCTGAAAATGTTTGACGTGCTCCGGCGTGGGGTAGCTGTAGGCCCCGAAATGAGACATCAAATCCACCCCGACGTAAAGGAGGACGACCTTGGCCTGATACTTTTCCGCCAGCGATTCCACGTGCTTGGCGGCTTTAATCGAATTTTTGGAAAGGTCGGTGGGCCAGAGGATGGTGTGCACTTCCATCGGAAAACCTCCTATCTAGATATTCCCGTATTCACACAATAAAATGTAGGGTGGGCACTGCCCACCATTCCAGTATTCACCTGAGCTTCAAGCCGTGACACCCTCCTAAAAATATGGACGCCGCAGCCGATGTCAAGGGAGAAAGTTTCGAGTTTCAAGTTTTGAGAATGGGATTACCGCGGCTGCGGAGCAGATCAAACCGTAGCGGCGTTTCTCGAACCGTGAAGATAGGCGGAGAATATCTTAACTATTTATAATTACACGATTTATCAATATATTAGCAGAAATTAACGCATTTTTGTCCATAGGCGCGGAGCCAGGCTCCGCCACCCCCAGAAGATTGGGGGGGTTGAGCCTGGCCCTATGGTGCTGGCCACCGGCAAGCACCCTAATCATCCAGCAAAAGCAGCAGGAGAGGCCCGGCGATGGCCCCGCCTTTTGGCGCCGGAGCCAGGACAACCTGGGAGATGCTTGGAATGCCGTTGGTGAACACCGTTGCCAGGTAATACCCCGGGGGCAGGGCCGGGAGGGGCTTGGAGGTGAAGGCGGTGGCGGAGAAGGACTGCGCCGGGACGGGTGGGAGCCAGAGCGCCAGATCATTATCAAGCCGCCGGAGTTGCACCAGGGGATAGTCCGTGGCTGAATCGTTGGTGCCCCCCCCGGAAGCATCGGAAAATCCCAGGAAGCCGCTGCCCCCCAGCACGACCTGGCTTTTGGGGCGAAGGGTGGCGGACGCAATGCCGTTCAGGATGGTGCTGACGGAGCTGACCACGGGACGCCAGGCCCCGGCGAAACCCAGGCCCGCATCAATGAGCTCGGTGTCACTCTGGTAGGAGCTGAAGACGCCTCCGGCCACCAGCACCTGGCCGCCGGGCAGTAGGGCGGCGGCGCGCGCGTAGCCCTGCAATCTGGTAATGGTGCCGGGGAAGGTCCAGGTCCCCGTGGCCGGATCGTAGAACTCGGCTGAGGGCGTCTGAAGGCCATTATAGCCACTCAATACTACCACCTGCCCGCCGAGCAGCAGAGTAGCCGTGTGACTGTCCCTGCCCGCGGTCAGAGGGCCGGTAAAGGTCCAACCTCCGGTGGCCGGGTTATAGAGCTCGGCGCTGGGCAATTCTACGCCGCCACTCCCCAGGCCCGCCGCCACCAGCACCTGGCCGCTGGGCAGCAGGGTGGCCGTATGCAGGTAACGGGCCCCGTTGAGGCTGCTGGCACCGGTCCAGACCCCCGTGGCCGGATCGTAGAGTTCGGCGCTGAATAGGGGGTCGCTGGCGCCGTTGCCGTACCCTCCAGCCACCAGGACCTTGCCGTTGGGCAACAGGGTGGCAGTGTGATAACCCCGTGCCGTGGTCAGCGACCCGGTGGCCCTCCAGGTTCGGGTGGCTGGATTATAGAGCTCGGCACTGGCCAGGTAAGCGCCGTTGTACCCCCCCGCCACCAGGACCTCCCCATTAGGCAAGAGCGTGGCGGTGTGCACGTCCCGGGCGGCATTGAGGGCGCCGGTGACGCTCCAGGTCCCCGCCGCCGGGTCAAAGACCTCAGCGGAATTCAGGTAAGCGGGGCTGGCGCCTCCCGCCGCCAGGACCTTTCCGTTGGGCAGCAGGGTGGCGGTGTGGTAGGCCCGGCCGGTGTTCAGCGGGCCGGTGTTGTTCCAGGTCCCCGCACCCGAGTTGGCGTTCGTGAGCACATAGACCTGGGCGCTGGCAAGATAGTTGGTCCCATCGAACCCCCCCGTCACCAAAACAGAGCCCTGCGCGGGCGGGCCGGGCAAGGGGGTGGCGGTATGATGGGCCCGGGCCGCGGTTAGTGAACCGGCACTGATCCAGAACTGCGCCTGCTGGTTATAGAGCTCGGCGCTGGCAAATTCTTGGTTTTGGTAGGAGGTGGAGCCTCCCACCGCCAGCACCTGGCCGCTGGGCAGCAGGGTGGCGGTGTGATCGCCTCGGGAAGCCTGAAGGCCGACGGCGAGTCCCCAGGTCCCCGCGGCCGGGTCATAGAACTCGGCGCTACCCATGGCTTGGCCGCTGCTACCAAAGCCCCCCGCTACCAGCACCTGCCCATTGGGCAGCAGGCTGGCGGTGTGACTTTCGCGGGCGTTGGTGAAGAGGGGGGTTAGGCTCCAAGTCCCCAAGGCCGGGTTGTAGAGCTCGCCGCTGCGCAGGGGGCCGGTGCCATTCTTACCTCCCGCCACCAGGACCTGGCCGTTGGCCAGCAGGGTGGCGGTGTGATAGCCCCTGCCAACGTTCAGACTACCCGGGGTGGAGGACCAGGTCCCCGCCACCGGGTCGTAGAGCTCGGAGCTGGACTGGGAAAGGCTATCCTCGCTTCCTGCCACCAGGACCTTGCCGTCGGGCAACAGGGTGGCGGTGTGATGGGCGTGGGGCAGGTTGAGGGGGCCGGTGGCGCTCCAGGTCCCCGTGGCCGGGTTGTAGAGCTCGGCACTGGCCAGATAGCCGCTGTTATAGGTATAGCCCCCCGCCACCAGGACCTGGCCGTTGGGCAGGAGAGTAGCCGTGTGCCATACCCGGGCCTGAGCCATGGAGCCGGTAGCGGTCCAGAGTCCCGTGGCCGGGTCGTAAAGCTCGGCGCTGGACTGTTCCCCAATGCCGATAAAATGTGAATTAATGCCTCCCACCACCAGGACCTTGCCGTTGGGCAACAGGGTGGCCGTGTGAAACTCCCGGGTGGTGATGAGGGAGCCGGTGACGCTCCAGGTGCCCGTGGCTGGGTCGTAAAGCTCGGCGCTGCCCAGGAAAGAATATGGGCCGTTCAAGCCTCCCGCCGCCAGGACCTTGCCGTTGGCCAGCAAGGTGGCGGTGTGCGCGGCGCGGGCCGTGGCCATGGAGCCGGTGAGCCACCAGAAAGCGCCTGACGCCGCCTGGGGCAGCGCCAGAGTCCAGGCCAGGGCCAGGAATACCAGAGCCGCGCTCCACCCAGAGCCCCGGCCCCACCGGTTGCGGCCATTTCTTAACGGCGCCATGGTTTCCCTCCCTCTTCGAGGCCACGCTGGGCAGCTATTTGTCAGCAGTGGTGTGAAATTATCTATTTCGAGAGCTTACAAAAGAATTTAATTGTCTGATAACCTAAATTCTATAGGCAAAAATACCTAATTTTAGTTGGAGAAATGCGTCCCGAGTTTGGTAACATCTCCGGGGGCCCCATAAAGAGATTGATCTTGCCTCGTTTAGAGTGAGCTGGAATAGCGGATACCTTGCCTTTGAAGTACCTTCTCAACAATACCAATTAGTTACAGCTATGCTCAGTATAACTTAAATCCGCTTTTGGTGGTGGGGGGCCAGAATCCTTTTGCTCCGATGAACTTATGCCTTGATGGAGAGGTTGCCTGGTCAAGTCCTGACCATTTCAACCGGGTCAACCGTCTCTGCTGTTCTGGAAATTTCTCTCCCTTGGGTTTACCCTATCTGCATGTGTAACTTAACCGCTCTACCCCCGGACCGCCCGGCCGCTAAGCGGCACCAATGCGGTACATCCGCGGCCCCTCAGGCGGTCCCGGACCGCTCAGTCAGCGTCACCTCAGCGGACTAAAGTGAGCAAAATAAGATACTTATGCGAAACAAACTGCGGAATTTTTTCAGGTACCGGCACAGGCTGGCCCCGATTGGCCGCTTTTTTCGGCATGAAGTCCCCGCGAACCTGTGCGGCTTACCAGGAAAACCTAAGTAATATGCGCTACTTGGCTGATGCACAATTTTCTCATCCCTAAGTTGTACTTGGGACTGCCTTTTTCGCCGCCAGGCCCGGCCCGGCCCCCATTTCCGTTCAAGTGCAACTTGGGACGTTAAAAAAATAGGGCCCAAAAATTGCTTAATCCGAGCCTCAACTCAGTCACTTCCTCAAACTCCCTCCCCCTTGAGGGGGGAGGGCTGGGGTGGGGGTGGCAACTCTTTTTCTGGTTCCCAAGCTCCCGCTTGGGAACCCACCTTTACGCCAAGCTCTGTTTTGCGAGCCGCGTGAACCTAAAAAACTCTGTTTTTAGCCCTTACTGGCCACTGATCACTGACCACTGGCCACTTTCTCTTGCCCCTTTGCCTCTCGTCGTGAGGCCCTTACTCTTCCTTCTCGTCCCGGTAAACCAGGACCGGCCGGGTGGTGAGGCGCACCAGGTTGAGGGCCTCGTCGCTCAGAACCTTGAGATACTTGGGCCGCTTGTGACCATAGGCTCCCAGGACCAGCAGGTCGTAACGCTCCACCGCCACCGCCTTGAGGATTTCGTCCACGAAGTCGCCCATGGCCATCTTTTTGATCGGGGTGTAGCCATACTCCTTCAAGGTCTCCTCGCCACTGAGCAGGCAGGCCTCGGCGAACTCCTCGCTTTCGCCCCGTTCGGTCTCCTGGACGTGGAGGATGGTGATCTCCGGCTTCTTTTTGGCAAACAAAGGCGCAATGAACTCCAGGGCGCCCTGGTCGCACTGAGAGCCGCGGTAGGCCACCAGAATTTTCTGAATGGGCCGGAAATTGCGGAGAATCAGCACCGGCTGCAAGGCGTGGTGCAGGATCTTGGCGTGCACCGCCCCCAGTAAAAAGCCCCGCAGCAAGGAGCGGCCCTGGGAGCCCAGGACGATCATGTCGTAATAGCCTTGGTTAGCGGCGTTCAAAATCTCGTCGGCCGGGTCGCCCACCGCCACGAAGGGGTTGCAGGGGATCCGGCCGCCCACGCAAATGGAGCAGGACTCGATGATCTCCTCCACGGTCTTCTCTGCTTCGGCTTCGATGCCGCGCTCCACGTCACTCTTGGTAGTAAAGGGCGCATAGGCGCCTTCGGTGCTTTCCACCACGTCGGGCTTGACGTAGAGGGCGTCCACAATGGCGGTAAAATGTTCCAGTAAATGGCAGGTGTAACGCAAGGCCTGCTGCGATTCTTCCGATTTATCCACAGCTACCAGGATTTTCATGGTTAATCACCTTCCTTCAGGCCGTTTCTTTTATCTGGTAAGCACTCCGACAACAATGCCTGTAAAGGCGTCGGTTTTTACCCCCCCTCTAAGAAATGGGGGACTTAAAACCTCCAGGGCTACATTCCCCCTGGGTTTGCTTTTACTGAAAGCTAAAAGCTGACTGCTGACCGCTTCTCTACCTCATCACCAGGACCGAGGTGGGACACTTGCCCACGAAGCGGCCGGCCCAGTCCCGGGGGAAGAACCGGTCCAGGAGGGATTTTTTCCCCATCCATAGGGCCAGGAGGTCTTGTTTCAGCTCCTGGGCCACGGTATTTTCGAATTCGGCGATCTCGGTCAACCGGGTGGAAACCTTGATCTGCCGGTCTTCGTAATAGTCGCCGATCTCGATCAGGCGCCGGTAGACGTCTTTTTTCAGGCCACCTTCGGAGCTAAGACCGATCAACTCCAGTTGGGCCCCGTGGAGAGTGGCGATTTGGTTGATCATCTCCAGGGAATCCTGGCTAATATAGCTCTGGTCCAGACAGGCCAGGATGCGGTTGATGGGCTGCTCCTCTTTCACCAGCAGGACGGAGCAGTCGGCGTCATTGACCACCCGCTGGGGCACCGGGTTCCGGCCGCCCCAGAGGCATTGCTCCCCTTGGCTGCAACCCAGGACGATGAGGTCGCTTTCCTCCTCCCGGGCCTCCGCCAGGATTTCCTGGGCCTCAGCCCCGGCCCGGAGCCTCACCTTCAGGTCCTTCTTGGTCCCCCGGGCCACCAGCATCTCTTCCCAGCGGCCACCCTGCAGGGGGACCCATTCATAGCGATAATTGCTCAAAGCATAGGGCGACAGCCCCTCTTCGGCGTCCTGCAAGAAAGCTTCCCGATAGCGGCGCAGGGTCTGGGGGAGGGATTGCTCCGGCTCGGGGAGCCCGGCCGCGCCGCCCTCCCGGGGCAGGGTGGAGACCCCCAGTATGGTGACATCGGCCCAGGTGTTCAGGGCCAGCCGGGTCACTTCCCTGAGCGCATAGGCGCTGTAGGGCTGCTCATCTGCGGCAAACAAGATCTTCATGGCGTTCTCTCCCTCAATCACCCAGGGCTTTTTTCACCGACTTTTTCAACTCCTCGATCTTCACCGGCTTGGGGAAAAAGTCATAGATGCGCTCCCGGATGGCCTCGATGGTGGCGTCCAGGGTCGCATAAGCGGTCAGCATGATCACCTTGGTCTCCGGGTAAAGCTGGTTCACCTCCCGCAGGATGTCCATGCCACTGACGTTTTCCATTTTCAAATCAGTGACCACCAGATCATACTGCTTACTGCGGATGGCGTCCAGGGCCAACACGCTGTCCGTGAAGGTATCCACCTCATAGCCTTCTTTCTGCAAAATTATCCTGGACATGTCGCACACGATTTTCTCATCATCTACCACGAGAATCTTTTTTGGCATCTTCTGCCCCCTTATTTTTTCATTGCGGGTAACTTGATGATGAATCTGGTCCCTTGGCCTTCTTCGCTTGCCACCGAAATATCGCCATGGTGCTGCCGGATGATGCCGTAACTCACGGAGAGTCCCAAACCGGTGCCCTTGGTGCTCTTGGTGGTGAAAAAGGGGTCGAAAATATTGGGCAAATAATCCTTCTGGATGCCGATGCCGGTATCTCTGATCTCCAGAATGAGATTGGCGCTTTGAGGATCATAGCTGCCGCTGACATCCAGATCGCCACCCTCCGGCATGGCCTGAATGGCATTGATGAACAGGTTCACCAGGACCTGCTCGATCTGGGAGGCGTCCACCTGGACCGGGGGCAAATTGTCGGGGATGGCCACGTGCTGTTTCACCTTGGCCAGCTTCAAGTGGTTGGCCACCAGACTGAGGCTCACTCGGACGATCTCTTGAAGGTCACATTCCTGCAATTCCTGCTTCTTCTGGCGGGAGAAATCCAGCAGGTTTTCCACAATCTTGCGAATCCGCTCCGTCTGGTTGTAGATATCCCCCATGAAGTTCTTCTTCTCTTCATCCCCTAGCATGTCGTAGACGCTTAAATAGGTTTGAGCCATCAAAGAGATATTGTTTAAAGGATTGCCCAACTCGTGGGCCACTCCGGAGATCAAGACCCCCAGGGAGGCCAACTTGCCAGCCTGCAGGATGTCGTCTTCTCGCTTTTCCAATTTCCGGGCCATATCCGAGATCGCCTTGATGGCTATTTCTATTTCATTATGAGGCAAGATTGGTTTCACCGCTACCTCATGGAACCTGCCTTCCGACACCATTTTAATCATTCGTTCCATGACGGTTAACTCTTCAATAATCAGGCTAAAAAAGTATTGCCACAGAATTAATTGAATGACTAAGATTACACCCAGAGAGGTTATCAGCATCAAGACATTGTTATTAATGGTGCGGCTGACATTCTCCCTCTCCTGTTTCAGCAGTAACTCGGAAACTGAAGTCAAATCCTGCCCCATGGTTCGGAGTTTTGCTTCAAAATCACGGGGAACTTCTTTGGTCTTGATGGCGTTGTTGGCTAATGAGAGGTATTCCTTCAGGATATCCAGCAGTCTATCATAATTCTTCCGGCCCGACTTGTTCAAAATCGGGACTACATAGGATTTTGATACCTGAATGATCTCATACCTTTCTTCACCCAGCTTGGCCAGTTCCTTGAGGGCATTGGCGTCCTGGTACAAGAAGTAGTTCTTTTCGGCCTTGCGCATTTCCAGAAGAGAGATATTAACGTCATCGATTATTTCTATGGATCGTAATTTGGATAAGACATTATTAAAAGACAAATAAACAAAGATGCCGATTATAAAAATCATGATTGCCTGGATCAAGACCGCAATAATAATTCTTTGTTTAATCGTCATCTTGATCTTGCCGCGCTAGCCGGCCGGCTAAAAAGAACCGAAGCGGTGGGACTGGATCGCTTCGTCCACCCGTTTTTCCACGGCCTCCAGGTCCAGTTCCTTTTCCAGTTGCACCAGCAGCCTCTTTTCCATTGAGCGGGATTTGAGGAATAGTTTAATGGCCATGCCGATGCTGGCAAGCCCCGCCAGGGTAATCATGGCATCGATGATGGACCAGTAGCCCAGGCCAAACATGCGGGTGAAGATGGTGCCAATGGCGATAAAGGTCAGGCCGGTCCGCAAATAAGAGAGTTCCGTGCGCTGCTTGGCCAGGATGGTGCGATATTGGGATAAGTTGGTGCGGGCCTGGGCCAAACCGGTTCTGGCCCCGCTCATGCGGGTACGAACCTCGGCCAGCTTGTTGCGCATCTCGGCCCATTCGGTGCGGCTCTGGGACCAATCGGTGCGGCTTCGGGCCAGGGACGTGCGATCATCTGCCAGGGTCGTCCGTCTCTCGGATAACTCGGTGCGGTGCTCGGCCAGAGAGGTGCGTTTATTGGCTAGTTCCGTGCGGCCGCCGGCGAACTCCGTACGTCGATTAGCCAGGTCAGTTCGTTTGTTGGCAAGCTCAGTGCGGCCATTGGCTAACTCGGTGCGCTTTTCCGCCAGCCCGGTGCGTTTATTGGCCAGCTCAGTCCGGCCATTAGCCAGTTCCGTGCGGTTATTGGCTAACTCGGTGCGTCGATTGGCCAGGGCGGTACGCCCTTCGGCCAAGTCGGTGCGCTTGTTAGCCAGTTCCGTCCGCCGGTTGGCCAGGGCCGTCCTTTCCTCCGCCAGCCGGGTGCGGAACTGGGCCAGCTTGGTGCGGTCTTCGGCCAGGTGCTCCCGGCGGTCGGCCCATTCCTCCATGGCCTTGATGAGGTCTTCCCCGGCCAGGCTGGAGATGTTTTTGGTTTCGTCGTCGACCATGTTCAATACCGTTTTCGGTTTGCAGTATTCGGTTTTCGGTTAATACAACACCAACATCAACGGCGCTTTCACCAGGGTCAGCCATTGCAACCGGGGGCTGTCTTTTTTCACGGCGCGTTCCAGGGCCACCACCACCAGCCCATAGTTCTTTAAGACCTCAGGTGCTGGGCCTCCGGCCGCCATCTGGCAGTCATCTAGTAAGACCGTCTGGCAGCCGGCCGCCTGCAGGGTCTCCTCCCCTCGCAAGACCTCCTGCTTCGTGGTCTCGCTGTCCCCTGGGACCAGGCAAAAATGCAGCGGCACGGTGCAGCCCGCCCAAATTTTTTGCAGGGCCTGGACCTGGGACCGGGTACCTGGGGCGTCGAAGCAGGGCACCAGCACCTGGCTGATTTTCCGCAGGATCCGGAGCCAGATGAGGGGGGTGCCGACTCGCTGATAGAATTTGGCATGGAGCCGCCGTTGGATATTGGCTGGGGTGAAGGGATAAGGTGCACCCTCCACATACAGGTCAAAGGGTTCGTGGTCCATGATCTTGAGAAGCTCATATTCCCGGTCCCCATAGATCACCCGGGGTTCTTGCATCAGGGGACAGGACTCCATCTCGCCAGCCAGCATCTCCTGGATTTCCTCCTTACCCATCTCCAGGATTTCACGTTCCCAGGTGTGTCGCACCCAGCCCGTCCCGGTGGCGGGCACCTCAGGGGGCGGCGATTTGACATAAACCGGGTAAAGCTCCGCATTGACTAAGGTGCCCAGTTGACAGGCGTATCGGATGGCCAGGCTGGAGGCCAGATCCACTTCGATGGCTACCAGGGTCTTGATCATATTGGTTATCCTTTCAAATCAGCGTTATATCGTAGGGGCGTGGTTCCCCCCCCTTCCAGCGCCCTTCTGGGAACGAGGAAACCTCGCCCTTATAATTATTACCTTCTCTTCATTCAGACAACCCTCAGGCCGCCGGCCCCCGGATCTTGGTGGCGGCCCGGTTCACCACCTCCTGAATCTCGCTCAATTTAAAGGGCTTGGCAATGAAATCGAACACCCCTTTTTGAAAGGACTCCTTGGCGGTTTCCATGGTGGCGAAGCCGGTAATGACGATAACCTCCGTGCCGGGATGGCGTTTCTTGGCCTCGGTCAGAAACTGCATGCCATCGATCTCTTTCATCTTGAGATCGGTGATGATGATGTCATAGCTGGTCTGCTGAATCTGATGCATGGCCTCGGGGCTCTGGGTGAAGGTGTCCACTTCATAGCCCAGCTTCTCCAGCGCCGGTTTCAGGCGCTTGCAGACTATGGGCTCGTCGTCCAACACCATGATCCTCAGTTTATCCGGACTCATATTTTCCTCCTGGGTCTGGTCCATCCAGCCTTTCCATCATTTGCTGAAAGAAGGCGTCCACAAATTCCGGGATATCTTCGTCGCGGCGCAACTGAATGTCCAGTTGCCGGGTAAAGCCGATGAGCCTCCCCAAAATCTTGAGGAGTTCCTGCATATCCTCCTGGGGCAAATGCAGCACCTTGGCCACCACCAGGTCTCCCTTGGTGTCCACCTTGAAGTGGTACTGAGAGAGAATCTTGGCCAACAACTGAGCCCGGCGGGACCGCCGGGTCAGATCCGTGACCCCCCCCACAAAGCGGAAGTAGATGTGGTTGCGATGGGAATCGGACTCCATCCTGGCGTCAACCAGGTTGAAGTGGTACCCCAGGCGCAGGTGCAGGTTCAGGTAAGTCTCACTGAGCACCGCCAGGTTGAATCCGGAGGCCGTGGAGACACCGGGAGTCTCGGCCCAGGTTTTGGTAAGGCTGGACATCATCCCTTTAAAATCCACCGGCACCGGCTCGGTGCTCCAGACCCCCGGTTCGGACAGGCCGGACCACAGGGCCTTCATGGGGAGCGAGCGGAGTTGCTCCGGGTACAGCCTGCTCCCCTGGGCCGTAGGAATGATCCCACCGCCCAGATCCAGGACCTTCAGGCCCAGGGGCATATCCGAGACCAGCGTCCAGATCTGCACCCCTTTGAAGCGTTTGACGAAGCGGGGCAGGTCCATCAATTCCTGCACTGCCTTTTCATGAATAAATCTAATCACGTCATGGGCGGTTTTACAGCCTTCCGGAGCGAAATCCGGGGCCTGGGGATCAATTAAATGGAGGGGGGCGATGCGGGCCAGCAGGCGCCGTAAGAGGCGGAACTCCGGGGCGTCTTCAAAGGCCATGGCCTGCACCAACTCATACTGCAGCAGCTCCTGCACCCGGCCGGCGTAAATGAGGCGTTGCTTGGTGTCCACCGTGACCTTCATTCCTTCCTCTAGGATTTCCGTGGCCCCTTCCACCCCCACCAGGGTCGGCACCCGGAATTCCCGGGCGATGGTGGCCAGGTGGCCGGCGGCGGAGCCCCGCTCCGCCACGATGGCCGCGGCCTTGGGCACGATGCGAGCCAGCCAGGGCGCGGTGTACTTGGTCACCAGGACGGCGCCCTCCGGGAAACGGTTCATCCCGGCATCCGACTGCACCAGGCAGACCACCCCGGAACCCACGCCCGCATGGGCCACCACCCCGGTATCCTGGATGAGCACCGGATACAGGGCGCAGGTTTCGCAAATATCCTGTCGGGGCGGTGCCGCCGCCCTGGGTACCTGCAGCCCCCGGGACTGGAGGAGCCAACAGCGGTCCTCGGCGTCCAGGGCCCACTCGATCTCCTGGGGACGTTTGAAGTAGCGCTCCAGGCTCAGGGCCCAACGCACCAGGTTGAGAATGGTGTCCTCGGTGAGGGTGGCCTGCCCCTGCTCCTCCGGGCGCACCGACGCCACTTCCTCGCCCCCGCCGGCCACGGACCGGGTCATGGATTCCTTCTGGGCGATCTCCCGCCGCCGCAAGCGGTGGGGGTAGTCCCGCTCCACCACGTAGCGGTCCACCAGACCCCGGCCCTCCACCACGGTGCGCCCCAGGCCCCAGGAGGCATAAATCTCCAGGCAGTCGGGCTCAGAGCCGCTGACTTCCAAAGTGTGCACTACCCCGCTCACCTTGCTTTCGACCATCTCCTGGACCAATACCGCCATGGCCGCCTCCTCCCCCATCATCCCCATCCTTTGCCGGTATACCAGGGATGCGGGAGAATAGAGACTGGCCAGGACATTCTTAAAGGCCTTGAGGAGGCCCTTGGCCGGGACATTGAGAAAGCTCTCGTGCAGGCCGGCAAAGGTGAGGTCGCCATCCTCACCGTAGGCGCTGCTGCGTACGGCCCAGAAGGCCTCGGTCTTTTCCGCCTGGCGCCGGATTTCTCCGGCCACCTCGTGGGGCACTACTCCGGCCAGGATGCTGTACTGGATTTGCCGGGCGGTGTGGCTCTCGTCCGTCTCGCCCGCGGCCCAGGCCTCCAGCCAACCGTGAATTCGCTCTTCCAGGTTGTTGTGCTCCAGGAAGCGGCGCCAGGCCCGGGTGGTGATGACAAAACCTGGCGGCACCGGCAGGGAGAGGTCCTGCGTAATAATGCTCAAGGCATTGGCCTTGCCCCCGATGAGTTCCGGCTGATCCGGGGTCGCCTCTTGGAGGGCGACCACGTAGGGCAGCTCCCGGGACAGGGTCAAACGCCCCCGCAGCTCCGCTTCCAGGGGGATAAAAATCCGGTCGATGGTGGAGTAGAGCTCCAGGTAACGGTTGGAACTGATGAGGTTGACTCCCTTAACCATATGCAGGATCAGGTTTTGAATCTCGTCAGTGGTGTCGATGAGGTACTTGCGGTCGAAGATGTATTCCCCCCCGGATTTCTCTCCCAGGTCGGCAATCAGTTCCATGACCTGCTGGTGGTCCTCCAGCAGTTCCTGGAAATGCTCAAAGATCTCCGGAAAGGCCACCAAGTTGGGTTTGGATTTGACGACCTTATGCCAGATGTCCTTGAGAGATCCCCACATCGGCTTAATTCCTCGGGGGAAAAGGGAGAAGAGCTTGAACTGCCATTTTCCTTAACCTTTTTCCCTTACCTTTTTCACCCGCTGTTCATAAAATCGCTAAGCAACCCTTAAGTTTAAAATTTATCGGTGTCAAGCGCTGGCCCGGCAAATTAATGGCCGCCACCGCCCTTGAAGAGAAAGCCTATGGCAAATCCGGTCACAATGGCGATGACTACCGCCAGGATACCATAGGTGGCGCCGTGCTCATATGCCAAAGTGGTCAGCATGGCCGGGAAGCCCACCATCTTCACCTGGAGTTCCCCGCAGGTTTTGGCGCTTACCCGGCCGTCCTGGATCACCGTGAGGCAGACCTCGTAGGTCCCCGGTTTGACGTTGGTGGGCAATTGGAATTCGCCCTTGACGGGGACCAGGTCGCCGGCCGCCCGGGACTTCTTGATGGGGTCTTTGAAGGTGGTGTAAAGCCCCTCGCTCCCCTTGAGTTCCAGAAACTGGTCGAAGAATTGGGGTTTTTCCTGGTCATCGATCATCCCCGACAGGGTCACCCGCCGCTTCAGGGCGGCGAAGCCCCAGGGGGCTTCCGAGGCCGCGGTGTCCAGGAGTTTGGGGTTGCTGCTCATCACCATATACAGAGACGGGGCGTTGTGAATATCGATCTCACCTACGTTCATCCATAAGCCGCCCCGGCGCCCTTTGCGCATCAGGTGCTCATCGCTGGTCTGGCCCACCACTTCCATCACGGCCTCGGCCCCCGGCGGAATCATCCCGGACACCGTCACCCGGTGGCCCCGGAACCAGGCGCCGATCTCCACCAGATCAGGGGTCACCTTCAGATCCAGGGAGGCCCCCCAGACCAGGGCCGGGGTGGTCAGGAGCAGCAGCCCCAGGATTGCCGCGATCCTTTGCCAAACATAGCCTAGACGCCGCATCTCAGTGCCCACCTTTGTGCGCCAGCAGGAGATCGGGTGTCAGGAGCAGGCTGGCCAGCATCTGCACCATGACGATGAGGACGATGGTGGCCAGCAGAATCTTCAATTGGTCCGCCTTCAGCCGCCGACTCAGGCGCACCCCGAACTGGGCTCCCAGAGTAGAGCCCAGCAGCAGAATAATGGCCAGGACCAGGTCCACCGTATGGTTGGTGATGGACTGCATGATGGTGACGTTGATGCAGGTGAAGAGGATCTGGAAGAGGCTGGTGCCCACCACCACGTGCATGGGCATGCGCAGCATGTAGACCATCACCGGCACCATGATGAAGCCGCCGCCCACCCCCATGATGGCCGCCAGGATGCCCACAAAGACCCCGAGGATGAGGGGCATCAGGGGCGAGAGGGTCACCCCGGACTTGTCGAACCGCATCTGGTAGGGCAGAGACCGGACCATGCGGTTATAGAGGGAGACCTTGGCGGGTTCCGCTGCCGTCCGTTTGGCCGCAACCACCGGTTTCTGGCGCATACTCTGGAGGCTTTCCACGAACATGTAGCCCCCGATGACCCCCAACATCACCACGTAGGTGATCTTGATGACGAAGTCGGCATTTCCCATGGCCCGCAGCCCTTTGATGAGGTAAACCCCGAGGGTGCCGCCGATGACTCCGCCGACGATGAGGATGATCCCCATCTTGAAGTCCACGTTGCCCAGGCGGTAGTGGGCGTAGGTGCCCGAAGTGGAGGCCGCCACGATCTGGTTGGAATCCGAGGCTGCGGCCACCGTGCTGGGAATGCCCGCCATGATGAGTAGCGGGGTCATGAGAAAGCCGCCGCCCACCCCGAAGAGGCCGGAGAGGAAGCCCACCGCCCCGCCCAAGCCGAAGAGTAGCAAGATGTTGATGCCGTTGCCCGCCAGTGGTAGATAAAGGCTGCCAAACATGGTCAATTCTCCCTTCCTTGTCGTTGCCCTGAGTTATCAGTAAGACGCATTACTTTTCCCTGACCCCGCACCAGCAAGATCTCCCCTTCCAATTGCCGGCGCAGGCCCTGTAAAGCCGACTGCGAGCATTCCAGCCCGCCGGCCTCGTTGTCCCCGGGGAAACCCATGATGATGAATTGCAGAGCGCTCTGAGCCTTGGCAAACCGCAGCACTTCTTCACAGAAGGAGCCGGCGGAGATAAAAATCTCCACCTCCACCCCCTCCTGCTGGCAGCGCTCCCGGATCTTCCCCAGCCATAGGCGCTGCTCCTCCCGGAGCCCAGCCATGGACAGGGCCTTCTTCTCGGTCGCGGGCCTTGGCCGGGGGACGGCCAAAATCGCCATTAGCACCAGCGACAGCTCGAGGCGCGCCGCCAACTGCACCGCATAAGAAGCCGCCCAGGAGGCCGGCGCCTCCAGGTCGATGGCTAAGAGCACCTTTTTCTTCATATCTACCGGCAACCAATGCAGTATCCGTTCCAACGTTAATTATGCTGTTAAATCAACCAGATATACTTTTATTGCCTTTCCTTTTTGTTTCATTATGAAATAAAATCCGCTGCAATTGGGGAAAGCCAGGTAGACAGTGCCTATGAATATTTCATTTTGAAATACAGCGGGTCTAGAGTGGGATCATTTGTGGAGGTAGCAGCCAGGGGCGGCCGATGAGGTTCGCCCCCAAAAAGTTACTGGCGGGGGAGACTGGCGGGGAGTTGTGCGAAGTCTTGGGTGGCGCGCACTTCCTGGCCCCATGCTGCCACGCCCACCCCCAGGTGGGTGTATTTAGGGTCAAGAAGGTTCTGGCGGTGGCCGGGACTGGCCATCAGGGTGGCCATGATGGTCCCGGCCAGGTGGCGGGGGGCGTAAGGGTTCTGGCCGGAGCCCATCCAGATGTTTTCCCCGGACTGTTTCAAGAGCTGGGCATAGTCCCTGGGTAAGCGCTGGGAAGCTGACAAGCCGTCAGGGTTGGTATGACTGAAAAAGCCCCGGGCCAGCATGTCGCCACTATGGCGGCGGGCCGTGTCCGCCAGGGCCTGGTCGCCGGCCAGGGGCGGCAAGGCTTGTTGACGCCGCGCCTCATTGGCGAGGCGCAGCACTTCTCCTTCCACCTCGACCAGGAAATATATGCCTTGGCTGGACGGCGGCGGGTACGCCATGGGTGGCTGCGGCTGGGGGTACATCGGGGCCGCTTGCTGCCATGGGGCCATGGGCAGACAGGAAGAGACCGACAAGGCAAGGGCCAACCAGACCGCCAGTTTTATGGCGGTTGGCAACCGTGAGATTTCTCTAAACCGATTCATTTTTCGGATAACCGCTTGAGACCTCTGAAAATCCACCCCGCAAGTCATTCTGCGCGACTAGCGCGACTAAAGCTTAAATAGGCGAAATCCGGCGAGCGTTCAAGATGACCCTACTACTCTTTTGACCGCCAGCTGGGATTAGATGTTAGGTGCGCGGCGCCCGGTGGCCCTGGACGTCCTACTTTTGGCTTCTTGTCTGCAAAGCTAAAGGATTAGATTATGAACATTTATTCATTAAAATTAAGCCAAAAAGTTGTCTCCGCCAGGCGGGTCTATTATAATGGCCGAAAGGCCGTAGACGAGGGGCTTAATGAGACTGAGCGCGGCACTCTTGGCGGTGATTATCTGGTGGGGATTACCAGGTGCGGTCCCGGCCAGCGGTCAGCCCCTGACGTTGGGGGAGGCGCAGTTCCTCGCCTTGAAGCACAACCCTGGCCTGAAGGCCGCCGGGATGACCGTGGAGACCGCCGAGGCCGAGGTGGCCCGGGCCCGGGCCCGTTTCCTGCCCAAGGTGAATTTTGGCGAGACCTACAACTTTTCCGATAACCCCACCCAAGTCTTCATGAGCAAGTTGAACCAGCGGGTCTTTACTCAACAAGACTTTCTGTTAAACAATCTCAATTTCCCCAAGCCTTTCGGTAATTTCCGCACCGGCGTAACCATGAGCCAACCCTTATTTCAGGCCGGGGAGGCCTATCTGGGCTACAAACAGGCCAAGCTGAGCCGGGAGATGGCCGGGGCCATCGTCTTGAGCACCAGGCAGCAGTTACTGTTCCAGGTGACCCAGGTCTATTACGGCTTGCAGTTGGCCCAGGAAAACCTGGCAGTGGTCAAGAAGGCTCACGAAACCGCAGCGGAACATCTGAAGATGGCCGAGAGCCGCCATCGCGCCGGTTCGGTGGTACGCGCCGACGTCCTGTCGGCCCAGGTCCATCTGGCCAGACTCACCCAGGAGGAGATGACCGCAACCAGCCAGGTGCAGATCGCCAGGAGCGCCCTGGGGACGGTGCTGGGCCTGCCGGAGGCGGGTTCCCGGACCTTGGCGCCGCCGCCCCAGGAACCGGCGCCGATACCTCAGGAACTGGCGGACCTGCAGCGCACCGCCCAGGAAAAACGCCCGGACCTCAAGAGGTTGGGACTGGCGGCCCGGTCGGCCCAGCAGGAATACGCCAAGGCCCGGCTTAACTACCTGCCCCGGCTGCACGTGGTGGCCGAATATGACGTGGACCAGCGCCGCCTGTTCGGCACCAACGCCGACAGCTACACGGTGATGGCCCTGATGAATTTCAACCTGTTCAACGGCCTGGCTGATCTGGCCAGGGTGAGGGAGAGCCGGGCCCAAGAGGCCCAGGCCCGGGATCTGAAACAGGAATTGGAAGACCGCGTCCGGCATCAGGTGACGGAGGCTATCCTTAATTTGCAAACGGCCCACGAGCGCCTGAAGGTGGCCCGGGCTGCCGTGACGCAAGCCCGGGAGGGCCTGCGTCTGATCCGACTGCGCTATGAGACCGGGATTGCCATCTTACTGGAACTGCTCACTGCCGAAGACGCCCTGAAAAACGCCGAATTGAGTCAGGTGGGGACCCTGTTCGACACTCATCTGTCCCAGGCAGGCCTGGAACTGGCCCTCGGGACCATCTCCGGCCCGGCGGAGGGCCAGGAAAAATGAACCAATCTATCAGGCATCGAATAATGGGGTCTGAAAAAGCACTGTTGCTGCTCCTAGGTCTATCTTTGCTGGTCCCCGGCCTCGCCCGGGGCGAAAAGTCCGCGGCCTCGGCGACGCCAATCCCCGTTAAGCAACTGCTTCAGGAGGTCAACGAACATTTCACCATCCGAGGCAAACCTATTCATCCCCGCTTGGTGGAAAAGTTTCAGACATTTTTATCGGATTCCGGGCCCCCTGCCGTCATCACCGTGGATCTGCTGGCGGCGGCGCGTCTTGGCAATGAATATTACGACGACGACGTCAAGCGGCGGGAAGGATTCTTGGAGGTGAAGAAGGGCGGAGAGGATAAAGGTGAATTCGCCTATAAATGGTTGGGAACGGTGCGGCCGGGCTTGCACGTGGTGGAAACCTTCGACAACGGAGGGGGGACCGGGATTTTCATGGACCTATATTTTTTTCGCACTTCCATCGCCACCGGCCAAGATGAAAAAGGGCCGTACGACCAGGTCTTGATGACCCTGGCGCGCACCCCGGTAATTCTGGGAGACCGGGATGACGGCGCCATCAAGGTTGAACCTGGCCGGGTCATCATCGGGAAGTCCCGCTATCGCGAGAAACCGGTTATCTTGCAGTTCAAATAGACCGACTACACCCAATTTGAGGTGCCTGGAAACAGGTGAGGACCGGGATGGCGTCTAAGAAAAAAATCTGGTGGCTGGGAGCCCTGGTGCTGTCGGCCATTTTCTTCATGGCCTGGCTGGCGGGGCTCTTGCATTTCGGCAAGATCGCCCCGGGCCTGGTGGCCCCCAAGGCCGCGGTCCCGGCCGGCCGGGTCCTGGTCCTCGGCGAGACCATGATCCCTCGGGAGTTGGAAGTCCTGGGAGAGGTCATCTCCCCGAGCCTGGCCCAGGTCTCGGCCCAGGTGCCCGGCAAGGTGGCCAAAATCTGGGTGGAGGCCGGCGCGCAGGTAAAGGCGGGAGACCCCCTGGTCACCCTGTCCGGCGAGGAATACCAGGCCCGGCTGAACCAGGCCCGGGCCGGGGTGACTCAGGCCCAGGCCCAATTGACCCAGGCGAGCGCCGATTATAAGCGTTATCAGTTTTTGCTCAAGGAAGGCGCCGCCAGCCCCCGGGAGTTCGAGGTCCATGGAGGCCCGCTTCAAGAGCGCCCAGGCGGCCCTAACTGCCGCCCAGGCCCAGGTGCAGGAAGCCGCCACCCTGAAGGGCTACACCGTTATCCGGGCCCCCGAGGCCGCGGTGGTGGCGGGCCGGAAGGTGGCGGTGGGCGACCTGGCCCAGCCGGGCCAGCCCCTGCTAACCCTCTATAACCCCGACCTCCTCCAGATCGAAGGGGAGGTCAACGACAGCTACCGGGACCGGGTGCAGGTGGGGGAGGCGGTCAAAGTGGCCGTGCCGGCCCTGGACTGGCGCTCGGAGATGGCCCTCGCCGAGGTCTTTCCCATCAGCCAGAGTGTCAGCCGCACCTTCAAGGTGCGCACCGCCATGATTAAGGACCGGAAGCTGGTGCCGGGGATGTTCGCCCGCCTGAGCCTGCCCCTGGGGAGCGCCCCGGGCCTCCTGATTCCCCAGGAGGCGGTGCAGCAGGTGGGCCAGCTCACCATGGTGCAGGTGGTGGTGGACGGCCAACCCCAAAGGCGCCAGGTGAAGCTGGGGCTGCAGGTCGGAGAGCAGGTGGAAGTCCTGGCGGGGTTGCAGGTGGGGGACCGGATAATGTTGCCCGGTGATTAGATGTTTTGTAGCAGCAGGCTTTACCGTGAAAGGCCCTGTAGGGGCGGCTCGCGAGCCGCCCCTACAAGAAATATTATTATCGGGGTGGCTGTTTTTTAAGCCGTGATGGTTTAGCCTGCGCAATATAAAGCTTACGGCCGCATGTAAACCCTATGCCATCTGAAGATAAGACTAATAATTCTAACGAACTCCACCTCGGCCTGACCGCCCGCCTGGTGCGGCGGTTCCTCGAATCCAAGCTGCCCACCCTGATTATCGTCCTCAGCCTGCTGGCCGGGGCCGCGGCCCTGCTTTTCACCCCCCGGGAGGAAGACCCCCAGATCACCGTACCCATGGTGGATATCCTCATCCGTATGCCCGGCGCCGCCCCGGAAGAGGTGGAAAACCTGGCGGTCATCAATTTGGAGAAAAAGCTCTGGGAGATGGAGGGCCTGGAAGACCTTTACTCCATGGCCGGGAACGGCTATGCCGTGGTCACCGCCAAGTTCAAGGTGGGCGAGAACCTGGAGACCAGCCTGTTCAAGGTCTATAGCAAGACCTTCTCCAACCTCGACCAGGTGCCCTCCGGCCTGACGGGCTGGGTGGTCAAGCCCATGAGCATCAACGACGTGCCCATGGTCACCCTGACCCTGTACAGCAACCAGGCCGACGATTATGAATTGCGCCGGGTGGCGGACGAACTGCTGCACCGCCTGCAATCGATTCCCGACGCCGGGCGCTCCTACGTGGTGGCCGGGCGCAAGCGCCAGGTGCGGGTAGTGGCGGACCCCGGACGCCTGGCGGGTCACGGCCTGGACCTGGCCGCCCTGGCCCAGGCCATCGAGGTGAGCAACGTCAATGTGCCGGCGGGCCACTTTAGCCGGCAGAACCGGGAATATCTGGTGGAAGCCGGGCCTTTTCTCAAATCCGCCGACGAAGTGGCCAACCTCCTGGTGGGCCTGCACCAGGGCAAACCGGTCTATCTGCGGGACGTGGCCGAAGTGGTGGACGGCCCGGAAGAGCCGGTGGCGGCCAGCCAGATCGCCTTCGGTCCGGCCGAGGAGGCCCCTCCGGGCTACGAGCGGGGCCGCTTTTACCCGGCGGTGACCATGGCCGTGGCCAAGCGCCTGGGCACCAACGCCGTGACCGTGGCCCAGGGCCTGCTGGGGCGGCTGGAGGAACTGAAGCAAGAAGTCATCCCGCCCTACATCCAGGTGAAGGTCACCCGCAATTACGGCCAGACCGCCAACGAAAAAGTCAACGAGCTCATCCGGGAGCTGCTCATTGCGGTGCTGTCAATTACCGTGCTGCTCACCCTGTTCCTGGGCTGGCGCCAGGCCCTGATCGTGGCCCTGGCCGTGCCCCTGACCCTGGCCATCACCCTCATGGGCAACATGCTGTTCGGCTACACCATCAACCGGGTGACCCTGTTCGCCCTGATTCTCTCCCTGGGCCTGCTGGTGGATGACCCCATCATCGACGTGGAGAACATCCACCGCCATTTCCAGCTGCGGCAGCACCCGCCTCTGGAAGCCACCCTGGTGGCGGTGGACGAGGTCCGGGCCCCCACCATTCTGGCCACCTTCACGGTGATCATCAGCTTCATCCCCCTGTATTTCGTCACCGGCATGATGGGCCCCTACATGCGGCCCATGCCCTTGAACGTGCCGCTGGCGATGCTCATGAGCCTGTTCATCGCCTTCACCGTCACGCCCTGGGCCACCTACCACTTTCTGAAAAGGGATTACGGCAAGGAAGAAAAGCCCTTTGTCTTGGAAGAGACCTGGATCTATCGGATTTACACCCGCACCCTGACCCCGTTGCTGGAGTCCCGGCGATTGAGCCAGGTGTTCCTGTTGGCGGTGGTAGTGTTGTTACTCATCTCAGTGGCGTTGCCGGTCCTGGGGCTGGTGCCGCTGAAGATGCTGCCTTTCGATAACAAGAGCGACTTTCTGGTGGTGGCGAACCAGCCCAACGACACCCCTCTGGAGGCCACCCAGGAGGCCTTGCAGGATTTCGGCCGGTATCTCACCACGGTGCATGAGGTGGACAGCGTCGTGACCTTTGCCGGGATGAGTGCGCCCATCGATTTCAACGGGTTGGTGCGCCATTATTATCTCACCGAGGGTTCCTACGTGGGGCAGCTCCGGGTCAACCTGGCGGAGAAGGAGCGCCGCGCCGCGGCCAGCCATGCCATTGCCCTGTGGGTGCGCCCGCAACTTACGGAGATCGCCCGGAAACACCAGACCCGGATGGGCATCGTCGAGGTGCCGCCGGGGCCGCCGACCCTGCAGACCCTGGTGGGGGAAATTTATGGCCCGCCGGGAGGGGCTTATGCCGGGCTGATTCAGCAGGCGGAGACGGTCAAGGAGTCCTTTCTGAAGACGGTGGGGGTGGTGGATGTGGACACAACGGTGGAGACGACCGAGCCCAGATTTCGCTTCCTGGTTGACCGTGGCAAGGCGGCCCTGAGTGGCCTGTCGGAGGCCCAGATCGCCCGGGGCCTGGCCCTGGCCCAGGCTGGAGAGACGGTGGGCCGGGTTCATCTGGACCGCGAGCGCCTGCCCCTTGACATCCTGCTGCGCTGGCCCGCGGCGCGCGGCGCGCCTCGACCCAGGGCCTGGGTCAGCTTTATTTCAAAAACCCCGGCGGCTCGCTGGTGCCGTTACAGGAGTTGGGCCACTTCGAGCCGGACACGGCGCCCAAGGCCATTATGCGCAAGAACCTGGAGCGCGTGGTCTTCGTCACCGGGGATACCGCCGGCCTGAGCCCGGTGAATGCCATCCTGAAATTAAAGGGAGCTGTTCAGGATCAGCCCCTGGCCCCCGGCTACCGGATCAATTACGCCGGGGAAGGGGAGTGGAAGATCACGGTGCAGGTCTTTCGGGACCTGGGCGTCGCCTTCGCCGGGGCCCTCATCGGCATCTACATCCTGCTGGTCTTGCAAACCTCGTCCTACACCATGCCGCTGGTGATCATGGTGGCCATTCCGCTCACCATGATCGGGGTAATGCCGGGTTTTGCCCTGCTGAACCTGTTTTTCGCCGGGAAGGTCCAGGGCTATGCCGACCCCATCTATTTCACCGCCACTGCCATGATCGGCATGATCGCCCTGGCCGGCATCGTGGTGCGCAACTCCATCATCCTCATCGACTTCATCCACCACCACCTGGACCGGGGGGTTCCGTTGAAGGAAGCGGTGCTGCGCTCCGGGGCGGTGCGCTTCCGTCCCATCCTGCTCACCGCCCTGGCCGCCATGTTCGGCTCCTGGGTCATCACCCTGGACCCCATCTTTTCCGGGCTGGCCTGGTCCTTCATTTTCGGGCTGTTTGCCTCCACGGCCTTCTCTCTGGTGGTGGTCCCGGTGATTTATTACCTGCTGGCCTCCCGTAATCAAGCCGGCGCCGCCGGATCATAACAGGAAACCTGCTTCCGGAAACCGGGATCGGCTTGCCCCACGGAAATTATGGGGGACCAAAGCCTTTTTGCACCCACAAGAAGCAATTATCATCGTGCTGCTCCCAGGCCATAACGTGGTCTCCGGACCGCTCCACAATGATCCGGAGATCCTGCAGGGTCTGGTGGTCGCGCAGGCGAATTTCCAAAACCGCTCCAGGGGCCATCCGGGCCAGGGCGCCTTTGCATAAAACGAGGCTGAAGGGAATCACTACCCCTGAGATATCCAGTCGTTGATCGGATTTCATGTGAGCCGGAGTTCTTGCGGGCCTGAAAAGGTTGAGCCCGACAGGTTTTTATGCTATCCTAAATGTTAAAATGGTTGTTAAAACACCACCAAAGGCCAGGCCATGCAGGAACAAAAGATCAATCAATACTTAAAAGAAATCATTAACACCATGACTGAAGGTCTCATGGTGGCAAGCACCGACGGCACCATTCTCATGGTCAATCAGGCTTTCGAAAAGATGATGGGCTACCGGCAGGAGGAAATCATCGGCCACTCCTGTGCCATCTTGAACTGCGATGCTTGTGCCCGGCTGCGCTCAGCCAGCAAAAATCAATGGTGCGACCTCTTTGAACAAGGGACGGCCATCCGCAAACGCTGCTTTTACATGCGCAAAGACGGTTCTTACGTCCATATTATGAAAAATGCCGCCATCTTACGGGACGAAGCCGGGCAGGTGCTGGGAGCGGTGGAGACCCTCACGGACATCTCGGAAATTGCCCGGCGGGATGAACAGATCCAGCAACTCTCCAAGCTGGTGGACACCATCGGCGACTTTCAGGGCATGGTGGGGAAAGCGCCCGTTATGCAACAGGTCTTTGATTTGACCCGCAAGGCCGCCCAAAGCGAGGCCCCGGTGATTATCTACGGCGAAAGCGGCACCGGCAAGGAACTGGTGGCGCACGCCATCCATGCCCTGGGCTGGAGACGGGAGGGGCCTTTCATCCCTTGCAACTGCGCCGCACTTAATGAATCCCTGTTGGAGAGTGAGCTCTTCGGCCATGTGAAAGGCGCCTTTACCGGGGCTTACACCCATCGCCAGGGGCGGTTCGAGGCGGCCAACCGGGGGGATATCTTTCTGGACGAAGTCGGCGACATCCCCGCGGCAATCCAGGTAAAACTCTTGCGCGTCCTGGAGACCAAGCAATTTGAGCGGGTGGGAGACCACCGCTCCATCTCGGTGGATGTCCGCATCATTACCGCGACCCACCGCGACTTGGAAGCCCTCGTGTCAGAGGGAACCTTTCGGGAAGACTTATTTTTTCGCATCAATGTCATTCCCATCCATTTGCCCCCGCTTAGGGAACGTTTGGATGACATTCCCTTGCTGGTGGAGCACTTCATCAGACACCTGCGCCGGCGCAGCGGCAAGGAAATCTCCGGCCTTACCAGGGAAGCCATGAAGATTTTCCAGGACCACCACTGGCCCGGCAACGTGCGGGAACTCAAGGGGGCGCTGGAATATGCCTTTGTGGTGGCCGAAGACGGCCTCATCACCCCGGAGCATTTGCCCCCTCAACTGAGCTTCCCGGAACTCTCCCGGCAACCCCTGATAGAGACCGGGGCTATCCGGAGCGCCGATGAGAGAACGGCCCTGGTCAAGGCCTTGCGGCAGTCCCGCGGCAACCAGTCCCAGGCTGCGGCCCTCTTGGGGGTCAGCCGGGTGACCGTCTGGCATCGCATGAAGAAACACCGCATCGACGTGCACAAACTGATCAGCGACTAGCCCGATGCAAAACTCGATGCGCCTGGCTGGTGGGGCGGCCGTCCCTGGCCGCCCGAATTTGGGCAGGCACGGAGGTCCGCCCCACTGATCATTTGAAATGAACCTGGTTAAAACACCACTTCGTCGCCGTTGCCTATGCAAAGATTGCTATGGCTTCCATACTTGGCGGTGCCCTGGACTACCGGGATGTTGCTGGCGATCATCTTCTGAATGGCCACCAGGCCGGTGCAGTGGTTGGCCGCCACCTTCTGCAGCTTCATGGCGGCGAGGCCGCTGATGACGGGATCGAGCTTCTCATCCCATTGCTCGAAGGGACAGATGTGCAGGCCCCCGTAAAGTCCATAGGGCTGTGAGACCCCCCTGGATGTTTTCCTGGCCGTATTTCAGCAGGTTCACGACCCCCATGTGGCAGCACCCGGTGACCGTGACCAGTCCCTTGTCTTTCACGTTAAAGAACAGGGCGTGCTCTCCCTGCACGCGCAGGATGATGGGAATATCGAAGGTGGCGGCGGCGCAGCCGGGGAAAAGCTTGTTGACCCCACCGGGGCGCAACTCCACGAGTTGCCCTTTATGGCCGCTCTTTTTGATGAGTTCCCGGCCTTCGGGGTAGTAGCTATTCGAGGTGAGTATCTTGATGTCGGGGCGATACTTGAGGATAACCGGCAGCCCCCAGAAATGGTCCAAATGTTCATGGGAGAGGAAGAGAAACTCGATCTCCCCTTTCCGCAGCAGGTCATCGATTCCTTCCCTCTGGTAAGAGTACTCCATCCAGGCAGGATTCCAGCCGGTATCGAGCAGAAATCGCCTGGTCGTGCCGTTCAACGCCTCGACTTCCACCAGGGCGCTGTAGCCCCCGCTGTTTTTATGGTCCCAGTGGACCACATATTGATTGGTGGCCATGCCGCCGGCGTTTTTGACATCAGCCACAAATTGGGCGCCGTCAAACCAGCTGGTTTCCGAAATGCAGCGCACCTTGACGCTCTTGCACTGGCCGATATCGGCCGGTCCCGCCGCCCAGCCCCGGGCAGGGCCGAGCAGGCTCGAGACATACAGGGCGGCTCCCCCGACGCCCACTGATTTTACGAAGTTCCTTCGGGATATCGCCTTGATGCTGGACTCTGGCGCTTTCATCTGCCGCTCCTTTATTGGTAAGGTTTTAGCGATGATTGTGGCAACCTTTGCCGTCCCGGTGTCCTTTCGGCCGGGATAATTTCCCCAATTGAATATTTTTCTAAAAAACAAAATTTCGGCCTGCGGCCAAGGCGCTTAACTCCTGGCCCCAGCCGCCGCCGGCCCGCATCTATTTAATAAACCACCGTGGATTTGGCGCTGGTCATTTCGACCACTACCCGCCCCGCCTTAATCAATTCTACTCCCGGGATCAAGTCAGCCTGACTGATCTTGCGATGCTCGAGGCAGGGGATTCAGGCCAGGAACGTGCCGCCATTGGCGACGTAGCTCTCGATCAGGCCCTTCAAAGGGGCCAGGCCGGGGAAGGAAATATCGTCGGCATAGCCCTTTTTAGCCAGATACACGCCGTTGCCTTGCAGCACCACCACGGCTTCCACGTCCATGGATTGGGCTGCATTGGCCAGCATTATGGGAAAGATGGCCCGTTCCGGGTCCTCCCCCGCATGGGTGGCGACAAAAACAATTTTTTCTTTTTCTTCCGCCATATAAAATCCTCCTTTTTTGGATTTCATGCCACAACTTTTAATGCTGAGGCCGGGGACTTAGGCGTGCCCCCCGTCCCGTAAGGCCATCGTCAGACTCAACAATACCGGCCCGCCAGGCTGGCCAGGTCTTCCACGGCCAGTCCGGCCTTGAGCAGGTTGGCCAGGCAGATGGGGCAAAAGGTGACCACCGGGGCGCCGCTGGCCTGCAACTCCGCCACCCTCCGGTCCAGAATCTCCCGGTTCAGGGCCGGGGACACCGACTCCGCCGGGCCGCCGCAACAGGAGGTGAACTCGCCGCAGTTGCGCACTTCCACATACTTTAGGCCCAGGTCGCGCAGCACCTGGCGGGGCCCTTCCGAGAGCTGCAAATATCTGCCATAAAAACAGGGATCATGGATGGCCACCGGCCCCTGGCCGTTGCCGCCGCCGGCGCTGAGCCGGAGCAGGGTGAAATACGGCTGCACCTCAAAAGTCTCTCCGGTATATTTCGGGTAAAGTTCCTTCAAGGCATAGGTGGTATGTGGATCAACGGTGATGATCTTTGTGGACGCCATGCAGCTTCAGGTTCCGAACCACGAAGCGGGCATGCTCCTCAAAGCCCTCCTGATCCCCCAGGTCGTAGAGCAGGATGCCGCTGTAGAAATCCATCTCCGGATGATAAAAGAAGCCCACGCCGGATTTTGTCAGAAGGCGGCATATGGTCTGCAGGATGCCGTTAAATTTCTGCTTCTCCGCCCTGGAGGTCAGGAAGGATAGCCCCCGGCCCGGTAGGGAGCCGGGGAGATAGCGGCTGAAGCGGGCCCAGCGCAGGTAGTCGGCCCAGCGGCTGCCCTCCAGGCGCTCCAGATAGCGGGTGGTGGCCTCAATGTAGGGGATGGCCTGATACATCAGGCCGGTGAAGAGCAGGGCCTCCCCCGGCCGCCGGGTGAAGCCGGGCATCTTCCGCCACCAGGTATTGAACCGGGAGCTGGGCACCCCGAAGGGATTGCGGCTCTGCCTCACGTTGGCGGCGATGAGGTCGATGATGTCCCTCGGGTTAAACATCTTACGGCCTCCTCCAGCGGGCCACCACATAGCGGCGCAGCCCCAGGATGAGCTCGCCGGGGTTGGCCTGGCGGGGACAGGTCCGGGTGCACAGACCGCAGTGCAAGCAGCGCCACAGATCCTGGGCATTTTCCATGATCTTTTCTTCGGCCCCCACCTGGACGTAGCGGATCAGCTTCCGGGGAAAATGCTCATAGAGCAGGGGACAGATAGCCGCACAGGTGCCGCAGTTGAAACACTCCAGGGCGGTGTCCACGCCGAACGCTTCGAGCTCTGCGGCAAAATTCGGATTTACCAGAGCCATATCCGATCCTCTCCCCAGGCGGCGCACTTATTCATCAGACCCCGGCTCCGCCTCTGCGGCCACCACCTGGCCCAACCGGTAACGGAAATAACTGCCAGCCTTCGTTCCTTCCAGAATTTCTCCATATTTCTTTAGGGTGGCCACGTACCAGAGCACCTCGGAGACCGGCAACCCGGTGGCCGCGGCAAGTTCGGGCACCGTCAACTCCGCTCCCGCCAGGTGCTCTTTGATGGCCTTCAGCGCCCGGCGCTGCTCCTTCATCCGGGCGGTGGCCGCGATCATTTGCGGCCGGCGGGCCGCGATGAGCTTCTTCAGGGCCGCTTTCCTGGACTCTGGTTCTGTCTGACTATCGGACATTAGCACCCTCATAGCTTAACTTCGCTCATCGGGGAGGACCGGAGACCGGGGTTGAACCCTTGCCTCCGTCTCCCGTCCCCGGTCCTATTTCTCTTCCAGATACTCGTCGGAGACGATCATGTCCACCATGGCTTCGTACTGCTTCAGGGTCCACCCCTGAATGTTGATGGCGTTTTCGGGGCAAACCGCCACACAGGCGCCGCAGCCCAGGCATAGGGCGGGATTGACCTGGGCCCGCCGGACTGGTTGGCCCTCAACCTCCAGGTCCACCAGAGCCAGCGCCCCCTCAGCCAAGCAGGCCTCGACGCAGGCCCCGGTGCCCACGCACCGGCTGAGATCCACCTGCGCCACAAAGGGGTCGAGTTCGACGTAGCCCCGGGTCAAGATCGCCGCGGCCTTCACCGCCGCCGCCCCCGCCGCGGCACAGGTCTCGCCCACGTCGAAGGGGGCCTGGCAGGTGCCGGCGAGCAAGATGCCGGCCACGGACACCTCCACCGGCCGCAGCTTGGGGTGGACTTCCTGAAGGAAGCGGTCGGCGCCCACGGGAATTTTCAGCTTCTCCACCAGGTGGGCGATGTCGTTGGGCTCCTGGCCCACTGCCAGCACCACCAGGTCCACTGGCACTTCCAGTTCTTCGCCGAAGGTCAAGACATCCTTTACCTGAACCAATAGGGGCAGCCCCTGGGGATCGGCGTTCCTCAAGACTTGCGGCTCTTCCCCGGCCTCGAAGCGAAAAAATAGCGTGCCGTTTCGAGCCGCCTCGGTATAAAGTTCCTCCTGGCCCCGGCCATAGGTGCGGATGTCCCGGTAAAAATCGAAAATCCTGGTCTTGGGATATTGTTCCCGGATCTGGTTGGCGGCGTAGAGCGTGGCGCTGCAGCAAGTGCGGGAGCAGTACTCGTTCAGGTAGCCGCCTTCATTCTCCGCGTGGACGCCCGGAATTTGGCGGCTGCCAACGCAGTGGATCAGGGCCGCCTGGCGGATGGGCCGGCCGTTGAGCACCAGGATGTCGCCGGGCCCCTCTGCTGCGGCCATTTGGCGAATGAGCTCCGGCAGGGTAATTACCTCAGGAAATTCCCGGTAGCCGTATTCTCCGGCGCGGGGTTGGTAAGGCCGGAAGCCGGTGGCCAGCACGATGGCCCCGGCCTCCAGGTCGAACTCTTCCCGGCCTTGCGGAATGGCGGCAGGCATGACCCCCACAAAGGGCACATATTCACCCAATCCCCGGCCGGACCGGCTCAGCCTGGCCAGCCGGTCGGCATATGCCTCGCCTGCCGGGGATTGCCGCACCACTTTGATTTTAAAATTGCCGATATAGCCCGCAAAATCCTCCACTTCGGCACAGGTATGCACCGTGATGTCCGGATGTTCCAAGACCGCACCGGTGAGTTCGCTGAGGACCTCGGCGGCGGTTTCGCCAAAAGGCGCCAGGCGCTGCAACTGCGCCAATTGTCCGCCCAGGAACGGGCTCTTTTCCACCAGGACCACCGCCAAGCCCCGCTCGCCCAGTTCCAAGGCGGCCTTGAGGCCGGCTACCCCACCTCCGATTACCACCGCCTGCCGCTGCACTTCGACCCGGATGGGCTCCAGAGGCCGAAGCAATCTGGCCTTGGCCGCGGCCGCGGCCACCAGCCGGGAGGCCTTCTCGGTGGCCGCGGCGCCATGGTGCACCCAGCTCACCTGTTCCCGGAGGTTGGCATGTTCATAGACGTAAGGATTGGCCCCGGCCCGGGCCAGGGCGCGGCGGAACGTGGCTTCATGCAGGCTGGGAGAGCAGGAAGCCACCACCACCCGGTCCACCAGGCCGCTTTTCAGGTCCTCGATGATCAGCTCCTGGCCGGGATCGGAGCACAGGAACATGTTATCCCGGGCCACCACCACTCCCGGCACCCGGCGGGCCTGCTGGCAGACCTGGTCCACCTCCACGGCGTCGGAGATATTGCCGCCGCAATGGCAGACGTAGACTCCGACTTTGGCCTCAGGTGCGGGTTCAGTTTTCCTCTTCTTCGCCATCAGCTATTCTCACAGAGATCCATTAACCTGCCGCTTTGAAGCCACGGGCTGCCAGATAACGGCAAGCCTCCATGGCCGCGGCGCCCGCCTCGACGATGCTGTCCACGATGTCCTTGGGGCCGCTCGCGGCGCCGGCGACGAACACGCCTGACAATTCGGTCAGGGCTGGGGCCAGTTTCGGTTTCACGGTCTTGATGAAGCTATCCGCACCGGTGGAGAGGGCGCAGCGGCCTTCGGGATTCCACCCCGGCAGCAGGCCCAGGGAGAGCACCACCAGGTCGTGCTCCGCCACCTGCACCCCGCCTTCGGCCTCCTGGGATTCGTAGCGCAGCCGCACCGCCCCGTCTTCGCCCGGCTCCACATAAGCCACCTTGCCCTTGACGAAATTGACCCCCATGGCCTGGGCGTTCTGGAAGAACTGCTCGTAGCCCTTGCCGAAGGCCCGGATGTCCATATAGTAGACGGTCAGGTCCGCCAGGGGTAACGAGCCGGACAGCAGCATGGCCTGCTTGATGGCATACATGCAGCAGACCCGGGAGCAGTATGGCACTCCCATACTATGGTCCCGGGAGCCGGCGCACTGGATAAAGGCCACGGAATCCGGCTCCTTGCCGTCATAGGGCCTGAGCACCCGGTTGTAAGGGCCGTGGGGCGCCAGCAGCCGCTCCATCTGCAACGCGGTAATCACATCGGGAATCTGCCCTTGGCCGTATTGGACTTTGTCCTCCAGGGGCATCATCTCAAAGCCGGTAGCAATCACCGCCGTGGCCGCTGTCAGGGTGAAGTCCTCCGCTTTCTGGAAGAAATCGACCGCCTGGGTGGGGCAGACCTTTTCACAGCGGCCGCACAGAATGCAGTTCTCCGGATCGATCAGGGCCTTTTGGGGAATGGCATTGGAGAAGGGAATGTATATGGCCTTCCGGGCCGCTAAGCCTCCTTGCTCGGCATCCGGGACCAAGACCGGGCACTGATACTCGCACTGGCGGCAGCCGATACATTTTTCCAGGTCCACATAGCGGGGCTTTTGGGTAATCAGCGCCACCAGCTCGTCGCCCCGGCGTTCCAACGATTGTAGCTCGCAGTAAGTGAGGAGGGTGACCTTGGGATGATGGGCCGCGGCGGCCATCTTGGGGGTGGTGATGCAACTGGAGCAATCCAGGGTGGGAAAAACCTTGGAGAGCCGGATCATCTTGCCGCCGATGGAGGCGTCCTTTTCGACGACCGCCACCGAAAAGTCCTGCTCGGCGAGGTTCAGGGCCGCCTCCAGCCCGGCGATGCCGCCGCCCAGGACCAGTGCGTCGAATTTCAGGTTCTGCTGAGCCCCCATGCCTCTTGCTCCTAAACGGCCTCGCCCGCCGCCGGCTGCTCCCGGCCGGGCTGGCCCAACTCCGAGACCAGGTCGTGCATCTGCCTCACTTCGTTCACGAAGGCCCGGGTGCACACCGTGCAGATGGCGGTGAGCCGAAGCCGCCGAATATCCAGGCCCTTGGCCTTCATCAGGGGATAGACCCGGTCGATGCGCCTGGCCAGGGCTTCATACGACCCCGGGTAGGGAGACTCCACCCCGCAAGACATGATAATGATGCCGGCGACGCCTTTAGCGAAGCAGTCCAGGTAGAATTTTTCAGGGAAAAGCACCGGGTCCTTGACCCGCAGGAGATAAGTATTGGCCGGATAGCTCTGGTGCCCCTGGCCCACGGCGTCGGCGCCGGGGTAGGCGCAGGTCTCCGTGGCCAGAATCAGGATCTTCCCGGCGTACTTTTCGGCCTCCATGAGCCCTCCTCCTACCTAAAGATCCCCCGGTTATTTCGCAAATTTTTTCGGTTCCAGGGGATATCCGGCTTTTTTCCAGGCGCCATAGCCGCCCTTGAGAACCATCACCTGGGGAAAACCCATCTCCATCAGTTTCTGCGCCGCCCGGACGCTGTCAAAGTCCAGGGGTCAGCCACAGTACAGGACGATCTTTTTATCCTTGGGCAGCTGCGGGGCCCAGGAACTTACCTCCTCTGGATAAACGAGGGACCCGACAATCTTTTGGTCGTACGTCCACCAGCCCTTGCTAGTGTCAATGATCACCAGGTTGGGATCACCCAGCATGCCCTTCAGGGTGGCTGCGCCAATATATTTTACCTCGGGTTGCGCCGCCAGGGCAGGCGCCGACGGCGCCGACCAGACCAGGCATAGCAATATCATGAAGAACCAAGATTTCCCCTTCATGGTCGACTCTCTTGGAATGGTAAAAGTTACGGACTCAGCCCTTAGAGGACAGAATTTTCGGCCGCCATGAGGGACTTCCTATTTTTTCCGGACTATGAAGATGCGGTCGTAGCCGTCGGCGGACAAGGAGCCGAGAAATTCATGGCCCACTTTCTGGGCCCACAGGGGCATATCGTTCTTGGTGCCCGGATCGTTGGAGAGGATTTCTAAAACTTCCCCCACTTTCACCTTGCCAATGGCCTTCTTCGCCTCCAGCAGCGGCCCCGGGCAGGCGCTGCCCCGGGCGTCCACCACAGCGGCGGCTTGAAGAGTAGCAAGATCTATGGTTGCCATGGTTGATCTCCTGTCCTTCGAATGTCTGAAAATCTTTCTAGATAAGAGAGCAATATCAATGCCAAGAATGGAGAGTATTGTCTACCTACAAAAGTTAAAGTATATTAATAGCTTGAAGATTTATGGGCAACTGCCTTTTTAACATCCGCTAATAATATGTTAATACAACTGTTAAATCAACCTCTCCAGTTACTTGGATAACCAGTCCTTATTGATGGAGGCAGTCCGAAATCCGAAAAATTGATTTGTTCCACGATATTGTGCTATCATCCTTCGCATTAATCAGCGAGCGAGGCGGAAGGGCGGCTGGGGCGCCTGAGGCCTGGCTCGACCAGGGAGACGAAACGGATGACCTATAAAGAAATAATCTTCGAGCAACAGGGCCAGATTGCCATTCTGACCTTGAATCGACCGGAGGTGCGGAATGTCATCACCGACCAGGCGATGATTGATGAGATCCTGGATGCCTGTCAAAGGGTGCAGGATGATACCTCGATCAGCGTCTTGATCCTCACCGGAGCCGGAACCGCCTTTTCGGCCGGCGGCAATGTCAAGGAGATGTATGAGAAGAAAGGGATCTTCGCCGGGGATCCGGACCAGATCCGCAACAATTACCGCCGGGGGATCCAGATGATTCCCCTGGCTTTTCAGCGCCTGGATGTCCCGACCATTGCCGCGGTCAACGGTCCGGCCATCGGTGCCGGCTGTGATTTGACCTGCATGTGCGATATCCGCATCGCCAGCGACAAGGCCCGTTTCGGCGAAACCTTCGTCTCGGTGGGGATCATCCCCGGCGATGGTGGCGCTTTTCTCCTGCCCCGCGTCTTGGGCTACTCCAAGGCCCTCGAACTGGCCTTCACCTGCCGGGTGATCGACGCTGCCGAGGCCCTGCGCCTCGGCCTGGTGAGCGAGGTGGTGGCCCCTGACCGGCTCCTGGCGCGATCCCTGGAAATCGCCGCGGAGATCGCCAGGCACCCCGGCAGAATTCTGCGCCTGGCCAAACGCCTGTTCAGTCTGGTGCAAGGCAAGAGCCTGGAAGAAACCCTGGAGATCTCTGCCGCCTTCCAGGCCCTTTGCCACAATACCCCGGAACACCTGCAGGCCCTGGAAGCCTTTTTTGCCAAGCAGAAGGAGCGAACTGCCAAATAGGGGAAGCTAACTCCATAGAAGGGCAGGGCCCGCCGTGCCCCTACCAGGCAAAAAATTCCTGCCGTAAGGGGCGCCGCTTTGCTAGACCCTTTAAAGCGGCCAGGAAATTTTTCGCCTGCCCCAGGATATCTGCCAGCAGGGGTTGACTTTTCTCACGGCGAAACAGAACGTTAAACAAGAACGTGGGGGACCGATTCCCCGGCCCCAATCAAAGGAGGTTGGCCATGCCGGTGCAGGAGTGGATGAGCAAAGATCTGATCACCGTCGATGAGGATGCTTCCATTATGAAGGCTTCCAAGATCATGAAGCAAAACGGCATTAAACATCTGCCGGTTATGAGAAAAGGGCGCCTGGTGGGCATAGTCTCGGATCGGGAACTGAAAGAGGCCACGCCTTCCAAGGCTACTACCCTGGATATCCACGAAATGTACCATTTGCTGGATCACATCAAGGTCAAGAGCCTGATGCCCAAGCAGCTCTTTACCATCACGCCCGGGGAGACGATGGAAAAGGCGGCCGCGGTCATGTTGAAACGGTACATATCGGCCTTGCCGGTGGTTGATGAGCATGGCGCCTTGCAGGGGATCATCACCAAGGGCGACATCTTCAAGGCCTTTGTCGCGGTTTCGGGGATTAACACCGCCGCCCTGGCCATGGGCTTTGATCTGAAAGACCAACCGGGGGCGATCAAAGGGGTTACCGACGTGATCCGGGCCCACGGTGGCCGCATCGTCAGCATCTTAACGGCGGTTGAACTGGCCAACGAAGGCTTCCTGCGGGTCTTTATCCGGACCCGGGAAGTGAAAGATGAAAAGGCGCTCCGGAAAGAATTGGAGGAGAAGAACAATCTGCTCTACTACATCCACGAAAAAGTGGATTGAGGTTGCCCACAATGGCCGTCGAATCCGATGCCTTGTCATATCGCCGCCGCTACCGTGGCCTGGTCGGCATCAAGAGCAAGATGCCCATCCGGGATACCTCCGTGCTGAGCCGGATCTATACTCCCGGGGTGGGCGCCATCTGCCGGGAGATCGATAAGAATCCCCTGGCTTCGTACGAATACACCTGCCGGGGCAACTCCATCGCCCTGATCACCGACGGCAGCCAGGTTTATGAATATGGCAACATCGGGGCCCTGGCCGCCCTTCCCAAGCTGGAGGCCAAGTCGGTTCTCTACAAGACCTTTGCCAACGTGGACGCCGTACCCATCGCCCTGCTGACCCAGGATGCCGATGAAATCGTCGAAATTGTCCGGACTATGGCCCCTTCCTTTGGGGGCTTCTGCCTGGAAAGTATCGCCGCCCCCAAGTGCTTCACCATTGAGTCCCGCATCCGGAAGGCCGTCCGGATGGCGGTGCTGCACCACGAAAACCATGCGGCGGGCATCAGTGTCTTGGCGGCTGTCATTAACGCCCTGAAGGTGGTGGGAAAAAATCTGCAGGACGTGCGCCTGGTCATCAACGGCGCCGGGGCGGCCGGTATCGGCGTGGCCAACGGCCTGATCGTGGCCGGTAATAATAATATCGTCCTGTGTGATCGCCACGGGGCCATCCACGTCTACCGCCCGGTGGGGATGAATTGGGCCAAATCGGCAATCGCCCGTCTGGTGGGCCCCCAGGATGTCAAAGGCAGCCTGGCCCAGGTTATCAAAGGCGCCGACGTCTTCATCGGCCTGTCTACCGGCGGCTTGGTCACCCCGGAGATGATTGCTAGCATGGCTCCGGACCCCGTCGTCTTCGCCCTGGCCCTACCGGTCCCCGAGATCAGCGAGGCGGAGGCCAAGGCCGGAGGCGCCGCGGTGACGGCCACCGGCCTGTCGGACAGCGAAACCCAGATCCGCTCTTCTCTGGTGACCCCGGGGTTCTTCCGGGGCTGTCTGGATGTGGGGGCCAACGGGGTCAACATCGCCATGTACCTGGCCGCCGCTTACGCCCTGGCGGACATGATTCCGGCCGAGAAATTAGCCTCCACCAATATCATTCCCCGGCAGATGGACTGGCGTATCTCCCCGGTGATTGCCCGGGCAGTGGCCCAGGCGGCCCAGGAAACCGGGGTCGCCTCTATGGGGCCGGAAAAAGTGAGTCCTGACTGGGTCTATGAGCGCACCGAACGCTATATTTACGAAGGGGAGCAGGCCTGGCTGCCCACCCAGGGGCAGGATTACGGCAAGCTAAGCATCAATGAAGAATCCCTGGAGCTGCATCGCCGCTATCAGGGCTGCCTCGAGATTTATACCAAGGTGCCCATCAAGGACGAGGTCATTTACAGCCGGCTATATGCCCCGGCCGCGGTGGCCGAAGTCTGCCAGAAGCTCCTCCACGAACCCCTGACCGCCTATGACTTCACCTGCAAGAACAACCTGGTGGCCATCGTCACCGACGGCAGCGCCGTGCTGGGCCTGGGAAATATCGGCCCCCGGGCCGCCCTGCCGGTCATGGAAGGCAAGGCCGTGCTCTTTAAGACCTTCGGCGGGGTGGAGGCCTTTCCCATCTGCGTCAGCACCCAGGAGACCGATCACGTGGTGCGCCTGGTGGAGAATATCTCACCGGCCTTTGGCGGCATCAACCTGGAGGATATCTCTTCCCCCCGCTGTTTCGAAATCGAGCAAAGGTTGCGCGAAACCTTGGATATCCCGGTGTTTCATGATGATCAGCACGGCACCGCGGTGGTGGCCCTGGCCGGTCTGCTCAACGCCTTGAAGCTGGTGGCGCGCCAACTGGCCGAAATCAAGCTGGTCTTTAACGGCGCCGGGGCCTCGGCCATCGCCACGACCAAACTCCTGCTCGAGGCCGGGGCCAAAAACATCGTGGTCTGTGACACCAAAGGCGCCATCTACCGGGGGCGCTCCGAGGGCATGAATTTAATCAAACACGAACTGGCGGAAATCACCAACCCGGACCAGCAAAAGGGCAGTCTGGCCGAAGTCATCCGAGGGGCCGACGTCTTCATCGGGCTTTCCGCGGCCAAGGTCCTGACCCCGGAGATGGTGAAGGCCATGGCTGCAAACCCCATCGTCTTTGCCATGGCCAACCCCGACCCGGAGATCTTTCCCGACGAGGCCAGGGCCGCCGGGGCCGCGGTGGTGGCCACCGGCAGGTCGGATTACCCCAACCAGGTGAACAACTGCCTGGCCTTTCCCGGCATCTTTCGCGGCGCCCTGGATATCCGGGCCACGGCCATCAATGACGCCATGAATATCGCCGCGGCCCACGCCATCGCCTCCCTGGTGGGGCAGGATCTGGCCCCGGACTATATCCTGCCCGGAGCCATGGACTTCCGGGTACCGCCGGCGGTGGCCGAAGCCGTGGCCCGGGCCGGCCTGGAGACGGGCACGGCCAGGATCCAACTGGAGCCGGAAACCGTGGCCAGGCATACCCGGGAGTTCATCTACGACGAGCGGCTGTCGTTGATTTGACCGTTTTGGTAGCCGCAGGCTATAGCCTGCGCTGTATAGGCTAGACGTCGGCGTCTCCTTGACAGGGTCAGACGTTGATATCCTCCCACCGCCGCGCATACCGATTAAAGACAAACAGGGCGATGGCGGCCACCAGACCGGCCAGGGCAAAGGGCGTCCAGACCTGGCTGGGATCGTATTGGTCCCATAAGAGTTGGGTCACCTGCGCCGGGGTTTGGCCCAGCCTCTCCGTCAGGGCGGCGAAGGCCCGGGAGCGGTCCGGCAGCTCAGGCACCCGCAGCACTTCGGCCAGGTAGCGCAGCGCCAGGCCGGCCTTTTCGCCGGCCCGTTCATAGATCTGCCCCCCGAAGAAAGAGCCGTAGCCCCAGCCGATGGCAAAGGGGATATTAGCGTAGCCCATATAGAGTGCCTTCTGGTCCGCCGGCGCAATCACCCCCAGGTATTCGCTCATCTTGGGCGAACACAGCATCTCCCCCACCGAAAAGCAGGCGATGCCGGTTAGACAGACATAAATGGACTGGCTGGCCCCGGCCGTATAAACCCCCAGGCTGGCGATGACAAAGCCCCAGAGGATGGAGGTAAGCCGCCGCATCTTGCGGTTGACGTACCAGGAGAGCGGCGCCACGAAGAGAATGATTAGGAAGGGGTTGAAGTTGATCACCCACTCCTGGGCCAACTGTGCGCCCCGGGACAGATCCCGGGAGAGCATGAATTGAGGCAGATGTCGGGCCAGCGAGGCGCTGTCCACCCAGTCCACGATGAAATTGGGCAGCATATCCCAGAGCTGCATCATCACGGCCCAGAAGACAGAAGCGATGAGCATGAAGACGAGCAGCGGGAGATGGCAGAGCTGCCGGGCTGTGGTGACCACCACCTGCCAGACCCCGGTAGTGCCGTCGGCCCCCGAATCCACGGCCTTAAAGGTTAACAGCCATAGCAGGTTTAAACTCACCAGGGCGGCGCAGCCGTAAAAGACCATGGGCCAGGAGTAGCCGCCCAAAAAATGGGCCAGCGGCGGACCCAAAAAGCCGCCGATGTTGACCACCTGATAAAAGAAGCCCCACCCCACCCCGGAGGTCTTGGGGGTCAGCGTCTTGACAAAGGTGCCCTGGATGGGCGGCTTGAAGACCGCGGTGCCCGCGGCCAGCACCAGGCAGCCGGCAAAGAACGGCCAAAACTCCCGCTGGCTGGCCATGATGACATAGCCCAGCCCTTTTAACACGACGGCCGCCACGATCTGCCGCTTGTAGCCGTAGCGGTCGGCGAAGCCGCCGGTGAACACCGGCAGGGCCGACTGCACCAGAGCCCACCACATGAAGATGAAGCCCTTGTCGCCCTGGCTGAAGTGGAGGCCGCCGATCTCGTCGGCCTGGGCGATGTAAATGGGGATGACGACCCGCACCCCGTAGTAGGCCAAGCGTTCAATCATCTCCATGAGATTGGCGACCCAAAAAGGCCAGGTCAGGCCCCGGGTCTGCCGCCAGAATGACGTATTCTCCTGTGGTTGGTCCATACGGGTCTTTGGGGCCGCGGGCCTCTCTCTCATCTGTTCCTGAAGGGCTTGCCTCTATCTATACCGATTTGCCCAAATATTATTTTTTGATATCCGCAGACTTTAGCCTGCGCTCCCCAGACGGGACGCCCATGCCAACGGAATAGTTGATTGGTTGCTTATCAGTATTTAGCAGTTTAAGGAGCATCATGGGAAGGGATATATTGAGGGATCTTGAACCGCCGCCAATCTGCTTGCTCAAATCGGCGCCGGTCTGCTATGATCAAAAAATAAAACCCAAAGCCAGCCGAGCCTAAACGTGAAGAAAAAGAAAATTGCTCCAGAGGTTGCCGGGCCGCCACGCCTCAGGCAGTACGAAACCCTGATCTTCATCACCGGGGCGGTCACCCTGTCGTTAGAAGTTCTGGCCTCGCGGATCATGACCCCATATTTTGGCGTCAGCCTATATATCTGGGCCGGCATCCTCTCCATTACCCTGATTTTTTTGGCCCTCGGTTACCAGTTGGGCGGCCAGATTTCCCAGCGCCGGGAAAAGGCCGCCCTGGAGTTGACCCTGCTGGCCGCCCCGCTGTGGGCGGCGCTGGCCATCGTCCTGGCCACCATCATCTACCCCGTGGTGTTTCCCTGGCTGGCCACCATCAATCTAATCATGGCCAGTTTTCTGGGCGGCATAATCCTGCTGGCCTTCCCGTTGGTGGTCCTTTCGGCCATGAACCCGCTGCTCATCGCCCTGGGCCGGGATGCCAGAGCCACCGGCGACGCCGGGGCGGGCCGGGTTTTCTTTATTAGCACGGTGGGGTCGGTGGCGGGGGTGCTCCTCACCGCCTTTCTGCTGATTCCTCACCTGACCAACTTTCGCGCCCTGTTGTGGATGAGCCTGGGATTGGGATTAGTGGTCGGCGCCATGTCATTTCTGAATCGGGAGATTGCTGCGAACCAGAAAAGACGGCTGCTCTATGGTTGTCTAATTATTCTGCTGCTGAGCGGCGGCATGCTGGCGGGCCAGCGCTCCTATTTTAAACTGCTGGCTGGACTGAGCGACATCGGCAAAAATTTTGAGGTGTTGGCCGAATATACCTCGGTCTTCGGCAACATTAAAGTCTTGGCGGTGTATCCGGAGGGGGAAGGTAGAAAACCGGCCATGGCCTATCTGCAGGACGGCATTATTCAAAATATGGTGACCTCGGACGGGCAAGTGCTGGATCACACCAGCTTCATGCTGCGCCTGATCGAGGCCTATGCCCCGACGGCGCGTGACTCCTTGGTGTTGGGTATGGCTGCCGGGATGATCCCCCGCTATCTGCACCACCAGGGGCATAAAGTTACGGCTGTGGAAATTAACCCCAACTCGCTCCAGGCGGCCACCGAGTTTTTCAACTTCGACCCCCGGGGCGTCGCCGTCTATATTGAGGACGCCCGGACCTTCGTCCGCCGCCACCATCAGGCCTACGACCTGGTGGTCACTGACCTGTTCCAGGGTGATTGCACTCCGGACTACCTGCTGACCGTTGAGTTTTTCCGGGAAGTGCAGGCCTGCCTGAGACCCGGCGGGGTGGTGATCATCAATACCTATTTTGATCCCAACAACGAAGCGGCCGACGACACCATTCTGGCCACGGTCGGCGCCGTCTTCCCGCAGGTCCTGGAATTGCGCTCCCCCTCCTCCGCCGGCCTGGTGAGCAGCGCCTGCATGGTGGCGGCCAATGTCCCCCTCTCCCCCGAGGCGGCGATCAATCTGGCTGAC
This sequence comes from uncultured delta proteobacterium, assembly GCA_963796215.1. Taxonomy (GTDB): domain Bacteria; phylum Desulfobacterota; class Desulfobaccia; order Desulfobaccales; family 0-14-0-80-60-11; genus JAPLJC01. Next base: position 134,479 of record CAWCKU010000003.1, on the reverse strand, counting down.
CGCGGCCCCATGCCGCCCAAGGACTATCAGACCCTGAAGGCGGCCAGGCTGGTCAATCGGGACATGTTCAAAGACGTGCAGCCGGTGACCGATGACCACAACATCTTTTCCGTCATCTTCGCCGCCAGTCAACTGCGCTATCGCAGCCAATTCAATCAACTCCCGCCCAATCTCTTGGTTAATTAATCGAGCTCCCAGGCCCCAGTTACTGCAATTGCACTTCCACCGCGTCGCCCCGGCCGTCCACAAAACATGTGACGAGCGGGCACGATCTACGGGTCCATCTCATTCCTGATCGGTTGGCGCTTTTGACAGTTGAAACTATTTATCAGCCGCAGTGAGGATAATGGCAAGATAGCCGTTATCCCTACTTAATGTCCCCCAGCCCACCAATCGAGGTCTTTGCTGGCGTGGGTTGGAACTGCCGATTGAGTGAGAAATAAGGCGACTCCGCATGGAGCTAATCTTGTTCACTAAGCTGATATTAATGCAGAAATAGTGTTGACTCAATTGAAGAAATAGAGTTAAGTTTGACTCTAATCTAGACGGATGGGCGCTTATGAAAATAAAAGACCATGTCAGTCTTGTCCTTTGGCCGCCGGTATGGACCAGCAGGGTTGGAGATGACTCTCCGCCATCCGGTAAAAACGAGGAACTAATTCTTAGAGAAGTTGAGCTGCTTGATCCCTCGCATAAAGATCTTTCCCGCGGTTATATTCGCCTTTCAGCTGAATTAGGGCAAGAAACCAAAACCCGCACCAGCGTGTTTACTGGGAAAACCATAACCAGTACAAAACCGGGGAGGAAAATCTACACTGGAATAGTAACTATTTTGAGAGACCCTGAATTTCTGGAGCAGCTTTATCAAATAATGCAAACCTCGATCGGACGGACCATCCGAGAAATAGGAGACTCTGAAATCGAAGATGCCTGAATACAAGTTAATAATTTAATTCTCTTTTATGTGATGGGGTTACTAACTTAATATGCGGTTACCTGATAGACAGCCCTACTGCAATTGCACTTCCACCGCGTCGCCCCGGCCATCCGGACCGATGACCAGGAGCCGGTGGCGGCCGCGGCCCAACTCCAGGGTGGTTTCATAAGGAGGCCCCAGGCTGGCCGCCTCGACGCCGTCCACGAACCAGGTGACCGACTTGAACGGGACCCGGGAAATGGCCTTAAGGGGAATGGCCAGCGACTCCACCCGGGGTTCCAACAGGAACCGGTCGCCTTCCAGGGGATAGGCAATGGACAGCTCGGGCTCGCCCGCCGGCGGCGCGGGGTGATGCCGGCGGGCGCCCAGGGTCACTTTGCCTTGCAGGGCCGGGCTGACCGGGACACCGTGCTCCGGGCCGGTTTGATCCTGAAAGACTCGCGGTAAATCCGGATCGAAGTCCGCCAGGCGGTAACGCCCCACACCCCCTTTTTCGAAGCGTTGATGCAGCCAGCCGGCAAAGGTAGTGGGGATGCGGTGCCAGGGCTCCTGATGGCGGTGATAGGAGCAGACTCCGGTGGGCTCGGTCCCGGCGATGAACAGCTCCTGGCGCACATGCACACATTCCGGGCCGGGCCGCAGGCCGGAAAAGTGGCAGACCACGGCGCTGGTCACTCCCTCGGGCCGGGAAAAACTTTGGGGGGAGTTACCATGAAACAGCAGCGTGGCCAGGTCCGCCACGATGGGGGCTGCGGCCGCGGCCCCGCTTAAATTTAGGGTGGCGCGGCCGTCAAAGTTGCCCACCCAGACCGCCAGGGTGTATTCCGGGGTGTAGCCCACGGCCCAGACGTCCCGATAGCGCGTGCTGGTACCGGTCTTGATGGCTAGATGATAGGGTGGGTTCATGGCGGTGGAGGCTCCGAAGATGCGAAAGCGGGCCAGGGGATCGGCCAGGATGTCGCTGATTATGTAAGCGGCCTGCGGGGAGAAGATCCGCACCGGATCGGCGGCGGCTTCATCCTCTCTCAGCCGCAGCGGCTGATAAAGCCCGCCGTTGGCCAGGCAGGCATAGGCCGCGGCCAGTTGTAACAGGCTCACTTCGGGGTTCCCCACCACCAAGCCCAGGCCGTAATGCTCGGGGCCTCGCTCCGGATGATTGATGAGGTTGAGGCGACTCAGGATATCATAGTAGCTCTCGGGCTCGATGAGGTTCAGAAGGCTCACGGTGGACAGGTTCAGGGAATTGGCCAGGGCTTCGCGAAAGGATACCGGCCCGTAGGGGAAGCGGTCAAAGTTGACGGGACTAAATTCCCCGCGGGGAGTCTGATAGCGCCGTTCCACGTCCTCCAGGATGGAGGCCGGGGTGAACCCGAGGTCCAGGGCCTGGGCGTAGAGAAAGGGCTTCAAGGCCGAGCCGGGGGAGCGTTGCGCGGCGGCGCCGTTGTTATAGCCGCAATCCCGGGGGCCGTATTGGAAAGAACCCACCAGGGCCAGGAGTTTTAGGGAACGGTTGTCCACGATCACCGCCGCCGCCTGGGAGGCGCCGGATTTCAGGAGCGCCGCCCGATGTGAAGCCACGATGGCCTCACCCTGCCGCTGCAACTCCAGATTCAGGGTAGTTTTAATGGTCTCCGCGGCTGGCGCCGGGGAACTTTTAGACAAGACCAGATTGGTAAAATGGGGTGCCTCAAATGGGAATCTCGGAACCCGGCTCCGGGTCTCCTGGAGTCTGATGGGATCGGCGGCCGCGGCTGCCAGCTCGCCGGGGCTAAGCCGGCCCAGTTGCGCCAGGCGCTGGAGCACCCGCGCCTGGCGCTGCCGCAACCGGGATAGGTGCGGCCCATAGGGATTCAGGGTTCCCGGGGCCCGGGCCAGGGCCGCCAGCAGGGAAGCTTCTCCGGCGGACAATTGGGCCGCCGGTTTGCCGAAATAGAGCTGCGCCGCGGACTCCACCCCTATCAGGTTATTGCCCATGGGCACCCGGTCCAGATAGCTGCGCAAGATCTCTTCTTTGCTTAAAGCCTGTTCAATCCTGAGGCTGCGCAGCATTTCCACCAGCTTGCGGTAATAAGTGCGCCGCCCCGGATAGGTCAGGCGCGCCAGCTGCATGGTGATGGTGGAGGCCCCGGAGGTGATGCGCCCGGAGCTCAGATTGCCGGTCAGAGCTCTCAGGACGGCCAGTGGGTCGACGCCCTGATGCCGCCAGAATCTCTGGTCTTCGGCCGCCACGAAGGCCGCGGCCACCTTTGCCGGAAGTTCGTCCGGGGGCAGCTTAATCAACTTGCGCCCTTGGGCCTCGAGCCCCAATCGCAGGATCCGCCCCTGGCGGTCCAACACCAGGGGGCCCGGGGTCGGGTCCAGGGCGTCCCGGTCGAAGCGAGAGGCAGCCTCGAAGTGCCACCCGAGGCCGAGAAGCAGCCCCAGCGCCAGCCACAGCCACCAGCGCCGCTTGAGCTGCCACAGCCTTGCCGGCAAAAATTGCCCTATCGGACCTAATGCCATCTGGTCACCCTGGTGGCACCGGCATCTTGCCGGTGCTGGAGCACAGGCTGGAAAGCCTGTGCCACCCGTTTTGGTAGCACCGGCGTCTCGCCTGTGCCTTAAATACGGCGGGCGGGGACGCCCGCCCTACCAAATTCACCGCGCCTTGACGGTCATTTCGCTCTGGGCGGTATAGCCGTGCACCCCGGGGGAATACATGGCGGCCGTCTTGGTGGCCGGCACCAGGAATTGCCCCTCGCACACGGCCCGGGCGTAATACTCAAAGCGGTATTTCCCGGAGTAGAGCCGATCCCGGAAGGCCAGCACCCGGTCATCTCGGATTTCAAAGAAATTCGGATAGAAGAGCAGGGTGCCGTCCGCGGTGACGTAGCTCACCGCTTCACCATCGCCACCCTCATCCGATTCCGGCAGGGTGGCCGCCTCGTTCTTCAGGGCGGTGTTGACCGCCACCAGCCCGGCGGGCAGCGGGTCATCCAGCACCACATAACGCTGGGGCTTGGCGGCTTCCACCACGACCGTGACCTTGACCAGGTCACCCACCTTGATCTCCGTAGGAGCCATCGGTATTGGCGATGGTTTTATTGATCTTGAAGCCCCGGTCGGAGCCGGCGCCGGCCAGATCCAACCTGGGCGCGGTCAGCTCCAGCTTGTAGAGCCAGGTGGTCCCGGAGGCGGCCTCGGCCTCCACCACCGGGTTTTTCAGGAGGAGTTGGGGATTGAGACTAAACGTGCGGAATCCCCGGGGATCGAGTTTAAGCTGCTGCTTGGTGGTGGCGCCGGGCTGGCTGATGGTGACCTCTCCGGGCGCGGCGGCGAATTTTTGGCCTTTAAAGTATTCCCCCAGGGCCAACAGGGCCCAACCGGTGCTGCTGGTGGAGGTCCAGATACCTTCGTGGTCCAGGCCGCCCAAGAGCAGTAACGCTGCCTGCTTGGTGAGCGGATCGTCCGGCATGATGGCCTTCGCCGCCAGCAGGGCCAGGGCCGGGCCCCGGGACAGGGCGTTGAATTCATCCCAGCCCCAGGTGGTCTCTTTGGCGTTGTCCGGGCCCAACAGGGGCTTGAGTTCCTTCTGGAGCTCATTTAAGGGTACCGATTTGGCTTCCCGGCCCGCCAGGAGTAGCAGCAGCTTGCCCTCCCGGTTCATCCGGTCATAATTCCGCAGCAAACCCTGGAGGACATCCCGTTCCAGCGCCTGGTTCAGGGCCAGAATATAGGCGGCGAAGCCTTCGGCCGCGACCGGGGTTTTGGGATTTTTCAGCTGTTCCTGAAAATACTTCAGCGTCTTCTCCAATGCTTCCTCGGGCACCTCCAGCCCGTTTTTCTTGGCCAGGCTCAAGGCCGCCCCGGCGTAAATCGAGCCCCAGCCATGGGTCTCGGACTGCCCCGGCCAGTAGCTGAAGCCGCCGGTATCGGTCTGCATGCTCAAGATCCGCTGCACCCCCCGGCTCAGGTACTTATCCACTTCCTCCAGGCTGATGCCGGGCACCTGGTTGTCCTGGATCACGCCCCGCAAGGCGGCCAGGGCCAGGACCCCCGAGCTGGTCTGCTCCACGCAGCCGTAAGGATAGGTGAGAAGATAGCGCATGGCTTCGCTCAGCCGCAAGAAGGGCGATCCGGAGAGGGTGAGAACCGCCTGAACCTCTGCCGGGTTGATTTTCTGGGCGGCCTCCCCGGTCAGATACGGGGGCAGGCCGATTTTGACCCGGGACGGCCCCGACAGGGTGCCGAAGAAAATCGCCGTGTCCCGGATCAGCCCGGAGTTAATCGGCAACTTAAGTTCCACGGCATCGGCGTGTCCCTGGAATTCCGCCCCGAAACGGGCCGTCGCCGGTCCGGCCTGGGTGGCGGTGCCGCTGACGGTAAGCGCCAGGCTGTCCTTAGCCTTGAGCGGCTGTGAAACCTCTCCGGCCTGCAAGGACAGGCCGCCTTCGGACGTGACCTTGAACTGCAGCGGTCCGGTGGCCTTGGTATTATTGAAGGCGGTTACCTGGAACTTGAAGCGGTCCCCCTGGTTGAAGAAGCTCGGCAGGCCCGGTTCCAGATAAAAATCCTTGGTGGCCACCAGTGACCGCTCCGGACTGGCGAAGCCGCTGCCCCGGTCCGCGGTCACCGCGTAAATCCGGTAGCTGGTCATGTTGTCCGGCAGAGTGAAGGATATCTGGGCCCGGCCGTCGGGGCCGGTGCGCAGGGCCGGGTTGAAATAAGCCACCGGTTCAAAGCGGCGCCTAAGTTTGGCCATCATCGCGGCATTCAGGCCGCCGCCGCCGGTTAAGGGGTCATTCCGGGCCAGGTAATACGGGGTCTGGTGCAATAGCCAGGCCCGCAAATCGAAGGTAAAGACCCCCAAGGGGCCGTCGAAGCGGGTCAACTGCTCCAGGGTGGGGGTCTTGAAGCCGGTGAGGGCCAGCACCGCCTCATCCACCACCGCCACCGCCATCTCCGCTTCCACCCCCTGGCCTTTCTGATTGAGAACCGCGAAGTCCAGGGTCACGTTGGCCCCCGGTTCGGCCCTGAGGTCCTTGACCTCCGGACTGATTTTGACCTGGAGGTGCTCCACCTCCTGGCGCACCGACAGATTGAGGTTGCCCCAGTAAAACCCCGGGGCCTCGGTATCATAGCGGCCGGCGAAAACCGGGAACTCCCCCCGAGGCGTGAGGGCCAGCACGGAAACATAGACATTGGGGGCAAACTCGGCCAGGATGGGAATCTCCAGATCTTTCAAATCTTTCTTGGCCATTATCACCCGGTGCTGCAGCAGACCCTCCTGCTCCAGGGTGACCAGATAGCAGGAGACCGGCCGTTTGGGCTTAAAGGTTATTTTGGCTGTCTGGCCCGGCTCATAGGCCGGCCGGTCCGCGGCCAGGGGCAAGACCTGATAGGCTTTTTCCCGGCTTTCGCGCTCTTCATAAGGACCGCCGCCCGATCACCTGGTAGGTGGTGGCCGAGGTGAAGCTCCTACCTCGGTCGTCCCGGTAGGTGAAGGCTACCTGGTAGCGGCCGTACCAGCCGAAATCGAACCGGAAGGTGGCCTCGCCCTTCTCCAGGGGCAAGTCGGTGGCGTAAGTCTTCCGCCAGGTTTCCTGGTCCGACCAGTAAACGTCGCCCTGTTCGTTTCTTTTGGCCACATAGGCGTAACTCTTCTCCAGCACCTCGGCCCGAATTTGCCCCTTGGTGATTTGCTTGCCGTCTTTGGTCACGGCCACCACTTTAAGGACCTGTTCTGCTGCGGCCGGCACCTCCCCGGGGTGGCTGCTGAGGCCCACCAGATAATCGGGCTCCACCTGATAATCCTTGCTGTTGGACGCGGCCCGGCCATCAAAATCCACCACCGTGGCAATCACCAGGTAGCCGGAGGCGCCTGACAAGACCTCCCGGTCCAGGGGGAATTCCAGTTCGGTGCGGCCCTTTTCGTCCAGAATGGCCTGGCCGCTCTCGATGAGTTCGCCCGGCTCTTCCCGGCTATAGCCAAAATCGAAATTATCGAAACCGGGCACCCGGTAGCTGGTTTTGGCTTTGTGCACTTTCCAGCGCACCTGGCCGTGTTTCACCGGCCCGCCGGCATAGTAAGCGCCGCTGAGGCCGATCTTGACAAACTCCTGCTGGAGTTTCTGATTGATATAGCCGCTTTCGGTCCGGGTCAGGCGCTTAAAATCAATCTCCACAAAATGGCGCGGCGCCTTGAATTCCTGGACCTGAAAGGTACATCCGGCCTCATTTTTTGGCCCTTTAGCAGCCTCGTCATTACTGGGATTATTATCAGTACTATCCTCATCCTCATCCGAATCCGAGCGCTCCCGCCGCACTGGGGCAGCAGCCGGGGATTCCTCCTCCTTGGGGCCAAAGGTCATGGTCAGGGTGTAAGTACCGAGGGGCCAGTGGCCGGCGGCGGTCACCTCGCCGGCAGCCGCGCCGAAATCCGACAGGGTCTCCTCTCCGGAAAAGACCTTTTCCCCTTTAGGACTGGTGATTTCAAAAGAGCACCCGTCTCCCTGAGGCGAGATGATGCGTCCTTGCAGGTATTCTCTGACGAGACCCTTGAAGTGCACCGTCTCCCCGGGTCGATAGACCCCCCGCTCGGTGAAGACCTGCCCCTTTAGGCGGCGGACCTTGGCCCCGGCCCGGACCTGCCAGATTCCCTCGGGCTTAAGGCTTTCTCCGGGTTTGAGTAGAATGTAGGAGACGTCGGTGGCGGTTCCGGCCAGCAGGCCGACCAGTTGCTCGTGGCCCACCACCCGCTTCACCGGGTGGAAGTCTCCCACGGTCTTCAGAGACAGCCCCTCCAGCTCTTTTTTCTGAAAAATGAGAATGCCGTCCTTATCGGTTTGGCCCAGGGGAAAGACTTCCAGATCCCGGGTGCAGCCTACCACCTGCACGCCGGCCACCGGGGCGGCATTTTTGATGGAGGTGACCCACAGCAGCACCTGGTTGCTCCCGAGTTTGTAAGTCAGGCCCAGGTCGGTGATGCGAAAGACCCGGGGTTCGGTGGTCGTGTCATTATCGACCTGCTCTTCGCCAACCCGGATAAGCTCCAGGGCTCCGCCTTCCTTGTCCCGGCGAAAGCCGAGAGGCAAAGACACGGCCAGGGGTTTGTTCTTTTCGCCGGCCGCCGGAAAGAGTTGCTTTTCCGCAAAAGGTTCCAGGAGAAAGGGGGTCAGGGCCTTATTGCCCTGGGTCAGCTTTTTGAGGGCCTCAGCCCCGGTCTTGAACTCCGCCAGGGCCTGGTCCCAATCGGCCGGGATATCCTCCACGGCCAGGGCCTGAGGCAGCAGCAGGGGTGGGATCCTGATGCCTTCCAGCATCAGGGACTTGACATTTTGGGCCCGGACATGGAGCAATTCCCGGCTGTCCCGTTCGATGAGGCTCTTCTTCTCGATGAATTCCACCTTAGGCGGCCGGTCGGGCATGAAAAAGGAAGTGACCGTGGGCACATAGGTCAGGCCGACCAACTTGAAGTTCTCCGGCAAGTTGACCAGGTAGCCCAGCCCGAACTTGAAGCGGCCTTTTAAGGTAAGCTGGCCTTCCCGGGTCATGGCGGATTTGCGCCAGTCAATTTTACTCAGCGGCAAAAGGCGCAGGTTGCCCTGCAAACCAGCCAGAGGGACGGGCTTGCTGAAGAAGATGCGGACCTCTTCACTCTTGGCGTCCGGTTCTATTTTGACGATGGTAAACTGCTTGTCCGGTGCCGCCGCAGCCGCCGGGCGGTGGTCGGTCGCCTGGGCGGGCCGGCGTGGTTGCGCGCCTCCCGGAGTCGCCAGGAGGCCCAGGTCCAGGGCCCAGAACGCGGCCAATATCAGCCCGACTAAGGCGAGGAAGCGCCGCCCCGGATGATGAGCGGTCCCGGATAGGTCGTGCCAAAGTGCCCCTTTTCCCGTATCCATGCTGCTGCTCCTTTTGAGAGGTGACCGTAGCTTCACAATTTTCAACATAATATCTCTAAAAGCAAAAACAAGAAAATAACCTGCCTTTTCTCCTGAGTGGGAGGCCAGGAGGAGCCTTAAACCCTGGAGTCCAAGAAAGTGACCGACTATGGGTTAAAATGGTCTGGATGTCGCAATAATGGCAGTAGTCAACGCCCCGATAAAATGATAAATTTCAAAAATTGCCGGCCGGTGGACCGGAACTGAATAACTGATCGTGACAGAACTTTTCCTCAGGGGGGTTGATGAGAGACCAATATATTATCAATAAGATCCGGCTCTTAAAGGGCTGGTCCATCTTTTTGCTGCTCCTCCTGATGGTTTTGAGCGGCTGTCAGGCCGCCGAACCCCCGTTAAGCCCGGCGGCGACCGCTTTTAAGAAAGAAGTGCAGGAATGCCTGGACCGGCTCTGTCAAGGGGTAGTGGGGGCGATAGTCAAGGGTGATGTGGCCGCACTCAATGAAACCTTAAAGCATATTGAGCCGGAAGCGCTCAAATTGTGCCGCATGTGCCCTTTCCGTATCGGTATCCTGGATAAGAACGGCGAGACCGTGACGGTTTACCCGTTTAAAGCTGATGCCATGGGCTATTATGCCAATTACGAGGGGGTGGCCCAGACCCTGAAAAATCGGCAGATTAATCAGCAGCGGTTATATTTGCAGGATGGTTCCCAGATTTACCTCATTTTCCTCCCTCTGCTGCACGATAAGGATTTAGTGGGTATTATGGTCTTGAGCCTGAGCGCCAAAGATGCACATGACCGCTGGGGCCTGACGGAAAAAGAGTTCCAGGACATTAACTTTAATATTAAACTGTAATACTCGGAGCCGATCCCCAAACACTCCGGCAACTGATGAAACCCGCCAAGAAACTACTAGCCCGGCATGCCATCGGCGTTAAGGGGGAACCCGGCCAGGAGATTACCCTGGCCCTCTCCGGCCGGCTGGCCCTGGATAACCTCAGCGCCTTGCAGGCCGAACTTCAGTCGCGGCTGGAGCAGTTGCGCCCCGCCGGGCTCACCGTCGATCTGGCCGGCCTGGAGTACCTGGACAGCGCCGGGGCCCTGGCCTTGATTCAGTTGCAAGGCGAATCCCAGGCTCGGGCCATTCCCTGCCGCTTACTCAACCTGAGCGAGGAAGCCCGGCGCATCCTGGACCTCATTGACCCCGAGACGCTCACCCGGCCACCCCTGATCCCTGAGGACCGAGTCACCGGTTTCATGGACCAGCTGGGCGAAGCCAGTATAGGATTTGCCAGCGATCTGGTTCAGGTCATCACCTTCCTGGGCGATCTGCTCACCTCTTTAGGGTACGTGCTGTTGCATCCCCGTTCGGTGCGCTGGGGTGACGTCCTATTCTACATGAAGCGGGCCGGGGTGGACGGGCTGCCCATCATCGGTCTCATCGGCCTGCTCCTGGGCCTCATCCTCGCCTTCATGTCGTCGCTCCAGCTCAAGCAGTTCGGCGCCAACATCTACGTGGCCTCGCTACTGGCCGTGGCCATGGTCCAGGAACTGGGACCCATCATGACCGCCATCCTGGTGGCCGGACGCTCCGGTTCGGCCTTCGCCGCCGAGATCGGCACCATGAAGGTCAACGAAGAGGTGGACGCCCTGGTGACCATGGGCTTCGACCCGGTCCGCTTCCTGGCCATCCCCAAAGTCCTGGCCTCCATGCTGGTGGTGCCGCTACTCACCGTGTACGCCACCCTGTTCGGCCTGCTGGGCGGCTTGATCATCGGGGTCCTGGGTCTGGACCTGACGGTTTATTCTTACGTCACTGAGAGCCAGAGGGCCGTCGAATTATTCGACATCCTCTCCAGCCTGGTCAAATCCGTGGTCTTTGCCCTATTGGTGGCCGGTATTGGCTGCCAGCGGGGTTTCCAGGTGCGCGGCGGCGCCGAGGCCGTCGGCTCGGCCACTACCTCGGCGGTAGTGGCGGGTATCTTCCTCATCATCGTCACCGACTCGGCCTTCGCCCTGGTTTTGCATTACATCCGGTAAGGATTTTTACTAGTGGATAAGATTCCGGTCATTGAAGTGGAAAATCTGACGGCCCGCTTTGGCGACGATACCATCTTCGCCGGCGTCAGTTTCCAGGTTTTCAAAGGCGAGATCCTGGTGATTCTGGGGGGCAGCGGCTGCGGCAAGACCACTCTGCTCAAGCACCTGATCGGCCTCTACCGGCCTCATACTGGCAGGATCATAGTCAATGGGGTTGATGTCAATTCTAGGAGTGCAAAGAAGTTGCGCAAGTTGCGCATGGACTTCGGGGTTCTCTTTCAGTCGGGGGCGCTCTTCGGCTCCATGACCCTGGCGGAAAATGTGGCCCTGCTCCTCCAAGAATACACCGATCTGTCCCCGGCCGCCATAGGGGCCGTCGTCAAGATGAAGCTCGGGCTGGTCAACCTGGCCGGCTATGAGAACCACCTGCCGGAAGAAATCTCCGGCGGCATGCAGAAACGGGCCGGCCTGGCCCGGGCCATGGCCCTGGACCCCACCGTGCTCTTTTTCGACGAGCCTTCCGCCGGCCTGGACCCCATCACCTCGGTAGAGCTGGACAATCTGATCAAGGCCATCAACGCCGGCATGGGCACCACCATGGTGATCGTCACCCACGAACTCCAATCCATCTTCAATATCGCCCACCGGGTGGTGATGCTGGACAAAAGCGCCAAAGGCATCATCGCCATGGGCGACCCCAAGGACCTCAAGGAGCATTCCCCGGACCTCCGGGTAACCAGCTTTTTCAATCGACAGCCCTTGGAGTCAAAGGAGGTCAGCGCGTAAATGGCCGGCAAGACATCCAAATTCATGGTGGGGCTGTTTGTCAGCTTGGGGATAATAATCATCGTGGTGGCCATCATCTGGGTGGGAGCCACCAAGTATTTCGAGAAAGGCAATCTCTACGTCACCTATTTCAACGAATCGGTCCAGGGCCTGCAGAAGGACTCCATCGTCAAATACCGCGGCGTGGAGGTGGGCCGGGTGGAACAGATCAGTGTGGCCCCGGACAACCACCTCATCTCCGTGGTCATGAAGATCAATCTAAGGGATAAAAACCTGCCCGAGACCACCATTGCCCAGCTAAAAATGGCGGGAATCACCGGCATGGTCTTCGTCGAGCTGGATCGGCTAAAAGCGGGTGAGCTGGACCTATCTCCCAAGGTCAGCTTCCCTTCGGAATACCCCATCATCCCTTCCCATCCCTCGGAGATCGCCAAGATCATGACCGGACTCAACTCCGTGGTGGAAAAATTCAACCAACTGGATACCCAAGCCCTCCTTAACCAGTTCAAATCCACCGCCGCCGAGATCGAAATCTTTTTCAAGGGCAAGGACATGGAGCTCGTCATGGCTAACGTCAAGGCCCTCACGGGTAACATGAAGACTTCTACCGGTAGGGTGGATAAAATGCTTGCCGCAGGTCGGCTCGAAGATGTCATGTTGGAGGCCAGGAACACCCTTAAGGAGACTAAGACCTTCGTGATCACGCTGCAGGAAGAGATTCGGGCCCTGAACCTCCGGGAGGCCATGGGCAAGACCCAGACCATTGCCAATGAAGTCAAGGCCACCACCGAGAATCTGCGGCAGACTTCAGAGAAACTGGAGGCCTTTGTAAACCGTATCAATGAACGTCCTCAGGACCTCCTCTTCGGCCAGCCGCCCAAGAAAAGGTTTAATGAATAGAGTAATAGCTGTCTGCTAACAGCTTGCAGCCGTCAGCTAAAGAAATGAAAGATAGCGAAGAGGCAATACCCCCCTTTTCTAAAGGGGGGCAGGGGGAATTATAATGACCTCCTGATTATCCATGAGGTGAAAGGTTGCGAAGATGCCCAAGCCGGCGTGCCATCGAAGCGTTATTCCGTCCCTGGTGACAACCGTCTGCCTCCTGATCTCATTGCTGCTGTGGTGCGGCTGCGGCAAGCCCCCCATGCTGGTGCAGCAATACCTGTTAGACTATCCGGCCCCGCCGGTCAAGGCCGCGTCCTTGGCTGATAGCCTCAAGGTCGAGCCCTTCGCCGTGGGCCAGGCCTTTAACACCACGGCCATGGTGTACCGCACCGATCCCTACAAGAGTGAGACCTACAACTACAGCCGCTGGCGGGTCAACCCGGGATACCTGGTCGCCGACTACCTAACCCGCGATCTGCGGAACACCCGGATTTTCAAGGCGGTGCTGAGCACCGACAGTCCCACCAAGGCCAGGTTTGCCCTGGAAGGCGGGGTGGAGGAGATGCAAGAGATTGACCAGGGGGAGATCTGGCAGGCCTCCCTGGCCCTGAATATCACCCTGCTGGACACCAGCGAAAACGAGATCACCAGGCGGGTGCTCTTCCAGAAAAAATACCAGGCCGCGGAACCGCTCACCGAAAAGACCCCCGGCGGCCTGGCCCAGGCCATGAGCCGGGCCATGGAGCAATTGTCGGCGCGGATCGTTACGGATGTCTATCAGGCCGCCAAGAAAGTGAGCAGTAAGTAGGGTGCGTTCCACGCACCAGTTATATGGCGGCCCGCGGCGCCAAAATTTGTCTTAGAAATTATTAATGGTGCAGAAATGGAGTTTCTTCTTTATCCCCTCTCCCCCAATGGGGGGGGAGGGTTAGACATAATGGTTGAAAGTTAAGGCCTGCGCCCCCCCCAGCGGGGCGCGACCACGGTAAGGAGAGCCCTCGTTCACCCTAGGGGAATAGGCCGTAGCCGAAACTCCCGTCGTTAGAGAGAGACAGCTCCGGGAAGAAGCCAGGTCAGGCGGTATCCAACCCGCGTATATCAGAGTGATCAAACGTCGCTAAAGCGTCCCGCCCCGCCGGGGCCTGAGAATCAGCTTGCAGCTTAACCAAAAACCAACAAGGGACTCTCTCGCCCACTTGACAACTTTCAACCATATCAGGGTGAGGGGAAAGTAATCTCTTTTCCGCTCCCATTAACAGATTGGTGGCGCAGGCTAAAGTCTGCGGCTATCAGGACCTGCCATGCCCGATACAGTTATCATCCCCGGCCCGGACGTCACCCTGGAAGGCCGCTTTTTACCGGGAGCCGGAGGGTCCGGGGTGGTCATCGCCCATCCCCACCCCCTGTTCGGCGGCTCCATGAGCAACAATGTGGTCTGGACCGCGGAACGGGCCTTCCATACCCGCGGCCTTGCCACCCTGTGCTTTAATTTCCGGGGAGTTAATCGCAGTACCGGAACCTATGGCGGTGGTGAGGCTGAAGTGGCTGACGTAGGCGCGGCCCTGGACTTCCTTAAGGCCCGGAGTCCCGGCCCGCACTACCTGGTGGGCTATTCCTTCGGGGCCTTCGTGGCGGGCCGGGCCCTGCTTCAGGGGCTTCCGGCCCAGGGGGCAGTCTTCATCGCGCCGCCCATCAACTTCATGGACCTCTCCTGGCTGCCCCGGGTGTCCGCCCTCCGGCTGGTGGTGGCGGGCGACCGCGACGACCTTTGCCCACTAGCGGATTTGCGGCGGCTGGTGGCCGCCGAGGGAGAAGCGCCCGCGGCAACGCCTGAGATCATCATCATCGCCGGAACCGACCATTTCTTCGGCGGCCGGGAGGATAAACTTTTTCAGGTATTGCGGGATTTTCCGCTGTAGGAGCGGACCCCTGTATCCATCCTAAAAGGGCACAGCAAACTGTGCCCTTACCTTTTGCTCACTGCTCTAATCCACCCAGTAATTGGGCGCTTCCTTCATGATGATGACGTCGTGGACGTGGGATTCCTTGAGGCCGGCGGGGCTGATGCGGATAAATTTGGCCCGCTCCTGCAGTTCCCTGATAGTTTGGGCGCCCACGTAGCCCATGCCGGAGCGCAGGCCGCCCATGAGCTGGTAGATGACGTCCGAAAGCTTGCCCCGGGACGGCACCCGGCCGACGATACCCTCGGGCACCAGTTTGCATTCCAGGTCCACGTCCTCCTGACAATAGCGGTCCCGGCTGCCGGTCTTCATGGCCTCCATCGACCCCATCCCACGATAGATCTTGTAGCTGCGGCCCTGGAAGATCACGGTCTCACCCGGGCTCTCGTCAGTGCCGGCGAAGAGTGAGCCGATCATCACCACATCGGCGCCGGCGGCCAGGGCCTTGGTGACGTCCCCGGAAAACTTGATGCCGCCGTCGGCCACCAGCGGGATATCGGCCTCGCGGGCCACCTTGGCGCAGTCCAGGATGGCGCTGAGCTGGGGCACCCCCACCCCGGCGATCACCCGGGTAGTGCAGATGGAGCCGGGTCCCACCCCGATCTTGACCGCGTCGGCCCCGGCCTTGATCAGGTCCCGGGCCCCTTCAGCGGTGGCCACGTTCCCGGCAATAAGCTCGATCTGGGGAAAATTGCGCTTGGTGTGGGCCACCGCCGCCAACACCCGGTCGGAGTGGCCGTGGGCCGTGTCGATCACGATAACGTCCACCCCGGCGTCGAGCAGGGAGCTGACCCGCTCTTCCTGGTCCGGACCCACCCCTATGGCGGCCCCGACCCGCAGGCGGCCGAATTCGTCCTTGCAGGACCAGGGATATTTACGGATCTTTTCGATATCCTTGATGGTGATGAGGCCGTGCAGCTCACCATTGTCATCCACCACCAGCAGCTTTTCGATGCGGTATTTATGGAGCAGGGCCTTGGACTCCTCCAGGGTGATGCCCACCTTGGCGGTGACTAGGCGCTCCTTGGTCATCACCTCTTTGACCTTATTATTCAGGTTGGTTTCGAAGCGCAGGTCCCGGTTGGTGACGATGCCCACCAGTTTGCGCCCATCTACCACCGGAATTCCGGAGATGCGGTAGCGCTGCATCAGTTGCAGGACGTCGGCGATGCGGGCCTCGGGGCCGATGGTCACCGGATCGATGATCATCCCGGACTCCGATTTCTTTACCTTTTCGACTTCCAGGGCTTGGGCCGCGGGGGTCATATTACGGTGCAGGATGCCGATGCCCCCGGCGCGAGCCATGGAGATGGCGGTATCCGCCTCGGTGACGGTGTCCATGGCAGAACTTAGTAGCGGGACATTTAAGCTGATGCGCCGGGTGAGTCGGGTGCTGAGATCCACCTCGCTGGGCAGGACCGCTGAAGCCCCGGGCAGGAGCAGCAGGTCATCGAAGGTATAGGCGTAAGC
Organism: uncultured delta proteobacterium; assembly: GCA_963796215.1. Classification (GTDB taxonomy): domain Bacteria; phylum Desulfobacterota; class Desulfobaccia; order Desulfobaccales; family 0-14-0-80-60-11; genus JAPLJC01. The sequence goes on along the minus strand of CAWCKU010000003.1, from coordinate 118,519 downwards.
AACGGCGTCTGAGGTCATGGTAAGTCCTTGAGTTTCGAGTTTTTTTTTAATTCAATAGCTACGGGCTTGGGGTTTTAATGAAAACCTAACTCCTGCAAAATATAAGTCAATATAATCTGATTATTTTAACTCAAAACTCAAAACTCGAAACTCGAAACTTCACTTAAAACTCAAAACTTGCCAGCACCCCTTCCAGCAAGCCGGCGTCGATGGCCACCAGGCAGTCCCGGCGGAAGACTTCGAGGATGGTAAGGATAATCAAGGCCCCGGCCACCATGACCTTGGCCTTGGCGGGCTCGAGGCCCGGGAGCAAGGCCCGTTCCGCCTCCGGCAGCCGGGTGATGAGCTCGGTCAGCTCCTCCACCTGGGCCCGGGTCAGGACCAGGTTATTTACCCGGTCCGCCTCGTATGCTGTCAACTTCAAATGCATGGCCGCCAGGGTGGTCACCGCGCCCGCGGTGCCAACCAGGAGCGCCGAGCCCATTAAGGCCGGGGGAAAAGTCCGATCCCGGAGGCGGCCCAATCTTTGGGAAAGTTCCTGATGCAGGACCTCAACTTTTTTGGGCTCCGGCGGGTCGCCCAGAGGATGGGCCTGACTCAGGGTGAGGACCCCGAGGGGCAGGCTGGCGAACCTGGGTTCCAGTCCCGGGCGCAACAGCGCAAACTCGGAGCTGCCGCCGCCCACATCGCAGACCAGGATGGAGCGTTCCAGGTATCTTGGGGCCAGGGCCGAGAGAACCCCCTGGAGGGACAGGCGAGCCTCCTCCTCCGGGGAGAGGACCTCCACCGTCAAGCCCAGGGAGACCCGAAGCTGCGCCAGGTAGGCAGGACCATTCCGGGCAACCCGTACTGCGTGGGTGGCCACTATCCGGACTTTCTCAACCTGATAGTCTGCCAGCACCTGACAAAAAACCTTAAGGGCCTGGAAGGTGCGGTCCATCCCCTCCGGGGCCAGTTCCCCGGTCTCGGCCAGACCCTGGCCCAGGCTGGTGATTTCCCGGTAATGGGCCAGGATCCGAAATCCCTGGAGACCACCTGGTTCCGCCACTGCCAGGCGCACGGTGAGGCTGCCCAGGTCGAGCGCGGCAAAACGTACGGTACTTGAATTGGGGCGGGTCATTTTTGAGTCACTACAGGGCGTCTCGTGGGGCGGCGTCTCGCCGCCACTACTTCTAAATGACTTGCCATCGGCGGGCGGGACGCCGCCCCACCAGCATTATTCCTGCTTATTCCACCTCAATCCTTCTCCAGCGCATAAATCTCCGGCAGGGTGCGCTGTTTTTCCCCGCAGTCGAGGCCGTAGCCCACCAGGAAGCCTTGCTCCACGACAAAGCCGACGTAATCCAGAGGCACGTCGATCTCCCGCCGTTCCCGCTTATCAATCAGACAACAGATCTTCAAGGATTTGGGCAGGTGCGTGGCGAGATGCTGCCTTAAAAAGCCCAGGGTGAAGCCGAGGTCCATAATATCTTCCACGATCAGGACATCCCGGCCCTTGAGCGGCAACTCCACATCCTTGCTGATATGCACTTCGCCGGTGGGGCTGGTGCCGCTGCCGTAGCTGCTCAGACGGACAAAATCGATTTCCACCGGGAAGCTGAGTTCCCGCACCAAATCGGCCAAAAAAATGAAGGCGCCTTTCAGGACCCCCACCATTACCAGATCGCGGCCCTGGTAATCCCGGCTAAGTTCCGCGGCCAATTCCTGTACCCGCCGGGCAATGTCTTCCCGGGAAATAAGGCAACGTTTTTGGGTACCCATCATCTTTCCCCTCCAAGGCTAAAAAATAGAAAAAGCGGCGGAGGTTGTCAAACCATAAATCGAGGAACCGCAGATTTGCCGGCGCCTCGACCCGGCAACCCGGATAATCTGGCTATTAGGCATTATTACCAAAAAAATAGGTATTTTTACCCATTGTTCATATATCACCAGTCTTCTATCTTATAATAGAATATAGAGGTAATTTACTTATTAATTTATATGGTTATACATTTTATCCGTCCAGGTAAAATTCGCTTAGGGAGGGGAGGCAATGCATTATAAAGGAATAATGGCAGGGGTGGCCATGGCCCTCAGCATCTTTCTGGCACTCAACGGCTGGGCCCTGGCTGCCCCGGCGCCGCCAGCAGGCTCCGGGGACAACAGCTACCAGGTGTTCGCCTTTAATGACCTGGGGATGCACTGTTATGACAACGATTTTTCAGTCTTTTCGCTACTGCCGCTCTTCACTGTAATCCACGGCCAGGCGGTCAACAAGGCCACCACCAAACCCATAATTTTGAATGACACCCAGACCAGGCTCACCTATGCCCCCACCGCCGATCCCAGCGGCTCCATCAATACCACCAGCATCGGCAAGACCAATTTTTGGACCTATCTCACCAAGCTCTTCGGAGTGACTCAGCCCCCGGACACGGGAATCCTGGGATATAAGATGCCCAACGCCGGTTTCGGGCCGCAATCCCTGACCCCGTACGACCCCACTTATAACTGGTTCAGCGCTACCGGCATTCCCCTGACCAACATCGATGACCTGGGCAATGTCAATTGCCTTCCCATGATGAGAATTGCGGCCTTAGACCAGAACAGCGACGAGGTATTTTCCTCCCTGGATATCGTGACTCCGGCCTCCAGCGAGATGAACTGCATCTCCTGCCATGAGACCGCCGCCTTTGCCGACTACGTCACCACCTTTAGCGATGCCTCACCGCCGCCCCGGATCGGACCCATGGGACAAAATATCCTCAGTCCTGGGGATTTCAGCAACAACCCCGATGCCAATATCCGGTACCGGGAAAACGTCCTGATCCTGCACGACGCCTTGGGTAGTTATGCCAAGTTAAACACCTCTTATCCACTTTTTATTGCGGCCGCTTATCCAGGGTATACATCCCTCTTGAAGGTTTATCAGGCTGGAACGCCTATTCTCTGCGCCAAGTGCCATTATTCCAAGGCTCTGGATCTGGCCGGGACCGGCCCTGACGCACTTCAAGCCGCCCACATCTATCTCTCCCGGGGCATGCACAAGCATCACGGCACCGACTGGCCGATGATGGATGGCACTTATGTGGTTCCCGATTCCGGGGCTATACCGGGGCGACCGCAGATGCTACTATTGCCATCCCGGCAACGATACCCAGTGTCTGCGCAGCGTCATGGCGATCAATGGCATGCATGCCAGAGCTGCCACGGCGACCTGCTGGCGGTGGGCGGCTTCACCCCGCAGTTAGGGCAGCCGGGATTCGTAGATCCCTATCTCCCGAACGTTGACTATAGATACTCCTCCCTGGTGGTCAATCTGACCACCACCGGCCAGCAACGGCGGCCCTGGCAGGATATGCCCAAGTGCCAGTCCTGCCATACCGGCGACGCCCTCAACCACCTGGGCACCAGCCTCATCGGCACGCAGGCCTATGATCCCGCCGATCCGGCAGCCACCCCTTTCATCGCCACCAACCAGCGGTTCGCGGAGAATCCTGGCCAGCTCTACCGCTTCAGCGGGACTCACGGCGGCATTGCCTGCGAATCCTGCCACGGCAGCCCCCACGCCGAATGGCCCGCCCGCATCGCCAGCAACGACAATGTCACCGCCATCCAGATCCAGGGCCACACCGGGGAAATCGCCGAGTGCGGCGCCTGCCATCTTGCCGGACTCAGCCCCGGTCTGGGCGGGCCGCACGGCCTGCACAACGTCAATGACCCGGGCTGGATGAGCCAGCACGGCTATCTTCCTGCGGCGCAATCGCAACTCCTGCAAGGCCTGTCACGGCACAGACCTGAAGGGCACGGCGCTGAGCCGGGCCAAGGACGACCGGACCTTGACCCGGAGCAATAGACGTGGGCGGCGTGGCCACCTTCACCGCGGGAACCCAGGTAAGCTGTTACGCCTGCCATAACACCATTAACTACAGGGCGAATATTAGCCCACTGTCATGAACTTGCTTCTGTCATGACGAATGAACCCCTCATTTCCGAACCCGAACTACCGGTATTCCGGAAGCTCAAGCCAATCGGCATAAACAAGGAGAGCGGCCTGGTAGCCGCCCTCCTTTTTCGTTGGGTGTTTTATTGCTTCTGGAGGGTGAAACCTGAGGCCTACGCTCGCGGCTCAGTAGCCCTCGGAAGCCTACCAGTTCACCCGCAGGTTATATTTTTCGATCTTGTGGCTCAAGGTCTTACGGTTGATCCCCAGGATACGGGCGGCGTCCTGGCGGCGACCCTTGGTGCGGCGCAGGACAAACTGGATATAGCGTTTTTCCAGGTCCTCCAGGGTGTGGTCCTCTTCGGTAAAGACCTGGAACTCCCCCTGGCGCTGGGAAATGAAACTGGGCAGATGCTCCGGCTGGATAATATCGCCGTCTTCCAGGATGACGATGCGTTCGATGGTATGCTCCAGTTCCCGGACATTACCCGGCCAGGCATAGGCGCTCAGCATCTTCATGGCCGCCGGCGAAATCCCGGTGACCTCCCGGTTGCCTTTCTGGTTGTATTTGCGCAGAAAATGTTCCACCAGCAGGGGAATGTCCCCGCGGCGTTCCCGCAAGGGAGGCAGAGGGATGGGGATGACGCTGAGGCGGTAGAAGAGATCTTCCCGGAAGCTGCCGGCTTTGACCGCCTCATTCAGGTCCCGGTTGGAGGAAGCGATGATGCGGATGTCCAGCTTGATGCGCTTCTGGCTGCCCACCTGCATGAACTCCCGCTCCTGGATCACCCTGAGAAGCTTGGCCTGGATGTTGAGGCTGAGATTGGTGATCTCATCGAAGAAAAAGGTGCCGTGATTGGCCAGTTCGAACAGGCCGTGCTTGGTCTGATGGGCCCCGGTGAAGGAGCCTTTGACGTGGCCGAAGAGTTCGGACTCCAGCAGGGTTTCCACCAGGGCGGAACAGTCCACCGGCACGAATTCCTGGTCCCGACGGGAGCTGAGGAGGTGGATGGCCCGGGCCGCCAGTTCCTTGCCGGTGCCGCTTTCTCCGGTTAAAAGCACGGTGCTGTCGCTGGGCGCGGCCCGCCGAATCTTGGCGAAGACCTTTTTCATGGCCGGAGACTCGCCGATGATAAACTCGAAGCCCTCCCGGCCGGCCTCCGGTTCCCCCGGTTCCTGACGGGCCCTTTGTCCCCGATGGTCCAGGGCCTTCCGAACCACCGCCTCCAAATCATCGATGCGGAAAGGCTTCACCAGGTAGTCGAGAGCCCCGTGCTTGATGCACTCCACGGCGCCCTGAATGCTGGGGAAGCCGGTGATCATAATGACTTCGGTCCCCGGATAATCCTGGCGGAGACGCTGCAGCACCTCCAGGCCGTCCAGGTCCGGCATTTTGATGTCCAGGAGAACAATGGCGTAAGACCTCCGGGCCATCATCTCCAGGGCCAGCAACCCCCCGGCCGCCATGGCCACCTTGAGGCCCATCCTGGACAATACCTGGGCGATACCGGTGCGAATGGCATCTTCGTCGTCTACCACCAGGATCTGTTTATTAGGGTCATTCTCCCGCATCGGAACCCTTTCCGTCGGTAATGGTGGGCAGCAAGACCCGGAAAACGGTGCCCCGGCCCACCTCGCTCTCTACTTCCACCGTGCCCCGGTGCGCCTCCACCAGGCCTTTGACCAAGGACAGTCCCAGACCGGTGCCGATCACCTGCCGGGTCTTGGGATGTTTGACCCGGTAAAATTTGTCAAAGATTTTGGCAAGCTCCTCGGCTTCGATGCCGATGCCGGTATCTTGCACCCGCACTTCCAGGTAGTCGCCGTGGGACACCCCCGAGAGGGTAACCTGGCCGCCGTCAGGGGAATAATTGATGGCATTGCTCACCAGGTTGGTGAAGATCTCATCCATGCTGCGCCGATCGGCGCGGATCAAGGGCAGGACTGCCGGCATCTCCAGGCTCAGGATCACCCGCTGAGCTTCGGCCTTGGCCCGGAGAAGCTCCACCACCTCCGTCAGCACCTCCGCCAGTGGCAAGGGCACCTGCTCCAACTGCACCCGGCCGGCTTCCATCTTGGCAAGGTCCAACAGGTCGTTGATCAGGTCCAGTAGCCCCTGGATCTTCGCCTGGGCCCGGCTGAGCATTTCGGCCTGCTTGGGGCTCAATTCCCCGGCCAGGCCATCCAGGATCACGGCGTGCTGCTGCTTGATGGCAGCCAGCGGCGCCCGCAGTTCGTGAGAAACCATGCGCACGAAGTCGTTTTTCATCTCATCAAGTTCTTTGAAGCTGGTGATGTCGTGAAAAACGGTGACCGTACCCAGTACCTGACTATCCGGCCCCATAAACGGGGCTGACAGGGCCCGAAGGTGCACCCGGCTCCGGTCCAACTCCTGGGAGATACATTTATTAGGGCTGCCGGGAGCCGCCGACAGCAGTTTGTCAATGGCTTCCTTGAGGGCGTCATCGTCGAGGTACACCTGCAGGGGCCCGGGCTGGGGCAGCGGGGCCTCCAGGGCCAGGAGCTGTTTGAGGGTGGTATTGCACAGAACCACCTCCGCCTCCCGGTTGGTCACCAGCACCCCGTCGCCCATGCAGTTGACGATGGTATGCATCCGGCTCTGCTCCAGGGCCAGGTTATAGAGGTTCCGGGCCTGCTCCTCCTGCAGCCGGCGGGTTTGCTCCTGCAATCTCTGCTTTTCCAGGGCCCGGCGCACTACCAGGATGAGGTGATCGATGCCAAAGGGCTTGGTGATGAAGTCATAGGCCCCCTTCTTCATGCATTCCACCGCATCGGCCACCGTTCCCAGTCCGGTCATGATGATCACCGGAATCTCAGGATAGCGGACGCCAGCCTCCTCCAGGACCTCCAGGGCACCCATCACCGGCATCTTCAGGTCGCAGAGGACTACATTGACCGGCTCCGTGGCCATCCGTTCCAGGGCCTCCCGGCCGTTGGCGGCCGTGATGGGACGGAAGCCTTCGCTCTGCAGCACCCGGCTGCAGCCCTGGCGCAACACTTCTTCGTCATCCACCACAAGGATCGTGCAATTTTCAGCCATGGGTCCCCTTTGGTTAGCTGTCAGCAGTCAGCTCTCAGCGGTCAGTCAAAGAAAGCTCAGGTTGCAGGGCAGTAAAATTATCCTTACCTGGTTAGCATTTTTATTAAGTATTCAAAAAAAGCCTCTTTTCTCTGAGAGAGAAAAAGCTGAAAGCTGATCGCTGACAGCTAAAAGCTAACACCTCACTCTGCAATCCCCGCGTCGGGACCTTGGTCTTCTGATTCCAAAGGCAGGATCACGGTGAATATGGTTCCGCCTCCCGGCGGCGAATAGGCCTTGATGGAGCCGCCGTGGCGCTGGATGACTCCGTAGACGATGGACAGACCCAGACCTGTGCCCTTACCCGGCGGCTTGGTGGTGAAAAAAGGCTCGAAGATCTTATCCTTGACCTCCGTCGGAATGCCGCAACCGGTATCGGTGAACTGGAGGACCACGCCGTTCCCGGACCAGGCTGGGCGGCTGGTGATGGTGATCACCCCGGAGCCGCTCATGGCGTCGGCGCCGTTTAAGAGCAGGTTGGTGAAGACCTGTTGGAGCTGCCCCGGATCCCCGATGATCTGCGGCACCCCTGGGTCCAGGTCCTGTTCTATCTTGATATTATGGAAAAAGACCTGGTGACTGACCAGGTCCACGCAGGCGCGCAGGACTTCATTGACGTCGAACAGCCGCTTCTGCCCCAGGGACTGGCGACTGAAATCCAGCAGCCGGTTGACGATCTGCTGGCAGCGCATGGTCTGTTTGATGATGATCTCGACGTTCTCCCGGATGGGAGCGTCCTGTTCCAGTTCCCGGGCCAGCAACTCCGCATAGATGAGGATACCGGCCAGTGGGTTGTTGATTTCATGGGCCACCCCAGCGGCCATCCGGCCCAAGGAAGCGATCTTTTCTGCCTGGACCAACTGGTGCTGAGTGGCTTCCAACTCCTGGTGGACCTTCAAGATCTCCCGCAAGTCAGAAAAGATACCGACGCTGCCGACCTCCTGGCCCCGCTCCCGGATGATGGTGGCGGAGAAGTTCACCGGCACCTCCTCGCCGTTCTTGTTGATGAAGGTAAGCCGGGTAGTATTCAGTTTGTCAGCCGGGCCGTATTCGTCGCCGCGCATGCGCCGCATCATCTCCGCGGCCACCTCGGGGGGATAAAAGCGGCGGAAGTTTTCGGGGTGGCCGATGATCTCCTCAGCCTGATAGCCCAGGATGCGCTCCGCCCCTTCGTTGAAGATGATGGGCACCCCCTTGAGATCTACTACCACGATGCCATCCACGGAGCTTTTGATGATGTTGTGGAGAAAGGCGTTGGTCTTCTGGAGTTCCCGTTCGATCCGGACCCGCTCGGTGAGGTCCCGTAGATAGAGGCAGGTGAGGACCTTGGTTCTCAGCCGGGACACGGCCATGCAGGTTTCAAAAACCCGGGGTTTATCACCCTTATGCGGCAGATCCAGGAGGCTGCAAAAGCGGGTCTCCCGCTCCTGGCCATGTTCCACCCGGTTGGATAACTCCTGGGCCATGTGCAGGTGTTGGGAGGTGAGAATCTCGCCCAGGTGTTTGCCCAGCACCTGTTGTTTGGACTGCCGGAGAATTTCCGCCATGGGGGTGTTAAGGTACACCACCCGCTGGTTCTCATCCGCCATCAGCAGGCCCTCACGGGTGTGCTCGGTCAGGAGGTCGATCTTCTGTTCGGCCTCAATGATGGGGGTGATGTCCCGGAAGGCCTCGAAGCCGCCAATGACCCGGCCCGACGGGTCGGTGATGATGGAGGCCGAGACCGTCACCGGAATCTCGCGGCCAACCCGGTCCCGCACCACCCGGCGCAACCCGGAAATGGGCTTCTTGGTTTCCATGACCTGCTTGAGGACGCAATCGCAGGTGCCGCATTGTGGGCTGTCCAGCACCTGGCCGCAGGTCATCTTTCCCACCGCTTCCTTGCTGGAATAGCCGGTGAGCCTTTCCAAGCGCTCATTCATATGGGTCACCACCAGGTCCGGGTCCACCATGAAGAAGGGGATGGGAAAATTTTCCAGGATGCTGGATAGGGTGGCCATTTGCAGTTGCACCACCGGATGGCCCAGCAGTTCCGCATGCTCCCGGAGGACCACCAGGCAGCCGGACGGCTCCTCTCCCTGACCCCTGATGGGGGTGGCGGTCACCGTGAGTGGCGCCCGGCTGGCCCAGCCCGCCTTGGGCAGGATGGGGGCGCGATTTAGGTTCTCGCCATGCTCCAGGCAGCGCGTCCGGCGCACTGTGCCGTCCGCGCTCAAGGGCAGGCCGGTGAGCTGTGTACAGATGGGGCAAGGGTCCCCCAGCCGCAGGGAAGCGCCGAAGATCTTTTCCGCAGCCCGGTTTAAAAAGACCACCTTTTGGCGGCCATCGGCGATTAACACCGGATCGGGAAAATCCTCCAACAGCGGGGTGCAGAACTCACCGAGCGTCGAGGCGCCGCCGGCCGCCTCGGGCAGGTCATGCGGCGCCACTTTGGGGGCGTTATCTGGCTCTGGATTCATGTGCGACTTCCTACCACCGGGGCCTCCACCGGAGCCGCGAAGGTGTTGGTCAGGACCAGTTGCGCCGCAGCCAGTTCGTGCTGCCGGATAATGAGAGAGATGGACGAGATGGTGCAGCTCAGAGCCAGCAAAGACACATGGGCCCGCTCCAGGGCCTCCGTGAGGGTCTGGGCGATGCCGTAGCGGTCCCCGAAGTGGGGCCCGTGCAGAAAGATCCCCGCCACCGGGGTGAGGCGCATGGGCCGAAGGTCAGGTAGGTACTTCTTCAAAATCCGTCGTATCTCCGAGCCGCGCTCCTCCCGGGAGGCGGCGGTGCTGAAAGACAGGAGGAACTCCCGGTTCCCCAGTCCGGGAATGGCTACCAGAAAGGGAATTTGCCAACCCTGGTCCCCCAATTCCTGCAGGGCGTCGGCAAAACCAGTCAGGATCTCGGTCGAGGAAACGCTCATGCCCCAGAGGTCCAGGTCCGGCTGGGGCACGACCCAATAAACCTTGATGACCTTTTCCTGATAAGTGGCCACCACCTTGCGCACCAGTTCCTCCGGCGGGCTCTGGGCCGCCATGAATTCCTCGGGGGAGGCGAAGGCTGGGAAGTGAAAATTTTCGAACAGCCGGCGCACCGCGGTCTTGGCTCGTTTGGATGACAACACGGCCGAGATGGCGGATGGGGAACTGGCCAGGCCGTGGATTATGACCCGGGCCTGGGCCAGACTGCGGATGAAATTGCCAATGATTGCCGGGCGCTTGTCGTGAGGATAGATGGAGAGAATGGCCGTGCCGGGCTGCAGATGCACCGCCGCCTCCACCTCGGCCCGGGTCCTTAACAGGGTGAAGGCTGCTTCCCCGGATGGCCGCGCCATACACAGGACTTCACGATCTCCGGCCACGTGGGCCAAGAAGCTGAGGTTGATGCGGTTGAGGGCCAATGGGGCGCAGACCCGCTCAGCCAGGCGACTCTCATCCTGGGGGAAGGAGGCCACCACGCAGGCGCCTCCCTCCAGGATTTTAAGGCCCCCAACTCTGATTCTTTCTATTTCCCGCTCCAATGTTGGTCAGGCGCATATCGTCAAGAAACCGTCAGATCAATCTCTGCACCGCTTCCACCAGGGTCGCCGCATCCACCGGCTTGGGGATGAAATCCTCAGCTTCCGTGGCCATGCCTTCGGCATGGCTGTAACTGGTCGTGGGCACCGCTTCGCCCACGGCGGTGAGCAAGATGATGGGGATGTCCGAGGTCCATTTATTCGACTTCAATTCTTTGCAAAGCTGGTAGCCGTTTTTACGCGGCATCATCACATCCAGAACCAACACGTCCGGACGCCGTTTCTTGATGGCTTCCTCGCCTTCAATCCCGTCGTAGGCCTTCCCCACCTCAAAGCCCTTGCTCTCCAGCATCATCGCTACGGTTTCTACCAGATCAGGATCGTCGTCAACGATCAGCACGTACTTTCCAGACATGAGGCCTCCCCTTTCAAGATGATCGTAACCCTCATTATGGACTTAAAGTTGATAAATTACAAGGCACATCAGGCCGGGTAATTTTTACCCGGGAAAGTTGTCCCATTGGGGGCTATCAAGCGCCGTCCATTTGGGGCCGGGGATAGAGACCGGCCCGCTCTATGATTTGCGGGACCTTCTCCTCCCATTCGATGGCCATGATATGGAAGCCCCGAATGCCTGGAACAGTCTTCAGTTCCTCGATTTGCTCAATGGCCAGGTTGATGCCTTCTTCCGCCTGCTTTTCCTTGGGGACCCCGCCCATGCGCTTGATAATTTCATCGGGAACGTCCATGCCCGGCACCCTTTTCTGCATGTACTTGGCCATGCCGACGTTCTTCATGGGGGTGATGCCAGCCAGGACGGCCACTTTTTCAGTCAGGCCCCGGTCCACCGCGATCTTCATGAACTCTTTCATCTTGTCCATATTGTAGATGCACTGGGTCTGGACGAACTGGACCCCCGCCGCCGCCTTCTTGCCCATGCGGATCGCCCGCATGTGGACATTGGGACCGGCAAAGGGATTGACCGCGGCGCCGATGAACATCTCGGGCCGCACCTGAAATTCGAAGCCCCCCAAGAGCTTGCCTTCGTCCCGCATCATCTTCACCGCCATGGCCAGCTGGGTGGAGTCCAGGTCGAAGACGTTGGCGCAGCTAGAATGGTCCCCGAAGTGCTGGTGATCGCCGGTGAGGCAGAGCATGGTGTTGATCCCGAAGGACGCGGCCCCCAGGATGTCGCTCTGCAGGGCAATGCGGTTCCGGTCCCGGGTTACCATCTGCAGGATAGGCTCCAGGCCCATGAGCTTGATGCGGATACAGCAGGCCAGGGAACACATGCGGACCACCGAGGTCTGGTTATCGGTGACGTTGATGGCGTCCACATAGTCCTTGATCAGTTTGGCCTTATGGTCGATCACCGCGCCGTCGGCGCTGCGCGGCGGCCCCACTTCGGAGGTGACGGCGAGTTGGCCTGAGGCGATGATCTTCTGGAGTTTGCTGGGAGTAGTGGCGCTCATATGCGTAAGTCCTCTCTGACGATTTTACGAGGTCCGCCATCCCGGGAGGTAGACCAGTCCTTGGGTTCCACGGGTCTTTCAAACCGGTCCAGTTGTCCCAGGGTCTTGAGGCGCTCGTAAATCAGCTCCCAGCCGCAGGGGATGTCCGGGTTGACCTCGCACTTGCCTTTGTCCGAGCCGCCGCAGGGGCCATTGAGCATGCGCTTGGAACAGCGGGTGATGGGACAGATGCCGCCGGTCTCGGCCAGGATGCAGCGGCCGCAGGCCTGGCAGCGCTCGGAATAGAGACCCCGTTCCTCGTTGACCCCCATGAAGCAGGTATCCACTCCGGGGAAGACGAGCTTATGGTTGTACATCTCCGCCAGGTACTGGGCCCCGACCCCGCAGGCCAGGGAGACCGCGGCGTCGTAGCCGTCCATGCGGTCGCTGAGCTGCGCCAGGTATTCCTTTTCGCACTGCCGGGTCAGGCTGGTCTCATCCACCTGCACCTGTCGGCCCGCCTGGGTGAAGTAGAGCCTCAGTGCCGCGGCCAGAATCTTCACTTCCTTCAGGCCGCCGGCTTCGCAGACGGTAACGCAGCCGTCGCAGCCGGCGATGAGCAGTTTGTTGAAATCCTTGACGTTGTCGATGATCTCTTCTAACGGTTTGGGTTTTGCCTTGATCATGTGGTTGCCTCCCCGGCGGCCCCGGCGGCCTTGGCCTTTGCCGTCGCACCTCGAACGGGGCTCGGGCCCAGTTCCAAGATTTTATTGGTCATCTCTTTGATTATTTCGGCAAACCTGCCCCCCATGCCGGAGGAAAGGTTAAACATTGCCACCCGCTCGCCGCCCAGGCCGACCTTATCCAGGATCTCTTTGGCCCGCTTCACCCGGGTCTTGGCGTACAGGTTTCCCTTTTGGTAATGGCAATCGCCTTCCATACAGCCCACCACGATGACCCCGTCGGCCCCATATTCAAAGGCCTGCAGCAGGTGGATGATGTCCACCTTGCCGGTGCAGGGGACCTCGATGATCCGGACAGTTGGGCGGGTATTGCAGTCGCATCGAACCTGCCAGGTCCGCAGCGGAATACGCTCAGTAATGGCAACAGAACCCGACGATCTTCGGCTCAAACGGTTCCATCATTCCGGCTCCTTTGGAGTTTTGAATTTCGAGCTTTAGGTAATCTGTTTTCGATTCCCATCCGGTTTTAAATCCCCCTAAATCCCCCTTTTTCAAAGGGGGACTTCAATTCCCCCCTTCCGTAAAGGGGGGGGTAGGGGGGATTTCGTTCTGATCTTTAACCTTGAATCATTCCCGTGAGGTCTTTTCCCTCTCAAAACTCAAAACTCGAAACTCAAAATAGGGTTTTGATTTTGGCACTCAGTTGATCATCCTCAAAGTGCGACACCTGGATCACCTTGGCGGGACACTCCGAGGCGCAGGTGCCGCAACCCTGGCACAGGGCCACGTTGATCTCCGAGACGTTCTCCTGGTTGATCTGGGGCACCCCGTAAGGGCAGGTGCGCACGCATACCAGGCAGGCGGCGCAGCGCTCCGGCGAGACCACGGCAGTGACGCCGCTGATGGTCTGGTTGGTGTCCGCCAGGAAGGCCCCGGCCCGTGAGGCCGCAGCCTGGGACTGGGCGATGGACTCGCTGATGAGCTTGGGACTGTGGGCCATGCCGCAGAGGAAGATGCCCTCGGAGGCGAAGTCCACCGGCCGCAGCTTGGCGTGGGCCTCGATGAAGAAGCCCGAGGCGTTGCGCGGCAGCTTCAGGAGCGAGGCCAGTTCCTCGGTGTCATTGGCCCAGGCCCCGGCGCTCAGGATGACCGCGTCCAGTGGCAGGGTTACGGGCCGTTCCAGGACGTGGTCGATAAAGGTGATGCTCAGCGCCCCGTTGTCGTTCATGACTTCGGGCAGCCGCTCCGGATCGAAGCGGGCGAAGAGCACCCCCTGGTCCCGGGCCTCCTTGTAATAGTCCTCCATGAGGCCGTAGGTCCGCATATCCCGGTAGAGGATGAGCACCTCCGTTTCCGGGTTGATTTTCTTCAACTGCAAGGCGTACTTCACTGCGCCCTGGCAGCAGATACGGCTGCAATTGGGGTTTTCTTCATTCCGGGAGCCGACGCATTGGATCATCGCCACCCGGCCCCATTGGGCCGCTTCCGCCGCCTGGTCATGGAGGAAATGGCCCAGTTCCAACTGGGTCATGATCCGGTGGTGTTGGCCGTAGAGGAACTCCTTGGGCTGGTATTCATGGGCTCCGGTGGCCACCACGGTGACCCCGTGGTCGATTTTGCGCTCATACATCCCGGGTCCTACCAGCACTTCCGTGGTGAAGTTGCCTTTGTAGCCTTGGTAGCCCACCACCAGGGCCCCGGTGAGCACCTGGATCTTGTCGTGAGACTTGACGCGCTCGATCAAACCATCCAGATAAGCCGCCACTTCCATGCCTTCGATGGTGTGGTGGAGGTTGCGGGCATTGCCGCCCAGGACGTCATCCTTTTCCAGGACGATGGTCTCGAAACCCTGGTCCCCCAGGTTGAGGGCGGCGTTCAGCCCCGCCACCCCGCCGCCGATGACCACGGCCCGCTGGATGACGGTCAGGGGCTTTTCCAGCAGGGGCTTGAGCAGCGAGGCCCGGGCCACCGACATGCGCACCAGGTCCTTGGCCTTTTCCGTGGCCTTCTCCGGCTCCTTCATATGCACCCAGGAATCCTGGTTGCGGATATTGGCCATTTCGAAGAGATATTTGTTTAAACCGGCATCGATCATGGTCTCCCGGAACAAAGGCTCGTGAGTGATAGGCGTGCAAGCCGCCACCACCATCCGGTTGAGCTGGTGTTCTTTGATGACCTTGGTCATGTTCACCTGGGTATCCTGGGAGCAGGTAAAGAGATTATCCTCCACATGCACCACGTTGGGCAGGGTCCTGGCATAAGCCACCAACGCCGGGACGTCGATGATGCCGCCGATGTTGATGCCGCAGTTGCAGACAAAGACCCCGATGCGGGGCGCATCCTGCGGATTTACCTTAAGCTCCGGCGGTACGACCCGGGTCTTGGTCTTGGTCCAGCGGACGTCCCCCAGGGTGGCGCTCACTGCTCCCGCTGCGGCCGAGGCCTGCATGACCGACTCGGGGATGTCCTTGGGGCCCTGCATGGAGCCGCAGACGTAAATTCCGGGCCGGGAGGAGGCCACCGGCGCCGCTGGCCTGGTGTCGATGAAGTCATGTTTGTTCAGGTCTACTTGCACCGTTTTGGCCAACCGCTTGGCGGAGTCGCTCACCTCCATGGCCACCGACAGGACTACCAGGTCGAACTCTTCGGAGTGCTTCTCGCCGTGCTCATCCGTATAGCTGATCATCAAGTTGTCGTCTTCGGCCGGGTCGATGGTGTGGACCCGGGAACGGACGAAACGCACCCCGCCCTCTTGGGCCCGGTTGTAATACTGCTCGAACTCCTTGCCGAAGGTGCGCATGTCCATGAAGAAGATGGTGGCGTCCAGGTCGTATTCCTTGCAGTGCTCCTTGGCGATGACCGCCTCCTTGATGGCGTACATGCAACAGACCGACGAACAGTAGGAGTGGTATTTCACGTCCCGGGAGCCGACGCACTGGAGCCAGGCGATCTTTTTCGGCTCCTTGTGGTCCGAAGGCCGCACCAGGTGGCCCAGGAAGGGTCCCGAGGCGGAGAGAATGCGTTCGAAATCCAGGGAGGTGACCACGTTGGGGTGATCGGCGTAGTGGTATGATTTGCATTTGCTGGGATCGAAGGTCTGGAAGCCGGGCGAGAGGATGACCGCCCCCACCTCGATCTCCTTGGTCTCGGGCTTCATGTTGTGGTCGATGGCCCCGGCCTGGCAGGCCGCCACACACTGCAAGCACTCGGAGCAGACCCCGCAGTTGAGGCAGCGCTCCGCTTCCGCCACGGCCTCTGCTGCGCTTAAACCCAGGTTGATTTCCTTGAAGCCTTTGATCCACTCCGCCACCGGCTGGGTGGGCATGGCGGACCGGGGCCGGCTCAGAGTTTTCTCCGGGATGGGGTTCCAATGGCCCTGGTCCTTGGGGATGGGTCTTAAGGGGAACTTCCGGCCTTCCTTCAGGTCCTGGCCGGAAAGATAGCGGTCGATGGAAATGGCCGCTTCCCGGCCGGCAGCCACCGCCCCGATGGCAATCCAGGGACCGGTCTCCGCGTCGCCGCCGGCAAAGACGCCGGTAGCCGAGGTTTCCTTGGTGGCCGGGTCGGTCACGATGAGTCCCCGGGGGGTCAGCGCGATGCCGTCGGCCTCAGTGATGAACTTCAGGTTGGTCTTCTGGCCGATGGCCATGATGACCACGTCGGCGTCCCGGGTACTGGTTTGATCCTCGAAATAGGTGGGGGAGAACCGGCCTTCGGCGTCGAAGACCCGCTCCACCGCCTTGAGCGTCAGGCCGGTGACCTGGCCGCCCGCGGCGTTGATCTCTTTGACGCCCCAGCGGTTAATGATCTCGATGCCTTCGTGCTCGGCCTCGCTCACTTCCCAGGGCGAGGCGGGCATCTCTTCCCGGCTTTCCAGGCTGATGAGGGTGACCTTGCCATCCTGGCGCCGGGCGGTGCGAGCCACGTCCATGGCGACGTTGCCGCCGCCGATGACCACCACCTGCTTGCCGGCCAGATCGGGCTTTTGGCCCATGGCCGAGTCTTTCAGGTATTCCACGCCCCAGAGCACGCCCTGGGCGTCGGATCCCGGCACTGGCAGGCGAATGGAATCCTGGGCCCCCACCCCGATGAACACGGCGTTAAAGCCGTCCCGGGTGAGAAGCTTTTTAATGGTGCGGTCGCCGCCGATGGGAGTGTTATAGTGAATCTGCACCCCACAGCGCTGGATGTAATCTACTTCTTGCTTCAGGACTGCCCGGGGCAGCCGGTATTCCGGGATGCCGTAGCGCAGCCAGCCGCCGGCTTCCGGGGCGGCCTCGAAGATCACCGCCTGATAACCCTGCATGGCCAAATGGTAGGCGCAGCTCAGACCCGAAGGGCCGGCGCCGACGATGGCCACTTTTTCGTTCCGCTTGGGGACCTCGGGCACCGGCAGGTTGCTCCAGTCCGCGGCATCGGCCACAAAGCGCTTCAGGTCGCAGATGGCGATGGGCTCATCCACTTCCTGGCGGCGGCAGTCGGTCTCGCAGGGGTGGGGACAGATGCGGCCGATGGTGCCCGGCAGCGGCAGCCGGTCCATAATCACCGACAGGGCTTCAGGGAATTTCTGCTCTTTGATCAGTTGGACATAGCCCTGGGCGCTGAGGTTGGCGGGACAGGCCAGCACGCAGGGGGCCCGGTCGAACTTCATGATGCCGAAGGCCGCCGGGATCGCCTGGGGATAGAGGCGGTAGGCCGCTTTCCAGTTCGCCAGCCCCTGGTTGAACTGATCCGGCATGGAGACCGGGCAGGCATTGGCGCATTCGCCGCAGCCGGTGCACTTGGCCGGGTCCACGTAGCGGGGCTCCTTCTTGAGGGTGACCTTGAGGTTGCCCGGTTCACCGCTCACGGCCTGGACTTCAGTGAGGGGATGGATCTCGATGTTGAGATGGCGGCCGCATTCCACCAGCTTGGGGGAGATGATGCACATGGCGCAGTCGTTGGTGGGAAAGGTCTTGTCCAGTTGGGCCATGACCCCGCCGATGGCTGGTTTGGTCTCCACCAGATGTACGTAGAACCCGGAGTTGGCCAGGTCCAGGGAGGCCTGGATGCCGGCCACGCCGCCGCCGACTACCATGACGGCGCCGGTCTTGCTGCTCCGGGAGGATTCCTTCACCATTGGATCTTTCGTGTCAGACATATTCTGGTCCTTTAAGGAGTGTCGTCGATGAACCTAGACCCCAAACTCCAACCCGGCTGCGGCTAGGATGGCCGGCAGCTTGTCCTCCCAGCCGATGGTGGAGATGTTCACCCCGTTAAAACCCCGATTTTTCAAAGCGGTGATGATTTCCGCGGCGATCTGCACGCATTCCCGCACCCGATCCGAGGCCTTTTGAATCCGATTGATGAAATCTTCCGGAATCTTGGGCTCGAGCAAGCGGTTGATGTAGCGGGCCATGCCCACCGATTTGAGAAGCAGGACGGTGGGAATGATGCTGACCGGGCGGCCTTTCAGAAGACCGGTGAATTTCTCCAGGGCCGCCGTCTCGTAGACCGGTGGGGTGATAAAAAACTTCACCCCCGCGGCGATCTTCTTATCCAGTTCCGCCACTTCGTCCAACATGGCCGCATCGCTGGTGGGAATCTTCACCGTGGAGCCCACCAGAAAGCTGGGGGCCCCCTGGAGATCCACGCCGGCCAGGTCCCGCCCCTTTTGCAGGGTCTGGATGGCGGCCAGTAGTTCCATCAGGTCGAGGTCGTTGACCGCCCGGGCTTTGTGGTGGTCGCCATGGGTAATTTCTTCCCCGGACACCGCCATGACGTTGGGCACCCCCAAGGCCTGGGCCGCCAGCAGGTCTCCCTGCAGGGCCAGCCGATTGCGGTCCCGGCAGCAACACTGCAACACCGTTTCCAAGCCTTTGCTCTGTAACAGGAGGGCGCCCCCCAGAGAACTCATCTTCATCACCGCGTTGCTCATCTCTGGGATCACGAAGGCATCCACCTTGCGCTTGACATTGGCGGCGTTGGCCACCATGGCGGCGACATCGGTGCCCTTGGGCGGCTCTATTTCCGCCAGAATCACAAATTCCCCGGACGCCAGTTTTTTTTGTAATTGCATCGAACTCCCCTCTGGATTATTGGGATGAGCGCATCATGGCATTGGAGATGGCTAGTATGAGTTCCTCCATGCCAAACGAGTTCACGTGGTAGTAAAAAATTCCTTTTTGTCTGATCCGGCTTTCCTGTTCCGGGTTGTTTTCGTCTGCGGTGATAATAATGGGCAACTTCCGGTCCAACCCTTTGATGATGGAGATGGCTTCGTAGCCCATGGGATCAGGAAGGCAAACATCCATGACCAGGACACTCACCTTTTCATTCTGGATGGTCATGAGGACATCTTTGAGGTTATCCACCGTTTTAAAACGCTGGCCCTGCTCCGCCAACCAGGAATTGAGGCCCTGCGCCAGACCAAAGCCGCGCTCAGCAATTAACAGCGTACCGCATTTTTCATTCGTCACCGCATCCATACCACACCCCAAATGAAGGTAAGGGGTTAAAACTTCCAAAAGCTTCAAAAAGAACTTAACCAATTGAATAATTATGCAAGGCGTGTGCCCGGAGGTTCCTGTCCTGGAAACCCGGGATAGTTCTGGTCAAACGGGAAATTTGGCGAGAGGAAGGAGGGCTGGCAGTGTGACGATTTTACCAGAGGCGAGAACGAGTTTTTGATTAACTTGTTAAAAATTCTACAAATTGAATTTGAATGGGTAAAATTGCCACATTTGCGGTAAATCTTCTCGGGGATGGATAGAAGTTAGCCCTAAAATCTTTGAATACTATTATTATAAAGATAATCCGTATAGCTTCTGAAGCCTCCTCCGTCGTCCAGCTGTAAGATATTTTTGCAAAATGTCAGATATCTTGGCACCGAAGGGTTGTTAGCGGAGGCTATTTCCTGGCCATGACGGTTTACCCGCGGTTACGCTACCATAATCTTATCGCCGATTGAAGCGGTAAAAGACTTTTTTGGCCAATTCCGCCGAAGTGATGTACAGCACCATGACCAGGCCGATCATCCCCAGGAATTCCAGGGGCAGGGGCCTGAAGCCGAAGAGTTTGGCCACCGGGGTATAGGGCAGGGTCATGGTCAGGGCCACCACCAGCAGGGTGGCGGCCAGCAGATACTTGCCGGGCCGGCTCCTGAAGAAGGGTTTGCGGCTGCGGATCACCAGGACAATAACCGCGGCGGAGATGACCGACTCCTGGAACCAGCCGGTTTGAAACTGCTCGACGCTGGCGTGGAGGAGCCACAAGAGGGCGCCGAAGGTGAGGTAGTCGAAGACCGAGCTGACGATGCCGAAGGTGATCATGAATTTCTTGATGAAGGTGATGTCCCAGCGCCTGGGCTTCGTGACCATTTCCGGATCAACCGCGTCGGTGGCGATGGTCATTTCGGGAAAATCGGTCAACAGGTTGGTGAGCAGAATCTGCTTGGGCAGCATGGGCAAAAAGGGGAGGAAGAGGGAGGCCCCGGCCATGCTGAACATGTTGCCGAAGTTGGCGCTGGTGGCCATGAAGACGTACTTGAGGGTGTTAGCGAAGGTCATCCGGCCTTCCTGCACCCCCTGAACCAGGACCTTCAAATCTTTTTCCAATAAAACGATGTCCGCCGCCTCCTTGGCCACGTCTACGGCGCTATCCACCGACAGGGAGACATCAGCGGCATGGAGGGCCGAGGCGTCGTTGATGCCGTCCCCCATGAAGCCCACCACGTTCCCGGCCTGGCGCAGGGCGACAATGAGGCGTTCCTTCTGGTTGGGCTCCACTTCGGCAAAGACCTGAACCCCGTTCACCTTCCGACGCAAGGCCTCGCCACTCATCTCACGCATTTCCGGCCCGGTGAGGACACGGGGCTGGGGAAAACCCACCTGGCGGGCCAGGCTGGCGGCCACTAAGGCGTTATCTCCGGTGATGATCTTCAGAGAGACCCCTAGCTGCTTCATCTGCTGGATAATGTCGGCGACCCCCGGCTTGGGGGGATCATAAACCAGCAGAAACCCCAGAAAGGTCATGCCGGTTTCGTCATCCTTGCCGATGTCCGCCGCAGTGGCTAGTCGCCGGTAAGCCACGCCCAGGGTACGCAGCCCCTGCTGGCTGAATTCGCCAAAATGCTGCTGAATCTCGGCGCGTACCTGGTCCAGAGGCAGGGCCTGGCCCGCGGCGGTCTCGGCCTGGGAGCAGACCGCCAGGACGTTGCTTAACGCCCCCTTGGTGAGCATCAGGGGTAGCTCGCCTTCTTTGGTTACCATAATGGACAAGCGTTTCCGAACAAAATCATAAGGCACTTCGTCCAGTTTCCGGTACCCGGAGATGTCAGGGCAGCAGTAGCGCCGGATGGCCTGATCGATGGGATTGGCAAACCCGGTCTCAAAGAACGAATTTAAATAGGCGAAATACAGGACTTTGTCAGAGTTGGCGCCACTCAGGTCCAGGGCAGAGTGGACCTCCGCCACCCCGGCGGTGAGGGTGCCGGTTTTGTCGGCGCAGAGGACGTTCATGGAGCCGAAGTTCTCGATGGAGGCCAGGCGCTTGACGATGACCTTCTCCCGGGCCATGCGCTTGGCTCCCATAGCCAGGTTGATGCTGATGATGGCCGGCAGCAGCTGCGGGGTCAGCCCCACCGCCAGGGCCAGGGAGAAGAGAAAGGCCTCCAACACCGGCCGGGCCAGATAGACATTGATGGCAAAGATGGCAATGACCAGTACCATGGTCACTTCCATGAGCAGGTAGCCGAAGCGCCGCACCCCCCGCTCAAATTCCGTTTCCGGCGGCCTGAGCTTCAGTTGGGCTGAAACCTGGCCGAACTCGGTGGCCTTGCCGGTGAGGGCCACCACCACCTCGGCCGTGCCGCTGACCACGTGGGTCCCCATAAACAGGGTATTGGTTCGCTGCGCCAGGGGTGTGTGCGGTGGTAGGACCGCCGCGGTTTTTTCCACCGGGAAGGTTTCACCGGTGAGGGCCGCCTCATCTACAAACAGGTCCTTGGACTCCAGGATGAGACTGTCGCCAGGGATGACGTCCCCGGCCTTAAGGAGGACCACATCCCCTGGCACTATCTCCTCCACGGGAATCTCCTGGGGCTCCCCCTGGCGGCGCACCGTAGCTTTGATCTGAACAATAGCCAGTAATTTTGCCACGGCGTTGGTGGCGCCCCGCTCCTGCCAGAACCCCAGCAGCCCGCTGACCAGCAAAATGGCCAGGATAATGAGGGCGTCGGCCCGGTCCCTCAGGGCGAAGGAAAGAAGGCAGGCAACGACCAGGATGAGAATGATGGGGCTTTTATATTGCGCCAACAGCAAGGTGAGGGAGTCGGTGCCTCCCTTGGGTCGTAGGAGGTTGGCCCCCAACCGGGCCAGACGCCCTTGGGCCTCGCCAGGACTCAAACCCTGAGGGGAACTTTCCAGTTGAGCCAGTAGTTCGGCCGGCGGGGAGCTCCAAAATGCGGTTAAGGATTGTTGGTCCATGCCATGCTTTGCTTTTGACAAGCTACTTGCATTTTACCGAAAATACGAGATTAAACCAGAAATTTCACGGGGTGCCGATGGCAGCGGTTCCGGAGTTTGCTATTGCCGGAAGGTGGTGGTGACTTAACTTGCCGCCCAATGGGGTAGGATAATGGTGATTTTAAAAAATTGCGTTGGCAGGAGTACGCCCATAAAGGGGCGCAATATTCCTAATTCCTGGGAAAAAAAGGGGCCATCTTTAGTGCCCGTAGCCGGACTCCAAAGATGACCCCAGATTCTGATCGCGCCCCCTAAGTTCTTCCCTTAGCAATTAATCATATCAAAGGGAACGCCACCCTTTACCTGCTTAAGCCTGTTCATCAGGCTATGGGCAGCAAAAGGCTTATACGTTACGACACCACACCGGCAGATATGGCCACGGGGACAGTACCCGCCGGAACTCCGCCAGAAGTACCTTGTTGCCCAGGAAATTGAACCGCAAGAGAGCCGCCACTGGCATAGCCGGTCAAGGCCGCAGCGAGCATAGCCTTCCCGGCCGGGGTCGAAGCGTCGTAGCCGTAAAACCTGGAATCAGTCCAGGACGGGGTTCCCCCAGTGCCAGCGCAAGTAGCAAAGATAAACCCTAGGTTTCCCGTAATGCCAACATTTTGTACCGTGACGTTAAACCAATCCGGGTTGGCTGTCGTCGCGCCTGATTCATCAACGACAACCGCCATCGACAACATCACCACACATAACAACACCATCGCCATCTTCTTCATTTTTCCATCCTCCGTTTGAGTGTTTATAATTATAGGAAGCCTTTCTTCCTTATTTCACTTTGCACAAATTTATTCCAGCTATTTCGCCGAGGGAAATACCTGCTCAGGACGCTGACCTTTCGCATCCTGCATCTGTTTCGCCTCTGCCACCTTGGCCTTTATTTGCTCCTGGGTAAACCCTGACGCGATGTTAGCGGGCCGCTTTTGCGCTTCCATTATCTTGGCATTTATTTGCCCCATGGTCAGCCCTGGAACCACCTCACGCTTGGGGTCAAGCGTGGCCTGCTTTGCCGCCTCTATTTGGGTATTCATTTGCTCCAGGGTCAGCCCCGTAACCAGCTCACGCTTAGGATCAAGCATAGCCTGTTCTGCCGCTTTTATCTTGGACTCAAGTTCCTCCCGGGATATATTATCAGGGAGATTATCAAGTGTCGGCACTTGTGGGGCATTGCCTTCTTTGTCAGACAAAAGCGAAGTTATCATTCGCGTGCCCGTGTCCCCAGGGCTTTTAGCGGACCTCTCTTTTTTTGCACTTGCCGTCCCCTTGGTGGTGCTATCCGAGCCACAGCCGGGAAGCAGACAAAACACGGCTAAAATCATCGCCCCCAGGCCCATTATGACCAAGGGCCTGAACCCAGCACTCTTTCTGTAAAGCATCCGACCCCCTGTCCCGCCAGGCAAGCGGTTCATTGATATATTCTTAAGAAGTTTCCAAATCTGCTCGGTCACGGTATGCCTTTATAGATCATAGTCCTTTAGTATTAATTTTATGTATATCATCGTGTGAATTAAAAATCTAACGAAAATTAATTATGCTAAATTTTTTGATCTCTAGATGAAAATATAGGGCTGAACGCAAATTTTTTAAATAGGCACTCTTACCTATTTGTTATCTCTCTGAGCATCCCCCTAAGCTAGGTAATTTTACCTAAAGGTCACTGCTGTCCGTTCGAATATACTCGAGATAGCAAGTAAAACGGCCCCAGACCAGCCAATCAATGCTATAATGCGTTCGACCAATTTTCAATCCTGCGATTTTTATATGGGTTTTAAGGAAGCGCTCTTTATCACTCACAGCTCTTTTTTCAAGTCTTAGGCAAATTATTTCCTTTCTCAGTTTTCCAGGAGTAAGGGCAAGAATGGCAAATTGGTTCTGGCCTTGATAAAGGCGACGGGAGAGACATTGTCCGCCTTGTCTATGGCGCACACCCGGTAGTTGTAGGTGGGGCCAGGCTTTAAATTTGTCATGGTAAAGGGAGGCTGGCCGCTCGTGGGGGCCGTCAGATGCTGGAATACCCCGAGGCCTACTACCGCCAGCACCACCAAAGCCACTGCTACCGGAATCAGCCTGGGTAAAGCAACGAGACGGGAAAGCAATCCACTCACCCCGTCCACAAGTCCTGCAAGCCAGGATTGGGCTTGGACTCTGATAGGGGTACTTTCCCAGACCTTATATTTCCCTTCCTGTGCCTCGGCCCAGGCAGACCGCAGGTCCAGTACCAGGTCCAGGCAATCTTTGCACTCCGAGAGATGAGCATAGACTTGGGCTCGTTTCTCCGGGATGAGTTCCTCCAAGGAATAGGCTATGACTGTTTCAGGGTCTGGACACCCCTGGGTCGAGCTGCTCCCCGAGGCTTGGTAGGCGGCTTGCAGCTTTGCCATAACCTCTGCCGGGATATCCCCTCGTAAGGATGAAGTGGGGTTGCTCTTAGGTTTGTCTGTCATGGTCATTTCCTATTTAATCGTCTGAATATCTAAAAAGGTGACATTAATCTCACTTTCCTAAATGTCTTCGTATCTTAGCCCCTGAGCCTGCATGAGGTGCTTTAACGCTCTCTTGAACTTCGCTAAAGAGCCTGTAGTTTCGCGGGTGAACTGCTTCTTGACGGCATCGACTCGTTTGCCAATCCGTGTCGCCATCTGCCGGTGATCCAAGCCCTCGAGGTACATACGAACCAGAGTGGCATCCTGGGGGGATTCCTCAGAGAGCTTCAAGAGGGCCTGGTGCAAGAGCCGCCGGGCCAGATTATTGGAGGTCAAACCTGCCAAGACGTTGTGAGGGGTAGGGGCCTGGTCTGGCGTCTCCTGGAGATTTTCTCCCGCCCGATGAATCTCTTCGTATCTGGAGGTCTTACGATTGGCGTCGATAACCCGGCGGTGGAGCACCCCCATGAGATAGGTCTGCAACGTGGCCGTGTTTTTGGAGCCATGAGCATAGGCGCAAATGGTCCGGCCATTGAGCATCTCTTCCCAGAAGCTTTGGACCACGTCCTCGAGGATGTCTGAATTTAAAAGGCGGCGGCGGGCGAAGTTGCTGAAGAACTCATTGTAGGCGGTCACCAGCTCCCCAAGGCATTCTTTCTCCCCTGAGCGCAGCCCTTCACAAATCTTCTTGGCGATGGCAATGTCGCGCTCTATATTCTTGGGAAGCATAAGAGAATGGACCAAGGGCAAGGGGACTCGCATGAACCCTGACTTATTCCTTATTGTTTCTCCTTACATTTGATATCATCGACGGGAATAAAGTAAAAAAGTTAGACCCTTGCCTTCCCCCAGTTCGGCCTTCCTGGGGCTTCTCAGAGGGCCATGTCGCCGGAATGGGAATGAAGTGGAGCATTCAACGTGGGGTGCGAAGCTACTAAGGGACCAACCTTAAATCCCATACATCCCCAGCCATAAAACCGGAGTCCCATGATTTTTAGTCTCTCCTGGGGTCTTCGTGCAGTCCATTTCGATCTGCGTATTATATCAACAATTTTTCAGGGTTTGGGTATAAGTGTCGCTCCTGGCAAGTTATCAACTATTTCTGTTTTTGAATCGGCAACATATTGAAAGGAGTTATGGGAAATACACGTAGATGATAGCACACTCAGGGGGCAATTACTACAATTCATACCGAGGAATGTTTTCTACCACCTGGTGGACTTCCATGCCTGGCAAGGGCCGAACCTCCGAAAAATTCAACTATTGGTCGCACCTGAGAGCCATGCTCTTCGGCCAGTGGCGCGGTCGCAAAAGTCTGCGGGAGCTCAGTTGCCCTCAAGGGCAGGCTTGCTACCCCGAGCTACTAGCCGCGCTTATTACAAAGGGAGATCGAAGTAGAAATCACTTTTGGCAACCTCTATAAGGCTAGGCATGTAGCCCCTGGCCAGCCAAGTAAATTTGATTGGTGTCAATAAATTTTTAGTATAATAGATAAGCTGAATTCCGGGGGAATCTGCCGGGACTGGGGAGATTCTTGACAAAAGCCTGAGGAATATGCCACATTATCCAGCAATGAGATGGCTGGGGCTGGCAAAACTGGGGGTGTTGGTGGTGGGGGGCTTGCTCTTCTTGCCATCCTGTACGCTTCTCAGTAATCTGGGTTATACTCAGCAGTATCCTCAGTATAAAGGCCTAAGGCATATCGCCGTTTTTGTCCAACATTGGCCCGTTTATCAGGAATTGCCCAACCAAAATGATCTCGGGGCTGATTTCATTAAAAAGTCAACCCTGTTTACCGGCCCCTGGCAGCCTGCCGGTTCCATCAACCCCAGGGCGGTGGATATCAAGGACATCGATGATGAAGTGGCGGCCGCTCTGCTGACCCAGGTGCTCACGGAAAAAGGCTATGAACCTTTTTTGTCGGGAGTCTTCCCGGCTCAACCCGGGCCCATAACTGTCGAAGAAATCATGGCGAAATGTCAGGCTGTGGATCCCTGGGTTGACGCCTTCCTCTTCTGTTTCTATTCTCCCGTGGTATTTTGTGCGGAGGCTCAGGCCGCTCAGGCCGATCACCGACAGCGGTCTTATGGCTTGCAGGAACTCATCGGAATTTTAAACCCGGGGGCAACTCAGGTTATCTGGGCAGGTCCCAGAGCGGCGCAGGCGCCACCGCGTTCCATCAGCCATGCTTTCATCTATGTTTCGCTGACTATGTTTAAGGCCCTGGATTGGCGCCCGCTTTGGGAGATTGCCGACTCCCAGATCGGCGGCCGCATGAGGGTCAAGCTAAATCAATGTCCGCCTGCCCCCACCGATCAGAATTATCCGGCGGATGCGGCCATCATCCAACGTTTGATGTCTAACAATCTAACTTGCCGGCTGCGACATCTTATTCCAGATGCTTTTTAATAAAGTCTTCCACATTGAAAATACTTGTCTTACGGCAGTCTTTATCTTATTATCCCTGTAATTTTATCCAAAATAACAAGTAGTAATGGGAATGTGCTATGGTCGTTAGGAAAATAATCAGCGTTTTGTTGGCATTCCTGATTTTTCTGCCCCCGACCCAGGGATGGAGTCAGCAGACGTTAGAAGATCAGGCCCAGTACTATCTGCAGAACATCGGGCCTGGGCAGGCTCCGGCAAGACCGGCAACCCCCTTACTAGCCCTACTCCTCAAGCCCCAATTAGCCCCGACCTGACCAGGCAGGCCCCATCACCTCCGAAATCTGCCCAGGTATTAACCACTGCGCCGCGACAGTCTGAAGATATCTCGGCGATCGAACGGCGAGCCTGGGCCCAGAAGATGTTTGTCAAGCAATTCGGCTATAGTTTCTTTTACCAGCCGCCGGCCTCTTTCCTGCCGACCGAGGCCGTACCGGTGGGTGCGGACTATGTCATCGGGCCCGGTGACCGAATCAGAATTATCATTTGGGGCAGCGTGCAGGGGGAATATAACCTCACGGTGGACCGCAATGGCCAGATCGACATCCCCAAGGTGGGGGTAGTGCATGTCAGCAGCCTCACCTACCGGCAACTGCGGGAGGTGTTGGACCGAGAATTCGCCCGACAATATACCAATTTTCAGATGAACGTCACCCTGGATAACCTGCGCACCATCCAGATTTATGTGGTGGGACAGGCCAGATTTCCGGGAAGTTATGCGGTCTCCTCCCTTTCCACCTTGGTAAGCGCCTTATTTGCCGCCGGCGGCCCCAACAAGTCCGGCTCCCTGCGCCAAATTCAGGTCCGGCGAGGAAGCAAGGTGGTGGTCACCTTCGATATGTATGACTTCCTCTTGCGGGGGGATAAGAGCAAGGATATCAGGTTGCAGCCCGAAGATGTCATCTTTATCCCACCCATCGGGCCCATGGCGGCCATTGGCAGCCCTAAGACCATCAAGGAAATAGAAGACGCCCTAAGAAGCCTGGCCCGATTGCAATTAGAAGAAGAACCTGCTGGCAGAGCTCCAGTGGAGTCTTATAGCAAAGCCCCGGAAATGAATTGGCGCAGAAAGGAAGACCTCAAGATAATTTCGCCAAAAGAACGGCTCCCCAAAGATGAGGCGGGCCAAAATTAATGATGCCAGAACCGATGACTCTAGAGTCGATCCCCAAAGAGCAGAAGCCCAAAGAGCCGATTATCAAAGAGCCTAAAGAGGCCGATTTTGAACGACTTTATGGCATGAGTCTCACGGAAGCCGGACAAAAACTGGCCATGAGCAAGGGCATAGATTTTGGTGGGCCAGTTAAGGTGCCGGCGATCTATGAATTAAAAAACGAGAAGACTTTAAGTGAGGTGCTGAGGCTGGCCGGGGGCTTGGGGGACACCGCCTTTAAAGGCCGGGTGCAGGTCCTCCGGGTCAAAGGCCGCCAGGAAATGGTGTTGTTTGACGAAGACCTGGAGAAATTTTTAACTAAATACCGCGATCTGCCATTGGTGGACGGCGATTTTGTGGAGATTTTTCCGGTACCTAGCTTGGTGGAAAAAAAGGTTACCATCACCGGGGCCGTTAAAAATCCGGGGGAATTTGGTTTCCGCGACAATATGCGGGTCAGTGACCTGATTAGTTACGCCGGTGGGCTCTTAATGCAAGCCAACAAGGAAGAAGCGGAGATCACCCGGGTGCGGATTACCCCGCAAGGACCGGAAACTTCTCATATTTACGTCAGATTATACGGGGCCTAGCGGCTCATCCCAGCAAAACATCGTCTTGCAACCCAATGACTATCTCTTCATCCGCACCGTTCCCGATTGGACTACCTATCAAACTATCCAGATTGCCGGAGAAGTCAAATTCCCCGGCACCTATACCGTGAAGAAGGGGGAGACCTTGAGCTCCCTGCTGTCCCGAGCGGGTGGGTTTACCAGCAAGGCATATCTTTTGGGAGGGGTGCTTACCAGGCAGTCCACCAAGCAGATTCAAAAACAGCAACTGGAGGCGGCCATTAATCGCATGGAAGCCGAGTCCCTGGCCATCGCCAGTTCAAAAGCCGCGGGTGGAGTGGATCCGGAAGAGGCGAAGCGCGCTGACGTTTATGCCAGGCAACAGATGGCATTGCTGGCCAGCCTCAGAAAGGTTGAGCCGTTGGGCCGGGTGGTCATCCGCCTGGATGATCCGGAACGCCTGCGGGGGACTCCGGAAGATATTGAGCTGGAGGAAGCTGATACTCTGTTTGTGCCCGAAACCCTGCAGACGGTGAATATCGTGGGAGCGGTCTTCAACCCCACCGCGATTGTTTATACCCCTTACCGGACGGTGGGGGAATATGTCACCATGGCTGGCGGCACCACGAAAATTGCTGACGACAAGGAAATTTACGTCATCAAGGCCAACGGCGCCGCCGTCAGCCGCAAGGGTCTTCAAGTTGGCTGGGGGCGAGTTGGGACGGGACCAAATATGTTTACCATCCGGGTGGGATGGGCTCTTTAACCCTGGACCCGGGGGACACCATCGTGGTGCCGGAACAGCTGGATAAGGATCGAGTGGCTGAAACAAATCAAAGATATCGCCACCATCATCGGGAATATCGCCTTGACGGCCGGCGTAGTCCTCGTCGGCCTAAAACGATAGGTCCGGGTTACAAGTGCGCCAGCGTCTGCTAATTCTGGCCCTAATCACCTTCCTGGCACTCGCAGGGGCGCGGCAGCCGGCCCTGGCCGGCCTGCATCCCACCCTCGATCTGCAGAATATCGGCGGCTGGGCCTTGGCCCTCGAGGCCCTCTCCTTCGCCGGCTATTACATGTATAAAAATAGTCCGGCGCAGAGGACCAGAGGATATGAAGAAAATCTGGGGCCGGGAGAGTGGTACCTTGCCGCCTATTCCGGCCTTTCCTACCTGCCTGCCGCTGACTGGCAGGCTATCAAAAATGAAGGTTCCATCCCCATGAATGGACGCACCGCCAAGAATATCTGTCTACCAACCCGGGGTGACGGGAGGCTTAAAATTCGGCCGATATTTTGATAGCCTCCCCTGGTTCGGCATCGAAGGAGAGACCAGTCTTTCTCGCAATAATATCCGGGGCAACCAGGGACGGATTTCTCCGCCTGCTCCTGGGGGGCCCAATAACCTGTTTGGCGGGTCCGACTGGTTTATCGATCTGGACTATGCAAATCGAGCTTCCTGGCCCGTCACGGCTTTCTTAAGGATAAGGAAGTAACCTTTGGCACGGCTGCAGCCGTATGTGGGCATCGGTCCGGGTTGGGAGGTAGTTTATGCTACCCACGACTCGGCCAAGAACTTTGCCATCGAGGCTCAGGCCGGGGTCAGATATATGATCACCGAGAACCTTGGCCTCTTTTGCGAATACAAATTCAGTTATCAGTTCGCCGTAGAGTATCAGGATCTGCCAGCCGGCAAGCAGGTCCCCGCTACCGCCACCTGGTCTTTTGATCTCCCCCATCACCGCTTTGTTTTGGGAGTCTCCTATCATTTCAAGAACCTCTATGGCAATTAGGCCTAGAGGATTTCAGCCCACCGTTACCAGGTTATTCCTCTGGGTGGGCTTAATATGGTCGCCTTAGCGCCTGGTGATCCATGGCCCCGTTTCCGTTATGGGGAGGACCTATTGACAGGTTGGGACCCATTAACTAAAATGTATCCAGGTATAGGTGCACCTACAAAATATCTTCCCACATTATCCCATGATAGAACCGAACAATAATCCCGCAGCTGACGATGACGAAATCCATCTTTTGGATTATCTAATTGTGGTGGTCAAGCATAGCCGCATGATTATTTTTACCAGCGTCGCGGTAATGGTGCTCCTTTACTTAGTGCTGGTCATTCTTCCCAACAAATACACCTCCATGGGGGGGAGACCTTCAAGAAGGCGCTTTATGGCCTCTTGGCACAAAGCATGCTGCCGGATGCTATTTTGATAATTGATTCAGGATCGGAAGATGATACATTAGATAAGCCAACTGCAGCAGGGGCGAAAATATACAAAATAAAGAAAGAAGATTTTAACCATGGGGCCACGAGAAATTTGGCCAGGTATTTGGTTGAGGCGGATATCTATATCTTTGTGACGCAAGACGCCATTCCTGCCAACCGTTACACCTTAGAGAAATTAGTTGAACCATTTGTCAAGTACCCCGAAGTGGGTCTGACTTACGGACGTCAAATACCTCATAAGAAAGCCGGACCAATTGAGGCCTTCGGCCGCTTATTCAGTTACCCTCCTGAATCAATAATGAAAAGTAAATCCGACTCGAAAAAAATGGGCCTGGAAACCGTGTTATGTTCTAATTCTTGCGCGGCATATCGTCGAGAAGCTTTTGATTTAGTCGGCTGTTTTCCAGCAGCTGTTTTCCAGCAAAGGTAATATTGTGTGAAGACGTCTATATTGCCGCTAAAATGTTGCAAGCCGGATACAGCATTTATTATAATGCAGATGCATTAATTTACCATTCACATAACTATTCTGTTGTACATTAGTTTAAACGCTATTTTGATTTAGGCGTTTTTTATGAGAGTAGAGAACGTTGGATTATGAATGATTTTGGAGGTCCAGGGAACCGAGGTTTTAATATGTTCTTATCTGGCTTACGTTATCTTTATAATAACTGCTATAAATATTTATGTCCTGAGTGGATTATACGTACTATTATTAAGATAGTTGCTTATAAACTTGGAGCTAACGAAAAATATTTGCCGAGAGCCCTAAAAAAATGTTTGAGTATGCATAATAATTTCTGGAAATTAGAGGAGTCTGAGAGATAGAATAGCTTAATATGCACGTTGATGGAGTACTCGGGGGCCATAAAAGGCAGCGTTTTCTCTCCCGCTCAGCGGTAGCGTCGGGAATTAGCACGGCCCTCTATGAGCCCGTTATCAAGCCGCGCCTTAAGATGTGTCGGCTAATTTGGGCCGCGCCCTCTCCAGCGCCGGCAGAACAGCAAGAGTGGATTAAGATTAGACGGGGCTGGCCTGCAGGTTCTGCATCACCAAGACCAACGGGGCTTGGTAAAGATACCCCGAGGCCAGGTGCTGCGACTGCTCCCCCGGAAGCAGGCTCCGGTCATAAAAAGGACCAGGCGAGGGTCTCGAAAATAATTGACGGGTTGGAAAAAATATGGATTATATTAATTAATATTGTATATAAGATTTCCAAAGCAAGATAGTGCATTAGAGATCAGGGCGCCGAAGGTATAAACTCCTGAACAGAGGTTCTGACCAGCAATTTAGGGCATTCACGGTCGAGGATGCCACCAGATGAGTTTCCTTGCACCCAAGGTACCCGGGGCTGTCAGGGAGGATCTTTAATGGCAATTGAGCTGCATTTTCGAGAACAGAGTTCTTTTCTTCTCAAGCTGCTTCACATCCTCGACTGCCTTCTGGTGGTCGCCATGCTCTGGCTATCCGTGGCGATCCACAAGGTGCCGTGGTCCGAATTTTACTCGGCCCTTGCGGTTGGATCATTTATTTTATGCTTCCTCATTTTGTATTCAGCAAAATTGTATCGGCCTTGGAGGGGTATCAGATTATACAGAGAACTTTTGGTTATCCTAAAGGCCTGGATGATATGCGCCTGTATCATACTATCCGTATTTTTTCTCTTTAAGATTTCAGACCAATATTCCAGGCTGGTCATCACCTCTTGGCTGGTGGCCAGCCCATTCACCATTTTTCTGATTCATCTGATGATGAGAAAAATACTGGGTTTCTGCGCAAGCGGGGCAAGAATCTGAGGTTTGCCGTCATCGTCGGCGCAGGAGATCTTGGTTTAAAACTGGTCAGACATATCAGGGCTATCCCCTGGGCCGGCATCAAGGTAATGGGGTTTTTCGATGATAAGAAAACCTCTGGCGGTCTGTTAAACGGCCACCATCCTGTATTGGGTACCATCGCGCAACTGCCAGCTTATTTAAAAAATAATAATATTGATTACGTTTATATTGCACTGCCCCTGCGGGCAGAGTCCAAGATCGTCTCAATTCTTAACGAGTGCAGAGCTCTTGGCGCCCAAATATTCATGGTTCCCGATCTCTTTGTTTTTGATATTTTTAATGCAGAGTTTCAAACCCTGGGCAATATGCCGGTGATAAATTTTAATCCTGATTACCCCTGGAAACGATATTTCGATATAGTATTTTCACTGGCAGTAATTATTCTTTCATTACCTTTGACATTAATAGTTACATTATTGATCAAGCTGGAAGATTGGGGCCCGGTTTTTTACGGAGCCAAGCGTATTACCATAGCGGGTAAAGAATTCAAGTGCTGGAAATTCCGGACCATGGTGGTCGATGCTGATAAAAAATTGGCCCAAATCTTAAATACCGATCCCGAGGCCAGGAGAGAATGGGACTCGATTTTTAAATTAAAAAATGACCCGCGGATCACCAAGGTTGGCAAAATACTGAGGAACTTCAGCCTTGACGAGCTCCCGCAATTCATTAATGTTCTTAAAGGTGATATGAGTATTGTCGGGGCAAGACCTGTGGTATATTCAGAACTGTGCCAGCATTATAAAGAAAATGCCGGGCTTTACTGCTCAATAAAACCGGGCATTACCGGACCATGGCAAATTGGGCCAAGGAATGATATGGATGATTATACCCAAAGGGTTGAATTGGATATGTGGTATCTTCAGAACCTCTCTTTTTGGCTCGATTTGAAGATAATCTGCCGGACCGTTACGGCACTCTTCAATGGCAAGGGAGCATATTAAGTAAGGATTTAAACTTAATTATGGAATAATTATCATTTATAACTTAATGAAAAGCCTCCCGGGATCATTCACGCCGGAAATTAGAGGGACTGTTCCAAAAAAATCTGTCCCAAACCTTAAGCATCGCTCCTGATAGCATTAATAGCCTGAACCTTCCCCAAATCCCCGTCATACCCCATCAGGTCGGACTTAAAGCTCCTTTCTCTGGCGACAGGCCTGGTTGGCGGCATGATGATCAGCGGCTAACGCCTCAGCGAGGGGCGGGCTGCTCTCCGGAGTATTTCAAAAATTCGGTACAGACGTCGCTCACAAAACCCTGGGTCTCAGGGATGGGGGGAACGTCAAGGCGTTGGCTAACCCTCTGGGGACCGGCGTTGTAGGCCGCCAGGGCCAGGTGCAAGCGGTTATTAAACCTGTCCAACAGCATCCGCAGGTATCGGACCCCGCCTGAGATATTCTCCCGGGGATCATACGGATTGGCCACCAGCAAGTCATCCGCGGTCCCGGGCATCAATTGCATCAGACCTTGGGCCCCTTTGGGAGAAGTGGCCGACGGATTGAAATTTGATTCCACCCGGATCACCGCCTTTACCAGGGATGGCGGCACGTTATGGCTGCGGCTGGCCTCCTGAATCAAGGACTCAATTTCCTGGGGCGCTAATTTCCTGGCTACCAGGGGGGCCTTAACCCGAAATCTCGGGGGGGTGCGCAAGGACTGTGATGGAGAATTATCCTCTTTATTGGCAAAGTAATAATAGATCACCCCGTTTTTACGGACTCGCAGGTACGGGTCCGCCTGGACTTGCTCAGGATAGCCAAGAAAAAACCAGGCGGCAAACCAGAGCATCACCACAGGAAGAACCCATAGTCGCTGGTTAGTCTTTATTTTTTGGCCTAATAAGGCAACCATCGTCATAACCGACCTTTACCTGGAGCCCACCAAAAAGTAAAAGGAAAGATCTTTACAAACCTGTTAGCAAATCTCTACTCTCCGGTCAAGTCAAAAACATTCTCCCAAAAACAGCCCCCAATAGCCGGCAAGGACCACAAAAAGCGACTAAGATGCCCGGAAGCCCTCACGGCGGGATTATTTCATCCCTTTCTGCTGGAGTTTGGCCCAGGGGTCTTTCAAGGTCACGGTGCGATTGAATACCAGCGCGCCGGGGCCGGAATCCTTGAGGTCGGCGCAGAAGTAGCCCTGGCGCTCAAACTGGTAGAAACTGGCCGGGGCGGCCTGGGCCAGGCCAGGCTCCAGGCGGCACGTCTTCAGCACCTCCAGGGAATTGGGGTTTAGGTCCGCCATGAAATCTCCGTCGTGGGCGGCGCCGGGTTCGGGCTGGGTAAAGAGGCGGTCATAGAGGCGCACTTCCGCCGGGACGGCGTGGCCGGCCGAGACCCAGTGCAGGGTGGCCTTCACCTGGCGGCCGTCCGGGGCGTAACCGCCCCGGGTTTCCGGATCGTAGGTGCAGCGCAACTCCACCACTTCGCCCTGGTTGTCCTTCACCACCCCCACGCATTTAATGAAGTAGGCGTAGCGCAGCCTAACCTCCCGGCCCGGGGCCAGGCGATAGAATTTCTTGGGGGGCTCTTCCATGAAGTCTTCCCGTTCAATATACAGCACCCGGGAGAATGGGACTTTGCGGGTCCCGGCGGCCGGGTCTTCGGGGTTGTTCACCGCCTCCAGTTCCTCCACCTGACCCTCGGGGTAATTGTCGATGACCAACTTCAGGGGCCGCAGCACCCCCAGGACCCGAGGGGCCCGCCGGTTCAAATCCTCCCGCACGCAGTACTCCAGCAGAGCCAGGTCCACCAGGTTTTCCCGCTTGGCCACGCCGATGCGCTCGCAAAAATGGCGGATAGCCTCGGGGGTATAACCCCGGCGGCGAATTCCGGCCAGGGTGGGCATCCGGGGGTCATCCCAGCCGGAAACAAAGCCATCGCTCACCAGCTTCAGAAGTTTGCGTTTGCTCATCACCGTGTAACTCAAGTTGAGCCGGGCGAATTCTATCTGCTGGGGGTGGCAGGGCGCCGGCACATGGTCCAGGAGCCAGTCGTACAGAGGCCGGTGATCCTCGAACTCCAGGGTGCAGATGGAGTGGGTGATGCCCTCCAGGGCGTCGGAGATGGGATGGGCATAGTCGTACATGGGGTAGATGCACCACTGATCGCCGGTGCGGTGGTGCGAGGCCTTAAGGATGCGGTAGAGAACCGGGTCCCGCAGATTGATGTTGGGGGAGGCCATGTCGATCTTGGCCCGCAGGGTGCGGGCGCCGTCGGCGAACTCACCGGCCCGCATGCGGCTAAACAGGTCCAGGTTCTCGGCCACGGCGCGGTTTCGGTAGGGACTGTCTTTACCCGGCTCGGTGAGGGTGCCCCGGTACTCCCGGACTTCCTCCGAGGTCAAATCGCAGACGTAGGCCTTGCCGTCCCGAATCAGGTGTACGGCGTAATCGTAGAGCGGCCCGAAGTAATCGGAGGCATAGAACAGACGCTCGCCCCAGTCGAAGCCCAGCCAGCGCACGTCATTCTTAATGGACTCGACGTACTCCACTTCTTCCTTGCTGGGGTTAGTGTCATCGAACCTGAGGTTGCAGAACCCGCCGAATTGCTGAGCAATGCCGAAGTTGAGGCAGATGGATTTGGCGTGGCCGATGTGCAGGTAGCCGTTGGGTTCCGGAGGGAAACGGGTCACGACCCGGCCGTCGTTTTTGCCGGCCTTGAGATCTTCGGCCACGATGTCACGAATAAAGTCAGAGGGCTGAGCTTCGGTCTCGATCATATGAGCACCCTTTCGGGATAACGGGAAATTTTTCAAATAGAGACAAACATAAAATAAACAATTCCAGGCCGATGACAACCACCCCTGGCCCGAAACCATTTTTTCACGGACAACAATTTGGATAACTGGGTTACATTATATACTAGAGAATGCCCCCGGCGAAAGCCGGTTTGCCGATTAACGAACTCTCGTGGGGTGGGCGTCCCGCCCGCCAGCGATGATTAAGCCATAAAAGGCGGTTCGAGAACCGCCCCTACAGATCACGGCGTGCCATGCCCTAAAGATACCTAAAGGATCTCTTTGATGACTCAGGAATCATACGCCGGCTTTGAACAAGGCCCCATCCGGCCCCCCAGCGAAGCCGGGAGCCTGCTACTCCGGGTGACCCGCAACTGCCCCTGGAACCGGTGCAAGTTTTGCCCGGTGTATAAAGGCACCCAGTTTTCCCGGCGTCCGGTGGACCACGTGCTCCGGGACATCGAGGCGGTTTACCGGGCCGTGCAAACCCTTAGCGGTGAGGCCGAGGCGAGGCGGTCCGAGGTCATGGCCGAGGTCCCCGGCGACCCTATTGCCTGGCAGGCCGCGGCAAATTGGATCGATAACGGCCGACGTTCGGTTTTTCTCCAGGACGCCGACAGCCTGGTGATCGGGGCCTCTGAGCTAATAGAGATCCTTGCTCACCTGACCAAGAGATTTCCCGGGGTGCCGCGGGTGACCTCCTATGCCCGCTCCGCCACCGTGGCCCGGATGGAATCCCGGGATCTCAAGTCCCTCCGGGAGGCGGGCCTGAACCGCCTGCATATCGGCCTGGAATCGGGCGCCAACGAAGTCCTGCGGCTGATGCACAAAGGCACCACCCAGAAGAACCAGATTGTGGCCGGGCTCAAGGTGAAGCAAGCGGGGATGGAACTCTCGGAGTACTACATGCCGGGGCTGGGAGGCAGGGGCCTCTGGGAGGCCAACGCCCGGGAGACCGCGGCCGCCCTGAACGAGATCAATCCGGACTTCATCCGGCTGCGCACCCTGGCCATCCCCGTCGGCGCCCCGCTCTATGACGATTATCGAGCGGGGAGGTTCGACAAACCCAACGACGTCGAGATGGCCAGGGAAGTGCTGCTGTTCCTGGAATCACTGCGGGGCCTCACCAGCGTAATCAAAAGCGACCACATCCTGAACCTGCTGCCGGAGGTGGAAGGCGCCCTGCCGGAGGATCAAGGGCTCATGATCTCGGCGGTTGAGACCTTCCTGAAGCTGAGCCCGGAGGAGCAGGTCGTCTACCAGGTGGGGCGGCGCACCGGGCTTTTCAATGGCCTGGAGGACCTGAAAGATCCCTTCCGGCGCGGCCGGGCCGAGGAGATCATCCGCAAGTATCAGATCACTCCGGAGAATGTGGACGGGATGGTGGATGAATTGATGCGGCGGTTTGTGTGAAGAAGCGGTCAGCTTTCAGCAATCAGCCTTGGTAGGGCAAGCCGGCCAGGGCGCTGGCCTTATTGGCCGCGAGCAGACCCAGCTCCGGCAGCTCGGCGATCAGAGAGGCGCTCACTTTGGTGCCGACGCCGGTGAAACTCTGGAGGATCTCCGCCTTTTCGTGCCATAAGGGGGTGCGGCGGATGGAGTCATGGATGTCCTGGTCTAAGTCTTTCAGGAGTTGGCGCTGATGAGCCAGGGACAGATCGATGTTCCCCCTCACCTTGAGGGTGCAGGTGCGGCGGCGGTTCTCTTCCATGACGATCATGCCCTGCAACTGGCGCCGGCGGGTCATGAGATTAGCCAACTCCAGCTGTTCCTGGTCCCTCAAGGGCTGCACCGGGGGTTGCACCCTCTGGGCATAGAGGCCCAGAACTTGAGCGTCCAGCTTATCGGTCTTGGTCAGCCGGCCGAGGGCCTTGGCAAAGTGGCGCACGTTCTTGGCTTTAGTAATGACCACAGGCAGACCAGCCTCATACAGAGCGTAAGCCACAGTAATCGGTGCGCCCTGCGCACCACCGTGATAACCCTAGCCGCAGGATTTAGTCTGCGAAGGCGCACGCTGGAAAGCCTGTGCTACCAAAAATCCCCAGCCCTCTCTCAAATCCTCTTCAACAGCTTCTTCAACTCCGGCCAGGGGCGGGTATTCAAGACGTCTGGAGCCTCCAACCAGCCCCGCCGGGCCTGGCCGATGCCCCAGCGCATATAATTGAGGTCCGCGGTGCTATGGGCGTCGGTGGAGATGGACACCTTAACTCCCAGGTCTTTCGCCAGTTTACAGTGGATGTCGATCAGGTCCAGGCGGTCCGGTTGGGAATCCAGCTCCATGAGGCAGCCCCGTTCTTTGGCCGCCCGCATCAACCGCTCCATGTCCACGTCGTAAGGCTCCCGCCGGTGAATCAGGCGGCCGCTCGGATGGGCCAGGATGTTAAAGTAAGGGTTGTCCATGGCCCGGATAATCCTTTCGGTCTGCGCCTCCCGGGACAGGTTGAAGTGGTAGTGCACGGCGCAGACGGTGAGGTCCAACTCCTTCAGGATCTCATCCGGCAGGTCGAGCGCCCCGTCTTCCAGGATATCCATTTCGATGGCCTTCAGCAGCACGATACCTTGCAGCTTGCCGTTGAGCCGGTCGATCTCGGCCATTTCGGCGGCCAGATTCTTGGCGTCGTGGCCGTGGGCCATGCTCACCCGTTTGGAGTGGTTGGTAATGGCCAGATATTCGTAACCCCGCTGTTGGGCAGCCCGGGCCATCTCCTCCAGGGTGTTGCGGCCGTCGGTGGCCTTGGTGTGGGCATGGAGGTCGCCCCGGATATCCGTTAGGGTGATGAGCTTGGGGAGCCGGCCCTGCTGGGCCGCTTCGATCTCGCCCCAGTCCTCCCGCAACTCCGGCTCAATATAGGGCAGGTCCACCGCAGCATAGACCTCCGCTTCGGTCCGGCCGGCCACCCGGGCCTCCCCCTTAAAGACCCCGTATTCGTTGATCTTGAGGCCACGCTGCACCCCCAGGTGGCGGATGGCGATGTTGTGGGCCTTGGAGCCGGTGAAGTAGGTGAGGGCGGCGCCGTAGCTCTCCTGGGGCACCACCCGCAGGTCCACCTGCAAGCCGTGGCGCAGCACCACGGAGGACTTAGTGTCCCCCCGGGCGAGCACCTTGCTCACGTCTTCATAAGAGACGAAGGCGTCCAGCACCCGGAAAGGCGTCTCGCAGGTGGCCAGGACGTCCAGGTCCCCCACGGTTTCCTTACAGCGGCGGTAACTCCCGGCCACGATGACCTGGTCCACCCCCGGCACGGCCTGGAGATGCTGCCGCAAAGATTCGGCCACGGGCTCAACCGTCACCAGCTTGAAGCGTTTCCCGGCTGCCGCGAGCTGGGCCAGGCCCTCCAGGACCAGCGCCTCGATCTTGGGGCCGAAGCCTTTCAGCTCCTTGATCTTACCGGCTTGGGCCGCCGCCTTCAGATCCTCCGCGGTAGTGACCCCCAGTTTCTCATGGAGGATATGGACCCGCTTGGGACCCAGGCCGGCGACGTTCATCAACCGCGCCAGGGCTGGAGGAGTGCGGCCCTCCAATTCTTTGAGCAGGACCAGGTCGCCGGTCTTGACGATTTCGGTGATCTTGCCCGCCAGGTCCTGACCCACCCCGGGGAGTCGGGTCAAATCTTCACCCCGGGCCACCAGGTCCGCCAGGCTCTGGGACATGCCGCCCACCACCCGGGCGGCGTTGCGGTAGGCCCGCACCCGGAAGGGATTGGCGCCTTCGATCTCCAGGAGATCCGCCACCTTCTCGAAGATTTCGGTGATGTCGTGGTTGTGGATGGGCATGGGAAAGACATTTCGAGTTTCGAGTTTTTAGTTAAAAGAAGAACCGCGGATTATCCGCCAGCAGTCATCCAAGGCGTAGGGTAAAGTTAATCACCCGGATTCCGGGTGCAAGTTGCCCGGAACGCTCGTTACAGGATGCGGAAGGTCCTGGATAGCTTGGACGAGGGGTCAAAGAAGGTGGAATCTATCTATCAAAAGGGGTTCGAGGTCCCTCGCCCCCCTCCCCTTAGGGGAGGGGGGACGATTCTAACGGCCGGAGATCCGGCCATGAATCCTGAATTCGGGCGCCGCAGCTCAGCAGTTCAGCACTCCTTGGCGAGTCTCACCCCCTCCCGGATCATCTGGCTGGTGTAGCTCCATTCGTTGTCGTACCAGCTCATGACCTTCACCAGGTCGCCGTCCACCACCTGGGTCATGCTGGGATCGAAGATGGAGGCATAGGTGCTGCCGATGATATCGGAAGAAACGATTTCATCCTTGGCGTAATCCAGAATATCCTGGTAGCGCTCGCTTTCGGATTCTTCCTTGAAGACGCGGTTGACCTCCTCCACCGTGGTGGGCCGCTCGGTGACAAAGACCAGGTCGGCCACGGACCCCAGAATAACCGGGCAGCGCATGGCCACTCCGTCGAATTTGCCCTTGTACTGCGGCAGGACGTTGGTGGTGGCCACCGCCGCGCCGGTGGAGGTGGGCACCAGGTTGGCCGCCCCGGCGCGACCCCGGCGAAATTTCTTGCTGGGACCGTCCACGATGGCCTGGGAGGAAGTGTAGGCGTGGATGGTGGTCATGGTGGCCTTCTTGAAGCCAATGCGGCGGCCCATGATCTCCACCACCGGGGTGATGCAGTTGGTGGTGCAGGAGGCGCAGGAGATGGCGCGGTCGGCCTCCCCGGGCCTGGTGACCCCGTGGACGATGCAGCAGACGTCGCCACCCTTGGGGGGCGCGGAGAGGATGGCGTATTTGGCCCCGGCGGCCAGGTGTTTGCTCAGGCCTTCGGACTGGGTAAAGAGGCCGGTGCACTCAAAGACGATATCTATGCCCAGGTCCTTCCAGGGCAGTTGAGCCGGGTCTTTGACGCTCAAAAATTTAATGGTCTTCCCGGCCACCTGCAAGGCCTCGCTGCTGAATTCTACCCGGTTCTTGTAGCGGCCATAGACGGTATCGTAATTGAGCAAGTAGGCCAGATTATCAATGGGCATCAGGTCGTTGACTGCAACCAGCTCCAGTTCCGGTTGATCCATAATGATTTTAAACGCCGCCCTGCCGATCCTTCCCATACCGTTAATTGCGACCTTTGCCATGCTCGACCTCCTGAGGAAAATGTAATCTGCTTGATCAACCCCATTATGTCCCATGTCCGCCCCATAATGCAACTTGGTCAGTCGCTTTTCCAGGTGGGGGGCAGGTCGGGGCCAGGCCGCGGACCGGGACAGCCTGTAAAATAAATAATCGCCATCACCGCTGGCGCAAAGAGTCCCGGGGTATATCTTAGTCCTGGCCGACTCTCCCTGCGGTCTCCGCCGCCGCCGCTAAATATTTTCATCCCCCAGGTCCGGCTTGCTTTTAACAAAATGCCTGGTGTATGATCCGATAACTTTGTACTCCGTGTTCCTACCTTAGAGGAGAAACCTGGACTGAAGGGGATTAAGTATGAAAAAAGTCGAAGCCATTATTCAACCCTTTAAACTGGAGCCGGTCAAAGAGGCCCTGCACCAATTGGCCGTTAAAGGCATGACCGTCACCGAAGTTAAGGGCTTTGGACGACAAAAGGGCCTGCGGGAAGTCTACCGGGGCATGGAATACCAGGTGGATTTCCTACCCAAGGTAAAGATCGAG
This sequence comes from uncultured delta proteobacterium, assembly GCA_963796215.1. Lineage (GTDB taxonomy): Bacteria > Desulfobacterota > Desulfobaccia > Desulfobaccales > 0-14-0-80-60-11 > JAPLJC01. Next base: position 76,348 of record CAWCKU010000003.1, on the reverse strand, counting down.
GTTGTGGCCACGGATGAGCAGATAGAAGCCATCACCAGCGCCATCATCAATGTCGCCCGCACCGGCAAGGTCGGAGACGGCAAGATCTTCATCTACCCCCTGACGGAAGTCATCCGCATCCGCACCGGGGAGACCGGGGAAGAGGCGGTGTAAATACTTGGGAAAAAGGGTAAAAGGGGAAGAGGGTAAAGGGTGAGCCCCATCACGCCTTTTCGCCTTTCCCTTTACCCCTTTCCCCGTTTCCCCTCTACCTCCCATCCTTGACTCCCTCCCAGAGAACCTTACCTTATCATTAATTAATGCCTTTGGGGGCTTCCTTGGCCAACCTCTCCTTGCATCTCAAGCCGGTGCCGCCCTTCCGGCTGGACCTGACGGTCTGGGTCCTGCGCCGGCGGCCCCACAACCTCATGGACCGCTGGGACGGCGAGACCTACCGGCGTGTGCTGCTGATCGGGGACCAGCCGGTGGAGGTGTCCGTCAGCCAAAGCGGACCACCTGAGACTCCGGAACTGCGGGTGGAGGCCTGTTGCGTAGAGCCGGAGATCGAAGACGAGTTGGAGGTCAGCGAGATCCTGGCCGCCGCCCTGACCTGGAAGCTGGGGCTGGATATCGACCTGACGGAGTTTTATGGTTTTGCCACGCCTGAGCCCCGGTTGCAAGCCCTGGTCCAGGGATGGCGCGGGGTCAAGCCGCCCCGGTTCCCTAACCTGTTCGAGGCCCTGGTCAACGCCATCGCCTGCCAGCAGCTCAGCCTCACGGTTGGCATCCATCTTCTCAATCGCCTGGCCCATGCCTTTGGCGTCTCGTTTCCGGGCGAGCTCGGGCTGGCCCATGCCTTTCCACAGCCCTCAGACCTGGCGGGGCTGCAACCCCAGGCGCTGCGGGACCTGGGTTTCAGCTACAATAAGGCCCGGACCATTATTGAATTGTCCCAGAGCCTGGTGGCTGGCGGCGCCGGCCTGGAAAACCTTGACTCCCTGGACGATGACGCCGCCGTAAGAGCCCTGAGCCTTCTTAAGGGCATCGGCCGCTGGTCGGCGGAGTACGTGTTGCTGCGGGGTCTGGGACGCACCCACCTTTTCCCCGGGGACGACGTGGGGGCCCGTCGCAAGCTGCAGGACTGGCTGAATCTCAAGGAGCCCTTGGACTACCAGGGGGTGCGTCGGGTGCTGGCCGACTTCCACCCTTATGGCGGCCTCATTTATTTTCATTTTTTGTTGAGTCAACTGGCCGCCGAGGGACATCTGGGCGACAGCAAGGGAGGAAGCCGGTGACACAGATGGGGAGCCGACCCTGATGATGACCATTGGCCATGGCACCCGGCCCCTGGAGGTTTTTTGTCAGATTTTGCAAACCAATAAAGTGGAAAAAGTGGCCGATATCCGCACCGTGCCCCGCTCCCGGTACAATCCTCAATTTAATAAGGAAACCCTGCCCGAGGCCCTGGCCGCAATGGGAATCGGCTATGTCCATCTCCCGGGTTTGGGTGGTCTGCGCCACCCGCAGCGCGACTCAGCCAATTTGGGTTGGCGCAATGATTCGTTCCGGGGCTTCGCCGATTACATGCAGACCCCGGAGTTCGAGGAAAATTTGCGGGCCCTCATCGAATTGGCGGCTCATGAACGCCTGGTCCTGATGTGCGCCGAAACCGTCCCCTGGCGCTGCCATCGGTCGCTCATCGCCGATGCCCTGACGGTGCGGGGAGTCAAGGTGGAGCATATCCTCAGCGAACACCGCCTCCAGGAGCACCGCCTCACCGACTTTGCCCGGGTGGAGGGTAGCCGGATTACTTATCCCGCGGCCGAATCACCTGAAAGATTAATTTAAGCCAGAGGTGGCCCGGTGAGCGGAGAATTGATAGAATGAAACTTAGCCGCCGGCCTTAGCTGGCGCCGCCTGGAAGGTTGATCGACTTGGAAGATAAAGCAAAATTGCCCCCCGCCGGGCTGGATGAATTCGCCTATTTCGGCTATCAGCCGGTGGCCGCGGCGGAAAAAGAAAAGTTGGTGCACCAGCATTTCGACACGGTGTCCGCCCGCTACGACTTCATGAACACCCTGTTGAGCTTCGGGCTCCATCACCCGTGGAAATGGACCGCGGTGCGGCTCATGGGGCTCAAGGCCGGGGATCGGGTCCTCGACGTCTGCGGCGGCACCGCCGACCTGGCCCTCCTGGCCGCTAAAAAGGTGGGGCCCGCCGGCCGGGTGCTGGTCTACGACATCAACCGGGCCATGATGGCGGCGGGCCGCCCCAAGGTAGCCCGGGCCGGCTTGGCCTCCCGCATCGCCTTTCTCCAGGGGGACGCCGAGCGGCTGGCCTGCCCCGATGAGAGCTTCGACGCGGCCATGGTGGGTTTCGGCATCCGCAACCTGACCCACCCGGAACTGGGTTTCCAGGAGATGCACCGGGTCCTGAAGCCCGGCGGCTGTTTCATGTGCCTGGAGTTTTCCCAACCCGTCACCTATTGGTTCCGGCGGCTCTACGACTTCTATTCCTTTTACCTCATGCCCCTGCTGGGCCGGCTCTTCGTGGGCTCCTGGCAGGCTTACACCTATCTGCCGGAATCCATCCGCATGTTCGCTAATCCCGAAGAGGTCTCCGCCACCCTGGAGGGCCTGGGGTTCTCCCGGGTCCGGTACCGCCGCCTTACCAACGGCATCGCGGTGATCCACCTGGCGGTGAAGGCATGAAGCTCAATTGGGCCGAGCGCCTTATCGTCAACAATCCGGTGCGGGTCATGATCCAGCGCCAGATCGTCAAGTGGATCGGTCCGACCGTGGCTCCGGGAGCCAGGGTTCTGGAAGTGGGTTGCGGCCGGGGCGCCGGGGCCTGCCTCCTGCTGGAAAAATTTCAACCGGCCATCCTCCACGCCCTGGACCTGGACCACCGCATGATCCGGCAGGCCATGACCTATCTGAACCCGGAGCAAAAACGCCGCATCTCTCTCTACGTGGGGGATGTCTTTCGCCTCCCCTACCGGGACGCCGCCCTGGACGGGGTCTTCGGCTTCGGGGTGCTGCACCACCTGCCCGACTGGCGGGAGGGGCTGCGGGAGATCTCCCGGGTTTTGAAACCCGGGGGCTTCTATTTCCTGGAGGAGTTTTACCCTCAATTTTATCAGAATTTTCTGGCCAAGCGCCTTTTCCTGCACCCGGAGCATGACCGCTTTTACAGCCACGATCTGCGCCAAGCCCTGGAGGATTGTGGCCTCTCCCTGCAGCAATGCCTGGAGCAGAAGCAGTTGGGTATTTTGGCGGTGGTGGTTAAAGACGGGGGGAAAGGGGGAAAAGGTAAAAATAAGATCGACTTCTCTTGTCCGTTAGCCTTTATGGATCGGAATTGTGGCGAAAATGGTGCGTGAAACGCACCCTACGGCGCCGCCCTATCAAACTGCTTCCCGTTTCCCCGTTTCCCCTTTTAACCCTTCCCCCAAGCCCCAAAATGACTATTCCTTTTTTAAAGGGCCAGGAGAATTATTCCTTCCGATATTCCCCCACTGAGATCAACCCCCTCCGGCCTCGCCTGTCGCACCTAAGTTTATCTATAGAAAGGAGACCAGATGAAGGCCATTAGAGTCCACGAATTCGGCGAGCCCGAGGTCATGCGCCTGGAGGAAGTGCCGGAGCCGCAACCAAGCCCCGGCCAGGTTCTGGTTCAGGTCCACGCCGTGGGGGTCAACCCGGTGGAAACTTACATCCGGGCTGGCGCTTATGCCGCCGCCCCGCCCCTGCCATACACCCCCGGCACCGACGCTGGCGGGGTGGTGGCGGCGGTGGGCCCGGGGGTAAAAAGGGTGGCCCCCGGCGACCGGGTCTATACCTCCTACACCTTGAGCGGCTCGTATGCTGAAAAGACCCTGTGTCTGGAGTCCCAGGTACATCCCCTGCCGCCCCAGGTCTCATTTGCCCAGGGTGCTGGAGTGAACGTGCCCTATGCCGCGGCTTACCGGGCCCTGTTTCAGCGAGCCCGGGCCGTGCCCGGGGAGGTGGTGCTGGTTCATGGGGCCAGCGGCGGCGTGGGGGTGGCCGCCTTGCAGTTGTGCCGGGCCGCCGGCCTGACCGTCATCGGCACCGCCGGCACCAATGAAGGCCGGCGCCTGGCGGCCGAGCAAGGAGCGCACCACGTGCTGGACCATCAAACCGACGGCCACTTACAGCAAGTCATGGAACTCACGGAAAATCGCGGCGTGGATGTCATTCTGGAGATGCTGGCTAACGTCAATCTGGGCCAGGACCTGGAGGTCCTGGCCAGCGGCGGCCGGGTGGTGGTCATCGGCAGCCGGGGTCCGGTGACCGTCGACCCCCGCCTGACCATCCCACGTGAGGCCAGCATCCTGGGGATGTACATCTGGGGCGCTACGGATAAGGAGACCTTGAGCCTGCATGCGGCCCTGGGCGCCGGCCTGGCCAACGGCACCCTCAAGCCCGTGGTGGGCCGGGAACTACCGTTGGCCGAGGCGGCCAGGGCTCATCATGAAATCATGGAGACCAAGGCGTTCGGGAAAATTATCTTGATCCCCTGATGCGGCCTCAAGCTCGGGACAGGCCGTATTTCTTCATCTTGCGCCAGAGGGTGGTGCGGGGCAGGGCCAGGATGCGGGCGGACTCCCCCAGGTGGTATTGGGTGCCCTTGAGGACCTTGTGGATATAGGCCTTCTCCTGCTCCTCCAGGGTGGACCAGTGGTCGGGGCGGCCGGCGGCCAATTCCTGCAGATCCAGGGGCAGGTCCGTTAGGGTGAGCTCCTCGCCCTCGGCCAGGGCCACGGCCCGCTCCAGGATGTTTTGCAGCTCCCGCACGTTGCCGGGGTAGGCATAGTCCCGCAGCACCGCCAGTGCCTCTCGGTCCAGGCCCCGGATCTTTTTGGCGAACCGGTGGCTGAACAGTTTCAAGAAATGCTGGAGCAGCAGCGGGATGTCCCCCTGGCGCTCGGGCAGACTGGGTAGAGTGATCTGCACCACATTGAGGCGGAAATAGAGGTCTTCCCGGAAGCGGCCTTCGGCCACTGCCCTTTTTAAGTCCTTATTGGTGGCAGCGAGGAAGCGCAGGTCCAGCTGGATGGGCTTGTTGCCACCCACCCGGAAGATGCGGTTCTCCTGGATGACCCGCAGGAGCTTGCCCTGCATGGACGGGGGCATGTCGCCGATTTCGTCCATGAACACCGTGCCCCGGTGGGCCGTCTCCAGGATGCCGATCTTGGTGGCAATGGCCCCGGTAAAGGCGCCCCGCTCATAGCCGAAGAGCTCGCTGGCAATGAGGTCCTCGGTGAAACCGCCGCAATTGAAGGCCACAAAGGGCCGGTCCCGCCGGGGGCTCTCCCGGTGAATCAGCCGGGCCACCAGCTCTTTACCGGTGCCGCTCTCCCCCTGGATGATGACACTGCAGTTAAGGGGGGCCACCTTGCGGATGACGGTGAAGACCTCCTTCATCTTGGGGCTCACCCCGATCATCTCTCCGAAGCCTTCCAGGGGTTCCAGACGGGCCTTGAGGTTGCGGTTCTCCTCCAGCAGCCGCTTGCGGTCCAGCACCAGGCGGGTCAGATTCCTGACCTCCTCCAACTTCAGAGGCTTGGAGAGGTAATGGAAGGCGCCGTCCTTGATGGCGCCGATCGCGGCGTTAAGTTCGGCGTGGCCGGTGATCATGATCACGTCGGTCTCAGGCAGGCGGGCCTTCACCCGGCGCAAGACCTCCATGCCGTCGAGGCCGGGCAGGACTACATCAAGAAAGATGAGATCGAAGGGACGCCGTTCAAGTTCCCGGAGAAGTTCCTCCCCCGAGGTGTAGGTCGCCACCAGATGCCCTTCTTTTTCCAGGGCCCCTTTCAGCCTCTTTTGGACGATGACTTCGTCATCCACTACGGCGATCGTCATTGATTCCTCTTCAGCTTTCCTGAGATAGCGGCAGCACCACGGTGAAGGTCGACCCTTTGCCTTTTTGGCTTTCCACCTCGAGGTGGCCGCCGTGTTTTTCCACGATGCCGTAAGTCACGGAAAGACCCAAGCCTGTACCCCGGCCCACCTGTTTGGTGGTGTAAAAGGGATCGAAGATGCGAGGCAGGTGCTCGGCGGGGATGCCGATGCCGGTATCCTTCACCTCCACCTTCAGCCATTCCCCGTCCTGGCTGGGGTAGGCCCGGATGGTGAGGCTGCCGCCGTCCAGCATGGCCTGGATGGCGTTGATGAAGAGGTTGAGAAAGACCTGCTGCAGGCTCTTGCGATCCCCGTGCACCATGGGCAAATTCGAGGGCAGGTCCGCCTCCACCTGGATGCCGGACAGCGACAACTGGTTGCGCACCAGCTTCAGGGTTTCCTGGATGACCCCGGCAATGGACAGGGGCTCGAACTCGGGGTGCTCCGACCGGGAAAAGTCCAGGAGGCCTTTGACGATCTCCGAGGCCCGCTCCGCCTGCGCCAGGATATCCTGGATCAGCCCCAGGGCCTCTTCCTGGCTCACCTCCCGGAAGTCCTCCTTGAGGGCCTCGGCGGTGAGGACGATGTTGTTGATGGGATTGTTGAGTTCATGGGCGATGCCCGAGGTCAGGGTGCCCACCGCGGCGATCTTCCGGGATTGCACCAGCTCATCCTGGTGCACCTCCAGTTCATGGATCATGCGGTTGAAGGCCCGGAACAGGGCAAAGAATTCTTCCGAAGAAGACTCCGGCTGGGGAATCGGGGAGAAGTCGCCGTGGGCGATCTTGTCCATGGCCTGTTGCATCTGGAAGAGGGGCCGCACCAGCATGCGGGTGAGGTAGAAGGTCGCCATGACACCCAAGGCCAGGAAGACCACCACTGAGCCGACGAACAGCCCCATGGCCCGCTGGAACAGCCGGTCGATCTCGAGCCGCTCTTCCTTTTCCCACCTCTCGGTCAGGTTCAGCAGCTCCTGCCCCAGATTGCGCAGGGCTTCCTCTTCGACGGCAAAATTGTGGCTGCCGGCTGCCTGCTTTTGGAAACTGGCTTCAATCTGCCCCAAAACTTCCTGGTATCGGGTCAGGGTCTTGTAAAACTCCGGCGCCTGGGGATCTTTCTTCAGCCGTAAGATCTCCGCGGCATGGCTCAGGTAAAGCTCAGCCACGTGATTGGTGTAATCCCGCGCTTCCTGGAGACTGGTGGGCTGATGATAGAGAAAGAAATTCTTCTCGAAGCGACGAGTCTCAAGCAGACTCTGGAACAAGTCGCCGGTGAGTTCCAGCAAACGCAGCCGGTGGCCGATTTCCCGGTGCACCTGAAAGCTGAACACCGCGAACACCAGGACCGCCAGGACGCTGAACAGGAAGGCCAGAAGGATCTTGCGCCGGATCTTGTAGGTGGCTTTTTTCATAAAGAATTTCTCTCTATTAGGCTGACAAAATTTATCAAGGACCGGCGGTCAAGGCAAGAAAATAGTTTCATTTTGAAACAATTAATAAATCCCCCCAGGATAATCTCGGAGACCGGCAGCAAAAAGAAAAGGTGGCTTCAAAAGCCACCTTAACCGGAGATTCTCAGGTTTTTTGGAAGTGCTTCAGCTTTTGACGGGTGCTTCAGGTGCCGCCTTGATGGGTCTGGTGTAACTTTTCCAGGGCCCGCTGCAGGTTGGCCTTGGCTTCGTCGTAAAAAGTGGGCCTCAATTCAATGGCCCGCTGAAAGCACTTGGCCGCATCTTCGTATTGACCGGCCACAAAATAGTGCACGCCGATATTATTGCAGGCCTGGGCCTCGTCTCCGGCCTTCATGAAGGCATCCATGGCTTCGGTATAGCGCTTATCCCCGGCCAGGGCCATCCCCAACTGGTGGTTTAATTTCTGGTTTTTCGGGTCCATTGACCAGCCCCTGTTTCAAGCAGGCTATGGCCTTTGGATAATCCTTCATTTTCGTGTAGGCCTGCCCCAGGGCGATATAGCTGGCCACCTGGCGTCGGTCCAATTCCACGGCCCGCTTGAGTTCGGCCACGGCCTTGGCGGACTGGCCCGCCTCCAGGTAAGTAACCCCCAGGAGGTGCCGGGATTTGGCTCGCGCCAGGCTCTTGGGACAAAACCAACTGGAATTCCTCGATGGCCAGGGGGTACTTTTTCTCCTGCAGGTGCACCAGCCCCAGGGCCTCGTGGGCCTGAAGCATTTCCGGCCGGTGCACCAGGACCAGGGCCAGTTCCTTTCGGGCCGCTTCAAACTGGCCGGCGATCAGAAAAATCACCCCAACCTTGTAATGCAGGTCATAACGCTGGGGATTCTTCTTGAGAATCTCCATAAAATTGATCAGGGAGCTCTCATAATCCCCTGATTGCAGGGCTATCTCCCCCAGGGACTCCAGGCGGTCCGGTGGCAGGCCCTCCTTATCTGCCCGGCTCATCTTAAGTTTTTTCCATGGATCATTGGGCTCCGCCAGTTTGGCGGTGGGGTCTGACGACGTGGACGTCAGGGAATTATTGTCTTTGACACAATTGCTCAGTAACAGCGGTAAGGTCAAAAACAAAGCGATACTGACCAAAGAGCTTGATTCGCGGCATTGCTATTCCTCAGCTAACCGAGACATAAGCTGGGGCCGATCCAGCAAATCACGCCCCAGGACCACCTTGATGGCCATCCCCTGGTTGAGCCTGGAACTGGGGGTCAATTGGGCCCCGGGAAAAATCTCGGAGTTCAGCGCCCGGGCTACCTTTTCCGCCCCGGCCCGGTAGTAAATCACCGTGGTTTCCGCCCCGAAATCGATATGGTTGCCGATAATTCCAACACTGAACCCTTCTCTGGACAACAGACTCCGGGCCTGGTGAGCCAGGTTCTGGCTGCGGGTGCCATTCCGTATTTCAATGAGCGTGGCCATTAGCTCTGCAGCGGTCAAGGGCCCCTTGGGAGTCGTAGTTTCGGCCGACGCCTGATTTTTCGCCGTTGGCCTGGCAGCCAACGCTACCGCCTGAATTTGCGGCTTATCGGGCCCGGCTTTAGCCGGGGCCGCAACGATTACCGGGGCAGCCGGCTCCTTGGAGGCCGCGGATTGAGGCTGCGGCCCCGCCGCCAACGCTTTGGCATTAACGGCCGGCGGCGACTCTGCCAACTTTTCTCCGGTTAACCGGGTCATGACCCGGGGCTGATTCAACAAATCCTGTCCCAGTAAGACCTTGATAGCTACCCCATTGTTGAGCCTGGCACTCTGTTCCAACTTGGCCTCGGGGAAAATCTCAAGGTTGAGCGTCCGGGCCAGCTTTTCGGCGCCAGCCCGGTAATAGATCACCGTAGCTCCCGCTCCGAAATCGATGTGGTTGCCGATCTGGGTGACGTTGAAGCCTTCCTGTGACAACAGGGCCCGGGTGAGGTGAGCCAGGTTTTTGGTGCGAGTGCCGTTCCGGACTTCGATGCCGGCTGCTCTCGCCGCGACAGTCAGGGGCGCCGGGCGAGTAGCCGGTTTAGCTGCGGGTTGCAACTCCGCCTTTGGCGGGGCGGCCACTGGCTGGACCGGACCCGGAGCCTTTACCGGAGCTTTGGCCTTAGCCACCACGGGTTTGGCCGGAGAAACGGGAGTTACCGGGACAACCGGCTTTTGAGGGGCTGTCGCCTGGGTTGGCGACGCTGCTTTCGACTCCGTGGCTTTGGCATAATGGGCCGGCGGGCTCTTCCCCAGAAATGCCAAGGCCTGATTCAACCGGTTTTGGGCAGCCCCGGTCCCTTCGGTTTCCTCCCAGAGACGTTGCGCTTCCACCAGCTTACCCTGGCGACACCATAACAGCCCCAGATTGTTCCGGGCCGCGGCATTGCCGGGGTCTCGGGCCAGAGCCTCCTTGAAGCAAGATTCAGCCTTGGCCAGATCTCCCTGGAGGTAAAAGGAAAAGCACCAATTGTTCTGCAAGACCCGATTGGAGCCTTGCCGGGCCAGAGCCTCCTGGTACAGTTCCTGAGCCCGTTGGAATTGTCCCAACTCTTGATAAGTCTGGGCCAGGGTATCCACGATTTTAAGATTATCCGGGTCCTGTCGGTGCGCCTGTTCCATTTCCTTTAAGGATGCTTCAGGTCGGCCCATTAACTTATAATAATGGGCGTTCTGCAACAACCTCGTAGTTTCCATGGCCGGTTGTCTGACTCTGAGTTCACCGGACGCCCCGTTTTTATCACTGGTGAACCACGAGGCGCTGCATCCCGCGCCCATAAGGAGCACCCCCGCCAGCGCGGCCATGACCAAAAACTGCGCCGCACCGCGCCGGAAGGTTGGAGTGGTTCCGCCGCTAGCAGTCCTTAAAGCCCATCCCCCCGACAATGCCCTCGGCCCGGTCCCTCCAGCCTCTTGCCATCCTTGGCTGAGCCCTTGTGACACCATGATTATTCCCCCCCTGTCACTCCCCTTCTTTGCGGCCGGTTGCCGCGTTTAATAAGATATCTTCATTTCCGCGGGCTTCTTTTCTTCGCCCTTGAAAGTCTTGTCGTAATGCTCCTTCTCGTTCACCGCGGCGGTGGGCGAAAGCCCCACCGCGGGGGTGTCGTTCAGGCCGGCCCGGGGGTTGAGGATCGACTGGGCCACGTTGTTGCGCACCGAGTTGCCGTAATCCTGCTCCAGGGCGCTGGGGCCGTTCCAGGAGCAGCCCCCCAGCCACAAACCCCGGCCAGGCACAACAGGAGCGTGCCGATTTTCGATCTCTGGTCTTCGGTCTTCTTCATCCCCTTGCTCCCCGCTAGTCTAATTTTTGATTCCCGAAGCCCGCAGGCATCTTCTGGGCCGGCGCTTGGACTTTAGCCGGCGCGGCATTTTTGACCCGCCCCTGGGTCTCACCCAGGAGATAGCTCTCGAAGTCGCTGGGCGCCACCCACTTATCGTCAGGCAGCCGGGCCGTGCCCGGGGTCAGGGGCTTCGCCAGGTGCGGCGTCACCAGCACCACCAGCTCCGATTGGTCATGCTGGAAGTTGGAGGACCGGAACAGGGTCCCCAGGATGGGAATCTCCCCCAAGACCGGATACTTGTTGACGATATTGCGGTCCTCGTCCTTGATCAGTCCGGCCATGGCAAAGGTCTGGCCGTCTTTGACCTCCAGGTGGGTGGACATGCGCCGGATCCGCAAACCAGGAATAGTGAAGCCATTTACCTGCACCCCGTTGGTGTAGTCCAGTCTCCGAGACCTCGGGGTTCACCCGCATGGCAATCTTGCCTTCGTCCAGCACCGTGGGGGTGAAGACCAACTGCACCCCGAATTTCTTGTATTCGATGGTGATGGTGGTGCCGCCCCCCACCCCGCTCTGGGGCACCGGCACCGGATACTCGCCCCCGGCCAGGAAGGAGGCCTCCTGGCCGCTGGTGGTCACCAGATTGGGCTCCGCCAGCACCCTGCCCAAGTCATTCTTCTTCAGGACGTCAAAAAACATGGTCCACAAGACCCCACCGGCCTTAAAGCCAGCCAAGGCCGTGAGGGTGGGCGTCAGACCCTGGGTAAAGACGGTGCCCGGCGCCCCGGCCGAGCCCTGGGCGGGAATCTGCGACGGGTTGATGGTCCGCACCAGTCCGGTGAAAGCCGCCAACTGGTTGATCTGCTGGACCCCAAAATTGCCGCTGGGGCTGATGCCGTGAAAATTGACCCCGACGCGGTCCAGCACCGTCCGGGCAATCTCCGCCAGACGCACCTCCACCAGCACCTGCTGCACCCCGCCGACGTGCATCAGGTTGACCACCTTCTCCTTCTTGCCCCCGGCATAGGGCGCGGCCAAGGAGATGGCGGTGTCCTGGGACACCGGCCCGCTCACCTCCCCGGACAACACAATGGTGTCGCCCGCAGTCTCCACCCCGATCTTCTCCTTGGGCAAAATCTGGTGCAGTTTCTCCTTCAGGAGGCTGACGTCCGCCTCCACCGTCACCGTGGCGCTGGTGAAGCGGGATTTGCCCCACAGACTCAGGTTGGTCACCCCCGGGGCCAGGCCGTTGACATAAATCTCTTTCTCGGAAATCAGGATGATGTCGGCAATCTCCGGATCCGCCACGGAGATACGCGTGATGGGAAAGGCGGTGCGCAATACCTTGGATTGGCCCACCCGGAGACGCAACACCTGGGCAATCTCCTGGTTCTTGACCCGCTCCAGCAGGTCCGCCCCGGAGGCGCTGCCCCCCATCAAACCCCACAGCACCCCCAAGGACAGCAACCACCCCCCCCATCTGGTTGCCCTGGTTTTCACCCCCGTAATCCCTCCTTAGATATTATTCATTTTTACTTAAAATCAATTTGACGCTTAAAGGCTTCATAAACTAGGGTTTTTTTGCATCATTATTGCTTGCTATATATTTTGTCAAGTAATTTTTTAGATGTAATCAGAAAAAACTAAAGAGGTATTTCGTTTTAAACTATTTCAAGTTTGAATTTGGCTTAGAACACGATGGCCAGTCCCGGGTTTTATTGTGATTATTGTTTAACGGTTTCAGGGGTAAATTATGCTTCCATTATTCAACCTCAAGTGCTTGGAAATAGGTATAAAATAGTCTCTCCAAGATCAAAACCCCTGACTCAACCCCACATTTCAGCTCACTGGATGGGCCTCTTAATACTTTCAGGTTTTTTCCCCGGTTAAAGGTCGCTGCCATATAAATGTTCGAAAAAGTTAACTGCCATTGTGAAAAATATCGTTATTAGGAAACAACTCTTTTAAATGATTTTATCAACCCCGATCTTGCTCCGGACCCACCGTCTGATGAGTATATTAAGTTGATAATCTTAATAACTTAAACAATAGTCGTCCCTCTAGAGAAAAGGGCCGAATCCCCTTCTTCTCTGCCGATCCTAGGCCCTTAAAATTTCCGCATGGGGGGACTGGGGCTCTCTGCCTGAGGCTGGTCAAGGGCAAAATTACCCGAAGACTATTTGCAAGTATTTTCATACCATTTCGCCTTCAGAAGGTATTAAATTGCAGGCGTGAACCTTTGGTTCGCCCTTACAATTCAAGACGAATACCAGGATCGATCTCCGAAAAAAATATAAGTTTGCTGGCGAACTGGCATCAGCAAGCGGCGCTGCTTGCGCCAAAGCGGGGAGTGGAAATCGGGTGGTCGAGGCAGGGATGGATCTAATGAGCTGGGAGCAAATGGGTCGGAGCCGGCATTAGCCTTGGCGACCGCGGTTGATGAATTAGCTGGCAGAGAAGGGCGGGCGCATAGCCGCGGCTCCTCTGCCAGAAGTATCCTTTAGGGGTCGCTTTCTCGGGAAATGCTGTTGGCGGTGGGGCCGATTCCGGGCTAACGGGGTAAGGGGCCCGAAATCTGCTCCAGGTTGCCGTCCATATCGGTGATGATCATCTTCCCCGAAGGCAGGCGCCAGACCCGGACACTGCCATCGCTCTCGGCAAATTCAGGGGGCACCGGGAACACCTCCGGCAGGTTGGCCTGGATCTCCACTAGCTGAACCGCCGACACCCCTGCTTCCCGCTCGGTGGTAGCCTTGCCTTCCTGGTAGACGACCCCTTCCTTTACCAGGGTTTCGATGAGTTCGGTCCGGTCAGAGCCGTTGGCGAAGACAAAAATAACCATGCTAATTCTCCTTTCAGGCTTGGCCGCGTACGTCCGGCGCCACCTTTCATGGAATCTTGATGAAAAAATCATGGTTGGATATGACGGGCTGTCAGTGAGTTTAAAAGTAAGGCCCGAATTGACGATGTCAATAAAACGGCAAGAAATTCAGGAGGGAAAAACCTTAAAGGAATTTGGGCAAGAAATCCCGGGGGGGGCCACGACTGGCCCCCCCTCCCAGCTACTTGAAGGCCTGGCGCTGCTTCTTCATCCGCTCCAGCAGAAAACCGAAGCCCTTGGTCCTGATGGCCTGGGAGAATTGGGTGCGGTAATTGTTCAAGATGCTCACCCCGTCCACGTTGACGTCGTAAAGGAGCCAGCCCCCCTGGGCCTGGTGCATCAGATAGGTGACCGGAATGGACTCATTGGGCCGGACAATGGTGGTATCCACCCGGGCCTTGCCGCCTTCCCGGCTCTCCCGGTTATAGGTGATGTTCTCTTTCAGGAGGAACTTGAGGACCATGCGGGTGTAGGAGTCCTGGAAGAGGTAGCTGAAGGTGTTGGTGAATTCCTGCCGCTGTCCCCCGCTGATCTGGCCATAGGCGGAGCCCAGGGCATCCCTGGCCATTTCCGGAAAGTCGAAACTCTTCTCGATGATCTGGTGGATGTGCTGGCCCCGCTGGGCTTCGTGGCCCGGCCCCGCCAGGGCCGGGTCCGTCTGAATGGCCATGACCTTGGTCAGAATCCCCCGGACATAATCCGTGGGGCTCTCGGCCAAAGCCGGGGAAATCGAGACGCAGCAGGCCACCAGGGCCAGGCTAATGATCCAACGCGGTCTTTTCATCGGTCTTTTTCCTCACCATGTGATTGAGCCAACGCACCAGCCCCAAATGAGGTCTGGATTGACGGCTCCCGCGGCTCGTAGTCTCGTTCCATTACCCGGATGAAGGCCGGCAGAAAGCTCAAAGAAGCCAGCAAGACACTGAGACTGCCCACCGTGGCCAGCAGACCCAGGCTGAAAACTCCCTGGTGTCCGGAGACCATCAGGCTGCCGAACCCCACTGTGGTGGTCAGCGCCGCCAGGGCCACCCCCTTGGCGGTGCTGGCGGGCAGGGTGATGGCCCGGGCCGACTCTTCCAGACGCCAGCGCACCAGGATGATGATCCCGAATTCGATCCCCTCTCCCAGGATCAGCGGCACAAACAGGACATTGGCCTGGTTGAAGGAAATCCCCAACAGCCACATCAGGTTTAAGGTGATGCCGGTGCCCACGATCAAAGGAAGAAAGGCCAGCAGAGTCATCTTCCAGCTGCGGAACAAGACCAGGAGCATGGCGGCGATGGCCAGCAGGGCCACGCCCGCGGCCTTGAGGCAGGCATTGCGAAACCCCTGGGTAAAGACGTAGAGCAGCACCGGGTCCCCCACGGCATTGGGATCGACGCTCCAGAGACCTTTGACGAAAAGCTTCAAGGGTCCGAAATTCCAGATGTCCTGGGAGGGGAACACCCGGATCAGAAAGGTCCCCTGGGGGCTGATGAAGCGCTGCCGCACCTCCTGGGGCAAACTGGCGATGGTGGGGTCAGGTTTTCCCAGGGCCGATTTGACGTAACCCTTTAGTAGAATCCACTTATCATGCAGATCGGCGAAAAATTGGACCTCAAAAGCCGCTACTCGAGACGCCGCCTGTGGCTGTTGTTTGGCATCCAGGAGGGGGATGATCCGGTTGAGGAGAGCGTGGGTCTCTTCAATCTGCTCTTTGGTGGCGCCCTTTCCTTCCTCCAGGCTCCTGGCCGCTTCGCCTAACTTAAAATTGATGCGGCTCAAAATCGCCGCCATCTCCGCCGGGCTGGATGGTGAGGCCGGGGTCTTGGGGAATTGAACGGAACGGAGGACCGGTTGGAGTTCTTCCAGCATCGGGCGCTTGCTGTTGACCTTAGTGGGGAGAAAGGACAGGATGGACTCCACGTGGGACACAGTGGACAGCTGCTTCAAGGCCTCGCAGCGGGCCTCCAGTTCCTGGAGAGAGGAGGTGGCCGTGGCCCCGTAAGAGGTGGAATACTTCGAATCCTGGATGAGCTTGTATTCCCACTCCACCGATTCGACCCGTTGATTCTGGAGATGCAAAGGGTTTAAATCAAAGGGGACGAAAAACAAGGCGATGACGCCCAGGGCCACGAGGACCAGCCCCAGGCCGACGATGAGCCAGGGCTGGGTCCAATGCAGGATGCAGGAACGGCTGCGGCTGGCTTTCCCGCAATACCCGGGGTCGCCGGGCCGCAGCGTTCGAAGACATGGACCATGGCCGGCACCAGCACCAGGGTGGCCAGCAACATCACCAGGATGCCCATGGTGAGGATCAGGCCCAATTCCGCCAGGCCCTTAAAGCCCATAAAAGAAAGAGGCAGAAACGACAAGGCCGCGGCCAGACCCGCGTAGATAATACCAGGAGCGATCCGTTGATAGGTGCAGGCCAGGATTTCATAAGTGCAGGGCCCGCCCCCGGATTGCTCTTCCTCCAGGCGGCAAAACCAATGGATGCCGTAGTCGATGGTAAGCCCCAACATTAAGCGGGGCAAAGATCATGGAGAGAAGATTGAGGCGCCCCACCACCAGGGTCACCAGGCCGAAGGTCCAGCACAGCCCGATGATCAGGGCCGAGATCTCCACCAGGGGGCGCCGCAGGCTTCGGAGAAACAAGATGAGCAGTCCCATCTGGCCCACCAGGGACAGCCAGGTGGCCAGGGAGATGTCGGCCAGGGAACTGGCCATTTCGTCGGATTCCAGGGCGTCGGGGCCGGTCACCCCCGCCTGGATGCCGGGAAACCGGGCCTCAACCCGGCCAACCACCTCACGCAGCAGGGCCACGTCCCGGTTTCTGGTGGCGTAACCGTCCGGCTGCGGGGTGACCAGGAACAGGAGAAATTTGTCGTTTTCCGTGAAAAAATAGCCTTGCTGGCTCAGGTCGCTCAGCTCTCCGGGGAAAAAGGCGCTAAAGGGGGAGACGTAGGGTTTTCCCCCTTCCAGGCTGAAGAGCAACTGCTTGAGGCTGGCGTTCAGCAGGGTGACGTCCGGCAGCGCCTTTTCGTCTTGCTGTTCTTCCATGAACCCCGGTAAACAGGTGGCCGATCATGGCCCCGGCGATCTGCTCATTCACCCCCTGATAAAAAGTGACCAGGCGGGGCTCGGCCGCCAGTCGAGTCAACAAGCGCCGCTGGTCCACCAGGTTGGTCTTGATCTTCAAGAGGTCTTTCTCATCCAGATAGAGCAGGGCCCAGGGCTTGAAGGTCTCGGGATTTAGGCGGTAAAAAAGCTCGGGAAAATGGTCCGGGTAATGGCGCAATTCCGCGGCCAGGGCCTCGGCAAATTTGACGGTCTGCCCCGGATGGCCGTTCTCCACCACCACCACCAAGCCGTCCCGGCCGCCGAAGGCCTGGTCCATATTATGGCTCAGTTTGATGAGATGCTTGTTGCTGGCCACCAGCGCATTGCGGCTGGTGTCGATCTTGAGGTGGGCAAAGGTGTAATATACCGAAGCCACTGCCATCAGCACCGAGATGGCGATGATGGGCCAGGCGAAAAACCGTATGGCCCTCACCCAGGTCAGGCAACGGTGGTCTAAATTATCCTTGGGGCCGGACTGCGGCACAATATCCTCTCAAAGAGAAGCTGGCTGGGAAGGGAGCAAGCCTGGTCGACGGCAGGTACGGGTTCCGGAATCCAAATAAGTGCAGCACGGAAGGACCCTCCCCCAGATCCCCTTCCGTATGACGGCACACGCCATATTATATCAAATAGTATTTTATCACAAATTGTAAACCATCTGCAGCTAAAGAAAATCTAATTATAATAATCGGTAAGAGAACTGATCCCGTTAATTCTCGCTCGGCCTGGTGGTCTTGGTTAAATGACTAAAGCAAAAAAAGGCGGGTGGCGCCGGCGACTGCGGCACTGACCCGCCTTGGCGATCTTGGCCAGGGGAGTAAGCTCACCCCCTCGCCAGTCTTAACTCTTCACGCTTTTCTCGAAACGCTTGGTGCGGTTGGCCTCGGCCGGCGACGGCGCCGCTTCCTTGCCGCCTTCAGCCTTCACCTTGGCCAGGCGCTCGCTGGTGGGCGGATGGGTCTTGTAAATGCCGCCCGCGGCGCCCTTCTCCTTGGCCAGCATCTTCTTCAGCATGGCCGCCAGGGCCCCGGGGTCGTAGCCGGCCCTGGTCAGGGTCGTCACGGCGCCGGCGTCGGCGGCCTCCTCGGCGGTGCGGCTGTAGCCGTTGACCACCAGGGTTTTGAAGACGTCGTCGATGGAGCCCTCAAAGAGGGTGACGAGATTGCCCGCCACACCGCCATACTGCCGGGCGGCTTCAGCTGCCCATGGCGGTAAACACTTCGGTCCAGCGGGCCTTGCTGATGGAGTTGATGCCGTCCTTGTTGGCCACGTGGGAGCACTCATGGGCCAGGACTGCGGCCAATTCGTCTTCATTGGCGCAGGTCTCCAGCAGCCCCCGGGTGATGAAGATGGTACCTCCGGGGCAGGCAAAGGCATTGAGTTCGTTGGTGTCCAGCACCGCGAAGTGATAGCCCTTGAAGGTGTTGGGCCGGGCCGACTTCCGGGCCACCGTCTGGCCCACTTCGTTGACGTACTCCGTGACCTTGGCGTTCTGGTAGAGGGGGTACTGGCCCAAGATGCGGGCCGCCACGGCCCGGCCGATGTAATATTCCTCGGAATCGGTGATTTCATGGGAGGCCTTGGCCGTCTTGGTGGCCCCAGTGGCGGCGATGCTGACTGCCGGAATAATCGCCGAGGTGCCGGCGCAGCCCCACACGGCGGGGAGAACGACCAGCAGAATCAGAGCCAACCAGCGCAGATGGCTTTTCATGGCTTCAGCCCTCCTTCCTGGATAAAGGCCTGGAGTTTGGCGGGATCCACCCGGTAGGCCTCCACCTTGTCCACCTCGGCGAATTTCGCCTCCGGGTGCTTCTGGCGGTAGGAGGACTCGACTTCCGGGGTGAAGCCCTTGCCGGCCAGGGCCGCTTCGTCGCTGCTGGTCTCCTTCACCGGGGCGCCGAACAGCATCCCGGGGAGATTGAACTTGGAGCCGGTCGCAGGGGCGGGGAAGGCCTGGCGGTTCAGCCAGCCGCTCTTACCCTGGTACTCCACTTTGTACCAGTCCCCCGACTGCTGCTGCACGTTAACTTCGGCGCCCTGCGGCACCGGGGCGATGGGTGTCCCGGCGAAGTCCGGGTCCGGGTAAAGGGATTGGTTGGGTTGGGTGACCTTCATGGTTTCGCCCCTGGCGATCCCGGGCAGCAACAGCAGCGCCAGCAGGGCCAAGGCTAAAAAGCACTATGCCGGATCGCTTGGAAAAAACTGGCCGTCTCACGTCCGCCTCCTTTTATCTGGGAAGTCTTCTTTTAAATGACGTCTGGAAAAAATCCTGTCGATACCCTATTAAATTTATCGTCTTTTAGCAAGGGAGGGTTGCATTTTGCGCTCCCTTATTTGGAATCCGGGCGGAAGACGGGGTCCCGGGGCAGGGTGGGGTCGTCCCGGAAGCGCCGGCAGCGCCCTAGAAAGGTCTCAGTCGGGCCGTCGTGCGGGAATTTCTCCAGGAGGGCGGCAAAGCCCGCTGCGGCCTCCGCCAAATCCCCCTGGCGATAGAGTTCGAGAGCCCGGGCGAACTCCCGGTTTCGGGCCGCCAACTCCGGCGGCAGGTCTTCCTGGAGGGCCACCACTTCGAAGACCCGCACCGGCTTCTCCTTGCCCTTCACCGCCACCAGGTCCAGTTCCCGAAAGGCCACAGCCTCGCTGCACTCCATCACGGTGGCCTCGCTGGCCATGATGGCGGTCTTATAAAACTTGTTGAGCCCCTCTAAGCGGGAGGCCAGGTTGACGGTGTCGCCGATGACCGTGTAGTCGAAGCGCTTGGCCGAACCCAGGTTGCCGACAATGGCGTCGCCCGTGTTCAGGCCGATGCGCATGGACAGGGGCGGCAGCTTCATCCCGGCAAAGCGCCGGTTGAGACTCTCCAGGGCGTCCCGCTGTAAGAGCGCCGCCCGGCAGGCCCGCAGCGCCTGGTCTTCCTGGTCCAGGGGAGCGCCCCACAGGGCCATGATGGCGTCGCCTTCGAATTTATCCACCGTGCCCTCCTCCTCCAGGATGATCTCGGTCATGGCGGAGAGGTAGTCGTTGAGGAGGCCCACCACGGCCTCGGCGTCCAGGCGCTCGGAGATGGTGGTGAAGCCGGCCAGGTCGGAGAAAAACAGGGTGACCCGGCGGCGCTCGCCCCCCAGCTTCAGCTTTTCCGGGTGGGCCAGGAGGTGGCTGATGACGGTGTCGGACATGTACTGGCCGAACATGCCGCGGATGTAACGCTTTTGACGGCCCTCGGTGGCATAGCTGTAAGCCGTGGCCAGGCCGAAGCTCAGGGCCAGGGCGATCCCCGGCAGGACCGGGTCGGCCCAGCAACCGGTCCAAAAGGCCAGGACCGCCAGAGCCAGATGAACCAGAGAAAGGATAAAAAAGGCCATTAGGGTGACGGTGAGGCTGGGGGAAAAGAGGACCGCCGCGGCCATGGCCGCGGCCAGGGCCAGGGTCCAGGCCCACAAGGCCCAACCGGGCAGGGTCCGGAGGAAATCCCCCTGGACCAGGTTGTCCAGGAGGGTGGCGTGCACCTCCACCCCGGGGTAGACCCCGCCCATGGGGGAGGCCTTGAGGTCCAACAGGCCCGGGGCGGTGAGGCCCACGAAGACCCACTTGCCGGCAAAGGCCTCGGGGGGGTAAATGGGCGGCAGACCATGGCGCACCCGGGCCTCGGAGGAGATGACGTTGGCCGCGGAAAAACGCTTATGGCTGCGGCTGGGACCGCGCCACTTGAGGAGGAGATTGCCCCGGTCATCCAGAGGGATTCTCAGGTTCCCCAGGAGCAGACCACCTACGTCGAACTTCAGGGAATCATTCTTGCCAAGGCGGTGAAAGGCGGCGAAACCCAGGGTGGGGAGCCAGCGGTCCTTAAAGGGTAAGACCAGGGGGAGGCGCCGGTAGATGCCGTCAGTATCCGGAATAGACTCGACGTTCCCCAGGGCCTGGGCCGCGTCCAGGAGGGGGCCGACGGGAGTGACCACGGACCGGTACGCCACCGGGTCCCGGGGCCGGGGGCCGGGGATCTTCAGCCCGGTCTTCTGGAGCAAGGCGGCTTCGGCCGGATTGGCTCCTTTCTCCTCCCGTGACAGAAAAAAGGGCAGGACCACGTTGCCCGCGGCCGCGACCGCCTGGGCCAGCCGCGTGTCGTCTTCGGGACCGTAGGACGAGGCCTCGGTGTAAAGGATATCGATAATCACCGCCCGGGCTCCGGCTTGCCGGCAATAATCGATGATGTGGGCATAAAGCTGGCGAGGCCAGGGCCAGACGACCCCCTGGTTTTTAAAGAAATCCAGGTCCGCCTGGTCCACCGTGACCACCACCACCTCAGGCGAGGCTTTGGTTAGAGGCACGTGACGGAACAAGAGGTCCAGGGTCTTCAGGCGAAACGGGGTAATGGCCCCGAATATTTCCAGACCGAGGGTCAGGAGCAGCGCCGCCAGGGTGAGGAAGGCGGCCGCCTTGAGCTTGGCAAGAGGTGAATGGCTGGCACCGTCAGACACAGATGACCTCGCTTTTTGAATTAGCCGGAAACACAGGATAAACCAGTAGGAGGCACTCTGTCAAACTGTAGGCAATTTGGGCAGATTTAATCTAAACGTGGGGAACCAGTAGGTGGGTATACGGATAGGAATCAGAAGGAGGGGTATTTCTATCGGGTGACGTTAATCCTGGTGGCTCTGGGGATTTTGGCCACTTTTCCCCCGATCTTTGATTTATTCTAGTTCCTAATCCACCAACCTTGGTTGGGGCGACCCGCCGGCGGGTCGCCTTTTTTTTGCGCTTGCCGCCGGACCGTAGCCTCAGGCGGGCACCAGCTTGCCCTCTTTCATCAAGAGCAGTCGATCCCCCAGCCTTTCCGCCTGGGCCGGGTCGTGGGTGATCAGCAGGATAGTGGTCTGTCCGCCAGCCTTCATCTTCAGAATGATTTCTTCAATAATATCAGTATTTAGTGGGTCAATGTTGGCGGTGGGCTCGTCCAGGAAGAGGATCTCGGGCGCCAGCACCATGGCCCGGGCCAGACCCAGACGCTTGGTTTCGCCGCTGGAAAGGTCCAGGGCTCGCTGTGACCGCTTGTGGGACAGGCCCACCATCTCAAGAATGGTATCTACCCTGGCCTCAATCTCCCCGGATTTGACCCCTCTGATTTTCAAGCCATAGGCGACATTGTTGAACACCGTGGTGTTAAAGATGCCCGGCCGGGGCAGCACCAGGGTGAAGCGGCGCCGCAATTCCAGATTTTTTGGCAAAACCGCGTTGTTCTCCAGATAATCCACGCTACCGGTATCCGGCTGCTTCCAGGAGGGCCAGGATGCGCAGCAAGGTGGATTTGCCGCTGCCGTTGGGACCTTGCAAGGCGTAAGTCAAGCCCGGGGCAAAGTTGTAGGAGCAATCCCGCAGCACCGGGTTGCCGTTGTAAGCCCGGGCCAGGTGGGTGGCTTCCAGTCTTAAGCCCATGAACTCAGCTCGGCCCCGGCCCCTCGCCCCCGCTGTTGCAGTCGGCGCAAGGCCAGATTAACCAACAGGGATAGCGCCAGCAGGATGAGGCCCAGCACTATACCCAGTTCGAAGTTGCCCTTGTCCGTCTCCAGGGCGATGCTCGTGGTCATGACCCGGGTGTAGCCGGCGATGTTGCCGCCGACGATGAGCACCGCGCCCAACTCGGCATTGGCCCGTCCGAAGCCGGCCATGATTCCGGAGACGATCCCGTAGCGGGCCTCGCGGATGATGGTGAAGGCCTGCTGCCGGGCGGTGGCCCCCAGGGTCACCGCCGCTTGGCGCACCACCGGGTCGATGTTGACGATGGCGGAATGGGCCAGGGCGGCGACGATGGGCAGGGCCAGGATGGTCTGGGCCAGGATCATGGCGGTGGGGGTATAGAGCAGACCCAGGACGCCCAGGGGTCCCTGGCGGGACAGGAGCAGATAGAGCAACAGCCCCAGCACCACCGGCGGCAATCCCATGAAGGTGTGCAAGATGTTGACCACCGCGTCCCGGCCGGGAAAACGCTTCAAGGCCAGGAGGGCGGCCAGGGGCAAACCCAGGACGGTGGCCAGAAGGAGGCCGGCGCCGGAAACCCAGAGAGATAGCCAGACGATGCCCCAGAGTTCTCGGGGATCGATTTGGCTTAAAAATAAGAAAAATTCCGTCATGGTTAATGCGGTCCTGAAATCCTTGCTTCAGGATGACAGACAGATCCCGAGTTTTCAGCACTGCCCTACAATTTTCGTGCCAGATCATTTGGCATTGGGCACGAAGAGCTGATTGTCGTGGGCGTCTTTAAATCCTGCGATGGTCTGCTGGCCTTCCGGGGAGATGAGCCAATCGACGAACTGCATGGCCTCTTGATATTTGACCTGCTTATGCTTTTCGGGATTTACCGCCATCACCCCGTACTGATTGAACAGCACCGGGTCTTTCTCCAACACTATGACCATCTCCAGCTTATCCTTGTCTTTGGTGGCCAGCCAGGTGCCCCGGTCGGTGAGCGTATAAGCCTTTTTTTCATTGGCGACCCGCTGGGTCTTTTCCATGCCCTGGCCCGCCTCCAGGTACCACTTCTGGCCCTTGGGGTCGATTCCGGCGGCCTTCCAGATGGCCAACTCCTTGGTATTGGTCCCTGACTTATCCCCACGGGAGACAAAGGGGCCGCCCGCCGCGGCGATCTTCTTGAAGGCCTCCGTTGCCGACGTTAGGCCCTTGATCTGCAACGGGTCGCTGCCCGGACCGATAATGACAAAATCGTTATACATGACGTCATGGCGATTGACGAAATAGCCCTCTTCCACGGCCTTCAGTTCCTGCTGCTTGGCGTGCACGAAGACTACGTCGGCGTCGCCCCGCTTGCCGATCTCAATGGCCGCCCCGGTGCCCACCGCCACCACGTCCACATGAATACCGGTCTTTTTCTCAAAGATGGGCAGCAGATATTTAAATAACCCGGAATTCTCAGTGGAAGTGGTGGAGGCGCATTTTATCCGGGTTTCCGCCGCAACGTTGGCGACGATCAACAGTACCCCTATCAATGCCGATATCAACACCGTCTTAGTCATCGTCTTTCCTCCTCATTATTCGGTAGCAGGTTTCTCAAGATAAGCTCAATCAGCGTATTGCCGGGCGTAAGCCGCATCATTGTACAGCCCTTCGCCGTGGCGCTCTTTGCCGTAATCCCGGATGATTTGTTGGCCCTGAGGGGAAGCCACAAAGTCGATGAATTTGGCCGCAGTGGCGGCCCCGGGAGTGGCGCCTGGGGGCTGGCACAGGGCCTGGTAGGTATTAATCAGAAGCTTGTCGCCTTTAAAGAGAATTTTCAAGTCCGGCACCTCCTGCTTTTCCGCCACCCAGGTGCTGCTGTCCACCATGAAATAGCCTTTCTCCTGGTTGGCCCGCTTCAAGGTGGCGCTCATAAAATCCTTGGTGACCACATACCAGTCGCCCTGGGGCTGGAGACCGGCTTTCTTCCAAAGGTCCAATTCCTTTTTATGGGTGCCGGAATTATCCCCGCGGGAAAAGTACCTGGCCTTGGCCGCAGCGATGCGGCGATAAGCCTCAGGTGCATCCTTAGCCTCGGCAATCCGGGCCGGGTCGGCCGCGGGACCCACGATAAAAAACTCATTGGAGCCGATGAGAGTGCGCTTGGCGGCCCAGCCTTCCTGGACCGCCTGGCTTTCCGCGGCCGGGGCGTGCACCATGATCAGGTCCACTTTTTTATCCTTAAGGAGTTGCAGGGATTTGCCGGAACCGGCCTTGAACCAGGTCATGGCCGCATTATCCTGCTTACCGAAGGTATCGGCCAGGACCTTCAGCAATCCCAGTTCTCCAGGGCTGCCGGTGGCCAGGGAGAACTGGTCGGCGCCAGCGCCGTAAACCGCGGCCGGCTTATCCCCGGGCATAAGTTGAACGCCCCAAGAGCCATGAGTGCCGTCACCGCAAAAACCAACCGAGAGACCTTTGTCTCCATTTTCATCTCTTTTCCCTTAAATCTTAGCGTTATTCTTTTAATAGAATAGCAGATAGCCAAAAAGAAAATTTAATAATAGGGATCTCCCCTGGCTCCTGATTCTTAAGCCGTCCCGGAACCTCCACCAATCGCCAGAATTGGGCCGCGGCCTTCTCCCCGGCGGGGGTGAGCCAGGCCCGGCCGCCCTGGCGGCCGCCGAAGCTGCGGCCCACCAGTCCCCGGCCGGCCAGGCGGTTCATGGCGGCCACCAGGGACCAGGCATGGCTGTAAGCCATGTCCAGGGAGCGGGCCGCGGCGGCGATGGAACCGGCCTCCCGGATGCGCTCCAGCAGCACCACCCGGCCCCAACTCAGGTAGGTGTCGCCGTCCTTTTCCAGCCAGAGGCGCCCTTTGATCTGCACGCCGGCCGCCCCGGGACTCTCCGCCAGGGCGGTACCACGCCCGTGATCGCTTCGCTTTTTTCTCATAGCGTTATTTTGATGAAGAATATAGCGCAAAAGGACCTGTCCAACAATAATTTTTTTGAGCGTATTTTCTTGGCAGAAGCCGGCATAATTCCGGCTCCGCCCGATGGTTTTTCCTGTTTCAGAATGATTATTTTTTAAACATTACCATAGAGGAGGTCCATCATGGCGGATGAAAAGTTCTTTGAGGAAGAGGCCGATATCCTAGCCCCGATCATCCATAACCTGCTCGCCATGAGGAGAGCAGCCCGGGACGCCTTCAATCGCCACAGCCGCGACAAACTGCAGGATTTGCAAAACCTGCAAGGAACGGTAGCGCAAAATATTACCCAAGCCTCCAGAGAGATCAAGTCCTTGATGGCCCGGAAGCCGGAAGTGGAAAAGCAGGAATTGCTCCGGCTGGAGACCATCCTGGGCCGGTTGGGGGAGATCAAAGCCAACCTGGGAAACCTGGCCGACCCCATCCACAAGAAGATCCAAGGGCGGGGTTCTCTTTTCCGACAAGGCCGTGGCCCAAAGCAACTATCTTTTTGACCAGCACGGCGGCATGATCCGCTCCCTGCTGGATATCATCAGGACCGACAACGACTTCTCTGAAGAACTACGTAAAGGGCGAAGCCCGGAATTTGGTCCAGGCCACCACCGATTACGCCACCGAACACCAGGAGCCGGCTCATTGAGGGGCTGTGCACTCCCCAGGAAGCCCCCATCTTTTTGGCGATCCTGGACGCCATGCGGGGGGTCGGGCAAATCGAGGTGGAAATCGCCAAGCTCATGGCGGATAAATCGTAAAGACTTCGATGGCTTGGAAGCCTATCCTTGCCCCGGGGGCGTGGTCCTCACGCCCCCTTCTCTATTCTGGGAATGCCAATCTGACAAGATTGTTCCCAATTTAGCCAGCTTTATTACGTAAATGTATTAATCGGACCAGGGAGCGCCGGTGTCGGCAGGCTCGCGGCTCGGTTCGTTCCTGGAATATCATAGAATTTCATAATGGTTACCGCTCCGGTAAATCTCGGCATATTTCTTGCTGTAAATCCGCGGCATGGATAGATGAACTCAAAGAACTCCAAATCCAAGTTCTCTCCGAGATTAGCCAAATCCTCGGCCAGGCCCTGAATCTGGACCAGGCCCTGGAGTTCATCCTCGGGGTCCTGTCCCAGTCCCTTGCCCTGAAATATGCCGGCGTCGCTCTGAAAGACCCGGAAACGGGCCAATTGCGCTGCCGCACCTCCCGGGACCTGACGGCCGCAGGGCCAACCCCGGGCCGGCTGCCGCCCGGGGGAGGGCCTGGCCGGGCTGATCTTGGGGACCGCCCAACCTTTTGTGGTCCCGCTCATGGGCCAGGAGCCGTTATTCCTTAACCAAAGCCGGGCCCGGCAATTCCACAAGGAGCAGGTCTCCCTTATCGGCGTCCCCATTATCCTGCAAGGCACTCCCTTGGGGGTCCTGAGCGTCGACCGCCTCTTCGCCGATGAGGTTTCCCTGGAGGAGGACCTGCGCTTCCTCGGCATCCTGGCGGCGATCATGGCCCAGTTTGTCGGTCTCGAGCTGCCGGGGAGGCTTCGGGAAGAACGTCTGCGGCCGGAAAATCTTACCCCGGGCCCGGAACTTTCAGATAGTTCCCGGAATTTCTTCGTCGTGGGCCAAAGTCCTGCCATCCAGGAAGTGCAGCAGCTCCTCAAAAAAGTGGCCCCGGGCCGCGCCCCGGTCCTCCTCTCGGGAGAATCCGGCACCGGCAAAACCCTGATGGCCCGGGTGATCCACGAACTGAGCCCCCGGGCCAGGTACCCTTTCCGGAAGATCAATTGCGCCTCGCTGCCGGAAAATCTTCTGGCCGCCGAGCTCTTCGGCTATGAGAAGGACGCCATCCCCGGGGCCGTTAAAGCCCGACCCGGCCGCCTGGAAGAAGCGGACGGGGGCAGCATCTTCCTGGAGGAAATCGGCGAGCTGTCCCTCAGCCTCCAGGCCAGGATGTTTCGCTTCCTGCAAGACATGGAATTCCAGCGTTTGGGCAGCAACCGCACCAGGAAGGTGGAGGTCCGCCTCATCGCCGCCACCACCCGGGATCTGGCCGCGGCCGTCAAGGCGGGCTCGTTCCGGGAAGACCTCTATTACCTATTAGGCCACGCCCCGGTGCGTATCCCGCCCTTGCGGGAGCGCCGGCCGGACATTCCCCTGCTGCTCAATCACTTCCTGGACAAGGTCTCCAAGGAATATGACCGCAGATTCTATCTGACCCAAAAGGCCCTGGATGTTCTGGAGGATTACGCCTGGCCCGGTAATGTCCGGGAAATGGAAAACCTGGTGGAACGCCTGTGCATCGTGGTGGAAGGCGCCGAGATCGGCGTCAAAGACCTGCCCCCCTATCTCTTGCCGCCCGCAAAAATGGAGACCCATGAGGACCAGGCCTTCTTGACCCGCTTAAAAGAGATGGAAAAGCGGGAAATCCTGGCCGCCCTGGAGCGCAACCGCTGGATCCAATCCCAGGCGGCCATGGACCTGGGGTTGACCCTGCGGCAAATCGGCTACCGGGTCAAACAGTTCGGCCTGGAAAAGCTCATCAAGGAGCAGCGGGGGCAGAGCCGGTCGGGGTAAAAAATAGGGGGAAAAGGGTAAGGGGAAAAGGGGAAAAGGCGAAAAGGTTAATGCAAAACCCTTCTGAAGATTATCCCTTTCCCCTTTTTTCCTTTCCCCCATTTCCCCCTTTCTATCTCACCCCAGGGCATTGAGCTGCAGGGAGATGGGCTTGGCGTCGGCCGCGGGGCCGCTGAACTGGATGGGCCCCGGGAAGCGGTAATGGTCCTCCAGGGCCCACCTGTCCCGTTCCCGGGCCAGGATCCGGAAGGCCGGCGACTCCAGGTCCACCTTTTGCTTGGCGATCACCAGTTCCAGGCGGCTCTTGCGCTCTTCCAGGTGCATCAGGGGGGCCAGGGGGATGCCGAGGGGCTGCCATTCCGCCACCGGCCGATGCAGGTCCTTGATGGCCGCCATGTAGCCGGTGGCCCCGTTGGCCAGCAGGCTGTAAGCGGCCTGCCCCAGGTTATAGGCGTAGTCGCAGTCGAAGCAGGTGGGGAAAGTGCCCCGGCCGTCGTAGCCGTAATAGTGGTTCTGGGTGCGGAAGATGCCCTTGTAGATGCCCTTGGCCCGCTGTTTGCGCAGGTAGGTGGCCACCATCTCCAGGAGGATGCGCTCGGTGTTCACCAGGGAAAACGGAAAGTTGCCGTGGCTGTCCCGGGGCAGCATCAGGCCCTTTTGCAGCAGGGACGGAAACCCCAGGAAGACCCGGCTGTCGTAGTCCCGCCAGATGTCGCTGTTGTCGATGAGCTGCACCTGGTCCTCATAGGAGAGCTTGTGGAAGGACTCCCCTTCATGGGCCTCCCGGTCGTAGGCCGCGATGATGTAGCTGATCTTGATGATCAAGACGTTGACTTCGTGGATGAACTCCAGGATGCCCTCGGGGATCAGGATGGTGCCGTAATTTTTCCCCAGTTGCGCCCGCTCCACCACCACGTCGGCGATGAGGCGCACCACCTGATGGATGGTCAGCTCGTTTTCTTCGATCTCCTCGCCGATCAGGATGACGTTGGGGTGGGTCTGGAAGGCCACCTCCAGGGCGATGTGGGAGGCGCTGCGGCCCATGAGGCGGTTGAAATGCCAGTACTTCAGATCCGACTTGCAGTCGGAATTGAGGTTGCCGATCTCGGTGGCGAAGGCCATGCAGGCCGAGTGGTAGCCGAAGGGGACTTGCAGGAGGCCCGGAACCTGGAGGTCGCCGTCGATGGTCTTGGGGATGCCGATGACCTGGGTGCCCATCTCCCGCAGATTCTCCGCCAGAAAGGCGGCGTTGGTGTTGGAATCGTCGCCCCCCACCACCACCAGGCCGTCCAGCTGGAGGGTGGCGCAGGTCTGGCGGCACTGCTCCATCTTCTTAGGGGTGTCGATCTTGTCCCGGCCGGTGCCCAGCATGTGAAAGCCGCCGGAGTTTTTGTGCAGGGCCACCATCTCGGCGGTTACTTCCACGTGTTGGTTGGTGATGATGCCCTTGGGTCCGGCCAGGAAGCCGATGAGGCGGCTGTCGGGATGGCCCTTTGTCATCGCCTCGAAGACCCCGCCGATGACGTTGTGGCCCCCCGGGGCCGGCCCGCCGGAGAGGACGATACCCAGGCGCCGGGGTTGGTGGCTCGCCTGGCCTCCGGGGATGATTTCCACCAGCCGGTTTTGGCTGACGAAGGGCAGTTGCTCCCGGGCCACCTTGAGGGCGTCAAGTTCATAGCCGTCCAGGGGCCGGGTTGTGGTCCGACCTGCAGTCAGGGCTGGGCACAGGCCAGGCTGATAGGCCCGGCGTTCCTCCCGGAACCTGGTTTCGGTGCCCAGTAAATCTTCTATCTGCGCTTCGGCCGACACAGCAGCCTGGGTCCTTGCTTTCATTTGAGTCTCCTCCGCCCCTATTTCATCAACTCCCGCAGCCGGCGCACGTTGGCCGCCAGGCGCCGGGCGTCGTCATCTTCTTCACTGGGGCCGTAGCCCCCGTGTTTCCCGAAAATGCCTGACCCCGAGACCAGGACATCGGCCCCCGCAGCCACGATGTCGCCGACGGTGTCAGTGTGCACCCCGCCGTCCACCTCGATGAGCACCCCAAGATTCTCGGCTCGATCCGCTGCCGGAGCTGCCGGACCTTGGGGAGCACCCCCCGGATGAACTTCTGGCCGGAGAAACCGGGATTCACTGTCATCAGGAGGACCATGTCCACGTCCTTCAGGACATATTCCAGGCAGTTCAGGGAGGTGGCCGGGTTCAGGGTCACGGTGGCCTTGGCCCCCAATTCCTTGATGTTTTGGATCAGCCGCTCCAGATGGACCGTGGCCTCCACGTGAATACCCAGCCAATCGGCGCCGGCCTCCACGAAGTCCTTGACGTAGCGCTCCGGGTTGTCGATCATCAGGTGGACGTCCAGGGGCAGGGAGGTGGCCTTTTTAATGGCCTTGACCACGTCGGGGCCGATGGTGATATTGGGGACGAAGTGGCCGTCCATGACGTCCACGTGGATCCAGTCCACCCCGGCTTGCTCCGCCAGGCGCACCTGCTCGGCCAGGCGGCCGAAATCTGCGGATAGAATTGACGCCGATAGCTTTTTCATGAATTCGCCGACCTCCCTTTCACAGGACCCCTGATTTCATTCCTGCTACCTTATCCCCGATTAGGGAGAAAAATCAAGAGTCACCTGCAAACCGGCTAACTCTTAATCTTAGCTAAATTTATTTGCTACAAAATTTTCCATAAGGAGTATAATCGCCCATATGAATGGGACTTAACTGCTAAGGGTTGGCCGAGGAGAGCTCATGCAAAAGAATACCTGGCAAGTATCGCTCCGGGGAGTTTGATAACCGATTAGCGTCAAATGGTTGCTTGCCGAAGCCGCAGGAGCCCTTAGAAAACCTGCGCCGCACAGGCGAGAAGCCTGTGCCACCGAGCAATCTGATATGGAGAAGTTACCCTCAGTCTGCGTCAAAAATCAAGGGCGAAGTTGTTAAAAACCGATTCAAAATCGGTTTTAGCAGCAACCATGGAACAATCGGCAGGCCGAGGTGTACCTCCTTGAGCAGATTATTGAATATTTGTGCCGCCTATAAAGGTTAGCAATGCAGCCGTAAGGGTGATCATCGACATGGGTTGGAAGCCTGCGCCCCTGGGGGGCTCTTTGAGCCGTTTGCCCAGCAGGTCCCAGGCGGCCCGGCCGGCCTGTAGATAAAGATGGGGCCGCCCACCAATACGAACCAGTAAAAAGTGAAGAAGCGCCAGACCAGCAGGGTAAAGGCGATGGCTTCGGCGCCCATGAAGGGGCTCATGAAGGCGGCGTAGCCGCCCTCCTCCACACCGGCGCCGCCGGGGATGAACGAGGCCTGCCCCCCCAGGCGCAGCAAGGCCTGGGTCAGGAGCAGGTAGGCGGCGGGCACGCTTTGATGCACCATAGCGATCACCAGGATCAGGATCAGGTAGCGGGGCAGCCAGAAATCCAGGGTGATCAGGTAGAGGGCCAGCCGCTGAGGCCACGACATCTGGCCCAGGAGGCGGATGGACCGAAAGAAATCCACCGTGGCCCGGCCCAGACGCCAGTGGCGGCGAGCCAGCCAGGGAACCTTCGCCAACTGCCGTCCCATAAACCCGCAAACCCGGCGATAGTGGCGGACCAGGGCCCAAAAGCAATAAGCCCCGCCGGCCACCACCGCCAGGGTCAGGGCCACCAGACGCAGGGTTTGATAGGACCAGCCCCCCTGGAGCGCCCAGAGGAGGGCGGCGGCGGGCAAGAGGGTGCCGTAAATGGCCAGGTCCGCCACCACCATGAGGCCCACCACCCCCACGGCCCTACCCAGGCTCAGACCCAGCCGGTTGAACAGGAAGATATAGGTGGCGGGCATGCCCACCCCCCCGGGGGTGGTGACCCCGGCAAACTCGGCGGAGATGATGGTGAGGGCCGCCTCCCGGAAACCTACTCTCCACCCCAGAAAGCCCAGTAGAAACTGAATCCGGAGGGCATTAAAAGCCCAACTGATTACCTGCAGGAAGGTGAGCAGGAGGATGGCCCCCACTGAGAGGCGCTGCACCAGCCGAAACTGGGTCAGCCCTCCCAGGGCCAGGGGCACCGCCAGGCTAAGGCAGATACTGGCCAGGAGCAGGAGCAGGAGAAGCCATTTTTTCTTGGTCGTCATCAGACCTTCAGCGGTTCAAGGCCCCGGCGGCGCCTTTATCCAGGAGCCAGTGCAACTCCCCCGGCTCCGGGTGGATGAGCTGCGCCGGCAGGCGGCTGGGGTCCCGGGGGCCCTCGATCACCTCCCGCACCACCGCCGCCTTGGCGGCCCCGGCCACCAGAAAGGCCACCGCCCCGGCCCGATTGATGAAGGCCGCGGTTAGGGTCAGGCGGTGCAGGTCCTGCTCGGCCACGTAGACCGCCGCCACCCAGCGCTCCGCCTCAGTGAGCACCGGGGCGCCGGGAAACAGGGAGGCGGTGTGGCCGTTTTCCCCCAACCCCAGCAGGATGAGGTCGAAGCGGGGCTCGCCTCCTGCGAAGAAGCTCCGGAGCAGGGCCTCATAGCGCCGGGCCGCCTCCCGGGGCGAGGGGCGGCAATCCATGGGGTGCACCTGCGCCGGCCGGGCACGGGCACCTGCCGAAGCAGCGCCTCCTGGGCCATCAGGGCGTTGCTCCGGGGATCATCCGGATCCACGCAGCGCTCATCCCCCCAGAAGATGTGAGTCCGGGTCCAGTCCACCCGGTCCCGGAAGGTGGGCTGCGCCAGCATCTCATAGGTGCGCCGGGGGGTGCTCGCCGCCCGACAGGGCCACGCTGAAACGGCCCCGAGCCGCCACGGCGTCCCGGGCCTGATCGATAAAAAACTCGGCCGCTCCCTGGCTCAAGGCCTCCAGATCGTCAAAGAGCGTGGATCACAGTCTGCACCATGGTCACCCGGCAGACGGCCGTGTCTTCCTGGCATTGCAGAAAGGTGGGCACAATCCAGTTGCGGCCGTCCTGGGCCAGGAGGGTTTCCGCGGCCTCCGGGCCCCAGGTGCCCGCCTGGTAGTTGGGAAAGTCGGTGGGCTGGCCGGTTCTCCAGACGTTCAGGATGGGGGCGAGGATCTCCCAGGCGGCCTCGGTCTGGTCGGCCCGCATGAACAGGGTGGCGTCCCCCAGCATCACGTCCAGCAGCAGGGTTTCGTAGGCCTCCGGAGGCGTCGATTTGAAGGCCTCCCGGTAGTAAAACTGCATGATCACCGGCGACAGGCGCATGGTGGGCCCCGGATACTTGGCCTCGAAACGGAGCAGCAGCCCCTCCTCGGGCTGGATGGCGATGATCAGCCGGTTGGGGCGGGCCTCCATGACCGCGGTGGCCGGAAAAGGCTGGTGGGGCACCGGCCGGAACTGAATGGAGACTTCGGAGATCTTGGCGGGCAGCCTTTTACCGGTGCGCAGGTAAAAGGGCACTCCCTGCCAGCGCCAGTTGTCCACCCAGAAGCTTCACCGCGGCGAAGGTTTCGGTGGCGGAATCCGGGGCCACGTTGAGTTCGCTGCGGTAGGCGCTCGACCTGCTGCGACTCGATCCAGCCGGCCCCATATTGGCCCCGCACCGCGTATTTGTAGACCTTCTCCGGGGTAATGGGGCGGATGGCGTGGAGCACGTCCACCTTCTTGTTGCGCACTTCGTCGGCGCTGAAGGAAACGGGAGGCTCCATGGCGATGAGGCAGAGGATCTGGAGCAGGTGGTTCTGGATCATGTCCCGCAGGGCCCCGGCCTGGTCGTAATAATGGCCCCGGTTCCCCACCCCTTCGGACTCGGCCACGGTGATCTGCACGTGGTCGATATAGTTGCGGTTCCAGACGGGCTCGAACAGGGTGTTGGCGAAGCGGAAGGCCATGATGTTCTGCACCGTCTCCTTGCCCAGGTAATGATCGATGCGGTAGATCTGGGATTCGTGGAACAGTTCGGTGAGGCTGCGGTTCAAGGCCCGGGCCGAGTCCAGGTCGCGGCCGAAGGGCTTTTCCACCACGATGCGGGAGCGCTGGCGGTCCTGGTTGAGCTTGACCCGGGCCAGTTCCCGGGCCACCGGCTCGACCATGCCGGGCGGCAGGCTCGAGGTAAAAGATGTGGTTGGCCCGGGCGTTCCATTCCCGGTCCTGATCCGCCAGTTTCCGGGCCAATTCGCCGAAGACCTCGGGGTTCTCCAGGTCGGCGGTCATGAAGGACAGGTGGGCGGCGAAGCGGCCCCAGTCCTCTTCGGTCATGGTCCGGCGGGCGTATTTGTCCACCCCGGCCTTGAGGTGAGCCCGAAACTCCTCCTCTTCCATATGCCGGTGGCCGGTGCCGATGATGAGAAACTTTTCCGGCAGCCAGCCGTCGACAAACAAGACTGTAGAGCGCCGGGATGAGCTTGCGCCAGGACAGGTCTCCCGCGGCCCCGAAGATGACAAAAACCGTGGGCTCCGGCCGGGTAGATTGGCTTGCCATGTGATCCTCCTCAGTCCTGGTCCCATTGGGTGTGGAAGGTGCCGGGGGCGTCCAGCCGCTCGTAGGTATGGGCCCCGAAGTAATCCCGCTGGGCCTGAATCAGGTTGGCCGGCAGCCGGGCGCTGCGGTAGGCGTCGAAATAGGCCAGGGACAGCATCAACCCCGGGGCCGGCACCCCCAGTTCGGCGGCGACCCCCACCACGTCCCGGAGGTCCTGCTGCCGGGCCATAAATTCCTGTCCCAGCTTGGGGTCCAGAAGCAGATTATTCAGGTCGGGCCGGTCCCGAAAGGCCGCCCGGATGTCCTCCAGCAGCGCCGCCCGGATGATGCAGCCGCCGCGCCAGATGCGGGCCACGGTTTCCAGATCCAGGCCATAGTTGTAAGTGGCGGAGGCCTGCTTTAAGAGGGCCAGGCCCTGGGCGTAAGTGGCGATCATGCCGGCATAAAGGCCGTTCTTCAATTTATCCAGGAAGCGGGCCCGGTCCCCGCCGAAGACGTGGTCCGGGCCCGGTAAGGACCTGGGCTGCGGCCAGCCGTTCAGCCTTGTAACCGGAAAGACCCCGCATCACCACGGCGATGTCGATGGTGGGGGTCGCCACCTGCAGGTCCATGGCCTCCCAGGAGGTCCACATGCCGGTGCCCTTTTGCTTGGCCTCAGTCCCGGATCAGGTCGATGAGCGGCTTTCCGGTCTTCTCGTCCTTTTTCAGGAAGATGCGGGCGGTGATCTCCAGCAGGAAGGAACTCAGCTCTGCGTCGATTCCAGTCGGCATAGACCTGGTGCAGTTCTTCCGGCTCCATCCCCAGGCCCCGCTTCATCAGGTCGTAGGTCTCGGCGATGAGCTGCATGAGGCCGTATTCGATGCCGTTGTGGACCATCTTGACGTAGTGGCCGGCGGAGCCGCGGCCCCAGGTAGGCGACGCAGGGTTCGCCGTCGACCTGGGCCGCGGCGGCCTCCAGCATGGGCCCCACCCGGTCATAAGCCTGGCCGGGGGCCGCCGGGCATCAGGCTGGGGCCGTAGCGGGCCCCGGCCTCGCCGCCGGAGACCCCCAGGCCCATGAACATGACCTTGTTCACCGCCAGGGCCCGGGCCCGGCGGTTGGTGTCGGTGAAATGGGAGTTGCCGCCGTCGATGACCAGGTCGCCGGCGGCCAGGAACGGCCAGATTTCCTTGATGACGGCGTCCACCGCCTCCCCGGCCGACACCATGATCAGGATGGCCCGGGGCCGGCGCAGGAGCCCGACGAATTCTTGCAGCTCATAGCCGGGCCGGATATCCCGGGGACCCATTTCCTGGGCCATGAATTCCCGGGTCTTCTCGGCGGTGCGGTTGTACACGGCCACGGGAAAACCGTGGTCGGCGAAATTCAAGGCCAGATTCCGGCCCATGGTCCCCAGGCCGACGACGCCGATCTCACATCCCTGCTTGGGCATAAGAAATCTCCGAATTTTTATCTGCAATGTAGGGGCGGGTTTGAAACCCGCCCCCACGGTTCACCCCTCCAGCGACAGGCCGAAGCACCCCAGGGCGGCCCGGGTGGACGTCAAAGCCGGTGTGATGGATGCCGTGGATGCCCAGCCCCCGGGCCACCTCCACGAACATGGCCCGGTCGTCGAGGTAGACCACCTGTTCCGGCAGCACCTGGGCGCAGTCCAGGGCCAGGCGGTAGAGGTCGGCGTCCGGCTTGCGGTAGTGGACGAAACACGACGAGATGAAAAAGTCCACATAGGACCCCAGATTGAATTTCTTGATGCGGTAGCGGGTGAGTTCCAGGCCCTCGTTGCTCACCGTGGCCACCTTGAGGCCGTATTTGGCCTTCAGGCCCTTGATCAGTTCGGCGGTTTGGGCCATCTCCGGCTTCTGCTGGGACTGGGCGAACATGAAGGCCTTGAAATCTTCCCGGGTGAAGGGGCGGTCCTCATAGAAGACCAGCCGGGTCAGGTATTCATCCAGGCTCAGCTTGCCTTCCTCGTAGGTGTCGAAGGTGAGGTGGTGGCGCTCGTTCATCTCGTCGGCGTCCAGGTTGAACTTCTCCGCCGCCGCCTGGCGCATCCGCCGGTCCCAGCCGTTGGTGAGCAAGACGCCGCCGATATCCAGAAAGAGCGTGGTGATGTTCATGCTTTGCCTCCCGACAGGGCCGATTGCCCCGATTATTTTATTTCTCCAGGGCCTGCCGGCGTTTGCCTTCCAGGGTGCGCATCAGGTTGTCATAAGGCTGGTTGAATTTCTCCACCCCTTCGTCTTCCAACTGTTGGGTCGCCTGGTTGAGGTCGATACCCAGCTCCGGCAGGCGCTGCAGGACCGCGGCGGCCTTCTCCAGGCCCTCAGCCAGGCGCGCCGCCGGCTGGCCGTGGTCCCGGTAGGCGTTCAGGGTCTCCACCGGCAGGGTATTGATGGTCTCCGGGCCGATGAGGGGCTCCACGTATTTGAGGTCGGGGTAGGCCGGGTTCTTGGTGCTGGTGCTGGCCCACAGCAGGCGCTGAGGCCGGGCCCCCTTGGCGGCCAGGGCCTGGAAGCGGTCGCTGCCGAAGATTTGCTGATAGATGGAATAGGCCACCTTGGCGCTGGCGATGGCCACCTCGCCGGTGAGGGAGGCGGCGGCCGTGGCCAGGGGACCGCCGGCTTTGGCCATCTTCTCCAGCTTGCGGGTCCAGCAGCACGTCGATGCGGCTCAGGAAGAAGCTGGCCACCGAAGACACGCGCCAGGTGGCAGGCCCTGGGCGGCCCGCTCCTCCAGCCCGGCGAGATAGGCCTCGGCCACTTCCCGATAGCGGGGCAGGCCGAAGAGCAGGGTGATGTTGACGTTGATCCCTTCGCTGATGAGCTGCCGGATGGCCGGCAAGCCCTCCTGGGTGGCCGGCACCTTGATGAAGACGTTGGGCCGGTTAAGTTTGCCCCACAGCCGGCGGGCCTCGGCGATGGTGCCGGGGGTGTCGTGGGCCAGGTGAGGGTTGACCTCCAGGCTGACGAAACCGTCGGCGCCGGACAAATGGTCATAGAGCGGCCGGAAGACGTCCGCGGCCCGCTGCACGTCCGCCACCGTCAGGGCTTCGTAGATCTCTTGGATGCTTTCGCCTTTCCGGGCCAGGGCCCGGATGTCGTCATCGTAGTCGGGGCTGCCGCTGATGGCCTTATCGAAGATGGACGGGTTGGAAGTCATCCCCCGGAGGCCGTCTTCATCGATGAGGCGCTGCAGTTCACCGGAATCGATCAACTGCCGGGAGATATAGTCCAGCCAGATGCTCTGGCCGAGGCCGGTCAGTTTGATAAGAGGGTTTTCTTTCATGGAGAAAACTCCTGCGTTGGGAAAAATGGTGGCACAGGTTTTTAACCAGTGCTGACTAAAGCCGCGGGCGGGACGCCCGCCCTGCGTAATTTATTCCTTTTCCAGGGCCGCCACCTTGTCCAGGCGGCGCTGGAACGCGCCGGCGCCCTTATAAGCGAGCCTGCAGAAAGGTCTGAATCAGCTCCCAGGCCAGGGCATAGCAGGTGACCCGGCCCCCCAGGCACATGATGTTCATGTCGTCGTCTTCCACCCCCTGGTGGGCGGAATAGGCGTCGGTGATCAGGGCGGCCCGGACCCCCCGGACCTTGTTGGCGGCCACCGAGGCCCCCACGCCGCTGCCGCAGATGGCGAGGCCCCGCTCCACCTCGCCCTGGGCCACGGCCCGGGCCAGGGGCACGACAAAATCGGGATAATCGTCTTGGCCGTCATATTCCTGGGCGCCGTAGTCCACGATCTCGTAGCCGGCCGCCTTGAGTTCCTCCAGCATTTCCCCTTCAGCTCAAAGCCGCCATGGTCCGCCGCCACGCCGACGCGCATGACTATTTCCTCCGGAAAATATGGGCGAACTTGCTTCGCCACTTCAGCAAATATGGGTGTCCGTCAGGGCGAGCACAAGGTCTCGCCCCTACGGGATACTGCCCGCATCCTCAGCTGGCCGCCAATTTCATCTCGTGCAGCAGCTCCTTCACCTTCTTGATGATGCCGCCCTTGGAGATGCCCTCGTAATCCAGCAGTTCCGCGGGCTTGCCGCTCTTGGGCTTCTTGCCGCACCGCCAGGGAATAGACCGGGGTCGGGGTCGCGGCCAGGGCGGTGCGCACCGCGTCCCCGAGGCCCCCCTCGGGATAATGGTCCTCCACGGTGACGACGGCCCGGGTGGCCGCGGCCGCCTCCTTCAGGGTCTTGTCATCCACCGGCTTGATGCTGTAGAGGTCGATGACCCGGATAGCAAACCCTTCTTTTTGCAGTTCCTCATACGCCTTGAGGGCCTCGACCAGGGTGACCCCGGCCCCGATGACCGTGACCAGGTCATGCGGGCTCTGGCGCAGCACCTTGCAGCCGCCGATGGGAAATTTTTCGTCCGGGCCGTAAAGGATGGGAGTCGCCATGCGGGTGGTGCGGAGATAAGAGATGCCCCGGTGCCGGGCCATGGCCTCCACCAGGCGCTCGGTGGAGACGGCGTCGCAGGGGTAGAGGACCACGCTGCCCAGGATGGCCCGGAACATGGCCAGGTCTTCCAGGCCCATCTGGGAGGGGCCGTCTTCGCCGATGGAGACCCCGGCGTGGGAGCCGCAGAACTTGAGGTTGGGGTCCGAATACCGGCTCATGCGGATCTGGTCATAGGCCCGGCTGAAAAAGGCCGCAAAGGTGGAAACAAAGGGGATTTGGCCCCGGGCCTGGAGCCCCAGGGCGGCGCCCACCAGGTTCTGCTCGGCGATGTACATCTCGAAGAACCGCTCCGGATGGGCCTCCTTAAGGATTTCCGCATAGGTGGAGTTGCTCACCTCGCCGTCCAGCGCCACCATTTGGGGAAACTCCGGGTAGAGGCGCTTCAAGGCGTTGCCGTAGGCCTTGCGGGTGGCCACCGGTTTGTCCGGCGGATACGACAGCGGCGGGGCCGGCTGGGGGTGAAGCTCGGGGGCCTTGAGATCTTCCGGCGGCAAGACGCGGCCCCGGACCGCCTGGTCCACCGGGCCCAACTCCGGCAGGGCCCTGGCCAGCTGCTCCTGGTCCAGGGTCTTGCCGTGCCAGCCGTTTTGGTTCTCCAGGAACGATACGCCTTTGCCCTTCACGGTCTTGGCGATGATCATGGTGGGTTTGTCGGCCACCAGGGCCGCCTGGCTGTAGGCTGACAGGACCTCGGGAAAGGAGTGGCCGTCGATCAGGATGGTCTCCCAGCCGAAGGCCTTGATGCGGTTCTCATAGGCCATCAGGTCCCAGCCGTACATGGTTTCGCCCCGCTGGCCCAGCCGGTTGACGTCGAGGACCCCCACCAGATTGTCCAGCTTATAGTGGGCCGCCAGTTGCAGGGCCTCCCACTGGGAGCCTTCCGCCATTTCGCTGTCCCCCAGGAGCACGTAGGTCATATAAGGCAGCTTATCCAGGTACTTGGCGTTCAGGGCCTGGCCTACCCCGATGGACAGGCCCTGGCCCAGGGAGCCGGTGGCCGCTTCGCAGTAGGGAAAGGTCACGGTGGGGTGGCCTTCCAGGGGGCTGCCGAAATGGCGGTAGGTCATGAGCTCCGCCTCGCTCAGCCCTCCCGCGGCAGCCCACAGGGTGTAGAACAGGGGCGAGGCGTGTCCCTTGGAGAAGATCAGCCGGTCGTTGTTGGGGTGCTTCGGGTTTTTCAGGTCGTAGCGGAAGAAGCCGCCGAAAAAGAGACCGGCCATCAGCTCCACCCCCGACAGGGAAGAGGTGGGGTGGCCGGAGCCGGCCTGGGTCGTCATGGTGAGAATATAGTAGCGCATCCAGGTGGCGATCTTTTGCAATTCTTCCAGGTTAAGCTGGCTAGTCATAAATCGGGTCCTCCGGGACGTGGTGACTTGGCGGAAAATAAGCCTCTGCAACTGCTTAAGATCTAACTTAATAACTAAAGTTCGGTTTTCAAGTTTTAGCGGCCCAGGCTAAAGCCTGCGGCTACTGTCGATAGTTAACCCCGCGCCTCGTGCCGAGGGAAGGTCAGGGAGGCCCCGTACCAGCCGATGAGGCTCACCAGGGGCAGTAAGACGCAGAGGAGCGCCAGGTAAACCTTGCCGGGCCAGTATGGCAGTTGCGCCAGAATTTCCGGGTTCAGCCAGCGCCAGGTAAAGGCCCCGGCCCCCACCAGCAGCAGCATGGGAGTCAGAATCAGCTTGATGACCACCGGCCGCAACGGGCGCAGTTCGTAGTTGAGCCACCAGGTGAACAGCCCCGTGACCAGGGCCACCGGGGTGAACAGCACCCCGCCCCCCAGGCAGTGCCAGCCGGTGGTTTCGAACGACCCGATCCCGGTGAGCAGATAGAGAATCGTAAAAATCGGCGTGGAAATAAAAAAGACGATGGGGAAATGCACCACCATGGGATGGGGATGGCGCTTGAGCAGAGGGAAGCGCTTCAGGAGGCGGTCCAAAAATCCGGGCGGCGCCCCGCGAACTTCTGCTTCCTGGGTTTCCGGAAGTTCGGGGCTCGTCTGCAACACTCCCACCTGGGGGTATCTGGCGAAGACCTCCTCACCGTGGGGGGCGTCGGGAAACTCCCCGGTGAGGTCGGCCCCGGCAAAGTGGCCGGCCATGTGCTCGCCGCCGGCCCACAGGGCGCTGTCGCTGACGTCATAGACCCGGCCCCGGTAGGCGATATAGACGGGCCGGCCGCCGGCGCCGTTGCACTTGCGCCAGTTCTTTCAAAGTGAATTTTTTCTGGTCCTCGGGCAAATTTTTTTCCCTTTAATATGAGTATCTCTGCCACTCAGCCTGCATCACCGGGGTGATGCCGTCCGATTCCGCAGCAAAGACCGATAGGTCAGCAAGGCGGCTATCACCATGGGCACTACCCCCAGGAAGATGAAGACCAGGTCCCCGGGCATCCGGCCCCATTCAATGAAACGCACTAAATCCCGGGTGAGGTATTCCAGCCCCCGGGCGTGCCAGTAGCCGTGGGTAATGACGTCGAAAAACTGCAGCACCCCCCCGGGGAAGAGGTTGCCCAGGACCATCAGGGCCAGGCCGAGATTCAGGCCCCAGAAGGAGACCCGGATGTATTTTTCCGGCCGGACCCACTCCTCGTCGGACAAAACCTGGCGGAAGGCCATCACCGTCAGGGCCATGGCCTCCATGCCGAAGGCCCCCATCAGGGCGGCGTGACCGTGGTTGGGGGTGAGCATGGTGCCCACTTCGAAGTAGCTGATGATGGGAAGATTGATGAGGAATCCGAAGATGCCGGCGCCCACGAAATTCCAGAAGCCCACTGCCATGAGGAAGTAAAAGGTCCATTTATGAGGGATGGCCAGGTTTTCCCCGCAGGCCTCGCACTGCCTCCGGGTTAATTTGACGAAGTCCCAGGCGTCCAGGGTCAGGAGCGTCAGGGGCACCACCTCCATGGCCGAAAACATGGCGGACAGGCCCATGTTGACCTGGGACTGGCCGGTCCAGTACCAGTGGTGGCCGGTGCCCACGATGCCGCCGCCCAGGAAGAGGATGGCGTCCAGGTAGACCACCCGGGCCGCGGTCTGGCGGGACACCACCCCCAGCCGGAAGAAGGTGACGGCCACCATCACTGTCACCAGGAGCTCAAAGAAGCCCTCCACCCAAAGGTGGATGATCCAGAAGCGCCAGTTGTCAACGATGGTGTAGTTGGTGGTGCTGCCGAAGAAAAAGGCCGGCAGATAAAAGAGTGGGATGGCCAGGGCCGCCAGGAGGAACAGCCAGGAGATCTCCCGGCGCTCCGGATCCTTCAGGGCCGGGGCCAGGACCCGGAACAGCAGCGCCACCCAGATAATCAGTCCCACCGCCAGCAAAATCTGCCAGCCCCGGCCCAGGTCCAGATACTCCCAGCCCTGGTGGCCGAACCAGAACCACAGGTGCCCCAGGAGCTGGTTGATGCCCAGGAGCTCTCCCAGGAGGCTGCCCGCCACCACCACGACCAAGGCCCAAAACAGGAAATGGATCCCGGCCCTCTGGCCCTTAGGCTCCGTCTCCCCCAGGGACCCGGCCAGAAGCAGCCCACCGCCCACGTAGGCGGTGGCGATCCACAAGATGGCCAGTTGCAGGTGCCAGGTCCGCAAGATATTGCTGGGGAAAAGCTCATAGAGGTTGAGGCCGTAGAAACTTCCCGGCTCCACCCGGTTGTGGGCCGTGGCCGCGCCCACCAGCACCTGGACCAAAAACAGCAGGGTAACCACCACAAAAAACTTGATGGTAGCCCGCTGGCTGGGGCTGGCCACCCCCGGCAGCATCCGGGGATGGACCACCGCCGTGGTCCCCTTCCAGCCCAGGTAATCGAATTTTCCAAAGGCAAAGAGAATGGTCGCGGTCCCGGCCAGCAGGGTGATGAGGCTCAGGGCGCTCCACAGATAGGCCGCGGCCGGCGGGGTGTTGCCCGCCAGGGGATCGAAGGGGAAATTGTTGGTATAGGAATAAGCGCACCCCGGCCGCCGGGCCACCGAGACCCAGGCGGTCCAGGCGAAAAAGGCCGTCAGCTCCCGCAGCTCTTGAGGGTCGTCGATATACCTGGTCTTCAAACCGCCGTTTTTCTCAGGATGGACAAAGTATTCAGTCCACTGGCCGATCTGCGTCTGATAGGAGGCGATTTCCGCCTCGCTGAATCTCAGGGCGCCGGTCTTAGGGTCGTAGCGGTTCTCTCTAAGCAGTTGTTGCACCGCGGCCCGGACCGCGTCCCGCTGGAAGTCCGTCAGGGCCGCCGGGGCTCGGCCATAGAGCCTGCGGGACTCCAGGTCGGAGGCCTCCAGGGCCAGGGTGTGCAGGTAGGCGGCGGAGAAGTCCGGTCCCAGGTAGGCCCCGTGGCCCCAAATGGTGCCGTTCTCCATGAGCCCGTACCGCAAAAAGACCTGCTGCCCGGCCCTAATGTCAGCGCCGGTAAAAATGGTCTCTCCCGCGGCGCTCACCACCCGTTCCGGAATGGGCGGGGCCTCGCTATAGGTTCTGACCGTGATCCAGCTGAGGATGGCGAAGCCGATTAATACGATGATCAGGACCCCCAGGCGCCACCGGGGGGAGAGTTCGAAACTGGCCTGTTCTTGGTCCGGCATCAGAGTGTCCCTGTCCAAAGGGGATAATTCAGTCCTGCTCCAAGGGGAAGGTCAACATGCCCCCGAAAAAGCTGATAACCGTCACCAGGGGGGTCACCGCCAGCACCAGCAGCAAATAGAATGAAGTTCAACCCGTGCAGGTTGCGCAATACCTCCGGATCGAACAGCCGCCAGACAAAAGCGCCGGAGACCATGGCCCAGAGAAGATATGACAGCCGCTTTTCCAGGGTCAGGGTGGGGTCGGGTTGAGGATAATTCAACCTCTGGGTCAAGACCCCGGTGGCGATGGCCGCCGGGGTGGTCAGCAGCCCGCCCCCCAGGCAGTGAAAGGCCGTGGTCTCAAAAGACGTCACCCCGGTCAGCAAATAAAGGACGCTAAAAAAGCTGGCGGCCAGCATGAAGACGATGGGGAAATGGGACACAGCCGGGTGCGGGTGGCGCCGTAAATAGGGGTGGCGCGCCACCAATCCCGTCAACCAGGGCGGCAGGGCCCGGTTGCGGCCTTCGTCTTCCGGCCCGGGGTCGTCCCGGCGCTTGGCTGCCATCGTGGCGAAATCCTCAAAGGCGCCCATGCCGCTCAGATGAAAAAATTTATCAGGACCACGGCCAACACCGCCAGGGGATAGTAGCTGGCCCGATTGAACAGGTCCGCGGCCTGGTTCTGGGTCTGGCCCCGGAACAGGCGCCAGGCGGGAAGCAGCAGTAGATAAATCCCTGCCCCCGAAATCAGTAACTGTGGGAAAAGGGAGAAGGGAACCGGGGCCAGCCGCAAGATGACCACACTGAAGGCGAGGCTGCAGGTCAAGGAGACCAGAGCCAGGGCCGCGGCCCGTTGCAGGCCCAAGACCACCGGGATGGTCTTGGCTTCGAGGCTCCGGTCCGGTTCCACGTCATGCCAGTCCGCCGGGATATTCTGGCCGCCCACCTCCCAGAAAAAGAGCCAGAGAAAAAGGATCGCCAGGAAAATCGGCGAGGGCTTTGGGGCCACCGCCAAGACCGCGGCCAGCGCCCCCAGGCTCTTAACCACCCCGGCC
Organism: uncultured delta proteobacterium; assembly: GCA_963796215.1. GTDB lineage: Bacteria > Desulfobacterota > Desulfobaccia > Desulfobaccales > 0-14-0-80-60-11 > JAPLJC01. Next base: position 32,288 of record CAWCKU010000003.1, on the reverse strand, counting down.
ACCAGCAGGCGCAGTTGGCTGACCTTGAGCAGCAGGCAATAGGCGGCCTCCAAGAGGCAACCACCCAGGAAGATCAGGGCACAGACAGGGTTGAGGGCGTAGGCGCCCAGGAGGGCCACCAGGGCCCAGACCGCGGTCCACCCGAGGCCCTCCGGGAAGCTCACCCGGCCGGCGGCCAGGGGGTGGCGCATGAAGACCGCGTCCAGGTAATGACCCTCCTTAGGCCCCTCCAGGCGCAGCTTCTCCTGGTCCACCCGGTAATCAACGACGTCGTTCAAGGCGTAGACCGCGGTGTAGCCGGCAAAGACCGTCAGCAGCCCCAGGGCCGTGACCCCCAGGGGTGGGAAATGCCCTAGATAGAGCAGGGCCGCCAGGGCCGGGGCGGCCAGGTCCAGCAGGCCGTGGGGGGTGCGGGACAGGGCCAGGAAGAGCTTGAGCCGGGAGAGACCCAGGTCCATGGTCGCATTGGTCATTTCGGCTTTAAGCACAGGTTGGTCGTGCATGGCCCCGGCTCTTCCAATAGTTCATAGTTCAAGGTTCAAAGTTCAAAGTTAGGATCAGAGCACATAAATTTACGGGTGGGCCGGAAGGCCCATGAAAGACTGCTCATTTAAGATAAGGCCGCGGCCGGGGCTGTCAAGCGTCCCCAAGGGCCGCCGGCTGATCCCGGCCGGGTCCCCTTGATAGCTCGCCTTGGAGTGCTGATATTTATGTGCAAAAAACCGAAGCGAGTAAACCATGCGTCCCAACTATGTCTTATGGACGGGGTTATGGGTCATTGCTGTCTCACTCACCCTGGCCGCGCATTATTTTCCCTACTTCCCCGGAGACGTGGCGGTGGACCGGTGGGTGCAATCCCTGGTCCCACGCGACCTGGGTTGGGCCCAAGGCGTCTCGCGGGCGGTCGATTTCCCCTGGATACTCTTGATAGCAGCGTTAATTTTTGCTCTTTCTTGGGCCCTGGCCGGCTGGCGCGGCGCCGTGCTCTCCATTGTCAGTCTGGCGGGAATGTTGGCCCTGGGATACTGGTTAAGCCCGGTGGTGGCCCGGCCGCGGCCTTCCCCGGAACTGGTGCGGGTATTTCGGCCGCTTTCCGGTTATAGTTTCCCTTCCTTTTCTGCCTTGTGCTATGCCGCCACTTTCGGCTTTCTGGCAATTTTGGCCGCGGTGAAGAGTTCCGGCAGACTGCGCCTCGCCTTGATGATTGGCTGCAGCGTCCTTCTCATCCTGTGCTGGGCCGCCCGGATTGCCTTGGGAGCACACTGGCCGAGTGACGTGCTCATCTCTTATTATCTGGGATTACTCTGGGCGGCTTGCCTCATTCGCTTTACTCCGCTGAGTAATCAGCACCTGGCCGGCAGAGATCTGGAGCGGCCTGGGGCCGCCATCAAGGCCGGCGGGCACCGCCCGCCCCATTAATAACGGATTCAGGCATGCCGGGGAGTTCGCCGGGTCAATCTTGACAGGTGGGGGGGCGGTTCTTAGTTTTAGTATGCGGTTACCTTTCAGGATACAAAAATAACCATTGTTAATGATTACCTTTTTTGAAAATAGCCTCCCCACCTCGAGGCATTTGCCAAGTTTTTTTCAGGGGGCTTCATGCAGCCGCGTAAACCCCGTCACCTTGAGCCCCTGGGCGCCTGGCCTGTTCAGCCTGGCCCTGTACACGGCCATCGTGGTGGGCTTGCTGGCGCTGCTGCTAATCCTGACCCGCTGGCTCGGGGAACAAAAGCCCGACCTGGAAAAGGCCAGGCCTTATGAGTGCGGGGTGATTCCCACCGGCGGGGCCCAATTCCGCTATCCAGTGCCCTTTTACCTGGTGGCGGTCTTTTTTCTCATCTTCGACGTGGAAACCGCCCTGATCTTTTCCTGGGCCGTGGCCATCGAGGATCTCAGCTGGCTCGGCTGGCTGCAAATCTCCTTTTTTATCATCATCCTGCTGGTCGGCCTGGTTTACCTGTGGCTAAAAGGAGGGCTTGATTGGCGACCCCAGTCTATACGAAAGGCGTTACCACCCCGGAGCTGATCCGCGGCCTGGAATACCTGACCAGGCCACGCTTTGAGGGGGCCGTGCCCTCCGGCTCGCCGCTGGAGCGCACCCTGGACTGGCTGGTCAACTGGAGCCGGGCTTACAGCTTCTGGCCGTTGTTCTTCGGACTGTCGTGTTGTTTCATCGAAGAGATCACCGCCTGGACCCCGCGTTTTGACATCTCCCGGTTCGGGGCCGAGGTCCTGCGGGGCTCGCCCCGCCAGGCGGACTTATTGATCGTCTCCGGCACGGTCTTCAAGAAGATCGCCCCGGTGGTGTTGCGGCTCTACGAGCAGATGCCGGAGCCCAAGTGGGTCATCTCCATGGGTTCCTGCGCCAACTGCGGCGGCATGTACGACTGCTATAGCGTGGTCCAGGGGATCGACCAGATCCTGCCGGTGGACCTTTACATCCCTGGCTGCCCGCCCCGGCCCGAGGCGGTGATGCAGTCCATCGTGCTGCTGCAGGAGAAGGTCAGGTCCGAGCGGCCCACCCGCAAGATCCTGCACCTGGCCGGCGGCAGCCAGGGGACCCAGACCCCCATCCTGGTGGACGGACTCAGCAAGACGCGGGATTCCCGGGGCCCCGGCTACTACGGCACCCCGCCCCGGGGCAGCGAAGAGACGCCGCCCCTGTTTTGGGACGCTCGCTCCGACCTCATGTGGACCCCGCCGCCCCACTGGATCGAACTGAGCGAGACGGACCAATCTCTGGCCAAGACCTTGACGGAAAAATTCGGGGACGCGGTGACCCAGGCCGAACAGACCTCGGACATGCTCACCTTCGAGGTGGCGCCGGAGCGGGTCCGAGAAGTCCTGCAGTTTTTAAAGACCGAGTCCGCTCCTAAATTTCTGCGCCTGGACGACCTGACCGCGGTGGACGAATCGGCCCGGCGGGAGCGGGAGACAATACCCGGATTACACCCTGGTCTATCAGCTCCTCTCCTTCGAGTCCGCCTCCCGGGTGCGCCTGAAGGTGCCGCTGGCCGGCCCGGAGCCGGTGAGCCCCTCCATCACCGATATCTGGCCCGCGGCCAACTGGTACGAGCGGGAAGTCTACGACATGTTCGGCATCCGCTTTGAGGGCCACCCGAGATTGTGGCGCCTCCTCATGCCCCATGACTGGGAGGGGCACCCGTTGCGGAAGAGCTACCCCGACCGGGCCACCGACATGCCGCCTTACACCCATTACGACGCCCAGAAGCACCAGCCCCGGGACGCGGGCGAGTACCTGGAAGGCCGCCTGGGCGAAGACCAGTTCGTCCTGAATATCGGCCCGCACCACATCAGCACCCACGGCCTCATCCGCTTCATCCTGGCCCTCAAGGGCGAAGAGATCACCGCCCTGGATACGGATATCGGCTACCACCACCGGGCCGCGGAGAAGATCGGCGAGCGCCAGTCCTGGCACCAATATATCCCTTACACCGACCGGGTGGACTACCTCACCGGGGTGGCCAACAATCTCACCTATCTGCTGGCGGTGGAGCAACTGGCGGGCATCAAGGTGCCGGACCGGGCCCAGTTCATCCGGGTGCTGCTCACCGAGTTCTTCCGCCTGAGCAATCACCTGGTCTGGTTTTCCACTTACACCCACGACACCGGCGCCATGACGCCCAACTTTTACTGCTTCGCCGAGCGGGAAAAGATCATGGACATCGTCGAGTTGATTACCGGCGGGCGGCTCCATCCCTCCTGGTTCCGCCTGGGCGGGGTGGCCATGGACCTGCCGGCGGGCTGGAAGGAGCTGGTGGACGATTTTGTCAAGGTTTTCCCCGAGCGCATTAAGGAATTCGAAGCCTTGATCACCAAAAACCCCATCTTCGAGGCCCGCACCCGGGAGGTGGGCTATCTCTCCGAACAAGACGCCATGGAGTGGGGCGTCACCGGGGCCAATCTTAGGGCCAGTGGCCTGGAGTGGGATTTGCGCAAGAAGATGCCCTATTCGGGCTATGAGGCCTTTGACTTCGACATTCCTTACGCCACGGCCGGCGACTGCTACGCCCGCTATCTGGTGCGGGTGGAGGAGATGCGCCAGAGTGTCAGAATCATCGAGCAGGCGGCCAACCGAATGCCGCCGGGGCGCTGGCTCAGCGACGACTACCGCTACATCATCCCGCCCAAGGAAGAGACCCTGACGGACATCGAAACCCTGATCCACCATTTCATCAACGTCACCCGGGGGGCCAAGATGCCCCGGGGCGAGGCCTACGTGGCCACCGAGCATCCCAGGGGCGAGCAGGGGGTCTATGCGGCCAGTGACGGCCTCCACATGGCTTATCGGCTGCGCTTCCGGTCGCCGGGCTTTGCCCACGTGCAGGCCATGCCGCTGATGGCCGTGGGGCACCTGCTGTCGGATTTGATTGCCATTATCGGCTCCATTGATTTTGTTTTGCCAGATATTGATCGGTGAGGACTTATGGCCAGCAGATTTAATGATTACTGCGGAGACTCAACGGTCGCCGCGCCGGGTGGTTTTCTGAGGCTGGATCTATTTGGGCCTAAAGGGAGACAGCCGGGGCCGCCTTCACCGGAGGGAGGCCCTGCCTGCCAATTTATTCCCAGCTGCCGCCAAGATCACCTGCCGGTTCTGAGAAAATATGGGAAGAGCAAGTGGCTGAATTAGAGAGAAGTGGCTCAAGTATTTGTTACCGGCAGGGAACAAATGAGTTTCTTCCCCCTCACCCTAACCCTCTCCCCCCGGCTGGGGGAGAGGGCTGGGGTGAGGGGGGGCCGACAGAAGTGTTACCAGATTGAAGAAATCGGTACTAAGCTCGGGAACCGGATTAAACCGATGATCCCTCAAGAATTGCGCCAGCAACTGCAAACCAAGATCGCCGGGGCCGAAACCCCCCGGGAGCAGGCGATCAACGTCATGTATGCGGTGCAGGGGCATTACGGCTACCTGACGGACGAGGGCCTGCTGGAGGCCGCCGAACTCCTGGAGCTGACTCCCCTGGAGCTGGAGGAACTGGCCACCTTTTACGACTTCATCTACCGCCGGCCGGTGGGCAAGTTCGTCATTCATGTGTGCGACGGCGTGGTCTGTTGGATGTTCCACGAAAACTCCGTGTTCGAATATCTGTGCAAGAAGCTGGGGGTGTGCGCCGGGCAGATCTCGGCGGACGGCCTGTTTACGGTGCTGCCCACCGCCTGCATCGGCTTCTGCGACCACGCCCCGGCCATGCTGGTCAACGGCAGATTATACGGCCCCCTCACCCCTGCGCTGATCGACGCGATTTTGGAAAAGTTGAAAACCGAATATTGCGACCTGGTGATTTGTAAGTGAGGCAATAGAAGAAGTGGCACAGGCCTCCGGCCTGTGATCACCGGCTGGAAGCCGGCGCCACTAAGGCTTTTTCATGATTGTGGCGGGCGGAGGCCCGCCCCACCAGTTCTGTTCCTAAGCAGAGTTCAGCCGCAGGCTCATAATGTGACCATATGTCTGAAGAAGTGCTATTCAAAAACCGCCGGCCGGACCGGCCCGCCACCCTGGATGAATACCGTCAGAGCGGCGGCTACGAGGCCTTAATCGAGGCCGTGAAGCAGCGGACCCCGGATGAGGTCCGCCAACTGGTGACGGACTCCGGCCTCCGGGGACGGGGCGGCGCCGGCTTCCCCACCGGTCGCAAGTGGGGTTTCATTCCGGCCGATGCCGGCTTTCCCCGCTATGTGGTGCCCAACACCGACGAAATGGAGCCCGGCACCTTCAAGGACCGGGTGCTGGTGAATATTGACCCGCACCTGGTCATTGAGGGCATCATTCTGAGCGGCTATGCGGTGCGGGCCCAGACAGGCTATTTCTTTATCCGGCCTTCCTATGAACTGGACGCCCAGCTCATTGAAAGGGAAGTGGAAGTGGCCCGGCAGGCTGGCTTTTTGGGGAATAATATCCTGGGAAGCGAGTTCTCCTTCGAGCTGGTGGTACACCGCAGCGCCGGGCGCTATATCTGCGGCGAGGCCACGGCTCAGGTCAACGCCATCCAGGGCAACCGGGCTCACCCCATGAAAGACCGCCACATGGCCAGCGACGGGCTTTGGCACCGGCCCACCATCGTCAATAACGCCGAGACCCTGGCCTGCGTCCCGCACATTTTGCGACAGGGGGCGGAATGGTTCAAAGGCCTGGCCCGGACCAAGACCGGGGCCGGCACCAAGCTCTACTGCGTCAGCGGCAAGGTCACTAAGCCGGGCTGCTACGAGCTGCCCATCGGCACCCCGCTGCGGGAGATCATCGAAGGGTCGGCCGGGGGTATGATGCCCGGCTCGGAACTGAAGGCGGTGATGCCCGGCGGGGCCTCCACGGCCTATATGCCGGCCAAATATTACGACGTGGAGATGGACTTTGACCCCCTGAAAGCAGTGGGGCACCGCCTGGGGACCGCGGCCATTATGGTCTTTGACCAAAATACCTGTCTGGTGGCCGCCACCCTGAACCTGATGGAATATTTCGCCCGGGAATCCTGCGGTTACTGCACCCCCTGCCGGGAAGGGCTGCCGTATATCCGGGACCTGCTGTGGCGGATCGAGGCCGGGGAAGGACGAGAAGAGTTTATTCCCATGTTGCAGCAGATGGCCCGGCACATGGACAGCTCCTACTGCGCCTTCGCCCCCGGGGCGGCGGAATCGGTGCTGGGTCTACTGAAGTATTTTCTGGACGAGATCCGAGAGCACATCAGCCAGAAAAAGTGCCCCTTTGCCGAGGCCTACCGGCCGCACCGGAAGTTGTGGTACCCGGCGGAGTGATAAATGCGGTTTTCAGTTTTCAATTTTCGGTTTTTGGTTAAAAGAAAAAGCCTTTATGGCTTATGGACTTAGAAACGCATGCCCAAGCTCATCATCGATCAGCGCTCCATCGAGGTCCCGGCCGGGACCAAGGTTATCGCGGCCGCGGAAAAGCTGGGGATCATGATTCCCCGCTTCTGCTACCACCCCGGCCTGGGGTCCTTTGGCGCCTGCCGTATGTGCGCCGTGAAGTTCCTCGAGGGACCGGTGAAGGGGATAGAGATGAGCTGCATGGAGGACGCCAGGGACGGCATGGTGGTCTCGACCACTGACCCCGAGGCCATGGAGTTCCGCCAGTACGTCATCGAGTGGCTGATGATGCACCACCCCCTGGACTGCCCGGTGTGCGACGAAGGCGGCCACTGCCTGCTGCAGGACGAGACCGTCTCCGGCGGTCACGGCCGGCGGCGCTACCTGGGCCCCAAGCGTACCTATCACGACCAGTATCTGGGGGCCTTCGTGCAGCACGAAATGAACCGCTGCATCCAGTGTTGGCGCTGCCGCAATTTTTATCAGGACTTTGCCGGCTACCGAGATTTCGGGGCCATGCAGATCGGCAACCGCTTGTATTTTGGGCGCTACGAAGACGGCCCCCTGGAGAGCCCTTTTTCCGGCAACATCATTGATATCTGCCCCACCGGGGTGCTCACCGACAAGCCGGGCCGTTTCGTCGGGCGGCGCTGGGATTTCGAGCGGGCCCCGTCGCTGTGTCTCCACTGTTCCCTCGGCTGCAACACCACCGGCAGCGCCCGCTATCGGCAAATGTGGCGCCAGGAAGCCCGGTTCAATGAAATGGTAAACGGCTACTTCATCTGTGATCGGGGGCGTTACGGCTTTGCCTACGAGAGCCATCCCGAGCGGCCTCGGCGGGCCAGGGTTGCCGGGCTGGAAGTGGCATGGCCGGAAGCAATCCAGACGGCCGCAGAAAAACTTAGCCAAATCGCCGCAACCTCCGGCCCCGCGGCCGTTGCCTGCCTGGGCTCGGCCCGCAGCAGCCTGGAGACCCAGGCAACTCTGCAGCGTTTTTGCCGGGCCATGGGATGGTCCGAACCTCGCTACTTCTCCGTCCCCTCCCAAGAGCGCCAGGTCAAGGCCGCGGTCGCCCGCCTGGATGCGCCCCTGGCGGTGTCCCTGCGGGAGATCGAAACCGCGGATTTCGTTCTGGTCGTCGGGGCCGACCCGGTCAACGAGGCTCCCATGCTGGCCCTGGCCCTGCGTCAGGCCTGGCTGAAGGGTGGCAAAGTAGCGGTGCTGGACCCCCGGCCGGTCTTCCTGCCCTTTGAGTTCGAGCATCTGCCCCTGGCCCCGGGGGACATCGAGGTAGCCGTGGGAGGACTGATGGCTGCGGCCAAGGGTACGGACATCCTCGCGGGTGGGAGCCTTTGGCCCTCTTTGCCCAAAATAGGCGCCCTGGGGCGGCGCCTGGGCCAAAGCCAGCGGCCGGTCATCGTCTGCGGCACCGGTATTGTCCGGGAGTCCACCCCGGGCCTGGCCGCGGACCTGGCCTTGCGGCTGCGGGAGCGGGGCCTGAATGCCGGCCTTTTTTACCTGCTGCCTGGCGCCAACGCCTTCGGGGCTGCTCTCCTGTCAGCGGGTGGAGAAATCCAAGCGCCGTTGATTGAAGAGCTGGAATCGGGCGCCATCAAGGCCCTGATGGTGGTGGAGAACGACCCCTTCTGGGACTACCCGGACCGGGGCCGCCTGGTCAGGGCCCTGGATAGGCTGGAGTTGCTGGTGGCCCTGGATTACCTGCCCTCGCCCACGGTGCAGCGGGCGGATATCGTCTTTCCCACTCTCACTCTATTTGAAAGGAATCATTCGAGCTTCGTCAACCAGGAGGGCCGCTTGCAACTGGCCCCGCCGGTGCACCTGGGCGGCATTCCCCTGGCTCAGATTAGCCCGGAGAAACATCCGCCCCGGACTTTCTTGAGCCACATCCCCGGCGGTGAATCCCGGACCCCGGCGGAGATCTTGCAGGAGTTGGCCGCGGCTGGGTCTGTTCCCGTTGAACTCTCAGGGGACGACCTCTGGGATTGGCTGGCGGCGGAAAACCCCGTATTTGCCAACCCTGCCGCTTTATTTGAGCCGCCCCCAGGCACCCGGCTCCTGCCCCCGGATAGCCCGGCCCGGACTTTTTCTCCGGCTGCGGCCCCGGTTCCGGCAGAACGGTCCCGAGACCACCTGGAGCTGCTCCTGGTAGATTTAACCTTCGGCACCGAAGAGCTGGCAAGTTACTCTAAGCATATCCAGCCGGCGGAGGAGCCGCCCCGGCTGCGGATGCATCCTGAAGATGCCGCCAAACTAGGCCTCAGCTCCGGCGACTGGGTGGCCCTGCGGCTCCCGGGCGGAACTTTGGAGGTTGACCTTCAGGTGGCGGAGAATATGGCCTCCGGGGTCCTAATATTGCCCCGGCACCGGCAGCTGAACTGGCGCCTGGCGCCGGACTACCAGGTGATGGTTTCTTATCGCGATATCGTCAAGGTGGAGGCATAATGTCAGCCTGGACCTTGGGAATCATCATATTGCTCATCAAGCTCCTGGTGGTGCTGGTGGTCTTGCTGCTCCTGGCGGCCTACCTGATCTACGTGGAACGCCGCCTCCTCGGGTTTATGCAGTTGCGCCTGGGCCCCAACCGGGCCGGGCCCCAGGGCTTGCTGCAACCCATCGCCGATGCGGTGAAATTGTTGACCAAGGAAGACTTCATCCCCGCCGGGGCCGACCGGGTCATCTTTCTTTATGCCCCGGCCCTGGTGGCGGGCACGGCGCTGCTCATCTTCGCCGTGATCCCCTTTGCCCGGGGCTGGACCTTCCGGGGCCAGGAGATTCCCGGGGTGGTCAGCGACCTTAACGTCGGCCTGCTCTTCATCCTGGCGCTGTCGTCCATCGGCGTCTACGGGGTAGCCCTGGGGGGTTGGGCCTCCAACTCCAAGTTCTCCCTGCTGGGGGCGATCCGGGGCGCGGCCCAGATGATCAGCTACGAGCTTGCCCTGGGTCTGGCGCTCGTGCCGGTGGTGATGCTATCCCGCTCCTTTTCCCTGGTGGACATCATCCGGGCCCAGGAACACCTGCCCTTCATCATCCTGCAGCCCCTGGCCTTCATCATCTTTTTCATCAGCGCCGTGGCGGAAATGAAGCGCATCCCCTTCGATATCCCCGAGGCGGAAAACGAGCTGGTGGCCGGCTACCATACCGAATACAGCGGCATGCGATTCGGCCTTTACTTCCTGGGGGAGTACGTCACCATGGTGACCATGGGGGCCATGCTGGCGGCCTTTTTCCTGGGCGGCTGGCGAGGTCCGCTGCTGCCGCCGCTCCTGTGGTTTTTCATCAAGGTCTTTATCGTCGTCTTTGCCCTCATCTGGATCAGGGCCACTCTGCCCCGGCTGCGCTACGACCAGCTGATGGAATTCGGTTGGAAGATCCTGATTCCGGTGGCGCTGTTAAACATCATCATCACCGGCGGGGTTATGCTGGCATTGGGTAGGTAGGACGGCCGTCCAAGGCGGGACGACGCCGCCTTTAGGAGAAAATGATGACTGATACCCCTAAATTCACCGGAGCCAAGCCCCCCGGCGCCGGCAAAAGCAGTTTCGACCTGATTGAGCCGGAAAAACTCTTGGGAGCATTGCAACTCCCCCAGGACATCACCTTCCTGGACCTGGGCTGCGGCGCCGGCAACTACACCCTGGCGGTGGCCGAAGTCTTGGGCAAACACGGGGTGGTCGTGGCCCTGGATCTGTGGCAACCGGGCCTCGAGACCCTGGAAGAGCGGGCCGCGGCCGCCGGTCGCCAAAACATCCGGGCCCGGTTAGCGGACATCAGCAAACTCGTGCCGCTGGGCGATGGCAGCGTCGACGTCTGCTTGATGGCCACCGTGCTGCACGACCTGGCGGAATTCGCCCTGGCCGGCGGGGCCCTCAAGGAAGCTCACCGAGTCCTGAAGCCCGGCGGCGTCCTGGCCATCGTGGAGTTCGACAAGGTGGAAGGCCCGCCCGGGCCGCCAATGCGGATCAGGCTGACGCCTGAGGAAGTGGAAAACTTGGTCACCCCATATGGCTTCCAAAAGACCCGGACGGCCCGGGTCGGGCCATATAATTATTTGATTTTGTTTACTAAAGAATTGTAGGGGCGGCTCGCGAGCCGCCCCTACAGGGGACGAGAGCAATGCCGGAAGTTAGTGACCCCAGGCGGGGCCGAGCCAACTCTCTGCAAGTCGTCGCCAGGACCACGGCCGGGCTGTGGCATGGCTTTATGATGGTATTGCGGCACCTGGGCCGGCGGCCCATCACCGAGCAATACCCCGAATATAAGCGGTCCCTGCCGGAGCGAACCCGGGCCCGGATTATCCTGACCCGGGACCCGGACGGCGAGGAGCGCTGCGTGGCCTGTTTTCTCTGTTCCGGGGTTTGCCCGGTGAGCTGTATCTCCATGGTGGCGGGGGAGCGGGAGGACGGCCGCCGCTTCGCCCCGTGGTTTCGCATCAATTTTGCCCGCTGCATTTACTGCGGCTTGTGCGAGGAGGCCTGCCCCACCCTGGCCATCCAGCTCACGCCTTTTTACGAGTTTTGCGAGCCCGACATTTTGGCCATGGTGGCGGAAAAGAAAGACCTGCTGGTGGACCACGGCGGCAAGAATCATGACTATAATTTTTACCGCTTTGCCGGGGTGGCCATGGTGGGCGACAAAGGCACCCATGTGGACGAGGCCGCCCCGGTGGACTTGAAGAGCAACCTGCCGTAGGGAGCCGGTGCCTTGAAGGACTTGCCCAAAATACTCGGCACCATCTTTTTAACTGGATTTGGGGTTAACCTGATTTGGGAAGTTATTCAAACTATATTATTTTTTGATTTCCCTTTCGGACATCTTAAGTTGTTTATAATGGTTCATCTTCAAGCCACTTCGGCCGATGCCTCTTACATATTGCTAATATATTTTATCATAATATTGCTTACAAGAGAGATAAAATGGTTTACTAATATAACTTTATTAAGAACATCGGTTATTATGGTGATCGGATGTTTTATTGCGGTATATATTGAAATGCGAGCCTTGGAGACGGGCCGCTGGTCTTATGGTCACTTAATGCCGATTATTCCTTATTTGAAGGTTGGGTTAGCACCGGTAGCGCAAATGAGTATATTGCCTTTGGCTACCTTTATCATCAGCAAGAAACTATTAGCCCTGGAGAGGGCACGGCCTGCTGTGCCCCGACGTTAGGGATTCGTTATGAATCTATCCGCCATCATCTTTTACCTGCTGGGAGCCGTCATCCTGGCCGCCACTGCCATGGCGATCACCAGACGCAACCTGATGCACGCCATCGTCTATCTGGTGCTATCCTTTTTCGGCACGGCCCTGCTTTTCTATCTGTTGGGCGCGCCGTTCCTGGCGGTTCTGGAGGTGATCATTTACGCCGGCGCCATTATGGTGCTGTTTCTGTTCATCGTCATGATGCTGGAGATCAAGCCGCCGGATACGCCCCGGCGCCTTTACCTGCGCCAGTGGCTGCCCGCTACGGTCCTGGGGGTCCTATGCCTGGCCACGGCCTTTGTCCTGATCGTCTTTAAGACCGGCGAGAGCCTGCCCCTGCCGCTGGCCGCAGCCTCGCCCCTGGAATTCGGCCGGTTTTTGTTTCAGAAATACTGGTTTTCCGTGGAGATCGTCTCCTTTTTGCTGTTTGCCGCCCTGGTGGGGGCCTTATACCTGGGCCGGCGGGAGGAATAGGGACGTTACGGACTAAGGGCGAACCCAAGGTTCGCCCCGATGGAAGAATTGAGATTATGAACACTATCGTTCCATATAGCCACGTGCTGGTCCTGGCGGCGGCTCTCTTTCTCCTGGGGGCGGCCTGCGTCGTGGCCCGGCGCAATCTCGTCATGATCCTCATCGGCGTGGAAGTGATGCTGAACGCCGCGGGCCTGGCCCTGGTGGCCGGCTCGCTACGCTGGCAACAGTTGGACGGCCAGGCCCTGGTGCTCTTTATCATGTGTGTGGCCGCGGCCGAAGTGGCGGTGGGCCTGGCCCTCATCGTCTATTCCCAGCGGCGCACCGGGAGCCTGGATGCGGACCGCTACAACCTCATGAAGGGCTGACGTGGAAACCATCCTGTTACTTCTGCTGCTTTTGCCCCTGGGCGGGTTCGTGGTCAATGCCGTCTTGGGCCGTTTGCTGCCCCGGCGGGCGGTGGAGGCGGTGGCCTGCGCCGCGGTCCTGGGGGCCATGGTCTGTGCCGCGGTCGCCCTGATCCTGGGGGCCGACCGGGCCCACGACCTCACCTTCTGCCAGTGGTTCGGGGCCGGCGAGTTTACCACGGCCATGAACGTCCATTTCGATCCACTGGCCGCGGTCATGGCCCTGATGGTCACCTTTGTGGCCAGCATCATTCACCTTTATTCCGCTGCCTTCATGCGGGATGACGCCGATTACGTCCGCTTTTTCTGCTACCTGAACCTTTTCGTCTTCGCCATGCTGGTGATCACCACGGCGGACAGCCTCATCTTTGTCTACCTGGGCTGGGAGGGGGTGGGCTTCTGTTCCTATGGACTGATCGGCTTCTGGTACCGGGATGAGGCCAACGCCAACGCCGGCCGCAAGGCCTTCATCTGCACCCGCATCGGCGACATCGCCTTCGGCGTCGCCCTGGGCCTCTTTTTTGTCTATTTCGGCAATTTTTCCATCACCTATATCAATAGCCATGCCGCCGGACTCAGCCCCACCCTGGTCACCTTCCTGGCCCTGCTGCTGCTCTGGGCCGCGGTGGGCAAATCGGCCCAACTGCCCCTGACCGTCTGGCTGCCGGACGCCATGGCCGGCCCCACCCCGGTCTCGGCCCTGATCCACGCCGCCACCATGGTCACCGCCGGCACCTACCTGCTCATGCGGCTCTTCCCGCTGGTTAAGCTTTCGCCCGCGGCCATGCTGGTCATCGCCGGGGTAGGCGCCGTCACCGCCCTTTACGCCTCTTTTGCCGCCCTGGCCCAATGGGATATCAAGAAGATGCTGGCCTACTCCACCATCAGCCAGGTGGGTTACATGTTTCTGGCGGTGGGGGCCGGTGATATCGTCGGCGGTCTCTTCCACCTGGTGTCCCACGCCTTCTTCAAGGCCCTGCTCTTTTTGGCCGCGGGCATCGTCATTCAGGCACTGGCCGAGGAGCACAACATCTTCCGCATGGGCAACCTGCGGCGCCGCCTGCCCGCGGTTTACTGGCTCTTTTTGATCGGCGCCATCTCTCTGAGCGCCTTCCCGCTGCTCGGCGGCTTTTTCAGCAAGGACCGCATCCTATTGGCCACCTTTATCCATCCGGGAGCCATATACAAAATGTTCTGGCTCATAGGCCTGGCGGCGGCCTTTCTGACGCCGCTCTATACCTTTCGGGTCTTCTTCGTGGCCTTTCCGGAGCGGACCGATGGCCGTGGGACTGAGCAGATCCAGCCCACCCCCAGGTTCATGGCCTGGGTCCTGTGGCCTTTGGCTATCTGCGCCCTGGGCGACGGCCTGCTCAACCTGCCGGGGGGCTTCGGCAAGAACTTTCTGGGCACTTATCTGGCCATCGTTCCCGGGGCCCGACCGGACCTGGGAGCCGCCCTGGCGACGGAATGGGCCATGGGAATCGTCAGTGCTTTAATCGTCATAGCTTCCATTGCCCTGGCTTATTGGCTTTATCGTCGCCGGCCGGCCCGGGAACCGGCGCTGGCAGGCTACTGGGGCCTCATGTTCTCCGGCTTTTATCTGGACTGGCTTTATCAGTTGATTTTCGTGAGGCCCTATGAGGCTGCTGCCCGGTTCCTGTGGCAGCAGGTCGATGACCGCTATGATCAGCAAATCATCGTCCAGGGCGCCAAGACCCTCTTTCGGCCTTACCGGGCCCTGGCAAAATTTTTCTGGCTCAAGGTCGATGAACTCGTCATCAATGACGGCGTGGTGCAGGCCGCCGGCAGCCTGATGACCGTCTCCCGGGGCCTGGGGTACTGGACCACGGGGCGGCTGTCCACCTATCTGAAGATGCTGTTCCTGGGGCTAACCATTTTTTTCTGTGCCCTGGGTGTAAGCTGGTACCTGTGGTAACGGAGGCATAAAACATGCTTCAATTTCCCATACTTTCCGTCATCATCTTCTGGCCGATCCTGGGCAGCTTTGCGGCCCTGGCCTTTTATCAAAATACTCGAGCCGTCAGATGGCTCAGCCTGGTCGTGACCCTGGTGGAGGTCGGCCTGGTGGCCTCGCTCTTTTTCCTGGATCTCCAGCCCCACGCCGGACCTCAGGGCACCTGGCTGCTGCTGGAGGACTACCCCTGGATCCCCTGGTTGGGGGCCCGCTACAGCCTGGGCCTGGACGGCATCAGCCTGCTGCTCCTCCTGCTGGTCGCCTTCATCAACATCTTCTGCGTCCTCTGCTCCTGGAAGGCCATCGCTTTTAAGGAAGGGTCCTTCTTCTTCTTCATCCTGTTTCTGGAGGGCACCCTGGCCGGCCTCTTCCTGGCTGCCGACCTGCTGCTCTTTTATCTCTTTTGGGAAATCCAGATCATCCCCATGTTTTTCCTGGTGGGCATCTGGGGCCACGAAAACCGCATCCACGCGGCCATCAAGTTCCTGCTGTACACCCTGGCCGGCAGCCTGGTGATGCTCATCGCCCTCCTGGCCCTTTATGTCATCCACGGACATCAAACCGGGATTTACACCTTTTCGGTGTATCAGTTGACCCAGCACGGGCCCCTGGGCCGCACCACCGAAATCCTGCTATTCGCCGCCTTTCTGCTGGCCTTTGGCATCAAGGTGCCCCTCATCCCGGTGCACACCTGGCTGCCCGATGCCCACACCGAGGCCCCCACCGCCGGCAGCGTGGTCCTGGCCGGGCTGCTCCTGAAGACCGGGGTTTACGCCATCTTTCGGTTTGCCATCCCGCTCTTTCCCCACGGCGCGCTCGCCCTGATGCCGCTCCTGCTGGTTCTGGGACTGGGCGGCATGATTTATGCCGGCTGGATCGCCCTGGCCCAGGCCGACATCAAGCGCCTGGTGGCCTACTCCAGCATCGCCCACATGGGCCTGATTATCATCGGCATCGTCATCTGGAACGCCGTGACCTTGAGCGGCGCGATCCTGCAAATGATCAACCACGGCCTGTCCACTTCGGCCCTGTTCATCATGGTGGGCATGCTGGACGAACGCATCCATTCCCGTCAATTCGCGGTGCTGGGCGGCCTGTGGAGCAAGATGCCGGTGTTCAGCGCCTTTTTCCTGCTCTTTGCCCTGTCGTCCCTGGGCCTGCCGGGTCTCAATAATTTCGTGGGGGAGATGCTCATCCTGGTGGGCGCCTTCAAGGCCAACCGGCTGGTGGCGGTTTTGGGCTTTGTCGGCATCGTCTTCGGGGTGATTTACATCCTGCGGATGGTGCAGGATTCGCTGTTTGGCGAACCCCGGGCCGAGCATGTCCTCTGGGACGTCAATGCCCGCGAGGTTGTTATCCTGGGAGTCCTGGCCCTGGCGGTGCTCTTCATCGGCCTGCACCCCGGGCCGGTGTTGCAGCTGCTGGAGCAACCGGTGCAGATGATGACAAGGCAAGCCACCCAGGTGGCCTGGCTGCCCTGACCATCATAAATAAAGGAGGTCAACCGTATGAAACCTGATCGTATGCGGGTGGTGCAGGTGCCACACCCGAATGGACCACTAGAACTGGTGGAACGCCAGATTCCGGAACCAGGGAAGGGGATGGTACGGATCAAGGTGCAGGCCTGCGGCGTCTGCCACAGCGATTCCCTTACCAAGGAGGGGACCTTCCCGGGCCTCCAATATCCCAGGGTTCCGGGGCATGAAGTCGCCGGCGTGATTGATAGTCTGGGGCCGGAAGTCATCGGCTGGGAAATCGGCCAGCGGGTCGGGGTCGGCTGGTTTGGCGGCCACTGCGGCTACTGCGATTCATGCCGGCGTGGCGACTTTATCACTTGCCAAAATGGTCAGATAGCCGGTGTCACTTACGACGGCGGCTACGCCGACTACCTGATCGCGCCGGCGGCGGCGCTGGCGTTGATTCCCGGTGAACTTACCGCCGTGGCCGCGGCACCGCTGATGTGCGCCGGCATCACCACCTTTAATGCCCTGCGGCACAGCGGGGCGCGGCCGGGCGATCTGGTGGCAATTCTCGGCATCGGCGGACTCGGCCATCTCGGCGTGCAGTTCGCCGCCAAGATGGGCTTTAAGACGGTGGCCATCGCCCGGGGTCAGGATAAAGAGCCGCTGGCGAAGCAATTGGGCGCCTGGCATTACATTGATAGCCAGTCGCAGGACCCGGCGGCGGAGTTGACCAAATTGGGCGGCGCCAAGGCCATCCTGGCCACCGCCACCAGCAGCAAGGCCATGAGTGCCGTCGCTGGGGGGTTGAGCGTCAATGGCAAACTGATGATCATCGGCGCGACCATGGAACCGCTGGATATTCCACCGCTTTCACTGATCATGCGACGCCTGTCGATCGTGGGTTGGCCGTCCGGGACCTCGATGGATTCGCAGGATACCCTCGCCTTCAGCGTGCTGACCGGAGTGCGGGCCATGACTGAGGTCTTCCCGCTGGAGCGCGCCGCCGAGGCCTATGAACGCATGATGAGCGGCCGGGCGCGGTTTCAGGGTGGTGCTCACCACCGGGCATTAGTTGGACGTTTGATGGGAGGAAATTATGGAATATACCCAGATTCCGGGGACCGATCTGAAGGTGTCCCGCATTGCTCTGGGCACCTGGGCCATCGGCGGCTGGATGTGGGGCGGCACCGATGAAGATCGGGCCATTGAGACCATCCATACGGCGATCGATAAGGGGATCAATTTAATCGACACGGCACCGGTTTACGGCTTCGGCCGCTCCGAGCAGATAGTCGGCAAAGCCCTGGCCCTGAAGAAGTGTCGGGATCAGGTCTGCATCTCCACCAAGACCGGCCTGGACTGGCAGGATGGCAAGCCCTTCCGCAACTGTTCGCCGGATTTTATCAAACGGAACGTGGCCGACTCCCTCAAAAATTTGCAAACCGACTACCTGGACATTCTTTTCGTGCATTGGCCCGACCCGCTGGAACCTTTCGAGAAGACCGGCAAGCTTCTGGGTCAATTTTTGAAAGAAGGGAAAATTCGGGCCGTGGGGGTGAGCAACTATTCACCGGAGCAGATTGAGGCCTTCCGGCGGGGCGGGCCGCTGCACCTGGTGCAACCGCCTTATAATCTCTTCGAGCGGGCCATCGAGGCGGACCTCATGCCCTTTTGCCAGAAAAATAACCTGGCGCTGATGGCTTATGGCGCCTTGTGCCGCGGCCTCCTGTCAGGCCGGGTTACCGCCGACCGGCAATTTCAGGGTGATGACCTGCGGAAGATCGACCCGAAGTTCAAGCCACCGCGCCTGGAGCAGTATCTGGCAGCCGTGAAACAGCTGGATGAATTTGCCTGGAAACGATTTGATCGACGGGTGTTGCACCTGGCGGTGCGTTGGGTCCTGGACCAGGGCGCGGATATCGCCCTGTGGGGCGGGCGGCAGCCGGACCAACTGGACCCTGTGCCCGAAATTGCCGGCTGGCGCCTGGACCAACCCGCCATGCACGCCATTGACCAAATCATCCAGGAAACCATTAAAGACCCGGTCGGGCCGGAGTTCATGGCGCCGCCGGCCCGGGAGCGCAAGTAAGACCGGAGACCGAGGACCGAAGTTATACTCTGGTCCCCTGTCTCAAATCCTCCATCGTGACGATAATCCTCCTTTAGGAAGGAGGGAATTAAAGCGACAGGTTGAATTTTAATAAATGGTAACGAACCATGCCCACTGATTGGCCGGGGTTGATCCCGGTTGTTATCCTGGCCGGCGGCGGCTCCCTCATCTTCTGCGCCGGGGCCTTCTGGCGGCGTCTGCCCGGGGGGGTGCTCTTCGCCCTGGCCTTGATTAGCGCCGTGGCCGCCGGCGCCGCGGCCCTCTGGATAACTCCGGCTAACCCCACCTCCGAAGGCATGCTGGACCTAAGCGGCTACGCCCGGTTTTTTACTTGCCTGTTCGCCGCCATCACCGGCCTGACCATCCTGTTCCTGCGCCAATATGCCCGTGTCCGGGGCTTCGCCGGCGACGAACTTTACGGTTTACTCCTCTTTGCCGCCCTGGGCATGGTGCTGGTGGCCGGGGCCCTGAACTGGGTCATCTTTTTCCTGGGTCTGGAGCTCCTCTCCCTGGCGCTGTACGTCCTCGTCGCCGTGCGCAAAGGCGAGGCAGCTTCCAATGAGGCCGGCCTGAAGTACTTCATCATGAGCGCCGTGGCCTCGGCCTTCCTCACCTTCGGCATCGCCCTGCTCTATGCCGTGAGCGGCAGCATGCAGGTAGCCGGCTCCCTGGCCGCGGCCCTAACTTACCCCGACTATCTCCCGGTGATCCTGTTGTCCCTGGCCCTGATCCTGGTCGGCATCGGCTTCAAAACCTCCCTGGTGCCTTTCCACCTGTGGACCCCGGACGTCTACCAGGGGGCCCCGGCGCCGGTCACGGCGTTTTTGTCCACCGGCTCCAAGGTGGCCCTGTTCGCGGCGCTGCTGCGCTTTGCCATGCTTTCGCCCGAGCCGGTGTGGGCCTCCTGCCTGCCGGGGCTCTGGGGCCTGGCAGTCCTCACCATGGTGGTGGGCAATCTCACCGCCCTTTACCAGACCCGGATCAAACGTCTCCTGGCCTACTCTTCCATCGCCCAGATGGGGTATCTTTTCATGACCCTGCTGGCCGTCAAGCAGGGCGGCCTGCCGGCCCTGCTATTTTACCTGGCGGTCTATGCGGTCATGGACCTGGGCGCCTTTGGCCTCATCGGCAGCTTTTCTCCGGCCCAGGCGCAGCCCGACCGGGACGATTTGGCCGACTACCAGGGGTTAGGCTATTCGCAGCCCTGGCGGGCCGGTATCCTGGCCGTCTGCCTTATCTCCCTGGCGGGGCTGCCCCCCACCGCGGGCTTCATGGGGAAATTAGCCCTGTTCCGGGCGGTGCTCCACGCTGACTTCGTAATTCTGGCGCTGATCGGCATCCTGACCGCCATTATCTCGCTTTACTATTACTTCAAAGTAGTGGTCGCCCTGTACCTGAGCCCGGCCGCAGCCGGCGCTACCGTACCCGCGGCCGACCTGGCCGTCCGCCTGGCCGGCGCCATCATCCTGGTCCTGATTCTGTGGTGGGGCCTGGCCCCAGCAATCCTGTTCAACCTGATCGAGCGGATTGCCGCGACCTTACCGCTCCTGTCCTGAGAGCCCGACCCAGGCGTCCAAATTTTTCCTTCTTAGAAACTGGCAACCGTCGACTCCAAGACTTAACTTGTGGGGGCGCACTGAATATGTGGCCTATGTAAAGCGAACACAAGGTTCGCCCCTAGAGGGGATGTATTATGTTCGACAAATTGAAGAACCCCGCCATCAAAACCATTCACCAAGATTTCCAGGTGAGCTATCGCTACCCGGTGCACTTCACCAGGGGGCTCTTCGACCTGCGGAACCCGTTATTTCAAGACATCATCCGGGCCGGCAGCGTTGAGCTGCCGAAAAAGGTGTTGGCCGTGGTGGACCGGGGCCTCTACCGGCACCACCCCCAATTGCTGGAGGATATCGAAAACTACTGCCGCAAACACGGGAAGATCATCTCCCTGTGCGGCGCCCCCGTGCTGCTACCGGGTGGGGAAGCGGTGAAAAACGACCCGCTGCACGTCACCATCCTCCATCAGGCCATCCGGGCGGCGGGCTTGTGCCGCCACTCCTATATTGCGGCCGTGGGCGGCGGGGCGCTTATCGACACGGCGGGTTTTGCGGCGGCTACGGCCCACCGGGGGGTCCGGCTCATCCGGGTGCCCACCACGGTCCTCTCCCAGGCCGATGCCGCCATCGGCGTCAAAAATAGCGTCAACGCCCTGGGGCAGAAAAACTTCCTGGGGGCCTTCGCACCCCCCGTGGCGGTGCTCAATGACGTTAACTTCCTGACCACCCTGTCGCAGAAAGATTGGATCGGCGGGGTGGCCGAAGCCGTCAAGGTGGCCCTCATCAAGGATGCGGACTTCTTCGCCTTCCTGGAAAACCAGGCCGGTTCCCTGGCGCAGCGGGACCTGAACGTCATGCAGCAGGTCATTTATCGCTGCGCCGCCTTGCACCTGGAGCACATCGCCGGCGGCGGCGACCCCTTCGAGCAGGGGAACTCCCGGCCCCTGGACTTCGGCCATTGGGCCGCCCACCGGCTGGAGTTGCTCAGCGGCTTTGAGCTGGGGCATGGAGAGGCGGTGGCCATCGGCCTGGCCCTGGATACCACTTACTCCTACCTGACCGGCCTCCTCCCGAAAGGCGCCTGGCAGCGGGTCCTGGAGCTGTTGGCCAATCTGGGCTTTACCCTGTATGTTCCCCAACTCCATGACCGGGGGGGCATCCTGCAGGGTCTGGAAGAGTTTCGGACCCATTTGGGGGGGCGCCTCGCCGTCACGCTCCTCTGGGAGATCGGCCAGGGGCTGGAGGCCAATGAGATCGAGCCCGAGACCGTCATGGCCGCCATTGACCTGCTACGTCAGGTTGCTTTGGAAGAAAGGGCGGCGGCCCGTCCGGCGGTGGGATAATCAGCCGCAGCTATCAGCTAAAAAAAGACCTCTCGGAGTTAGGCCAAAGCTGACTGCTGCCTGCGCTTGGGAGCATCACTTGCTTATCGGCCAGGAAGATTTTTTCCACCTGACTTACTGCACCAAGGTCCATCCCGGCTGTGGCTGGGACGAGCTGTTCGGGAATTTGCGCGCCCTGGTGCCGCAGCTCAAGGCCCGGCTCTCCCCAACGCGGCCCTTCGGTCTGGGCCTGCGCCTCTCCAATGCCGAGAGCCGGGAGATCCTGTCCGGGGACCGGCTGGCCGGGTTTCAAGAATTTCTGACCCGGCATAACCTCTACGTCTTTACCCTCAACGGCTTCCCCTACGGCACCCTGGCGGGGCAGCCGGTAAAAGAGGAGATCTTCGCCCCGGACTGGCGCGCCGCCCAACGCCTCGATTATACCCTGCGTCTGGTGGACATCCTGGCCCGGCTGCTACCCCCCGGTCTGGAGGGGGGCATCTCCACCCTGCCCCTGTCTTACAAGCCCTGGATCGCCGCGGATGATGATGTCGCACTGGCACAGATAACCGACAATCTGGTGCGCCTGACGGCAAGACTTATAGAGGTGGAAGAAGAGACCGGTAAACTCATCCACCTGGACCTGGAGCCTGAGCCCGACGGGCTGTTGGAGCTGAGCGGGGAGGTAGTGGATTTTTTCCAGAGATGGCTGCTGCCCCGGGGCGCCCCGCAGTTGGCCCGGACCGCCGGGCTTGGAGAAGATGAAGCCCGCCGCCGTCTGCTCAAGCACCTGCGGGTCTGCCTGGACACCTGCCATCTGGCGGTGGCCTTTGAGGACCCGGCCGCGGCCCTGGATTCCCTGGCCCGGAGCGGCATCCGGGTGGGCAAGGTCCAGATCACCGCGGGCCTGGAGGCCATGGTGCCGGCCACCAGCCAGCCGCGGGTCCCTCTGGCCCGGCAACTGACTCCGTTTACCCGGTCCCCCTATCTGCACCAGGTCATTGCCCGGGAAGACAGCGGCCGCCGCCGGCGATTTCCAGACCTGTGGCAGGCCCTGGCCTTAATGGACCGCTGCCCCCCGGGGCAATGGCGCATCCATTACCACATGCCCCTGTTCGTGGAGCGTTACGGCGCCCTGGCCTCCACCCGGGAGGCGACCAGGGAGGTGCTACGCCTGCTCCGGGCGCAGAGGTTCTGTCCACACCTGGAGATCGAGACCTACACCTGGGAGTGGCTACCACCGGAGTTGAAGCGGGAATTATTAGAATCACTCACGGAGGAGTACCTCTGGGTGTTGGAGGTTATGGGGGAGAAAGACGGTCAGCTATCGGCGGTCAGCGGTCAGCCAAGACCAGGTATCGGTGAAGCCGGGAAAATGTAGCCGCAGGCTTTAGCCTGTGCTGCATTAGGGCGACCCGCCGGGTCGCCCTTACTTATGGGGTTGGGGTGTGGGGCAGGGGCAGGGGCCGGTGGCACAGGCGTCCTCGCCTGTGGAAGCCCCTGACCCCCTTTCCCACAATTAATTTCAAGAAATAATCCGGCTCACCAAGCAGGCCCGGCAGGTCCCGGAGCGGAACCGAGCCACGTCCGAGAGCGACAATACGCCCACCAGGTTCTCGGGCGACTCCTGGTAAACAAACAGGCGGTGCACGTCCGAATAAATCATGGTTTTCAGGGCGGCAACCAGAGGCTCGCGGCTGTCACAGGCTTGCACCGGGAAATTCATAACAGTGCGGGCCTTGGTTTCGGTGTCCATGCCGTGTTTGTAAGCCAGGATCAGATCGGTTTTGGAAACCACTCCCACCGGGCGGCCGGCCGCGGTCTGGATGAGAACGGCTCCGAACCGGTAGGCCGCCAGGCCTTCCATCACCGTCTGGAGGCTGTCGTTTTCCCGGTGGGCGTAGATTTCCGGGGTCATCACTTCCCGAATCAGAAAATGATCCGGTAGGGGGTTTGCCCCCCGGGCCTCAACCTCAGGCTCCTCTCGCATCTGTTGCAGTACCGGTAAAGCAAACCCACGATATCGGGATAAGCCAGGACGCCCACCGCCCGGTTGGCGCTAGCCGCGCTTGACGTAGAGACGGTGCACCTTGTTGGCCCGCATGGTATCCAGGGCAAAGTCCAAGGTAGTCTGGGTTCGGCAAAACAAGGGCGGCCCCACCATGACGGTCTCGCAGGCAGTGCTGAGGGGCAAGCCGGCATAGTAGGCCCCCATCAGGTCGGTCTTCGAAACCACCCCCAGCCCTTCCTGATTTTCGGCCGTAATCAAGATGGCATTTACCTTGTATTTAATGGTGTAGCTAATGGCCTGAGCCAAGGAGGCCGTTTCCGGCAATTGGATCACCTGGCGGCGCATGGCTTCCTGCACCATCAGCCCCTTCAGGACTTCCTGATAATCGATAACGGGCATAAAGAATCTTACCTGAATTAGCCGGTGAGTCTCTCCACCAGACTGGTTAAACACCCTGGAAAGATAAACGATTCCCACAATTTTCCCATCTTCCAGGACCGGCAAGCGGCGCACGTGCTTTTTGATCATGATGTCGATCATCAGGAGCACGTGGGTATCCGGGGTGATGGTAATGACCTCGGTGGTCATAATGTCCCCCACCAGCATCGGCTGGGCGCGCCGGCAGGCGGCCTCCAGGATGCCCGAGACCTCCAGGTCCTCCATTTCTCCCCAGATGTGGATATGTTTGGGGCGCAGCAGCAGCAGGATATCATAAATCGACAGCATCCCCACCAGGACCCCGGCCGCGTCGGTGACCATCATCCCAAAAACCGTCTGGCCGGTCTCCAGACTGGCCCGGTGGAATATCCGCACTGCCTCCTCAATTGACATCTCCGGACGCAAGGTCTGAAACCGGGTATCCATTATTTGGCGTGCTGTTAATTCCACGGGCGCTCCTTGGCTAATACGAAACTAGATTAATCTAAATAATTAAGAAAGGCCGGGAGCAAAAACAAGGGATGGCCGGGGCGCTCCCTCTTTTATTCGCGGTAGCCGCAGGCTTCAGCCTGCGCCAACACAGGCTGGAAAGCCTGTGCTACCAATTGATCGCCAGCCAGTAGTATAAGTTGCACTTGGGAATGGAAATGGTGGCCAGGCTGAGCCTGGCGGCGAAAAAGGCAATCCCAGGTAGAACTTAGGGATGAGAAAATTGTGCATCAGCCAAGTAGCGAATATTCCTGGGTTTTCCAGGTAGTCGCCCAGGTTTGCAGGGACTTCATGTCGAAAAAAGAGGCCCATCGGGGCCAGCCTGTGCCGATACCTGATAAAATTCCGCAGTTCGTTTCGCATAAGTATCTTATTTGGCTCACTTTAGTCCGCTGAGGGGACGCTGCCTGAGCGGTCCGGCACCGCTTAGGGGCCGCTGTTGTACCGCATTGGTGCCGCTTGGCGGCCGGGCGGTCCGGGGGTAGAGCGGTCAAGTTACACATGCAGATAGGGTAAACCCAGGGGAGAGAAATTTCCAGAACAGCAGAGACGGTTGACCCGCACTTGGCGTCTAAAGGACATTTTGCATTTCTTGACTAACTTCCATATTTGGGCAATCATAGCCATGGGAAAGGAAATTTCCAGATTCTTGGAGTAATCATGGAAACCGGTTTCAGAGAAGAAGTGCTCAATGTGATCCTGGCCCAGGTTTTGGAAGAACATGGAGTTATTTCCGCGCCGGAAAGAATAATTAAGGCCAGGCCAGGCATGACCCGGAAAATGCCTGACGTGCTGGTCTATTTCCGGGGTCTGCGCTTAATTATTGAAGGAAAAGTAGAGGATACACCTAACGCAGAAGAGAGCGCTCTGAATGCCGCCCGGCAGAGGGTGGAAGATGGTTTGGCTCACATCGGCGTGGCCGTGGTGTATCCTGCCTTGCTGCGAAAATTAGAAAAACTCGAACAATTAAAAAGGGGAATGAAGGAGAGCCAGTTAAGGGTGGCGATATACAGTGAATCGGGAGAATCCGGTTTCGCTTCGGCAAACATAGAAGAACTGACTCACATGCTGTATCAGACTTTTGACAAGTTAGTTCAGGAGGATGTGGTAAAACACGCCACCGAAATACTCAGTGAGGCAGTGGAAAAAGCTGCGCCGACTCTGGCGGCTATTCCCGGATTTCCAAATGAAGCTGCAAAAATCTTAGGAATTCGCGCCTTTCCGGCCAGGAAAAAGAAAAAAGTCGGCGAAGAGGAAGATGAATGAAGAAACTTAGTGCCGAGGAAACCGAGGCCATAAGCCGGATCAGTAGTCTGGTTTTGGTCAACGCCATGATATTCCAAGAGATTTGTCTAATCATCGGGAGTTCAGCGTAGCGCCACTGGAAAAAATTATAAATGAAGAAAATGTCTTGAGCGCCTTTAGCTCCCAATGGCGGGAGATTCTCAAGATCAATTATTACCCCATCTTCCATCTGGCCCGGGAACTTTTACTGCAAATTCCCTCTGATCCGGCCTTTACAATGCTCAAATCATTGGCCGACGCAGCACAGCGCATAGTCGGCCTGAGGGCGGCGCTACGCCATGACCTCATGGGCCGGGTCTATCACAAACTGCTGGCAGATAAGAAATATCTGGCGACTTATTACACCAGGGTGCCTTCGGCGCTGTTGCTGTTAAAACTTGCCCTAGGTGGAGAGGCATTTGCACGGCGATGGCACGATTTCAACGACTTGATGAATTTTCGCATCGCCGACCTGGCCTGCGGTACCGGGACTTTGCTCATGGCCGCGGCCGATACCTTGACGGATAATTACGTGGGGGCCGCAGTCAAGGCTGGCAAGCCCCTGAATTTTACTGACATTCACCGTGTTATAGCTGAGGAAATCATTCACGGCTATGATGTACTTCCTTCCGCAACACACCTTACCGCTTCCACTCTGGCCCTCCGGGCGCCGGAGATTGCCTTTAAGGGAATGAATTTGTGGAGCATCCCCATGGGCGGGCCCTTAATCAGCCTAGGAAGCATTGATTTTGTCAAAGGCAAAAATGTCTTTGTGAGGCGTGATCTATTTGGGGCGGTGAGACAGGGGAAAAAGTTGAGCGGCAAGGGAGAAAAGGAATTCGAGTATGCCCATTTGCCGGATTTGGACCTCTGCGTCATGAATCCGCCTTTCACCCGCAGCGTGGGCGGTAACCTGCTTTTCGGGTCTTTGGAAGACAAGGAACGCGCCAAGGCCCAAGCCAGATTGAAGAAACTGGTCAAACGCTATTATCTTAAGGCCAATATTACCGCCGGTCTGGGAGCGGTATTCGTGGCGGTTGGCGACTCCTATGTGAAACGGGGCGGGCGGTTGGCCCTGGTGCTACCCAAGGCGCTGGTGTCCGGGGTGGCCTGGGAGCCGACCCGGAAATTGTTGGCGGAAAATTACCAGGTGGAATTCCTGGTTGCGAGTCACGACCCGGAGAGATGGAATTTTTCGGAGAGCACCAGTCTGAGCGAAGTGATGCTGGTGGCCAGAAAATTAGAAATTAAAG
Source organism: uncultured delta proteobacterium (assembly GCA_963796215.1). Lineage (GTDB taxonomy): Bacteria > Desulfobacterota > Desulfobaccia > Desulfobaccales > 0-14-0-80-60-11 > JAPLJC01. Next base: position 5,443 of record CAWCKU010000003.1, on the reverse strand, counting down.
AAGACGTTAGCAATAAGTCGACCGTGGTGCTCAATCTCTGGCGCAACCCCGATACCGCTTTTGAGGCCCTGGCAATCTATCATACCTTGAAAAACAAGCCTGCTCCTCCCGGACCACAGGGCCAGGGCGCCCTGGAATTTTCTTTGGACCGTTCTTCGGGACGAGAGAAGTTGGGAGAGGCAATGGCCTTTCCCTGGGAAGAAATCCGAACTGGCCGGCGTGGATGTTGCCTTGCGCCTTTGCCCAGTCCGACCTGATTCGGGCGGCCTATTTTATTACCAAGGGAGAATTGTGGCTGCCGGGTCGGAAGGGTTTCGCCCCAGTGGCTTTAAAGCCTTTGAAGGATTTGCCACCTTGGGGCCTGACCGGCGAGATATTCATGACGGTTTTAATGTGTGCCAACATGCCACGGCTTTTCCGGCTTTTTGGGGACATGACGCCCAGGCAATGACGAACCTGGAACAAGAGCCTAATGCCTTCCTGATGCCTTTGGCGGAAGCCAAGGCTAGCCGCACCTTGCGAAAAGCTGAAGACCTCTGGCCCCTGGCGGGAAGAATCATGTTGGCTGAGCGAATCTGGATGAAAACCCAAAGAATGTTTTGTCTGAGGGTCTCTCAAATTGTCTTGTCCAATATGTGGTGGCCGGTTTCCCTTAAAGAACCATTCAGAAGTGAGGAAATTGAAAAAGCCCTGGCTCTCTGGCTTAATTCCACTCTGGGAATCCTGTTGGTTTTGGCGAACCGCCAGGAAACACGGGGCGCTTGGATAGATTTCAAGAAACCGGTGCTCGAAGCGCTGCCAGTGCTTGACATGGGGGGCCTTAGCGCTGGGCAGTTGGAGCAATTGGCCGCGGCCTATGACGAGGTGTGCCGGGAGGAGTTGCGGCCTTTTCCCGAGATGGCCGCCGATCCGGTGCGGGCCAGGATTGATGCGGCCGTGGCGCAGGCTTTGGGATTGCCGGATTTTTCGGTTCTACGCGTTATGTTGGCCCGCGAGCCGGTGGTTTGCCTGAAGCGGATTTAGGCGGGTGGTGGGCGGTGGCCACCCATTTTGGGACGACCCAGCGGGTCGCCCTAACTTATGGGATTGGGGGATGGGGTGTGGGGAAGGGGGTAAGGGCCCGCGGCCCTTAGCCCCCTTCCCCACATATCATTTCTACGCCGCCTGCTTTTTCAGCCATTCGGCCCGGAGTTCCGGTTTCATGGGGCTGGGACCCAGTTTATAGGTCCGCTCCACCATCTCTCTAGCGATGGCGGCAAAGCGTGGCCCTTCCGAAGACGAGAGATTGAACATCTCGATCCGCTCGGGCTCCAGACCCATGGCCTCGAGGTCCTTCTTCACCTTGGTGACCCGTTTCCTGGCCCGGATGTTGCCCATGAGATAGTGGCATTCACCCTCCAGACAGCCCACCACCACGACGGCATCCGCCCCGGCCTCAAAGGCCTTGAGCAGGTGGAGGATATCCACCCGCCCGGTGCAGGGCATCAGGATGAGCTTGAGATCCGGGGGATATTGCAGTCGCATCGAACCTGCCAGGTCCGCAGCGCTGTAACCTCAGAAGCGGCAGCAAAAGCCGATGATTTTGGGAGTCCACGCAGCAGTCATGACTTCTCCTTTCTTATCCCGCAGCCAGAGCCTCTTCCTGGGCAATGATTTGGGAGTCAGTGAAGTTTTTCAATTGGATGGCCTTGGCCGGACATTCGCAGACGCAGACGCCGCAGCCCTGGCACTTGGCCGGATCAATATAGGCCGCGTCGATGGTGTAATCAATCACCGGCACATTGAAGGGGCAGGTCCGCACGCAGGTGAGGCAGACGGCGCATTTATCCGGGTCCACCACCGCCACGATGCCGCCCACTTCCACCATGCTCTTGGCCAGGACGGTGGCGGCTCGTCCCGCGGCCGCCTTGGCTTGGGCGATGGTCTCATCGATGGGCTTGGGATAATGGGCCAGCCCCGCCAGGAAGAGACCGTCGGAAGGCAGATCCACCGGGCGCAACTTGGCATGGGCCTCATTGAGGAAGCCCTCGGCGTTCCGGGGCACCTTGAAGATTTCGCCGATGTCTTCCACCGGGTTGGGCAGGATCGCCGAGGCCAGGGTCAGGAAGTCGGGTTTCAGAACCACCGGCCGATCCAGGATGACATCGTTGATGGTCACTTGGAGCTGGCCGTCGGCCGTCTGTTCCACCTTAGGCTTGCTGTCCAGATCGTAGCGGATGAACATGACCCCCATTTCCCGGGCCTTTTTATAGAGCAGTTCCCGGTCCCCGTAAGTACGCAGATCCCGGTAGAGGATGAAAACATTTAGTTCGGGGTTGATCTCTTTGAGTTCAATGGCAGATTCCACCGAATGGGTGCAGCACAGGCGGCTGCAGTAAGGGCGCTCGGGTTCCCGGGAGCCGACGCACTGGATGAAGATCGCCGTTTGGGCTTCCTTAATCTTGGGGTCCTTGGCGGCGACGAGTTTGTCGAATTCCAGGGAGGTGCGGACATTGGGGTTTTGGCCGTAGAGGTACTCTTCGGGTTTCAGGCCGTAACCGCCCGTGGCCATGATGGTGGCGCCGTGATCCAACTGGCGCTCACCTGCAGGGGTCTCGACCAGGGAGGAGAAGTTGCCGATAAAGCCACTGGTGTCCTTGACGGCGGAGTTGAACATGATCTCGATTTTGGGGTGCTTCTCCACCTTGGTGATCAGCCCTTCCAGATAGCCTCGATAGTCGTAACCCCGGGCGCTGGTCACCAGGTTCCAGGCCTGACCTCCCAATTTATCACCCTTTTCCACCAGGTAGGCCTGAAAGCCCATGCCGGCGATGGTTAGGGCCGCTTCCATGCCGGCGACCCCGCCGCCGATGACCAGGGCGGCTTTGGTTACCGGAAAGGCCTGCTTGTGCAAGGGTTCCAACCGCACCACCCGGGCCACTACCCCCCGGATCAGATCCTTGGCTTTTTCCAGGGCCTTTTCCGGCTCGTGCATATGCACCCAGGTGTCCTGGTCCCGGATGTTGGCCATATCGAAGAGGTAGGGGTTGAGGCCCGCCTCCCGGACGGTCTCCTGGAACATGGGCATGTGGGTCCGGGGGCTGCAAGAGGCCACCACCACCCGGTTCAACTCATGTTCCTTGATGAAGCGCAGAATCTTGCTCTGGGTGTCAGTGGAGCAGGTGAACAGGTTCTGGTCGGCCACCGTCACCCCCGGCAGGGTGGCGACGTATTCGGTGAGAGCCGGGACGTTGATGACGCCGCCGATGTTGATGCCACAGTTGCAGACGAAGACGCCGACGCGCGGCTCTTGCCCTTCGACGTCCCGCTCCGGCGGCAGCTCTTTGACCTTCAGCTCGGTGCCCCGGGCCGCGGCCAGCATTTCGCCGGCAGCAGCGGCAGCAGCCGAGGCCTCCATCACCGACGTGGGAATATCCTTGGGACCCTGGAAGGCTCCACAGACAAAGATCCCCGGTTTGTTGGTGTTCACCGGCGCAAAAGGCGAACTCCAGGCAAAGCGGGTTTCCGGCGTGATGGCAACCCCCAGGTTTTCGGCGAGTTTCAAGGTCGTGGGGGAGATTTCCAGGCCGCAGGAGAGCACCACCAGATGGAATTCTTCCACCTTGATGGTCCCATCTTCAAACATATAGCGAATATGGATATTGCCGGTCTCGGGGTCGGGATCCAGGCTGTGGATCCGCGAGCGGATAAAGCGCACGCCGCTTTCCTTTTCGGCCCGCATGTAATACTTTTCGAAATCCTTCCCATGGGTGCGCATGTCCATGAAGAAGATGGTGGTGTCCAGGGTGAAGGTCTTGCAGTGCTCCTTGGCGATGACCGCCTGTTTGATGGCGTACATGCAGCACACCCCAGAGCAATAAGGATTGGTTTTTTCATCCCTGGAGCCCACACATTGCAGCCAGGCGATCTTGGTGGGTTCATCCCGGTCGTAGGGGCGCATGACATGGCCCTGGAAGGGCCCCGTGGCGCTCAAGATGCGCTCAAATTCCATGCTGCTGACGATATTGGGGGAGTTGCTGTATTCATAACCGGGCAGGCGACGCGGATCGAAGAGGGTGAAGCCCGGGGCTAAAACCACGGCGCCCACCGCCAACTCGCGGTCCTTCGCCTCATCGTCGTACTTGACGGCCTTGGCCAGGCAGACTTTTTCGCACAGCCCGCAGCCGATGCAGACGTCGCGGTCGATGGTGTAGGCCAGGGGTACCGCCTGGGGATATCTGATATAGGTGGCCGCCCGACGATCCAGGCCATAATTAAATTCATTGACCGCCTTCACCGGGCAAGTCTGACGGCAGATGCCGCAGCCGGTACACTTCTTTAAATCGATATAACGGGGATAATTTTTTATAACGGCGCGGAAATTTCCCGCTTCCCCGCTAAGTGACTCCAGTTCCGAATTGGTAATGGTTTCAATATCGATGTGCCGGGCCACCTCCACCAGCTTGGGGGAGACAATGCACATGGCACAGTCGTTGGTGGGAAAGGTCTTGTCCAACTGGGACATGGTGCCGCCGATGGTAGGGGTGCGATCCACCAGGTAGACCTTGATACCGGCATTGGCCAGGTCCAGGGAGGTCTGCATGCCGGCGATCCCGCCACCCAATACCAAGGCAGCCCCGACTGTTTTATCGTTTTGCTGCGTCATGAGTTATTCCTCTTCCAATGATTTGAATCGCCAGCCTGGCGAGCTCATTCCCTCTCAAAGGGACTAGGCCGCCATGAGGCCGAATTTGGGACTATGGCCCTCATGCCCCGAGATGTTCACCGTGGAAGTCTTCTCCAGGTCATTCAAGCGCAAGGAGATGGTGTAGATGGGCAGGCCGGTCGCCTCGGCGATCTGCCGTACGGTCCGAGGCTCGGCTTGCAGGGCTGCATAGATCAGGCCCCGATGATACTCCTGTTCGGCCGAAGACTTAAGCAACTTCTCGTAAGCCTCGGGGTCCAGTTTTTCATGGTAGACATTTTCCCGCTCGGTGAGTTGACGCTGCAGGCCCAGAAGCCATCTAAGATCGGGGCTGTCAAGGGCCCGGCTCACTGCTGCTATTTGCAGCGCCATCTTGTCGCGATCCAGGGGGCCCAATTTCTGCACGATCTCAGTGAGCTGGGTGACGTACTCGGCAAATTGCTGACCCTCGGTGGCGCTGACCCAGCGGATCTGCAGCCGATCCTGGCCAAGACCCGAGATCTCCAACAAATAGCGCACCAGGTCCATTCTCTTGGCCGCATAGACATTACCTTCCAGGTAATGGCAGTCGCCAATGTGTCAACCAAAGACGAAGACCCCGTCATAATCTTTTTGCAGGGCCTTCATGACATATATGGGGTCAACCCGGCCGGTGCACATGGTGCGCATAATGCGCAGGTGGCGGGATACTGAAACCGGGCGATCCCGGCGGTATCGGCCCCGGCATAGGCGCACCAGTTACAGAGAAAGCCCATGATT
>CAWCKU010000002.1:0-247500 GCA_963796215.1 uncultured delta proteobacterium | reverse complement strand
TGCAGAGAAATGGGGGTGGCGACTGTTTACTAAAAACACAGGACTCTGCTAAGTCGCAAGACGACGTATAGGGTCTGACGCCTGCCCGGTGCCGGAACGTTAAGGGGTGGGGTCATCTGGATTCGTCCGGAGAAGCTCTGAACCGAAGCGCCGGTAAACGGCGGCCGTAACTATAACGGTCCTAAGGTAGCGAAATTCCTTGTCGGGTAAGTTCCGACCTGCACGAATGGCGTAACGATTGCCCCGCTGTCTCGACCAGGGACTCGGTGAAATTGTATTCGCGGTGAAGATGCCGTGTACCCGCAACAAGACGGAAAGACCCCGTGCACCTTTACTACAGCTTGGCATTGAATTTTGGGATAATTTGTGTAGGATAGGTGGGAGGCGACGATCTCCGGATGCTAGTTCGGAGGGAGCCAACCTTGAAATACCACCCTGGTTATTCTAGAATTCTAACCCAGACCCGTTATCCGGGTCGGGGACATTGCCTGGCGGGTAGTTTGACTGGGGCGGTCGCCTCCTAAAGCGTAACGGAGGCGCGCGATGGTTCCCTCAGGCTGATTGGAAACCAGCCGCTGAGTGTAAAGGCATAAGGGAGCTTAACTGCGAGACCCACAAGTCGAGCAGATACGAAAGTAGGCCTTAGTGATCCGGCGGTCCCGTATGGAAGGGCCGTCGCTCATCGGATAAAAGGTACGCCGGGGATAACAGGCTGATCTTCCCCAAGAGTTCACATCGACGGGAAGGTTTGGCACCTCGATGTCGGCTCATCGCATCCTGGGGCTGAAGAAGGTCCCAAGGGTTTGGCTGTTCGCCAATTAAAGCGGTACGTGAGCTGGGTTTAAAACGTCGTGAGACAGTTTGGTCCCTATCTGTTGTGGGCGTAGGAGATTTGAGAGGAGCTGTCCCTAGTACGAGAGGACCGGGATGGACGAACCACTAGTGTTCCGGTTGTGCCGCCAGGCGCAGCGCCGGGTAGCCATGTTCGGACCGGATAACCGCTGAAAGCATCTAAGCGGGAAGCCGACCTCAAGACAAGATCTCCCGGATCGTAAGATCCCTAAAGGCCCCTGGTAGACCACCAGGTTGATAGGCCAGAGGTAGAAGCGCAGTAATGTGTGGAGCTGACTGGTACTAATCGGCCGTGAGGCTTGACCATATTTCCTCTCTTGCCTTCGGAAACTTTTAAGGACATTCTCTTTACTTCCAGATTTGCTTGGTAATAAAGCGAGTCAGCTTTTGGCTTTAGCTGAAAGCTGACCGCTGATAGCTGATAAGCTGTCTCAAAGTTTCCGGTGGCCATACCGCAGGGGTCACACCCGATCCCATCCCGAACTCGGTAGTTAAGCCCTGCAGGGCCGATGGTACTACGTGGGTGACTGCGTGGAAGAGTAGGACGCCGCCGGATTTAATTTCATAGCAGTAAGCCCGCCTCTTGATGGAGGCGGGGTTTTTTTATTTGTAATTTGCAAATTCTGTGGCATGATTCAATAATTTATGAGGTTGCCGGTGAATTATGACTACAATCCCTAAAATTCGGCACCAGTAGAAAACTGAAGATTTCTGGGTCTATGCCATTTAGTTATCATTATGATGCAAGAGGTCCTCATGCCTATGAATGGTTAACTGTAATGCAGACGCAACTTCGCCATATCGATGGCAGAGTTGGACGAGGCCAGGAAGAAACCCCACCGATTTGGGCGCAGTATGCCGAGTGGCTGATAATGGGCGTCAATATCGACACTTCATACGTATATCATCAAAAAACCGCATCCAACAGTTGAGACAGTAGAATTATCCTTTGACCTAAGTCTTCGGTCTATTTTCCGACAGGCATCGACTCGACTCTGTTCAAAGCAATAGTTGGACCGGATTTACAAGTCGAGAATGAGCGGCTCAAAGCCGAGAATGGATGATTGAGAACCGAATCAGGAAGAAAGCCTGTGACTCTGGCTGAAGTAATCGATGAGAGAAACAAGTCTACTCCACCAGACAAGAAAGAACTACCACAAAGCTAAGAGCCGCGGTTCAATTACGAAGGATTCAAGAGCAATGCAGCAGTTATTGGAAAATTGGAACGGGCACAATATTGAGACAGCTAACGACACAATTTTAGGGATAATCTAACTATGTTATTTAGAAATCTGCTTCCTGCAATACGATTTCCGTGACTCTATTGACACATTGGCCGAATTGGATGGCCTATCAGCATATCCTATCTGAACTTTATCGTCTCTCATATCATCTGGAGTGTAATGGAAAGAAAGTGTGAGTGCAAAGGATATTGGCAAAGTAGCTGACGGCCATTATGGGATAAGTGCGCCTGGCCTATAGAGACCGCAGGGGTCACACCGCTAGATCTTCTGGTATCCCACAAGCATGACTCAGTAGTGAGATCTCGAATATCCCGGCGGGTGAACCAGTTAATGGTATCATGGTATGCTACGTGGGTGACTGCGTGCAGAGTAGGACGCCGCCGGTCACAGGCTGGAAGCCTGCGCTACCATTAATTTCATGAGCAGTAAGCCCGCCCCTTGACGGAGGCGGGCTTTTTTTATTTCTGCACCAACTCCCGGGCCAGGGAGGCGGCCCGGTTCAGCAGGTCCGGTTGCCGGTCGATGTCTCCGGGGTCCCGCACCCCCACGGCCCGCAGCAGATGAATCGGGTCAAAGCCGAACATCTTCAGCCAGCGCTCGTAGCGGGGGAAGATGTCGTCGAAATTGGCCGCCTCCGGGTTGGCCTGGACCAGGACCACCACCGCCTTCTTGCCCGGCGGCACCCGGCTGCTGAAATCCGGGTTCAAGAAAGAATAGGTCCGGTCGAAGAAGCATTTCAACTGGCCGATGATATCCCCGAAATAGACCGGGGAGGCCAGCAGCAGGAGGTCGGCCGTCCTTGATGGCCGCCAGCACCGGGGCCAGTTCATCCTCGAGGACGCAGGCCTCGCTCTCGGTTTTGCAGGCGCGGCAGCCCTGGCAGCCCTGGAAATCCATCTGATTCAAAGAGAATTCCTGCACTTCGGCCCCCTGTTCCCGGGCCGCGGCCAAAAACCGCCGGACCAGGGCGGCGCTGTTCCCCTGGGGCCGGGGACTTCCCAACACGGCGACGATTTTCATGGCCGCATCTCCTTGAAAAGCGGTAAACTTTTAACAACATTATACCATAGACCCAGGAGGTCGGCAGTAGTTTTTGGGGCACTTGAACGGATGGCTTCCCGGTTTCAAGTTTCCCGTTACTTGCCATAACGAAAGAGTGTGATAATTTATAGTAATGAAGAATCAAAAGACGGATGGCCCGGATACTGCCTGGTGCTCCTGATGCTGGGGAGCCTCAGCTTCCCGCCGGCCGCGCTGGCCCGGGAGGAACTGTCGCCAGCCGGCAATCCCATCACCTGGGTTAAGCTGGGTCAGGTGAAAGTGAAGACGGAAGTGGTCTTTTCCCCGGAAAAGCTGTATCTGGGACTGGGGAACCGCCAGGGGCTGGCGGAAGGGCAGGGCATGCTGTTCATCATGCCCACCCTGGTGATCCAGGAATTCTGCATGCGGGATATGCGCTTTCCCATCGATTTCATCTGGCTGGTGCCCGGCCGGGTGGTGGGGATAACCAAGAACGCTCCTTTCGAGGATCAACGGGCCTGCTACGCCTCCCCGGGACCGGTGAATTATGTCCTGGAAGTGCCCGCCGGCTTCTGTGACCGGCACGGCATCAAGGTGGGCGATCCGGTTTCCTGGTAGCCAGGGCGACCCAGCGGGTCGCCCCGACAAAGAAAAATTCTGGCGCGGGTCGCCCCGCCGAGCCCGAAGCTTGCCAAGAGCCGGGGAATAATTCTATATTTTAACAGATGTTATCCGACCTGGAAAAACAAGTGATCCTGGTCCTGCAACGGGACCTGGAGATCGAACCCCGCCCCTTCCTGGACCTGGCGGCGCGCCTCGGTCTGGAGGAGGAGGTGGTGCTGGCCGCCATCCGGGGCCTGATGGAGAAGGGCTATATCCGGCGTTTCGGGGCTACCCTGAGGCATCAAAAGTCGGGCTTTGAGGCCAATGCCCTGGTGGCCTGGAAGGTGCCCGAGGCCAGGCTGAAGAGAGTCGGCCAGGAATTGGCCGCCCAAAGGGTGGTAAGCCACTGTTACGCCCGGCGCCCCGCCCCGGCCTGGCCTTACAACCTCTATACCATGGTCCATGGCCGCACCCGGGAGGAATGCCTGGAGATCGCGGCCCGCATGGCCCGGGAAACCGGACTCACCGATTACGAGGTGCTCTTCAGCGAAAGCGAATTGAAAAAGACCACCATGCGCTATTTCAGTAGCCAGTAGCCAGTAGTCAGTGGTTGGTGGTTGGCTTCAGCAGTAACAAACAACCTCTTGATAATCCCCCCTAAATCCCCCCTTTAGAAAAGGGGGGACTTAAAGATTGACCTTCATAGGAGTCATTCATGGCAAATCTGGTGGAATCGCAGCGCCTGTTCGAAAAGGCGCTTACTTTGATGCCCGGCGGGGTGAACAGCCCGGTGCGGGGCTGGGGCGCAGTGGGCTTGACCCCGCCGCCGCTCATTGCCCGGGGCGCCGGGTCCCGGGTTTACGACGTGGACGGCAACTCCTATCTGGACTTTGTCGGTTCCTGGGGCCCGCTGATCTTGGGGCACGCCGTGCCGGAAGTGGTGGCCGCGGTGCAGGAGGCGGCCAGCCGGGGTCTCGGTTTCGGGGCTACGACCCCGGGGGAGGTGGAACTGGCCCAGCTGCTGGTGGAGGCGGTGCCCTCCCTGGAGATGGTGCGCCTGGTCACCTCAGGCACCGAGGCCTGCATGAGCGCCCTGCGGCTGGCCCGGGGCGCCACCGGGCGCGCCCGGGTGATCAAATTTGACGGCTGCTACCATGGCCACGCCGACTCCTTTCTGGTGGCCGCGGGCAGCGGGGTCCTGACCCAGGCCATTCCCGGCAGTCCCGGGGTGCCCGCGGAGATCGCGGCTTTAACCCTGTCGCTGCCTTACAACGACCTGGAGGCGGTGCAGAAGGCGGTGAAGCGCCACGCCGGGGAGATTGCCGCCATCATCGTGGAACCGGTGGCCGGCAACATGGGGGTGGTCCTCCCCAGGGAGGGATTTCTGGAGGGTTTGCGGCAGTTGTGCCACCAGGAAGACATCATTTTAATCTTCGACGAGGTGATTTCCGGCTTTCGGGCGGCCTGGGGCGGGGCCCAGGCCCGCTACCGGGTCAAACCCGACCTCACCTGCCTGGGCAAGATCATCGGCGGGGGGCTGCCGGTGGGGGCTTACGGCGGCCGGCGGGAGCTGATGTCCCAGGTGGCGCCCGCCGGCCCCATCTATCAGGCCGGGACCCTGTCCGGCAACCCGGTGGCGGTGGCCGCGGGGCTGGCCACCCTGAAGGCCCTGCAACGGGCCGGGACCTATGAGCAACTGGAAGAAAAGGGGGCCTGGTTAGAGGCGGAGCTGGTCCGGGCCGCGGCCCGGGGTGGAGCGGAAATCACCGTCAACCGGGCGGGCTCGCTGCTCACCCTGTTCTTCTGCCGGGGTCCGGTAAACGACCTGGAAGACGCCAAGAAATCCGATTTGAACCGTTTCCGGCAGTTTTTTCAGGGGATGCTGGCCCAGGGGATTTACCTGCCGCCCTCCCAATTCGAGGCCTGGTTTATTTCTTTGGCCCACGGGGCCGAGGACCTGGAAAAGACCGCGGCCGCGGCCCGGGAGGTGTGGGGGCGATAATCATAATCTTATTGGAGAATTATTGTGGGGGCGGCTCGCGAGCCGCCCCTGCTTTTTGAGGGTCCGGCTATGGGGTAAAGCACCCCCTGGGCTGGGGAAAAAGTCCCGAAAATAAGGCGAGCCGGGGACCCAAGCCCCGGCAAAAACTATGAGAAAAATTTCATAAGCGCAATAATATCAGCTATTTTAATTGACTGGGGAATATTTTCGGTTCTATGATGGCCTTGGCAGGACCCTTGCACTATTAGTCACGATAAAATCTTACGTTAAAGGAGGTGGTGCGTCCAATCGTCTGGAAGAATGAGGAGTGCCATTTTATTGATCGTTCATCAGCTGGCTTTTTTTTTAAGTCATAATTTTTCAGGAGGGAGCAAATGGCAGACAAAGTTCCAGGAAAGGCGTGGGTCGTCGTATTCTGCGGCACCGCAGTGAACCTCTGTTTGGGCATTTTGTATGCGTGGAGCGTCTGGGCCGGGGCCCTGGTTCCCAAAGATCTGAAGATGGCCGGTACGGTGATGACCGGCGCGAATGAAGGCTGGGTCTATTTGACCAACGCCGAAGCGGCCACCCCGTTTTCCTTGTGCGTCATTATCTTTGCCTTATTGATGATTCCGGGGGGCCGCATCCAGGATAAGATCAGCCCCAAATTCGGCGCCATCGTCGGCGGGTTGTTCCTGGCGTTAGGTTGTATCATCGCCGGGGTGACCAAAAGCTATACCGGCCTGATCATCGGTTTCGGCGTCTTCGGCGGCATCGGCATGGGCATCGGCTATGCGGCGCCCACCCCGGCGGCCCTGTCATGGTTTGGACCTCACAAACGCGGCTTGATCGCCGGCCTGGTAGTGGGCGGTTACGGCGGCGCAGCGCTATACGTCTCGCCCTTGGGAGCCTATCTGCTCTCCCATGGCGGTCTGACTTACAGCTTCGTAGTGTTGGGCATCCTCTTTGCAGTGGTTACCATCATTGCCGGCTCTCAGTTGGCCAAGGCGCCTCCGGGCTATGTGGCCCCGGCAGCAGTGGTCAAGGCGGGTGCGGCGCCGGCCAAGGCCGCGGGCACCCTGGTGGATTGGAACCCCGGGGACATGATGAAGACCTGGCAGTTCTACGCCCTGGTCTTTATGTTCATCGGCACCACCCAATCCGGTTTGCTGGTCATCGCCAACGCCGCCGGTCTGCTGGGGACCACGGCCAAGGCCATCCCCTTCTTTGCGGCTAATGCCTGGATCCTGGCCTCTTACGGCGGTCTGGTGAACGCTGCGGGCCGGGTGGGCACCGGCATGTATTCCGATAAGATCGGCCGGGGCAACGCCTATGCCCTTAATTGCATCATCTCAGCCGTTTGCTTGTTTTTGATGCCTTCCATCATTGGGGCCAAGAGCGTCTTCTTCCTGTTCATCGCCGTGGGTATCGCCTTCTGGCAGTACGGCGGCGGGTTGGCGCTGATGCCCTCTTTCACCGCCGACTTCTTTGGCCCCAAGAACCTGGGTATGAACTACGGCCTGGTGTTCCTCGGCTGGGGTTTCGGTTTCTTCATGGCCCGGATCGGCGGCACCATTAAGGACATGACCGGCTCGCTGGATTGGGCCTTCTATATTTCTGCCCTGGTGCTGATAGGTGCGGTGGTCCTCTCCTGGGTCACCAAGCGGCCGATGCTCGAGCATGAGAAGTGACCAAACAGGGCTAACGGCCCCACCAATTAGGTGAGCTTTTGGCCTTAATCTGCTAAACTGAGAAGGCAGGGACGAGTCCCTGCCTTCTCTATGTTGGTACCTTAGGACGTGACGATGCCACCAAGCAGCTGGCCTGTGCCTTTCATCTTAGACCCCCAACACCTGGCCGTGGATGCGGTGGTCTCTTTTGCCGTTTCGGTGCTGCTGGCCATTACCATCAATGCCGAAGCTCAGGCCTTCGTGGCCACCTTCCTGGGGGATTCCCGCACCGGGGACAGCAGACGGTTTAACTTCAATTGCTTGTTGCATCTGAGCCTGTTGGGAACGATCTGCTATCTGGCGGCAGGCTTCGGCTGGCCCCGCACCGTGGACGTCGACCCCGGCAAATTCAAGCACCCACGGGCTTACCTGGTAATTACCCGCATGGCAGGGCCCATCGCTAACTTGCTTTTGGCCAGCATTGTGGGCAGTATCGTCATGATCATGATGGCCGTGAATTCTGACCCCAGGGTTTTTCTGATGGTGATCGGGGTGAACGTCACCACGGCCATTTATAATCTGATCATCCTGCCGCCGCTGGCCGCGGGCATTTTGGTCAGCGAGTTGCTGCCGCCGGGATTCGCCACGCTCAAGCACAGGTTTCTCCAGGTGGGGCCCTTCCTCATCCTGGCCCTGGCGTTCCTGGAGCGCCTCAGTCCCCAGGGAATTGTCAGTCCCTATCTCAATCCCATAATCGAGGCCATCTTCAATTATATCCGGGGTTCGTAGGCCGCCGGCAAGCCAAGGGGGCAGCCGCCCGCGGCGTTCCCGAGCCGGCCGGGGCGCCGGCTCTCCTGGCTGAACCGTGGTCTGGACCCAGCTCCATTCTCTGGCTGCGATACGACCTATGGCCTTGTTGATTCCCGAGTCAGTTCTTAGGGAAAAAGTTCAGAAATCGGACGCCCAGAGCGATGTAAATAGTACTTTTAACTTTGTTTAAATATTAAATCATTTATGCTAAAATAGGTTTCGAAAAATTAACAAAAACGACCTGGTATGCAGATGAGGAGCGAGCGCAAGTGGGGGTCATCCTTGACTAACGACGGCAGGGGTTTTGAGTCCCGGATTCCCGGGGTGGTTTGCCGGCCGCTGGTAATCTACCCGGATTCCCGGGGCTGGCTGGCGGAGATCTTCCGCCAGGATGAACTGGGCCAGGAGCACATCCCGGTGATGGCCTATATCTCGATGACCCAGCCGGGGGTAGGGCGGGGTCCTCATGCCCATCGCCGGCAAACGGACCTGTTCTGCTTCCCCGGTCCGGGAGAATTTCGGGTCAGCCTCTGGGACCAGCGCCCGGAGAGCCCGGCCTACGGCCTGCGCCAGGATTTTGTGCTGGGGGAGAATTGTCCGGGCCTCGTCATCATTCCCCCGGGGGTGGTGCACGGCTACCGGAATCTCAGCGGCCACCGGGCCTGGTGTGCAATTTCGCCAACCGTCTGTACCGGGGCCCCGGCCGCCAGGAGCCGGTGGATGAGATCAGGTTTGAGGACGACCCTGATTCCCCCTTTCGCCTGTAAAGGCGAACCTGGGGCTCGCCGTAATGGGCGAGGACAGCATCATCCCATCGGGGCGCAGACCAGATTTGCCCCTACGGAACTATTTTAAGGTCATGAAATTATTGATCGCCGGCGCGGCCGGGCAGTTGGGACAGGCCCTGGTGAGGGAGGCGGGCAAACAGGGCTGGGAAGTGGTGTCCACCGATGTGGGCCAGATGGATATCACCGAACTCCGGGCGGTACAGCAGCACCTGGCCCGGCACCGGCCGGAAGTGGTGGTGAATGCCGCGGCGGCCACCCGGGTGGATGACCTGGAGGCCGAACCGGACCTGGCTCTAAAGGTAAACGGCCTGGGGCCGCGCAACCTGGCAGTGGCCTGCCGCCACCTGGGAATTAAGTTGATTCACCTCTCCACCGATTATGTCTTTGATGGCACCAAAGACGGGCCGTACCAGGAATGGGACGCCCCTAACCCCTTGTCGGTCTATGGCCGGAGCAAGCTGCTGGGTGAGGAACTGGTGCGGCAGCAGTGTCCGGATCATTTCATCGTGCGCACCGCCTGGCTTTACGGCCTGCCGGGTCCCAATTTTGTCACCGCCATTCTGGCCAAAGGCAGGATGGGGGAAGCGTTGAAAGTGGTGAACGACCAGCGGGGCAGTCCCACCAGCGCCCTGGCCTTGGCGCCGCAGCTCCTGGCCCTGGCGGCAACCGAGGCCTTCGGGACCTACCACGCCACCTGCCGGGGAGAAGCCACCTGGTATGAATTTGCCCTGCACATTCTCGGCCAGGCAGGACTAGCCGTGCCGGTGGCGGCCTGTGCGACAGCCGAATTTCCGCGCCCGGCCCCCCGACCCGCCAATTCCGTTTTGGAGAACCGGATGCTGAGGCTGTCCGGGTTGGACCTGATGCCTTCCTGGCAAGAGGCTTGGCAAGAATTCTGGGGTACCTGCGGGAGGCAATTATTAGCTTGATTTTCTGGGAGACGTCCGGCCAGCGGGATTTTTAGTTTTCCCATGGCAGGCAACCGGTTACAAGACCTTTCAAGGATGAGGGTTTGATATGCAGAGTGCCGCGGGACAGGAGTTATGTTAAGAGATCAACCACTTATCCTGGTGGTGGATGACGAGCCTCTAATCCTGAATATGGCCAAGGAGATCCTGAACGCCGAAGGTTACCAGGTGGAAACCGCCGGTGATGGGAAGCAGGCCCTGGAAGCTTTGCAGACACATTCCTTTGACCTGGTCCTCACCGATATGATGATGCCGGATATGACCGGCATGGAGTTGGTGCGGCACTTACGTCATCACCACCCCGGGACTCTGGCCATCGTCTTTACCGGGTACGCCAATTATGAGGATGCCGTGGGGGCGGTGAAGCTCGGGGCCTTCGATTATCTCCCTAAACCAGTGCAGCCCGAAATCTTGCGACATGCCATTGGGCGGGCCCTGGAATATCAGCGCCTGGTCCGGGCCGAGAAAGACCTGGAAACGGTGTTCCAGGGAGCTGAAGCCCTGGGTTGGCAGGCCGTGGAGTTGGTCTCCACCACCAAAGAGGCCGCGGCTCTGAATGCTTTGCGGGAGCGAACCCGGGAGCAAGAGGATCTCAAGGAAGTGGGGCGCCAATTTCTGCAAGTCGCCCAGGAGCTGGTGCAGGTTACCAACAGTTCCATCTTCCTCTTTGATGCGGTGCGGGGCGAATTTTCCGGGTTGGCCGCGGTGGGCCCCGATGTTGAGGTCAAGGTGGGGGAACGGATCGCCGCCCAGGGGATCATGGGTTATGTGGCCAGCCACCGGCGCCCCTTGCTGGTGCCCGACCTCAGACAGGACCGCCAATTCGCCTTGCTGGCCCGGCGGCCCTCGTACCAGACGAACAGCTTCATGATCATTCCTCTCAGCGGCTATAAATTCTGGGGGGTAATCAACCTGGCGGACCGGCAGGACGGCATGCCTTTCGGGGCCCGGGACCTGTTCCTGGGGTGGCTGCTGGGCCGGTTGCTGGTGGAAGTCCTGGAAACCGGCAAGTTTGAGGATGAGGAAGCCGACCTACCTCTCTCCGCCCCCTGGATCAGCAAAGAGCTGCCGGTGGGGCTGACCTTCCTGGATGAAAATCTGGCCATCATCCATTCCAATCCAGCCATGATGCAACTGGTGGGTTTGGAAGGGGAGACCCTGGCCGGCCGGGAAATTTTTCCCCTCCTGGGCCTCTCGGCCCAGGACCGGGAAACGCTGGAAGGGGCCTTCCGCAAGGCCATTACCACCCAGGAATCCCAGGAGTTCTTTTCCATCAAAACCATAGCCCGGGAAAATGCCGTGCGCTACCTGGGCGTCCGGATGGTGCCCCTGCCCGCGGACAAGGAAGGCCCCCGGGGGCTGTTGCTGGTGAATGACGTCACCGAACTGGAGACCCTGAAACAGCGCCTCCACCTGTACGAGCACCTGGCCATCATGGGGAAGCTGACCCTGTGCGTGGCGCATGAGTTGAACAACCCGTTGGACGGCATCCGCCGCTACCTGTCCCTGGCCCTGATGAAGAAAGACGATCCCAAGGAGGTGGAGCGCTATCTGGGCGAGGTCCAAAAGGGCTTGCAGAAGATGGCTACGAGCATCAAGTCCTTGATGTTTTCCGCCAATCCTTACAAAGCGCCGCCCCGGGCCAACGACAGCCTCTCCAACCTGCTCCAGGACGCCATCAAGATTATGATGTTCCAGGCCTCCGACCAGCGGGTGCAGGTGGATTTTCACCCTCCGGTGGAATTTGGCAACCTGATGGTGGAGGCCGACCTCTATTACGTCTTCATCAACATCATCAAGAATGCCCTGCAGGCCATGCCCCATGGGGGGGACCTGAAGGTCCACGGTTTTCTGCACAATCATCAGATTGAGATCGCCTTTGAGGATACCGGTGCGGGCCTGTCTTCCGAGGAACTGGATAAGATTTTTCAGCCCTTCTATTCCACCAAACAAGGGGTCCAGGGATTGGGATTGGGTCTGCCCATTTGTCAAAAAATTCTGGACCGTTACGGGGGCCGCCTGGTGGTGGAAAGCCACCCGGGGCGGGGAACCAAGATGCGGGTTATCCTACCGCACTCTGAGCCTGGAGGAGCGGATGGCCGATAAAGATTTGCTCATAGTGGACGATGAGCCGCTGGTCTGCGAGTCCTTGAAAGAGATGCTGGCCCTGGATGGCTACCGGGTGGACGCGGTCTTGAGTGGCCAAGCCGCCCTGGAAAAGTTGCAGGAAGACAGGTACCATCTAATTCTCTCGGACATTCAGATGCCCGGCTTGAACGGCATCGAACTGCTGAAGGAATTAAAAGGCCGTTCCCCCGACACCGCCATCATCTTCATCACCGGCCACGGCCGCATCGAGGGCGCCGTGGAGGCCATCAAGCTGGGAGCTTACGACTATATTACCAAGCCCATCGATGACCTGCGGCTCAAGCTGACCATCGGCCATGCCCTGGAGCAGCAGCAACTACTGGCCTCCTACCAAACCTTGAAGCAACGCATCAAACCCTGGACCCTGGATGAGCATCTGGTCTTCGGCGACCGCAAGATGGATCAGCTCATGGAACTGGTGCACACCATCGCCGACACCATGGCCACGGTGCTCATTACCGGCGAGTCCGGCACCGGCAAGTCCGTCCTGGCGCGCTACATCCACACCAACTCTTCTCGCGCCAGCGGGCCCTTCGTCAAGATCAGTTGCGGCTCCCTATCCGAGTCCCTGTTGGAGAGCGAACTCTTCGGGCACGTCCGGGGCGCCTTCACCGGCGCCTTCCGGGATAAGAAAGGTAAATTCGAAGAGGCCCACGGCGGCACGATCTTTCTGGATGACATCAATTGCGCCTCTGCCAACTTGCAGATCAAGCTCCTGCGGGTCTTGCAGGAGAAGGTGGTCGAGCGGGTGGGAGGCAATGCCCCGATCCAGGTGGATGTTCGGATCATCACGGCCACCAATACTCCCCTCCAGGAAGAGGTGGCGGCCCAGAGATTCCGGGAAGACCTGTATTACCGGATTAACGTGGTACACTTGCACCTCCCGCCCCTGCGGGAGCGTTTGAGCGATATCGAGCCCTTGCTGGAGCATTTTATCAAGCAATACAACCAGGTGCACCATAAGACGATCAAAGGGATCTCCAAGAGCGCTTTGCAGATTTGCCTGCCATACCCATGGCCCGGCAACGTGCGGGAACTGGAAAACGTGGTGGAGCGGGCGGTCATCTTGAGTCCAGGGGAGTTCATCATTCCCGAGTCGCTACCGTCAAATCTCAGCGGAGGCGGCCGCCGGGCCGCCAAAGGGGAGGCTCATTTTACCCTGGACCAGGCCATCGACCAGGCCGAGAGACAGATCCTCCTGGAGACCCTGGATAACCTTAACTGGAACCGGCAGGCGACCGCCAGATCCCTGGGCATCAGCCGCACCACCCTGTTCAACAAAATGAAGCGTTATGACCTAACTGATCCCCGGCGGGCCTCCCGGGGATGCGAACCCGACGGGCGGAAGAGGATGGCAGGTAATTCCCTCGGATAAGCCGCGTATGGCGGCCACGTCCCGAGAATGGGGTATTGCCTCTAATTCGCCGGGCCGGGTCGCAGCCGCAGCCATCCTGGCCAGAGCCCATTGGGTGATCCCTAAGGGGCGGCTCGCGAGCCGCCCCTATCTCCCCCGCACCTCAGCCCTATTCTCCCGCCAGCGGGGAATCGGGTGAAATTAAGGTATTCTTCAAGGCAGAAAAAAATGACTTACGACCGCGACACTCTGGGGCGCTGGGACCGGGACCACCTGTGGCACCCTTTTACCCAGATGCAGGGTTTCCGGGAGGAAGAGCTCCTCATCATCACCCGGGGCGAAGGCGTCTATCTCTATGATCTCGAGGGCCGCCGCTACCTGGACGGGGTCTCGTCCCTCTGGGCCAACCTGCACGGCCACCGGCGCCCGGAGCTGGATCAGGCCGTGGCCGCCCAGTTGGAGCAGGTGGCCCACAGCACCCTCCTGGGCCTGGCCCACCCTCCGGCCATCGTGCTGGCCCGGCGGCTGGCTGAGATCGCCCCGCCCGGCCTCACCAAGGTCTTTTTCTCCGACGACGGCTCCACCGCGGTGGAGGCGGCCTTAAAGATTGCCTTCCAGTACTGGCAGAACCGAGGTGAGCCGGATAAGCAACGCTTTCTCAAGCTCAGCGAGGGCTACCACGGCGACACCCTCGGGTCGGTGTCGGTGGGGGGCATCCCCCTGTTCCATGAGGTCTACCACCCGCTATTGTTCGACACCCTGGAGGCCCCGGCGCCCTATTGCTACCGCTGCCCCCACCGGCAGGACTGCCGGGAGCAGTGCCTGACCGTACTCGAAGAGCAGGTGGCGGTGCATCACCGGGAACTGGCCGCGGTCATTCTGGAACCCATCATGCAGGGGGCGGCGGGGATGATTCCCCAACCCCCGGGCTATTTGGCGAAGGTCAGGGAAGTGACCCGGCGCTACGGGGTGCTCCTCATCGCCGACGAAGTGGCGGTGGGCTTCGGCCGCACCGGCAAGATGTTCGCCTGCGAGCACGAGCAGGTGAGCCCGGACCTCATGTGCCTGGCCAAGGGGATCACCGGGGGCTACCTGCCCCTGGCCGCAACGCTCGCCACCGACGAGGTCTATGACGCCTTTCTGGGGGAATACGACGAATTCAAGACCTTTTTCCACGGCCACACCTATACCGGCAACCCCCTGGCGGCGGCGGCGGGGCTCGCCAATCTGGATATCTTCGAGAAGGACCGGGTGATCGAGGGCCTGGCCCCCAAGATGGAGCGGCTGGCCGAACTCTTGAGCCAGCTGGCGGACCAGCCCCACGTCGGGGACATCCGCCGGCGAGGCCTGATGGTGGGGATCGAATTGGTGCGGGATAAAGTGAGCCGGGAGGCCTTCCCGGTGGCGCGGCGCACGGGGCACCAGGTGATCTTGGAGGCCCGGAAGCTGGGGGCGATACTCAGGCCCCTGGGGGACGTCATCGTCCTGATGCCGCCGCTTATGCATCACTCCGGAGGAGCTGGAAACCCTGGCGCAGATCACCTATGAGGCCATCGGCCGGGGGACGGCGGGGGATTAAATCTTTGCAAGGTGGGCCTGACTTTAATTGCGGATAATGGCAAGATTTATGCTATTCCGGCTCACTCTAAACGAGTTAAACTCAATCTCCTTATGGCGACCCCGGAGATTTTACCAAGTACGGGTTCGCATTTTGCTAAAATTACGTATTTTTGCCTATAGATTTTGGGATATCAGACAATTAATATTTTTTGTAATCATTCGAAATAGATAATTTCGCACCGTTGCTGACAAATAGCTGCGCAGCGTGACCTCGAAGAGGGAGGCAGACCATGGCGACGTTAAGAAAGGATTGCACCGTGGGCAGGGCCTACGGGTTGCTGGCGGTGACAATTTTCCTGGCCCTGGCCTGGACTCTGGCGCTGCCCCAGGCGGCGTCGGGCGCTTTCTGGTGGCTCACCGGCTCCCTGGCCACGGCCCGCGGTGAGCACACCGCCACCCTGCTGGCCAACGGCAAGGTCCTGGCGGCGGGAGGCTTGAACGGCCTATATCGCTTTCCTGGGCAGCGCCGAGCTTTACGACCCGGCCACGGGCACCTGGAGCGCCACCGGCTCCCTCAACACCACCCGCGGAGTTCACACGGCCACCCTGCTGCCCAACGGCAAGGTCCTGGTGGCGGGGGGCAGTAATTCAAATTTTATCGGCATTGGCACACAGTCCAGCGCCGAGCTCTACGACCCGGCCACGGGACTCTGGACCTCTACCGGCTCCATGGCTCAGGCCCGGTTTTGGCACACGGCTACCCTCCTGCCCAACGGCCAGGTCCTGGTGGCGGGGGGCTATGACTATTTTAACAGCGGCTATCTGGCCAGTGCCGAGCTCTACAACCCGGCCACGGGGACCTGGAGCGCCACCGGCGCCCTCAACATGGCCCGCGCCCATCACACCGCCACCCTTTTGCCCGACGGCAAGGTCCTGGTGGCAGGAGGCGAGGATAGCTCTTCCCAGTCCAGCTCCGAGCTGTACGACCCGGTGGCGGGGACCTGGTCCTCCACCCCGGGTAATCTGAACGTTGGCCGGGGCTATCACACCGCCACCCTGCTGGCCAACGGCAAGGTCCTGGTGGCGGGAGGCAAGAATGGCACCGGTTCCCTGCGCAGCGGCGAGCTCTATAACCCGGCCTTGGGCACTTGGAGCCTAACCGGCTCTCTTCACCAACGCCCGCGACAGTCACACCGCCACCCTGCTGCCCAATGGCCAGGTGCTGGTGGCGGGGGGCAATAGCAGCGGCCAAGCCATGGGCAGCGCCGAGCTCTACGACCCGGCCGCGGGGACCTGGAGCTTCGCCGTCGGCCTTCAGGCTTCCCGGGCGATCACACCGCCACCCTGCTGCCCAGCGGCCAGGTGCTGGCGGCGGGAGGCGACACCTCCTCCCCTCCCTCGGCCAACAAATTGCCAGCGCCGAGCTCTATAACCAGCAAGCGCAGTTCTGGATCAGTGCCGGCTCACTAGCCGCGGCCCGGGCCCAGCACACCGCCACCCCCCTGCCCGGCCCGCCCGCACAGGGCTCGGTCCTGGTGGCGGGGGGCACGGACGGGACCAACTTTCTGAGCAGCGCCCAGGTCTACGCGCTCACGGACGTCAACTCGGGTGCGGGGACCTGGAACAACACCGGCCCGCTGCACACGGGCCGGGCCTATCACACCGCCACCCTGCTGCCCAACGGCAAGGTCCTGGCGGCGGGTGGCGCCAGCCCCGATTTCCTGAATTCCGCCGAGCTCTACGACCCGGCCGCGGGGACCTGGAGCGTCACCGGCGCCCTCAATACCGCCCGGGACGTGCACACGGCCACCCTCTTGCCCAACGGCCAGGTCCTGGTGGCGGGGGGCTATGGGAGCAGCGGCTACACTCACCAGCGCCGAGCTCTATAACCCGGCCACGGGTACCTGGCGCGCCACCGGGTCGCTGACCACGGCCCGGGGCTATCATACCGCCACGCTGTTGCCCAACGGCAAGGTCCTGGTAGCGGGAGGGTACGGCAACGGCGCCAGCGAACCCCTATTCAGCGCCGAACTCTACGATCCGGCCACGGGGGTCTGGACCGTGCCAGCAGCCTCAACGGGGCCCGTTACCTGCACACGGCCACCCTGCTGCCCAGCGGCCAGGTGCTGGTGGCGGCGGGCCTGGGGAGTGGCGGCGTAGAACTGCCCAGCGCCGAGCTCTATAACCCGGCCACCGGAGGCTGGACCTTTACCGGCTCCCTGACCGCGGGCAGGGACAGTCACACGGCTACTCTGATGCTCGGCGGGCAGGTGGTAGTATTGAGTGGCTATAATGGCCTTCAGACGCCCTCAGCCGAGTTTTACGACCCGGCCACGGGGACCTGGACCTTCCCCGGCACCATTACCAGATTGCAGGGCTACGCGCGCACCGCCGCCCTGCTGCCCGGCGGCCAGGTGCTGGTGGCCGGAGGCGTCTTCAGCTCCTACCAGAATGACACCGAGCTCATTGATGCGGGCCTGGGCTTCGCCGGGGCCTGGCGTCCCGTGGTCAGCTCCCTCAGCGCCGTCTTGAACGGCTCTGCCTCCGCCGCCCTGCGCCCCAAAAGCGAGGTCGTGCTGGGGGGCAGCGGTTTCCTGGGGTTTTCCGAGGCCTCGGGGGGATCTGCGAATAATTCGGCCACGAACTACCCTCTGGTACAGCTCCGGCGGATCGATAATGATCTGGCGCTCTGGCTCCCACCCGTCCCGGCGCAGTCCTTCTCCGACACCGCCTTCACCTCCATGCCCCTCCCGGCCCTGCCCGCGGGGTATTACCTGGCAACGGTGTTCACCAACGGCATTCCCAGCATCTCGCAGGTTGTCCTGGCTCCGGCGCCTACGAAGGCCATTACCGGACCTACCTTGCTGCTCTTGCTGGATGATTAGGGTCCTTGCCGGTGGCCGGCACTATAGGGCCAGGCTCAATTTCCCAATCTTCCCTGGGGGCTGAGCCTGGCTCCGAGAGCCTATGGACAAAGATGCGTTAATATCTGCTATATATCAATAATTACTAGAAGAATTGCATATGCGTCCCTGCTATTTTTCTTTCCATAATCTAATTAAGGGTTGACGACCACTCATCGCCAAGGCCATGATCCCGGCTGGTCCGCCGTGACCGGAATGCGCCTGTTCTCGAGGCCTGGTCCGGGGCCGGCCAGCCCTGGCACCCGGGCATCTTTTTCAGGGAATTCCCGATTGACAGGGTCTTGCCTTCGGGTCTGGGTAGCCTTATTATCCTTATGCAGCCTTGTTTCACTCGACGCCCAGCGTTGGCTGAGTTGGAGATCACCAGGAGAGGAGAAGAGCATGTCCAGGATTCTGCGCCTTAATATGGCCGATCAGAGTTACCGCTGGCAAGAGGTGCCTCCGGCCTACGCCGGCTTGGGGGGCCGGGCGTTCACTTCCCGCCTGCTGCGGGACGAAGTGGACCCCACCTGCCATCCTTTGAGTGAAGCCAACAAGTTGGTGGTGGCTCCGGGGCTGCTCACCGGCACTCCCGCGGCCAACACCGGGCGCATCTCGGTGGGCGGCAAATCTCCCCTGACCGGCGGCATCAAAGAGAGCAACTCCGGGGGGCTGGTCTCCCAGAAGCTGGCCCGCCTGGGCGTCAAGGCCATAGTGGTGGAAGGCAAACCCCAGGAGGCCGACGGTTTTTATCTGGTGAAGATCTCCGCCGACGGGGTGGAATTTTTCCCCGCCTCCGAATATGAGGGCATCGGCAACTACCGGACCATGGCCCAGCTCTGGAAGCGCTTCGGCCGGGGCGTGGGGGTGATGAGCATCGGCCCGGCCGGAGAGAAACGCCTCACCGCGGCCAGTATCAATTTCACCGATCCCCACGGCCGTCCGGGCCGGGCCGCGGGGCGGGGCGGCCTGGGGGCCCTGATGGGCTCCAAGAAACTCAAGGCCATCGTGGTGGACGACAAGGGCACCGCGCCCAGCGTCCCCCTGGCCGACCCGGAGAAATTCAAGGCCGCCGCCCGGAAATGGGCCAAGTTTATCATCGAACACCCGGTGACCGGCCAGGCCCTACCGGCCTTCGGCACCGCGGTGCTCATCAACATCGTCAATGAGGCCGGGGCCCTGCCCACCAAGAACTTCCGGGGCGGCCGCTTCGAGTATGCCGAAGACATCAGCGGCGAGCACATGGTCGAGCTCATCAAGGCCCGGGGCGGCAAGACCAAGGAAGGCTGCCATCCCGGCTGCCTGATCCAGTGCTCCCAGACCTACCACGACGCCAAGGGCAAATATCTCACCTCCGGGTTCGAATACGAGACCATCTGGGCCTTGGGCGCCAACACCCTGATTAAGAACCTGGACGAGATCGCCATGATCGACCGCCTCTGCGACGATTTCGGCCTGGATACCATTGAGATGGGCTGCACCCTGGGGGTGCTGATGGAAGGTGGCGCCATCCCCTGGGGCGACGGCCCGGCGGCCATCAAGATGGTGAAAAAGGTGGCCAAAAACGACCCGTGGGGCCTGATTATCGGCAACGGCTCGGTCTTCACCGGCCGGGCCCTGGGGGTGGACCGGGTCCCGGCGGT
This sequence comes from uncultured delta proteobacterium, assembly GCA_963796215.1. Classification (GTDB taxonomy): domain Bacteria; phylum Desulfobacterota; class Desulfobaccia; order Desulfobaccales; family 0-14-0-80-60-11; genus JAPLJC01. The sequence goes on along the minus strand of CAWCKU010000002.1, from coordinate 227,956 downwards.
AAAAGGCCAGGGCCTGCCCGCCTATGACCCCCGGGCCGAAAAGGGCATGGGCCTCACCTATGCCACCAGTCCCATGGGCGGCGACCACACCGCGGGTTACACGGTTGCTACTAACCTCGTGAAATGCGGCGGCGACGGCGATCCCCTGAAAAAGGAAGGCAATATCGAACTGTCCCGGAATCTGCAGATTGCTACGGCGGCCATCGACGCCACCGGCCTCTGCCTGTTCGTGGCCTTCCCGGTGCTGGACAACCCCGACGCCTTGCAGTGCATTGTGGACATGATCAACGCCCGCTACGGCCTCAGCCTGACCACCGGCGACGTGGGCACCCTGGGCCGGCAGGTGCTGCACGACGAAATAAGCTTCAACCAGGACGCCGGCTTCACCAAGGCCCACGACCGGCTGCCGGCCTTCTTCAAGGAAAATCTGAAACCCCATAACGTCACCTGGGACTTCACCGACGCCGAGATCGACCAGGTGCTGGAGGATTTGTAGAAGTTTCGAGGGTTGAGGGCCAGGATTTCATCCCTGCCCGCCCCTGAACGCCGCTCCAACGCCGTTTTAAGGGCTGAGGCAGTTGCAGCCTGCGGCCCAACTGCCTCTGCCAAAGGTAAAAATCAACCAGCAGGTGGTTCAGCCATGGCCCTGCAAATCTTCCTCAATGCCACCCTGCGGCAATACGTGGCCGGCTATAACCCTTATCAAGGCATCTCCCTGGAAGTGCCCCCGGGAACTCCGGTATCCCGGGTGATCGCGCAGCTCGGTCTGCCCGCCAAGGAAGTCACCCTGATCATGGTGGACGGGCGCCGCCGGGAGGCGGACTTTCAATTGCAGGGGAAGGAACGGCTGGGGCTGTTTCCGCCCATCGGCGGGGGCTGATTTGCAGCGCGTGGGCGGACCTGCGGTGCGCCCTAAGGAGGGCGGACACCTGGGGCCGCCCTACAGAAGGCACAGGCTGGAAGCCTGCGCTACCTGGCAATTCAAGGGGCGACCCAACGGGCCGCCCCTTCTTATGGGGGTTGGGTGGAGGGTTTGGGGGGAGGCAGGGTTTTTACAGGCTGGAAGCCTGCGCTACTGGCCCTGGCCCTCCCCCCAAGAACTCAGCCGAGCGGCAGGATCTCCAACCGCCCGGTGTCACCGTCGAAGTGGGCCAGGACGCCGCGGTAGGCGGGCTCTTTTCCCAAGAGGAGGCGGAGGGCTTCCTGGGCCTGGAGGCTGGCCACCAGGCTGACGGTGGGGGCCAGCACCCCGGGGGCGGTCTCGGCCGGCGGGGGTTCGCCGGGCGGGAACAGGTAAGGAAAATCCCCGGGGTCCTGGGGCAGGATGGTGCTCACCTGGCCGAAGACACCGCGCACCGCGCCGTGCACCACCGGCACGCCGGCCTGTTGGGCGGCGGTGATGAGGTCCCGCCGGGCCGTCAGGGTATCCAGGGCGTCCAGCACCACCTGAACCGAAGGCAGGAAATCCCGGAGGCGGTCGCCCTCCAGAAATTCCGGAATCGCCTGAACGTCGAGGGCTGCGTTGACCTTAAGGAGATGTTGGGCGGTGACCAGGGCCTTGTTTTGACCCAGGGTTGCCGCGGTGGCCAGCAACTGGCGGTTCAGGTTGGAGGGGGCGAAGGAGTCGCCGTCCGCCAGGAGGAGGCGGCCCACCCCGGCCCGGGCCAGGAGCATGGCCTGGAGGCCCCCGAGGCCCCCCAGGCCCGCCACCAGGACGCTGCTCCGCCATAGGGTGAGTTGCTCCGCCGGGGTCAAGCTCGGGAAGTTGCGTTCGAAGCATTCTGGGAAGATCCCGGCCTCGAGGGCCAGTTCGATGGCCTGGCGCAGGGTGAGGTTCTGGTCTGCGGCCCAGGAACCCAGGCCCTCCTGGGGAGCCAGGGAAAACTCCCGTTCGTCCCTTATAGCACGTATGGCAATCGATCTAAGGAGCATAGCTCAATCAATTCGAATTATGAGGGGGTGGACTTCGTACTTGAAAAAAGAATAACCAGGTAAATGGCGGCTATGAAAGCCGCCATAAACAAAAATAAATTAAAAATTAGTTTTTGTCGGTTTTTAAGTTCTTTGCCTAGGGCCTGACTCGAAGACATGGTTTTGATCAGCCCTCGCCAGCTGCAAGGCTTTTCTCGACACCGGTAGGCTCGCCAGCCTAAAACCTTTTTTAATTTCTCCGAGAATCCTCTGGTGTGACTCCGCCTCAGGTGACCAGAACCACATTTGGGACAGACGAAATCCGGCATACCCCCCCCTCGGTTTTATCCATTATAAGTGCGGATGATTTCTTCAGCCTCCCGCCAGTCCCGCAGGGCCAGGGTGCAGAAGCTGACGGCGTCGGCGCCGACGTCGAAGTAGCGTTTAACGTCCTCCCGGTTACGGACGCCGCAGCCCATGATGAGGAAGAGCTTTACCTTGGTGCGCAGCCCCCGGTTGTATTCATAGGCCGCGGCCCAGGCCGGGCCGCCGGAGACCCCGCCGCCGCCCACCTGCCACAAGGGCGAGCGGGGGTAATGATCCGGCGGGAAGATGAGGTCGTAGGGGATGGTGTTGATGGCGTGGAGGGCGTTGACCCCGATCTCTCCAACTCCTGGGCGAACTCATAGGGGTGGCAGAAACTGATCTTGGCGATTAAGAATAGGTCGGGATATTGCCGCCGCACCGCCTGGGAGCATTGCAGGCCCTGGTCGACATTTTTGACGATCTCCTCGGCGGAGTTGGGGCAGGAGTAGTTGAGCTCCAGCGCCCAAAAGTGCGGGCCTAAAGCTTGCCGGTAGATCTCCAGGGCCTCCAGGGTCTCCCGGATGGCGGTTGCCGTGCCCTTGATGAATTCGGGATAGAGATTGGGGATGACATTGAGGCCGGCAGCGCCGGAGCGCCGGATCTCCGGGGCGCAGACCGCCACCCCGTGGTTGGTGAGGCCGTAGGCGTTGAGCATGCCGAGATCCGGCAGCCGGCGGATATATCTCCAGGTAAGGGGGTTGGCGGGGATGAAGTTGCCCCTTCTCGTGAAGCGCGTGGCCGACTTGGTAAAAACCGTGGTGCCGGTCTCTCGGACGGCCCGGAGCAGACGGCGGTAGCCGGGCAGCAGGGTATAGGGAAAGATGCCCCGTCCCGCCTGGCCCAGGGCGGTGGAGATGACCACGGGGGAGATTTTTCTATACTCGGATGGATTCATGAGAACCAGGGAATCTTTCCCGGTGCATCACCCCCACCCCAGCCCTCCCCCCTCAAGGGGGAGGGGGCAAGAGGAGGGGAATTCTTAACGTTTTGGTTAATAAGTCTCTCTCAGGGGCGACCCAGCGGGTCGCCCCTACTAAGGGGTTGGGGGAGGGGTTTGGGGAGTTTTTTGTAAGTGCAGGGGTCCTCGGCCCCTGGCCCCCTCCCCAAATCATCTCCTTTCATCCTTTCATTCCCTCGGCAATCTCCGCCACCACCCTGCGGGCGGCGGCCGCCGGGTCTTGGGCCTGGCGGATGGGGCGGCCCACCACGATATAGTCGGCGCCGTGGTTGATGGCCTCAAACGGGGTGACGATGCGCTGCTGGTCGTCCCCGGCCACGGCGGCCCAGGCCGGGCGGATGCCGGGGCAGACCGTGATGAAGTCCGGACCGCAGAGTTCTTTGACCTGCTTGACTTCCCGGCCGGAGCAGACCACCCCGTGACAACCGGCCTGCTGGGCCATTTGGGCCCGGAGCAGGACCAATTGGGTGGGGTCAGCCGCAAACTTGCGGTCATAGCCCAGGGCTTGCAGGTCTGTGGCGGTGACGCTGGTGAGGACGGTCACCGCCAGGAATTTTATGAAGGAGATGGCGCCGGCCCCGGCGACAACCTTTTGTAGCCCGGTGGGCCCCAGGTCGCTGGGGAGGGTGAGGAAGGCCAGGCCGGGAAGGATGGTGCGCAGGGCCCCCAGGACTGTGGCCGGAATGTCGTAAAGTTTTAAATCCAGGAAGATCTGGCCGGGTGAGAGGGGGACTTCATCAATCAAGGCCTGGAGGAGTGAGGGGCCTGCGGCCAGATAGAGCTCCAGGCCGACCTTGAACAGCCCCACTTCAGCCCGCAGGCTCCGGGCGAGGTTGAGGGCCGCGGCCTGATCGGGCACGTCCAGGGCAAAGATGAGCCGGTCTTGGGGCTTGAGCATGGAATCCCCCCACCAGGGACTATAGTCCAATTGAGGCGCCCTGACAAGGGGTTGGGCCACCAGGTTTTTACGTTGACTTTTCAGCGATTATTGATAAAAAAAGGGTTATAGGAGCAACAGGGAAATGCCTCAAAGTGATGTCTCTAAAGCAACAAAATCACCAAGATTGAAGAATCTCGGCAAAAATATCTTGCTTGTACTTATAAGTTTAATTTTGGCGTTGGGTATTTGCGAGATTGGTTTGCGCTTCTACAATCCCTTTGGATTTAGAATTAAGGGCGACAACATTGTGTTGCCGGTAAATAAAAAAGAGATACTTCATCATGATAAAGGCGATAAGATTGACAGGCTAGTAGTCCATCAAAACAACTCTCTGGGTTTTAAAGGAGAGGAACCGCCCAAGGATTTTGCCGAGCGGCTGACCATGGTCACCGTGGGCGGCAGCACCACCGAATGCCTGGAAATCGCCGCGGACAAGACCTGGCCCCATCAGTTGGGGGTCAAGTTGCAGCAAGAATTTCCTAAGTTGTGGCTCAACAATGCGGGGTTTTGTGGCCATTCCACCTACGGCCATTACATCTTGATGCGCGATTTTATCAGTAAGTTGAAACCCAAGGTGGCGGTCTTTCTCATCGGCATCAATGAGGTGGGGGTCAGCAATCCCCGGGAATTCGACACCCGCATGAGCACCGGGATCAGTTTCCGTTCCCTGGACAAGTTTCTTTCGGGCCTGGCCTACCGCAGTGAAGTGGCCTCGGTGACCTTGAACCTGTACCGCTATCTCTTTCCCAAATCGGTGCAGGCCATCGGGCAGCGGGACATGGGGGAACTGGACCTGACGACCCTGCCGACGCTGGAATTGACGGCCGCGGAAAAGGCGGCGCTGCTCAAGACCCACGCTGAAAAGTATGTTCCCGCCTTTGAGGAAAGATTGCGGCGGCTTCTCAAGGTCACCAAGGATAATCAGATCATCCCGGTGCTGCTCACCCAGCCGGTGGTTTACGGGTCGGGCATTGATGACGCCACCGGCGTCGACCTGGGGAAGATCGTGGTGGCCAACGGCATGAACGGCGAGGTGGGCTGGCAGGTCCTGGAGCTATACAATGACGTGACCCGCCGGGTGGGGGCGGAGGAGGGGGTCCTGGTGATCGATGAGGCCCGGGAGATGCCCAAGAGTTCCCGGTATTACTACGACCTGATGCATTTTTCCAACGCCGGGGCCGAGAAATTCGCCGACATCGCGGCCCGGCGCCTGTGCCCTTTTCTGGCCGGAAGATTCATGGGCTTCGTCAAGGTGCCGCCGCCTTCCTGCCAAGCCAGCCCTTTTTTAACCACCCGGGTCAACTAAACCGCTGATCAATCCTGAGGGGGAATATTTCAGTCGGGGCGGGTTTAAAACCCGCCCCGACGTTTTTATTAGCCGGGTAACGGTTCGAGCCAGGGCTCGGCACGCCGCGACCCTGCGAGGCCTGGAAAGGGCGGACACATAGGTCCGCCCCTACGGGTTGGTCGCAGCGAAATAGGCCTCGGCCCGGAGCAGGTCTGCGGGGGTGTCCACTTCCAGGGTGTCGCCGTCGGTCTCGACGATGTGGATGGGAAAGCCGTGCTCCAGGGCCCGGAGCTGCTCCAACTTTTCCGCCGCCTCCCAGCGTCCCGGGGAAAGATGCACAAACTTCTGGAGAAACCCCACCTGGTAGGCATAGAGGCCCAGGTGCCGGTAAAAATAGGGCGCCTCAATGGAGTCGCGCCAGCAGGGCAGGGGGCTGCGGGAGAAATAGAGGGCCCGGTGGCGGCGGTCGAAGACCACCTTGACCACGTTGGGGTCGGCGGCAATCTTAGGGTCGGTGATTTTGCGGGCCGGGGTCACCAGGACCGCCTCGGGGTCCCGGCGCAGGGGGGTGGCCAGATGGGCGATGAGCTCCAGCGGAAAGAGCGGCTGGTCGCCCTGGATGTTGACCACGATGTCGTCATAAGACAAACCCAGGAGGTGCGCGGCCTCGGCCAGGCGGTCGCTGCCCGAGGGGTGGTCGGCGCGGGTCATGACGACCCGGCCGCCGAAGGACTCGACGCAGGCGCGGATGCGCTCGTCATCGGTGGCCACAAAAAGGCCGTCCAGCTCCTTGACCTGCCGGGCCTGCTCATAGACCCGCTGGATCAGGGGCTTGCCGGCAATTCAGCGCCAGGGGCTTCCCCGGGAAGCGGGTGGAGCCGAAGCGGGCCGGGATGAGGGCGATTAATTTGCATGATTATTACCCCGCATGGTAGGAAGCCGACTGTGGGGCGTCTTCCATCCTCCATCCCAGTCTCGGCGGCTCTCTTGTTCCGCCCACCGGAGGAATTAAGAGCTACCCTTATGCTATTATCCCAGGAGCAGATTGGCAATCGAAGAAATATTCGAGACGGCGTTTCTCTTAAAAGTTTGCATCTCGGATTCCGTTCGGGTGACCTGGTCCAACATGAATGCCCAACTCCGGACGCAAGAGGCCCCCCAGGCTGTTAATAATCTGGGTCGCATCGACTGAGCCATTTGCTGATGCCGGGATAATCCGGATGGTGGTTAAAATTTTGGTCGATGGGGTACATGATATACTTGGCAGCCCAATAATCCAGGGCCACCGGGTCCTGGCTGGCCAGGAGCTGATTGACCCTGGCGGTGGTGTTCTCCGGATATCCCGTAACGGAGCCTTAAGAAACCCAATGGCATCCACCAGGTTGAGCACAGGTGGACGCACCGATGCCATCATCCTCCCGGCTGTTTCTCCCAATCCGGAATAGTTGCGAACCGACTCTGTCCATCCGCCATGGACAGGATGCCTTAGACGTGTTTCAAAGAGGCGGTGATTTCCGAGCCTCCCACATCGTGATGCTTGAGTACCTGAATATTGATCAGCTTGAGGTAGCTCGTATAGTTGTTGCCCTTCCATAGACCTTCCTGCAACTCCACCCTGTGGCCTCCCGGGGGTCAGGCACGGTTAAGAGACGTTGCCATAAATGCGATACCCATCCACCTGGTGTTCGTCGGCGGCAATGAAGGTAGAAGCGATGGGGTCAAGCAAATAAGCCGATACTCGCGTGCTCTTGAAATAACTTTTTCAGCAGGTATTTGAAGCATGTGGCTATGATCTTCGCGTTAGCTTTTACGGCTGTTATCCCCGTAAGCGGCGCTGGTGTCGCAATTGAGGCTGCCCCGGCCCTGCCCGTTTTCCATGATCACCACCTCTCCATGGAAATCCCTCGTGATATTTCAGGATCGACTGGATGAGGCCCCGGACCACTTCACTATTGCGCTCGATATTGGGTTATCTGAGAATGCGCCAGCAGAAATCATGACCAATGCCAAGCCAATGAGCGATAATGTAAACACAAAATAAGACGGTAGCCCTTCGACAATGAAGCAAGCGCTTGAAAGATAAGATATCCCAAAAGCCCCATTGACTCCTGGCCGAAGGTCTATATACCGAACTATTGCTTTTAATGTCAGTCGCTAAAATGGCGGCGTCAAAAATATGAGCACATTGTTCTTGAGTAAATATTCACATGAAATAGAATATTTAGCACGTATTTCTCTGACATTGAATTCCAGGAAATACCGCTCTCGACAGCCGCTTGTGCCCAAATACCATGTTTAACTTCCTTGACAGGCTAAATTTGATGCTTACCATTTATAATGATTACTCAATGTTAGCTTAAGATTTACGGAGGCTGATAATTTGATACCCATCGATAAATTGACCTATAAGGCCCAGGAGACCCTGCAGGGGGCCCAGGAACTGGCCCGGCAGTTGAGCCACAACCAGTTGGAGCCGGCCCACCTGCTCCGGACCCTCCTGGCCCAGGAGGAGGGGCTCATCCGGCCCCTCCTGAAGAAACTGGAAATCGACCCCCAGAAGCTCATCCAGGGGACGGATGACCTGTTGACCCGGCTGCCGAAGGTGAGCGGCGAAGCCCAGGTCTACGTCTCACCTGGTCTCAATAAATTGCTGGACGAGGCCCTGAAGCAGGCCCGCTTGATGAAGGACGACTACGTTTCCACCGAGCACCTGTTTTGGGCCCTGGCGGCGGCCAAGGGCAGCGAGGCGGCGAAGCTGCTCAAGGCCCAGGGGCTCACCCCGGAGGCGATCCTCAAGGCCCTGGCGGACTTGCGCGGGTCCCAGCGGGTCACGGACCAGGCCCCGGAGGAGAAATTCCAGTCCCTGGAGAAGTACGGCAAGGATCTGACGGAAATGGCCCGGGCCGGGAAGCTGGACCCGGTTATCGGCCGGGACAGCGAAATCCGCCGGGTCATCCAGGTGCTTTCCCGGCGCACCAAGAACAACCCGGTGCTCATCGGCGAGGCCGGGGTGGGCAAGACCGCCATCGTGGAAGGCCTGGCCCAACGCATCGTCAACGGCGACGTGCCCGAGGGCCTGAAGGAGAAGCGTCTGGTGGCCCTGGATATGGGCTCCCTGATCGCCGGCGCCAAGTTCCGGGGCGAGTTTGAGGACCGCCTCAAGGCGGTGCTCAAGGAGGTGACCGAGTCCGAAGGGCAGATCATCATGTTCATCGACGAGCTCCATACCCTGGTGGGGGCCGGGGCGGCCGAAGGGGCGATGGACGCCTCCAACATGATCAAGCCGGCCCTGGCCCGGGGCGAGCTGCACTGCGTCGGGGCCACCACCATCAACGAGTACCGCAAGTACATCGAAAAGGACGCGGCCCTGGAGCGCCGCTTTCAGCCCATCATGGTGAATGAGCCCTCGGTGGAGGACACCATCGCCATCCTCAGGGGCCTGAAGGAAAAATACGAGGTGCACCACGGGGTCAGGATCAAGGACGCGGCCATCGTGGCCGCGGCGACTCTCTCCCAGCGCTACATCACCGACCGGCAGCTGCCGGACAAGGCGGTGGACCTGATCGACGAAGCGGGCAGCAAGCTGCGCATGGAGATCGATTCCCGGCCGGCGGAGATCGACGATCTGGAGCGCAAGATCACCCAGGAGGAGATCGAGCGGGAAGCCCTGCGCAAGGAACAGGACCCGGCCTCCAAGGAGCGGCTGGCCAAGATCGACAAGAGCCTGGCCGACCTGCGGGGAAAAAGCTCCGGCCTCAAGGCCCGCTGGCAGCAGGAAAAGGAGGTCATCAGCCACATCCGGAATGTTAAGGAGCAGATCGAGAAGACCCAGTTCGACGCGGCCCAGGCGGAGCGCTTAGGGGACCTGGCCCGGGCGGCGGAACTGAAGTACGGCACCATTATCAACCTGCAAAAGGAACTGGAGGCCGAAACCAAAAAGCTGGCGGAGATGCAGCAGGAAGGGGCCATGCTCAAGGAAGAGGTGGACGCCGAGGACATCGCCGAAGTGGTCGCCAAATGGAGCGGCATCCCGGTCACCCGACTGCTGGAAGGCGAGAAACAGAAACTCCTGCACATGGAAGAACGCCTGGCCGCCCGGGTGGTGGGCCAGGAGGAGGCGGTGCAGGCCGTAAGCAACGCGGTGCGCCGGGCCCGCTCCGGCCTGCAAGACCCCAACCGGCCTCTCGGCTCTTTCATCTTCCTGGGTCCCACCGGGGTGGGCAAGACCGAACTGGCCCGGGCCCTGGCCGAGTTCCTCTTCGACTCGGAGAACGCCATGGTGCGCCTGGACATGAGCGAATACATGGAGAAGCACACGGTCTCCCGGCTCATCGGGGCGCCGCCGGGCTACGTGGGCTACGAGGAAGGGGGCCAGCTCACCGAGGCGGTGCGCCGGCGGCCCTATGCCGTGATCCTGTTCGACGAAATCGAGAAGGCCCACCCGGAGGTCTTCAATTCGCTTTTGCAAATCCTGGACGACGGCCGGCTCACCGACGGGCACGGCCGCACGGTGGACTTCAAGAACACCATCGTCATCATGACCTCGAATATCGGCAGCCAGTACCTCGCCGAGCTGAGCGACGAAAAGCAGATGCGGGAGCGGGTCATGGAGACCCTGCGGCTCCACTTCAAACCGGAGTTCCTGAACCGGGTGGACGATATCCTCATCTTCCAGCGCCTGAGTAAGGAGCAACTGCGGGAGATCGTTACCCTGCAGATGGTCCGGCTGAAGAAGCTGCTGGCCGACCGCCACCTCAACCTGGAACTGACCGACGCGGCCCGGGACTTCCTGGCCGAGGCGGGCTATGATCCGGTGTACGGCGCCCGGCCTCTGCGCCGGGCCATCCAACACCACCTCCAGGATAAACTGGCCCCCATGCTGCTCGCCGGCGAGTTCAAGGAAGGCGACACCATCCTGGTGGACGCGGACGAGGCAGGGACTGACCTTCGCCGGGCAGGACGAATGAAAACCTTGGGGAGGGGGCCAGGGGCCGAGGGCCCCTGCCCCCTCCCCAAACCCCTCCCCCAACCCCTATAAGTGTAAGGGCGACCCGCTGGGTCGCCCTTCTTTTTGCATTTTATGGGGCTCTGAGCCTTAATCATTAAGGGCCCTGAGGACCTGCGGCCACAGTTGGCCGGCGGGGCCGGGGAGGAAGTGGTCGGTGTAGGTGTAGGTGAGGCGGGTGGGCTCCAGGTTGTTTTCGACGATGGTGGCGCCGTGGTCTTTGGCGGTGTAGGGGAGGTAGCTGGCCGGGGCCACCTCGCCGGAGGTGCCGATGACCAGGAGCAGGTCGCAGTCCCGGACCAGTTGGTCGGCCTCTTGCTGGGCCGCCGCCGGGATGGCCTCGCCGAAGAAGACCACGTCGGGCCGGATGAGGCCGCCGCAGAGGCAATATAAGGGGGTGTGGTCGAAGTTCAGGGTCTCCCGGGGGTGGTGGCCCTTGCAGGTGTCGCAGACGAAGCGCCGGGCGTTGCCGTGGAACTCCACCACGCGCTTGCTCCCCGCGGCCTGGTGCAGATTGTCCACGTTCTGGGTGATGACGCCCAGCAGCAGCCCCTGGGCCTCCAACGCCGCCAGGGCCAGGTGGGCCGGGTTGGGCCGGGCTTGGGTGATGACCGCGTCCATCTCCTTGAGCATGGTCCAGACCTTGGCCGGATGGGCCCGGAAGGCCCGGATCTGGGCGTATTCCATGGGGTCGAAGCGCTCCCACAAGCCCCCCGGGCTGCGGAAGTCGGGGATGCCGGACTCCACCGAGATGCCGGCGCCGGTCAGGGCCACGAGGCGGCGATGCCGGCTGAGGATGGCGGCCAGCTTCTCCGGGGTGGTTTCTTTTTGTAGCGCTTTCATGGGGTTAAGATCGAGTTCAAAGTTCAAAGTTCAAAGTTCAAGGTTAAAAGTCAAAGTTCAAGGTTAAAAGTCAAAGTCAAAATCAAAATCAATGTCTTAAATTCAAAGCTAAAATTTTTGTATCGAGTCTGGGCCTTAACTTTGAACTTTGAACCTTGAACTATCCTTCTGCCGTTTCAGCCAGGGCCAACCGTTTTTTGGCCGCGCCCCGGATATCCCGGATCCCCAGCCAGATGAGCATCGCCGGCGAAGACCAGACGCAGATGGGCTTCGCTGAGGTGCAGGGCCAGGCTGCTGCCGCCAAAGGTGCCGATGATGATGCCGAGGATCAGGCCGGGCAATACCTTCGTCACCACGTTGCCCAGGCGCCAATGGGTATAGGCGCCCACCGCGCCCGCCGGGACCATGGCCAGAAGCGAGGAGCCCTGGGCGGTATACTGACTGAAGCCCGCCAGCAGCACCATGGCCACCACCATGATGGAGCCGCCGCCGATGCCCATCATGCCGGAGAGAAACCCGGTAAACACCCCGGTCCCCAGCAGGGCCACAACTTCCCGCCAACCGGTGACGTCGTGGGGCAGGAAAGCGAGGTGGTGCAGATAGGGTTTGCTCAGCAACAGGAGCGACACGCCGATCAAAAACAGGCCGAAGGCCCTTTTCAGCTGCCATTCCGGCAGGGCATGGGCGTAAAGGGCCCCAAAGCGGGCCGTGACCATGGCGGAGGCGGCCAGCAGGGCCGCGGCCCGGAGGTCCACCGAGCCTTGCAGGCCATAGGTGACGGCGCCGGAGAGGCCGGTGAAGACCAGGGCCATCAGGCTGGTGCCATGGCCCTGATGCTGGCTGAACTTGAAGAAGCGCACCATCAGGGGGATCATGACGGCGCCCCCGCCCACGCCGATCAAGCCGCCGAAGACTCCGGCGGCCAGGCCGATCAAGGAAGCCAGTACAGAAAATCATGGATTTATGAACCTTTATAATAGACCGGGGACCGGGGACGAGAGACCGGTGGCAATCCACGTCGTATATAGAGCGAAATGGCTTGGTAGAGGCGCACCCGCCTGTGCGCCCTCCGGGGGCGGACTCCCGGGTCCGCCCCGACATCCCCCGTCCTCCGTGTCCGGTTTCTGCCTCAGCGCCAGAAAAAGAGCAGGGCGATCACGACCCCGGCCGTGACCACGAGGCGGCGCAGCGTCTCCGGTTTAATCCGTCCCGCCAGCCGGCCGCCCAAGACGCCACCCACCAGGGCGCCCACCATCATCACCAGGGCCGCGGGCCAGACGATCTGCCCCGAAAAGACGAAGAAGACGGCGGCCGCGATATTGATGCTGAAGGAGATAATTTGCTTCAGGGCGTTCAAGCGGGTCAGGGTGTCTTCCAGCACCAGGCCCAGGACGGCCAGGACGATGACGCTGAGCCCGGCGCCGAAATAGCCCCCGTAGATGGAAGCCAGAAATACCGGCGCGACGGTCCAGGCTTCGTGAGGAGTGGCCGTTTTCACCCCGTTGACCCGGCCCAGGAGCCAGGCGCGCAGCCGGTCCTGGACGGCCAGCAAGCCGGTGGCCAGCAGGATCAGGTAAGGCACCAGGGCCCGAAACATGGACTCGCCGGTGTTCAGCAGCAAGAGGCCGCCGGCAACTCCGCCCAGGGCCCCGGCCGGCCCCAACAGCCACAAGCGCCGTTCATGGCCGCGCAGGTCGCGGATCTGGGCGAAGGTTCCCCCCAGGTAGCCCGGGCAGAGGGCCACGGTGTTGGTGATGTTGGCGGGCACTGCGGGAATCCCCACTGCCATGAGTACCGGAAAGGTGATGAGGGTGCCGCCGCCGGCCAGGGCATTCACCGCCCCCCCGACGATGGCCGCCAGCCCTACGAGAATAAACGAAAGTGCGTCCAAGCTCTGTTTTATCCTTAAGTTCGCTCGGTCATGAGTAAAAAACGGGCGGACACGCAGGTCCGCCCCTACGGATTATTTTGTCATTTTTGGAAATTTAAGCAAGCCGGTCGCGGCCCGCTTGGCAATAACACAGGCTGGAAGCCTGGCGCTACCAAAGATTATCGTATGTTGCCGAGCTAACCCACCCTGATTCGGGCGTCCAGGGCCAGGAGGCCGGACTGGCCGGGAGAAACCCTGACCGGGTTGAGGTCCACTTCCTGAATTTGGGGAAACTGCATCATGAGTTGGGACAGGGCCGTCAGGGCCCGGCTGAGGGCCTCCAGGTCGGCGGGCGGCTGGCCCCGGAAGCCGGCCAGGAGGCGGCCGATATGGGTTTCAGCCATCAGGTCGCGGGCCTGGGCGGCACTGATGGGGGCCACCAGCAAGGCGACGTCGGCCAGGATCTCGGTTTCGATGCCTCCGGCCCCGAAGGCCACCACCGGGCCGAAGGACTGGTCCCGGCGGGCCCCCAGGAGCACTTCGCGGCCGCCGGCCGCCTGGGCCATGAGCACCACCTGCCAGGGCTCCCCCGGGGCCAGGCTGCTGTGGGCCAGGCCGGCTAGCCGGTGATAAGCGGCAGTCACCGCCGCGGCATCTTGCAGGTTCAACAGCACGCCGCCGGCTTCGGTTTTGTGGATCAGGGTGGCGGCGGCCAGTTTCAGGACCACGGGGAAACCCAGGGCGGCGGCGGCCGCCGCGGCCATTCTCGGGCTGTTGACCGTGCGCCAGGGGGCCACCGGCACCCCCAGGAGCTCGACGAGGGAGAGGGCCAGGGGCAGGGGCAGAAATTCGTCCCGGGCCTGGGCCAGCAAGCCGGAAATCTCCCCGGCGCCGGGCAAAGGAGAGCTTTCGTCCAGAACCTCAGTTGCGCCCCGGGAGGCCTGATCCCGGTAGGTCGCCAGGGCCCGGATGGCCTCTTCGGGAAAGTGGAATACCGGAAAGTTGAGGGTTTCCCGGAAAAACTCCTCTTCCTCCAGGGTGCCCAGCAGGGTGATGGCCAGGGGCTTGCCGGCGGCCCGGGCCAGCTCTACGGAGCGCTGCATCATGTCCCGGCCGGCGGGAACCTCGAATTCGGCCATGGGGCCATAATGGAGCAGGATGGCGTCCACTTCCGGGTCGCGGCAGATCGCCTCCATGACCCCGGTATAGACGGAAAAATCGAAGATATCCCCCAGGTCAATGGGGTTGCCCGGGTGAATAACCCCAGCCCGGGAGTGGTCCTGGATAAATTTCACCAGCGGGGCGGAGAGGGGCGGCAGGCGGAAGCCGAACCGGCGGCAGGCGTAAGCGGCCACCACCGCCTGGCCGCCGCTGCGGGAGAGGACCACCAGGCGGTCTCCCTTAACCGGGGGTTGGCCCACCAGCTTGGCGAGGGAGAGAAAGTCCGCCTGGTTCGTGAGGTGGACCATGCCGCTTTGGCGGCAGGCGGCGGCCACCACTTCTTCGTCCGAGGTGAGGGAAGCGGTGTGGGAGTGGGCGATGGCCGCGGTTTCCGGGCCCACGTTGGCCGCGTGCAGGAACACGGGCTTGGTGGCCCGGCGAGCCACCTCCAGCAGCCCCCGGCCGTCCTCAATCCCTTCGAGATAGACATAAACCGCGGCGGTGCCCGGGTCCTCCAGGAAGTAAGTCAGGGCCTCATTTTCGGCGACGTCCAGCTTGTTGCCCAGGCTCAGGAACTTGTTGAGCCCCAGGCCTTCCCGGTGCATCCAAGCCATCAGATGGGTGGCCACGCCGCCGCTCTGGGCGATGATGGAGATGTGGCCCCGCCGAGGCACGGGCCGCACCTGGGCAAAGGGCAGGGCCAGGCCGATCTCGGTGTTGAGGCAGCCCAGGCCGTTGGGGCCGATCATCCGCAGGCGATATTTTTTCAGGAGGGCCCGAACCTCATTCTCCAGGGCCCGGCCACTCTCACCCATTTCGGAAAACCCGGCGGATTCCACCACCACCCGGGAGATCCCCAGTTCCCCGCAGTCCTGCAACAGGGCCGGAATAACCCGGGCCGGGGCCAGGATCACTACCAGGTCCACCGGCTCGGGCAGGTCCCGCAGGCTGGGGAAGATGGGCCGGTCGAAGGCGGTGCCGGGCCGGGCCCCCACCAGGAAAAATTTTCCTTGATAATTGAACTGTAACAGATTGGAGACGATTCCCCGGGCCAGGTTGTCAGGGGTCTCGGAGGCCCCGACCACCGCCAGGCTTTTGGGGTAGAAGAATTTTTTCATAAGCGTCCCGGATGGCTAGATTTTGTTGGTTTTCGAAATAATATAAAATATATAGAGAAGACGAAACCCTTAAATCGCGGCGCCTTGATTATGGTTCAGTTGATGAATGCCAGACCAGGGGCCACCCCGCCGATTCAGCGGGGAAAGGACGGACCAGACAACCTCCGGAGAGACCATGGCCTACGAAAAGTGCAACGATGTGAGCAAGGAGATCTGGAATGATCTTAAGGAGCGGGACCCGGCGGAAGTGACCGGGCGCACCGGGGTCATCTTCCGGGATGGGTTGTATCAGCTGCCTTTTCTGGATCGGGAATTGCGGATAGATCCGGCCGGCCAGGAGATCCGGGTGGCCCAGGCACCGGGGGGCGAACCGGGGTTCCGGGTCTGCCTGGCGGCGCTCAGCTACCTCCTGCGTTTCGACCCCAAGGCCCTCGGGCCCGGCATCAGCCCCCTGGAATTACCGGGCGGCTCCACCTTTTTCCGGGGCCACCATGGTCTCCCGGCGGCGCCGTTGGAGGCCCGGTTCGGTCAGGATCTCGCCGGTTTTTTGGCCGCCGGCCAGAGGCTCAAGGCGGAAACCAGGCCAGCCGGGGATGCCGCTCTGGCCCTGAGCGTCTTTCCCGGTCTGACGGTGGAGGTGATCCTCTGGCGGGGGGATGATGAGTTTCCGGCCCAGGTGTCCTTTACCCTGCCGGCGCACCTGGATCGCTTCTGGTTCCTGGACGCGGTTTGGGGCCTGCTTAATCTGGTGACCCAGGAACTCCTCAAAGCCGGAGAATAGTGAGAGTGAACAGGGAGCAGGGTTACATTGACTGGCCACTGACAAGAGGGATGTAAAAGTTGGAAAGTCACAGATTGCCCGCCAGAGACACCTGCCAAATTAGAAGAAGCCTTGAAGGACTCCGAGGCCAATTACCGCAGCATTTTCAACGCCGTGAACGACGCCATCGCCGTGGTGGACCTGGAGACCGGCAACTTCCTGGACGTCAATCAGAAGTGGTGCCAGATGACCGGCTACAGCCCGGAAGAGGCCCGGGGTTTAAATGTGGCCGCGCTGTGCCTGGATGAGCCCCCGTACACCGCCGCGGACGCCATCCGGTGGATCACCGAGGCTTCCCGGGAAAAGGCGCAGCTCTTTGAATTTATGGCGAGAACCAAGGAGGGCCGGCGCCACTGGGTGGAAATCAACTTGAGGCGCGCCGTCATCGGCGGCCGGGAGCGGCTGCTGACGGTGATCCGAGATATCTCCGAGCGCAAACAGGGAGACGAGGCCATGCGGACCTCGGAGGCCAAATACCGCAACCTGGTGGAGCAGATTCCGGCCATCACTTACATCGCGGGGCTGGACGACGTGTCCACCGCGCTCTACATCAGTCCCCAAATCGAGGCGATTCTGGGCTTCACGCCGGAGGAATGGCTGGCCGATCCGGAGATGTATAAGAATCGGCTCCATCCCGAGGACCGGGACCGGGTGTTGACCGAGTTGCTCCTCAGCTATGCCAGGGGAGGGCCTTTCGCGGCTGAGTACCGGATACTGTCCAAAACCGGGCGGGTGGTTTGGCTCAGGGACGAATCCAGGGCGGTGTATGACTCCGAGGGGCGGCCTCTGTTCATGCAGGGGGTGGCCCTGGATATTACCAAGCATAAAAAGGCAGAAGAGGACCTGCGGGAGACTGAGACCCGCTTCCGGGCCGTGTTCGAAGGGGCTCCCATCGGCATGGCCCTGGTGGATTTGCACAGGACGGTGCGGCAAGCCAATCCGGCCCTAGAGCAAATGATAGGCTATAGCGAAGCTGAGATCCGTCGGATGCCGGCGGAGGACATAACTCACCCGGACGACTGGGATGCCGATCGTTCCCTGTTCACCGAGTTGGTGGCCGGCAAGAGGAACCGCTACCAGTTGGAGAAGCGGTACCGTCACAAACAAGGCCATTGGGTCTGGGTCCGCCTCAGCGTTTCCCTGGTGCGGGACGCGGCGAACCGCCCCCAGTTCGCCATAGGCATGATGGAAGACATTACCGAGCGGAGACGGGCTCAAGAGGCTACCGAAGAAATCAAACGGCAGCAGGAAGCCATTTTGAGCAACATCGGCGATCTGGCCTGGCTCAAGGACCGGGAGAGCCGCTTCATCGTGGTGAACGAAACCATGGCCCGGGCCTGCGGGGTCGCGCCCGGGGATCTGGTGGGTAAGACCGATATAGATACCTGGCCCCGGGAGCTGGCTTTAAAGTATCAAGAAGATGACCGCGAGGTCATGAGAACCGGCAGGCGCAAGCGGTTGGAAGAACTGATGGCGGATGGGACAGGCAACCTCACATGGGTTGAGACCATCAAGACGCCGATATTAAACGAACGCCAGGAAGTCATCGGCACTGCCGGCGTCGCCCGTGATATCACCGCGCGGCGCCGGATGGAAGAGGCCTTGCGGAAGGTCAGCCGGGCCCTGAAGGCGGTCACCGAATGTCACCAGGCCATGCTGCGGGCCAGCAACGAAGCGGAACTTTTAAGCGAGATCTGCCGAATCATCGTGGAGGTGGGCGGCTACCGGATGGCCTGGGTGGGCTTTGCCCGGCCGGATGAGGAGAAAAGCGTGCAGCCCATGGCCCAGCAAGGGTTCGAAGACGGGTATGTGCAGACCTTGAGAGTCAGTTGGGCCGATACGGAATGGGGCCGGGGACCGGTGGGGACGGCCATCCGCACCGGCAAGCCCGCCATCAGCCGCGACACCCAGACTGATCCGCAGTTCGCGCCCTGGCGGGAGGAGGCCTGCAAACGCGGCTATGCCTCGGTCCTGGGCCTGCCCCTGGCGGACTACCAAACGTTTGGGGCTCTGGCCATCTATGCCGCCGAGGTCAACGCCTTCGATGACGAGGAAATCAACCTGCTCATCGGTCTGGCCAACGATCTGGCTTACGGCATCAAGGCCCTGCGGGCCGGCGCCGAACGCCGGCGGGTGGAAGAGGCGCTGCGGCAGTCGGAACAGAAATATCGGAGTCTGATGGATGGCGCCAGCGATGCCATCGTGCTGGTCGATTCCCGGAGAACGATCACCGAGGCGAACCAGAGGGCGGAAGACCTTCTGGGTTACTCCGAAGAAGAACTCCTGGGGATGACATATCCCCAGATCCATCCTCCCGAAAAGCTGGACCATGTCCTGGAGAATTTCGAAGAAATTTTAACCACTGGCTCAGGCCCGTTGCATGAATGCGTGATCAGGAGAAAGGACGGCCAAACGGTGCCGGTGGAAATCGCCCATATCATGGTGGGATCCGGCGACAACCAAGTGATTCAGGCGGTTTTCCGGGATGTTACTGAACGCAAACGGGCTGGGGAGGCCTTGCGGGATTCCGAACAGAAACTGCGCCTGCTGGCTTCCCAATTGCTGACCGTCCAGGAAAAAGAGCGCCGCCGGGTTTCCCGGGAATTACACGATGAGTTGGGACAGGCCCTTACGGTGCTGAAGATTCATCTGGTAGCCATCGAAAATAAATTGCGCCGGGACCAACCAGGACTTAAGTTGAATTGCGAGCGCCTGCTGGGTTATATCGACGCGGTCATCGAAAACGTCCGTCGTCTTTCCTGGGACTTGAGCCCGTCGATTTTGGAGGATCTGGGCCTGTCATCGTCTCTGAAATACCTGGTTCAGGAGATTTGCCGGAATAACCACATGCACTATTCGGTGGCCGTGGATGAGATCGACAACCTGTTCTCTCCCGAAGTCAAGATCAATATCTATCGGATCTTCCAAGAATCCTTGACCAATATCGTCCGTTACGCCCGGGCCGGCCGCATCAACGTGGAGATCAAGAAACAGCAGGACCGGGTGACGTTTCTGCTGAGAGATAACGGCATAGGGTTTGACGTGAAGGAAGCTCGTTCCCGCAACCTCGATAAACGGGGACTAGGTTTGACCACCTTGCATGAGCGGGCCTTGATGGCGGGCGGAACTCTCAGCGTTTCCAGCCATAAAGGCCAAGGCACCGACGTAATTTTAACCATTCCTCTCCAAGGATAAGGTTAAGAAAAATGTATCGCATCGTCCTGGCTGAAGATCATACCCTGGTGCGGGCAGGCATCAAGAAAATCGTGGAAGATTATGCCGACCTGCAGGTGGTGGGAGAGGCGGGCGACGGCCTGGAACTCCTGGAACTTTTAAAAACCCTGGATGCGGATCTGGTGATTCTGGACATCTCCATGCCCAAAATGCCGGGCATCGAAGTGGCCAAAGAGATCAAGCGGAGTTATCCCGGAGTCAAGATCTTGATCCTCACCATGCACAAGATGAAGGAGTATCTGAACGATGCCATTGCCGCCGGGGTGGATGGCTATCTCCTGAAAGAGGATTTGGCTAAGGAATTGGGCTCCGCCATCTCCAAGATCCGCCAGGGGAAGACCTACATTTCTTCCCTCCTTTCCAACGAAATGACCAGCCTCTTTGTCCAGAGGCTCCGGGTGGCGCCGGCAAGGCTGGTGGAGCCGTTGACCCCCAGGGAGATCGAGATCGTCAAGCTCATCGCCGAGGGTAAATCCAGCCGCGAGATTGCGGATCTGCTCTTCTTGAGTTTCCGCACCATTCAAAATCACCGCACCAGAATTATGCGGAAGTTGAACCTGAAGAAGAATACCGATCTGGTGAAGTACGCCATTCAGATGGGCTTTATCCCCGCCAGCGGGGTTTGACCCTCGCACTGGGTCTTCGGCGCAAATTCAGCTGAACTATCATAAATAATTGAAAATTACTCCGCCGACTAAAGATTAGTGGAAATTTAGAGTACTTTGCTCTAATGAAAAAGAGTACTTTGTCTCTTTAACCTTGTAATTTAACGTGTTAATCATATCTTAGATTAAAACCAATAAATTATTAGAATTGGAAGGGATATGGCACATTTATACAAAAAAGTTAAAAAAGGACATGAGTATTTTTACATCCGGGAAACCCAACGTGTTTACGGGAAGCCCACTACCATAAATCAGGTTTATCTGGGCACCGCCGACAAGATCGACACCCTCTTGGATAAAGGGGGATTTTCTCCCAAGGAATTCGGGTCGGTCTTTATGCTCAACGAGTTGGACAAAGATCTGGACCTGGCCCGGATAATTAACGAGATTCTGCCTCCCAAGAAGCGCACCAAGGGCCCGTCTCTGGGGGAACTGGTATTTTACGCGGCTTTGAACCGTGCCATCGCCCCCACCAGTAAACGGCAACTGGCCACGTGGTATGAAACTACCGACATCCAGCACATCCGGCCCCTGCGCCTGGAGTCCCTGAACTCTCAGAACTTTTGGAATCACTGGGATCGCATTAATGAGACTGATCTAAACCGGATCAGCATGGCCTTCTTTAGAAAGGTAAACTCCCTCATGCCGGCCGGTGACAGGCAATTATTGATCGAAGTCACCAGGTTGCAGTCCACGCCCCAGCCCCCGGGGCTCTTGGATGAAGAGTTGCAAGACGAGGAATTCACCCGGCAGACCCAGCAACCGGGCATCGGCCTGGGCCTGGTGACCGAGCGGATCCATGGAGTCCCCTTGCATTATCAGACCTTCTCCGGGAATCTCTCGGAAGAGAAGTTCTTTGAGCGCGGGTTGGATGACCTGCTGGCCCGGGTTGGTCACCTGGGGGTGCCGGCCAAGGATGTTACCCTGTTGTTCCACCGCGGGATAGAATCCGAGGCCCTGGTGAGCCGGATCAATGACCAGGAGGGGCTGCATTTCATCACCTCTTGTGCCCCTGATTTTGCCCCGGAGTTGACCAAGATTTCTCTGAAGGAATTCTCTCCCCTCCCTGGCCGGGCCATCCCGCGCCTCAGCGACCTGGACAGTGAAGACGACAAGGTGCTTTACTATGAAACCAGGGCCAGCTTCTGGGATCGTGACCGTCGGGTTATCATCATCTTTGACCCCAAGACCTTTCATAAGAGTTACCAGGACCTGGGCAAGAAGGTTCAAAAGGTGCGTAAAGAGCTGGCGGCCCTGGAGCCGCGGTACCTGCAAGAAGACGCCGGGGAAAGCGGACCCCAGGCCATCAGAGACCACCTGGTCCAGCTGTGCCAGCGGTTTAAACTCAGCCCTGACCTGTTTCAGTTGAGCTTCCATCGGGAAAGCGGCCACCTCAAAATGGCCCTGCAGCTGGATCACCGCCAGATGGCCGGCAAGGTCCGCCATTTCGGCAAAAATATTCTCGTCACCGACCGGGAAGATTGGGAGGTGGCGGAAATTTATGAAATCTATACCAAGCGGGGGGTCCTGGAGAGCCAGCGCAACGGCGCCAAGGGTTCCGGCCAACGGTCCGATAACGGGCAAGATTCCCGGAACCCCATTCAGGTGACCCTCATGCCCCTGTACCACTGGACCGGCTCCAAGATCCGGGTGCACCTGTTTGTCTGCGTGGTCGCCATGACCTACATCGCCCTCCTGTGCCAGCGCCTCAATGACAACGGTTTTGCCACTACCTCCCGGGAGGCTATGGAGGAGTTAAGGTCCCTCAAGACCGCCATCTATCAGGAGAGTGAGGACGGCAAGCTCAGAAGGATGCTGGAAAAGGTCAACGATCGACAGGCCGCCATCCTCAAGGTCATGGGTTATCAGGTCGAGGACGGCAGGCTCCTGCCTCTGTAATCCGGAGGCGGCTCCGGCGCAGCCTAAGTAAATCCACCTCGAGACGCGGCCCCGACCCGGGCCGCGTCTCGGTTTTTTTGAACGGTGGCGCCGCAACTCGGCTGCTAGCCTGAATTGCGGCGGAGAGCTGAATCAGAGCGCCACCCCTAATTGCAGCCAGGTCACCTGAACAGACAGCCCAAAAAAAACGGGGCTGATCAGAGTAATCTGATCGCCCCGTTATCGGTGGAAGGAGCAGTCCGCCACCCCAGGACCGTTCCCGGAGCGGGACCGCTCCCCAAAGAAATCTCGGCAATTTCCCCCAGGCAAGGCCAGTCAAAACCAGATGGCTGCCGCTAATCTTGCAGCCGGCTCTGAGTTAGCCCACCCCAGGATCTTTATTCAGGATAATAAAGAGTAACGCTTATTTCTTTGCCGCCTTATGGTGAGTCCCCCGCTCACCAAAGCCTCTATCTTTGGCCATTTTGCTGCGCTGCTCAGAATATTCCTTGCAGACCAGGGGGTATTTTTTGGGATCCAGGCCGAATCTCTTGAAGTATTCCTTCGGCAGCAATTTGTGAGCCTTGCGAATGTGGGCCTTGAGGGTGCGCATCTTTTTGCCGCATTCCAGGCAGACTACGTATTTCTCTTTGACAATATCCTTCAAAGGCACCGGCGGCTTCTTCAGCTCTCCGGCCTCTGCGCCCGGCCCTACGGCCAGCTCCGGGATTACCGCCCCGCCATCAATGGCGGTCAAGACATTGTAGACCTCTTTAATTTCCTCCACCAATTCTTGGGGAGTTAATTCGGTCATTGAGGCATGGGAAATCACAATTTGCGACGTTAACCTTAGCACTTCACTGGACATGGCATCCTCTCTCTTGATCCATATTAAGATATTAAAACCGGTTCTATGTTACATATTGGATTTCTTATTAGCTTGTCAAGGATTTTATTTAGTTCCACTACTTTTAGGTGGTTTGCCGACCGCTCGGATGCCTCGAAGATAAAGAAGTAAATGGCGGTGTGATTCCGGTTAGACGGGGCGTACTCAAGCGCCTCGCCTGAGCCCCTCCAGGGTTTCTACAAAGAATGTATCAATGCAATGGTTAGACGTAATAATAATCAGAATGGCAAATTGAGCACCTCATAAATTCTCTTGTCCCACTGGCCAGAACGGATATATTATTGCTCCGGAGTAAATCGTGGCAAAGGGTGGTGTGGTCCGCCAGGTGAGACCATGGCGCCGGGGGCCGCGGAACCAGTCTCTTAGGTGGCATTAATGGAGTCTCCGGAACCTACCGATTACCCATATGAGCCGCCCCAAAGTTGGCTGTCGTCCTTGGCCGGGCGCAGCCTTCCGGCAGGCAGATGGCGTTTTGCCAAGCCACTGGGAGAGAAGTCCAGCATCAAGATAATTATTTGAGGTCATGATGTTACACCCAAAATCCATGACGCCGAGAGCTGCGGCCATGTTGGCCTTGCTGATGATCTTCGGTTTTCTAGGCAACTATTATGCGCTGCCCCTCTTTTTTGGGGCCGACTTTCTGTTCGGCAGTATCAGCGTCCTGCTCGTTCTCTATTTTTATGGGCTGGGGTGGGGCCTGATCGCCGCCGGGCTCGCCAATAGCTATACTTATGTGCTCTGGGGGCACCCCTACGGATTTATCGTTTTCTTTCTGGAAGCTCTGTTCATCGGCTATTTTTTGCGCCGGGGACGCCGAAACCTGCTATTGCTTGACGGGGTATTTTGGCTGTTGATCGGCTTCCCCCTGGATGCAATGTTTTACCAGGTGGTGATGCACATGACAGTCACTACCACCAGTTTCACTATCCTCAAACAGGGCATCAACGGCATAGTCAACGTCTTGCTGGCCAGTCTGGCTATCAACTATCTGCCCCTGGACCGATTTTTTAATCGCCCGCAAATCCGCCGGACCTGCAGTCTTCAGGAAACCCTCTTCAATCTATTGGTGGCCCTGGTCCTGATCCCGCCCCTTTTTCTGACCATCATCGGAAATCAGGGAGGAGATGAGAGGCATAGAAAACGAGATAGTGAGCGAGCTGCAGACGTTAGCCAATGATCTCCAAGCCCATCTACACTTCTGGTATCGGAGCCGGTTGCTCCTCTTGACCGAACTTGCCGGTCTCGCCGCTAATTCTCCCGGGTTCCGCGCGCCGGAATTACAGAAAGACCTCGATCTGATCCAGCAGATCTGTCCATACTTTCTAAATATGTATATTGCCAATGCCGCAGGAGTAACCCTGGCCTTTTCCCCGCCCACTAACGAATACGGGGAGTCGACCATCGGCTTGAGTTTCTCCGACCGTCCCTATTTCAAAGAATTGCAAACCACTAAAAGGCCAGTCATGTCGGAAGTCTTTATGGGCCGCGGCGGGGTGTTCGCTCCCATCGTCACCCTGTCTGCGCCCATAATCAGGCAGGGCCGGTTTGCCGGCTTTACCCTGGGCGCCCTGGATCTGAGTCACATCCAAGGACTGTTGATTCCCTACAGCAAAAATAGGGACATGATCATCACGATCATTGACTCTTTTAGCCAGGTTATTGCCAGCACCGCGCCAGAGCGGCCGCCCCTGCACCTCTGGAGTCTAAAGAGGAAGGGAAAGGTCCGCCCCATGTCTAAAAACCTATTCCGCTGGTCTCCGGCTGACGAAAATCTACCCTCCATGACCCGGTGGCAAAGGTCCTTTTTTGTCAAGGAAACCCCGGTGGAGGACAATATTCCCTGGACTCTAATCCTGGAGGCCCCCATCGCCCCGCACCAGCAGCGGCTTTATGCCATCTATATAAAAAACCTGAGTATTATGGCGGTTCTGGTCGCGCTGACCCTGCTACTGGCCCTGGCCTTGAGCCGCTGGCTGTCCAGGCCGCTGGCGCAATTGGCCGTGGTGACCACTAACCTGCCTGATAAGATTATGCGTCAGAGCAGTCTTGCCTGGCCGGAAAGTTCGGCCACCGAGATGGACTCCCTGATCGTCAACTTCCAGGCCATGACCCGGGCCTTGGAGCAGAATTTTCAGGGTTTGGAGGAGCACGGGCGGGCGCTGGCCCAGACCAACGAGGCATTGCAGATTGAGATCAGCGAACGTGAGCAGGCCGAAAAGTCTCTCCGGGATTCCGAGACCAAATATCGCACCCTGATCGACCACGCCAGCGAAGGGATCCTCCTGGTAGGCGCCGACGGGAATTTCCTGGAAGCGAATCGGAAGATGGAGGAGTTAATCGGTTACAGCAAGGCGGAGTTGCTGCATATGAACGTCAGGCAAATTCATCCGGAAGAAGACCTGGAGCGGACTTTGACTTCCTTTAAAGAATTGTGGCGCCGGGGAGAGGGGTCTTTGCTGAATGGCTGGGTGCTTCGCAAAGACGGGACCAAGGTCCCCGTTGATATTACCGGAACCAGGATCGAATATGCCGGCAGTAGTTTGGTGCAGGGAATCTTTAAGGATTTAACCGAGCGCCAAAAAACCGAGGCGGAACATCTGAAGATGAGTAAACTGGAATCACTGGGCACCCTGGCCGGGGGTATCGCCCATGACTTCAATAATATTCTGACCGCAATCCTGGGAAATATCAATCTGGCAATCTTAGACTCCACCCTGGATGAGCGGACCCGGGAAAGATTAATCATGTCCGAAAAGGCTTGCCAGCGGGCTCATGCCCTGGCCCAGCGCTTACTCACTTTTGCCAAAGGCGGGGCCCCGGTTAAGCAGGTCGCGGCCGTAGGGCCCTTGCTGCGAGAAACGGCCACGCTAATTTTGGCCGGCACCAGGGCTCGGGGTGAAATCTCCGTGCCGGACAATATCTGGTCCGTTAAGGTCGATGTGAGCCAAATCGACCAGGTTATCAGTAACTTGCTCATCAACGCCGAACAGGCGATGCCAGAAGGCGGGACGATTAAGATCGCGGCGGAGAACCTTGAGGTAAGGGAAAAAACTGATCAGTTGCCACTGCCGCCGGGGAACTATGTAAAACTAGCCATCATTGATGAGGGCACGGGAATTCCCGGCAAATATTTGGACAAGATCTTCGACCCCTACTTTACCACCAAACAGAAAGGCAGCGGCCTAGGCCTGGCGGTGGCCTATGCCATCATCAAAAATAACTCCGGCTATATCACGGCAACCTCCGAGGCAGGCCGGGGCACCACCTTCCTGATCTACCTGCCGGCCATCAAAGAGGGGGTCATCGCCAAGGAAGGGAAACCCGCGCCACTTTGCCAGGGGCAGGGGCGGGTTCTGGTAATGGACGACGAAGAGATTGTCCGGGAAGTGCTGGGGAAGATGCTGGCCCATCTGGGCTACGAAGCGGAGCTGGCCAGGGACGGGGACGAAGCCATCAACTTGTATGCCGAGGCCCAAAAATCCGGGCGGCCTTTTGCCGCCGTTATCCTGGATCTCACCATCCCCGGCGGCATGGGAGGCGAAGAGGTGGTCCGGGAGTTGCTCAAAATCGACCCGCAGGTGAAGGCTTTGGTCTCCAGCGGTTATTCCGATGACCAGGTAGTGGCCGATTTCAAAAAATACGGCTTTACCGGCCTCATTCCAAAGCCCTACAGGATTACCGAACTGAGTAAGGCCTTAGGGGAAGCGCTAAAGGGGTGCAATTAGATAGCTCTCATCGTTAACCTCGGTGCCGGTCTTTTTCTGGCAGGTGCGGGTGGAGAACCGTTGACCGGCAAAGAAGCAGAATTATCTTTAAACCACACCTTGGCGGATAATCTGCCTGGCAAAAGTTTTAGAGCCAATAAAGCTAAAGGCTAAGCTATGCCCATCCTTGACCTGTTTACAAGAAAGCGAGTCTGTCAGCTGCTGGTGAACCAGCAAGGGGAGATCACCGCAAAATATAACCAATTCATGGACTTCCTCGTCGAGAATCGCACGGCCATGGGGATCGTCTCGGAACTGGAGCACCTTTATTATGAGGGCGGCCCCTTTACCCTGGCCGCGGTGGCCTCCCGCTATCAGGAACTCCTGGCCGCAGTGCGAGCCCTGACGGCGGCCTTGAACGCCTTATCCCAGGGTAAATATAAGAAGCTCTCCCGGGCCATTGACCGCATCGACCTGGGGATTGCGGCCATCTTTGCCCCTCGCTGTCTGTTGCCGGCGGGGGAACTGGTCCTGCCCCTGGAGGCCCTGGGACCGGAGATGGTCCGGATGGCCGGCGCCAAGGCCACGAATCTCGCCCTCATCCAGAAATTTCTGGGGGCGCCCGTCCCGCCGGGCTTCGTCATCACGGCCCGGGCCACCCATCTCTTTTTTCAAGAGACCGGCCTGGCCGGGCCCGTGGGCGAACGCCTGGCCCGGCTCTCTCTGGAGGCGCCTGAACTCCTGGACGAGGCCAGCCGGGCTATCCGTGACCTGGTCCTGGAGGCTGAGGTGCCGGCGGGTCTGGCGGCGGAAATTCTCCAGGCCTACCGCCGTCTTGAGGCCAAAACCCATCCCCTGGTGCGCCTGGCCATGCGCAGCAGCGCCGTGGGAGAAGACAGCGAGGCCTCCTTTGCCGGGCAATACGAGACCGTTCTGAACGTCACCGCCGACAATCTCCTGACGGCCTACAAGCAGGTGCTGGCCAGCAAGTACTCTCCCCGGGCCATCGCCTACCGGCTGCGCTACGGTCTGGAAGACTGGGACACCCTCATGTGCGTGGCCGGGATCATGATGGTGGAGGCCCGGGCCAGCGGCGTCCTCTATACGGTGGACCCCGCCCGGCCCGACGCCAACCGGCTCAAGGTCAGCGCCATCTGGGGCCTGGGGGAGCACCTGGTGAGTGGCGAGGCCGCGGCGGACGAATTTTATGTGGACAAGCAGACCGGGACCATCACCCGGCGGCTCATCGGTCGGAAGGACCAGCGCCTGATCAATCTGGAGGGCGGCGGCACGCGCCTGATAGAGGTGCCGGCAGGGGAGCAGGACCGGTCGTGCCTGGACGATGAGACGGTGCTGGCCCTGGCCCGTTATGGCCTGCGGCTGGAAGAATATTTCCAGGGGCCCCAGGACGTGGAGTGGGCCGTAGACCAGCAGGGGCGCCTTTACCTCTTGCAATCCCGCCCCTTGGGCCTGATTCAGGCCAGGGCGGAGAAGGGGGTCATCCCCCAGGACTTCCCCGAGCACCCGGTGCTGCTGGCCGGGGGCCAGGTGGTCTCCCCCGGGATTGCCGGGGGGCAGGTCTTTCTGGCCGAAGGCGAGCCGGGCCGGGTGCGGCCCCCGGACGCCATCCTGGTATGCCGCACCGCCTCTCCCGATCATGCCCGGCTCCTGGGGCAGGTGAAAGGCATCATTACCGAAGTGGGCAGCGTCACCAGCCACCTGGCCTCGGTGGCCCGGGAGTTCGGGGTCCCGGCGCTGTTCAACGTCGGCGGGGCCACCGCCGTGCTGGCGGAGGGCGCCCCCATCACCCTGGTGGCCGGGCGGGGTGAGGACCAGGGTATCGTCTATCAAGGCCTCATCCCGGAACTGGCCAAGGCAGCCCGGCCCGCCAGGCGGCCCATCTTTGATAACCCCTTGCACCGCCGTCTGCGGGACTTCCTGGATAAGGTGGCGCCTTTGAATCTCACCGATCCCCGGGAAACTGCCTTTTCTCCCCGGGGCTGCCAGACCATCCACGATGTCATTCGCTACGCCCACGAGATGGTCATGCAGGAGATGTTCGGGCTGTCCGGGGAGGCCGCCGGCCGCGCCACCTCCGTCCGGCTGAGCACCGACATTCCCCTGGTACTCCATCTCATCGATCTTGGGGGTGGGCTCCAGACCGGGCTCACCACCTGCGATACCATCACCCCGGACCATCTGGACCTCCTTACCCATGAAGGCTCTCTGGCGGGGCTTCTGCCATCCGGGCATCACCTGGCAGGGCGCGGTGGCCGTAGATGCGAGCAACCTCCTGACCCTGATGGCGCGGGGGGCCGCGGGCGAGTTGCCGGGCGGGGAGAGCTATGCCATTCTCTCCCGGGAGTATCTGAACCTGAGCGCCAAATTCGGCTATCATTTCGCCAATCTCGACGCCTACTTAAGCAATGAGGCGGAGCAGAACCATATCTTTCTGCGCTTCGCCGGCGGCGCCGGGACCTACTATGGCAAGTCCCTGCGCCTCAATTTTTTGGGCAACATTCTGTCCCGCTTGGGTTTCCAGATCAAGCTCACCGGCGACCTCCTGGATGCCACCCTCAGCGGCTCCGACCCGGACGCCATGGAGGCCACCCTGGACCAGGTAGGCCGGCTGCTGGCCGTCAGCCGGCTCCTGGACCTGGCCATCACTAATGAGGCCGAGGTGGCCAGGATGATCGAATCCTTTTTCCAGGGCGAATACGATTTTCTCCAGCAGGCCCAGGAGGCCCGCATCCCCGAATTTTACACCAATACCGGCAACTGGAAGGTGGTCGAAGCTGAGGGCCGGAGGCTGTTGCAGCAGGACGGCTCCGAATATGGGAGCATCCTCACCGCCGGCCTGACCAACTTCATGGGCAAGGTGATGGGGCACAAATATTTGGAATTCCTGGACAATATTGAAGCGTACTTTTATTTCCCCCTGGCCATCGCCAAGGACAGTGAAGTTTCGAAGGCGGTCCTTAAAGTTCGAGTCAAACCGGTGGCCGGCAGCGTCGACCAGGCCGGCGGCCTCGCCTTCGGCATCAGGAACGTCAATAACTACTTCGTGCTGCGAATCAACGCCCTGGAAGACAACCTCGTTATCTTCGAATTTGTCAACAGCCGGCGGTTTCAGCGAGCAACGGTCAACCAGGAAATTAAAACCGGCGAGTGGCGGAGCCTGGCCACCGAGATCTCCGGCAACACCTGCAAAGGCTACCTGGATGGCGAACTGCGCCTCGAATACACCGCGGCGCGGCCATTAAGCGGCTATGTGGGCCTCTGGACCAAGGCCGATTCGGTCACCTATTTCGATGAACTGACCATCGAGGCAGGCGAGAAAAAGCGTGTCATCGAGTTCTAGGGAAGATTCCGGCGAGATAGGGAAAGAAGCAAAGCCTATCAGGCCTCAGGCGCCCAGTTTCGGGGAGGCCGCCCGCTTTTGGATAAAGCTCGGCTTTATTAACTTTGGCGGCCCCACCGGCCAGATCGCCATCATGCAAACCGAGCTGGTGGACCGCCGCCGCTGGATCAGCTCCAGCCACTTCCTGCAAATCCTGAATTATTGCATGCTACTGCCGGGACCCGAGGCCATGCAATTGGCCACTTACGTCGGCTGGCTGCTGCACCGCATCCCCGGCGGCCTGATGGCCGGCTCCTTCTTTGTCATCCCTTCCATCTTCATCATGTTGGGGTTGAGCTACGTTTATGCCGCCTACGGCTCGGTGCCGTGGATCGCCGCCCTCTTCTATGGCCTGAAACCGGCCGTCCTGGCCATTGTGGCCAGCGCCACCATCAGCATCGGCAGCAGAGCCCTTCGGCATCCGGTAAAATATCTGATCGCGGCGGCCTCCTTCGGGGCGCTCTTCTTTTTCAAGGTCCCCTTTCCTCTGGTCATTTTGACCGCCGCCATAATCGGCCTCATCGGGGTCCGCTGGTTCCCTGAAATCGGCGAGGTGGGGGGCCAACCTGGCGGAAGCGCCGCGGACCGCAATTCCATTAGCCGAGCAGATCCAGCCTTCCCTGGGGCACGCCCTGCGGGTGAGCGCCGTCTGCCTGGCCGGCTGGATCATACCCCTGGTGGCCCTGGGGCTCTGGCGGGGGTCGGATGACGTCCTTTGGCGGGAAGGGATTTTTTTCAGCAAGGCGGCCGTAGTTACCTTCGGCGGCGCCTATGCCGTGCTGCCCTATGTGGCCCAGCAGGCGGTAGAGCAATTCCACTGGCTGACTCCCGCCCAGATGATTGACGGCCTGGGGTTGGCGGAGACTTTGCCCGGCCCCCTCATCAAGGTCCTGCAGTTCGTGGGGTTCATGGCCGGCTGGAACCAGGCCGGTGACCTGGGCCTGGGGGGCGCCGTCCTGGGGGCCCTCACCGCCACCTACTTCACTTTTATGCCGTGCTTTCTCTGGATCTTTTTGGGGGCCCCGTACATCGAACAAATCCGGCGGAATCGGACCCTGAACGGGACCATGGGCGCCATCACCGCCGCGGTGGTGGGCGTGGTCCTCAATCTGGCCGTGTGGTTCGGGCTCCACGTGCTTTTTCCGGCTAACCACGGCATCGATTGGTTTGCCGTGGGAGTGACCGTCATCTCTTTCATCGCCCTGCAGAAATTCAAGTTGGACATCATCCCGGTGGTGGCCGGCGCGGCCGGCCTGGGTCTGATCTACCGCTTCTTAATGGCGGCGCTTTAGTTCCTTCGCCAGGCCTCATAACCCAACCCGCAAATTTGCTTACCGGCCCGCCCGAGATTGACATCGCCCGCTCCGTGTGGCATGCTGGCAACAGAAAAATTTTTATCCGGGAGGCCCAGGTGCAGGCCGGGTCCCGAAGCATGACAGCCCGAGAATTTCGCCGCCGGCTGGTAGCATAGGCGTCACGCCTGGGTCAGGCACAGGCCAGAGGCCTGGGCTACCAATGAACTGGCCGCGGCGGCGCCCGGGCTTTGCTGTTTTATCAGGCCAAAGGAGGGGAAGTGAGTCGATGAGAACCTTCGCCATCGCCAATCAAAAGGGCGGGAGCGGCAAGACCACCACCAGCGTCAATCTGGCCGCGGCCCTGGGAGAATTGCGCCGCCGCGTCCTGGTGCTGGATTTGGACCCTCAGCACTCGGCCACCGCCTGGTTCGGCATCAAAAACGCCGGCAAAGAGGTGCTGGGCATCTTTAGTGATGACGGCAACCTGGCGGACCTGGTCCAGGAGGCCGGGGCTCCGGGGGTGGACCTCATCCCGTCGTCCTCCTGGCTGGTGGGGGCGGAGAAGATCCTGGCCGGGGAGGTGGGGGCGGAAACCATTCTGCGGCGCAACCTGGAGCGCCTGCCGCCGGACCGCTGGGACTACCTCCTCATTGACTGCCCCCCCACCCTGGGAGTCCTCACCATCAACGCCCTGACCGCGGTGGAAGAGCTGCTGGTGCCGGTGGAGGCCCATGTCATGGCCTTGAGCGGCCTGGCCCAGCTCCTGCAGACGGTGGAAATCGTCCAGGAGCGCCTCAACGCCAAGCTGAGGATCTCCGGCATCCTGGCCTGCCGGGTGGACGCCCGCACCCGCCATGCCCGGGAGGTGGTGGAGCAACTGCGGGAACGTTCCGGCAGCCTGGTGTATCACACCATTATCCGGGAGAACATTCGCCTGGCCGAATGTCCTTCTTTCGGCCAACCCATCACCCAATATGACCCCAAGAGCGCCGGGGCCGCCGATTACCGGGCCCTGGCCCAAGAAATTATCAGCCAGGAAGGGAGCTGAATTATGGCCAAACGCAGCACTATCGGGGAAAATCCTTTCGATTTTGTGGTCTCAGAGAATTCCCTGGACACGGTGGTCCCGGGTCCGGCGGCGGCCTCCCGGGCCGCCAAGCTGGAAGAGCGCCTGGACCGGCTGGAAGCCGGGCTCGCTAGCTTGAAGGCCGAACTGGCCGGGGTCAAAGGCCTGGCGCCGGAAATCGCTAAGGTGAAAAGCGAGGCGGCCCAAGGGCAGACCGAGGTGGCCAAGCTGAAAGGGGAACTGGCGCCGCTTAAAGCCGAGCTGGCGGCGCTGAAGGCGGAAGTCGCCCAACTGCGAGCCAAAATGACCCCTTCGGATATTCCCTGGTGGATGGGGGGCAAGAAGAAGTAAGCGTAGGGATGGATCAATCTCCGGTTGGCAACACCGGGAATGAGATTGCCCTATGGATGAAACAATGTTTTAACGCATTCATGTTGAAGAAAGAATAGAACAAAAAAGCGAGGGACAACAAAATGAACCGGTGCCGGTGGAAGGTTGTTTAAAGGCATTGACATATTATCGCCGGATGATTATTAACAGAAGAAGATAAAGCTGGAGATGAAGTGAAGCTGAATAAAATAAAGTGGAAATTTATTTGCAATTTTTTTAAAAAATTTAATCTTTAATAAAGAATAAAATTATTTAAGCAAACTCCATCCCCAGAGGCAAGGCCGCCGGGTGACCCGCCAAGGATGGCTGAGGCAAGGTGGCAGACCGGAACTATGACCGGTGGGCATTACCTTACCCCGGAAATGGCGGGCGTGCGGTTAGGCAGCGTCAGTTATTCTCCTTATTCTCGCCGCGACTTTCTGTGCTGATTGAGCTGCTGAGCCGCTACGCTCCTGGGCCGCAACTCCTGGCCCTCAAGGGCGGTAGGTTTACCTGCCTTAGAAACGCGGGGTAAGCTGCAAATAGAGAGAATGGCTGATGACTTCCAATCATTTATATAAAATTATCCTGGCCGATGACCATGCGCTGGTGCGTAAGGGTATCAGAAAGGTTATCGAGGAAGACGCAAATCTGCAAGTCATCGGCGAAGCCGGCGACGGCCTGGAACTCCTGGAAATCCTGGAGGAGATCCAGCCCAGCCGGACCTGGTCGTTTGCGATATCGCCATGCCCCGGCTCCGGGGTCTGGAGGCCTGCCTGCGGGTTAAGAAACTTTATCCCCACATTAAGGTGTTGATTTTGAGCATGCACAAAAGCAGGGAGTATCTGGCCCAGGCCAAGGCGGCCGGGGTCGATGGCTACCTCCTCAAGGACGACGCGGATACGGCCCTCTATAACGCCATTCAAGAGATTCGCCATGGCAATACTTTTTTTTCGTCCGCTGATCTCGGATTAACAGCCCTCCCCGCTCCGCCTGAGGGGCAATGGCTAGACTGGCACAGGCTTTCAGCCTGTGCTTTTTTTATGGGAGGAGCTGTTGACTCCCTGCTGGTGGACCATCTGCCGGTCGAGCCGGCGAAGCCATCACCGCACGCCCGAATAATTCTTAGCCCGAAAAATTCAGAAAATCATCACTCAAAATTAAGGAAAATGGAGAGCCGGCGCCCTCGCCTGCAAAAGAACAGCCGAGGGCGGCTGTTCTCCATAAAACGCTCCGCTTTTGGAAACAATTATTATTAGGTAGTAATATCGACTAGATATCCATGATTTAAAAAATGTCGTGAATATCCGGGTTAGGGGTACGGCGTGCCAGGCCGCCCGCAAGTTTTTTTATTGTCGAAAATTTGGCGAAGTGTGTTATAAATATATGTTTTGGATCAAAATCTCCTTTGAGATGCCCTTATGTCAGAGCTATTGCAAGGAAAACCGGGGGATCGGCGCCTGTTTCTGGGTAATGAGGCCATTGTCCGGGGCGCCCTGGAGGCCGGGGTGGCCCTGGTGACCACCTACCCCGGGACCCCGGCCTCGGAAATCGGCGACCGGAGTTATGAAATCTCCCGGCAGACGGACCTGGCCTTCGAGTATTCCGTCAATGAAAAGGTGGCCCTGGAGGTGGCGGCCGGAGCCGCGGCTTCGGGCTGGCGGGTGCTGACCGCCATGAAGCATGTCGGCCTGAACGTGGCCGCCGACACCCTGATGACCCTGGCCTATGTCGGGGTCAAGGGCGGCATGGTCATCGTCAGCGCCGACGACCCCTCCCTGTTTTCCAGCCAGAACGAGCAGGACAACCGCTATTACGCCAAAATGGCCAGCCTGCCCATGCTGGAGCCGGATAGCCCCCGGGAGGCCAAGGAGATGGCGCAGGCGGCCTTTGCCCTGTCGGAAGAGCTGGGACTGCCGGTGCTGCTGCGCACCACCACCCGGGTGAACCACACCCGGGGGCCGGTGACCCTCGGGACCCTGGCTTCCCGGCCGGGACCGGGCCACTTCGAGAAGAACCCTTTTCAAAAGGTGATGGTGCCGGCGGTGGCTAGGGTGGCCCACGGCCGGCTGCTGGAGTCCCTGTCCCGGGCCCGGGCCCTGGCGGAGGCCAGCCCCTTTAACCGGGTCAGCGGCCGGGGGGTCTGGGGCATCATCGCCAGCGGGGTGAGCCGCAGCTATGTGGCCGATGCCCTCCGGGAATTGGGTCTCACCGATCAGGTCAAGTTTTTGGAGTTGGGCTTCACCCATCCCCTGCCGGAGGGGCTCATCGGCGACTTTTTGCCGGGCCTGGAGAAGGTCCTGGTGGTGGAGGAGCTGGAGCCGTATCTGGAAGAGGCGATCCGGGCCATCGCCCAGGAGCGCGGCCTGACCGGGGCCATCCGGGGCAAGGGCCCCGGCCTCTTTTCCCGCCTCTACGAATACCATCCCGGTCTGGTGCGGGAGACCATCGCCCGCTATTTCGGGGTAACTTATCAACCCCCGGCGCCGACGGTCCCGGAGCAGGTTTTGGGCCGGGCCTTGCCGGACCGGCCCCCCAACCTCTGCCCCGGCTGCCCGCACCGGGCCATGTACTACTCGGTGAAGATTGCCCTCAAGGACCTGGGGCTGACCGGGATATTTCCCACCGATATCGGCTGCTACACCCTGGGGCTCTTGCCGCCGCTGTCCATGGCCGACTTCCTCATCTGCATGGGCTCCAGCATCAATACCGCGGCCGGCATCTCCCGGGCCACCGGCCAGAAGGTGGTGGCCTTCATCGGCGATTCCACTTTTTTTCACTCCGGACTCCAGGGGCTGGCCAATGCGGTGCACCAGGGGCATGATTTCCTGCTGGTCATCCTGGACAACGGCACCACCGCCATGACCGGCTCCCAGCCGCACCCCGGGGTGACCCTGACGCCGCCCGGCTATCCGGGCAAACCCATCGATATCGCCGGAGTGGTGCGGGGCCTGGGGGTGGAGCAGCTTTGGCAGATCAATCCATTCCATTACCAAGAGGCCCTGGCGGCCACCAAGGAGGCCGTAGCGGCCTCCGGGATGCGGGTGCTCATCTCCCAGGCGCCCTGCCATCTCTATGAGTCCCGGATTACCGGGAAGAAACGCCAGGCCCGCTTCCAGGTCACCGGGGAGTGCGGCGAGTGCCGGGATTGCCTGGACTATTTCGGCTGCCCGGCCATGTATCTGAAACCCGATTCCGGGGTCATTCAGATGCTCATCGACCCAGACGTCTGCACCGGCTGCGCCTTCTGCGTCCAATGGTGCAAGTGCATCAAGCCGGTGAAGAAGAAGTGAGCGGTAAGCAGTGAGCAGCGAGCAAAAAAACATGGTAGCGCAGGCTTCCAGCCTGTGCTTTTAGAAGGTTTAAATAGGTAAGCCATGACCGCCACAGAAAACAGCAAACCGAAAACCGAAAACCTAAGAATTTTTTTCACCGGCGTGGGCGGGCAGGGGACCCTGCTGGCCAGCCGGGTCCTGGGGGAGGCGGCCCTGGCCGCGGGGCTCAATCCTCTGGTGAGCGAAACCCACGGCATGGCCCAGCGGGGCGGCATCGTGGTCTCCACCGTGGTCCTGGGAGACCTCAAAAGCCCCATTATCTCCCTGGGGGAGGCTGATATCGTGCTGGGCTTCGAGGCCCTGGAGACCTTCCGGGCCCTGGACCGCTGCCACGCCGGCACCCTGGTGATCGCCAACGCCGCCGCCATCGTGCCCTATCCGGTGGCCATCGGCCAGGCGCAGTATCCGGAGGTGGCGAAGATGTTCGAACTCATGGCGGCGCGGGTGGGGAGCCTGCTGGCCTTCGACGCCGGGGCCTGCGCCCGGGAGGCGGGCAGCCCCCTGGCGGTGAACATGGTCCTGCTGGGGGCCCTGGCGGCCTTGGGGCGCCTGCCCTTTGCCGCCGAGGCGATCCTGGAGGTGATCCGCTCCCGCACCAACCCCAAGTTTCTGGAGAGCAACCTGAAGGCCTTTCAACTGGGAGAGGCCGCCGCCCGAGACGCCAAGAACTGGCGGCGGTGAGTGGTATTACCCTCCTTTCCTAAAGGGGGATTTAAAAAGATGGCGGCCACAGGCCGCCCTATAACTTAAAGGCAGCAGCCTGTGGCGCAGCTTAGGCGCCAATTTAGCCGCAGGCTTTGGCGGGCGGGACGCCCGCCCTGCCTGTCTACGAAAAGATATAATTGGGCTTGAATCATCTTGTAAAATTCTTAAGTTAAGCACATGAAACCGGAGGCCCCTTCCCGGCGCCGCCGCGCCAGGTACTGGCAACTGCCCCATACCGCCGACCTGGCCTGGCGCCTGCGGGGCGACAGCCTGCCGGAGCTCTTTGAAATTGCCGCCGGCGCCCTGACGTCAACTATGACTGACCGGCGCTACCTGCGGCGCCGGGAAAAACGGGAAATTGCCGTAGAATCACCGGATCGGGAAGCCCTGCTGGTTGACTGGCTCAACCGCCTGCTTTATCTTTTTGACGTGGAAGGCTTTTTAGGACGGGAATTCCACGTGATCTCCTTGACTGACCGGCGCCTCGAGGCCATCGCCTGGGGCGAGGAGTTCGACCCGGAGCGGCACCCGGAGAAATCCGCCATCAAGGCCGCCACCTACCATCACCTCGAAATCGGGCCTCGGGGGGATGGTTGGCAGGCCACGGTGATTTTGGATTTGTAGGGGCGAACTTTAGGTTCGCCCGGGAAATAGGGCGAACACAAAGAGGGCGAACACAAGGTTCGCCCCTACGGGTTGCCGTCTTATGGCGAACCAGATTAAGCTGCGGCAGGTGGACGAGTACCGCTGGGAGATCCCCCGGGAGGGGAAGATGCGCACCCGGGGGCTGGTCTTCGCCTCCAAGGCGATGATCGCCAAGATCATGGAGGATAAGAGCCTGGAGCAGGTGGCCAACGTCGCCACCCTGCCGGGGATCGTCGGCCCCTCCATGGCCATGCCGGACATCCATTGGGGCTACGGCTTCCCCATCGGCGGGGTGGCGGCCTTCTAGCCTGGAGGAGGGGGTGGTCTCCCCCGGCGGGGTGGGCTACGACATCAACTGCGGGGTGCGCCTCTTGCGCACCAACCTGCAGCGGGGCGAGGTCACGGGCTGCATCGAGGACCTGGTCAACGTCCTGTTCGGCAACATCCCTTCGGGGGTGGGCTCCCGGCGCAAGGATTTGAAGCTGAGCGGCCCCACCCTGAAAGAGGTGATGCGCCAGGGGGCCGGTTGGGCGGTGAAAAACGGCTTCGGCAGTCAGCAGGACCTGGACCACATCGAGGCCCACGGCAAGATTGACGGGGCCGACCCGGAGCACGTCAGCCAGTTTGCCATGGACCGGGGCAAGGACCAATTGGGGACGCTCGGCTCCGGCAACCACTTCGTCGAAGTGGGCTACGTCCTGGAGATTTTTGATGAGAAGCTGGCCGCGGCCCTGGGACTATTCAAGGATCAGGTGACGGCCATCGTTCATACCGGTTCCCGGGGGCTGGGGCACCAGGTGTGCGACGACTACATCAAGGTGATGCTCAAGGCTGCGGCCAAGTACGGCATTGAGCTGCCGGACCGGCAGCTCTGCTGCGCCCCGCTGAAATCGACGGAGGCCAAGCGGTATCTCTCGGCCATGGCGGCGGCGGCCAATTTCGCCTTTGCCAACCGGCAGATGATCACCCACTGGGTGCGGGAGTCCTTCGAGCAGGTCTTCAAGCTCGGTCCCCGGGACCTGGGGCTGGAACTGGTTTACGACGTGGCCCACAACATCGCCAAGATCGAGGACCACACGGTGGACGGCAAAAAGATGAAGCTATGCATCCACCGCAAGGGCGCCACCCGGGCCTTTCCGCCGCACCACCCGGAGACGCCGGCGGCCTATCAGGAGACGGGCCAGCCGGTGCTGATCCCGGGGGATATGGGGCGCTATTCATATGTGCTGGTAGGCACCGAAAAAGCCCTGACCGAAACCTACGGCAGCACCTGCCACGGGGCGGGCCGGGAGATGAGCCGGCACCAGGCCCTGAAGGTGGCCCGGGGCCGCGTCCATCGTCCAGGAAATGGCGGCCAAAGGCATCGTGGTCCGGGGCGCCGGCCGGGCCACCATTGACGAGGAGATCTCCGAGGCCTATAAGGACGTCAGTATGGTGGTGGACGTCTGCCACGGCGCCGGCATCGCCAAGAAGGTGGCGAAGCTGAAGCCCTTGGGGGTTATTAAGGGGTAGTTTTTAGTTTCGAGTTTTTAGTTTTTAGATAAAAGAAAAGGTAAATATGCCGGTGATTAAACTTCCATATGGCAATAATACTGTTTAATTCTAAAGACTTAAAAAAATATATTATCAAGACAGGAAGGAATTTCATAATACAAGGTCAGGTTCCATGTCAAAGAGAAGTTCATTCGAAGCCTAGTAGCTTGGATTGCTGGCTAAGAGACAATTATGCAAAATACCCAGATACAAAACAGGCAGTCAATGAAGTGATTAAGGCTCTCATAGATACAGGAGAATTTGAGGAAGGAAAATTTATCTGTCCAGATAGTGGAAGACGGTGCAAGGGGATAAGGATAGTAGGAGATTAGCGTTATTGGGCAAAATCTGCGATAATTAAAATTTTGTTTTCAGGCGGGCACGGCCCACGAGGATTACCGACCCGAGTGCCAAGCAGGAGCTTGGCAGAAAATTGCGTTCCCAAGCGGAGCTTGGGAACGAGATGCAAAACTCGAAACCCATATGTTCGATCGTTTAACCGACAAGTTGGCCGCGGTCTTCAAGAAGCTGAAGGGGCACGGCAAGCTCACCGAGGCCCAGGTGGGCGAGGGTCTGCGGGAGGTGCGCCTGGCGCTCCTGGAGGCCGACGTCAATTATAAGGTCACCAAGGTTTTCATCGACCGGGTCAAGGAGCGGGCCGTGGGCGAAGAGGTGATGCGGTCGCTCACCCCGGCCCAGCAGGTGGTGAAGATCGTCCATGAGGAGCTCACCACGCTCCTGGGGGGCGAATCCCCCAAGCTGGACCTGGGCGGCCGGCCGCCCATCGCGCTCATGCTGGTGGGTTTGCAGGGCTCCGGCAAGACCACCACCGCGGCCAAGCTGGCCCGCAGGCTCAAGGGCCAGGGCCGCCAGGTGTATCTGGTGCCCGCGGACGTGCAGCGTCCCGCGGCCATCGAGCAGCTCAAGAGATTAGGCGCCGACTGCGGGGTGGCGGTGCATCCGAGCGAAACCGGGCAGAACCCGGTGGCCATTGCCAGTGCGGCCATGGAAGCGGCCTACACCGCGGGCTATGACACGGTGATCCTGGACACCGCCGGGCGGCTGCACATCGACGCACCGTTGATGGAGGAGCTCAAGGCCATCCGGGAGAAGGTCGAGCCTAAAGAGATTCTGCTGGTGGCCGACGCCATGACCGGCCAGGACGCGGTCCAGGTGGGCCAGAGTTTCAACGACCTCTTGCGCCTCACCGGGGTGATCCTCACCAAGGTGGAAGGTGACGCCCGGGGCGGCGCCGCACTAAGCATGCGGGAAGTGGTGGGCAAGCCCATCAAGTTCCTGGGGGTGGGCGAGAAGCTGGACGCCCTGGAGGTCTTCCACCCGGACCGGCTGGCCTCCCGCATCCTGGGCATGGGGGACGTCCTCACCCTGATCGAAAAGGCCCAGGAGACCTTTGACGTAGAGCAGGTGAAGGCCCTGGAGAAGAAGCTGCGGCAGGAGGCCTTCACCTTGGACGATTTTCGCGAGCAACTGCGCCAGGTCAAGAAGATGGGCTCCATGGAGCAGTTGCTGGGCATGATTCCGGGCCTGGGCAGCAAGATGAAGGCCATGAAGGACCTGAAGCCCGACGACCGGGAGTTGAAAAGGGTGGAGGCCATCATCGGCTCCATGACTCCGGGCGAGCGGGCCGACCATAACCTCATCAACGGCAGCCGCCGGCGGCGGATCGCCCTGGGCAGCGGCACCTCGGTGCAGGACGTCAACCGCCTGCTGAAGAATTTCACCATGACCCAGAAGATGATCAAGCAGGTGGCTCAAGGCAGCAAGAAGGGGAAAGGCCTTTTACCCAAGTTTTTTTAGTGGAGATATGTGGGGGCGGCTCGCGAGCCGCCCTTACGGACCCGATCAAATCCGAAGGAGGAGAAAGCAGCGCTAATGGCATTACGTATCCGTTTGGCCCGATTCGGCGCGAAAAAGCGCCCCTACTACCGCATCGTGGTAACCAACAGTGAGGCTCCCCGGGATGGTAGCTTCCTGGAAATCATCGGCACTTATGATCCGCGCCAGGACCCGGCTGCGGTCACGGTGAAGGAAGACCTGCTCTCGCTCTGGGTGAGCAAGGGCGCTACCTGCACCGATACCGTCGCCAGCCTGCTGAAGAAGCGGCCCCAGGCTGCGGCCGCGGCGGAGGCCTGAGCGCAACCCAGGACAAGACCCGAGGGAGGTTGAGTACCCGAGCCCTTGACAGAGGTGGCTACTATGAAAGAGCTGGTCAAGTTCATCGCGCAGTCACTCGTGGATAATCCTGACGAGGTTCAGGTCAAGGAAATCGAAGGGGAGCAGACCTCAGTTATCGAACTCAAGGTGGCCAAGGAAGATCTTGGGAAGGTGATCGGCAAGCAGGGACGCACCGCCCGGGCCATGCGCACCATTCTGAGTGCCGCGTCCACCAAAATTCGCAAGCGGGCGGTACTGGAAATCATTGAGTAAAGGGCAGGATTCCCCATCCCACCTCATCGGCTTGGGACGGATATCCGGCGCCCATGGCATCCGCGGGGCCGTGAAGGTTCGTCCCGATGCCGCGGCTGCCACCACCGACCCGGAGGTCTTTGCCGCCGTGGCTGAGGTGGTGGTCGGCGGCCATAAATATACCATCATCCAGGCGGACCGCCTCAAAAACCAGGTGCTGCTCGTGTTGGCCGGCATCGACAGCCGGGACCGGGCGGAGCAGTTGGTGGGACAGGAGGTCCTGGGAGATCGCCGGCGCTTTCCGCAGTTGCCGCCGGGGGAATACTACTGGTTTCAGCTGTTGGGCCTGCCCGTCTATGATGCCGGGAACGGCGCCCTGCTGGGCCATTTGCAGGAAATCCTGCCCACCCCGGGCCACGACGTCTACGTGGTGGTAGAGGGGCGCCGGGAAGTCTTGTTCCCCGCGGTGGAGGAGGTCGTCGTCGAAATCAACCTGGCGGAGGGTTTTATAAAAGTGGCACCTCCCGCAGGTTTGATAGAAGCTTATGTGTCGGATTGACCTGCTGACTGTTTCGAGGCCTTTGTAGGGTGGCGCCTCCCCAGGGGTTGCTGGAAGCTTATGCGGATTGACCTGCTGACTCTGTTTCCGGAATTTTTCGGGTCGCCGCTTTCGCAAAGCATGCTGCAGCGGGCCCAGAACCTGGGGGCCGTGGAGTTTCGGGTCGTCAACCTGCGGGATTACACCACGGACCGGCACCAGGTGACGGACGACCGGCCCTTCGGCGGCGGCCCCGGCATGGTGATGAAGATCGAGCCGTTGGTGGCGGCCATCCGGGCGGCGCGCCGGGAAGACCCGGAGGTCAAGGTCATCCTGATGAGCCCCCAAGGGGCGGTCTTCACCCAGGACCAGGCCCGAGAGCTGGCGGGACGGTCGCACCTCATGTTGATCTGCGGTCATTATGAGGGCGTGGACGACCGCATTAAATACTATATTGACGGAATGCTCTCCATCGGCGATTATATTCTGACGGGGGGAGAGATTCCGGCCCTGACCGTGGTGGACGCGGTGACCCGGCTGCTGCCCGGAGTCTTGGGCGGCGAAGGGGCCGTCCTGAGATGAGTCTTTTCAGACCGGGCTGCTGGAGTATCCCCAGTACACCCGGCCCCGGGAGTTTGAGGGCCACGTGGTGCCCCAGGTATTGCTGGAAGGCAACCACCGGGTGATTGAGGAATGGCGGCGGCAACAGGCCTTGCGCCAGACCGTGGAGCGGCGGCCGGACCTGTTGGCGAAGGCCAAGCTTAAACCGGAAGATCGAAAGTTTATAGAATCCCTGGCCTTACGGCCGGAAGAAGATAGGTGAGGAGTATGGAACGCGTAGATCAGTTGGCCCGGGAGCAGATGCGGGGGGATTTGCCCCAGTTTCGTCCCGGGGATACCGTGGAAGTGCACGTGCGTATTGTGGAAGGCGACAAGGAACGGATTCAGGTCTTCAAAGGGGTGGTTATCCGGAAACGGGGCGGCCTCGCCGGGGCCAGCTTTACGGTACGCAAGGTCTCCTATGGCGTGGGCGTGGAGCGCATCTTCCCCACCCATTCCCCCAATATCGACAAGGTGGTGGTTCTCACCCGGGGCGACGTCAACCGCAGCCGCCTCTACTACCTGCGGGAGCGCCGGGGCAAGGCCGCCCGCATCAAGGAAAAGCGGAC
This sequence comes from uncultured delta proteobacterium, assembly GCA_963796215.1. Taxonomy (GTDB): domain Bacteria; phylum Desulfobacterota; class Desulfobaccia; order Desulfobaccales; family 0-14-0-80-60-11; genus JAPLJC01. Next base: position 184,806 of record CAWCKU010000002.1, on the reverse strand, counting down.
CCCCTTCGCATGAGCCGGCTTCCGGGCAGCACCGATGTGTTTGCTGACCCGGAAGGTTTTTGGCGTCTCAAGGGCATCAGCCTCATCGCCGGAGTGGACGAAGTCGGCCGGGGCCCGTTGGCCGGGCCGGTGGTGGCCGCCGCGGTGATCTTGTCAGCTGGAGCCCGGCTTCCCGGGCTGGCGGATTCTAAAAGCCTAACTCCGGAGGTCCGGGCCGAGCTGGATCGGGAGATCCGGGCCGCGGCCCAGGCCTTTGCCATCCGGGAGCTGAGCGCCCGCCAGATCGAGAGCCTGGGGATTCTGAAGGCGGCGCTTAAGGCCATGGCCCAGGCGGTGCAGGCCCTGACCCCGACCCCGCAGATTGTCCTGGTGGACGGCCACCTTCCCCTGCCCCTCACTTTTCCCCAACAGCCGGTGATCAAGGGCGACGCCCGCTGCCCCTCTATTTCGGCGGCCTCCATCCTGGCCAAGGTGTACCGGGACACCCTCATGGAGCGCCTGCACCGGCGTTATCCACAATACAATTTCGCCCGCCACAAAGGCTACGCCACCGCCGAACACCTGGAGGCCCTGCGCTGCTGGGGCCCCTGCGAGCTGCACCGGCGCACCTTTAGGGGGGTGAAGGAGTGGCTGGAGGAAAGATAGTTTAATTATCTGGGTATACTTGTTTTTCCTTGAGACAGAACCGGTTGCAGGGGTATTGTAGGGGCGGACCCAGGTGTCCGCCCTATTATATGTTAGAGCTGATTAGATGGCGTTTTTTCCTTGGAAACGCAAGTCACCTCGCCTGCCGGATTTTGACTATTCGCAGGATGGGGCTTATTTTGTCACTTTATGCCTCCAGGGACGAAAATGCCTGTTTGGGGAAATTCTTGATGGAACGATGCGGCTTAATCCTGCCGGCGCTATGCTGGAAAAATGGTGGAAGGAATTGGAGCGCAAATTTCCATCGGCCAAAACAGATTACCACGTGGTCATGCCAAATCATTTTCATGGGATTATTTTTATTGCAAGCCCAGAGACGCCTGCGGATAAGGGCGGACACATAGGTCCGCCCCTACAGAGGTTCATGCAGTGGTTCAAAAGCATGACCACCAATGAATATATTCACGGGGTAAAGGAACATGGATGGCCGGCGTTTCAAGGTAGTTTATGGCAACGCAGTTTTTACGAGCGAAAGGGGAAAGGGTTAAAAGGGGAAAAGGGTGGGATAGCCTAGCCGGCACACCGGGAGTTTAGGTGGAACAGCCGCCCTCGGCTGTTTTTTTAAAAGTAGCGCAGGCTTCCAGCCTGTTTTGATCACTGGCTGGAAGCCTGCGTTACTAAAGAAAATAACCGTTCGTAAGCCTTCTCCTTGACATCCAACCCAAAACCTGTTTGAATCCAAAGGATGAAAGACCCGAGACGCCAGTTGGGCGACGCCGGGGAGGACCTGGCGGCCGCGGCCTTGAAGAAGCAAGGCTACAAGGTCCTGGAGCGCAATTATGTCTGTCCCCTGGGGGAGATCGACCTCATCGCCCGGCAGGGGAAGACCTGGTCTTCATTGAGGTCAAGACCCGTAAAAACGAGCGCTTCGGCGCCCCCCAGGAGGCCGTGAACCCCGCCAAACAGCGCAAATTACGCCTGTTGGCCGATTATTATTTGAAGCAGAAGCGCCTGGGCGAGGTGGCGATGCGATTTGATGTGGTGGGGATTATTATGGAAGAAGGCGGGCCTCAGGTGGAGATTATTCAGGAGGCCTTTTGAGGTGTAGGGTGGGGCACCGCCCACCAGATATTAATGAACGGTTTAATTTGAAAAATGGTGGGCAGGGCCCACCTTACATTTGTTTAAAATGCCCACTGGAATCTTATACATCGTCGCCACGCCCATCGGCAATTTGGAGGACATCACCCTCAGGGCCTTGCGGGTCCTGAAGGAGGTGGACCTGATTGCGGCCGAGGACACCCGGCACACCAAAAAGCTCCTGAACCACTTTGGGATTGGCACGCCGCTGATCAGCTACCACGCCCACAACCAGGAGAGCCGGGGGCCGGAGTTGATTAAGCGGCTGTTAGACGGGCAGCAGATCGCCCTGGTGAGCGACGCCGGCACGCCGGGGTTCTCCGACCCCGGCGCCGACCTGGTGGCCCGGGCCTGGGAGGCGGGGGTCAAAGTGGAAACCGTGCCCGGTCCGGCCGCCGGAGTGGCGGCCCTCTCGCTTTCCGGCTTCAAAGGGGATATAATATTTGTTGGGTTTCTGCCCCGGGGGGAGGGCCGGCGCCTCAAGCTCTTCGCCGAACTGGCCCGGGAACCCCGGGTCATCATCATCTACGAGTCGCCCAAGAGGCTCACCCGCACCCTGGCGGAACTGGCCGGCATGATGCCCAACCGCCAGGTCCTGGTGGTCCGGGAGCTCACCAAAAAATTCGAGCAGACCTGGCGGGGGCCGCTGCCGGAAGTGGCGGCGCAGCTTAAGGATGCCGAGATTAAAGGCGAATGCGCCCTGGTACTCTCCTGCCCCACCGCAGAGGCGGCGGTGGAAGTAGATGTGGAAGGCAGCCTGCTGCAGGCGGCCCGGGACCAGGGCCTCAGCGGCCGGCGCCTGACCGAGGCGGTGGCCGCGGCCTTAAAGCTCCCCCGGCGGCGGATTTACCAGGCCTACCTGGCCCTGAAGGAACAGGGGCGATTGGAATAGAAGCTATCAGCAGTCAGCTTTCAGCTTTCAGTCAAGACCGAATAGGGCGGTTCGAGAACCGCCCCTACATTGAAATGGAGCGTGATTTGCTCTCCTGAAAAGGGCGGGGAGACCCCGCCCCTACAGTCATTGGCAAATTTTTTGGTAGCCGCAGGTTTTAGGCTGCGCCCGCACAGGCTGGAAGCCTGTGCCAGCAAGACTTTACGGCGGCCACAGGCCGCCCGATAATTTAACCAGGGCGACCAGCGTGCCGCTGAAAAAGGGCGACCCAACGGGTCGCCCCTTTGGAGATGACCAGATTTTGGTAGCCGCAGGCGTTAGCCTGCGTTTTAATATGGGGCACGGGGTGAACTTTGTATTACTGCACAGGCTGGAAGCCTGCGCTACCAAACCATTGCTAAGGATTCCATGAGTTTTAGGCCCCAGCCGGATTTTCATGATAAAATATTAAATTCGGAGCCGCGTTTGCCAGCCGTAGTCGAAAGGGAACTCTGGGTGGAAAACCGTCTGGGCCTCCATGCCCGGCCGGTGGCCAAGATCACCGCCCTGGCCCAGTCCTTCGAGGCGGAGATCACCCTGGAGAAGGACGGGGAAGTGGCCGACGCCCGGGACCTGTTGGCCATCCTGGCCCTGGACTGTCCCCAGGGGACGCGGCTGGTGCTCAAGGCCACCGGGCCCCAGGCCCGGGAGGCGGCCATGACGATCGCCTCACTCTTCGCCCGCAAGTTCGGAGAAACATGACCGACCCAAACCGCATCCTCCAGGGCATTCCCGCCTCCCCCGGCATTGTCGTGGGGCGGGCCCAGGTCGTGACCGAGGCGGCCCAGGTCTCCAGCCGCCTCCTCTATAGCGAACGGGATGTGGCCGAGGAACAGGAACGCTTCCGGCAGGCGGTGGAGCAGATCGAAGCGGAGTTGACCCGCCTTAAGAATGAGATCTCCGAGGATTTAAAGGAGCACGTCCACATCCTGGAGCTGCACCTGATGATTCTCCGGGACCGGATGCTCTATGCCGAGACCTTGAGGCTCATCCAGGAGGAGAACCTCAACGCCGAACGGGCCCTGAACCAGGCCTATGTGAAGGTCAAGGAGCTGTTCCAGCGCATCGGCGACAAGCATATCCGGGGGCGGATCGCCGACGTGGAGATGGTTTACCAACGCCTCATGGGGCGGCTGACCGGCAAAGACACCGACAAGCCCTTTTCATTCAAGGAGCCGGCCATCATCGTCGCCCGGGACCTGTCCCCGGCGGAAACCACCCAGATGTCCAACGTCCAGGTGTTGGGGTTCATCACGGAGCGGGGCGGCAAGACCTCCCACACCGCCATCATCGCCCATTCCCTGGAGATTCCGGCGGTGGTGGGGCTGGACCACGCCACCCGGGAGATCAAGACCGGGGACCTGATCATCATGGATGGCATCACCGGCGTGGTGATTCTGGACCCGGACGACTCATTGCGCCGGATCTACCAGGCCCGGCGGGCCGACTTCGAGATCTTCAAGTCGGAAGTGGTCCTGGGCAGCGCCATGGTCGCGGTTACCAGCGACGGGCTGCCCACCCGGGTCATGGCCAACATCGAGATGCCGGAAGAGGTCGCCCTGGCCTTCAAGTACGGGGCCGACGGGGTGGGGCTGTACCGCACCGAGTTTCTTTACCTGCGCCAGCGCCACCTGCCCACGGAAGAAGAGCTATTCCAGGATTACAAACAGGTGGTGGCAGCCCTGGCCCCCCGGGTGGTGACCATCCGCACCCTGGACATCGGCGGCGACAAGTTCCTCTCGCCCCTGGAGTACGCCCCGGAGATGAACCCGGCCCTGGGGCTCAGGGCCATCCGCTTCTGCCTGAAGGAACCGAAGATCTTCCGGACCCAGCTCAAGGCCATCCTGAGGGCCTCAGCCTTCGGCCAGGTGCGGATCATGTTTCCTCTCATTTCCAGCCCCCGGGAGATGCAGGAGGGCCGGGAACTCCTGGAGTTGGTGAAAAAGGAACTTAAAAAGGATAAGGTCCCCTTCGATGCCGAACTGCCGGTGGGGGCCATGATCGAAGTGCCCGCGGCAGTGACCCTGGCGGATTTGCTAACCCGGTATGCCGATTTCTTCAGCATCGGCACCAACGATCTGATCCAGTACGCCCTGGCCATCGACCGGGTGAACCAGCAGGTAGCGGACATGTACCAACCCTTGCACCCCGCGGTGCTGCGCATGGTGCGGGAGGTGGTGCAGGCCGGCCGCCAGGCCGGCATCTCGGTGGCCATGTGCGGCGAAATGGCCGGCGACCCCCTCTACATCCCGGTGCTCCTGGGCCTGGGGGTGGAAGAATTCTCCATGAACGCCATGGCCATCCCGGTGGTGAAGAGGGTCATTCGCATGACCTCCCTGGAAAGGGCCAAGGAAGTTGCTCAAAAGGCCTTACTCCTCCATACTGTGGAAGAAGTCAACGACTACGTCACCCGGGAAATGGACCGGCTCTTTCCGGACATCTTTCGGTTTGGCCGACCTTTGGCCAACAAGCTGGCAAAATGAACGAAGACACCATCAAAATTATCTGCCGGAACCGCAAGGCCTATTTCGAATACACCATCGAGAGCCTTTATGAGGCCGGTATCGTGTTGCAGGGGACCGAAGTGAAATCCCTGCGCCAGGGTAAGGCCAACATCGATGACGCCTTCGCCCGCTTCAAGGGCGGCGAACTCTTTTTGTATAATATCCACATCAGTCCCTATGCCCACGCCGGGCCGGAGAGCCACGACCCGGAGCGGCCCCGGAAGCTCTTGCTGCACCACTGGGAAATGCGGCGCCTGCTGGGTAAATTGCAGGAGCGGGGCTTTACCCTGATCCCGGTGCGCCTCTACTTCCGGGACCAGCACGCCAAAGTGGAACTGGCCCTGGGCAAGGGCAAAAAGAAGTACGATAAACGGGAGACCATCAAACGCCGGGAACAACAGCGGGAGATGGACCGGGCCAAGAAGCAGCGGTAGGGGGAGAAAGGAAGCTGGGGGAGGGGGCTAAGGGCCGACGGCCCTTACCCCCTCCCCCAGACCCCCTCCCCCAATCCCATAAGTAGGGGCGACCCGTTGGGTCGCCCCTAGAAGATAGACCGGTGGCACAGGCTTTCCAGCCTGTGCAAGCGCAGCTAAGGCCGCGGCGACAGAAAACGAATCAGAAATACGGCGGGCACGGAGGCCCGCCCTACCGGGAACTTTGTATGGATTTTTTTGCGAGAATTGCCGAAAGCCGCATCCTGGAGGCCATTGAGGCCGGCCTGTTCGATAACCTGGAGGGCAAGGGCCAACCCCTCAACCTGGAGGACGACAGCTACATTCCGTCGGAACTCAAGATGGCTTACAAGATCTTGAAGAACGCCGACTGCCTGCCGCCGGAGTTGGAGTTGCGCCGAGAGATCATGACTCTGCAGGACCTGGTGGCTACCATGGAAGACGAAGCCGAAAAGCTGCTGCAGATGCGCCGCCTCAATTTTTTGATGATGAAACTCGGCCTGATGCGCCCGGTGTCGGCCCAGATCATGGAGCACGACCTTTACACGCCCAAGATCCTGGAGAAGTTGGAGACGAAAAAGACGGGTGACGGGAGACGGGAGACCGGAGACGACAGGAAATAGGTTCAAAGTTTCAAGGTTCAAAGTCGAAAGCGAAAGCAAAAACCAAAACAAAACCAAAAACTCAAAACTCGAAACTAAATGAAGCTCCGTTTGGATCACCCGCTATGGCGGCGCCGGGCTCCGGCCCTGGCCCGGAGACTGGTGCAAGGCTATCTGCACACCTGTCCCGTGGAGCTGGAGATCAATCCTGCGCTCAAGGACTTTTTGCTTTCGGGGCAGCCGGTGCTCTACACCATCTGGCACTGCCACCTGCTCTTTCCTCTCTTTTACGTCCGCCACTATTCCGGGCAACTGCCGCCCCTGGTGTTAATGGCCAGCCCCAGCCGTGACGGTGAGTTCATCGCCGAGGTGGCCCGGGGTTTGGGGTTCACCGTCTGTTTCGGGTCCCGGCGCAAGGGCGGAGTGCAGGCCTTGCACCACCTGGCGGACTACTATCGCCAGGGCTATAGCTGCGGCCTGATTGCCGACGGCTCCCGGGGACCGGCCCGGGTGGCCCAAAAAGGTCCCCTCTATCTGGCCCGGATCACCGGGGCCCCCATTGTGCCTCTGGCGGTGGCCGCCAGCCACAAGAAAATCTTCCAATCCTGGGATCGCTTCGTCCTGCCCCTGCCTTTCAGCCGCCTGGCCTTGCTGGTGGGCGAGCCCATCACGGTTCCGCCGGAAGCCCGGGGCGCCGCCCTGGAGGTTCTCCGGCAGGAACTGGAAGACCGCCTCAACGGGCTCTTTCACCGGGCCCAGGATTATTTTTCTGCATAAAAAATTTTCCTGAAATCCCTACTTTGTTGCAATAATGGGTTGCCAGAACCGGGTAAAATGTTAAATTTAAAGAAAATAAACTGATTGGAATGATGGCATAAATATGCGTTTTGAAGAATTAGAGGCCCAGACCCTGGACCAGATCGGCAGCCCGGAAGGCCAGACCCTGGCGCGCACCCTGGTTCAAAATCATCAGGTCAGGCACGGCTACCGATTGCCCGACCGTCTCCGGGGCGTGGTGCTGGATGGTCAGCCCTACGCGGTGGAGGCGAAGATCCTGGATGACCAGCTCAGCTACCAGTGCTCTTGCCCCCAGGCCGAGGAGGAGGAGATCTGTCCGCATGTCCTGGCCCTGCTGCGTTCCTGGGTGGAGGAGCCGGAAAAGTTTTTGAGCCAAGCGGAGCTCAAGGAGCGCCTGAAGAAGTATTCCAAGCGGGAACTATTGGAAATAATTCTTGATTTGGCTAACCGGGTGCCGGAAGTGCGGGGCGTTCTGAAGGAAGAGGATCAGGGGCTCGACGATATCCTGGAATCCATCGACCGGGTGGTGGAGGAGATTTCGGCCGATGCGACCGCCGTGGCCGATGCCGAAAGCAAGCTGCGCCGGGCTCAGGCCCGGGCCGATCGCCTGGCCCAGAGCGGCCGCCTGGCGGAAGCCCGCTCCATCTATTTTTATCTCCTGGACAGCATTCTCAGCCTGGAGGAGAAGTTCAAGAAAGAGGGCCTGTTTGCGGCCGATCTGAAAGCGGAACTATTCGAGGAATACTGCCAGTTTATCCACGAAGACCGTCACCTGGAAAAAGAACTGGTGCAGCAGGAAATCGAGCAGTTGGAGAGCCGGGCCCCGGCTTTCCACGGCGAACTGGACCTCACGGAAATCAAGCGGGAGTTGGCCCTGTAAGGTACACTTTTCGATTTTCAGTTTTCTAGCAAAAAGCAGGGGCGGGTGTCAAACCCGCCCTTTTATTGGGTGAAAGGGGCGAACCTTGGGTTCGCCCTCAACATTTTTCAGGACTCAGCGCTTTCTGGGGCGCTGGGTCTTTTTGTTTCCGGGGAGGGGGCAAGGGGCGGCCGCAGCCGGTTGCAGCAAGATGGTCTTCTGGTAGATGCGCAGGAGCGACAGGAGAAAGGAGAGGATCAGGGGGCCCAGGATGAAGCCGATCATGCCGAAGTAGGTGATGCCCCCCAGGATGGAAAAGAGGATGAAGATGCTGGGGGTGGAGCCGCCGCCTTTCACCAGGATGGGCTTCAGGACATTGTCGATGACGCTCACCACCACCCCGCCCCAGATGATCAGGCCCACGCCGGTGGCGAGGTGGCCGGTGAACAGGAGGTAAATAGCGGCAGGGGCCCAGATAATGGCGCTGCCCACCAGGGGTATGACCGAGGCCGGGATCATTACCGTGCCCCAGAAGGCCGGCTGGGGCAGCCCGAAGATCAGGAAACCCACCCCGCCGAGGAACCCCTGGACCACGGCGACAATGACCGTGCCCCACAAGGTGGCTTTGATGGTGGCTTCGGTTTCCCGGAGAATCTCGTCGTTATGGGACTTCTCCAGAGGAGACAACTTCATCAGTTCGGCGATGAAGGCGTCACCCTGGAGAAACATGAAGAAGGCGATGAACAGCACCAGCAGCAGGTCAAAGAAAAAGTAGGTGAAGCCCTTGATCAGACCGACGGCGTTGCCGTAGATAAAGGCGCTGGCATTGGTCACCACCGTCTGCACGATCTGCGCTAAATCAATCTCTCCGGGGGGCAGGGGCAGGTCCAGGTAGACCAGGTAAGCCTTAATGGCATCGATCTTGGCGGTAATCCAGGGCCAGAGATGGCCGCCTTGCATGCCCTTGGTTACCTGGGTGGAAAATTCCAGGGCCTGGGTGGCGATGATGCTCATCAGGCTGAAGAGGGGAATCAGGATGATGAGCAGGAGGATGATGCAGGTGATACCCGCGGCCAGGGTTCGCCAGCCCCGCAGCAGCCGGGTCAGAAGCAGGTGCAGCGGCCGGGCGGTGAAAAAGAGCACCAGGGCCATGAAGATGTCCAGCAGATACGGCTTGATGATCAGATAGGAGTAATAGAGCACCAGGATGGTGATGACCCCGAAGAAGAGCCGGGCGAAATGGGTGGGGAAGGCGCTCGCTTCCTCGGACGGTGGGCAAGGCGGGCAGGGCGCGGCCGGGGGCGTTTCCACGGTTGCGACCTCTGCGTCTTTAGTCGGTTTGGGGGGGGCTGCTGCTTTCGCCATGGCTGGCTGCTATCTTCACCCGGTTTTTCAGGCACTATACGGCAAAAACCGGGATTTGCAAAGCTGAAAACGGAGAACCAAGGTTCTTCAAAATATCTACCATGAGGCAATCTAAGCAAATCGTGGGGAAGGGCAGGGGCCGGTTACAGGATGCGTCTGGCCCCCCAGACAGTTGCTTTACTTTAGTGGCACCGGCCTCGGACGGTGAAAGGCCACAGGCTGGAAGCCTGCGTACCAAAAAGTGCGGGAGCCTGGTCTCTATGGTTGGCGGGTTCTCGTGGGGCAAGGGGCGATAAGGGGCGAAGCTGGAGCTTCGCCGGAAATGGCGTTCCCAAGCTGGAGCTTGGGAACGAGGGGGAAAAGCTAAGCGGAAAATAGGGCAAATGGCGGGAGGCGCGGCTTCCCGCCCTACGGGCTCTTACCGCCAGCGGTGATGGAACCGGGGCCATTCACTTTCATAATTTTCCCACCAGATTCTCCGCCGATATTCCTGCTCGGTTTCGGGATTCGTATAGGGATTCGTGTGCCATTGCTGGGTAGCCTCTGGCTGAGAGGCCGGCGGGGTTTCGTAGTAACCCGGGGCGCAGCCCGCCGCCAGGGTCAAGATGGTCAGGACTAATAAAAGCCGGGCTGGCATGGCGAGCCCTCCGGAAGATACTTTAAGCTGGCGCCCGCCCATGATGCAGAGCGGAGGCCGCCGGTATTCTGTCCACCTACCTAAAGATAAGACTTAGTTTAGGGAAGGGAAGTTAAGGGCGAAGCCGGCGCAGATGAAGGTTGGCGGGAGGAGGGGGGAGGGCAGGGGTCGGCGGCTTCTTATGGGGCCGGGGGGAGGCAAGGCGGCGGTTAGAGTGATGCTTCTCGTTCCCAAGCTCCAGCTTGGGAACGCCATTATCCGGCAAACCTCCAGGTTTGCCCGTCATAACAATTCGTCTATTTCGATTACCCCCTTCCCTCCGGCATAATGCCCGGCGCTGGAGTAGACCCAGTCTTCCGGCTGCGCCACTAACCCGGCACGTACGGGATTGTGATGCAGGTATTCGATCTTCTGGCGCAGCATCTCCTCGGAGAAGATCTGCTGGGGATGAAAGCCTTCTTGCCAGACCTGGTAATCGCTTCTGGTCTTGGCACGTTGCTTATAATATTGGAATTGATTCAGGAGCCAGGTCTTTTGATCCTGCTCCAACCGGGCGATGAGGCCCTTGGCGGTGTAGCTCTTGAAATCCCGGATGATATCCGCCAATTGGTCACCAGCGACCACCAGATGCAGATGGTTGTCCAGGATGACATAGGCATAGACTTTCAGGCCTTTATGCTGGCGACAAAACTGGAGGGAATCGAGGAGCAGATCAAAATAGGGCTTCCGGGTGAAGACGGGGAGCCATTTAACCACCGTGCAGGTGATGAAGTACGGGAAGTCCGGGTCTCTGATGGTGTAGCGGCTTCGCATGGGGCCAGGGGCCTCAAGGGGGCGAAGCTGGAGCTTCGCCGGAAAAGGGCGTTCCCAAGCTGGAGCTTGGGAACGAGAGAAAACAATTGTATTTCTCCCTATCAGTTGTCTGATAGCTTCGGTTTCATTTAGAATTAAATTCATAGGCTCTGGCAATCATGAGAATGGAATTTTCGTTGTCTTTACAAGAATCGGTGACTTAGCCTCGTAAAATGGCCATTAATACCTTCCACTTGATTGCTTGTTTATTTTCTATAGATGCCCAGCCCAACAAGTAAGTAGGAAAATGTGATAGTCATTGGCAATTTATCAATTATGCCTGACGATTTTTTTATAGACTAAAGGGTATGTTGCAAATATTAGCTCATCGTTCCTCTTAGAACTCTGATTTTCCAGTCATTGTCGAGTTGGCACAAATCTAATTCTATTCACATGCTCCATATTTACTTCCACTTAGTCATGATAAGAGGCATTATCTTTATCCATATTTGATTGTAGCTATAATTCTTATTTGATCAGTGATCTGGTTAATGCCTGAATAGTTAGGCTATGATTAAAATTGCAAAAGTTAAACCGAATTATATTATCAGCTTGATAATTGGATTAATTCTAATAAAATTATGACATGGGAGTAATTTTTAACAACCCAGCGATAAGAGTTATTATTAATCCAATCTAAACATATGATAATAATGTTCCCCTTACTATAGTTTGCGATGTTATAGTTATAAAAAATCTTGTGATCCTGTAGGGGCAATGCAGCGGGTCGCCGCTACTTTTGCGGGGTAATGGAGGGGATGTAGGGGAGGGCAGGAGGCCCTCGAGCACCTGGCCCTCCACAGGGCTGGATTCGAAACTCGCCCCTACAGGTGGTGCGCAGGGCGCACCTACATCAACTACATCACGCAATAAGCCCGTATTGAGGCAGCCTTCAGCGAGCCGCTCACTACTGTATGGTGGGCGGATAACGCACCCTAGATCAACTGCACAGGCGGGACGCCTGCGCTACCATTAACTACACCTGCTAAAGCCGCAGGAGCGGCAGACCAGGCAGCCGCCTTCGGGTTCGATGGCGCCGCCGCAGTCGGGGCAGGAGCCCATGGTGGCCTGGGGGGACTCGGGCTGGTCGATCTGGGCGACGTTGGCCAGGACCTTGGCGATGGCGTCGGGGCAGGAGAGGACCTGGCAGCCGTTCTGCCAGTTGGGGCTGGGGCAGCGGATGCCGGTGATCTTTTTGATGACGGATTCGATGGTGACGCCGGAGCGCAGGGCGAGGGAAATGAGGCGGCCGGTGGATTCGATCTGGGAGGAGGCGCAGCCGCCGGTCTTGCCCATCTGGGCGAAGACCTCGCAGAAGCCCAGGTGGTCCCGGTTCACCGTGACGTAGAGCTTGCCGCAGCCGGTGGCGATGGCTTCGGTGACGCCGGTGGTGCGCGCCGGCCGGGGCCGGGGGGTGATGTAGGTGAGGGTGGCCGGCTGGGCGGCGGCGCCGTTGCCGAAGCTCAGGACCTGTTCGTCCCGGGAGCCGTCGCGGTAGATGGTGACGCCCTTGAGGCCCAGCTCATAGGCCGAGAGATAGACCTGGCGCACGTCGGCGGCGGTGGCCTGCTGGGGGAAGTTGACCGTCTTGGAGACGGCGTTGTCGGTGTATTTCTGGAAGGCCGCCTGGATCCTGATGTGCCAGTGGGGGGTGGTCTCGTGGGCGGTGACGAAGAGGCGGCGCACGTCCTGGGGGATCTCCTTGATCTCCCGGATGGAGCCGGTCTGGGCGATGCGCTTCATGAGCTCCGGGGAATAGAAGCCCCGTTGTTTGGCCACTTCTTCAAAGAGGGGGTGGACCTCGATGAGCTCGGTGCCCTCCATGACCCGGCGGACATAGGAGACCGCAAAGAGGGGCTCGATGCCGCTGGAGCAGCCGGAGATGATGCTGATGGTGCCGGTGGGGGCGATGGTGGTGGTGGTGGCGTTGCGCAGGCGGCCCAGGCCGTTGCCGGAGTAGCGGCTGCCGTCATAGGCCGGAAAGTTGCCCCGGGTATCGGCCAGTTGGGCGGAGGCCTGGTGCGACTCCGTCTGGATGAAGGCCATGACCTTTTCGGCCACCGCCACCGCTTCTTCGGAGTTGTATTGGATGCCGAGCTTCAGGAGGAGGTCGGCAAAGCCCATGACCCCCAGGCCGATCTTGCGGGTCTCGAGGGTGCGCTGCCGGATTTGCTCCAGGGGGAAGTTGTTGGCGTCGATGACGTTGTCCAGGAAATGGACGGCGGTGTGCACCAGGTCCGAAAGTTTGGCGTAGTCGATGGCGCCGTCCTGGGCCACCGCGGCCAGGTTGAGCGAGCCCAGGTTGCAGGACTCGTAGGGCAGCAGGGGCTGCTCGCCGCAGGGGTTGGTGGCCTCCACCGCCCCGAGTTGGGGGACGGGGTTGTCCCGGTTGACCGCGTCCAGGAAGATGATGCCGGGCTCGCCGGTGGTCCAGGCGCTCTGGACGATGAGGTCGAAGAGGGCCGCAGCCCTGATCTTCTTGACCTCTTTGCCGGAGCGGGGATTGACCAGGGGAAAGAGCCCGTCCGCGGCCACCGCCTCCATGAAGGCGTCGGTTAAGCCCACGGAGATGTTGAAGTTGGTGAGGCGCTTGGTGTCGTTCTTACAGGTGATGAACTTCTCGATATCCGGGTGGTCCACCCGCAGGATGCCCATGTTGGCGCCGCGGCGCGTCCCGCCCTGCTTGATGGTTTCGGTGGCCACGTCGAAGATGTTCATGAAGGAAATGGGCCCCGAGGCCACGCCTTTGGTGGACATCACCGGGTCGTTGGCCGGGCGGATGCGGGAGAAGGAGAAGCCGGTGCCGCCGCCGGATTTGTGGATCAGGGCGGTCTGCTTCACCGCGTCGAAGATGGATTCGATGTCGTCCTCGATGGGCAAGACGAAGCAGGCGGAGAGCTGGCCCAGCTCGCGGCCGGCGTTCATCAGGGTGGGGGAATTGGGCATGAAGCTCAAGCCGGCCATCATGTCGTAGAATTTCTTGGCCGTGGCCTCCACGTCGGCCTCCGGGTCGTAATTCCGGTCGATGGCGGCGATGGTCTCCGCCACCCGGCGGAACATCTCCCGGGCCGCCTCCAAGGGCTCGCCCTTCTCGTCCTTCTTCAGGTAGCGTTTTTTCAGGACTACCAAGGCGTTGGCGGATAACGGCAGTTCCCCGGCGATTCCTCTGGCTTCCCCCTGCAGCATCATTTCCTCCTGAAATTAATGGGTTCCGGTTTTGGGCTGAAATTGCAATATGTTGTATTTTTGCTGACTATAAGATACTACATCTTGAGATTACGTCAAGGGGAATCAGGCCAAATGGGGGAGTTTCTGAAAAAGGCTGAACCCATTTTTTGGCGCCGGCATTGAGTTCCACGGCGGGCAACTTGAAACAAGCTAACTAAAGCTCACTTTTTCTAATGATTCTCCCCACCGTCAAGTTCGGTCAAGGGCAATTAAGACCGAATCCCAGTCAAGCGGTTATGGTGGTAGCCGCAGGCCCTGACAAAAACCCGGCGCCGCAAAGGCGAGACGCCGGTGCCACCAGATAAACATGGCGCTGAGCGCCTTTGCCTTAATTATCTCAAAAGGCGCAGCCAAGGGGAAGAGGCGCGGATTTCGTCGGCCAGGCAAATCTTGGGAAAGAGGAAATAATTTCTTGACAATAATCCATCTAATTGTCTTAAATGCTTTAATCAGAATTAGCTTAAACTCGCCGGAAAGAGGACCGAACGTCAAGGGTAGTTATTTGGCGTAGATAGCCGGGTGGCCCGGCCCATTATCTTAAGTGAGGGGATCAGATGAAACAGATGGTAACCAAATTCTTGGTCGTGGCCCTGGTGATAATTGGCGTTTCCCCTTTTTATCCCGCTTTCGCCAACGCCGGCACCATTAGCGATAATTTCGACGGCGCGGCCATAAATAGCTCAATTATGGTGGGTCCCGCCGTATCACTATGACGAACATCAGCGATGTCTGCAACAGGGAGGCGTCTTGAAGCTCCAGATAGACGGAGCCTCAACAGGCTCTAATTATTTTGGAGCCGGACTTGGCACCCGCTTTGACTTGAAGGGGGACTTTGAAATTATAGTCGATTATAACTTAGCTAATTGGCCATATTCTAATGGGGTTGGAGCAGGTATATCATGTTGGGGAACAGATTCTCCCAATAACAACCCTACGGGCCAGATGACCCGCAGAAGTTTTGGCGCCGATGAACCGCCAACTACCAAGGAATGTTACGTTGCCGACTTTATGGATGGTAATTATTTGGATCATGCCCAGATCGCAACTTCGGATAGCCAGGGTAGAATGAAATTGACCAGAGTTGGCAAGGTAATGACCGGATATTTCTGGAAAAATAACGCCTGGCAAAAAGTTGGTTTCCACGATTATTCTCTTACCGGGCTGGACGATTGGTTAATGTTTGGTTTAAATGCCGCCAGCGTTACGGTCACGACGATACCGGGCGGCCAGGTGGTCCATCCTTTTGCCGGTAAAGACGTGGAAATAGACTTTGATAACTGGCAAGTAACTTATGATCAAATAAGATATGGTTCCTCCGGGGGTCCCGCTCCCGGCATCTTGCAACTTCTTCTTGATTGATCGGCATACCGTGGTTCCGGCGAAATTAGTCTGGGCAAAAGCGGCCAAAGAAGCAGCGCTGCAAGCAGCCCGGCTCATTACCTAACTGAGGAGGCATCACTTGGGGAAATATGGTTTAACCAAACCACTGGTCGCAGCGTTGGTAATAATTTGTCTTGGCCTCCTTTACCCCGCTCTCTCTAAGGCCGGAACAATTACTGATAATTTCAACGGCGCGGCCATCAATCATCGATTATGGCAGCCGTATAACCATGACCAACATCAACGGTGGTGCAACAAGATGGCGAATTGAAAATCCAAATAGATGGGGCCTCAGTAGGAGAAGAATTTGGAGCCGGAGTGAACAGCAATTTTCTTATGAAGGGCAATTTTGAAGTTATGGTCGACTACAGGTTGATTACCTGGCCGCCAGCCAATGGTGTTAGTCTAGGATTTAATAATGATAATCGTTTTACATCGGGAGAATTTGTCATTAGACGAATAAGCCTTGGCCCGTCTGACCCAACCAATCCAAAGGAAAACTATAAAGCCGCTTTCGATGATGGTTCAATGCCTTTTCCATTTTTTCTGGTGCCAACTACGGATAGTAGTGGCAGATTGAAATGGACCAGGGTTGGCTCAGTAATGACCGGATATTTTTTCAACCCACAAATTAACAATTGGCAAATAATCGGTTCCAATGATTACTCTGCTACTGGGCTTGATGAGTGGCTGGGATTTAGTCTAAACGCCAGGAACAATTCGTTTGCAGGTCATGATGTGGAAATAGCCTTTGATAACTTCCTGGCGACTTATGATCAGATAAAGTATCTTGCTTCGGTTCCAGCGCTCCTCGCCTGCTGCTTTTGAATTGACCGGAGGGCGGAGGTTCAGGGGGAATTAGCCTGTTTTTAAAACCACCAGGGCAGCAGGGCCGCCGGCGGCCCTGCTTTTTTATCGCCGGCAGAGCCACCGGCCGACGATTTCCTGAATGCCAAAAACGCAATAATATTGATGATTGCCGCCCCAGGCCGGGGCGGTCAATTCATTTGCCTTTTCGAGTCGTCTGCGTTAAAATTTCTGTCAAGACCCTTTAGAAACCAGGAGAAACATTGAGTAAACATAAGATCGGCATCCTGGGCACCGGGAGCTATCTGCCGGAAGCCGTCCTCACCAACCAGCAGTTGGAAAAGATGGTGGCCACCACCTCCGAGTGGATCGTGGAACGCAGCGGGATTCACGAGCGGCGCATTGCCGCGCCGGACGAAGATTCGGCTTCCATGGGATTGATCGCCGCCCGCCAGGCCCTGGAGGCCGCCGGGATCGCGCCGGAACAGTTGAGTTACATCGTCATGGGGACCAACACCCCGGCCCATTTCTTCCCGGCCACCGCCATCCGGGTCCAGGACGAACTGGGTATGAGCGGCAAGATTGCCGCCTTCGACGTCCAGGCCGGGTGCAGCGGCTTCAATTATGCCCTGTATGTGGCGGAACGGCTGGTGGCCCCGGAGGGCAAATATGCCCTGGTCATCGGCTCGGATGTCTGCTCCCGGTTCACCGACTGGACCAATCGGGCCACCTGCCTGCTCTTCGGCGATGGGGCCGGGGCGGTGGTGATCGGTCCCAGCCACCGCAACCGCATCGTGACGTCGTTCATCGCCTCCAGCCTCAACAAAAAGCTCTATTGCGAAACGGAGTATAATGCGGAAGTAAGCCCCTTCCTGCCACTGCCGACCCATACCAAAAAGCATTATCTGCATATGGACGGGCCGGATATCTTCAAGTTCGCGGTCAACGCGGTGCGGGAATCCATTCCCCGCATCCTGGAGATGGCCGGACTGGAGCGGGAAGACCTGGACTACCTCATCATTCACCAGGGCAACTACCGCATCCTGGAGGCCGGGGCCAGGTTCGCCAAGGTGCCGATGGAAAAAGTGTTTTCCAATATCCACAAATACGGCAATCCTTCGGCGGCTTCGGTGCCCATCGCCCTGCACGAGGCCCAGGCGGAAGGCAAGATCAAAGACGGCGACCGGGTCATGCTGATCAGCTTCGGCGCCGGGGCCACCTGGGCCGCGGCCTTGCTGCAGTGGGGGGAGGAGAAGAAGTAGTCAGGAGCCAGTGGTCAGTGGTCAGTAAAAACCTGTAGATAGCTTGCAGCGATCAGCAGTCAGCTTATATTGAGTTGCAATCAAAAGGCAATTATTGGTAGCCGCAGGCTTTAGCCGGCACCACCAATTGATGGCGAAATGGCATCAAAACCTTGCAGCACTAGTCGTAGGGGGCGTGATTGATCACGCCCTTATTTTTTGACAACTAAAAAAGAAGAGGGCGGTTCGAGAACCGCCCTCTTTAAGGTTTTCGTTTAGGAGTTTTTTAGCTGAAAGCTGACGGCTGAAAACTGACCGCGATTACATAATCCTGATCTTCCCGCCGGTGGCGGGTTCGGGCGGCGGCGCCGGTTTCTCTTCCTTGGGGGTCGGCTTTTCTGGTTTAGCCGGCTTCTCTACCGCCGGTTTGCGAGGCGCCGGCTCAGTTTCTTCCTCGGGCTTGGGCTTGGCGGGCTTGGCCGGTTTGGCTTCCTCCGGCTTCTTCTTGGCCGGCGGGGCTGCTTCTTCCGCCGGTTTGGCCGGCTTGGGCTTTTCAGCCGCGGGCGCTTTGGCCGGCGGGACCGGCTTCTCGGGGAGCGGCGGCGGCTGCAAGGGTTGCGGCAGCGGCGGCGGCTGTATCCTCTCCGGCAGCGGCGGCGGCGCCACCTCCCCCGGAGGGGCTGGAACCACTTCCGGGCCCGGGGTCACCGGGTTGGAGGAGAGGTAGCGGGAATCCACCCAGCCCAGGCGGCCGTCCCGTTTGACCCGGATCTGGAACCAATCCTCGGCTTCCCCCACTTTTTCCACTTCTTCGCCCTTCTCCAGGACGGAGATCTTGGGGCAGTCCATGCCGGGGCAGGCCCGCAGATTGAGGTGGTTGGCCTTGATGTAGAAAACCGGCCGGACCACCTGAGGCGGCGGCGCCACCGGAGCCGGCCGCGGTGGGGGCGGCGGCGGGGGATAATACTTGGGGGCGCAGCCTGCCAGGCACAAGGCCAAGGTCAGAACCAGGATTCCGGAACGGAGCCATTGGTGGTTAGCGGCGGGCTTCATTTAAGCGGGCCCTCCCCCTTCCTCTTTGCTGTCTCGGATCTTCCAGTCATTGCCGCTTTTATCCAAGGTGATCTTATAACTCAGTCGACGCAGGTCATAATCATGAGTGCTATGATTATATATCTGAATGTTCCAGACGATATTGGCGGTGGCCTGGGTGTCGCTCAGACGCTGGACATTGGAAATCCGATAATCGACGCTCTTGATATCGAAGTTTTTCCATAGTTCCAACATCTGGTTCTCCACCTGTCCCAGATTGGGGTAGGAAGAGGAATAGCAACTGAGCCACTTGTTGATGTCCTTGTTGAGATGGGCCGCCCGGATCTTTTCGGCGACCTTTTCCACCTCCCGTTTCAGATCGTCCTGGGGGGCGGCGACCGTGGGCGGGGTCCGGGTGCTGGGCGTCCGGGTTGGGAGTTGGCGCCAGATGTAGAAACCCGCCACTACCAGGATGAGGACGCCGAGAAGCGAGAGGATGCGGCCGGGACGTCGTGAACGGCGGCGAGGCATCCGTTCCGACCGGCGGGGGTAAAAGAGCGGCGGACGTTCCGTTTCGTCCTCCTCTTCCCGGGACAAGTGGGCCGTCCTCAGGGGCAGGCCGCACTCGGTGCAGAATTTCTGGCCCGGGAAGGTGAGGGTGCCGCAGCGGGCGCAGCCCCGGCCCGCGGCGCTGCGGGAGCTTTTCAGCAACTGGCCGCAGCGCTGGCAGAAACGGTGCTCTTCCCCGTGAATTAATTGGCATTGGTCACAATAAGGCATATTTCTCCAACGGAAGATTCTCCGGAATTTTCTACCACATTCTCCAGGCAAAGCAAAGCATAATCAACGCCGGCGGCGGAGGACCAGGAAGCAAATTATGCTTAAATTTGCATCAATTATAACAGAAACGGCCAGCCGCTGGCAAAACCCGTGACCGGGCGCCCCGGAGGTGCCCGTCCTTTATTAAGATATGCCAATGTATGTTATAGTTAATAAATCTCAACTTAAACGGTAGCGGCCTCGATTTTTTTGATGAAAAAACAGCCATTCCCCCATGAAAGCGCCGCGCCCTCTTGACAAGGACGGGGCCAGGCGGATATATTTTCATGGTTAATATTAGGAGTGTCTTTCAAATGAAAAGTTATACAGCCCGTCAAGGGGAAATTAGCCGGCAGTGGTATGTGGTAGATGCCCAGGGCAAGGTCTTGGGCCGCCTGGCCAGCCGCATCGCCATGGTGCTCAGGGGCAAGAACAAGCCGGTCTTCACTCCCCACACCGACACCGGGGATTTCGTGGTGGTGGTCAACGCCGCTCAGGTACAGATGACCGGCAGAAAACTGGACAACAAGATGTATTATCGGCATTCCGGCTACATAGGCGGGCTGAAAGAGATTTCGGCCCGGCACCAGCTCGAGAAGAAGCCCATAGAGGTGCTGCGCCATGCAGTCCGGGGAATGTTGCCGAAAACTAGCCTGGGAAGGCAATTGCTGAAAAAGCTGAAGATTTACCCCGGCGGGGAGCATCCCCACCAGGCCCAGCAACCGGCAGCCTTTCCTTGGGAGGATTGATGGCGGCGCCAGCAAGCATTCATGCCACCGGCAAACGCAAGTCCGCGATCGCCCGGATCTATATGCGGCCCGGTAACGGCCAGATCCTGGTGAATCAGCGGAATTTCGAAGAATATTTCCCTGGGGAGACCACCCGCAACCTGGTGAAGAAACCCTTGCTGCTGGTCAACGTGGGTTCCGATTTCGATATCGTGGTGAACGTCCGGGGCGGCGGGATAGAAGGGCAGGCCGGGGCGGTGAAGCACGCCTTGAGCCGGGCCCTGGTGCTCTTCAACCCGGAGTTGCGGGCCGTCCTGAAAAAGGCCGGCTTTCTCACCCGGGACTCCCGCATCAAAGAGCGGAAGAAGTACGGCCTCCGGGGCGCTCGCCGCGGCTGCCAGTACTCGAAGCGCTAGTCACTGCAGCCAAACCCTGGGTTCATTCCCTGGCCGGGAAGGGCTGCTGGGCATAGTCATTTCATTGGGGCGGGTTTTAAACCCGCCCTACCGGTTTTCCCTGATAAAAAAATACCAAAACCACCGGCAAATTGGGATGGTGTCCCAATGGCAAATCCAAGCGTCAAGATCAAGGTTGCAGTCCTGGGCGCCTCCGGCTACGCCGGGTTGGAACTGGTGCGGCTGCTCAGCCGGCACCCTGGCGCCGAGCTAACCGCAGTCACTTCCCGGGAATGGGCCGGCAAACCTTTTAGTGAGGTCTTTCCGGCCTTGGCCCGCATCTGCGACCTGCCCTTTATGGCCCCGGACCCCGAGGCCATCGCCCAAGCCGCGGAGGTGGTCTTCACCAGCGTACCGCACCAGACCGCCATGGCGGTGGTGCCTCAACTGTTGGCCCGGGACTGCCGCGTGGTGGACCTGAGCGCCGACTTCCGTTTTAAAGACGCAGTGGTCTATGAAAAGTGGTATCAGGCCCACAGCGCCAAAGACTTGCTGGCCGAGGCGGTCTACGGCCTGCCCGAAATCCACGGCTATGCCGTCAGCCGGGCCCGCCTGGTGGGCAATCCCGGCTGCTACCCCACCTGCGTCGTCCTGGGGCTGGCGCCCCTGGTCGCCAATAAGCTGGTTTGCCTGGATTCACTCATCGCCGACTGCAAGTCCGGAGTCAGCGGCGCCGGGAGGCAGGCCGGGCTGGCCACGCAGTATTGCGAGGTCAACGAGGGCTTTAAGGCTTACAAGGTGGCGGAGCACCGCCACAACCCGGAGATGGAGCAGGAGTTGAGCCTGTTGGCCGGCGAGCCGGTGCAGATCACCTTCAGTCCGCATCTGGTCCCCATGAGCCGGGGCATCCTGGGGACTCTTTACGCCCGGCTGGCCAAGCCCATGACGGAAGTGGAAATCCTCAATTTTTATCATAACTTCTACGAGGGCCAGCCCTTTATCCGCCTCCTGCCTAAGGGGAGCTTGCCCAACACCATCAACGTCCGGGGCAGCAATTACTGCGATATCGGGTTGAAGGTGGACGCCGACCGGGGCCGAGTCATCGTGGTCTCGGCCATCGACAACCTGCACCGGGGGGCGGCGGGCCAGGCGGTTCATAACTTCAATCTAATGATGGGCTTCCCGGAGACCACGGGGTTGGATTTAGTGCCACTGATTCCCTGATGATATTGAAAACGGATGCCACCCCCACCCTAACCCTCCCCCCTCAAGGGGGAGGGAAACTATAGAATTCCTCCCATATGCCCACCGGCCGCAATATTCGCCTCCTGCTGGAATACGACGGCAGCCGCTACCACGGCTGGCAGCGCCAGCGGGGCGACCTCACCATTCAACAAGTTTTGGAAGAGGCCCTGGAGCGTCTCACCGGGGAGCCGGTTAAGCTCATCGGCTCGGGGCGCACCGATGCCGGGGTCCACGCCCTGGGCCAGGTGGCCAGTTTCCACACTGGCAGCACCATCCCGTTCAAGGCTTTTCACGAAGGCCTCAACTCCATGCTGCCCTACGATATTGCGGTGCTGGAGGCCCGGGAGGTTCCATCGGAGTTTCACGCCCGCAAGTCGGCCCTCTCCAAAACCTACGAATACCGCCTCCTCAACCGCCTTAGCCGCTCGCCGTTGCACCACCATTACGGCTGGTGGGTTTCTCATCACACTTAATCTAGACGCCATGGCCGCGGCCGCGGCGTTTCTGGTGGGGGAGCACGATTTTTCGGCCTTCAGGGCCTCGGGCAGCGGCAACCGCAACCCGGTGCGGCGGGTGCTGGCGGCCCGCTGGCAGACCCACACCGGCGGCTGGCTGCGCTTCCGCATCACGGGCAACGGCTTCCTGCGGGGCATGGTCCGGAGCCTGGTGGGCACCATGGTAGAGGTGGGCAAGGGCAAAGCCGCCCCGGAATTGCTGGCGGAGTTGCTGCAGACCGGCGAGCGCCGCCGGGCCGGGCCCACCGCGCCGGGCCGGGGGCTCTATCTGGTGGAAGTGGTTTATTGACAGTTTTCGGTGAAAATCATTTCCTAAAGTAGATATTCTCCCGGCGACTGATTAATTAATAGGTAGTGAGTTTAAACCTCCAGGAGCGGAGGCGGGCATGCACATCCTCTATTTATTAGGCCTCGTAGTCACGATCCTGGCACTGGTGAATTCGACCACCGGGGCGGAAGCACCGAAGATCACCGGGAAACCGGTCATCGACGCCCCGGCCCTGCTGGATTGGCCGGCGGATCAAGGGTTGCTGACTCCCAACCTGAACGACCCCACAGCCAACGTCCTCAATGATGTCCACAGCCAAATCGGCTCCTGCGATCTGGTGCTTTCCACTGAAGGCAACTTTCATCCGGCCCTGAGGGATATCTGGCCGCAGTATCTGGCCAGGTTTAAAGACCAACCTCTCGTTAACTGGCTTTATACCACCAGTCCCCCCATCTCGTTTGCACAATTGGAGCACGGCGTGGTCCAGGTAGGCAATCTCTATGTCACCTGTCGGCCTTCGGTGGTTATTGCCGCCCGTAAGGTCATGGAGAAGCTGGAAAACGCAGGCTATACCGAGGGTGCCCCGATGCCCCTGCTTCAGGACCGGGGGGAGGTGATCCTGGTGAAGAAAGGCAACCCCAAGGGCCTCCATTCCGTGTGGGACCTGGGACGGGCGGGGGTGCGGCTGGTGACGCCGAACCCGGTGGTGGAGCCGGGTGCCTTTGCCAACTATAGCGCCACCCTGGCCAATATTGCGGCCCATGATCCGCACCCGCCCAAAGGGATGAGCGCCGTCCGGCTCGTGGACCTGGTCTTCAACGGCGGCAGCCGCGACCCGGAAAAGTGGCTGGCCGGCCCCCGCATTCATCACCGCGATCTGCCCTGGTCGGTCGCCTACGGCAGAGCGGACGCGGCGCTGATCTTTTATCATTTGGGGCTCTATATCCAGCAGACCTTTCCCGACCGGTTCGACCTGGTGCCGCTGGGGGGCACCCTGACCGATCCCCAACCCCTGCAGGGCACCGTGGTACAGACCCGTTACCTGGTGCGCATCAAGGGGGACTGGACCGCGCGGCAAAAAGAGGCCCGGGAGGGACTCGTGGAAACCCTGTTATCGCCAGATTTTACCAAGATTATGGAGAAGCGCGGTCTGCTTCGGCCCCCAAGGGTGGCCGAATTGCCGGCCACCTCTGGGAATAAATAACCATTCTTTAGGATGGATCGAGTTTTGCTATGAAAAAGGACCAACCGGAAGCGGAAGTTAAGCCGGAAATGAACATCATCCAGGCCATCGAGCTAGCCATCGCCCATGAGCTGGATGCCCGCCGGAGTTATCTGGCCCTGGCCAACGAGAGTGACGATCCGGAGCTGAAAAGGCTGTTACGGGAGATCGCCGCCGAGGAGGCCGGACACGAAGCCACCCTGAGGAGCCGGCTGCGCCTCTATGAGGAGAAGCACCTGCTGCGGGACACCATCTCGCGTTACGTCAGCCCGGAGATGTGCGAGGAGATTCTGAAGAATCCGGCTCTGCTGCAACTGGGGGGTAAGCGCCAACAGGTGACGGTGCTTTTTGCCGATATCAAGGGGTTCACCGCCATGTCCGAGAACCTGGCCCCGGAAGAGGTGGTGGAGGTGCTCAACACCTACTTCACCGAGATGGTGGACCTGGTCTTTAAGCACCAGGGGACCCTGGACAAATACGTGGGCGACGCCCTGATGGCGGTCTTCGGGGTGCCGGTGCCGCTGACGCACGCCGCCACCCGGGCGGTGGAATGCGCGGTGGCCATGCAGCGGCGGTTGGCCCAGATGCAGGCCCAGAAACGCACCCCCATCCGCGGGGTGCGCATCGGCATCAACACCGGCGAGGCCATCGTGGGCAACATCGGCTCGGATAGGCGCATGGACTTCACGGTCATCGGCGATGCGGTGAACGTGGCGGCCCGGCTCCAGGAGTGGGCCAAGGAGTTGGAGGCCGACACCCTGGTGAGTGAGGCCACTTTCCGGGAGGTGGCGGGACAGTTCGAGTTCATCCCCGAAGAGCCGGTGGCGCTGCGGGGCCGCCAGGAGCCGACGGGGATCTATCGATTGCAGTCATAGCAGCACACGCCACTGTCCAAGGAAAACCTTTGACGGCGCAGGCTTTCGAGCCGGTGCGGGCGCGTGCTTTCGCCTGCGGCGACATTTTTAAATTCTCCATTTGCTGACCTCGCCAAGATTGGCCGTTCACGACTGCCTTAACCCCCTTTAAAACTGGGGGAAATAAAAAACCTGCTGCCGCGGCGCCCTTATGCAATTAGGTACAAGGCTATTATTGGCCGGAGGCGTCTTAGGGGGCAGCCACAGGTTGTGGCAAAACCCGGCGCGGCAAAAATGGTCAGCACGAGTGCGGCGAATAAGCTAGTTATTCCATGAACCTATTCCGTGAGTGGCGCTAAGAGTGCCGGAACCCCCGCGGTTTTAACCTCGCGGCCAAGCTGCAATTGGGGTTGCCTGAAAAAGGGCGGGTCTCATATTGAACTAATGGTCAAATTGCCTGCTTGGTTATCCTTAATGTATCTAATAAGCCTGTATTTTCAAATGGTTGAATTATCTGCGGCCATGGGGCGGCTAAAGCCGCGAAATATAGAGAGCTCGTGAAAAAATTATTGACAAGGGTTGATAGATGGATTATTGTGAGAAACTGAATGGCATGTGAAATTTTTCACATTTTCACAGTATTATCGAGTGTTTGGCCAGCAAAACTCTTAATTCCCGAGGAGGAAGATAGATGGCTTTGGTAAATCCGCATGGCAAAGAGAAGAAATTAAAACCCTTACTGCTTTCCCCGGCTCAAATCGCCGAAGAGAAAAAGCGGGCCAAGGAACTGACCGTTGTCACCATGACCTCCCGGGAGACGGCCGACCTCATCATGATGGGCATCGGCGGCTTCACCCCCCTGGACGGCTTCATGAATCAGGCCGACTGGAAGGGCTCCTGCAGCGATGCTATGAAGCTGACGGACGGCACCTTCTGGCCCATCCCGGTCACCATGTCCGTCAACCAGGGCAAGGCCGATTCCATCAAGGTCGGCCAGGAAGTCCTCCTGGTGGACGCCGAGACCGAAGAGATGATGGGGACCATGAAGGTCACCGAGAAGTACAAGGTCGACAAAAAGTGGGAGTGCAAGCAGGTCTTCACCACCGATGACATGGACCACCCGGGCGTGCAGATGGTCATGGGCCAGGAAGAAGTCAACCTGGCGGGCACCGTCAAGGTCTGGAGCGAAGGCCCCTTCCCGAAACAGTATCCCGGCCTCTACATGCGGCCCTGGGAAACCCGGAAGATGTTTGAAGACAAGGGCTGGAACACCATTGCCGCCCTGCAGCTCAGAAACCCCATGCACCGCTCCCACGAGTACCTGGCCAAGATCGCCATCGAGGTCTGCGACGGCATCCTGATCCACCAGCTCCTGGGCAAACTGAAACCCGGCGACATTCCCGCCGAAGTCCGCACCGAGGCCATCAACGTCCTCACCCAGTATTACTTCGTGAAAGACACCAGCATCCAGTCCGGTTATCCTCTGGATATGCGCTATGCCGGCCCCCGGGAGGCCCTGTTCCATGCGGTCTTCCGCCAGAACTTCGGCTGCTCCCACCTCATCGTCGGCCGTGACCACGCCGGCGTGGGCGAGTACTATGGCCCCTTTGATGCCCAGAAGATCTTCACCACGATCCCCAAGGACGCCCTGGAGCTCAAACCCCTGAACATCGACTGGACCTTCTACTGCCATAAGTGCGACGGCATGGCCTCCATGCGCACCTGCTGCCATGGCAAGGAAGACCGCCTGATGCTCTCCGGGACCATGCTGCGCAAGATGCTCTCCGAAGACATGGAAGTGCCGGATCACTTCAGCCGCCCCGAAGTCCTGAAGGTCCTCCGGAAGTACTACCGCGGCCTGACCGAGAAGGTCGAGGTCAAGGTCCACGGTTTTGCCACCGGGGACATCTCGGGCAAGAAAAAGTAGGCGTAAAGTTGGCAGAAGGCGGAAACGGTTTCCGCCTTTTCCCTCTGCAAGCATAGTAAAAGATCAACGCTTTAACCCTAACGAGGAGGTTTTACGTTATGCCGAGTTTTGTAATCGTGGAAAAATGTGACGGCTGTAAAGCCCTGGACAAGACCGCTTGCCAGTACATCTGCCCCAATGACCTGATGGTCTTGGAACCCGTGCAAAAGAAGGCTTACAACCAGGAACCGGATCAGTGCTGGGAATGCTACAACTGCGTGAAGATCTGCCCCCAGCAGGCCATTGAAGTCCGCCACTATGCGGACATCATGCCCCTGGGCTCCAGCACCATCCCGCTGCGCGGCTCCGACAACATCATGTGGACCATCAAGTTCCGGGACGGCAAGACCATCAAGCGGTTCAAGTTCCCCATCCGGACCACAGCGGAAGGTTCCATCGATTGCTTCAAGGGCAAAACCATGCCCAGCGACATGGCCGGCCTTAAGCAGCCCGGTTTCTTCACCGGCCCGGCCCGCAAAGAGTAGTTCACCCAGCAGCGCAAAATTAAGGAGGACACTGAGATATGGCTCTGGAAAGAGAATTTTGTAAATGGTCTTTTTGTGCGAAACCCGCGGTAGAAACCATCGAAACCGATCTGCTGCTGGTAGGCGGTGGCATGGCTTGCACCGGTGCCGCGGTTGAAGCTGCCGCCTGGGCGAAAGCCGCCGGGCTGAAAGTCACTTTGGTGGACAAAGCCGCCATGGATCGCTCCGGCGCCGTGGCCATGGGCCTGTCCGCCATCAACACCTTCATCGGCCCGGAAAACAAGATTGCTGACTATGTGGGCATGGTGCGCACCGACCTCATGGGCATTATCCGGGAAGACCTGGTCTACAGCGTAGGCGCCCACGTCGACCAGACCGTGCAGGACTTTGAGGATTGGGGCCTGCCGATTTGGAAGAAAGACGCCGAAGGCCACACCGTGGACGGGCAGGTCGCCAAAGACGAAGGCATTCCCCGGTTGGCGGATGGCGGTAAGTGCGTCCGTTCCGGCCGTTGGCAGTGCATGATCAACGGCGAATCCTACAAGGTGATCGTGGCCGAAGCCGCCAAGAACGCCCTGGGGATGGACAATATCTATGAGCGCGTCTTCATCGTCAAGCTGCTCACCGACAAAAAGGACTCCAACCGTGTCTGCGGCGCCGTGGGTTTCAGCGTGCGTGAGCAAAAGACCTACGTCTTCAAATGCAAGGCCCTGTTGATTGCTTGCGGCGGCGTGGTTAACGTCTTCCGGCCCCGGTCGGTGGGTGAAGGCCAGGGTCGCGCCTGGTACCCCGTATGGAACGCCGGTTCCACCTATGCCATGCCCGCCGAAATCGGCGCCAAGATGGTCCTGATGGAAAACCGCTTCGTCCCCGCCCGCTTTAAGGATGGTTACGGCCCGGTCGGCGCCTGGTTCCTGTTCTTCAAGGCCCAGGCCACCAATGCTTACGGCGAAGATTACATGGCCAGAAACTGGGACCGGGTCAAGAAAGAGTACCCCGGTTATGCCGATTCTCCCGGCACCTGCCTGCGTAACCATGCAGCCATGATCGAGATGCGGGAAGGCCGCGGCCCCATCATGATGCATACCGACAAGGCCATGGCGAAGCTGGCCGAAACCCTGAGCAAAAAAGAGCTCAAGCATCTGGAAGCCGAAGCCTGGGAAGACTTTCTGGATATGTCCATCTCCGCCGCCTGCCTGTGGGCCTCCTTCAACATGGAGCCCGACAAGGTGCCGTCGGAAATCATCCCCTCCGAGCCCTATCTGCTCGGTTCCCACGCCGGCTGCGCCGGTCTGTGGGTGTCCGGCCCGTCCAAGAACTACATGGGCGCTCCGGACAGCTGGTTCTGGGGCTATGACCGCATGACCACCGTGACCGGGTTGTTCACCGCGGGTGACGGCGTCGGCGCCTCCGGGCACAAGTTCTCCTCCGGGGCCCACGCTGAGGGCCGCATGGCCGCCAAGGGCGCCCTGGCCTTCATCCTGGACCACAAGAACGACAAGCTGGAAGCGGCGCAGAACATCGACGAAGTCATCGAAGAGATCTACCTGCCCATGGAGATCTATGAGAAGTACAAAGGCTACACCACTGCGCCGGAGATCAACCCCAATTATCTGATGCCCAAGCAGGTCCAGACCCGCTTGCAGAAGCTGATGGATGAGTATGTCGCGGGTTGCTCCACCATGTACATGACCAATAAACCCAGCCTGGAAGAAGGCCTGAAGCGCCTCACCCTGCTGAAGGAAGACGCCTCCCGGTTGGCCGCTCGGGACCTGCACGAACTGATGCGGGCCTGGGAAAATTATCACCGGATCCTCTCCGGTGAGGCCCACCTGCGGCACATCCTGTTCCGGGAAGAGAGCCGTTACCCTGGCTACTACTACCGCTCCGACTTCCTGAGCATCGATGACAGCAAGTGGAGAGTGTTCACCATCTCCCAGTACGATAAGACCAAGAACGAGTGGAAGTTCGAGACCGAGCCTTACAAGCAACTGGTTAAGTAACATCTGACGCGTCCTCGGGGCTCCGGGTTTCCCGGGGCCCCGGGCCGCCTTGTGTCCGGCCGTGGCCGCAAGCCAGCCACGGCCATTTTTTTAGGGGAAAGTAAGACGCTCTTCCCCGCCGCCTGCCCAGGCGAAATAGATTTTTGCTTATTTTCGCTTGCACCTCTATTCACAATGTTATATTAGTGGAGGTATCTTTTTTTAGGGCCTGGGCCGGACCACCCAATGAGGCCAAAGCTCTGGCTCGCGAAATGTCCTGTAAGGAGGACTTGTGTGAACGCCGAAAATCGCAAGATTCTGGTCATCGGGGGAGGCATCAGCGGCCTCACCGCGGCCGTGGAGGCGGCGGAAGCCGGGTCTCAGGTGATCATCACCGAGAAAGCCCCCTACCTGGGGGGCCGGGTAGCCCAACTCCACCGATACTTTCCCAAGCTCTGCCCGCCTACGTGCGGCCTGGAGATCCAATTCCGACGGATCAAAGAAAACCCTAACATCAGCTTCTACACCATGGCGGAAGTCACCCAGATCAGCGGCGCGGCCGGCAACTTCGAGGTTACCGTCCAGCTGGCGCCGCGCTACGTCAATGACCGTTGTGTGGCCTGCGACGCCTGCGCCGAGGCCTGCACCGCTTTCCGGATGAACGATTTCAACTTCGGTCTGGATAAGACCAAGGCCGCCTACATTCCCTTCGATTTTGCCTTCCCGCAGAAGTACGTCATCGACGCGTCCGTGTGCAGCGGCGACTGCGGCCAGAAGTGCAAAGAGGCCTGTAAGTACGAAGCCATCGACCTGGACATGAAGCCCCAGACCCTGAACTTTAACGTCGGGGCCATCATCCTGGCCGGCGGCTGGGAGCCTTACGACATTGCCCAGGCCGATAATTTGGGGTTCGGCGTCGTGGCCAACGTCATCACCAACATGCAGATGGAGCGCCTGGCGGCCGCCAACGGTCCCACGGGCGGCCAGATCCTGCGGCCCTCGGATCAGAAGGCCCCGAAAAAGGTGGCCTTCGTGCAATGCGCCGGCTCCCGGGACGAAAACCACCTGCCGTACTGCTCTTACATCTGCTGCATGGCTTCTCTGAAGCAGGCCACCTATCTGGCGGAAAAAAATCCGGAAACGGAGGCCCAGATCTTCTATATCGATTTGCGCACCCCGGGCCGCTACGAACAGTTTCTCTGGAAGGTTCGGGACCTGGAGAATGTCAAGCTCATCCGGGGCAAGATCGCCAAGGTCACCCAGGCCCCCGGCAGCGACGACGTCGTGGTGGTGGCGGAGAATACGGCCACGGGCGAGAAGCAGTCCATGACCTTCGATATGGTGGTGCTGGCCTCGGGCATGGTGCCTTCCACCAAGAAATCGCCCTGCGCCCTGCCGATTTCCTATACTCCGGACGGCTTCATCATCGAGGAACTCTTGCCGGCGGGAATCTTCGCCGTGGGTACTTTGAAGGGCCCCCTGGATGTCATGAAATCCAATGAGGACGCCACCGGGGCCGCCCTTAAGAGTCTCATCGCCCTGGGCAGGAGGTCATAATGGAAATGGAAAAGAAATACGGTGTCTATTTGTGCAAGGGCTGCGGCATCGGTGAGGCCATCAATTTTGAGAGCCTGCAGAAGGTGATCAAGAAAGAGGGCAAGATCCAGTTCATCAAAGAGCACGACATTATGTGCTCCCCCGAGGCCCGGGCCATGATCCTGGAAGATCTCAAGCCGGAAGGCGAAGGCATCAACTCCCTGGTCATCGCCGCCTGCTCGCCCCGGGTGAAATACGAGGAGCTGGATTTCCCCAACGTCCTGGTGGAACGCTGCAATATCCGGGAGCTGGTGGCCTGGACCCAGGAGCCCAATACCGAGGAAACCCAGAACCTGGCCGAGGACTACCTGCGCATGTACTGCGCCCGGATCAAAAAGTCCGAGCTGCCGGAGCCGTACCAGAGCGAATGCAACAAGACCATCCTGGTGATCGGCGGCGGCGCCAGCGGCCTGAGCGCGGCGCTGGAAGCCGCCAATGACGGCTACGAAGTGGTATTGGTGGAGAAAGAGGCGGAATTGGGCGGCTATGCCGCCAAGCTGTTCCGGCAGACCCCTTCCAGCTTCCCCTTCACCACCCTGCAGGAGCCCACGGTCTTCAAGAAGATCAAGGAAGTCCAGGGCCATCCCAAGGTCCGGGTCTTGACCAACGCCACCATCGAGAAGATCGACGGGGAGCCGGGCCTGCTGGATACCACGGTCACGGTGAACGGCGTAGAGGAGACCTTTCAAGTGGGCGCGGTGGTCATGGCTGCGGGCTTCAGGCCTTACGACGCCACTAAGCTTACCAGGCTGGGCTATGGCCTCTCCAAGGACGTCATCACCAACGTGGAGATGGAAGAGCTAGCCAAGAAGGGCAAGATCATGCGGCCCTCCGATGGCCAACCGGCCGAGAACGTCGCCTTCATCCAGTGCGCCGGGAGCCGTGATCCGGAGCATCTGCCTTACTGCTCCGACTTCTGCTGCCAGGCCTCACTGAAGCAGGCCTTGTACGTGCGGCAGTCGAACCCCAACGCCACGGCCATGATTCTCTACAAGGACATCCGCACCCCGGGCCAGTCGGAACTCTTCTATAAAGAAGCGCAGTCCGATCCCGGCGTCATGCTGACCAAGGCGGAGATCGAGGGCGTCACCCTGGCTGGCGACGGCAAGCTTAATATTGCCGCCAAGGACACCCTCCTGGGCGAGAACGTGATTTTCGAAGCCGACCTGGTGGTGCTGGCCACTGGCCTGGTGCCCGTCACTAAGGACGAGACGGTGCTCAACCTCGGCTACCGCCAGGGCCCCGGCTTGCCGGAGATCGAGGAATACGGCGGCTTTGCCGATTCCAACTTCATCTGCTTCCCTTACGAGACCCGGCGCACCGCGATCTATGCCGCGGGCACGGTGCATCAGGCCATGACCATTCCCATGGCCATGAACGACGGCATCGGCGCGGCCTTAAAGGCCATCCAGGCGGTGGAGCACGTGGCCGAGGGCATGGCGGTGCATCCCCGGGGCTGGGACGAAACCTTCCCTGACCCCTTCATGCAGCGCTGCACCTCCTGTAAGCGCTGCACCGAGGAATGTCCCTTCGGCGCCATCGAAGAAAACGAAAAGGGCACGCCTTTCTTCAAGATCAACCGTTGCCGCCGCTGCGCCACCTGTATGGGGGCCTGCCCCGAGCGCATCGTCTCCTTTAAGGATTACAGCGTGGACATCATCGGCTCCATGCTCAAGTCTCTCGACGTGCCGGAGATCGAGGATGAGGACGATCCCAATGTGCCTTACCGGATCATCGGCCTCATCTGCGAGAACGACGCCATGCCGGCCCTGGATGCGGCGGGGCTGCATAAGCTGAAACTCGATCCGAGAGTCCGTTTCATCCCCCTGCGCTGCATGGGGTCCTTCAACATGGTCTGGGTCTCGGACGCCCTCTCTCGGGGTGTTGACGGCCTGATTCTCCTGGGTTGCAAATACGGGGATGACTACCAGTGCCACTTCGCCAAGGGCAGCGAGCTCTGCAATTACCGCTTGAGCAAGCTGTCGGAAACTCTGGACAAACTGGGACTGGAATCCGACCGGGTGCAGCAATACCAGATAGCCCACTCCGACTTCGACAAATTGCCGCAGATCATCGATGATTTTGTGGCCCGGATCAAAGAGGTCGGCCCCAACCCCTTCAAGGAATTATAGGAGGTATGATCCATGGCAGGCGAAACTATTATCAAACCTGACCTGCAATTCGTCAACCGGGTCATCGCCGCCGGGGGGGACACGGTCAAGAAATGCTATCAGTGCGACACTTGTTCGGTGGTCTGTAATCCCACGCCCGATAGCAAGCCCTTCCCCCGGAAAGAGATGCTGCAGGCCCAATGGGGCCTGAAAGAGGTGGTGCAAAGCCCGGATATCTGGCTGTGCCATCAGTGCAGCGACTGCACCGTCTACTGCCCCCGGGGCGCCAAGCCCGGCGAAGTGATGGGAGCCCTGCGGAAGATGTGCATCGAGGAATACGCCACGCCGCCGCAGCTGGCGAAGATGGTAGGCGATTGCCGTTTTCTGCCGGTGCTCATCGCCTTCCCGGTGGTGCTGCTCTTATTCATGCTCAAATTCACGGGGATGATTGGGGTAGGCTCAGGCCTGCATCATTCCCGCCGGCGACATCGTCTACTCCAAGATGTTCCCGACTTTCTGGCTGATTGACGCCATCTTCGTCCCCGCCTTCTTCTTTGCCGTGGCGGTCTTGGGCAAAGGGGTGCTGACCTTCTGGAAGGACCTGAATGCCAACAACCCCTGGAAGGTCCGGGTGGAAGGCAACCTGGTGGGAATCTCATCGAGACCCTCAAGGACATCTTGTTCCATAACCGCTTCCGGCTGTGCGAGACTACCTATACCCGGTCCACCAACCACCTGTTCCTGGTCTTCGGGTTCATCTTCCTGGCCATTGTCACCACCTGGGGCTTCTTGAATGAGTGGGTGCTGCACCACGAATCCCCATACTTTATGTTCTCGCCCATCAAGCTGCTGGCCATGGTGGGCACCGCCGGTCTGCTTTATGGGATCTTCAACATCATCCAGGAGCGCAAGGCCAACGCCGAGAAGGCCGGCTTCGGCAGCTACTTTGACTGGCTGTTGATCTACGTGGTCTTTGCCGTGGGCGCCACCGGGTTGCTCTCCTGGCTGTTCCGGCTGCTGCATATCCCGATCCTGGCCTACCCGACTTACTTTTTGCACCTGACCAGCGTGTTTTTCCTGTTCTTCTACGCCCCCTACACCAAGATGGCCCATATGGTGTACCGCACCGTGGCCATGCTCTATGCCCGCATGTCGGGCCGGGGCTTCTAAGCGCAGGAGCAACGCCGTTAACTACCGGCCGGCCCCCCCGGGGCCGGCTTTTTTGTGTGTTATAACACCTCGCAATCAACAGCTAGCATAGGCTTGCCAGCCTGTGCAGGTGCAGGTTAAAGCCTCCGGGTACCAATAATTACTTTTAGATTGCAATTCGGAATTAAAATGCATCCCCCTAAAAGGGTCATAGGTGGTGCAACTTTTTTAGGTTTAAGAAGTAACTTTCTAATAATTGTTTAAAATTTAAACAAATTGGAGTTCGTCCATATCTGAGGCTGTTATCGAAGCCACTCACCTATACCCCACAAAGCAGATTTTTGATAATTTGTGGGGTACAGCGAATTGGTACCCCACAAACTTGCAATTTGCTGACTTGTGGGGTACAGTCACTTGAAGGGGTTGGGCCCGTGGTTATTGAGCAGATCTGGGACGAAAGCCGCGATTATTACCTCGATTATCAAACCAGAATAATCGGGGAGCTGTTAATTACTCCGGCCGGCTCAATTAAGCGAAAAAAAGGCCGCGGGGTAGGATTTTTATACCTGCATAAAAGGAAAGGCCAGAAGTTTGAGGACGTTTACCTGGGCGGCGAGAATGATCCGGCGGTTCAAAGGATAGCTGAAAAAATTAACCATCGCCAGAGATTGATTCGCGAGTTACGCTCCACCAAGGGAGCCTTAAAACTTTTGAAGGCCGGTAAGATGGCACAGGCATTGAAGGATTTCATTGAACCGCTAAGAAAACTTTTTATTGAAATGGAAAAGCTTGGCTTTTTCGAAGCCGGGATAGAACTCGTAGGGAGTTATTGTTTTAAAGTTTATCAAAGTCATTTCGGGGTCGAATGGTTCCCTTTACGAACTTTAGATGTAGATTTTGCTATACCTGCGCCCTATAAAGGACCATCTGCTGATCTGGAAGCGGTGCTAAAAAAACTTGGTTTCAGGCAGGAATTCCGGAGCGATGGCAC
Source organism: uncultured delta proteobacterium (assembly GCA_963796215.1). GTDB lineage: Bacteria > Desulfobacterota > Desulfobaccia > Desulfobaccales > 0-14-0-80-60-11 > JAPLJC01. Next base: position 150,007 of record CAWCKU010000002.1, on the reverse strand, counting down.
GATTTTCTATGAAGGTAACGGACTTATTATTGAGTTTTTGCAACCGCGAAAAGGTAGTGGCGCTAAAGGGCAATTACTCAAAGTCAAAGAATTATCCACCAATCCGATACCGCTTCCGTATCTTAATTTACTACTTGATAATAAAGTTGAGGTATCTTTACGAGATATCGGGCGCATCTCCTTGCCATCGATGCCTGCCTTTATGCTGCATAAACTTTTAATAGCTTCGCTCCCCAGTAGAAAACAAAAAAAAGAAAAGGATCTTATACAAGCCTGCGCGGTGGCGAGAAAGATAGTTATGGAAGAAAATTTAATGGGCGAGGTCCACGGCTTATTGAAAAAAATGCCGGAATCCTGGCGAAAAAAAATTAATAATTCGGCGCTAACCATATCGGATTACGTTGCAGACTGTAGAGTGGATTTTTCGACAATTTTAACTCTTCCCGGATAAAAGTTCAGGCCAATTGAATAATGGGAGCACCTTATGGATATGAGTCAACTCATGGCCCTGTTGATCGCCCAGGGGCAAAAATGGATCAAGGAGCAGCGGGAAGCCTTCCGGCCTTTGGGACGAGAACTGCCGGACACGGCCATCGCCCAATTTTCCCTGTATTTTGAGGAGCGGCTGCTTCAGAAGGTCAGGCTGGTAACGGTGCCGGTCCTGGAAAATCCCAAATTTCTGGAGGCCTACCGCTCGACCTTCGACGAAAAGGCCATTCCCCTGCTGGATTTCACCAGCTTTGCCGGCATCACCTTCGTGGACACCATCGTCCTGGCAGATCGTTTTGCCTCCGCAGACCCCAATGCCGTCATCTTCCATGAGCTGGTACACGCCGTGCAGTATGATCTCCTGGGGCTGGAAAAATTCGTCGAGCTCTATCTCCTGGGATGGATCAATCAAGGCTTCAATTATGCGGCCATTCCCCTGGAAATGGACGCCTATGATTTGCAGAACCGCTATGAAGCAGAGCCCACCTCACCATTCCCGGTGGAGGAAGAGGTCTCTCGCAGCCTGGAATTGATGATGGATGACTAACCAAACTCAGCGGCTGAACTTAAGGATTTCTATTTGGCTAAGAATTTCTGGTAAAATAATTGAGCTGATAAGGAAAAAGCAGAAGGAGTAGTCAATATGGTTGATATGAACATGAAGGTGGTGGAGCCCCGGAAACTCACTCCGGAGAGCCGCTTCAGATTCCGCTGCCACCCGGGAGTAGCTTGCTTCACCGAATGTTGCGGCAAAACCACCATTATCCTGACGCCGTACGATATCCTGCGCCTGAAAAATCGTCTCAAGATCTCCTCCGGGGAGTTTCTCGACAAGTACACCCGCATTGAGGAGCACGACAAGTCCGGCCTGCCCATGGCCATCATGGACATGCCACGGTTTGAAGGGAAATGCCCCTTTGTCAAGCCGGTGACCGGCTGCGAGGTTTACAGTGACCGCCCGGCCACCTGCCGCTACTATCCCATCGGCCAGGGCACCCTCATCACCGAGCCGGTGGAAGGCCAGAAGGCGGTGGAGGAATTTTATTTCTACGTGCGGGAGCCGCACTGCCGCGGCTATGAGGATGAGGCGGAATGGACCGTGGCCTCCTGGCGGGAAGACCAGGGCGTGGAGCATTATGACGAAATGAACCTGGAATGGAAGACCATGATGCTGCGCCGGGGAGAAGCCGGCGGCCCGGTCGCCGATGAGCGGGGCAACAAGCTGTTTGCCATGGTGCTGTACGACCTGGACCAGTTTCGCAAATTCGTCTTCAAGAGCCGCTTTCTGCAGCTCTTTTCGGTGGACCCGGATATTCTGGAGCTGATTTGGGACGATGACGAGGAATTGCTCAAGTTCGGCTATCAATACATCAAGACGGTCCTGAAGATCGAAGAGGCCTTGAAACTCCAGGAAGTGAAGGGTACCGAAGCGACCACGATGACCTTTTAATGGGGTGTCGGGGCGGCGCCCTCGCCGCCCCGACAGTGACCCAAGGAGCCGAAAACATGGCGGAGAAACCGGAGCAAGCCAACGTGGCGATCCTGAATAACTACCGGGTGGTCGCAGTGGTGGGGTTGTCCCCGAAACCCGAGCGCCCCAGTTACCAGGTGGCCCAGTACCTGCAAAATCACGGCTATCGCATCGTTCCGGTGAACCCGGGCTGCCGGGAGATCCTGGGGGAGAAATGCTACCCCGACCTCAAGGACATCCCCTTTCCGGTGGAGGTGGTGGACATCTTCCGGCAGGTGGACGCCATCCCCGCCATCGTGGCTGACGCCATTGCGGTGGGGGCCAAGGCGGTCTGGATGCAGCTGGGCCTGGAAGAGCCCCAATCGGCGCAAGAGGCTGAAAAGGCCGGCCTGCGGGTGGTCATGAACCGTTGTATGAAGGTGGACCATGCGGCCCTCGGGGAGGCCGAGTCCTAGTTTTAGCAGAGGTTTTTAAGCGCATCGGGGAGGACTGTCGGTATGGAAACCACCCTCTTTAATAAAAATGGCAAACCCGTGGCCTACATTGCCGATGATGGCGAAACCATCTACCTGTGGGACGGCCGGGCGGTGGGCTATCTTTTTAGAGGACCAGGTTTTTGGCTGGAACGGCAAGCAGTTGGGCTGGTTTGCCAACGGCACCATCTTCGATATTTACGGCCTCAGGACCGGTTTTATCAAGAGCAAGTCTCCCATCCCCACGGATATCGAACCCGGAAAACTGGTCAAACAGGTGAAGGGCGCCAAAAGTGTCAGGCAAGGCGCCCTGGCTAAACCGGTCATGTGCTATGGCTATTCCGGCAGCTCCCTGGAGGAAATTCTGGAGGAGGGCAGCACCCTCTAGCCGACGTTGGCGGCGCTTTGCTCCAGAATCTCCTGGCCAAGGTTTTTCCATCCTTTTCGAACTAACCGGAATGACAGGAAGTTTTGCTCGTCCCGAATTTAGGGCGGCGGCAATTGGTTTTTAGGGAAGGCTAGCCGGTACCCCGACTGCGGCAAGTCTTTTTTCTGTCGGCCCCATCCTTGGCCCGCAAATCCGGGCGGTGTTCTAAGCGGATCCCCAGCAAGGAATTATTATTGAAATTGCCAGGTTAATGGATTATCCTGGGCCAGACTGTTGCACTCGAGGACTGGCGGATGCAGAATGTTGAAAAAAGGTACGAAAGGAGTGGCAAAGCCAGGCCCTGTTTTCTGGACCAGAAAGATCTGGTGAACCTGGCCCACATCATCCAGGAAACCTTTAGCAAACCTGAAATTGACCGCTATTTCCGAGTCTCCACTAACCTAGGCAATACCCGGGTATTCTCCAATTCCATGGACGATTTATTGGTCCAGAGGGACTTGCCCGAAAAAATTACCGAGCTGTCGTTCTGGATCGAAGGCTGGGATCAAAAGACCCGGTTCGATAAGAACGTTTTACTGGACTTTAGCAAATATTCGATTCAGTTGCATGTCGAAGGTACCGACCCGCTTTGGGTTTACGATAAATATAACAACATCATGAAATTCCTTAAAGATAAAAGGGCCTGGTACTGGCCGGTCATTATCTTGGAAAAATTTATTATATTTTGCATGACTATTATGTTAGTAGCCAGTCTGATTCTTTCTTATAGACTGAGGAAAACGTCTAGTTATGTCAGCGACATCGCTTTGCTGGGAGTTTGGTCATTGTTAATCTTTTCTGACACCAGAAAAATCTGGCCGTATTCATCCTTGAAATTGAAAGGCACTAAGGCGGCCCTTGATAAAGAAAATATTTCTATGGTGGCGATTATAATCATATTGATACTGGTCATTTTGGATTTCATCTTAGGGCCTTTTCTTGGCTGACCCCCTGCAGCTAACCTTTAACCTTGTGGGCCTGGAAGCATCATCTTGCTGGCACGAGTGAAAAGTGGCGCCCTGCGCGGCGTGGATGCCTTCCTGGTGGAGGTGGAGGTGGACCTGGCCCCGGGCATGCCGTACTTTGCCACCGTGGGGCTGCCCGAGGTGGCGGTCAAGGAGAGCAAGGACCGGGTCCGGGCGGCCCTGAAGAATTCCGGCTACAAGTTCCCCGGCAACCGCATCACCATCAACCTGGCTCCCGCCGACGTGCGCAAGGAAGGGACGGGCTTCGATTTACCGGTGGCCCTGGGCATCCTGGCGGCCCAGGAGATCGTCCCCCAGGAAAGTCTGGAGAAGTACATCATCTTCGGGGAGCTCTCCCTGGACGGCCGCCTCAAGCCGACCCGGGGCATCCTCTCCATGGCCCTGGCCACCCGAGAGGCCGGCCTGGCCCTGATCATCCCCCGGGACAACGCCCGGGAGGCCGCAGTGGTCCAGGGTATCGAGATCTATCCCGCCGACACCCTGGCCCAGTTGGTGGAGTTTCTGGCCGGGCGGGAGCCCCTGGGCACTTACACTGCTTCGCCGGCCGAAACCGACCAGCAGGCGGGCGGCTATGACCTGGACTTTCGGGAGGTCAAGGGCCAGGAGCCGGTGAAGCGGGCCCTGCTGCTGGCCGCGGCCGGCGGCCACAATGTCTTGATGATCGGGCCGCCGGGGGCCGGCAAGACCATGCTGGCCCAGCGGCTGCCCTCGATCCTGCCGCCTCTGAACCAGGAAGAGGCCCTGGAGACCTCCAAGATTTACAGCGTCATGGGGCTGCTCAAGCCCGGCCAGGGGCTCCTGAGCCGGCGGCCCTTCCGGTCCCCGCACCACACCATCTCCGACGCCGGCCTCATCGGCGGCGGCACCACGCCCCGGCCGGGGGAGGTGAGCCTGGCCCACCACGGCGTCCTCTTCCTGGATGAATTGCCCGAATTCAAGCGCTCCACCCTGGAGGTGCTGCGCCAGCCCCTGGAAGACGGGGTGGTGACCATCTCCCGGGCGGCCACCTCCATCACCTTCCCGGCCCGCTTCATGCTGGTGGCCTCGATGAATCCCTGCTTCTGCGGCTTTCACGGCGACGCCCAACGGCTTTGCACCTGCACGCCGCAAAAGATTCAACAGTACCGCGCCCGCATCTCCGGCCCGCTTGCTGGACCGCATCGATATTCAGATGCAGGTGGCCGCGGTGCCCTTTCGGGATTTGGCGGCGGCGGCGGGCGGCGAGTCTTCAGACGAGATGCGGGCCCGGGTCTCCCAGGCCCGGGGCCGGCAGGGCCGGCGCTTTGCCGGCAGCCGCCAGGTCTTTGCCAACGCCCAGATGACCTCCCGGCTGGTCCAGGCCCACTGCGCCCTGGGGCCGGAGGCGAGGCGGCTGCTGGAGACCGCGGTGGAGCGCCTGGGCCTCTCCGCCCGGGCCTATACCCGGATACTCAAGATCGCCCGCACCATCGCCGACCTGGAGGGCGAGGCCGACATCAATCTCGCCCCACGTGGCCGAAGCGGTGCAATACCGCAGCCTGGACCGGAAGTTCGCCAGCCCCGGCGGCGCCATGTTCGTCAAAGAGGTAGGGGAGAGGTATTTGGTTTGATGATGAAGCCAAGCATGGAGTGGAATAGAGAGAATATTTCGGTGTATCTATGGATTAAGATGGACTATCAGAATGCAGTTATGTGATCGCTTCATCTGAGCCTAGAGTGTTAAATGATAGCCTGAAGTATTTCAAAGTCCAAAAATTATTGATATCGCATGACACCTCGATACTCTCATACATTTAAAGCGATTGAAGGCTAATTCAGAAGCTATATCCTGATAACATTCCACTTTAAAATTAGTCAATTAGTTATCTAATGAACGTGATAATATATCTATTACCTGAAAGATGCGCAAGACAAACCTATTATACGTTAAAGATAATCATCGGAAATGTAAATGATAGTAACAATAGATTATAATGTTAGTGAGACATTCTTGGCTCTAAGTTCAGCAAAGATAATTGCAAACACATAAATCATGACAGAGATTATAATAACACCAGTACAACGGAAATGGATTACCTAATTAATCGTCAGATAGTCGTCATCGTTTTTGGCTCTTCTTAATGAGACAGATATTAACCACCAATAGAAACGAGCTTAGGATATTTCAAAGAAGTTTAGTAAAATAATACTAGCCGTGACTTATCTCATACAAATACGAGATCTATCTACGTTTTAATTCATTAATGATCTTTCGGCTACAAATGAACATGTATGCTGATAGTACTTGTCGAATGAGTTAATAGGATTAATTAAAGCTCAGAAGAATATTATTCATCTGAATATTCATAGATAACCAACTATTAAACCTATAATAATAATGATAAAAAAATGAAAAAGCTATGTATAAAATAAATGTAAATGTATTATTCAGTCAACAATCAGATAAGTTTCAATATATTGATCCTATCATTAATAATTTATTAATTTTTTATAAATCAATTCCCATCTAATGAGATGTAATAAAGTTAAATGGTTGGTGAAACATATTCAATTTATTAGAAATGATGATAAAGGATTCAATGGTAATTGACTAATGATAAAGCTCATCAATTAGACATCAGATATGGATTAATATCAAGAATATACTGCATTATAATAATAAACAAATTTAGCTATAATATTGGTCCAGTCGAACAGGTAATATTGCTATTATGTGAATATGCCGGATAAAATTGATGAATCTCAAATGTTCCATATGGCATATATTGCAATTCAGCTCATAGAAACTTCATATTGATAATAAACATTAAATCTCAAGAAGTTGGTCATCGATACAATCACCAAATCTAATTCGAAGCATTAACCATAATATATCTGGTTCCCAAGCTCCCGCTTGGGAATCGGGTTGGGCGCAAAGCTCCTGCTTTGCTTGGCAGGATTAAAGCGAATCAACCTTTCTGAGGCCAAGCTGGAGCTTGGCGCCAATGTACGTCCCCAAGCAAGAGCTTGGGGACGAGAGAGAGAAAGCAAGGGCGACCCAGCGGGTCGCCCCTACGGGCTTCATAGACCACTATGCTAAATCTGCTTAAAACCCATTTCGGCTTTGATCGCTTTCTGCCGTTGCAGGAGGAGATTATTCGCTGGGTGCTGGCTGGCAAAGATGCCCTGGTGCTGATGCCGACCGGCGGCGGCAAGTCGCTGTGCTATCAATTGCCGGCGCTGATGCTGCCGGGATTGACCTTGGTGATTTCACCACTGATTGCGCTGATGAAAGACCAGGTGGACTCTCTTAAGGCTAATGGGATTCCGGCCGAATTCATTAATAGCACTTTAAGTTACGCGGCAATCAATAAAATTCAGCGGCAGGCGCAAGCGGAAGAGATAAAAATTCTTTACGCGGCGCCGGAACGCTTGATCCTGCCTGAATTTCAGCACTTCTTGAAAAAAATCACAGTCAGTCTGATCGCCATTGACGAATCCCACTGTATCAGCGAATGGGGGCATGATTTTCGCCCCGATTACCGCAATCTGAAGATGCTGAGAGATATCTTTCCCGAGGTCCCGGCGCTGGCGCTGACGGCCACGGCCACCCAAAAGGTGCGGGAGGATATAATTTCCCAGTTATCACTCGATCAAGCAAAAATCTTTATCTCCAGCTTCAACCGGCCCAATCTAGCCTATACCGTGCTGCCCAAAAAGGATTCATACGACCAACTGATTGAATTATTACGGCGGCACCAGAATGAAGCAGCGATCATTTATTGTTTTTCCAGAAAAGACACCGAGCATTTGGCGGCGGATTTGCGGAACGAAGGATTCAAGGCGCGGTCGTATCATGCCGGACTGGAAAGCGAGGCGCGGAGAACTAATCAAGAGAAATTCATTCGAGACGAAGTGCAAATTATCGTCGCGACCATTGCCTTCGGGATGGGCATCGACAAGCCGGATGTGCGCCTGGTGATTCACTATTCGCTGCCCAAATCGATTGAAGGCTACTACCAGGAAACCGGGCGGGCCGGGCGCGACGGACTGCCGAGCCAGTGCGTTCTTTTTTATGCTTTTGCTGATTCAATTAAACAGCAGTATTTTATCCGGCAGATAGAAGATGAGACCGAGCGGAAAAATGCGTCTCGGAAACTAGAGCAGATGGTTGAATATTGTGAGTTAGCAACCTGTCGCCGCCATCATTTACTGGCATATTTTGGAGAAGATGATCAACCGGAAAAATGCCAAGGATGCGATGTTTGCCTGTCGACGGAAGAAGAATTTGATGCGACCAAAATCAGCCAAAAAATTATTTCGGCTATTATTCGAACCGGGGGACGCTTTGGGGCTAGGTTATATTATCGACGTACTGCGCGGCGCCAAGAATAAAAAAATCCTTGAACGTGATCATCATAAGTTGTCGGTATACGGTATTGTTAATGATTTTTCCAAGGAAGACTTAAGGCACATTATCGGGCAATTGATTTCCAGAAAGCTGATTATAAAAGGCGGCGATGAATATCCGATTCTTGAATTAAGCCAGCGTGGCAGGGATTTTTTGAAAAACCGGGAAGAAATTTGTTTACCTAAACTTAAATCCAGCGTCCAATCGCCGCAACCAAGTGAGACACTTGCTACCGAATACGATAAGGAACTATTTGAAAAACTGCGGCTCTTGCGCAAAAAAATCGCCGATGAAAAAAGGGTGCCGCCGTTTGTCGTCTTTGGCGATCTGGCCCTGCGCCAAATGGCTTTATATCTGCCGCAAAGCGAGGAGAATTTTTCCAGGATCAGTGGAGTGGGCGAGGAAAAGCTGAAGCAATATGGCCAAGTATTTACGGAGGTTATTCAAACTTACGCCGAGGAAAATAATCTCAGCGAAAAAGATATTCCCGTCAAAAGATCGGCAACGCCACGCCGGCTAAGTCATTTGGGACCGACCTATCAGGAAACCAAGAAGTTGTTGCTTAAAAAGAAGTCAGTTGAGGAAATGGCCAGGATGAGAAGTCTTTCGGTCGGGACCATCGCCGCTCATATTGAAAAGTTGGTCAGGTCCGGAGAAAAAATTGATATCGGCTATTTAAGGCCGCCGGTGGAGAAATTCAAAGAAATAAAGGCAGCATTTCAAAAAATTGGCGGGACAGCATTGTCGCCGGTTCGGGAAATGCTGGGCGGACAAGTTTCATACGAAGAATTAAGAATAGCCAGGCTATTGATAAAATCGTAGATATTATAGAAAATTTCTTCCCTCCTTGCCCCGGGGCTTGGGCCGACCTATTTTTTAAGGAGGCCCTGGGTGGGTCCGGCGGCGTGGTGCTGGTTCACAACCGCCCTAAATTTATGAACAAGGAGAGACGGCCATGGGTTATACTATCGTAGGATTAAAGACCAAGATCCTGGAGATGTATCCGGAGATTGAAAAGTTGGGGGTGGTTTCCTCCCTGACCTTCGACGACGAGAAGAAGGCTTACGTCCTGAAGCTGAAGAAGGGACCGCATGAGCTGTCCACTTATATCGACAAGGTCGATGCCACCCGGTGCCTGGACGGGCATGTGTGCGTGAGCCTGGGGGTGCAGGTGCGGCAATTTCTGGATAATTTTAAGGAAGGGTAGTAGAATAAGTAGTAATATAATAAGATGATTTGGTAGAGGGCGTCCGGCGCTAAATTGTCATTTTGGAGAGAGCGAAGCGACCGTAGCATCTCAAGACGAGATTCTGCGCTTCGCTCAGAATGACAAAGAGCTCGGAGGCCGCACCAAGGTTATAAATGGGAGCGGAAAAGAGATTACTTCCCCCGCACCCTAACCCTCTCCCCCATTGGGGGAGAGGGGATTTAACTCGGGCAATAGTGGCACAGGCCTCCGGCCTGTGGTGAACACAGGGTAGAAACCTGTGCCACTGTTATTCTGGTTCCAAGTGCAACTTGGGAACCAGAATAAAGGGCGACCCAGCGGGTCGCCCCTACAAAAGAATTATTCGTTATGATTGAGACAAAGTAACCTGGACCGATAATGAAAATCTTTAAACCGAACCCCGACCGGATGGAGCATTACCATTGGCGGCGGCGCTGGGCCAAACGCCTGAACTGGATGCTCTACGGCCTGATCTTTACCGCCTTGCTGGGGACCGCCGGGGCTGCGGGCTACGTCTATTACCATTTCTTGAGCGACCTGCCGGATTTCACCGCCATCAAGGAGTTCCGGCCCCCGGTGGTGACCGAGATCTTTGCCCGGGACGGCCAGCGCATCGGCGAGTTCTATAACGAAAAGCGCATCGAAGTGCCTTACAGCCGCCTGCCCCGGCACCTGATCATGGCCTTTGTGGCGGCGGAGGACGCCAGGTTTTTCGAGCACCCGGGGGTGGACGTCAGCGGCATCGTCCGGGCCTTTTTCCGCAACCTGGAGGCCGGCCGGACGGTCCAGGGCGGCAGCACCATCACCCAGCAGGTGGTGAAGCGCATCCTGCTCACTCCGGAAAAGACCTTTGCCCGCAAGATCAGGGAAGCGGTCCTGGCCTATCGCATCGACAATTACCTGAGCAAGGAAGAGATCCTCCACATCTATCTCAATCACGTCTTCCTGGGGCACGGCTCCTACGGGGTGGAGGCTGCGGCCCTGGAGTACTTCTCCAAGCACGTGGAGAATCTGAACCTGGCCGAGGCCGCCATGTTGGCGGGCATCCCCCAGAAGCCCAGCGGCTACGACCCGTATCTCAACCCCAAGGCCGCCAAGGATCGCCAGACTTACGTGCTGCGGCGGATGGCCGAAGTGGGCTTCATCACCAAGGCCGAGGAAGAGGCGGCCCTGAGGCAGCCCATCAAGCTGAAGCCCTACCGGCCGGCCTGGATCAAGGAATGCGGCTATTTCAACGAGCATGTCCGGACCCTGTTGGAGGACCGTTTCGGCAAGGACTCGGCCTATAATCTGGGCCTCAAGGTCTATACCACCGCGGACGTGGAGTTGCACAAGGTCGCCCAGCAGGCCATCGATGCCGGGATCGACGGGGTGGTGCACCGCAACGGCTACCGGGGACCCCTCAAGCATGTCAGCGGCAAGGAACTGGCCGCCTACCAGGTGCGGCAAACCAAATATTATAACAAGTATCCGCCGCGGAAGGGCCTGTCGGTGACGGCGCTGGTGAGCCAGTACGACCGGAAACGCCAGGCGTTGAATCTCCGCCTGGGGGACCAGTGGGCCGTTTTACAGGATAGCAATACCAAGGCGGTCAAGGGCTTCTCCATGAGGGCGCTGCGTCCCGGGGACGTGGTGCAGGTGCGCCTGCTGAGCCGGGATCGCAAGAGCAAGGTCTGGACCGCGGAGCTCATCGCCGCCCCCATGGTGCAGGCCGCGTTGATGTCCATGGAACTGAAGACCGGCAGGGTTCGGGTGCTCATGGGCGGCAAGGACTTTGGCGACAGCACCTTCAACCGGGCCACCCAGGCCCGGCGGCAGCCGGGCAGCGCCTTTAAGCCCATCATTTACGCCGCCGCCATCGAGCGGGGCTTCCGGCCCGACTCCACTCTGCTGGATGAGCCCATATCCCTGCCCGGCGGCAAACACGGCCAGGTCTGGTCGCCCCAGAACTACGACCACAGGTTTAACGGCCCCATCAGTCTGGCCAGCGCCCTGGCCCACTCCCGCAACGTGCCCACGGTGCGCCTGATGATGTCCATCGGGGTGCCGGCTACCGTGAAGATGGCCAAGACCCTGGGGATCATCAGCCCCATCTTTCCCAATTATGCCTCGGCCCTGGGGGCTTCGGAGGTCACCCTGTTCGAGCTCACCCGGGCCTACTCGGTCTTCCCCAACCAGGGGACCCTGGTGGAGCCGGTCTTCATCGAACGCATCGAAGACCGGGACGGCCGGGTGCTGATGGATTATCATCTGCAAAAACACCAGGTGATAGATGCCGCAACGGCCAAGACCATGGTCCATCTGATGCAGGGGGTGGTGGAACGGGGCACTGCCACCCGGGTGCGGGTCCTGGGCCGGCCCATGGCCGGCAAGACCGGCACCACCAACAAGACCCGGGACGCCTGGTTCATCGGTTATACGCCGTCGTTGATCACCGGGGCCTGGGTGGGGATGGACGATGAGCACAGCCTGGGGGCCAAGGAGACCGGGTCCCAGGCGGCGGCGCCCATCTTCATCAGCTATATGAAGGAAGCCCTGAAGGGGCAGGCCGTGGAGGAATTTCCGGAAACGCCGGCCACCATCCTGGCCAAGAAGGGTGCGGAGGCGAAGGCGGAGGCGGCGGACGACGAAGCCGCGGATGGCGACGAATCTTTCTATCCCGAAGAGCAGGCGATTCAGGAGAAGACCCCCGATAAGCCCCAGGCCTCCAGCCAGCAATTCTTTAAAGAAGACCTGGAAGAATAAAGGCGGTTTTCTGTTCCCCGTTGGCAGTTTTCTGTATATAAAAATAGAAACAAAGGTAGGGGCGTGAGTCATCACGCCTTTGCCATTCAGGGCCTGGTCGGCATTGCCGGAAGGAATTTTTAGGGTCGCGGCGTGCCGTGCCCCTACAGATTATCAGGAGCAACTATGCGGGAAATCGAGGTGGCCAAAGTCACCCAGGCAGTGAAAGAGGCGGCCATTGCCGCCAATTATGAACCGGGAGAAGACCTCCTGCGGGCCCTGGCCCGGGGGGCGGCGGAAGAGGAATCGGCAAGCGGCCGGGAGATCTTCCGGCAATTGCTGGAAAACGCCCGTATTGCCCGGGAGGAGCGCGTGCCCATGTGCCAGGACTGCGGCCTGGCCGTGGTCTTCGCGGAGTTAGGCCAGGACGTGCACCTGGTGGGCGGCAGCTTCGAGATGGCCATTCACGAAGGGGTGCGCCAGGGCTACGGCGAGGGCTATCTCAGGAAATCCCTGTGCCATCCCCTGACCCGGGCCAATACCGGGGACAACACTCCGGCGGTGATCCACACCGAGATGGTGGCCGGAGACAGCCTGAGGCTCACCGTGGTCCCCAAGGGCGGCGGTAGCGAAAACATGAGCCGGGTGCACATGCTGAAGCCCGCCGATGGCTGGGCCGGGGTCAAGGAGAAGGTGGTGGCCACGGTACGGGAAGCGGGCCCCAATCCCTGCCCCCCCATCATCGTGGGGGTGGGCATCGGCGGCACCTTTGAGCGGGCCGCCCTCCTCTCCAAAAAGGCCCTGATCCGGGAGTTGGGCCTGCCCCACGGAGACCCGGAACTGGCCAAGCTGGAGCGGGAGCTGCTGCTGGCGGTCAATGATCTGGGCATCGGCCCCCAGGGGCTGGGCGGCCGGATCACCGCCCTGGCGGTGCAACTTTTGATGCAGCCGTGCCATATCGCTTCCCTGCCGGTGGCGGTCAATATCCAGTGCCATGCCTCGCGGCACCAGGAAGTGATTTTATAAGGTGAGATATGTCTAAAACCGTGAAGCTCGTTCCCCCCTTGACCGATGCCGACGTCGTCCAGTTGGAGATCGGCGATAAGGTGCTGGTCAGCGGGGTGATTTATACCGCCCGGGACGCGGCCCATAAGCGCCTGCTCGATCTCCTGGAGGCCGGCCAGCCGCTGCCCATGGAGATCAAGGGGCAGATCCTCTACTATGTGGGGCCCTCGCCGGCCCGGCCGGGAAGGGTCATCGGCGCCGCCGGGCCCACCACCAGCTACCGGATGGACTCTTACGCCCCGACCCTCATCCGCCTGGGCCTGAAGGCCATGATCGGCAAGGGCAAGCGCTCCCCGGAAGTCATCGCCGCCCTGCAGGAATACAAGGCGGTTTACCTGGGGGCCACCGGGGGGGCCGGGGCCCTCATTTCCCAGTGTATCAAGGCCGCCAAGGTGATCGCCTTTCCCGAACTGGGGCCGGAGGCCATCCACCGCCTGGAGGTAGTGGACCTGCCCGCCATCGTCATCAACGATTGCCAGGGTCGGGATCTCTATGAAATCGGGGTGGCCCAGTATCGGCGCACCGCAGCACCTTGAGAGCCAAGGCCCGCAAGGGCAAGGCGGGGATGCTGGTCCCGGTCCCCGGTTGAGGAAGTCGGCATGATCGTCCCCATGGATCTGGCAGACGTAGCAGCCCGGGTTAAAGAAAAGTGGCAGAACTTCAGGGAGTATAACTTCGGCACCCTGAAGGACGACGCCCTGATGACCTTCTATGATCTGGCCCAGGAATACGAGACCATAGAGAACTTCCACCGGGTCTCGGTGTGGATCATTAAAGAGTTCTTCAACCTGAATGCCCGTCTCTATTTAATTTGCGCCGAGGGCAGCCTGGAACTGGTCTGCGACAACCTGCTAGGGGTTTATCCGGAAAAGACCCCGCCGTTGCCCCATATCCACCTGGAGAACCAGGCCTACACGGAGGACGAGTCCTGGATTATCCCCATCCGGGGCAACCAGATCCTGGCGAGCCAGTTGCCCTTTTATGCCAAAGACCGGATCATCGGCATGCTGGAAATCTTCCCCGGTGAGCAGATTTCCCCTCAAGACCAGTTCTTCTTCGAGAAGTACGCCAACCGCCTGGGCTACAACCTGCACGTCAAGATCATCGCCCGGCAGAACATCCAGCACATCCGCTTCATCAACAGCCTGGTGGCCGATATCGAACACAACGTCATTGTTCCTAATATCAGCCTGGCCCTCTACTTGAGACATTTGCGGGACAAGATCAAGACCTTAAAGGAAATGGATTGCGTCTGCCAGGTCAAAAAGCCGGAGTGTCTGAGACTGCCGGAGGCCAAGCAGTATTTCCGGAACCTCATCCAGGAAATGGAGACGGATTACCAGAATCTGGACCAGCATTATAAAGGGGTCAGCCTCTTCATCGAGTCGCTGTTCCGGCAGTCCCATTTCCAGAAGGGCCACTTCGTCCTGATGCGGCGGTCCTGCCGGGTCTATAGCGAAATCATCCAGCCGCAATTGCAGCTCTACCTGCCCAAACTCCAGGAGCGCCAGATCGAGATCGACACCCGGGCCGGGGTGATGCCCGACGAAGACCTGCCGCTGTCGGTGGACAAGGGGCTGATGGCCCAGGTTTACGCCAATCTCTTTTCCAACGCGGTGAAATACGCCCGCCGCAACCAGGAGGGCCGCAAATACATGGCCTATGGCCGGGACCTGCTCCAGGATTATTTCGGCCCGGGTAAAGACGGCGTCAAGTTCACCGTCTTCACCACCGGACCCCATATCCCGCCGGAAGACGTGCCCCACATCTTCGATGAGGGCTACCGGGGCGCCAACATCGACGGCGAGGTGGGGACGGGCCGGGGCCTCTTCTTTGTGCGCAGCGTGGTCGAGACCCACGGGGGCGAGGTAGGCTATGAGGCCACCCCCGGGGGCAATAATTTCTACTTTGTCCTGCCCCTGGTGACGACGCCGCTGCCCAACCCGGACGTGCCCGTGGGAGGGGACTGGTGAGCTCGCCCCGAGGGTAATTAAGATGACCGTCCACCACCTGGCCCTGGAACTCTACCGCTGGATGAAGCGGCTGGAGGAACTGGAGCAGGAACAGGCCCGGTTAGGGCCGGAGGCGGCCCTGGCGGAACGCACCCGACTGGAGACGGAGCTTTCTGAGGCCCGGAAGGCGGTGGCGCACTATCGGCAGCTCCTGGAGGCCCAGAAGGAACAGCCGAAGATTTGAAGTTGCAGTCGTGCAGGGCACGGCACCCCGTGCCCCTACAACACCGAATTTCTACTTTGGGGGCACAGCGTGCTGTGCCCTAAAAATATTTTAGATAATATCAGCATAAAAATGAGCGCGAGGCCTAAGCAATGTCCAAAGTTCTGATCCATCCCGCCACCTATGAGAAGGTCCGGCAAGCCGTCGACCGGGCCTTTGAAGTCTTCCCCCTGGCCTTGCAGGGGAAAAAAGTATTGATTAAGCCCAACGTCCTGCGGGCGGCAACGGCCGCGGAAGGCATCACCACCCATCCGGCGGTGCTGCGGGCCGTGGTGGACAAGGTGGAAACCCTGGGGCCGGCCGCCATCGTGGTGGGCGACAATCCGGGCCTGTTCGACTATGGGGCCAACGAAGCCAGCTTCCAAAAAACCGGCCTGATGGAGGCCGCCAAGGGCTATTATCAGAACATCGGCAACGAGGCCCAGTCGGTGGCTTTCCGTCCGGATTTCCTGCCCGCCGTCAGCCTCTCCCGCATCGTCCTGGAGGCCGATATCATCATCAGCCTGCCCAAATTCAAGACGCATGGCCTGACCGTCATCACCGGGGCCATCAAAAATAGTTACGGCTTTTTGCCGGGCGCCCAGAAAGCCATACTGCACAAGGCGGCGGGCAGCCCGGAACGCTTCCATGAGCTGGTGGTGGAGGTCTTCCGGCTCCGGGTCCCCGATCTGTTCCTGGTGGACGCCATCGTCGGCATGGAAGGCAACGGCCCGGCCTCTCCCGACCTGAGAGACATCGGCCTGCTCCTGGCCTCGGACAACGCCGTGGCCCTGGATGGCGTCATGGCGGTGATGATGGGGTGCGAGCCGGGGCGGCTGCGCTTCCTGCAGAAGGCCAAAGAACTGGGCCTGGGGGACTACGACTTAAATTCGATTGAGGTCCTGGGGGACTTGCCGCACCTGGCCAATTTCAAGCTGCCGCCGCTGGGCGGGGAAGCCATTATGCAGAACGAGACCATCCAGGGGCTGATTCACGGGCGGACGGTGCTGCGGCCCCAGGCCGACCCGGAGCTCTGCACCGCCTGCGGCAACTGCATCGAGCACTGCCCGGTAGCGGCCCTGTCCCTGGACGGCTCCCTCCCGCAGGTGGACGCCGACACCTGCATCACCTGCTTTTGCTGCCAGGAAATCTGTACTGAGAAGGCGATTACCCTGAGATAACGGTCCGTTTGACGCCATCACTCTCTACTCGTCCCCAAATCGTACTGCTGAACGAGGAAAAATGTCGGACAGGTCCCGGGCCTGTCCTTTTTTGTATAAAAAAGTCGATAAAAATAGTTAACCAGATTGGGGGGAACCCCTGTATAATGCGGTCGAATCAGCCATCTTTGATGATCGGGAACTCTTGCCTGGGTGAGAGCTGCACCTTGCTTCTTGCCCGGGGCAGCCTAAACGTGGTCTAACCTATCGATGCCAAGAGGATGACGAGATGAAAAAGTTAATGTGGGTCCTGGTCTTATTCTGCCTCAGTCTTGTCTGGTTGAGCCCGGCTCTGGCGGGGCGCACGGACCGGATGTGTTATGACTTCGATGCCCGGGTGAGCCGGGTGAAGGACCGGATCGCCTGGTACGAAAAGACGCTTCATGATGATCTGATGGGACTCCAGCAAGACAGGGCCGGAACCCGGGGAAACCCGAGACTGGCCTTGGCGGACGAGAAATTAAGCATCGCCATCCGGTTATGTAACGATGCCCTCGGACAGGTGCAAATCCTGAGAGACAGGGTGCCCCGAGAGATCGAATGCGGCGACCGGCATCGCGAGGTACGCCACCAAGTTGACGCCGAGGTCGCGGCGCTCAATGATGTGGAAGGCAGGATCGGCAATCTCAACGTCATTACCGATCAGTACCGTTCTCTGAGGTCGGAGGCTTACGCCATCATGCAAAACATGGGAGGCCCCCGCTATTAGCGGCGGCGGTCGGCAGCGCCTGGACCGGGGGGCCGAGCCGGTGTCCCGGTCCAGGCAGCGAATCGGCCGTTATCTCTGGAAAACTACCCGTCTATTTTTCCACTTTATCTATTTCCTGCTGCTTATCACCGCTCAGGTCGGTCTGGTAAAACGCGGCAGTGCCTGGTAACCTCAGGTGAACGTCAGCCAGCCGGCTCAGTTCCAATTTGGCCCGTTTGAGGCGGCAGTCCAGCAGGTGCCCGCCGGCCCGGCGGTCCCCGGTGAGGAAGTGGCAGTGAAAACCGGCGACATTGACCCCGGCCAGGTACTTGGGGTGGTAGAAGCCGACGATGACCCCGTCCACCTCCCGGAATTCAAAGACCGTCTGGTGCTTCACTGCCTCCATTAGCGGCGGATAGGGCTTCGTCTGCCGGGGCACGCTCCTGGTCTTGATATAGGCGAAGTTGCCGGTAATCTTGATGGCATAGGGCAGGTTTTGGGTAGGTAGCTGCTTAAGGATGAACTTCTCCAATTGCTGATAGTCCAGGGAGTCGCTTAAGGCCAGGGTCTGATCGGCCTGAAAGAAAGTGACTTCCCCAAAGGGCGTATTCTGGGCCGGGTTCACGGGATAGACCTTGCCGTCCGTCTTGACCTGGTAGAACTTGCCGTCCACCGCCACCATCTCGCCGTCCAGGGCGTCGAAGGTCCCCAGGCCGAAGTCGCCGTGCCGCTGCAACTCCCCGAAGCTGCAATCGCCGTCGTAAACCCCGTTCATCAAGGCCTGGAGGGTGGAGGTCTGGAACAGGACCTGCTGCTCTGCCGCCAGGCCGGCGGTGCAGGTCAACCATAGACCAATAAGAATGGCAAGCAACAGCGAGCGGCGTATCTTCATCAGGCCAATTCCCTTTTCCCATAGGGGTGAACCTTGGGTTCGCCCTAGCTGTCCCTAAACTAACTTTTCAAGCCCAGGTCAGCCTGAGCGAAGCGAAGGATCTCGTATTTCTAAGATTCTTCGGTCGCTTCGCTCCCTCAGAATGACAGGTGAGAACCTCTTTAAGGCGACAGTCAGGTTTTCCCTGGCCCCTGTTCCCTAATTCCTAAACCTGCCCCAGCTCCTGTTCCCAGTATTCTTTGCTTAATTGCATGATCAGTTCCGGGGGGGCCAGGTCCTGGGTGGCGGCCGCCATGGTTTCCGGCTGCACTTGCCCCTGCCGCACCAACTCTTCGCCGGCCCGGGACACCGCGGCCAGCACCTCCTGGACCTTGGCCGCCAGGGGTGGGGCTATCATGGCCTCCGAGGTGTGGCGGTAAATCTCGGCCACCAGCAAGTCGCCCAAGATCATCTGCATATTGAGGGACAGGCACCGGAAGGTGTCCATGGCCGGATTGGCGCAGACGCTGATGACCGCCACCTTGGGGACCCGCTCGAACCGGTAGCTGACGCCGCCCTGATCCGCAGAGGCGCCCGGTGCGACCATGGGCAAGGTGCGCTCGATGAACATCTTCATCCGGGCGTTCATATTGTAGTAGTACAGGGGAGTGGCCAGGACCGCCAGGTCGGCCTGGAGGTAGCGCGCAAACAGCTCCTCCGCCATGTCGTCCTTTTGCACGCAGCGGCCCGGGGTCTTGGCCCAGCAGGAAAAGCACCCCAGGCAATGTTTGATTTTGTAGTCCCGGAGGTAGAGGGTTTCGGTCTCGGCCCCGGCCCGGCGGGCCCCTTCCAGGAAGTTTTGTAAGACGAGTTCGGTCTTGCTGGTCTGATTATCTCGAGGGCTACTGTTAAAGGCAAGGATGCGCACGGATTCCTCCTTATATGATTCGTAGAGGTAGGGGTGGTTCTCGAACCGCTCAATAATGTTATTTTAGCAAATCTCTGGCCGCTTCCCACCAGGACAGGAAGAATTGCATGGCTTCCGGGTCCTTTCTGCCGGAGCCCCACATGAAAGGCGCCAGGCCCAGTTGGGCCAGGCCGTAATAAGCCAGAACGAATTGCCCGACGGCCACATAGCCGGTGGCGAACTGGCCGATCCCCAGGACGAGGCCGCCGGCGAATTGGGCCACCACCGTCAGGCCCGCCATAAACTGGCCGAAGCCGAACAGCAGGCCGACGCCGAATTGCGCCACGGTGATGAGGCCGATGGCGAACTGGCCGATGGCGACGACACCTTTGGCCACCCGGCGTTTGCCCCGGCTGTCCCGGCCAAAGGCAATATGCACCAGGGGGTAGCCCCGAAAGCCTCGAGCCGACTTCCACTCAAAGCCGGTGCCGGTCCAATCCTGCTGCGCCGGCCGAGGGGCGCCGCAGTGGGGGCAGGCCCGCGCCTCGTCACTCACCTGGGCCCGGCATTCCCGGCAGGTGGACAGGGCCATGATTAATCTTTCCGGTTGATCAGGGCCGCCAGGAAGCCGGCGCCGAAGCCGTTGTCGATGTTGACCACCGCGATCCCGGTGGCGCAGGAATTGAGCATGGCCAGCAGGGCCGCCAGGCCGCCGAAGGAGGCGCCGTAACCTATGGAGGTGGGCACGGCGATCACCGGCCGGTCGACCAGGCCGCCCACCACGCTGGGCAGGGCCCCCTCCATACCCGCCACCACTACAAAGACGGTGGCCTGGTTCAGCAATTCCTGGTGGGCCAGCAACCGGTGCAACCCGGCCACCCCCACGTCGTACACGGGCTCGGCCCGGTGGCCCATGATGCGGGCGGTGAGCAGCGCCTCTTCGGCCACCGGGATGTCGGAGGTGCCGGCGGAGAGCACCAGAATCACCCCGCGGCCCCGGTCCGGAATCTCCCCCCGGCTGAGGGTCAGCACCCGGGAATCTGGGTGATACTGGGCCTGGTCGAACTCCGGCAGCAGGGCCGCGGCCTTGTCGGCATCCAGGCGAGTCACCAGGATGTGGTCGGCCCGGGACGTGAGGGCTTGCAAAATGCCCCGGATTTGCGCCAGAGACTTGCCTTCCGCAAAGACCACCTCCGGGAATCCCTGGCGCAACTGGCGGTGGTGGTCCACCCGGGCGAATCCCAGGTCCTCGAAGGGCAAGGTCCGGAGACGGTCCACGGCCTGGGCCACGGATAGGTGCCCGTCCTTAACTTCGGCCAGTAATTGTTCCAATACCTTGATATCCATAATAATCCTCTGTGATTAGAGGGTTAAAAGGGGAAAAGGGGAAAGGGGAAAAGGTCAAAAACACCAAAAAGAGCCGATTTTCCTTTTACCCTTTTCCCCTGGTTTCCACCGGCACCAATTTTCCCTCCCGGGTAACCCGGTATTGCCGGTGGCCCCAGGTGACCCGGTCGCCCAGGAAGCTCAGGGCCCACAGGGTGAAGGACAGCAGGTCCTTCAGGGGCAGCAGGAGGAAGTTGCCTCCGGTGGGTTCGGCACCCAGGTAATACCGGGCCAGAGCTGGCCACGATCTCCCGCAGCGCCAGGGTGGCCGCGATCAGCCCGAGGGCCCAGGGGGCCGCGTTGGCGCCCCAGCCGAGGGCCAGGCTGTAAACCAAAGCGTGGGTGATGCCGTAGGCCAGGTAGCCTTTGGGGCGGCAGACCCGATAGGTCCGGGCCCAGCGCAGCTGGTGCAGCAGGTAATCCTTGAGGCTCAGGTCAGGGTTCAGGGTCTCCACCACCAAAGGGAGAATCTTAACCTGCAACCCGGCCGCGGCCACCCGCCAGCCCAACTGGTAGTCATCCGCCAGAAAGTCGGCCAGGGGGGCAAAGCCGCCGCTGGCCTGCAAGGCCCGGCGGCTCAGGGCCATAGTGGCTCCCAGGGCGAAGCGGATGCCTTCCACATAATGGGCCGTGGCCACTGAAGGGATGAAATCCGCGGCAATGGTCAGGGCCTCCAGCCGCGCCCCCAGGGTTTGGGCCGCGCCGGACCGGTAGGGGCAGCTCACCAGGCCCACCTGCGGTTCCCGCAAGGCCGCCGCCACCCGGGAGAGAAAGTCCTGGGTCACCTTGACGTCGGCGTCGGCAATGACCAGCAGGTCGTAGCGGGCCCGGGCCTCCATCTGGCGCAGGCTGCTGATCTTGGGGTTCAGCCCCAGATTCTCGGGGCACAAGACGATGTCGATTTCCGGTCCCGCGGCCTGGGCCTGCTGTAGCTCCCGGAGGAGAGGCAGCACCGGGTCCGCCGGGTCCTGCACCCCGAAGAGCACCTGATAAGGCCGGTACCTCTGGGTCAAGAAGCTGGTCAGGCATTCTCGGGTGTCGGCCGCCAGCCCCTTTAAGGGCTTGAAAACGGTGATCCCCGGTCCTTCAGTGCCCGGCGGCGGCGCGGCGGCCAGCCCGAAGAAGCGCCACAGCGACACCAGGGCCAGGAGCTGGTAGCCCCAGGCCCCGATCAGGAGCAGTAGAAACAGGAAAGCCGATAATCCCATGGCAGCTAAAGGTGGGGCGGCGGTGATCGAACTCCTTTAAATTCTTGGCGAAGATTAAGATTGATTAATATTGCATCATATCATGTCGGGGCAAAAAGGACAGGGATTAGCGGGAAAAACGGCGCCCCGGCGGCCGCCTGCCTTGCCTCCGGCCTGAAGCATCTTATCTTTTAAAGGACTGGAACGGCTGGGGATAAGTTGAGGCCCGGTCACTGTCCAAGGAGCTCAACTCGATAATTTGGGGTGACGGAGACCATTCGATTAAAGGAGAAGATCATGACGGCAGCGGTATATTGGCGTGACAGTTGGGATGCGGCCCTGGCGGAGGCCAAGAAGGAGAACCGCCCCCTGTTGTTGGAAATGTATCTGGAAGGCTGCCCCCACTGCCAGCGCCTGGACCGGGAGACCCACGCCGACCAGGCCGTGGCCGCGGCGCTGAATACCCGGTTCATTCCCGTGCGTCTGGAAGGGCGCGGCCACATGGATCTAGTTAAGCAATTCAACGTCACCGGGGCGCCCACCACCCTGATCTTTTCCCCCGAGGGCCAGGAACTGCACCGCTTTGCCGGTTTTTATCCGCCTCCGGAGTACCTCAAGGAGCTGGAAAAATACGGCTGAGGCGGCTGGCCTCGGTGGTACCAAGTTAAACTCGCCCCAGCCGTCTGGCGTTTTCGCAGGGCCCCTTAAGCTAGCAGAGGGCGGCTCAACTCCGTCCTTTTTTTTAAAAAAGTCGCGGAGAAAGTGACGACGGTATCCCCTTCTTATTTGCCAAGCGGCGAAAATTTTCATATTATTATGCAGCCGGATGGACGCAGGGGTCCCTGTTCCCCGGGCAATAAAGGCAAGGCAAGAGGGTTCATGAAACAAAGCATTAAAATGGCCATGGTGTTTTTCGGGTTATTGGCCGGCTTGTGGCTGGCGGTGGGGCCGGCCGTTGCCCAGGATGAAGATGAGGGTTTTCAGGTTTCGGCCAAGTCCTTCGTCCTCATGGACGCCAAGACCGGCCAGATTTTACTCTCCCTTAACCCCCAGCTTTTTATCCCTCCCGCCAGCACCCTCAAGGTTATGACCGCCCTGTCGGTGATGGAGCACCTGAAGATGGACGATAAGGTGCCGGTGAGCGCTTACGCCGCCGCCGCCCCGGCCTCCAAGATCGGCATCAAGGCCGGGGAGACCTACACGGTGCGGGAGCTGCTCTATGCCCTGCTGCTGTCCTCCGCCAATGACGCGGCCCGGGCCCTGGCCGAAAAGGTGAGCGGCAGCGAAGAGGCATTTTGCCTGCAGACCACCCGGGAGGTCCGCCAATGGGGCGCCTATCGCACTACCCTTTGCACTGCCAACGGTTTGCCGTCCGACAATCAGTTTTCCACCGCCGAGGATCTGGCCAAGATGTTCAAAAAGGCCATGGAAAACCCGGAACTGGCCAAGATCATGGCCACCAAGTATTACACCATCAAGGGGGACAAGGAACTGCGCAATCATAACCGCTTCCTGTTCACTACCCCCCTGGCGGTGGCGGGCAAGACCGGCTATACCCGGGCCTCCAAAACCACCTACGTCGGCATGTTTCAAAAAGACGACAAGGCCGTCATCGTCGCCATGATGGGGAGCACGAAGAAATGGGCCGACTTGCGGCCTCTGATCGAGAAGGGCTTTGAATTGGAAGGCGCCCCCATCGCCAAGTTACCGCCGGATGAAGAGAAACTTCACTTCGGCAAGGGCCGGGCGGCCACGGTCGCGGTCACGGAAGTCTCGACGGGGCAAGGCGATAGGCTCCGCCGGCTGCCCTCCCAAGAAAAAGACTTTGAGTAAGAGAAAGTCCAGGCAGAAGGAAGAAGAATCTTGAGGCGAGAGTTATGAGGGCCGCTAAGGGTTTGTTCAATAAAGTCAAGAACCTGCCCACCCGCCGGCGGTTTGTGGTCTCCACCATCAAGAAGGGAGAGGGCCACTTCGAAACCGCGGTGTTTGAGGCCACCTTCTTTTACACGCCCCGGCACTTGTCCAAGCCCGATCTGACGGTGGAGAACCACTCTCAAGAAGAGGCCTGGGACCTGCATTACCGCTTGGCCGTCCGTTTGGCCAAGGAATACCCAACCAGACTCTTCGAAGAATACCGTAGTTAGACCACCCCCCTACTTAAATGCTTGGCCATTTTTTTTGCTTTGGTTGATAGCTGAAAGCTGAAAGCTAGCTCAAAAATCCAGATCCACGCTCTTGACCCCATCGATGGCAAAGACCTCCTGCAAGACCTCCCGGCTGGGGCGGACGGCGCGCACCCGCATGAGAAAGCTGGCCCGCACCTCTTTTCTTTCCAGGTCTTTTTTCAGGCTGAAGTTGACGATTTCGATTTTATTCCGGGTGATGACCTCCTGGATACGGTTGAGCTGTCCGGCCTCATCTTTGGAAACGACGGTCATCTCTTTATACCAGTCCTTTTTCAGCCTTCTTTCAAAGGTCTTGAGTCCCACCAGGGAAGCCAGGGTGAGAACGGTTACGGCCGCGCCGAAGAGGTAGAAGCCGGCGCCGATGGCCAGGCCGATGGCGCAGGCCACCCAGACGCAGGCCGCGGTGGTCAGGCCCCGGATGGTGTCTTTATAGCGCAGGATGACCCCGGCCCCCAGGAAGCCGATGCCGGTGATGGCCTGGGCGGCGATGCGCCCCGGGTCCGCCCGCAGGATATCCCCCAATCCCCTGGCTTCATATTTGAAAAAGAGGAATTCGGAGACCACCATGATCAAGGCCGAGCCCATACAGAGGAGGAGATAGGTTCTGATCCCGGCCGGCCGGCCGTGCATCTCCCGTTCGAGACCCACCACCGCGCCCAGGACCGCGGCCAGGAACAACCTGAAGAGAATCTCATAATTGCTTACCATGGTGGGCTCCTTTTTATGGCAAAGAGGTTGGTTGGCGGTGCCATATAATACCGTAATTTCTGGGAATTGGGGAGAGGATTTTAAGACGGGAGACGGAAGACGGGGGACGGGAAACAGCATCATTTAAGGGCAAGCGGCCCTTCCATACTCCAGGGCTGAGGCTCGGGTCGATCATTTTTTGGGCCCCATTTTTTTTGCGGTCTAAAGTTGCGAGGGGGAACGGAAATGGGGGCCAGGCCGGGCCTGGCGGCGAAAAAGGCAATGCCAGGTTGAACTTAGGGAAGGAAAAATTGTGCATGATCCAAGTAGCTAATATTCCTAAGTTTTCTGGTAAGTCGCCCAGGTTTGCGGGGACTTGATGTCGAAAAAAGAGGGCCGGCGGGGCCATTCTGTGCCGGCAGCTGAAAAAATGCCGCAGTTTGGTCCGCATAAGTACCTTATTTGCTCACTTTAGACTCGCTGGGGTAACGCTGACTTAGCGGTCCGACACCGCCTGAGCGCCGCTGGCTGTACCGCTTTGGTGCCGCTGGGCGGCCGGGCGGTCCGGGGGTAGAGCGGTTAGGTTACACATGAAGATAAGATAAGGTTAGGGGAGAGAAATTGCCAGAACGGCAGAGACAGTTGACCCGGTTGGAAAGACCGTTCAAAGTTCAAGGTTCAAGGTTCAAAGTTAGGGGTGCGTCCAGCAGGAACTTGGCAGGATTTACGGGCGGGCCAAAGGCCAGGAGAAGTGCTGAAAATATAATGCTAAAGGCGGGAGGCGCTTCGCTTTCCCGCCCTACGGGCTCTAGGTCTGGCGGATAAAGTGGCGTTCCCAACTAGGCTTGGGAACGAGAAAAAATGTCTGCTGGACGTAGAACATATACTTTGGTAACTTGAAGACCATGCCCATATCGTGGAACGAGATTAAATCCCGCGCCCTGCAATTTTCACATGAATGGGCCGATGAAGCGTCAGAAGATGCCGAAGCCAAATCTTTTTGGGATGCCTTTTTTACTGTGTTCGACGTGCCCCGCCGGCGCGTTGCTACCTTCGAACAACCGGTCAAAAAATCCGACGGGCACGGCGGCTTTATTGACCTGCTTTGGAAAGGAATTCTGCTGGTCGAACACAAGTCACGCGGCAAGGATTTAGACCGCGCCTTTCAACAGGCCAAGGACTATTTCCCCGGCCTCAAGGATAGAGACCTGCCCCGTTACATCATCGTTTCCGACTTCGCCCGCTTCCGCCTTTATGACCTGGAGGCGGACAGCCAGCACGAATTCCCCCTAAAAGATTTATACAAAAATATTCGCTTGTTCGGCTTCATCGCCGGGTATCAAACCACCTCTTATAAAGAACAGGACCCGGTCAACATCCACGCCGCCGAACGCATGGGCAAGTTGCATGACCAGCTCAAGGCCAGCGGTTATGAGGGCCATGAGCTGGAAGTCTATCTGGTGCGCCTGCTGTTCTGCCTGTTCGGCGAAGATACCGGCATCTTCGAGCGCCGCCAGTTCCAGGACTTGATCGAACAGCGCACCGCTGAGGATGGGCAAGATTTAGCCCAATGGCTGGGCAACCTGTTCGAGGTGCTGAATACGCCCAGCGGCCAGCGCCTGAAAACCCTGGATGAGCACTTGGCCGCCTTTCCCTATGTCAACGGCAGTCTGTTCGCCGAACGTCTGCGCACTGCGGCGTTTGACCGGGGAATGCGGGATATGCTGCTGGAGTGCTGCGCCCTCGACTGGAGCCGCATTTCTCCGGCCATCTTCGGCGCCCTGTTTCAGTCCGTCATGGACCCGCAGCAGCGCCGCCATTTAGGGGCCCATTACACCACGGAAAAGAACATCCTCAAGCTCATCGGGCCGCTGTTCCTGGACGAATTGCGGGCCGAATTCGACCGCCTCAAACATCAGCGGAAAAGACTGGATGAATTTCATCAGCGCCTGGCCCACCTGAAATTCCTCGATCCGGCCTGCGGCTGCGGCAACTTCCTGGTCATCGCCTACCGCGAGCTGCGCGCCCTGGAATTGGAGGTCTTGCGCGCCCTCTACCCGGACCCGCAGCAGGCTTCCATGGTAAAGTTGAATATCTTGTGCGATGTCGATCAGTTCTACGGCATTGAGCTGGAAGAATTCCCGGCCCAGATCGCCCAGACCGCCCTGTGGCTGATGGACCACCAGATGAATCAGCGGGTCTCCGAGGAATTCGGATTTTATT
This sequence comes from uncultured delta proteobacterium, assembly GCA_963796215.1. Taxonomy (GTDB): domain Bacteria; phylum Desulfobacterota; class Desulfobaccia; order Desulfobaccales; family 0-14-0-80-60-11; genus JAPLJC01. The sequence continues at coordinate 123,206 of CAWCKU010000002.1, read as the reverse complement.
TCGCCCGCCTGCCCCTGGAGAAGTCCGCCACCATCGTCCAGGCCAATGCCTTGCAACGCGACTGGCGCGAGATCGTCCCGCCGCAGGAATTAAACTACATCCTCGGCAATCCGCCGTTTGGGGGCAAGCAAGAGCAGAGCGCCGAGCAAAAAGCCGATATGGCGCGCGTTTTTGCCGATGTCCAAGGGCGCGGGAGTGCTGGATTTTGTTGCCGCCTGGTATCGGCAGGCCGCAGATTATATGGCGGAAAATCCGGCCATCAAGGCCGCCTTTGTGTCCACCAACTCCATCACCCAGGGCGAACAGGTCGGCGTCCTGTGGTCAGATTTACTCCAGGCGCGGCGTGAAAATCCACTTTGCCCACCGCACCTTTCAATGGTCCAGCGAGGCCAGCGGCAAGGCCGCGGTGCATTGCGTCATCATCGGCTTTGCCCTGCATGATACGGCAGATAAAAGAATTTTTGACTATGAAACCGTGCAATCTGAGCCGCATGAAATCAAAGCGAATAACATTAATCCGTATTTGGTCGACGCACCGAATTTTGTCATTCGCAAGACGTAACAAGCCTATCTGTCAATGTGCCCGAAATAATTATGGAAGTAAGGCGACAGATGTTGGCTTTTGGTTCTATCTCCGGAGGAAAAAGACAGATTGCTCAAACTGAGCCGCAAGCTGCAAAATTTGTTAGGCATTTCATCGGCGGGGAAGAATTCATTAACAACATGCGAAAGGTATTGTCTATGGCTGTCAGGATTAATCCGCCTGAGTGATGCTGAAGTCTATGCCATAATCATTGAACAGAGTAAAAAAAGTGCAAGAAGTTCAGGCTATCAAGCCCAAAGCCCAGACACAGTGAATTGGCTAACTTCCCTACATTGTTCACTGAAAACCGGCAGCCGAATGCAGATTATCTGGTTATCCCCGAAGTTTCATCGGAACGGCGTGCATTATATTCCGATTGGGTTCGTGCCAACTGACTGTGATTGCCAGCGGCTAGCTTTATATCATTCCAAGAGCCACGCATTTTCCACTTTGGGGTTCTTACCTCCTCCATGCACATGGCTTGGATGCGAAGCTGTTTGCGGACGTTTGGAAAGCCATTACCAATATTCTGCGCAGTATCGTTTACAACAACTTCCCCTGGCCGCAGCACCCCACGGACAAACAGCAACAGGCCATTGAGGCCGCGGCCCAGGCCGTCCTGGACGCCCGCGCCCAATATCCTGACTCCTCCCTCGCCGACCTTTACGACCCCCTGACCATGCCGCCCGACCTGGTCCAGGCCCACCGGCAGTTGGATGCCGCGGTGGACGCGGCCTATGCCCGGCGGCAATTCGCCGGCGACCGCGACCGGCTGGCCTTTCTCTTTGAGTTGTATCAACAGCTGGTCAGCCCCCTGGTAGCCAAGAAGAACCTGCGCCGAAGGGCAAGCCGGAAACCTAGAACCGAATAAGGCGAATGGCGGGAGGCGCGGCGCTTTCCCGCCCTAGGGGCTACGGGCTAGAGGGCACGACGGGCTGGGTCCAGGCGCAGGCTGAAGCCTGCGGCGACAATTATCTTCTCGTTCCCAAGCTGAGCTTGGGAACGCCCCTCTACCCGCCAAGCTAAGCTTGGCAACCATTTTCGTTCCCAAGTACAACTTGGGAACGAGTTAAAAAAAAGACGAGATTCTTCGCTTCGCTCAGAATGACAATTTTGTAGGATGTGGGGTTTTGAATTAGCTTGTAAAAACTAAAAACTCGGAACTAAAAACTAAAAACTCGAAACTGTTTTTCAAACTCCCCAGACGGCGATCTTGTTCCGGTTGGCTGCGTTGATGGTGCGGGGAACTTTCGACATGGTCAATCGTCAGGATTGAAAATGGCGTTCAGGTCTCGTGAACCGTGCAGTATGCGGACGATCTCAATTCCTGCCGGTACGACTCGGTAAAAGATGACATGGCGGCCTACCGGGAAGCTCCGCAAGCCTTCTGCCAGTTCGTCGCGAGCACGGCCCATGTTAGGCTGTCTGGCCAAGGCCTGAATTTTCTGGTCAATGAGGTCAACAAAGGCGTCTGCCCGCGCTTCGTTATCATCGGCGATATAATCCCAGATCTCGGATAGATCGCTGCGGGCAAGCGGACGCTTAAGGATGATCGACATTTAGGCTTTTTGGTCGGGGTTCATCCGGTCGGCTCTCCTTTGGCGGCCGGCGCGCTTAATTTCTTCGGGGTCCCAGGGGGTAGGTTCGCCGCTGTTAAGTCCAGCGCGAATATCTTGCCGTAATTGTTCAAGCTTGATGGCGCGCACCTGATCTTGTTCTTCCATGAGGCGCAAGGCCTCTCGGACAACTTCGCTGGCCGAATTATAGAGGCCGGACGCCACTTTCTTCTTGACCATATCCTCAAGCTGGGGGGTTAAATTAACGTTCATCGGTTTGACACCCGCCTTTTTCTGTTTAGGGTATCTTTAATATAAAGATGTTATCAATGATTGTCAATCTCTGACAATACCCCCCCCCTTTCAAACCCCCCAGACGGCGATTTTGTTCCGGTTGGCGGCGGTGAGCATTTGGTCGCGGTCGAAGGTGAGGGTTTTGTGGGCTTCGAGGGCCAGGACCGCGGCCTGGGCTTCGGCCATGGCCTGGATGGTGTCCAGGCCGACGGCGGGGACATCGAAGCGCAGGTCCTGGTTGGGTTTGCTGACCTTGACCACGACGGCGCCGGGCCCGGCCAGGGCGCCGGCCCGGCGGATGCACTCATCGGTGCCTTCCACGGCCTCCAGGGCCACGACGATCCGGCGCCGCACCACCACGGTTTGGCCGATGTCGAGAGCGCCGATCTCCTTGGCGATCTTAAAGCCGAAGTCGATGTCTTGCAGTTCTGCCGGGGTGGGGGAGCGTTGGCTCAGTTTGCCGGCCGGGGCCAGGAGTTCGTCGAGGAAGAGGGTGGAGGGGGCGATGGTGATGCCTTCGGACTCGAATTCGGCGGCCACCGCCTGGAGCAGGCGGTCGTCTTGGCCGGCCCCGGCCCGGCGGACGACCTTCAGGGCGCGGAGATCCGGGCGGAACTCCCGGAACAGGCGGCCCCGGGTGATGCCCCCGGCCATCACGGCCCGGCTCAACCCCGGCGTCCTTGAAGATGCGGATCATCTTGCCCAACTGGCCGACGTAGACCCAGTGGATCTCGTGGACCAGCTCGGCCAGGGCGGGATCGGTCTCATGCCGGTGGGCCACGGCGATGACGCGGACCCCGTGGTCCCGGGCGGCCCGGGCAGAAAGGAGCGGGAACTGGCCCTTACCCGCGATTAAGCCGATGTTCTCGGACATCCGGCGGCAGCAGACCCCGTTCCGAGGTCTCGAGGAAGTGGAGGAGGTGTTGGATTTCCGGGCCCGGAGGAACTTCCTGACGGATCCGGGTCATGGCCTCTTTCAGGTTGAGGTCGGAGAGGAACAGGAGTTCATAGGCCCGCTTCAGGCCTTGCAGGGCGGAGTCGGAGTAGCCGGCCCTTTTCAAGCCCACCAGGTTGAGGCCCACCAGTTTGGCCCGGTTGCCCACCGCCATGGCGTAGGGCGGCACGTCCCGGTGCACCGCGGAGCAGCCGCCGATGAAGGCGTGGCGGCCGATGCGGCAAAACTGGTGCACCGCCGAGAGGCCCCCGAGGATGGCGTGGTCTTCCACGGTGATGTGGCCCCCGAGGGTGGCGTTGTTGGACATGATGACGTGGTCGCCCACCTGGCAGTCGTGGGCCACGTGGGTGTAGGCCATGAAGAGGTTGCCCCGGCCGATGCTGGTGAGGCCGCCGCCGCCGGCCGTACCCCGGTGCATGGTGGCGAACTCCCGGATGGTGTTGTCGTCGCCGATGACCAGCCGGGAGTCTTCGCCCTGGAACTTCAAGTCCTGGGGGATCTCGCCCAAGACCGCGAACTGGAAGATGCGGCAGCCGCGGCCGATGGTGGTGAAATCCCGGATCACCGCATGGGGGCCGATATGGGTGTCGGCCCCGATGACGACCCGGGCCTCGATGATGCTGAAAGGACCCACGGTCACCCCGACGCCCAGTTGGGCCGCCGGAGCCACGATGGCGGTGGGGTGGATCTCAGCCATGCTCATTGCTCTCCCCGGCCCACTGCGGCCATCATCTCCCCTTCCACCACCAGGGTGTCGTCGACGAAGGCCTTGCCCTGCATCTTCCAGAACTTTTTGCCGCTGCGCAGGCTCTCCACTTCCAGGCGTAATTGGTCGCCCGGGACCACCGGCTGCCGGAAGCGCACCTTGTCCAGGCCCATGAGGAAGAGGGAGGGATTGCCCATATTTTCCGGGGTGGCCAGCAGGGCCAGGATGCCTCCCACCTGGGCCAGCGCCTCGACGATGAGCACCCCGGGCATGATGGGCCGCCCGGGAAAGTGGCCCTGGAAGAAGGGCTCATTGATGCTGACGTTCTTCAGGCCGACGATGCGCTTTCCCGGCTCGAAGGCGACGATGCGGTCCACCAGGAGGAAGGGGTAACGGTGCGGCAGGATGTTCTGAATATCTTCCAGAGTCAAGGGAAGCTGCGGCAGGCTCATGTTTCCGGCTCCTTGTCCAGCCTGGCGGCGAGTTCGGCCAATCGCTCCTCCAGCCGTTTCAGTCTCTGATAGAGGTCGGGAAGTTTGGGGAGATGGCCCATGATCTGGAGCCATTCTTTGTGGGGCCGGGCGGGGGATCCGGATACCGTCTGGCCGGCGGGCACGGAGCGGGTGACCCCGGATTGGGCCCCGACCTGCACTCCGTCTCCCAGTTCGAGGTGGCCCGTCAGCCCCACCTGGCCGGCCAGGATCACCCTTTGGCCGATCTTGGTGGACCCGGATACCCCCACCTGGGCCACCAGCATGGAGTGCTCCCCCACCGTGACATTGTGGGCCAGGTGCACGAGGTTGTCCATCTTGACCCCCCGGCCGATGCGGGTCTCGCCCAGAGCCCCCCGGTCGATGGTGCAGTTGGCCCCGATCTCCACTTCGTCGGCGATAACCACGGTCCCCAACTGGGGGATCTTTTCGTTGCCCGCCGGGGTGGGGATGAAACCGAAGCCGTCGGCGCCGATCACCGTACCGCTGTGGATGGTGCAGCGCTCTCCCAGGAGGCAGCGCTCCAGGACGGTGACGTTGGGGTAGAGCAGGGTGCCGGCCCCGACCTGCACCTCGTCGCCCAGGAAGCAACCGGGCATGATGGTCACTCCGTCCCCCAGCCGCACCCGTTCGCCGATGAAGACCAGGGGGGCGATGGAGACGTCCCGGCCCAGCTTGAGTTCCCGGCCCAGGCAGGCCTGGTCACTGATGCCGGGCCAGCGCTTGCAGGGGCGGGGCAAAGGTGGCCGCCACCCGGGCGTAAGCCAGGTAGGGATGGGCCACGATGATTAACGGCCGGTCCAAATCCGCCAGGTCCGGGGCCACGATGAAGGCCCCGGCCCGGCTGGCGCCTGCCCGGCGGGCATAGCGCTTCTGGGCGATGAAGGTGATTTCCCGGGGAGTGGCCTGGTCAATGGGGGCGATGCCCTCGATCACCAGGTCGGGGGGACCTTTCAGTTCCCCTTGCAGCAGGGCCGCCAGTTCTCCCAGGGTATGCTTCATGAGTAATTTATTTGCCGAATTTGGCGCGCACCTTGTCAGTGTAGTCCATGGCTTTGTTGGTTACGTTCAAAGTCACGGACCGGTCCAGAACCAGGTCCAGCTTCTCTTCCTTGGACACCTGATCCAGGGCCTGATCCATTTTTTTGGACAGGGGGGCCAGCTGGCTCTCCTTGAATTGGGCCAGCTGTTTGTCGGCTTCCTGGGCCTGTTTATCGAAATCCGCCATCTTCTTTTCCAGCTCTTGGGCCTTGGTCTTTCTGGCATCTTCCTTCATCATGCCGGCCTGCTTCTGGAATTCCTCCACCTGTCGGCCCAGGTCCTGGCGCTTGGTGCCCAGGGGCTTGCTCAGATCCTCGGCCTTCTTTTTGATGGCTTCCTGGGCCCGTTTGCCTTCGGCCGAGCCCGTTAGAATGGCGTTGGTATCCACTATGCCGATCTTCACTTCGGCGGCCAGGGCCCCCAGCGGGCCGAGAAGCATGGTCAGGGCGATTAAGGCGCTTACCACTAATTTGAGCATTTAAATCCTCCTGATGAGTCCGTTTAAAGTAATATCCCGGCGGGGGTTTAAAGACTCGCCGCCGGAGGTTGTGCCTGATAAGGTCGCTTCCCTAAAACGTGCCGCCCATGGTAAATTCCCAGGCGCTCTGTTTCTCAAAGGGCTTCTTGGTCAGGTTGTAGCCCCATTCCACCCGCAGCGGCCCCATGGGCGAGAACCAGCGGAAGCCGACGCCCGCGGTAGGCCGCAGAAACGGCCCCACCATGTTGGCGCCATAAACGTTGCCGGCATCGAAAAACACGGTCCCCATGAGGCCCAGCTTCTTATACACGGGAAAGCGATATTCGGCGTTCAACTGGATGAACTTATCGCCGCCGATGCGCTCGTTAGTGCTCGGATCCCTGGGACTGATGTCAGCATATTTAAAGCCGCGGATGCTTTCAATGCCGCCCAGATAGAACTTCTCATAAACCGGCATTTGGCCCCAGTCCAGGCGCTGCATATAGCCCACCCGGGCATGGAGGACGCCCACGGTGGCCCACTTCCAGGGGAAATACCAGCCCGATTCGGCAATATACCGCATAAAAGCGACATCGCCGCCCAAACCGGCCATTTCCACCCCGAGGCTGTTATCCGAGCCCTTGGTGGGGGCGAACAACGAGTCCCGGGAATCCCGGCGCAGGGTTAACGAGGTGGCGCTGGTATTGTGAATCTTGGACGCCTCGACGATGATGGGGGACGGGGTTGGGGGCCAGGTTTGTAAGCTTCACATATTCATAACGGTACATCCAAAAGAGGCGGGTATATTTCCACTTCAAAGGATGGCTCAGGCGCAGGTCCCCACCGGCGCTGATCCGGGTATATTCATCATAATCCCGCTGCCAGTTAAAGGCGTCGATGCCGAATCCCAAGGGCCGGTCAAAGAGATAAGGCTCGGTGAAGGAGGCCCGGAAGCGATGGGAAATAGAGCCGATGATCCCCTGGACCTTGAGTTGTTGGCCCCGGCCGAACAGGTTGTTCTGGCTGACTTCCACCATGCCCACCAGCCGGTCCTGGGTGCTGTAACCGGCGCCGAGCCCGAAGGTCCCGGTGGGCCGCTCCTTCACGGTGATCTTCAGGTTCATGCGGTCGGGAGCAGACCCCGGCGAAGTGCCGAAGTTCACGTCTTCGAAATACTCCAGACGCCGCAGGTTCTTGATGCTTTCCTTGAGATTGGTGGCGTTGAAGAGTTCTTGCTCATAAACCCGCAACTCCCGCCGGATCACCTTGTCCCGGGTCTTGACGTTGCCGGCGATGTCGATGCGCTCGAAATAGACCTTGTTGCCTTGATGGATATCGAAGGTGACATCCACTTTGAGGGTCTGATCATTTTCCTTGATCAGGGGGGTGACATCGGCGTTGGCATAACCCTTGTCGGCATATAGGTCGGACAGGGTGGTGATATCCGTTTGCAGCACCTCACGGCTGTAAATCTTTTCCTTGGGGGTCTGCAATCTTCTCCAGGATCTTTTCTTTATCCTCAATGAGGTCCCCTGGATGTCTATCTTGCCCACCTGGTATTGCGGACCTTCCTGGATAGGGATGGTGATATAAATGTAGTTACCCTTGATGTCGACCTTGGGGTCTGCCACCTTGGCCTTGATGAAGCCGTGGTTGTAATAAAACGACGAGATCTTTTCTGCGTCCCGCTCCAGGATGTCCTTGGTCAATTTCCCGGACCCGGTGATCCAGTTGATCGCGAAAAACCAGGACTTTTCCTTGGTCTCCATCACCTCCCGAAGTTCCTTGGCCTTGAAGTGCTCGTTGCCCTCAAAGTTGATCTCCTTGATGGCCATTTTGCCGCCTTCGTCGATGTGCAGCACCAGGTTGACTTCGGTGTTGGTGACGGGGATGAGTTCAGAAGTGATCTGGACTTCGTAGTACCCCTTTTCCCGGTACATGTTCTGGACTTTGTTGATGCTCTCCCGGATGGCGGACTCCGAAGCCACCGAGAAGGGCTTGAGGTCCATGACCTCGACGATCTTGTCCCGCTTGACCTTGTGGTTGCCCTTGGTAATGATCTCTTTGATGGCGGGCTTCTCCGTCACCAAGACCGTCAGGACCACCCCCTCCGGGGTATCGCTGATGTCGATCTTCACGTCGGTGAAGTAGCCCATTTTATAGACGGCCTTCAAATCTTCCCGGAGCCGGCCCGGATTAACCATTTCCCCTTCCCGGGTCTGCATCACCCCGAGGATGGCGTCTTTTTCGATGCGGCGGTTGCCCTTGACATTGAGGCGCGAGACGCGTGTCTTCCCCAGAATCTTCAGGCTCGATTCCTGGGCCAGTTGCTTGCCGAGACCGGCCAAAGCCTTGAGCCCGGTTCCTTGCACCTTCAAGGCGACCGGGGCTTGCCGGCCACTGACATCCACGAGCCGGCCTTCCAGGGAAAGGGCTTCGCCCACCTTGATCAGGGTGCCGTAAATGACGATATCCGCCCCCAGCTTGCCGCCGATCTCCTTAGCCCGCGGCGTCGTCGAGGGGTTCTTTCCGGGCAGCCAGGGCCTTCTTGAGGTCCTCCGCGGACACCAGGGAGAAGCCGTCGGTCTTGAGGCGTTCCAGGATATCCTGGCGCACCTTTTCTCCCAGGCCTTCCAACGGTTCCCGGCTGGCCACGGTAAAGGGAAAGACCGCCACCTTTTTGAGGACCACCTCTTCTTCTTGCGCCAGGGCCGGCTGGGTCAGGGCCAATGCCGCCAGCAGGACTGCAAGTATGAGCCTTTGCACCACCTTATTCTCCCTGTACAACCATTGCCCTGCCGTCCACCAGGGTTATCCGTCGGTCCAGGGCACGGGCCAACTCCAGGTTATGAGTGACGATCACGGAAGTGAGGCCGCGTTCGCGATTGAGATCCAGGATAAGTTCCTGCACCCGGGCCCCGCTCTTGGGGTCCAGGTTACCGGTGGGTTCGTCCGCCAGCAGGACCTCCGGTTCCAGGACCAGGGCCCGGGCCACCGCCACCCGCTGCTGCTCGCCGCCGGACAGGGTGGTGACCCGGTGGGTCAAGCGCTCCTTCAGGCCCACCCGCACCAGGATGGCTTCGGCCTTGTCCCGGGCCACTCCCTGGGGCTGCTCGGGCGATGAGGGCCGGCATCATGACGTTTTCCAGGGCATTGAACTCGGACAGCAAGTGATGAAACTGGAAGACAAACCCCACCTTGCGATTCCGAAAGGCCGCCAGGGGTTTGTCATCCATGGCGAAGACATCCGCGCCTTCCCACAGAACCTGTCCGGCGCTGGGGCGCTCCAGGGTGCCCAGGATATGGAGCAGGGTGGATTTGCCCACCCCCGAGGCCCCCACCACCGCCAGGGTTTCCCCCGGGAAGATATCCAGGTCCACCCCGGTGAGCACCTGCACCTGGATGCCGTTAGTTTTAAAGGTCTTGACCAGTCCCCGGATGCGAATCTTCGCCGGGGTCTCAGGGCCGTTGCGCTCTGCCATAGTTTCCTATACCGCGCTAAGCACCTTACCACTTTCGCGGGGGTGCGTCAATGCCGCGAGTTTTGAGTTTCGAGTTTTTGGTTTTTAGCCGAAACCTGGCGGCCACAGGCCGCCCTATATCTGCTCACTGCTCATCGCTGCACTGCTCACTCATAACGGATCGCCTCCACCGGGTCCAGGCGGGCCGCCTGCCAGGAGGGGTAGAGGGTGGCCAGGAAGCTGATGGCCATGGCGGCCAGGACGATGGCCAGGACGTCCAGGGTCTGGATCTGCACCGGCAGGGTGGAGATGTAGTAGACGTCCTTGGGCAGCGAGATGAACTGGTAGCGTTTCAGGATGCCGCACAGCCCCAGACCCAGGCCCAGGCCCAGGATGGTGCCGATGGCGCCGATGACCAGGCCGTTCATCATAAAGATCTGCATGACGGACTGCCGGGTGGCGCCCATGGACTTGAGGATGGCGATCTCCCGGGTCTTTTTCATGACCATCATAAACAGGGTGCTGGCGATGCCGAAGGCGGCCACCAGGATGATCAGGGTGAGAATGATGAACATGGTGATCTTCTCCAACTTCAGGGCGGCGAACAGGCTGCGGTTCATCTGCATCCAGTTTTTGGTGTAGAAGCCGGGGCCCAGCTTCTTCTGGATGGCCTCTTCCACCCGGTCCGCGGCGTAAATATCCTTGATTTCCACTTCCAGACCGGTGATGCGGTGGCCCAGACCCAGAAATTCCTGGAGGGCCGGAATGCTGGTGTAGACCAGGGAGTTGTCGAATTCGTACATGCCGGAGTGGAAGATGGCCGCTGACCCGGAAGGCCTTCATCCGGGGCAGGCGCCCCATGGGGGTGAGGGTCCCCAGGGGGGAGATGATATTCAGGTAGTCTCCCAGCGCCAGGTTGAGGTTGCGGGCCATCTCGTTGCCGATGGCGATGCGGGGCGGGTCATCTTTGCCGCCTTCCGCCAGATCGGCAAATTGCCCCTGCAACACCTCCAGGGCCTGGGGCCCGCCCCGGCGGATGATCTCCAGGTCCAGACCCCGGACCACCCCGCCGGAGACGTTCCCGGGGGCCGAATACATCACCTGGGTGTAAATAAAGGGGGTGGCGGAAATCACCCCGGGCAGCGCCTGGATCTCGGCCACTTCCTTCTGGGAGGAGGTGAAGGCGCCCCCCGTTTTCATGACCAGGACGTGGGCGTTGACGCTGAGGATCTTCTTTTTCAGGTCCTGGTCGAAGCCGGTCATCACCCCGATGACCACGATGAGGGCCATGACCCCGACGGCAATCCCGGCCGTGGAGATGAAGGTGGAAAGCGACAGGAAGCCTTTTTGGCGTTTGACTCCCCGCAGGAGCCGCAGGGCCACGAAGGTTTCAAAGAAACCCAAGGGACCTACCTCTCCGGCCTGAGCAACGGGAACAGGATGACGTCCCGGATGGAAGGCGAGTCGGTGAGGAGCATTACCAGGCGGTCGATGCCGATGCCCTCGCCGGCGGTGGGCGGCAGGCCGTGCTCCAGGGCCTGGACGTAGTCTTCGTCCAGGGCATGGGGCGCCTCTTCGTCGCCGGCCGCATGGGCCTGCAACTGCTTTTCAAAGCGCCGCCGCTGGTCTTCGGGGTCGTTGAGCTCGGAAAAGCCGTTGGCGATCTCCCGGCCGGCGATGAAGAGTTCGAAGCGGTCCACCACTTCCGGGTCGTCGTCGCTCTGGCGGGACAGCGGCGAGGTTTCCAGGGGGTAGCCGGTGATGAAGGTGGGCTGCTGGAGTTTCTCCTCCACCCGCAGGTCGAAGAGTTTGGTCAGGGCCCGGCCGTAACCTTCGCCGGGGCGCAGGACAACGCCCTCTTCACGGGCCAACTTAACCAGGGCCTCCCGGTCCCGGACCACCTCCGCCGGCAGGCCGCCGATGGCCGTCAACGACTCTCGCAAATCCAGGCGGCGCCAGGGCGGAGTCAGGTCAATCTCCTCTCCCTGGAAGGTGAGGCGCGGGTTCCACAGGACTTCCCCGGCCACCGAGCTGATGAGTTCCTCCGTCAGGGCCATCAGGTCCTCATAGGTGGCAAAGGCCTGGTAGAACTCGAGCATGGTGAATTCGGGGTTGTGCATGATGGAGAGGCCTTCGTTGCGAAAATTGCGGTTGATTTCGTAAACCCGGGTCAAGCCGCCCACCACCAGGCGCTTCAGGTAAAGCTCCGGGGCGATCCTGAGGAACAATTTCATGTCCAGGGCGTTGTGGTGGGTGACAAAAGGCTTGGCGGTGGCCCCCCCGGGGATGGGCTGCATCATGGGGGTCTCCACCTCCAGATAGCCCCGGTTATCGAAAAACTGGCGCAGCAGGCGGATGATCCGGGCCCGGGTCTCGAAGACCTGACGCACCTCCGGGTTGACCATCAGGTCGAGATAGCGCTGGCGGTAGCGGGTCTCGATGTCGGTGAGGCCGTGGTATTTCTCCGGCAGGGGCTGCAGGGACTTGGTCAGGAGCACGAAACCGCTGCACTGCCAGGGTGAGCTCGTTGGTCCTGGTGCGGAACAGGGTGCCCTCCACCCCGATGATGTCCCCCAGGTCCAGGAGCTTTTTAAAGCGGGTGAAGGCCTCTTCGCCCAGCACCTGTTTTTGCACGTAGATCTGCAGGCGGCTGGTGCCGTCCTGGATATGGCCGAAGCTGGCCTTGCCGAACTCCCGCAGCAGCATCAGGCGGCCGGCCAGGCGCAAGGTTGTTGGCCCAGGCCCTCCAGTTGCTCGCCGGCGAGGGCGCCGAATTCTTCGATCAACTGGGCGATACTGTGGCTGGGGGCGAACCGGTTGAAATAGGGATCGACTCCCTGTTCCCGCAGTTCCTGCAGTTTTTGTAGGCGTTGGTCGCGGATCTGATCGGTTAATGCCAATTTTTAAGCCTGTTCAAGGGATAAGATGGCTGGGCGCAGTTTTTCCCAAACTCCAAATTTTTAGATTATTCCGGCGCCATAGTCAAGCCCTAATGGACCGAAGACCGGAGACGGGAGACGGAGGAAAAATAGGGACACCTCCTATTTTACTGCCTTATCTCAGACATAGCAGGGGCTTGTTAACCAAAAATGGGAGGTGTCCCTATTTTTTCCAAAAATATTATCGGATAACGAAAATTATCGAAAAAGTTCGATTGCTAATATAGACTAAAATATGAGAAAATCATTAATGCTGGTTGGCAAGGCGCAGCAGCATTTTTAATTTGAACGGGAATCGGATCACGATTTAAGCTAACCATAATGTTTGCAGTACAGTCGTTCAGTCTCGAGGTAGAAACCACGGCCAGCACCGATATCTTGGACCTGACCTCTCAGGTGGCCGAGAAAGTTCGAAGCACCGGGGTGGACACGGGCTTGCTGACCCTGTTCATTCCCGGCTCCACCGCGGCCTTGAGCACCATCGAATATGAGAGCGGGGCGGTGCAGGATTTAAAGGCCGCCATCGAGCGGCTCTTTCCCCGAGACCTGGACTATGCCCATGACCGGCGCTGGGGTGACGGCAACGGCTATGCGCACGTCCGGGCGGCCTTCCTCAAACCTTCGCTCAGCCTCCCCATCGAGCACGGGAAACTCCTTTTGGGCACCTGGCAGCAGATCGTCCTGCTGGATTTTGACAACCGTCCCCGGCAGCGCCAGATCCGGGGCCAGGTCCTGGGACTCAAGCCTGCCAACGGATAAAAACCGCCAGCCCAAAACCTACACCCATGTCCACCACCCAACTCACCTTTGAAGACAACGCCCTGGCCCAGGCCCTGTACGGCGAGCAGGGCAAGCACCTGAAGATCGTCAACCGCAGCCTGGGGGTCAAGACCCAGGTGCGGGGCAACCAGGTGAGCGTGGAAGGTCCGGAGGCCCAGGTGCGCCTGGCCCAGCGGGTCCTGCTGGAGCTCTACGAGCTGCTGCGCGCCGGTTACCCGGTGCTGGCCCAGGACGTGCAGTACACCATCCGCATCCTCCAGGACACCGAGAGCGCCTCGGTCAAGGAGATTTTCCTGGACACGGTGTACATCTCGGCCATGAAGCGGCGCATCTCCCCCAAGAGCCTCAATCAAAAGCGCTACATTGAGGCCATGCGCACCCATGACATCGTCTTCGGGGTGGGCCCGGCGGGCACCGGCAAGACCTACCTGGCCATGGCCATGGCGGTGGCGGCCCTGATGAACCAGGAGTTCATCCGCATCGTCCTCACCCGGCCGGCGGTGGAGGCCGGGGAGAAGCTGGGCTTCCTGCCCGGCGATCTGGCGGAGAAGGTCAATCCGTATCTGCGGCCCCTATACGACGCCATGCACGATATGATGGATTTCGAAAAAGCCTCCCGCCTGGTGCAACGGGGCATTATCGAAGTGGCCCCCCTGGCCTTTATGCGGGGCCGCACCTTGAACGACTCCTTCGTCATCCTGGATGAGGCCCAAAACACCACCTCGGAGCAAATGATGATGTTTCTGACCCGTTTAGGGTTCGGCTCCAAGGCGGTGATCACCGGCGACGTGACCCAAATCGACCTGCCGGCCGTGGCGACCTCCGGGCTGGTGGAAGCCCGGGAACTGTTGCGGGGAGTCGAGGGCATCGCCTTTGTGCACTTTACCGATCGAGACGTAGTGCGCCATCCCCTGGTGCAAGACATTATCCGGGCCTATGACAGCCGCCGGCCCCGGCGCCTCTCTGAGGTGGAGCCTTCCCGTGCCTGATAAAGAACCGACCGCCAAAATTTGGCATATCTTCGGTCTGGAGCGCCTGCGCGCCCGCTGGCCCCGCAGCCTGGCCCGCAAGCCCGCGGCGCCGCCCCGGGATGAGCGGGTCCCCAAGCTTTGTCTCCTCCTGGCCTTGAGCCTGGGGCTGGCCTTTATCCTGTCTCCCCGGACTCCCAGCACCTCCAGGCAGTATCATGTGGGGGACATCTCCCGGGAGAGCGTCAAGGCCACCGGAGAATTTTTGGTGGAGGACGTGGGGACCAAGGCGCAGCGGCAGGAAGACCTGGTGGCCCAGAGCCCGCCGGTCTTCGACATGGATGAGCAGATGGCCGACAAGGTGCAGCAGCGCCTCCAGAGGGCCATGGACTACATGCGCCGCCTTTCTCAGGAAAATCAGCCGGGGACCACCGGTGGCGGACGGTCTCCCGGGAGAAAGACCAGAGCCGGTGTCCCTTACAAAACCTTGCTGGAGCATAAGCCGGAGTTTGACCGGCTCCTGGGGGTGTCCATCCCCAACTCCACGTTTCAGCTGCTGGCCAAGCTGGAATTTTCCCCTTACCTGGAGGCCATGAGCGGCCAGGTTTTGGTGCAGTTTTTCAACCAGGGAGTGATCGGCAGCCGCAGCGTCCTGCAGCCGGCCCCCAGGGAAATCCTGGTGCGGCGCCTGCCTTCCAAGAAGGAGGCGGCTGGAGAGGGCCCCCTTCCCCTTCATCCAACTGGGCGAGGGGCGGAAAGCGGCGGCGGGCTACTGCCGGGATGTGGCGGCGGATTTTTCGCCGGCGGAACGGTGGCTGGTGTGCGACCTGACCCAGTATCTGCTGGTTCCCAACGTTTCTCCCAATTGGGCCGAGACCCAGGAGCGCCAGAAGGCCAGCCTGAAAGAATTGCAGCCGGTATACTTCAAGGTCAAACGCGGCGAGATGCTGATTCGGGAGGGGGAGCCCGTCACTTCCCTGCACCTGGCGAAATTGGAGGCCCAGGGCAAGCTTTACCCCCGCAGCCGGGCCGTGATGATTTTCCTGGGTATCTTCTTCAGCCTGACCCTGCTGCTGGCAGTGTTCTACCAGTTAGCCCGGCTCTCCCTGCGGAACTTTTCCCACCGCCTCCGGGACCTGGCCTTCCTGGCGGCCTTACTGTTCACCGGCGCCCTGCTGAATAAAGCGCTCCTGGTCTTGGGCCAGCACCTGGCCCGGAACCTGCCGGAGGTGGGCCTCAACCTGATCTACCTGCTGCCCCTGGGTCTGCCCGCCATCTTTGCGGCCATGTTCCTGGGTCTGGAAACCGGCGTGGGAGTGGCCTTCTTGAGCGCCACCTTCGCCGCCTTTATGGTGGAACGGCCTTTCCCCCTGTTCATCTACTTCGTCATCGCCGGCTTTGTGGCGGTTTGGGGGGTAAAGAACTGCCGCCGCCGCAACTCCCTGATCCAGGCCGGGCTGGCCATCAGCCTGGCCAACATGTGCCTGCTGGCGGCTTTTAAGCTGCTGGAATACCCCTTCGCCTTCAAGGACCTGTTAACCGGCGAAATGTTCGCCTTCGCCGGGGGCCTGCTCACCGGCATTCTGGCCCTCGGGTTAACCCCCATCATGGAGGCGGGCTTCCGCTACTCCTCCAACATCCGCCTGCTGGAACTCCTGAACCTGGACCAACCGGTCCTCCGGGAGTTGATGCTGGTGGCCCCGGGCACCTACCACCATTCCCTGGTGGTGGGCCAGATGGTGGAAGCGGCGGCGGAGACCATCGGCGCCAACCCCATACTGGCCAAGGCTGCGGCTTACTATCACGACGTCGGCAAGATCAAAAAGCCCATCTACTTCGTGGAAAACCAGATCGGGGAAAACAAGCACGAGAAGCTGGCCCCCTCCATGAGCGGCCTGATCCTCATCGCCCATGTCAAGGACGGAGTGGAACTGGCCCGGAAACACCACCTGGGTGAGGCCATCGCCGACATCATCCGCCAGCACCACGGCACCAGCTTCATCAGGTATTTTTACCAAAAGGCCCAGGCCCAGGCCGCCAACCCCCAAATGGTGAAGATCGAGGACTACCGCTATCCCGGCCCCCGGCCCCAAACCAAGGAAGCCGGGCTGGTGCTCCTGGCGGACCAGGTGGAGGCTGCCTCCAAGACCCTCACCGAGCCCACCCCGGCCCGCATCCAGGGCCTGGTGCAGAAGATCATCAACAATGTCTTCGCCGACGGCCAGTTGGACGAATGCGAGCTGACCCTGAAGGATTTGCACCATATCGCCAAAAGCTTCAACAAGATCTTGGGCGGGATCTTCCACCAGCGCATCCTTTACCCCCAGCCCGCCGACAAGAAGAAGACCTATGAGGATCTGGATAAGCAACCGCCAAAGAAAAACGGCCATAAGTCCGGAGAAAATCAAGAAAAGAGCCGGGAAGATCTTAAACGCCTTGGGCTGGTCTGAGGCGATGCTGAGCCTCACCGTCCTGGGGGACCGGGCCATGGCCCGCCTCAACCGGGAAACCTTCGGGCGCCGGGGCCCCACCAATGTCATCGCCTTTCCGGTGGATGGAGAACAGGCGCCCTCGCCGGTTCGTTTACAGCCGGGGGCGGCTGTTCTCCATACCCCGGCAATTTCTGACGGCGAACCCCCGGCCATGCTGGGCGAAGTGGTCATCTCCCTGGAGACCACCATCCGTCAGGCCAAAGAATCCGACTGGCCCTGGCAGGAACTCTTCGATTTTTTCCTCATTCACGGTATATTACATTTGCTGGGCTACGATCACGGCACTCCGGCAGAGGAGGAGGCCATGACCGCCCGGACCTGGGAGCTGATGAAGTTGCTTTATCCCAAAATCGAAGCAATCTGAGAAGTTCCCAGTTGCCAGTTGCCCAGTTCTCAGCAAAAGACGTACTAAACTGGTAACTGGGAACTTGGAACTGGAAACCGAAAGGAGAACCGGCGTGCCTCGACTGGAAGTGAACGTGGACCATATCGCCACCCTGCGGCAGGCCCGCCTCATCGACGAACCCGACCCGGTGACCGCCGCCGCCCTGGCAGAGCTGGCCGGGGCCGACGGCATCATCGTCCACCTCCGGGAAGACCGGCGCCACATCCAGGACCGGGACTTAAGGCTGCTGCGCCAGACCATCAAGACCCGCCTCAACCTGGAGATGGCCGCCACCCAGGAGATGCTGGAGATCGCCCTGGACGTGCAGCCGGACCTGGTGACCCTGGTGCCGGAAAAGCGGCAGGAGCTCACCACCGAAGGGGGCCTGGAGGTGGCGAAAAACCAGGATTTTCTTAAGGATTACGTCCGACAACTGAAAGAGGGGGGCCTGCGGGTCAGCCTCTTCGTGGACCCGGTGACGCCCCAGATCGACGCCGCCAAGGAAGTGGGGGCCGAATGGGTGGAGCTGCACACCGGCACTTACGCCGACGCCCCCAGCCGGGCAGAAGCCACCCGGCTCTTCCAGGAGCTACTCAACGCGGCCCGGCACGCCAGGAGCCTTGGCCTCAAGGTGAAGTGCGGCCACGGCCTCAACTACCGCAATATCAAACCCTTCCGGGGCCGGGAGGAGTTCGCCGAATACTCCATCGGCCACGCCATCATGGCCCGGGCCATCCTGGTGGGGATCGAACGGGCCGTCCGGGAGATGATCGAACTGATCAGGGGGTAATTTTTCATTAGTGGCACAGGCTTCCAGCCTGTGTGCTTCACAGGCCGGAGGCTGTGCTACCAAACTGCTTCTGGTGGGGCGGCCGTCCCGGCCGCCGATGGACACGTAGGCGGGCACGGAGGCCCGCCCCACCTGGAGACGGAGATGTAACACCGCCGCCCTCGGCGGTTCATTTCGGGGAAATTGACGAAAATATGGCAATAAATGAAAAACCAGACCGGGCGACCATGAAATCTCTTGCTCTCGGCATCGTCAGCGACCTCAGCCGGTTGTTGGCGGCTCAAGGCTTTGGTGAACAACCCATCGACATCGTGGAAGCCCTGGTCTTTGCCATGTTCATCGTCGCCGATACCTATTCTTTGGCTAAACCTGACCAGGACAAAGCCATAGAAGAGATCAACAGCTTTTATGATGAGATGCAAAACCATTTCATTGATCGGGTCATCATCAAGGATTATCAAATTACCGAGGCCGCAGAGATTCAGGCGGTGGCGGATAAATTTTATGATCTCTGCCGGGGCAGATTTGGCGAGTACGGGGAAAAATTTAAACAGGATATTTCTGAACCGGGGGCCTTATCCTGCCCCAATACCGTGAGTTATTTTTTAGATCATCTTTTTATCCAACCGCTGAATAACGCAGAAAAAATTGACTTGATGGGCGAGGTGTCGGATAAAATCATCTATCTTTGGGCCGGTTGCGTGGAGTCGTTTAAATAAAACTCGTACCCAAGCTCCTGCTTTGGTTAAGATACTGTTGAGATGGAACTAATCGACCTGCATACCCACTCCAACGCCTCGGACGGCACCTTTGCGCCGGCGGAGGTGGTGCGCCTGGCGAAAGTTGGGGGCCTCAAGGCCTTCGCCCTGACTGATCACGACACCGTTGAGGGCCTGGCCGAAGCCATGGCCGCGGGCGAGAAGTACGGGGTGGAGGTCATCCCCGGGGTGGAGGTGAGCGCCCGCTTCCCCGGCGGCTCCATGCACATCCTGGGGCTGGGGATCGAATACGGCAACGGCCGGCTGGGTGAGCGTTTGGCGGTCTTACAACAAGCCCGGGCCGAACGCAACCCCCAGATCATCGACAAGTTGAACGGACTGGGGGTCAAGATCACCTTCGAGCAGGTGGAGAAGATCTCGGGACAGGGCCAGATGGGCCGGCCCCACATCGCCCGGGCCTTGATGGAGTCCGGTTACGTCCGGTCCATCCAGGAGGCCTTCGATATTTTCCTGCGCAACGACGGCAAGGCCTATGTCCCCAAGTTCCGCTTCCCGCCCCAGGAGGCCATCGCCATGATCCGGGACGTCCAGGGGGTCCCGGTCCTGGCCCACCCCTTTACCTTGAACCTGGGTTCGGCCTTTGCCCTGAAAAATACCCTGACGGAGCTGAAGGCCCTGGGCCTGGCCGGCCTCGAGACCATCTATGCGGAGCACACCCCGGAACAGGAAGCCCTATACCTGAAGCTGGCCGGGGAGTTGGGACTGCTGGTCACCGGCGGCTCCGACTTCCACGGCGACAACAAGCCGGAACTCAGCCTGGGGAAGATGCGGGGCCAGGAGAGGCTCACTTACCGCCTGGTTACGGCTCTGAAAGACTGGCGCCGCCGGGAGTACCACCTGCCTTGAAAGTTGTCAGTGGCCAGTAGTCAGTTGCCAGTAAACCTCGAACAACTGTAAGTGCGCACGCACCATTGCCAAAAGAATTTTCCCGTAGGCGATCTTATTGCCCTGAGTGGGCGAACCCAGGTTCGCCCCTAGTACCTTGGACTCTGCGAAAGCCGCAACTGTCATTCTGGGGAGCAAAGCGACCGAACAATCTGTTTTCGGTAGCACAGCCTTTCCAGCTGTGCACAGTCCAGTACAGGCTAAAGCCTGTGCCACCAAACCTGAGTCCTTCGCTTCGCTCAGGATGACAAAATGGCTGTTTGCCAGGACTCAGCCTGATAGTAGCCGGTCCTGCCCCGACACACCGGGCAACCTTGCAGACACAACGGTTTTTCCAGGCTGCTGGAGTGCAGCAGTTCGTCGTTCTGCAAGATGTCGAGGGTGGGGCCATCGGCCACCACCTGACCCTCCTTGAGCACAATGGTGCGGGAGCAGAGGTCCAGCACCATATCCAGGTCGTGGGTGGCGATGATGCGGGTATGTTTGAAGGTCTTGAGCAGCTCGATGAGTTGCCGCCGGGTCTTGGGATCGAGGGAGGAAGTCGGCTCATCCATCACCAGGATGGC
This sequence comes from uncultured delta proteobacterium, assembly GCA_963796215.1. GTDB lineage: Bacteria > Desulfobacterota > Desulfobaccia > Desulfobaccales > 0-14-0-80-60-11 > JAPLJC01. The sequence continues at coordinate 103,078 of CAWCKU010000002.1, read as the reverse complement.
AGGAGACATGGAGAGGACGGCGGCGATGGCCACGGCCCGTTTTTCGCCGCCGGACAGACGGTAGGGCGGGCGATCTTTTAAATGGGCCGCGCCCACCGTGGCCAGCGCCTGCATGACCCGGTCCTCCACTTCCTCCGGGGGCAGGCCCAGGTTTAAGGGGCCGAAGGCCACGTCATCATAGACCCGCGGCATGAACAGCTGATCGTCCGGGTCCTGGAAGACCATGCCCGACGGTGCGCCGGACGTAGGGCAGGGTCCCTTTATTTAAGGGGAAGTCGCCGATGCGCACGGTCCCGGCCTGGGGCCAGAGGCAGCCGTTGAGCTGGAGCAGGAGGGTGGACTTGCCGGCGCCGTTGGCCCCGACAATGGCCACCGCTTCGCCATGGGTGAGGCGGAAGGAGACGCCGCGCAGGACCTTGGTGCCATCGGGGTAAGCATAGGCCAAATCTTTGACTTCAACCAAATGATGACTCATGGCGCCAGCCCCGTAAGCAGATGTCCCAACAGGTGCGGCAGGTTATACCAGCGCAGCAGGAGAAAAAGGGTAGACCAGCCCACGAAAAAAACCGCGTCCTGCAGGTGGAATTCCAAGGGACGCAGCAGGCGGATCGTGCCGTCAAAGCCGCGGGAGAGCATGGCCAGGTGGATGCGTTGCGCCCGGGCCAGGGTGCGTAACAGCAACTGCCCGATCAGGTAGGTGAAGACCTTGAAGCCCAGCCCCCGTCCCTGGAAGGAACGCAGGGAGCGGGCCCGCATCAGCCGCAGCGCCTCATCGGTTAAGACGAAAATATAGCGATATAGAAAAAGCAGTTGGACCACGAAGCCGGTGGGGGCTCCCAGTCTCTCCAGGGCCAGGCAGACCGCATTGAGGCCGGTGCTGGCAATTAAGATCAAGGCCGCACTGACGGTGAGAGTGAAGCGGATCATGATGGAGGCGAAGGAGACCCAACCCCCGGAGAGGCCCACCGGTCCCAGTTGCACCAGGACGTTCCGGTCCAACAGGGGATTGAAGATGCCGATGAAAAAGGCAAAGGGCGCGGCCAGTAAAATCTTCCTGACCAGATACCCCGGGGGCAGGTTGCCCACGGCGATGAGCGCCACCGGGTAGATCATAAAGGGAAGCAGACCGGTGATCTCGTATTTCCCGAAGGAGACTACGGCAATAATAAAAACCAGGGTGGTGAGGAGTTTTGCCCTGGGGTCGAGCCGGTGGAGGGGGGTCTGCTGATAGGAGAGGGTTTCCAAGTAACCGATATTTAATAAGGAAGATTCAATGGTTGCCATGGTCAGTAGCCAGTAGTCAGTTGCCAGTGAGAGGGTGCGAGGCGCACCTCCCATTTTTGTCCCCTGGCGTCCTTGGTAAAAATAGGGACACCTCCTATTTTTTGAGCAAGACCTCGAGAGAGCGGGGATAAAGATAAAAAAATAGGAGGTGTCCCTATTTTTACTTGCCCGGTGAACAATATCTTCTCAAGCCCAAACCGATGACCCCGGTCAAGAGCAGGGTCAGGGCGGCCCCGAGGATACCGGCCAGGGATTTACCGGTGTTGATCTCAGGCCAGCTTTCCGGCTTTTCGGCCTTTTTGACTTCTTCCGGCTTTTTAAAATCATAGTCCGGCAGGAAAGAGAGCTTCTCCTGAATCCCGGCCAGCGCCCCGTGCACCCCCGTCTGGGGTGCGGCCAGTTCCTCCTGGCCGGTAACGCCCTTCACGGACCATTCCAGGCCATCCGGGTGGCTCGAGGCGAACCAGGATAAAATTCCCCCGGTGACCACGGCAAACAAGGCCAGCCCGAGCAACAGCGGCTTATGGGAATGGCCCCGGGCGGCGGGGGCAGCCGGCGCCAGGGCCAGGATTTCCGGGTGCGCCTGCCAGACAAAGCTCACCACCGCCGCGGTGACCAGGCCCTCGACGATGCCGATGGCCAGGTGAATGGGCTGCATCAGGAGGAAAAAAGTTGTGAAGGACAATTCAGAAATGCCGGAGAACCAGGTTTCCAACACGACTCCCAAGGCCCCCAGTTGCAAGGCCAGGATAGAAGCGGCCATGGCTCCCAAGAGGATGCGGCCCCGGGTCGGCCGGGCGCCGACAATCTTCCGATAAATAAGCGGGTAAGCAATGAAACAAGGGAAAAAACCCAGATTAATAATATTGCACCCGAGGGCCAGCAGCCCGCCGTCGGCAAAAAATAGAGCCTGGATAGTGAGGACTGAAGCCATAGTGATAAAGGCGGCCGAGGGACCCAACAAGATGGCCAGGATCATGCCGCCGGCCAGGTGGCCGCTGGAGCCGGTGGCCGGGATGGTGAAGTTGATCATTTGGGCGGCGAAGATAAAGGCGCCCAAGACTCCCATCAAGGGCACCTTATGTTCATCCAGGTCTTTCCTGAGTTTTTTGGCGCTGTAGGCGGTCAGGCCCGCGGCGGCGGCCCACATGGTGCCGCCCACCGCCGGAGACATCAAGGCATCGGCCATGTGCATGATTAATTCTCCCTATCGTTCAAGAGCACTATCACCCTCGTAATCTTGCTAAAATTCTTGAACTAAAAATTATAATACACCGAAAACAATGGCGTGTATTTCCGGCTGCCGGCTTTGCCGACCAGGTCGAGGGCGGCGCCGGCGGAGCAGGCCCATTTTTCGGTTATAAAAAATTCTATTCCCGGCAGAATCCCCAAGAGGGTGGAGGGCGATTGGAAGCCCTGGGGGGTATCGATATTGGTCCAGGTCCAGGTGCTGTACATTTCCAATAAGGCCACCCAGCGCTTCGTAATAGGATATTCCGCCGCCAGGTTGAACGTCACAAATTGCCGGGAGCGGACTGCATCATCTCTGGAGGAATAAAGGTTAACCGGGGTATTTAACCAGATATTGCTGTATATCATAAAAGGTTTCAGCCATTTGAACAGGTTGACGCCGGTGGTAAAAGTAAAAGCCCCGGTGCCGATGCCATCCTGGCCCAGGAACCTCGGGTTGAGGTTGGAGGCGTGGCCGCTCGGAAAACCCACCCCAGCCACCCCGGTGACCGCGGGTCTCAATGCGGTTTCTTCCAGCAGCAAGTACTTGCCCACCGCCGTAATATCCCCGACGCCGCCGTAGTTGGCCGAGGTTTCGCCGTTGGGGCCGGCCAGGCTGGCATCGACTTGGCTGGCCCAGTTATGAATGTATGGAACAATGATATACATCTCCAGGTTTTTGGTAGGGCCGTAAGTAAATTTGACGGGCATGGAGAAGGTGTAGAAGTTTCCGTGGGCGCTGGTATTGCGCCAGTTGGGGGAGAAAGCTCCCGGGTAACAAGACAAGGCCCAGAGGACCTGGAGGCTGGCGTGGCCGGTCTCGATGGGCAAGCAGGAATCGCTGATTAGGGGACCGCAGGTGCTGGGGGCCTCTTCTTTCTTTTCTGCCGCTTCTTCTTCCTGGGCCGTGGGCTTTTCCAGCATCGGGGCGGCCGGGCCTTGGGCTGCGGCCGGCGATAGGGAGATGATGTCCAGGCCAGTCAAAAGCCCAAGAACCAGGAATATTATCCATACTTTTTTCGAATAGATCTACTGCATTTTTCCTCCTCAGGATAAAAAAAAGCCACGAAATCCTGGCGCCTGTCGGGCCCGAGCCTTCGTGGCTGGTTTATTCAATTTTGGTTATTCTAAAACTATCCGGGTTTCATTCCCGGATTTTTGACCATTTTAGGGCAAGAGGAAAAAAATGTCAAGCTTGCTCCGGATAAAACCATCCCGAAGCGGTTCCTGGCCCTTTATCTCAGCCGGCTTGTGCCGCAACCTAAACCGAGTTATAATATATATATTAAACCAGAGAGGAGAAACCGTATGTGTTGCCAGAGCAAAGACCAGCATGAGCACGAACACGACCACGGGGCTGAGACTCATAGCCATGATGGCCACGAGCACAGCCACGAGGCGACTGTCCATAGCCACGAGCACACCCACGACGAGGGCCATCACGGCCACGACCATAAGTGCTGCCATTAAGGGCAAGCCGTGGGTCCGCTGAGTAAATAAGCCACGAAGGCCGTTTCCGGTCTGAAGACCGGAAAAGCGTTCGTGGCTTTCCTTTTCGGTCAAGTCTTTGGCCCACGGATGTTAGTTCTTCCATCCCCTTCCTAGCCGCTAAGTCGGAATGGCGGGTGCAGAGGCTGCAAACAGTTTTGATCCGTTTGCGCCACCAGGAGTTTGATGTCCCCATACCCCTTGGTAAACAGGTGGTGCCAGGCATCGTCCACCTCAAAAAATCCTTGCCTGGAGCCCACCAGCTCCACTCGATCGGCCGGGAAGCCGATTTCCTTGCAGCGGCCGGCCAGATCGAAGCCTTCCGGCAACTCCGCGCCGCCCACCAGATAAACGATCAGTCCGCTTTTCATAAATCCCCCTATAAGCCCTTCATTGCCAGGGCCAGATGGTCCAGGTAGATATTGACGATTCCTTCCTGATAACCGAGTCCTTTGGTAATCCCCTCGATGTGATAAGCTTTTTGTTGGAGAAGCTCCGATTTCCAGCTCTCCGGGTCATTTCCCAAGATATCCTTGGCCACATGCTCGCCGGCCACAAATAAGAAGGGCATTAGCACCACGGTGGTTGCCCCGGATTTCTTGACGGCCTCCAGGGCCTCCTGCCTGGTGGGTTTGCCTGCCACGGTTCCCAGAAAAATGTTTTTGTGGGGATAATGGGAGCGCAACAGCCGGTCAAAGGCCAGATAGGTTGCGGTCCCTTCCGGTGAGGGGCTGCCGTGGGCCACGAGGACCACGACATTATTTTTTAAGTCCTCAGGAAAAGTCTGGGCCAGGGCCTGGAGGACCCGCTCCTGATCCTGTTGGCTGCTCAGCAGCGGTTGGCCCAGGGCAACTTTCAGACCGGGGAGCTTCCGGCTTTCTGCGACGATTTTCTTTTCCCACTCCTCCCCCGGCACCAGATGGAGAGACTGGACGGCCACCCGGGTATATCCGGCTGCTTTTAATTCTCGTAAAGTCGTGGGTAGGTCATTGAGCTTTTGGCCTTTCTCTTCGGCCACCTTGTGCCGGACTTTACGGGAAGTGAAGGCCCAGTGGATTTCGTGATCCGGAAAACGCTTTTTTACCTGCAACTCAAAGTGGTGGTAGGTGTTAAAGGCTGCGGTGGTGGTGCCAAAGGCCGCCAGAACGATGGCGGGCTTGTCGGTTGATGCCGCGTTCAGGGTCCAAGGGATACTTATCATTAACAGGATAAGTACCAAAGATAACCACCCAAACCTGATCCGCTTTACCATGTCGTCCTCCTTTAATGCGGATTTTTCGCCAAAAAAAATCCTTAAGTCATGATGACTTAAGGATTGCACCCAGCTTCTTGATCCTTATTGATTGGAGCTTACCGCCCGCTAGGCCTCGTAGGGGCTTAAGCTTCTATCCGGGCAGGTCTTCTGACTTCCGGTTCTTCCTACTCCCTGCGCCTTCCCATCCCGCTTCAGTGAGACAGTGGCTATCTGCAGGTTTCGTCCCCGGTTACAGCGGCGGGACCGTGCCGGTCTTGCACCGGCTTCCCTATTATGCCCTATATGGGCACCCGAACTCTTTGGGCCACAAGATATAGGATTTCATTTTATCTGTCAAGCAAAAATTATTAGCGTTGAGAGAGTCCGTTTTATGCCTATCGATCTTGGCGCCTTGGCCTGGGATATTATTATTCAACCTTGAGAGGTTTCGCCAGAGTCTCCGGCTCCGTGGGGCCGGTACCGGCCGGCTGGCGCCAGGCCAGGAGGTAGAGGATCTCCGGCCCGGGGTTGGTCAGGGCATGGGCCACCCCGGGTGAAATGCGGATCATGGTGCCGCCTCCCGAAATCATTCTCTCCTGGATTTGTCCTGCGACTTCCCAGGTTAATAAGCCGACGCCGTGAAAGGTAAAGAGCCATTCCTCATGGCCGGGATGGTAATGGTGGCCCCGGCTGTGGCCCGGCTGGACGGAGACCAGGTGGCCGGTGCGCACGACTTCCCCGGCTTCCCGGACCCGGCCCTGCCAGGGGAAAAGACTGAAGCCACGTTCATCCCGGTGGATTTCCTCGGAAAGGTCAATAAATTCCACGTCGGCCATCTTCTGTCCCCTTCCCCGCGCTGGCGGTGGTTTACAAGAGTAAAAGTAGTGGTTAAATTGGTAAATTAAAGACTGTCGGAGAAAAATGATTCGACATCATCCTCGACGGCCGGATTCAGGGCCGCCAGGGCACCGGTAAAGCTGACAGTCTTGCATTTTTGGGCCAATCTGTTAAAGTGAGGCCGCTCGCGCACCTGAGCCAATCCTCAAAGCCGTCGGCACCCGATTCGAAAAATATGGCTACCATCAACGACCTGGTTTTGGTGCATCTGGACCGCCAGCCCGCCTTTTATGCCCGCATCAACGACGTCAGCCCCGACGTCAAGCGGGGCTGGTATCAGGTGGAGTTGCTGGTGCTCAGCCTGCCGCCCCAGACCATGGTGTGGATCCTGGAAGAGGCCCAGATCAACGGAGAAGAATTCACCATGGGCGGCCGCCCGGTGAGGCTGGAGCTCCTGCCCCCCAAGCCGCAGCCTGAACCGGAAACCAGCCCTCCCAAGAGCAAGGGCAAGATCATTTCCCTGGTGCGGAAACCTTCTTAGCTCGAAGGGGGGCCGTCGTCGGCCGGTTGCCGGCGAGTTAAACGGCGCCGCGGTCGCCTCGGACCGGTTGGTGGTGACTTTTAGCTTTGAAATGCCTGGCTAATACAATTATAATAAGAAGTGAGTCCTTTCCTGAAAATTGGGATTTTGGTTTTATTCTATGAGAATCTTACTGGTTCAACCCACGACCAAATATCCGGGTGGACGGGTGCTGCGCAGCCGCACCCGCTGGCTGGTGGGGATCACCCTGCCTTACCTGGCCGGGCTGACGCCCCGCGGCATCATGGTGGACCTGGCGGATGACCGCCTGGTGGATATTCCCTATCACCGCCAATACGATTTGGTGGGCATTACCGCCACCTGCGCCACGGCCGAGCGGGCCTACGAGATCGCCGCGGAGTTTCGCCGGCGGGGGGTGCCGGTGGTGATGGGCGGCTTCCATGTCACCCTGCACCCGGAGGAGGCCCTGGAGCACTGCGACGCGGTGGTGGTGGGAGAGGCGGAGTCCGTCTGGGAGCAAGTCCTGGAGGACGCCAGGGTCAAACGCCTGCAAGGGCGCTACCAGGCCGCGGATTTTCACGATCTGGTCGGTCTGCCCCGTCCCCGCCTGGAGCTGCTGGATTTCCGGCGCTACCGGGTCAAGATCATTCCCACCCAGACCACCCGGGGCTGCCCTTACCACTGCGCCTTTTGCGAGGTCCCCATCGTTTACGGGCACACCTATCGCCGCCGGCCCCTTAGACGAGGTGATCGACGAAATTAAGGCCAACGTCCGCATCACCGGCCTGAAGAACATCTATTTCATCGACGACAATCTCACCGGCCACCGGGACTACGCCAAGGAGCTGTTTCAGGCCCTGATGCCCCTGAAGTTGCGCTGGAGCTGCCTCTGGACCATCAACACCTCCCGGGATGAGGACCTGCTGGATCTGGCCAAGCGCTCCGGGTGCAGCCACGTCAACATCGGCATCGAAAACGTCTGCCCGGAGTCCATCTCCGCCATCGACAAGGTGCAGAATCCGGTGGTGGAGTACGAATGGCTGCTGGGCCGCCTGCGGGAAAAAGGGATCTTTTATTCCCTGAACTTCATGTTCGGGCTGGATGGGGACTATAAGGAACTCTTTGACGAGACCCTGACCTTTCTGGACAAGGTCAAGGCGCCCATGGCCTTCTTCAACGTCGCCACGCCCCGGCGGGGCACCCCCATGTGGGACCAGCTTAACCAGGAAGGCCGGGTGCACAACCCCGACGCCGAAAAGTATCTGGGGATGGTCTGCAACTTCTTCCCCCGGCATATGACCCCGGAGGAGTGCGAGGCCGGCGTCTGGCGCTGCTTTCAGAAATTTTACTCCTTCCGCTCCATCTGCCGCCGACTGCTGATGCCGCCGACCCGCTATATCTTTCAGGGGATTCCCAGCAACCTCTTTTTTCATTGGTCGGCGATGCGCAAGATCGACCCGGTGGATTTTTATTAAAGAAATATATATTAAAGCTATATAATAGAGCAGAGGTGATCCAGGAATCAGCGGACCATCGCGAAGGGGCGCCCGGGCACAGGAGGATAGATTATGGCCAACTTTCAGGTAAATAAGACCTATCAGGAAATTAATGACAAAATCAGGAAAGGTCAAGCGGTGGTGGTCACCGCCGAAGAGATTATCGATATCGTCCGCAGCAAAGGCGAGGTAGAGGCGGCCCGCACCGTGGACGTGGTGACCACCGGCACCTTTTCCCCCATGTGCTCCTCCGGGGCCATCCTCAATTTCGGCCACACCAAGCCCCCCATGAAGATGGCCAAGGTCTGGCTCAACAACGTCCGGGCTTACGCCGGGTTGGCCGCGGTGGACGTTTACATCGGCGCCACCGAGCCCACCGTGGATGACCCTTTGAACCAGGTCTATCCGGGCGAGTTCAAGTACGGCGGCGGCCATGTGATCCAGGACCTGGTGGCGGGCAAGGCCGTGCACCTGGAGGCGGAGGCCTACGGCACCGACTGCTATCCCAACAAGCGCCTGGACCGGGAGATCACCCTGAAGCAGATGGTCAACGCCATCCTGTGCAACCCCCGCAACTGCTACCAGAACTATAACGTGGCGGTGAATCTGTCCAAGCGCACCATCTACACCTATATGGGGCCGCTCCGGCCCAAGGCCGGCAACGCCAATTTCTGCACTTCGGGGGCGTTGAGCCCCTTGTTCAACGACCCCTATTACCGGACCATCGGCATCGGCACCCGCATCTTCCTGGGGGGCGGGGTGGGCTACGTCGTCTTTCCCGGCACCCAGCACAACCCCGGCAAACCACGGTCCGAACACGGCATACCCTTGGGCCCGGCGGGCACCCTGTTCCTCATGGGCGACCTGAAAAAGATGACCTCCCGCTACCTGGTGGGGGTGAGCCTGATAGGCTACGGTTGTTCACTAAGCGTGGGGGTGGGGATTCCCATTCCCATGCTGAATGAGGAGATCGCCCACTTTTGCGGGGTATCCGACGAAGAGTTGCTGGCCCCCATCGTCGACTACGGCAGCGATTATCCCGCCGGCACCGGCCGCGTCCTGGGACAGGTGAGCTACGCCCAGTTGAAGCGGGGCAGCCTCACCCTGGAAGGCCAGGAAGTGCCCACCGTGCCGCTGTCCAGTATGGTGCGGGCCCGGGAGATCGCCCAGCTCCTGAAAGAATGGATCCTGGTCGGCCAATTTCTGCTGGGGGAACCGGTGGAACTGCTGCCGGGGAGCGAGCAGGTTCACTGCGTCCCCACCGGCAGCCGGGACAGTTGAAAGGCTGGGGCGAAAAGGGGAAAAGGGGAAAGGGGAAACGGGGAAAAGCCTAAGAGGATAGGGCGGGCTTGTCGCCTTAACCTGCTAAAAGTGAATATGTTATAATAAGGGCGCGGTTTGCCGCGCCCTTTTCAGTTTGGGTAATCGATACCACCCCTGGAATTATGACTGAATTATTAGAGAACCTGACAAACAATCTCCGCCGACACCACCGGGCGGCGCTGCTGTTTTCCGGCGGCCTGGATTCCAGCCTGCTGCTGGCCGCGGCGGCCCGGACCCTGGGGCCGCGATTATGTGCCATCACCTTTGTCGGGCCCCATATCGTCCCCGGGGAGTTGGCCGCGGCCTGGGCCCTGGCCCGGCGCCTTAAGGTGCGGCATCTGGTGCGGTCCTTCGACCCCCTGGCCCTCCCGGATTTTCGAGGCAACACTCCCCGGCGGTGCTATGCCTGTAAACGGGCCATTATTACCCGGGCCTGGGAAGTGGCCCGGGCGCAGGGGGCGGAGGTCCTGTGGGACGGCACCAACCTGGACGACCTGGGGGATTTTCGCCCGGGCCTGCAGGCCGCCCGGGAGCTGGGGGTGGCCAGCCCCTTGCTGGAGGCGGGCCTGGACAAGGCGGCCATCCGGGCCCTGAGCCGGGCCTTGAATCTTCCCGTCAAGCCGCCCCAGAGCTGCCTGGCCACCCGCTTTCCTTATGGCACGTTGTTGACCCGGGAGGCCCTGGAGAGGGTAGGGCAGGGGGAGGCCTGGCTGCGGCGCCGGGGTTTCTCCCACGTGCGCCTGCGGCGGCCGGAGGCCGGGGTGGCCCGCCTGGAGCTGAACCCGGAGGAGTGGCCGGCCTTCCTGGCCCCGGAGGTGCGGGGCCCCTTTACCGCCCTGGCGTCGCGCCTGGGCTTCGACCGCCTGTCCCTGGATTTGCCCAAATAGCCTGCGCCAATGGAGGGCACGGGACGCCGTGCCCTCACGGATAATTTCCGACTATGCCAAGAAAAATCCGAGCCTTGGGCCTCCTTTCCGGGGGTCTGGACAGCATGTTGGCCGGGGCGGTGCTCCGGGGCCAGGGGATTGACGTCACCTGCATCTGTTTCGTCACCCCGTTTTATGGGGCGCAGCGGGCCCGGGAGGCCGCGGCCCATCTCGGCCTGCCCCTGAAAGAAGTTGATTTAACTGAAAAATTCGAGCCTCTGCTTTATGCGCCGCCCCACGGCTTCGGCCGTGGGCACAACCCCTGCATCGATTGCCACGCCCTGATGATCCGGGAGGCAGGGGTGGTGATGGCGGCCGAGGGCTTCGACTTCGTCTTTACCGGCGAGGTCCTGGGGCAGCGGCCCATGAGCCAGAACCGCGGCTCGCTCAACACGGTGGCCAGGGAATCGGGTCTGGCGGAGCTGCTGCTGCGGCCTCTGAGCGCCAAATTGCTCAAGACCACCCGGCCGGAGCTCGAAGGCTGGGTGGACCGGGAGCGCTTACTTAACCTCAGCGGCCGGGGGCGCAAGCGCCAGATCGCCCTGGCCGCAGAGTACGGCATCAGCCGTTATCCGGCTCCCGCCGGGGGCTGTCTGCTGACGGACCCGGGTTTTGCCCTGCGGATTAAGGAGCTGCTGCGGCATCAGGGGCGGGCGTCCCGGCGGGACCTGGAGCTGCTCAAGTGGGGCCGCCATTTCCGCCTGCCCGGCGGCGCCAAGGCGGTGGTGGGCCGCACCCAGCGGGACAACGAGGCCATTGAGGGCCTGATGATCCCGGGGGATTACGGTCTGAAGGTCGAGGATTTTCCGGGACCCCTGGTCCTGGTGATGGGCGAGGCAACGGAGGCGGACCTGCAAGAGGCCGCCGGCCTGGCCGCGGCTTACAGCGACGCGCCTTTGGGCGCGGCGGTGCGGGTTAGCGTCGAAGGCGACGGACCCGGCCGGGTTATTGATCTGAGTCGCCCCGCTCAAGGAGCGCTTTAAGGATTTGCTTATCTAAACGTCAAGGCGGCCCGGCAGGCCGCCTTGATTTGTAGAAACTGGACAATTCGTGGCTATTTTGTCTAATAATTATGAAGAATATCAAAGCTAAATAAATCTGGACGATTAAAGAGAGTTGACTGTATGATAAGCCCCGTTACCTACCGAGGATTACTACGCTTATGCATGAGCCAATTCTATCCGTTGGAAGCAGTACTTGAGAGAGCTGCTGGGACATCGTGTCTATTTACGTCTTAAAGAAACTGCGACTTTGCGCAGACTGGAGGCTGGGCAGATTCAAAAACTACTTCGTGCCATCAAAATAGCTGTAAAATGCAACTGTTGAAATTGCAGACGACGATTGGTTTGCAGGCATTGACAGCATTCTTGAGCTTGGGGAGAAGGTAATTGCCGACAGCAAGACAGTTACGGCACGAATTTGCACATCTTTCAGCTACACTTACTCGGCTTGTCATTCTTACAAATAGGTTTTTTGCACTTTAGGTAGGCAATCAAAAAGATGCCAGTTCCATTAACAAAGAAGTGGTGGACGCTGAAAGTAGTCAGAACGTTCAGTAGGTCCAGAACAACAAGCAACGCCATACCGCACAGGTGTTACGGGACAGGACGGGCAAAGGTCATAGCAGATGTGAATTATACAAAAATTCCGTAATAACCAAGATATCTTTAGGCCGCGTCGGGGAGGTGAGGTTTCTTTTTCGGTCGCCCGCCCCGTTTGCCGTTCGTCCGTGAAGCGGCGGTTTTAGCCGCCGAGGTTGACCGTCCCCCGGTCTGGCCCAACTGCGCAGCCATCCACCGCCGCGAGCCCAGAAAGCCTTCCAGAAGGCCGGGCAAGTAGAGATCGGCGTCAAGGTCCGGGAAGTGTAGGCCGAAGCCTGACGGTGAAATCTCGATTTTGGCAAGCTGTCCGGGCTTGGCTGCTTCGAGCCCTTGAGCGTCATGCGGCTTGAAGGCGATCGACAAGCCGGTGCTCAGGTCGATTACCAAGCGTCCGATGCGGCGGTCATAGCGCGCCGCTACCGCAGTCGGCGTTTTGGCCAGTCGTGCTGCGGCCCGCTCGTTGGCCGCGTCGATTTCGTCTTTAGGGCAATCCATGAATCCTGCTCCATGCGGCGCATATAGCAATTGCCAAAAGTTCTTTTCTCCCCCCTCACTCCCGGACAAGTAATCCCCTAATCCCCCCGCCTTCGGGGCAAGAGGGTGAAGACACTTCAGAGTAAGAATAACATTTTGGCTAATTGATAGAGCACACGCAGACCGCCAATCCTGTCAACAGTTGACGTTTTAGCATAAACCTAAGCGCTTGGGTTAGTGATTTTTTTACTACCGAACTTTTTTTAGTGTCGAAACTCCCCAAATCATTGTCAATCTCCCCCCAGCGCCTCGCAGAGGCGCGGCACCAGGTGGTCGAAGTCGCCGTTGGACATGACCAGCACCAGGTCGCCGGGCCTGAGCTGCGGCAGCAGTCCGGCCAGGAGCTGGTCGGTGTCAGGATAGTAGAAGGCCGTCTTTCCTTGCTGCGCCAGGTCCGCCACCAGTTGCCGGGAGGAGAACTGCTCCTCCGGCTCCACCTTCCACAAATCCGGCGGCTCCCGCACCAGGATCAGGTCGGCGTCCTTAAAGGCCGCGGCGTAGGGCGCCTGGAAGATGCGGCGCCGGGAGGTGTTGGTGCGGGGCTCGAAGACCGCCACCAGGCGGCGCGCCGGATAGCCCTGGCGCACCGCCTGCAGGGTCACGGCCACCGCGGTGGGATGGTGGGCGAAATCTTGCAGGACCAGCACCCCCTTGAATTCTCCGGCCACCTCCTGGCGCTTGTGGACCCCCTGAAAGCCGGCCAGGGCTTCCTTTAAGGCCCCGGGCTCGACCCCCAACTCCGCCAGGGCGGCGATGGCGGCCAGGGAGTTCCAGACATTGTGGGCGCCGAGCATGGGCAGGAAAAACTCGCCCCAGGGCCGGCCGTCCTTAAGGGCGGTGAAGTTCAGGCCGCCGGCGGCCGGGATAATCTGCGCGGCCTGCCAATGACAAGCGGGGCTCACCCCGTAAAACGAGACCGGCGCGGGGGCTCGCCCGCAGACCTGCCGCACCAGGGGCGCATCCCCCCAGGCCAGGACCCGGCCGTCCGGAGCGACGGTGGCCAAATAAGAGTCAAAGGCCCGGATGACGTGGTCCAGGTCGGTGTAGATGTCGGCGTGGTCGAACTCGATGGAGGTGAGGACCGCCACCCGGGGCCGGAAATGGACAAACTTGGGGCGCTTGTCGAAAAAGGCGGTGTCGTATTCGTCACCCTCCAGGACCACGTAGGGACCGCGGCCCACCCGGTAGTTGGCCTGAAAATTCCGGGCAATGCCCGCCCACCATGAAGCCGGGGTCCATGCCGGTGGCGTAGAGCAGCCAGGCGATCAGGGCGGTGGTGGTGGTCTTGCCGTGGGTGCCGGCCACCACCAGGCTTTGGCGCTCCCCCACCAGGAAGCGGTTCAGGGCCTCGGGCAGCGACAGGCGGGGGATGTCGGTATTTAACAGGGCCTGGGCCTCGGGATTGTCCCGGCGGATGACGTTGCCCACCACGGCCAGGTCCGGCCGGGGGTTCCAGATTTTCCGGGGCGTAGCCGTTTTGCACCGATATGCCCAGGCCTTCCAGAAAGGTGCTCATGGGCGGGTAGGCGTGTTCGTCGGAGCCGCTGACCCGGTAGCCCTGTTCTTTGAGGATGCCGGCCAGGGCCGCCATGCCGGTGCCGCAGATGCCGAGAAGATGGAATGTGTGTGTAACATTTTATTTTTTTCCAAAATAGTAATCAATTAAGTATTTTATTGTTAATAGATAAATTGGACCAAGCATATAATTTGATAAGTTTTTAAAATTAAAGGGCATTATATTAGAGTCTTTAATATCGAATATAATTCTGCCTATAGTATTGATGGATATTATAATTATTTCTTAATTTCAAGATTAGCCTCAGTCTCAATTATTTTTCTACAAGCAATTTGCAATAACTTATCTTTCTCTAAACTTCCCCTTTTTGATAAATGAGGTAATTAGGAACAATATAATCCATAACAATTAATAAACTATATATTATAATAAGTAAACGCATACAATATTATTTTTTTGGGAAATTATTATTAAAATGAGCAACAAATATTAACATAGGGACGCACATCAAACCTCCCCATGCTAGTGCTGTGCCTGTATTATTGACAAACTATAAAACAATCCCAATCCACTATAATTGTCTGGATGGTAGCAATAAAGATATAAATTATGTTTTCTGTAAATTACTATGTATTATACAAAATGTCCTTAAACTGTTTAAAAGGCCAAAACTTGCAAGTATTGAAAGATAAATAATAAATGGGATAAGTCATAAAATACCAAATATCAAATTCATCTTTACTAGAAACCAGATTTGAATAACTTATGGTTTGCTATAGTAATATGAAATATTACATAAGTAATAATGTTATAATAATAACTAAATATTTCTATTTTATCTAAAATATTATACTATTTCTCAATAGAAGCAAATATGTTATTGTAATTAGCGCAATTCTTTTAAATTTTCAATAAAAATTAAATAAACGTCTTGGTTATAATATGATAATAATAAAGGCCAAACCCAAAAGGATGAAATTGCTATATACATAAAAATAATCTCATAAATATTTAAATCAACAAGGTCCCATTTAAGGTTAATATGTAATGAAAATAACGTGTAAATTGGTATTCCAATGTACTATAAAATATAAAAAATCTTATTTTTAAAAATTAGTATATTATAATCTTGTTTATGAGAAAGTTCACTATTTATTAGTATTATATTAAATGCTAATTATTAAATGAATTTTTAAAATTTAAGGCCAGAGATGCCGCCTCGTGGAAGCGGGGCCGGAAGGCCTGGATCTTCGCCTTGTCGTCCCGGCCCAGGTGCACCCGGTTGGTGAGTAAGACTACCATCTGCCCCAGCTTCAGGTCCAGCCAAAAAGAGGTGCCGGTGAAGCCCAGGTGGCCGACGCTGCGCGGGTGAATAGAAGCGCGCGGCCGAGCACTGGATTCTTAAGCCGTCATACCGCGTTAATCCTTGGTCGTTGTTTCGGCGGCGCGCTGTCGCTGCAAATGGGCGATGGCACCGGCCCATTTCTCTCTGATTTCGGCGTCAGATCAGAGGCGACAGCGCATAACCCATGGCCTCAGGTTTTTCATACCACGCATCTAAACCATTTGGTTCGGCTTCCATAAAACCCAGCGGCCGCAATTCGGTTTCCAAGGTGTATTCTTCCCCCGGATGCGGTCTTTTATAGCGCCTTTCGACCACAGCTATACAGATTATCGGGGTAATCCAGGTTTTATCTTCTTCCGGGAAATAATGGATTTCCCACATGGGCACAGTGGGAGCGAAGGCATTAATTATTCTCATGATGGGTCCCTTGGTACTTTCGGACATTGTTATCTTCCTTCAATGGCTAGTTTAAGGTCTCGTCAACCTTTGTCAGACTTACACTAATTCCTAAACCCCTGGTCAAACCCCAGAGCCCTGGAGGCCGCTTCGTGGAAGCGGGGCCGGAAGGCCTGGATCTTCGCCTTGTCGTCCCGGCCCAGGTGCACCCGGTTGGTGAGTAAGACTACCATCTGCCCCAGCTTCAGGTCCAGCCAAAAAGAGGCGCCGGTGAAGCCCAGGTGGCCGACGCTTTGGGGTGAAAAGTAGCGTCCGGCGGAACACTGGGCCGCGTCGGAACTGGGTACGTCGAACCCTAAGGCCCGGGCCCCGGGGGCCACGGGGGTAAAAAAATGGCGGACCACGGCGGGGGAGAAGGGCTGCCCGGGGTCGCCCTGATAAGCCCGGTAGAGGGCGGCCAGCAGGGCGAAGACCTCGGGGCCGGCGCCGAATAGCCCGGCGTGCCCGGCCACGCCTCCCGCGGCCCAGGCGTTTTCGTCGTGGACCTCGCCGCAGAAGTTGCGTCCGGGAATTAGCCCGGGTTCCGTGCAGGCGTATTGTCGGGGCGGACCTTTGGGGGTATCCCAGGAGGGCGGACACACGGGTCCGCCCCGACGAGGAACTGGATAAAGCCCAGGGTGTCCAACCCCAAGGGCCGGTAAATCTGTTCCAGGCAAAAGCGGTCCAGGGGCAGGCCGGAGACGGCCTCCACCACCGCCGGCAGCAGCATGAACCCCAGGTCGCTGTAGAGGGTGACGGTGTCCGGGGCGTGCTCCAGGGGCGCGGCCGCGGCCAGGCGAGGCAACAGGCCGGCCCGGGTCTCCGGGGGGGCTGCCAGGATTTCCTGGTAGAAGGGCCGCCAGGCCGGCAATCCGGCCCGGTGGGCCAAAAGCTGGGCGACGCTTAAGGGGCGTTTGTCCGGGGGGAGCCACTCTCCGGGCAGGAGTTCACCCAGGCTGGCGCCGGGGGTGAGCCGGCCTGCGTCCGTCAGGAGCATCAGGGCGGCGGCGGTGGCCAGGGGTTTGGTGAGGGAGGCCAGATCGAAGATGGTCTCAGCCGTCACCGCCGGGGCCTCGGGGTCCCGGGAGACCCGGCCCACCGCGGCCTGCCACTTCAGTTCCCCCTGCAAACCCACCACGGCGGCGGCGGCGGTGTAGACGCCGTGGTGCAGGCCGTCTTCCAGGAGTTGGGTTAGCGAGACCAGGGTTCAGACATGAATGAGCGGTAAGATTTAGCCCTGAGGGGAGGGGTTAGAGGGAGGGTGGCGATGCCTGTCGAGAGCAAAGATGACGCATCCTCAACCCTCCCCCTCAAAGTTGCGAGTTTTGGAGCTATGGTAGCTGTGACCATTTCAGGGCAGAATGCTCGACCCAGCGGGTCGCTACTCTTTCTCCAGGGCCAGATCGATCAGCTTATCCAACAAGGCCGGAAATTCCAGGCCCGCGGCCTTGGCTGCCTGGGGGAAAAGGCTGGTGGCGGTCATGCCGGGAATGGTGTTGGTTTCCAGGACATAGATTTTATCATCCCGGACGATCATGTCGGTGCGGCTGTAACCCCGGCAGCCGAGGGCCTGGTGGGCCTTGAGGGCGCAGGTCTGGGCCTGCTTGGTCAGCTCCGGAGCCAGGCGGGCCGGGCAGATCTCCTTGCTGGCCCCGGGCTGGTACTTGGCCTCATAGTCGAAAAAGGTGTAGTTGTCGGCGGGAATGATCTCCACCAGAGGGAGGGCCTGGGCGGTGGCGTTCCCCAGGACGGCGCCGGTAATCTCGGTGCCCTGGATGAATTCCTCCACCAAAACATGGGGGTCATAGCGAAAAGCCGCGGCCAGGCCAGTTTTCAGCTCCGCCAGGGTGCGGCCCAGGCTGATGCCGATGCTGGAGCCTTCGGTGGCGGGCTTGATGACCACCGGCAGCCCCAGGGTGGCTTCGATTTCCTGGGGGCTGGGGGCTATCTGCCGGCTGAAGGCCATGGCATTGGGGACCCTGAGACCGATCATCTGATAGAGGGCCTTGCTCAGCTCCTTGTTCATGGCCAGGGCCGAGGCCAGGACCCGAGAGCCCTGATAGGGGATCTCCAGGAGGTCCAAAAAACCCTGCATGGCGCCGTCTTCCCCGCCCCGGCCGTGCATGATGATCAGGGCCACCTGGAGTTC
The DNA here is from genome assembly GCA_963796215.1 of uncultured delta proteobacterium. Classification (GTDB taxonomy): domain Bacteria; phylum Desulfobacterota; class Desulfobaccia; order Desulfobaccales; family 0-14-0-80-60-11; genus JAPLJC01. The sequence goes on along the minus strand of CAWCKU010000002.1, from coordinate 85,139 downwards.
CGGGGCGTCGGCGACCAGCCGGCCCAAGTCGGCGAGGGGATCGTAGCGCCGGATGTCGTACTTGTCCTTGTCCAGGGCCTCGAAGACCTGGGCGCCGCTTTTCAAGGAGACTTCCCGTTCCGAAGATTTGCCCCCGGCAATCAGGGCCAGCCGCATTTTTTCCATCGTCCCCTCCAGAGAAAGTTCAAGGTTCAAGGTTCAAAGTTCAAAGTTTTGGGGGAACCCAGGTCCCTTGGTCTTTAAAAGGTCCAGGGGCGTCAGGCGCAAAGGAGCAAACAACTTCTCTTCCAGAACCAGGCTCTTGGCCGCCATGGCGGCGATGCGCACCTGGGCCGCAGGCGTCCGCCCGTAGCGCACCACGAGGTCGGCGAAGCGCTCCGCCAGCGTGACCACCCGGGCATGGAGCACCCTTTTATCGGCGTAATTGACCACTTCCGCTTCCCGCAGCGGCCGGGGGTCGGCCCCGCCGTCTTCCAGGCGCACGTGTTCCCGCACCACCTGGGCCAGCTCCGGGTAGCCCAGGCCGGCGAGGATCTCCGCGCCCAGGTGGGCGTGATTATTGGTCGTGCCCAGGCAGGCGGTCTTGCCGATATCGTGGAGCAAGGCCCCGGTGCTGATCAGCGGCAGGTGCAGCTCGAAGCCTGCCGCCGCCAGGGCCCGGCCCAGCAGATCGGCCACCTGCATCACCCGGAAGGAATGTTCCCGGATGTTAGGCAGCATGCCGTGGGCCGCGATCAGGGCCAGGCAGTCGTTATAAGTGGGCAGTGGTATCGGGGCCATTGCAGAAGCCCGGGCATTATGGATGATTTTCATTTCTTTATTAGTTTAGGGGTAAAAGGGGAAAAGGCGAAGAGGGGAAAGGGTAAAAACCTTTTAACCTTTCCCGCCTTTGCCCGTTTAACCATAGTGCTCACCGAAATATCAAACTCAATTGTGTTTTTTCACCAAAACAACGGCATAGGCCGCCATCCCTTCGCCCCGGCCGGCGAAGCCCAGCTGTTCGGTGCTGGTGGCCTTGAGGTTGATCTCTGCCGGATCAAGGCCCAAGACCGGCGCCAGCTTGGCGATCATCTCCGGGAAATGGGGCACGAGACGGGGCGCCTGGGCCACCACGGTGGCATCCAGGTTTACCGGCTGATAGCCCCGCTGCCGCACGATCTCGATGATCCTGGCCAGCAGGACGAGGCTGGAGATGTCCTTATAGGCCGGGTCGTCATCCGGGAAGTGCCGGCCCAGGTCGCCGGCGCCCACGGCCCCGAGGAGGGCGTCGCCGATGGCATGGCTCAGGACGTCGGCGTCGGAGTGACCCAGCAGGCCCAGGTGATAAGGAATAGTGACGCCACCCAGGATCAGGGGGCGGCCAGCTACCAACCGATGGGCGTCATATCCCAGGCCGACTCGCACGCATCTTCCTCCGCAGCAAAGGCAGGATGGCCTCCGCCAGGTCCAGGTCATCCGGGGTGGTGATCTTCAGATTCAGGGGTGAGCCGGGAATGACCATCACCGGCTGGTTGAGCTGCTTCCACCAGCGAGGCCTCGTCGGTGCCGTAAAAGTCGCGGCTGTAGGCCTCCACAAAGGCGCGCCGCAGCAGCGGCGCCTGAAAGGCCTGGGGCGTCTGGATCTGCCAGATATCCTGGCGCTCCAGAGTCTGGCGGACCTCGCCCCATCGGCCGTTGACGGTTTTCAGGGTATCCTGGGCCGGCAGACCCAGGACCGCGCCGCCGTGGCTCCGGGCCGCCTGGATGAGCCGCCGGACCTGGTCGCCGGTGAAAAAGGGCCGCACCCCGTCATGCACCAGGACAATCTCCAGCTCATCCTCATTTTTCAGGGCCTTGAGGGCGTTGTAGACGCTGTCCTGGCGCTCCTTGCCGCCGGGCACCAGGCGCAGCACCTTCTTAAAACCATAAGGGGAGATGACCTTTTCCTGGCAGTAGTCCAATTCCTCGGGGTGCACCACCAGGGCAACTTCCTGGACCTCCTTGATCTTCTCGAAGACCCCGAGGGTATGGGCCAGGATGGGTTTACCCGCCAGCAGCAGGTAGGGCTTGGGGGTGGAATTCCCCATGCGTAAGCCGAGGCCGGCGGCGGCCACGATGGCGGCAATCATGATGGCGCAGCCTCCAGGGACCCCTGGCAGGAGACGGTGCCGGCTCGTCCGGGCAGGCGACCTGAAATCACCTTGGCCGTCGGAATCCTCCCCGGTTCTTGCAAGAGTTCCCGGGCCCAATCCTCCAGGCGGAAGAATTCCACCCCTTGCTGCCGGCAGCAACGCAACAGCCGGGCAAAGTCATCCAGGTACGGCCCGCCCTCCAGTTCGGCGTGGATGGTGAGAACCTGGGGACGCCCAGGGTTCAGGCGGGACAGGACCAGGTTGCTGAAATCCCGGGGCCGGCAGCCATCCAGGCCCAAAAGTTCATCCAGGGTGGGCAGGGTGGTGGGAATCTCCAGGAGCGGGGAGACGGTTGGGCCGAACCGGGGGAAATAGGGGCTGGAGCCCCGGGTGTCGCTGGTATAAAGGAAATTCCGGGCCGCCAGCGCCTCCCGGCTGGCCGGGCTGCACTGCCAGCCCGGGGCCGCGAAGGCCAAGGCCCGGCGCTTCAGCAGGGCGGCAAAAGCCTCCTGGGCCGCGGTAATCTCCCGGGAGACGGCCGCGGCGGACAGCCGGAAAAGCTGGTCGTGCCAGCGCACGTGGTCGTAGCCGTGCAGCCCCACTTCGTGTCCGGCTGCGGCAAGGCGGGCGGGGAGTTCCGGGGCCGCCGCACTGATGAGGGGCGCGGGCAGCAGGGTGCCGTAGCACATGGTCTTGAGGCCGTAGATCGCCGGGGCCCGGGTGCGCAGCATTTTTTGCATGAATCCTCGTTGTCGAAAGACGCGGAAAATGGCCTTGCCGGAGTTATCCGGCCCCAGGGCCAGAAAGAAGCTGGCTTTAACCCCGTACTCCTCCAAGACCTGAAGCAGGGCCGGAACCCCCTTACGAAAGCCTTCCAGGGTGTCCACGTCGATTTTAATGGCTAATTTGCTAAGCTCAATTTAATTCCTAAGCTATCAGCTTTCAGCGGTCAGCTTTCAGCTAAAAAAAGAAGCCCTGCCGTTCTTGAATAACGGTGTCTTAAAGGGCGGTTCGAGAACCGCCCCTACGAGCTAGACTTTTGCCGCCCGGGCCTCTTCAAGAAAGGAATCCAAAGTGATCTTTACCGAAGTACAGAGATCGGTTTTCGGCTCCCAGCCCAGGAGTTGGCGCGCCTTGGCGATATTGGGCTTGCGGCTGGTGATGTCCTGGTAGCCCTGGCCGTAATAGTCTTCGTGGCGGGTCTCGACGATCTCCGAATAGGCGCCGTCGTTTTTGTGGTCCGGGTGCTGCTTAAAGAGGTCTCGCAAGAGATTCGCCAACTCTTTCACCGAGGCTTCGTTATCGGGGTTGCCGATGTTGAAGATCTGGCCGTCCGCGGCCCCGCCTTCGTTTTCGATGATCTTCATCAAGGCGTCGATGCCGTCTTCCACGTAGGTAAAGCAGCGTTTCTGATGGCCGCCGTCCACCAGCAGGATGGGCTCCCGCTGCAGCAGGTTGAGGATGAACTGGGTCACCACCCGGGAGCTCCCTTCCTTGGCGGCGTAGAGGTCGTCCAGCTTCGGGCCGATCCAGTTGAAGGGCCGAATCAGGGAAAACTGGAGCTGGCCCGCCTGGCCGTAGGCCCAGATGACCCGGTCCAGGAGCTGCTTGGAGCAACTGTAGATCCAGCGCTGCTTGTGGATGGGTCCCAGCACCAGGGTGGAGTCGTCCTCGGAGAACTCGGCGTCCGGGCACATGCCGTAGACCTCGGAGGTGGACGGGAAGATGATGCGGCTGCCGTACTTGACGCACTGGCGGACGATACGCAGATTTTCTTCGAAGTCCAGCTCGAAGACCCGCAGGGGCTTCTTCACGTAGGTCATGGGGGTGGCGATGGCCACCAGGGGCAGGACCACGTCGCACTTCTTGATATGATATTCGATCCATTCCTTGTTGATGGCGATGTCGCCTTCCAGGAAGTGGAAGCGGGGGTGGTTCAGGGACTGGTCCAGCTTGTTGGAGTGGAGGTCCATGCCGTAGACTTCCCAGTCCCGCTCGCTTAAGGATGCGGCGGGTCAGGGCATTGCCGATGAAGCCGTTAACGCCTAGAATCAGTATTTTCATTGGTTCCTAACTTTATCTTCGATATTAGCCTGCAAGGTTTTTCGGTCCGGGCTTGCAAATTGTAGGGGCGTACCTAGGTGTTCGACCTCATAGAGCGCCACACGCAGGTGCCGCCCCTTACCGTTTAACCCAATCTTTCCCCCACCAGATAATCCCAGGTGGCGAGGACGGGGCCCAAAAACTCCGGCTGGCCCTCCCACTGGGCCTGGGTGATGAGGAAGTGGCCCTGGCCGGTGGCCACCAGCAGCCCCTCCCCCGGCATCGCGGCCGTCACCAGGCCCGGCGGCTGCGGGGTCGACAGCCGGAGGCGCGGCCAGGGGTTTGCCGGCCCAGATGAAGAGCTTCTTGCCCCGAAAGTAGGTGAAGGCCCCGGGGTAGGGGTGGGTGACGGCCCGGACCAGATTATATACCGCCACCGCGTCTTTGTCCCAGGAAATGAGGCCGTCGGCGGGTTTTCGGCCGCCGAAATAGGAGGCCCGGCCCTGGTCCTGGGGGAGGCGGGGGGCGGTGCCGGCCCGCAGCAGGGGGTAGGTCTCCTGCAGCAAGGCGCCGGCGGCCACCGTCATCCGGGCAAACAGGGTGACGGCGGTGTCCTCCGGGGTGATGGCCACCCGTTTCTGCCCGACGATGTCGCCCTTATCCGGCTTTTCCTCCATGTAATGCAGGGTGACGCCGGTCTCGGTCTCGCCGTGGATCAGGACCCAGTTCACCGGGCAGCGGCCCCGGTAGCGGGGCAGCAGGCTGCCGTGGAGATTCAGCGCCCCCAGGCGGGGCAAATCCAGCAGCGGCTGTTTCAGCATCTGGCGATAATAGCAGGAAAAGAGAAAATCCGCCTTTAGGCGCCGCAGGACCTCGACAAACTCCGGGGCGTTGGGGTCCCGGGGCTGATAGACCGGCAGGTAATTCTCGAAGGCCAAATCCTTGACCGAGGCGAACCAGAGGTTTTCCCGGGGGTCGTCCGCAGGGGTGACCACCGCCACGATCTCGTCGCCGAAATGGCGGCAGAGGTCGATGAGGACCTTTCAGACAGGCGTGGCCGATGTTGTGGTAACCCAGGAAAATGATGCGCATAATTAACCAGGTTGTTGATTTTCAGTCAAGGAGTTGGAGAAATGCTTCGACCCTCTTAATGAATTCTTCCGCTTTTTCCTGCAAATCTGTCACTTCGGTTTCCGAAATGAGGCTCATGAATTCATAGTCGCTGATTTGTCGTTTTTCGAAAGCCCTATGCAGCCAGTGGTGCATCTCCTTGGGGAGGAGTCCGGATTTTATAAAGTATTTACCGAAGGCGGCTATCGCCGCCCGGTGGCTTGAAAAAGTCTTTCCTTGGGTAAGCAGCAAGGCTTCGGTTCCATAAAACATGGAGTAATAAAGGCGGGAGACGGCGGAATCAAAATCGCCTGCCTGACACAATAATTTGGCAGAAGTCAGATAACGTCGGGCCTTGGCCAGCATCCCCTTAATTTCTTCGGCCGCAGTCACAGGCGTATCCCTTCCTGCCGAACATTTTCAAAGAGCGGACTCTTTCTCTGCTTCAGCCACTCTTCAGGCACAGGAAAAGTAGCAATTAGCACATTGTGGTTGAGGCAGATGTCAGCCACCCCATCACCGATCCGGTCAATTTCCCGGGTGGGAGAAACTTTCCCCTCCAAGGCGATGAGGATATCTACGTCCGAACCTGGGTGGAAATCCCCCCGGGCATAGGAACCATAAAGATAAATACCGCGCAAGCGCTTGCCATAAATCTCGCCCAAATACTCCTGTAATTCCTTTAAAGCAAGTTGCACGGCTTTGGGAATTTTCCGGCCAGACATGGGGCTAATCCTCATGGCAAGGAGCAGTTCTTTTTCTCAAGTCTCCTGGTAAATCGGCTGATAAGATTTCCTTACTTAGGTCCCAAGGTCTGCCGAATCACATAGCGCGGCCGGCCGCGGACCTCCCGGTAGATGCGGCCGACGTATTCGCCGATGAGGGCCAGACCCAGGGTGTTGAGGCCGACGAAAATAAACAGGATGGCAAACAGGGTAAAGATCCCTCCCACCTCCGGCCCCACCAACAGGCGCCGCAGGAAGCAGGAAGGCGCCGAAGAACAGCCCCAAAAAGGCGATGGCCACCCCGGTGAAGCCGACCACATGGATGGGAAAATTGGAGAAACCGGTCATCAGATCGAAGTTGAGACGGAGCAGTTTGATGAGGCCGTACTTGGACTGGCCCCGCTCGCGCTCGGCGTGGCCCACGGGAATCTCCGCCACCCGCCGGGAATAGAGGTTGGCCAGGGCCGGGATGAAGCTGGAGGATTCGTGGCACTGGTTGATGGAGTCGATCACCTCCCGGCGGTAGGCCCGCAACATGCAGCCATAGTCCCGCAGCCTGGTCCCGGTGACCTTTGACATGACGACGTTCACCAGATGGGAGGGGAGTCTCCGGAACAGCGAGTCCCGGCGGTCCTCCCGCCAGCCGCCCACGGTGTCGTAGCCCTCCTCCAGCTTGGCCACGAGGCGGGGGATCTCCTCGGGAGGATTTTGCAAATCCGCGTCCAGGGTGATCATCACCTGGCCCCGGGCCGCCTGGAAGCCGGCAAAGATGGCCTGGTGCTGGCCGAAGTTGCGGTTAAACTGCAAGGCCCTGAGGTTTTCCGGATACTGATCGTGCAGTTCGGTGAGGAGGTCCCAGGAGCGGTCGGTGGAGCCGTCGTCCACCAGGATGATCTCGAAGGGGCGCCCCATGGTCTTAAGGGTGCGCATCAGGCGCTCTCCCAACTCCCGGAGGTTCTCTTCTTCATTGAAGACGGGAATAATGACGGAAATATAAGGTTCCGGCGAAACGCTGCTCAAGGGAGCGACCTGCTGGGTCATAAGTAGTTAACCTGGCGCCATGGTAGGGGCGGGGTCTCCCCGCCCCTACGGAAAATGGAATTGCCGTATAATGATGCCCCAATCTCCTGATAAAAAGGAAGCAATAAAAACGGGCCTGATAAAAAAAACCCACCAGCCACCTGAGTGGCCGGTGGTCCCAAAGAAAACGCGGAGCAGGCCGTAAGCCGAGTTCTGTCCCGGGTCGCCCCGGTGATGATCATTCCTCTAGGACCCCGGTTACCCGGGGCCTCCAGCAACCTACCCGGGAGCTTCAGGCGGGCCACCCTCAAACGCTCCCCTATTTGGTCTTGCTCCGGGTGGGGTTTTCCAAGCCGGCGGTGTCGCCACTGCCGCTGGTGAGCTCTTACCTCACCTTTTCACCCTTACCGTGGACGTACCACGGCGGTCTGGTCTCTGAGGCACTTTCCCTGGGGTTGCCCCCGCTGGGGATTACCCAGCACCCTGCCCTGTGGAGCTCGGACTTTCCTCCGGCGGCCTGACGCACAGCCGGCGATCATCTGGCCTGCTCCGCGGCCCTTTAAGATTTGCAATAAGGAATTGGTGGGCAGTGCCCACCCTACATCTCTTTGAGATGCTGTAAATCGTGGTTATGCCGGGCGGTTCGAGAACCGCCCCTACAATCATTCTACCGCGGCGGCGGCCTTTGGTCAATGCCCTGATTGGCCAGTTCATCCGCCAGGCAGTTCTCAGCCCGGGGTACATGGGAGATCGTATAGGCCTCGAAGTTTTGCAGCTCGTTTTTGGCGAGCCGCCACAAGGGGAGAAGGTGGGGACTCTTGACGCGATATTGACCGTTGAGCTGCCGCACCAGCAATTCGGAATCGGCGAAGACCTGGAGCTTCTGGACCCCAAGTCTAACGGCCTCTTGCAGCCCGAGAATCAGGGCCTGGTACTCCGCCACGTTGTTGGTGGTTTCCCCCAGGTAGCGGGCCAGTTGGGCTTCAACTTCCCCCCGGGGATTAGAAAGGACGGCCCCGGCTCCGGCCGGCCCCGGGTTGCCCCGGGAGGCGCCGTCGCAGAAGAGGCGCCAGCACCCTTCCTGCACGCTCGCCGTAGTAGTCGGCCGCTTCCTGGAAAATCACCAAGAGCTCATCTTGGCGTGAGACCGAAGCGTTCCCGCACCTGGGCGAGGTCCAGACCCTCCGCCAGGGCCCGGAAGATGGCGGCCCGATCGGCGTTGTCCCCCATGCCCCGGCTCAGGTTTGGGCCTGCGGGGCCTCGCCCTCTTCGGCAGCCTCTTCCTCCTGCCAATAGAGGATCCGCTGGCAATGGGGGCACTGAAGAATCTCTACCCCCTTCTGCAGGTCGATGAACTGCTGGGGCAGGATATTCATGTGGCAGCCGAAACAGACGCCTTCGTACACCGGGGCGATGGCGGTGCCGTTGCGGCGCTGGCGGATAAACTCATAGCGCTTCAAAAGCTGGGCCGGCACCCCTTTACGCAGTTTTTTCCGCTGCTGCTCCAGGCCCGCCAGCCGCTGTTTCAGCTGCTTCACCGCCGCCGCCACGGCTGCCGACCGTTGGGCCAGGGCGGCCTGGCGTTCCTGGATCTGCCCCTCTGTGCTCCGCCAGGGCCCGTTTCTGGGCCTCCATCTGCTCCATGATTTCCAGGACGCGGGTTTCCTGCTTGTCCCGCTGATCTTCCTTGAAGGCGATTTCTTTAATCATCGCCTTGTATTCGATGTTGCTCTTGATTTCCATCAGGCGGGCGCGGCTTTTCTTGATGCCGTCTTCCATTTCGGCGGTTTCGGTTTCCGTATCCCGCCGCTGGCCTTTCAGGTTCTCCATTTCCTGGAGGTGGGCGGCTTGCTGGGCCTGCAGGTCTTCCAGGGCTGCTGCTTCGGTTTTGAGCTCTTCCGGGAGCCGTTCCAGCTCGTCGGTGACCTCCTGAATCACTTTATCCAACTCCTGCACTTCGATGAGTTTGCTTAACTCCGGTAACAAGATCGACCTCCGTAATTACGGTTTTCTGTTTTTGGTTTTCTGTTTTCGGTTAAAACCAGACGTCGCAATCGGTTTCATCTGCAAAGCTCAATAATAGGCGAAAGGTGCAGCCAGCGACTGCGCCACCTCCACCCGCACCGACAGACCCGCGGCCTGGAAAAGGCCCCTGAGTTGTTCGGCCCAGGGGCCCATGAAGACCGCTTCGCTGGCATAATGGCCCACCTCCAGGATGGCAAATTCCTCAGGCTCGGCGGCACCTGGTGATGCCGGACCTCGCCGGTAAGATAGACCTGGGCCCCCCGGTCCCGGGCCGCTTGGATAAATTCGCCGCCGCTGCCCCCCAAAACCGCCAGGCGCTGCACCTCCCGGGGCGGACGGCCCCAGACCTTCACCGCGCTCACCTGGAAAAGCGTCCTTGACCCGGGAGATCACCTCCGGGAACGGCAACGGCGCCGGCCAGTTGCCGAGGCGGCCGAAACCCCAGGGCGGCGCCGGGGTTCTTCAGAGGATATAGATCGTAGGCCACTTCCTCGTAGGGGTGAGCTTCCTGCAGCCGGGCCAGGGCGGTGGGGAGCAGGGACTCCGGCGCCAAGACCTCCAGTCGGCATTCCTCCACCCGGTTAAGCTGCGCCGCCTCCCCCCGGAAGGGCCGGGCGCCCTCCAAAGGCTGGTAGGTGCCCTGGCCCCGGGCGGCAAAGGCGCAATGGGAATAGCGGCCGATGACCCCCAAGCCGGCGTCCGCCAGGGCCCGGCGCACCCGGTCCTCGTAGTCGAGGGGCACAAAGACCGTCAGCTTGTACAGGCTATCCCGTCCGGTTGCCGCCAGGACCTCCACGTCGGCCAGGGCCAGGCTTTGGGCCAGATAATCGTTGAGGCCCCCGGGGGCCACGTCCAGGTTGGTGTGGCAGGAGACCGAGGCGAGGCCGGCCCGGATCAGGGCGCTGAGCAACTGACCGCCGGGGTATCCTCGCGCACCTCGGTGAGAGGCTGATAAAGGAGGGGATGGTGGGTCAGGAGCAGTTGCGCCCTCAGGCTCTGGGCTTCCCGGATGACCGCCGGGGTGACCTCCAGGGCGACCAGGACCGCGGCCACCGGGCTGTCAGGGCGCCCCACCTGGAAGCCGGTGCGGTCGCCGGGCGCGGCCCAGGCCGCCGGATATTGGCGGGCCAGCACCTTGACGATCTCTTGCAGGGTGGCGCTTTTCATAGGACATAAAAAAGGGGTGCGCAGAAAGCACCCCCGGGGTCAGGCCCCTTCGGAGTTGCCGCTCCTTGTAGGTATCGGCTGATTTTCTTGTCCCCCTGATCGGTGGTGGGCCCACCCGGATTTGAACCAGGGACCGTCCGGTTATGAGCCGGTTGCTCTGACCGCTGAGCTATGGGCCCGGTAAGCATCTTCTCATCAGTTGACGGGCAAAAGAGCCGGGGCAGGTTCCCCCGCCCCGGCTACAACCCTGGTTTAATTATAACTCCCCTGGTCAAATGTTCAATAGCCGGGGGCCTAACTTTCGATAAAGCTCTTCAACCTGGTGCTCCGGGACGGATGCCGGAGCTTGCGCAGGGCCTTGGCCTCGATCTGGCGGATACGCTCCCGGGTAACCTCGAAATCCCGCCCCACCTCTTCCAGGGTGTGGTCGGTCTTTTCGCCGATGCCGAAGCGTTTGCGCAAGACCTTTTCTTCCCGGGGCGTCAGGGTGGCCAACATCCTCCGGGTCTGGTCCGCTAAATTGAGGTTGGCCACCGCCTCCATGGGGGTGGAGATTTTTTTGTCTTCAATGAAATCGCCCAGATGGCTGTCTTCCTCGTCGCCGATGGGGGTTTCCAGGGACAGCGGCTCTTTGGCGATCTTCAAGACCTTGCGCACCTTATCCAGGGGAAACTCCATCTTTTCGGCGATCTCCTCCGGGGTGGGTTCCCGGCCGATCTCCTGGACCAGATAGCGGGAGGTGCGGATCAATTTGTTGATGGTCTCGATCATGTGCACCGGGATGCGGATGGTGCGGGCCTGGTCGGCGATGGCCCGGGTGATGGCCTGGCGGATCCACCAGGTGGCATAGGTGCTGAACTTGTAGCCCCGCTCGTATTCGAATTTCTCCACCGCCTTCATCAGGCCGATATTGCCTTCCTGAATCAGGTCCAGGAACTGCAAGCCCCGGTTGGTGTATTTCTTGGCGATGGACACCACCAGGCGCAAGTTGGCCTCCACCAACTCCCGTTTGGCCTTCTGGGCCTGATATTCTCCCCTTTCCGCCTTCACCAGGATCGACAGCAGGCGCCCGGCGGCCATCCCGGTTTCGGCTTCCACCCGCCGCAGCAGCCTCCGGGCCGGGCCCCAGACATCTTCTATCTCTTTCAGGCGCTCCGGCGCCAGGGCCACCGGCTGGGGCTCGCTACCGCCGTTTCCTTTGCGGTGGCGCTTCAGGTTGCGGAACTTGGTGACATTCAGATTGGCGGCGGCCAGGCACTTCTCCATTCTCTGCTGGTAGTCCCGCACCAGGCGGCCGTAGAGACGCAGCCGGTTGAGGATATCTTCCAGGTAGTGCCTTTCCAACCGCAGGTTTTTCAGATTATCCACCATGCGGCGGCGCTCTTTGGCGATCTTTTGCTCCAATTGGACCCGACCCTCGTCCTTGCGGGGCAGGGTGGCGGCTTCCTGATGATACAGCCGGATCTTTTCGTCCTGGGAACGCAGCTTTTGAATCAGCTTGAGAACCCGGGATTTTTGGGTGGGCAGCTCCAGGGGATCGTCTTCGCCAAAGTCGTCCAGGCTGTTGGCGGGGCGTCAATCTCTCTTGCTCCAGAATGTCAGTCAGGTTCAAGATCTCTTTTAGGGTAACGGGCACCGCTAATAGGGAGTGGAGTACCTCCTTTTCCCCCTCTTCGATACGTTTGGCGATCTCCACCTCCCCTTCCCGGGTGAGCAGGGAAACGGTGCCCATTTCTTTCAGATAAAGGCGTACCGGATCATCCAGTTTGGCGCCGCCGTCGGGCTCCAGACTCAAGTCCCCCTCCCCTTCGGCGGTTTCCATGGGGGAGGCCATGGCCAGGCTGGCAACCTCCGCGGGCGGCAGATCCAGCCCGTCAAAGATCAGGATATCCTTCATCTGATCGTTCAAGAGACTCTCGGGTGATAGTGAGTCATGCAGGTCATCAACGGTGATCAAGGTATCATCATCCCCCATGGGCATGATTTCCTGAAACCCATCCATGCCGATTCCCTTGTTCATCCATTTTCTCCTTTTGCTATAATGCCGATAGTTCTTTCAGTTGTTGGTCGATCTCCTGCCACTGGACCTGCAAGGTCATCAGGTCTTCGCCGGCGTCACGGGCGGCATTCCGGAGCCGTTCCTTCAACCGGGCCCGGGCCTTTTTCAAGCGTCTGACCTTGAGGTCCCGACGCCAGTGGTCGATCAAGAGATCTAATTGGTTGCCGCTAGCTTCCTCCTCTGCCAGGGTTAAGGCGCAAATTTGGGTGCGCAGGTTGTCCCTCTCCACCTGCTGCACCAACAGGCCGTGGTCCAGTTTCCCGTGTTGCCGGTAACAGTCGATAACGAGGTGCAATAATTCCTTGAGGTCCCCGGCTTCAAACTCCAGGGCCCATTCCTCCAATTCCTCCAGGGCCACGGCCTGGGGATGGCCCAGCACCCAGCGCAGCAAGGCCCTCTCCCGGCTGACGGCCACCCCGGCGGCGGGCGCCAGACGGCCGGCGGTGATGGGGGCGAAGGAGGCCAGGCTCCGGCGCAGCACCCCTTCATCCACGCCCAGGCGCTGGGCCGCGGTCTTCAGCCACAATTCCTGCTCCACCGGCTCGGCGATGGCCTGGAAGTAGGGGCGCAGTTCCTCCAAGACGCGCACCCGGCCCTCCACCTCCAGGCCGTGGGTCGCAATCAAGCCCTTCCAGCAGGAAGGTGAACCAGGGTTGGGCCGAGTCCCAGGCGGTCTTGAAGATTTCCACCCCTTTCTCCTTGGCGTAGTCGTCCGGGTCCATGCCCGGCGGGCAAGGCCAGGGCCCGCACCGGCAGACCCTCCTGGGCGAAGAGCGGGAAGGCCCGGACCATGGCCTTGACCCCGGCGGCGTCGCCGTCGTAGACCAGGACCACTTTGTCGGCCAGGCTTTTGAGCAGGCGCACCTGCTCCCGGGTCAGGGCGGTGCCGAGGGTGGCCAGGACGTTGGCGATGCCGCTGCGCCTGCAAGGAGATGAGGTCGAGATAGCCCTCCACCACCAGGGCCACGCCGGTGAGCCGCAAGGCGTCGCTCGCCTGGGGCAGGCCGTAGAGGGTGCGGCCCTTGGAATAGAGCTGGGATTCCGGGGAGTTGAGGTACTTGGGCTCGCCCTGGCCGATGCTGCGGCCGCCGAAGGCGATGACCCGGGACTGGCGGTCGAAGATGGGGAAGATGATGCGGTCCCGGAAGCGGTCGTAAAAGCCGCCGCTGCTCCGGGGCATGAGCAGGCCCGCGTCCTGGGCCGCCGCCAGGTCGAGGCCCCGGCCTTGGAGGTGCCGGCTTCAGCGACTCCCATTCCTCGGGGGCGTAGCCCAGATGGAAGGCCTTGATGACCTCCGGGGTCAGGCCCCGCTTGGCCAGGTAGTCCCGGCCGGGCGCACCTATGGCGCTTCTCAGGGTGGCCTCGTAAAAGCTGGCCGCCACCTTATTGATCTCATAGGCCTGGGTGCGCTTGCCGGCCGAACGGGCGCCCTCCGGCCCCAATTCCTTGAGCGATATGGGGATGCCGTAGCGCCGGGCCAGCTCCTGCACCGCCTCCGGGAAGCTCAGGCGCTGGTGCAGCATCAGGAAGGAGAAGACGTTGCCCCCGGCGCCGCAGCCGAAACAATGAAAAATACCCTTCTCCGGGGCCACCGTGAAAGAAGGGCTGGTGTCGGCGTGGAAGGGGCAGAGGCCCAGAAGATTTTTGCCCTTTTGGGTCAACTGGACGTACTGGCCCACCACCTCTTCGATGCGGGCCGCGTCCTTGATCTCCAGGAGCTTGTCTTCCGGGATAAACGCCATGTGAGTTCCGAGTTTCGAGTTTTTAGTTTTTAGTTTTGAGTTTTAAGTTGCCAGTTTAGGTGGTTCGGTCACTTCACCTTAAACAGAAAATCCTCCTCGCCAATCATGCTTTTGGTAGCGCAGGCTTCCAGCCTGTGGTTTTTCTGGTGGCCCAGGCGTCCCGCCGGTGCCGGGTAGGGTGGGCACGGGCCACCATCTTCTTTTTCACCCTCTCTCCCAACGGGGGAGAGGGCTGGGGTGAGGGGGGTGAGGGGGGCTCAAGAGCCGTTCTGCCACCCCCACCCTAACCCTCCCCCCTCAAGGGGGAGGGGATTTATTCCTCTCGTTCCCAAGCTCCAGCTTGGGAATGCTTTTTGTCTTGCCAAGCTCCTGCTTGGCGTGTCCTGCAATCATTGGTGGGGCGGGCCTCCGTGCCCATCGCCTTGATGGTGCGCCGTGCCCACCCTACAGGTACTTTCCCCTTTTCTCTTTTTAACCCTTTCCCCTTTTCGCTCTAATCTTTTAAATCCACCACGGTCACGCCGGGGTTGTCGTCGGCGTGGAGTTCCTGCACCAGGCCGTGGCGGCGCAAATGCTCCCAGACCGCCTTTTTGAGGCGGCCGGTGCCCACGCCGTGGATGATGTCCACGTGTTCGGCGCCGTTCAGCACCGCCTGGTCGAGGAGGCGGTCCACCAACGGCAGGGCCTCGTCCACCCGGAGGCCGATGATATTGAGGCTCTGCACCAGCTCCCGGGGCGGCAGGCAGACCAGGGCCGGCGCCGCGGCCTTTTTGGGGCGGCCATCAGCCCCGGCCGGGGCGACCTCTTCCGGCGTGACCCGGATCTTCACCTGGCGCACCTGCACCTCCAGGCGGCCGTCCCGGTTATCTCTGGCAAGAATCTCGCCAGTCAGCCCGAGGGCCGGCAAAAAGACCTTCTGGCCGGGGGCGTAGGCCGGGGCCGGGGGCGGCGTCAGGGTCGGGGCGGGGGTCAGTTCCCGGAGCAAATCGGCCTGGCGCTGGGAGAACTCCTGGCGCAGCCGCCCCCAGGACTCGCCGCCGCTTTTGAGGCGCTTGACGATCTCCTTAAATTGGACCTCCGCCTCCTTGATGCGGGCCAAAGCCGCCTGCTTTAACTTCCGCTTCCAGCCGGTGGTGCTCCGCCTCGACTTCCCGGCGCGCTTCCTCCAACTCCCGGACCCTGGCCTGCCAGTTCCCGGGCCCGCTCAGCCAGTTCCGCCTCCCGGCGGGCCACCTCCTGCTGGGCCGCTTCCACCTCTCCCAGCAGCCGGTAAGCCCGGAGCTCGTCCTGGTCGAGATAGCGCTCCGCCTGGGCCAAGATCTCCGGGCTCAAACCCAGTTCCCGGGCGATCTTCAGGGCGTTGGAGGCCCCCACCACGCCGTAGGCCAGTTGGAAGGTGGGCCGCCGGGTCTGTTCATTGAAGACCACCGCCACGTTCTCGAAGCCCTCGGTGCGCTGGGCAAAGCCCTTAAGCAAGGGAATATGGGTGGTGGCCGCGCCGTAAGCTCCCCGCTGATAAAAGACTTGCAGCAAAGCCAGGGCCAGCGCTCCCCCCTCGGTGGGATCGGTGGCGGTACCCAGCTCATCCAACAGGATGAGATCCCTCCCCGGCATGCGTATTAAGCATTTCCAGGGCCTTTTGCAAGTGGGCCGAAAAGGTGCTCAAATTCTGCTGCAGATTCTGGGGGTCGCCGATGTCGGCATAGACATTATCGAAGGGGCAGAACTCGCTGCCTTCGGCCACCGGGATGGGGATGCCGCTCTGCACCATGAGGGCGAGGAGCCCTAGGGTCTTCAGGGCCACGGTCTTGCCGCCGGCGTTGGCCCCGGAAATGATGAGCCAGCGCTGCTCCGGGGTGAGCGCCAGATCGATGGGCACCACCTCGGGGGCCTCGGGGTGGTCCCGGTGGCGCTGCACCAGCAAGGGATGGCGGGCGAGCCTGAGGTCCAGCCCGCCCCGGCTGCGCCAGATGGGCTCACGGGCCTTGAAATCCCGGGCGAAGGCCACCTTGGCGCCGATGGCGTCCAGTTCCGCCAGGACTGCTAGGGTTTGGCGGATATCATCCAGATGATCGCGCACCAGGTCGGTGAGGCGGCGCAGGACCGCTTCTTCTTCCCGCTGCTCCCGGTTGAGCAGCAGGTTGATGGCGTTGTTGTGCTCCACGATGGCCAGCGGCTCCAGGAACAGAGTGGCCTTGGTCTGGGACTGGTCGTGGATGATCCCCGGGATGGCGCCTTTGTGGTCGGCCTTGAGGGGGATGACGTAGCGCCCGTGGCGCTGGGAGATGATGGGGTTTTGCAGGGCCTCTTGAAACTCCGGCCGGAAAAAGGACTGCTTGATCTGGCGGTTGATCTGCTCCCGGGTAGCCGAGAGTTCCCGGCGCACCCCGGCCAGACCGGGGCTCGCCTGGTCCAGGATGAAGTTATGGGGGCTGATGCACTGCTGGATGGCTTCTTTGAGCCGGGAGAGGTCGGCCAGGGCGGCCGCCAGGCGGGCCAGGTGGGGAGTCAGGTCCGGCGCCAGCTTAAGATAATGCCGCAGGTGGCCGGAGAGGACCAGGACCTGCAAAATCTCGTTAAAGGCCTCGGGGTGCAAGAGGCTCCCCCGGACCGTGGCCTTGGCCAGCCAGGGGGCCAGATCGGAGAAATCGTCGAGGGGCGCGGCGCCCTCCCGGTTCTCCAGTTCCTGCCATTCGCGAATCTGGTGAAATTTTTGCTGGATCTGGCTTAAATCGGCCAGGGGCTTGAGGGAAGCAAGAAAACTCCGTCCCAGAGTAGAGACGGCGTAGTGCTGCATGACCCGGATGAGCCCTGGAAACTCCAGGGCGCTCAAGGATTGCTCTGGCATAGCACTCCAGGTCTGAGTTAAAGGGTGGAGAGAATTATGAACTCAAGCGCTGCCGCGCGATCTCCTGGATCACCTTGCCGTCGGCCCGCCCAGCCAGCCGGGCCATGGCGGCTTTCATCACCCGGCCCAGGTCCTTAGGGCCCGACGCCCCCAGTTCTGCAATGATCCCGGATACTTCCACTTCACATTCGGCGCTACTCAGTTGCTGCGGCAAAAAAGAGAGGAGGATGCTAAGCTCCTCCTCTTCTTTTTTGGCTAGCTCGGGCCGCCCGGCTTTGGTATATTCGCCGATGGCTTCCCGACGTTGTTTGGCCTGGGTGGCGACTACGGCAAGTAGTTCGTCTTCGGAAAGGCTCCGTTTCAACTCCACCTCCCGATAATGAATGCCGCTTTTCAGCATCCGCAATGTGGATGCCGCCACTGGCTGTTGACTCTTGAGGGCCGCTTTGAGGGCCTGATCAAGCTGCTCAGAAAGGGGCATTATGACCCCTCGATCTTGCGCAGCTTCTTCAAGGCCCGCTTTTTGGCCGCCAAAATTTTTTTCTTCCGCTTTATGCTGGGTTTTTCGTAATGTTCCCGCTTACGAATCTCAGAGAGAATCCCGGCCTTTTCGCATTGCTTCTTAAAGCGTTTTAAGGCGACCTCGAAAGGTTCGTTGGGTTTGACCCTGACGCCGGGCATCCAATTATCGCCTCCTCCCGTGTCAGATAGCACCTATCGTCATAAGCTCGTCCCCCTTAGCGTGACCAATGTTCCGGTCTCACCAAAAAGAACGGCGAGGGCGATTAAGGTGATAGTTCTGAAACGATTATTGTTTATCATCTATTTTAAAAGTGTCAAGTGCTTTTTTCTTTCTGTCGACAATCTGGTCGGCAGCTTCAAAAAGATTATAGCAGGCCGGCAAAAATCCCGCCTGCGTCATTTTTAAGGAGCGCGGCGACCGAAGAATCTCAACATTACAGGTAAATCCGAGTCGCTGGGCGGCGCTCGGGATGACCAAAATTGGGGATTGCACCGGCGGGCCACATCATCTATAAGGAGATGTAGGGGCGGTTCTCGAACCGGCCTCCGGATGTGATCTAACCCGGAAAGGCGGCTTATGCGTCACAAAGCGATGAATTGTCTGGCGTTGGCCGGCCTCTTGCTGTTGTTGCTGGCCGGCTGCGTCACCGTCAAGGTGAGCCTCTTCGAAGAGGCCGAGCCCCTGAAGGAGAAGACCATCTCGGGCTACGGCCCGGACAAGATTTTGTTGATGGACGTCTCCGGCATGATTCTGGAGGGTCCCCACCGGGTCCTGGGCCTCTTCAAAGGCGCCACTTCACCCAGCCGGGTGAAGGAAGAACTGGAGAAGGCCGCCAAAGACCAGCACATCAAGGCCGTGGTTCTGAAGATCAATTCCCCGGGGGGCACGGTGAGCGCCGCGGATGTAATTCTCCACGAGTTGAAGAGCTTCAAGTCCGAGCGCCAGGTGCCGGTGGTGGTCTGTCTGGAGGGCCTGGCCGCCTCCGGGGGCTATTACGTGGCCCAGGCCGGCGACACCATCATGGCCTATCCCACCTGTATCACCGGCTCCATCGGGGTCATCGCCATGAAATTCAACTTCCGGGGCCTGATGGACAAGGTGGGGGTGGACACCGACGTGGTGAAGACCGGGGCCTGGAAAGATTTCTGGTCGCCCTTCCGGGCGGCCAGCCCCAAGGAAAAGGAGATGATGCAGCAGATCATCGAGGAATTTTACCGGGCCTTTGTCAACGTGGTGGCCGAGGGCCGGAAAATGAGCCTGGCGGAGGTGAAAAAGGTGGCCGATGGCCGCATCTTCACGGCCCCCCAGGCGAAAGACCTGAAACTGGTGGATAAGATCGGCTACCTGGATGAGGCCATCAAAGAGGCCCAGGGACTGGCCGGGCTCACCAATGCCAAGGTGGTGCGCTATCACCGCCCGGGCAGCTACCAACCCACCATCTACTCCATGCTGCCGGAGTTGGAGACGGCCGGGCCCCAGTTCCTTTACCTGTGGCTGGCGGGAGAAACTTAATAAGCCTAAGTCGGCGATGGGCGGGGCTGCGGCAGAGTTCGGTTTTATTCAAGCTCTGGCCCTCACAGCCGATAAGAACCATAAGGGGATGTTGGCGGCAAAGGTGGTACGCACCTCCTAATTTGTGGTAAAATCAATCTGGTGATCTTGTCGGTGAGGATAAGCAAATCAATGGAACCTATGAGTGATGACGAGAAGCACAATTCCGGCGACCAGGCCGGGCTGCCGCCATCTCAGGAAGATACCGGGGCAGGCCCCGACGGGCTTGACCAGGAGGCCCGCTTGATCAAAAAGGCACGGGAAGTAGTCTACCAGACCCCGGAAGTCCGCCCGGAAAAGGTGGCGCCCTTGAAAGAGGCCATCGACAAGGCACCTACGAGATCGATTCCGAGAAGCTGGCCGATATCCTCATCGAGGAGTTGTTGCCGAAACGTTGAGGCGAGAATGGTTGAGGGAAAATCGTCGGGGCGAACCGCGGGTTCGCCCTTAACTTTTTCCGGTCAAAGTGCGAGCCTGTTGCAGCAGCAGCGCCGCGGCCTCCTCCATCTCCGCCCGGGTGGTGGGGCGGCCGACGCTGAAGCGCACCGCGCCCCGGGCCACCTCGGCGCTGACCCCCATGGCGGCCAGGACCGGGGAGACGGCCTCCACCCCGGCGTGGCAGGCGGAGCCCAGGGAGGCGGCCACTTCCGGGACGCCGGCCATCAGGTCGCAGCCGGCCAGGCCGACAAAGGAGACGTTCAGGGTGTTGGGCAGGCGCTCGGCCTCCGGGCCGTTCAGGACCAGGCCGGGGAAGCCGGCCTTGAGCTTCTCATGGAGCAGGTCCCGCAGGCCTTGAAGGTGGGCGGCGGTCGTCTTTAGACCCTCCCGGGCCAGGCGGCAGGCCTCCCCCAGGGCGACGATATAGGGCAGGTTCTCGGTGCCGGCCCGGCGCCCGCCCTCCTGGGAGGCCCCGTGCAGCAGGGGGGTGAGCTCCCGGCCCCGGCGCACGTAGAGGGCCCCCACGCCCTTGGGGGCGTAAAACTTGTGCCCCGCCACGGTGAGAAAATCCACCGGCAATTCATTGACGTCCACCTGCACCTTGCCGACGCTCTGGGCCGCGTCGGTGTGCAGCGGCACCCCGGCTTCCCGGGCGATGGCGGCGATCTCCTTGAGGGGCGCCAGCGCCCCGGTCTCGTTGTTGGCGTGCATGATACTGATGAGGATAGTGTCGGGGGTCAAGGCCCGGCGCACCGCCTCGGGGTCCACCAAGCCTTTGCGAGTCCACCGGCAGCACCGTCACCGCAAAACCCTGGGAAGCCAGCCAGCGGCAGGGGGCCAGGACCGCGGGGTGCTCGGTGGCACAGGTGATGATGCGGCCCGAGCCGCGGCTGAAGGCTACGCCCTTGAGGACCAGATTATTGGCCTCGCTGGCCCCGCTGGTGAAGACGATTTCGTCCGGGGCGCAGTTGAGCAAGGCCGCCACCTCGCGGCGGGCCTGGACCACGGCGTCTCTGGCCCGCAGGCCCAGGGGATAATCGCAACTCGGGTTGCCGAACTCCGGACCCAGGAAGGGCTGCATGGCCCTCGGCCACCTCCGGGGCCACCGGCGTGGTGGCGTTGTAGTCGAGATAGATCATGGCATGGCGCTCCTCAAAGAGCTTAAAAACGAGGTAAATTTTTAGATCATCCTAATCATGAGAGGACCAGGATCTGTTTAAGAGCCCTACTGATACTTTCCAAATCTTCTCTGGACATCTCTTCAATCCATGAGGATAGGCGGGTTTTGTCTATGGCTCTGAGTTGATCGCAAACCGCCCGCACCTCCCGACCCAGACATCGGACCGCTACGGTAATGGGCGGTCTCGCTTCTCCAGGGCGAGAGAGGGGGACAATCAGAACTGTTCTGCGAGCTTGATTGAGAGGAGAAGCGCCCACCAGCACACAGGGGCGAACTTTTTTGATCTCCGACCCCTGGGTGGGGTTCAGATTTACCCAGTAGACGTTACCACGTTTCAGTTTCGATTCCATCGCCAACGGTTCCGTCCCAGTCAGCCATCTCGGTTTGGAGTTGCTCATCCTGTTCCACGGCGAGAGCACATTCATAAAGTTCCCGTTCCCGTCGACGGACCTCTTCTTCAAGCAATTCCGCCATCACTTTGCTACGTTGACGAGGCGGGATCACAGCCTGCATCCTGGCATATAACTCATCGGATAATGAAACTAAGACTTTCATAACCTTCTCCTGATATTTGGATATAATATATCCAATATGCTTATTGATCTCAAGCTTTTTTGAATGGAGAAAACCCTATTCAAATTCTCCAGTAAACAGACCTGATTCTTGGAATCTTTCCGTCTTGACAGACGCTTGATAGTCGGTAAGATTTAGACAAATTATTAATTGTCTGGTTCTTAGCGGCCATGAGTCATTCCCTGTCTCCCAACTTCTACTACCTGGGCCGCTGGTTTTGCCGGCAGACCCTCGGGCGCTATTATTCCCTGGAGGTCCGGGGCCTGGAAAACCTGCCGGCTCGGGGCCCGGCCATCATCTGTCCCAAACACCAGCGTTGGGAGGACATCCCGTTGATCGGCATGGCCCTGCCGCCGCCGCTGCAGTACATTGCCAAGGCGGAGCTCTTTCAGCAGCCGGTGGTGCGGGAACTCCTGGGGGCCTGGGGCGGGGTGCCCCTGGACCGCCAAAACCCCCGGGCCACCCTGTCCTCCTTCAAGCGCCTGCTGCCCCTGCTGCAAGAGCGGGCCTACGTCGTCCTGTTCCCCGAAGGCACCTATGTCCGGGGGATGGTGGGGCCAGGCCATCACCGCCTCATCCAACTGCTCCTGAAGTTCCAGCACCGGGACGGCCTGGGGCTGCTGCCCTTCGTGCCCGTGGGCGTATCCTACCTGCCGGGCCAATGGGGTTACCGGGTGGAGGTCAAACTGGGCCCGGCCCTGTACGCCGCCCGACCGCGGCAGGCCCAGGAGCTCACCTATGGGCTGATGGAGCAGATCGCCCGACTGTCGGGGTTTTAAATTGCCCTGGTAGCCCAGGCGTCTCGCCTGGTGCTTTTGGTGCGCCGTGCCGCGAAGCCTCTTCCTTCAGGGGCGGGGAGACCCCGCCCCGACGGAAAATTGCGCCAGGCGGTTTTTTTCTCTCCCCCCTGGTGGATTTTCCGTCACCACATGCTTAGTTTTTAATCACTCAGCAGCAAAATCTGGCGGGGAGTGATTAAAACCATGAGACAAGGCTGGCAGTTTCTCTCCTGGCGCTGGTGGGTGGTGCATTTCTTGGGCTTTGCCCTGATCTACACCGCCGGCCGCCTGACCGCGGCGTATTTCAAAGGATGACGAGATGATTCGCTATTTTTCGTATGTCCTCTTTCCGAAATTGGGCTGGTTCATCCTCCATCATCATCGCCATCGCCCTGCTGTTTCTGCTGGGCTATTCGATGAAATTTTAGGCAACCCCATGAAAAGCCCACGTCATCTCCTCTGGGTAGCCCTGGTGGCCCTGGCGCTGGGCGCCACCCTGCTCCATTTTCGGATTCATCCGCCTAAGGATACTACCTACCTGTGGCCCAACCTGTTTTCCATGCTCGACCTGGTGCTGGTGAGCCTGCTGTTCCTGTCGCGGTCCACCGCCATCCTGGGGGTGATCCTCAACAGCTTCCTGGCCTTTCTAGGGATCATCATGATGGCGGACTTCTCCATCAGCGCCACCCTGGCCGGCCAGATCAAGGTTATGCCGGGGGCTGACTTCTTGGGCTGGCTGCTGCAAACGACCTTGGCGGATATCGGCATCCTGGTGGGCGATCTCTTCGTGGGCCTGGCGTTGTATAAGGTGATCATGACGGCGCCGGTGACGGAGCGTTAGAAAGTACCTTGGTGGGGTTACCCTCGCCTTCCCATGGAACATAAAAGGGGCGACCCAGCGGGTCGCCCCTACTTTTGCGGGTTGGGAGGGGGGCTTGGGGGGAGGGCAGGGGCTCAAGGCCCCTGGCCCTCCCCCCAAATACTCTTTCCTTCAACTCATTCCAACTTCCCTCCGGCTCGCAGGGCATTCTTCAGGGCCAGGGCCTTTTCGGCCACGGCCATGGGGGTGGGGCCCAGGATGCGGATCATGGCTTCCCGGCCGCAGCCGCCCCGGTCGCAGATGAGGTCCGGGGGCGCCTGGCCGGGTTTCAGCACCGCAGCCACGCCCCAGGCCAGGGTGCCGCCTCCCTTCCCTTGCGCCTCTGCAGGCTCCTGACTACGATCAAAGGTAGCCACCCGAAAGTGAAGCAGCGGCGCCAGGTCTTCGATGCCTTCCAGGTATTTGATATTCATGGCGCTGCGCATTTCCGGGTGCGCCGCCATGGCGGTGAGGATGACGGCGGCGAGGTGCCGGGAGGCCCCGAAGGCCGGCGGGGCCGGGATGAGCAGCCCCGAGGGGCTTTTCACCAGACGGCCGGGGAAGGCGGCCACATCCCGGGGGCCTTCCGGGTAGGGGGCGGCGAACCCCAGGTTGCTCATCACTTCGGGGATCAAGGGGCAGATATCCTCGACTTGCAGGCGGGCCGCGGCGGCCTGCAGGTCTGCCAGGACCGCAAAGCGGGCCAGGTCCCGGGCGAAGGGGGCGTAGGGATTGACCGGGCCGGCGCCCCGGCCCAGGGGCAGGCCGAATTTCAGGGCCTGATTGGTGAGGCGGCGGGCTTGATTCACCGCCTCCGGCAGAGTAAGGCCCCGGGCCAGGCCGGCGGCACAGGCGCTGGCCAGGACGCAGCCGCTGCCGTGGTGGTGGGGCGCGGCCAGCCGGACGCCGGGGAGGTGGTAAACGTTCGTGCCATCAGTAAGAATGTCGACCGGCTCACCTGGCAGGTGGCCGCCCTTGGCCAGGACCCAGCGGGGTCCCTGGGCTTGCAGGCGGCGGGCCGCCTCCTCCAGTTCAGGGGGGCCATTGATGGTCAAGCCGGTGAGACGGGCGGCCTCCGGGGCGTTGGGGGTGAGGAGGTAGGTCAGGGGGAAGAGCTTTTCCCGCATGGCGGCGATGCCGGCCTCGTCCAGCAGCGGGAAGCCGCCGCCCGCGGCCAACACCGGGTCCAGGACCAGCGGCGCCGGACCCAGGTCTTTCAGGTGATCAGCCACGGCGGCGACGATGGCCGCGTTAGCCAGCATGCCGATTTTGACCGCGGCCACCGGGAAGTCGCTGAGGATGGCCTCCAGTTGCGCCGCCACCACCTCCGGGTCCACCGGGTGCACCGCCTTAACCCCCCGGCTGTTCTGGATGGTGAGGGCGGTGGCCACCGTCAAGCCGTAGGTCCCCAGCAGGGTGGCGACCTTCAGGTCTTGCTGCAGGCCGGCGCCGGCGCCCGGGTCGGAGCCGGCGATGATGAGCACGGTTTTCATGCTACCTCCACGACTACAGGTCAACAATGGCATTAATATCTCGAATCTGAAGGCGGCAAGGCGCAAACTTATTTAGTTACCTTCGTTTTCTATCCATCATTCCTGATTGGAGAATTGGGAAACTCTGCTCTCCACTTCAGAGGGGCAGGGTCGTTAGAGGAGGGTGACGACATTTTTCATGCCATTTGCCAACACTCGTGCAAGATCGCTACCACACCCCAGCCTAAACCCTCCCCCTTACGAAGGGGGACTAAATTTCCCAGTCTGGAAGCCCGGATCGCGGGAGTTTAAGTCACAATTAATTATGAGCCTACGCCGTAACTTAACTAAAACTCGAAACTCCTCACAGCCTCCTGCCGGAGGCCAGGCAGCGCCGGGCCTCGGCCACCAGCCAGCGGCGGTAGTCGCCCGAGAGAAAGGTGTTGCGGGCGATGCGCAGCTCGGCCAGGGCCATGTAAAAGGGGTTGAGGAGGAAAAGGCGTTCGGCCAGCTGGGGGTCAGCGGGCAGGGCCGCCAGATAGGCTCGGAAGAAGTGGCCGATGGCTGCTTCGGCGGCGGCAGCCTTGCCGGTGCGCCAACTCCAGGCGTGCTTGAGTTCGCCCGCCAGCCAGGAGAGGTCCCAGAGGCGGTCGGCCAGACGGAGGCGCTCCAGGTCCAGGGCCACGGCCTGCCCGTGGGGCGGGCGTCCCCGCCCGCCGTGGTCCGGGAAGAGAAAGTTGGTGGGGGTGGCGTCGCCGTGAACCAACACCTGGCGGTCGGAAAATTGAGCCAGTCTGACTTCCCAGGCGGCTCTCTCCGCGGCCAAGGCCGTCTCATCCTCGGCGGTCAGCAACCCCAGGAGGCGCAGTTGCAGCCGTAGTTTGTCCAGGTAGCCCAGGCCTTCCAGCCCCGATACCGGGGTTTCCGGCAGGGGGCGGGAGTGAAAGAAGGCCAGCAGTTCGGCCAGGCTGGCCAGGCCCCGGTACAGGGGGTCAAGCTCGCGGCCCAGGCAGGCGCGGTGCAAAAGCGCGTCCAGGTCCGGACCGGGGATGGCCTCCAGCAGCAAGCCCAGGCGGCTTTCCGGGTGGCGGCCCAGGAGCCTGGGAATCCGGGAACCGCCGTTGGTCAAGCCTCGGGCCGCGGCCTGGAGATAATTGTCGTATTCCTGGGCCAACCCCTGGTCCGCCGGCGTCAGGGGAGGATAGGCGGAAAAAAATTTGCCCACCACGGCATAGCCGTTGCCGCCGAAGGTGAAGCGCTGGACCTCCCGGGAGGACGGCAGCGGCTCCCGGGCCACTTCCCCGGCCAGGGGGGCGGCGGCCAGCGGGGCCGACAGCCGGCACAGAGCCCGGGTCAGGGGGGCGTCCGGCGCCAGGCGGGTCACGGCTGCTCCCGCGGCAGCCGCCGGGCCGCCTCCAGGCAGCAGCCGAGGGCCCCGTTGAATTGGGGATAAGGCGGCACCAGCACCCGAAAGGCGTCAGGTTCCCGGAGAAAATGAATCACGGCCCGGTTGCGGGCCACGCCGCCGACGCAGACCAGGGTGGGGCAGTGGTAGCGGCGCACCAGCGCCAAGGCCCGCCGGGCCACCGAGGCATTGACCCCGGCGGCGATGCGCCCCGGCTCCACCCCCTCCAGCAGATGCCCCACCAGCTCACTTTCCCCAAAGATGGCGCAGGTCTGGGAGATTTCCACCGGGTCCTGCCAGGCGGCGGCGAACCGGGTCAACGGCATCTTCAAGAACCGCGCCATGTTCTCCAGGTAGCGGCCGGTGCCCGCGGCGCAGCGGTCGTTGGTGAGGAAATCGAAGACCCGGCCATCCTTGACGTAAAGCACCTTGGTGTCCTGGCCGCCCACCTCCAGGAGAATAAAATGGTCCAAGCCCGTCTGGCGCCGGGCCCCCAGGAAATGGGCCCGGATTTCGGTGATGGCGGGGAAGTTTTGTTGCAAGAGATTTTTGCCGTAGCCGGTGACCACCAGAGCTTCCGGCTCCGGCAGCTTGAGCCGCGGCCAAGCGATCCTTAGCCGACCATGCTCACGGCTGAGATAATCCCGGTAAAAAGTGATGGTGTCCAACCGGCGCCGCCCCAGGACCCCTGGCTCGCCGGCATAAACCAGCTTGACATAGCGACTGCCGAAATCCAGGCCGCAGGCGCGTAAGGGCGGGGTGACCCCGCCCCTACCTTCTAAATTAAGGCCGTAAAACATCGACGAAGGCCTCCAGGCGCATGCGGGTGCGGGAATCCAGGGGGGAGGGGCGGTCCCCTTCGATGGTGAGGACGGGCAGATTGAGGCGCTGCCGGATGAGCTGGTCGAACATCTGCCGGAAGCAAAAGCTCTGGGTATAGTGCACCAGGCCGTCCAGGCGCCGGGTGCGCACCGCGGCCTCCAGGTCCGCCAGGCGTCCGAAGATATCGTAGGGGTAGGTATAATGAAAATATTGCTCCGCCAGGTCGGCATGATGATGGGGCATGCTGAACTGGCGCGGGAATTCGTGGAACACCACCCCGGCCCCCAGTTCCTCCAGGTAGTCCCACAGGTCGGTGAAGATGGGGGGGATGCCGACAAAGCCCAGGCGCACCGGGTAGGTTCGGGGCCGGCGCCCTGCCGCCTGCCTCAGGAACTCCGCCACCTTGAGGTTAAAGGCCTCGGGGTCGGAGGCAAAGTCGGAGCTGGCGATCAAAAACTGGAAATTTTCTGCCCCGCTCACCTGACCGGATTCCCAGGTGAGGCGGTCCAGGTGCTGCAATTTTTGGCGCAGGGGCGTAAGCCTGGCCTGGATCAAGGCCACCTGGGATGCAGCGGCGCCCAGGCGGGCCGCCAGGGTTCGGATCTCCCGGCGCAGTTGCTGCCGATTACGGGGATAGGGATACTTGAAGTGGACCACGTCCCGGCCCTCGGCCTCCAGGAGCTCGCCCAGGGCCTGGGTGTAGGAGCAATCGCCCTGGCAGGCGACGATGACCGTGCGGATGTCCGGGTGGCGTTGCAAAGCCGCGTAGATGCCCTTGATCCAGGCGCAGATGGTGCGGGGAAAGCCGGCGGCCTCGGCCTCGGCCACCCGGGCCCGGGCCTGTGGGTCGGCGATGAACAGGTTATTCAGGTCCACCGGCTGAAGATTGGCGGCCAGCACCACCTCCACCGGGATGGTGGTGGTGAAGCCCACCTTGGCGCCGGCAGGCGGCGGTTTAATGGCAGTCATGGCTATTTGAGTTTAAGGCCGTCCAGTTCGCGAAAGTTATGCTTAGAATTTACGGATGGACCGGAGACCGGAGACCGGAGACCGAGGACCGGAGACCGAGGACCGGAGACCGGAGAGTGAGCGGTTGCCGGTTTGTCCCGGTCTTCCGTCTCCCGTCCTGTTTAAGTAACCTCGCCCTCCTCCCAGGAGATTTCCTGCAAACCCTTGGTGTCGGAGAGGCATTTGACGATGTGCCCCCAGTAGAGGTCGTCCTTGCTCTCCAAGCGCAGACGGTAGGTGGTGGTATTGGAGGGCAATTCTATTTTGTAGTTGATGAACTGGATATTAACCTCATTTCCTTCCAGGATCTCCCGGATGCGGTCCATGGGCCTGGTCGTGCCGTCAAACTTGAGGGTCATGACGGTGTGTTCATCATGGGCGAAGACTTTCTTCAATTGACGCAGCCCGTAAAGGATCAGCAGACTCACCAGGGTGGCGAAGATGGCTGGCAGGAGGTAGCCGGCGCCGATGGCCAGGCCGATGCCGGTCACCAGCCAGAGGCCGGCGGCGGTGGTGAGACCCCGCACCGTGCCTTTGCCGGTGATGATGGCCCCGGCCCCGAGAAACCCCATACTGGCGATGGCGTAGGAGGCGATTCGGGCCGGGTCCAGGCGCACCACCGATTGGTCCACCGAGAGGTGGCGGTAGAAGTGTTCCATTTCCATGGAGAGCATCATCATCAGGCAGGCGCCCACGCTTACCAGGATGTAAGTGCGCAAGCCCGCCGCCTGGCCGTGGGCCTCCCGCTCAAAGCCGATGGCGCCGCCGACGACCGCGGCAATGATCAGCTTGGCCAAATCCCAATAGACGTGCTGCCAGTCCCACATTTTCGTAGTCCTTCTAATCTGTTAGGTAATACTATCATATCTGAACTGGGAAAAATTGCCAGAGGGGAATAATACAGTAGCCAGTAGCCAGTGGAACCATGTTTAGGTTAGCTCCATGCATGCATTCTGCTCGACGGCTCACTGCTCAACTTTCTCACCGACTGCCGAAGATGGCGGTGCCCACCCGCACCAGGGTGGCTCCTTCCTCGACGGCCACTTCATAATCCCCGGACATGCCCATGGAGAGCTCCGGCAAGGGCTGGCCGCTGAGGTCTTGTAAATGGTCCCGCAACTCCCGCAAGGCCCGGAAATAAGGGCGCACCGCCTCGGGTGAAAGAAAAGGCGGCATGGTCATCAGGCCCAGCACCCGCAAGTGCGGCAAGAGCATGAGCTCCCGCAGCAGCGCCGCGGCAGCCTCCGGGCCGGCCCCGGATTTGGAGGTCTCCCCGGCCAGGTTAATTTGCAGGAGAATCTCTTGAACCCGGCCCAGGGAGGCTGCGGCCGCGTTAAGGGCCCGGGCCAGCTTCAGACGGTCCACCCCGTGGATCAGTTCGAAGAGTTCCACGGCGCCTTTGGCCTTGTTGCTTTGGAGATGGCCGATGAAATGCCAGCTCAGCCCCGCGGCTCAGGGTGGCGATTTTGCCCCGGGCCTCTTGCAAATAATTTTCCCCGAAGAGGCGACTGGCCCGCGGTTATGGCCTCTTTAATGCAGCTCCACCGGCACCGTCTTGCTCACCGCCACCAGGCGCACCTGAGCCGGGTCGCGGCCGGCCTTGTAGGCGGCGGCCGCGATGCGGCGTCTCACTTCTGCCAGGTTTTGGGCGATTTGGGTCATTTGTAATACTGGTGGCACAGGCGTCTCGCCTGTGCAATTTTGGTGCGCAGGGCGCACCCTACATGGCGGGCGAGACGCCCGTCCTACGCTCCTGAAAGGTCCTTTTCCTCCAGCCCGAAGACCCGCAGGGTATTCTCCCAGGTGGCCCGGCCACCTCCTCCAGGCTGAGGCCCTTCACCTCCGCCAGCTGCCGGGCGGTGGCCACCACGTAGGCCGGCTCGTTGCGCTTGCCCCGCCAGGGCTGCGGCGGCAGATAGGGGCAATCGGTCTCCACCAGGAGGCGGTCCAGGGGCGCCTCCCGGGCCACCTCCCGCAGCGGCCCGGCCTTGGGGTAAGTGAGGGTGCCGGAAAAGGACAGGTGCAGCCCCAGGTCCAGGAAGTTCCGGGCCTCCGTCAGGCTCCCGGCAAAACAGTGCATGATCCCGCCCGTCAGCCGGCCCCGGTATTCCCGGAGAATCTTGAGGGTCACGTCCGTGGCCTCCCGGGTGTGGATGATCACCGGCTTTTTCAGGGTGAGGGCCAGGTCCAGTTGGCGGCGGAACCAGACCTCTTGGGCCGCGGCCGGCGAGCGCAGGCGGTAGAAGTCCAGGCCGATTTCGCCGATGGCCACCACCCGGGGCCGGGCCGCCAGGGCGGCCAGAGTCTCCAGATCTTTCTCCTGGAGCGTCCCCGCCCCATGGGGGTGGACCCCCAGGGCCGCGAAAATGCCAGGATAACTGGCGGCGGTGTGGAGTACCTGGGCGGCGTCCCGGAGGCCGGTGGCGACATTGATGATCAAGGCCACCCCGGCCTCCCGGGCCCGGTGCAGCACTTCGGCCTGGTCGGGGGCCAGCTCTTCCAGGTCCAGATGGGCGTGGGAGTCGGCCAGACGCAGGGACATATTCAGACCTCCAAAGACCTATTAAAGTGAGCAGTGAGCAGTAAGCAGTGAGCAGTAAAAGCAAAAGATAGAAGCCATTTCGAAACCTTACTTTATTGTCAACCTGAGCGACAAGAAGGGTCTCTAGTACTAAAAAATCCGAGATTCTTCGCTTCGCTCAGAATGACATTCTCTTTGGCTGCCGGGTTTGAAATTGCTTGTAGTTATTTCCTGCTGACTGTTTTTTTAAGCTTATGGACGAATCTTCCCTACCGTGGTAAAATATCTCATATTTCACCGATCTGCAAGGAGAGGCGGTGCCCGCCTGGCTTTATAGGGTCATCCTGATTTGCTGGGTTTGCCTGCTGGCCCCCGTAACCGTAAGGGGCGCCGGCCTGACCCACACCTCGCCCAGATGGCAGACCTTGGGCCGGGGCCTCAGTTTCACTCAGGTGGACGTGCTCCGGGAGGGTGAGGTCAACGAGGTCATGGCCACCCTGGCGGTGGTGAAGATCGATCCGGCCAGCAACGCCTTCCGGGTCTTCCACCACGCGCCCCAGGCCATCACCCTCTGGCAGCAGGAACTGAAGGCCTCCGTCGTCTTCAACGCCAGCTATTATGGGACTGACAACCAACCGGTGGGCTTGATCATTGCCGACGGCCAGGCCATCGGTTCGGGGCGCAACCGCCAGATGCGCGGCATGTTTGTGGCGGAGCCCAAAGGCATCTCCCCGGATCTGCCCCGGGCCACCATCCTGGACCTCCTGGCCACGCCCATCAATCCCAAGAACCTGCCCTGGACCCAGGGGGTGCAATCCTTTCCCCTGCTGCTGGACTACAAAGGGAACATCCGGGTGCGGGACAGCGAGAAAAAGGCCAACCGGACGGTGATCGCCACCGACCGGGTGGGCAATATCCTGATCTTCAATACCTCCAACCGCTATTTCACCTTGCGGGAGCTGGCCCAGTTCCTCAAGGCCAGTAAGTTTGACGTCGATTCCGCCTTGAATCTGGACGGCGGCACCGAAGCGCAACTATTGATCAAGACCAAGGACTTTGAATTTTTTTCCCCGCCGACGTGGGAGCACTCCATCGGCAACCTCCTTGACCAGTCGCCGTACTGGCTGCCCACCGTGGTGGGGGTCTTCCCGCGCCAGGAATGAGCCGATGGCCAGCTACCTCATCCTGGGGGCGGGAAAGTTCGGACGCCTGGCCCTGAAGAGATTGGCCCGGCAGGATGCTGCCGCCACTTTCCTGGTGGTGGACCGCAATCCTTCGGCCCTGGCCGCGGTGCGGGCTCTGGAGCTCCCCGGGGTGTCCGGAGTGGTGGCGGAGGCCATCGCCTTTCTGGCCGCCAATCTGCGGCAGGATTCCCCCTGGGACTGGCTCATTCCCATGGTGCCGGAGCACGTGGCCTGGGCCTGGCTGCTGGCCGGGCCTCTGCAAGGCTGGGAGGCGGCGGCGCCGCCGGCCGAGCTGGAGGATTTAGGACCGTGGAGCGGTTGGGGCTCGGAAGGCCAGGTCTATTTAAGCCGGGCCGCGCAGCTCTGTCCGGATGATTGTTCCGAGTCGGATGATGTCTGCCCGGTGAGCGGCGAGTCCCGGGAGGTGGCCCTGTTTGCTGAACTGGCGGCCCTGAAACTGCCCGGGCTGGCCATCAGGGTGGTTGCCAGCCGGCAACTGGCTCCCGGGGTGGGCGGTTACCCGCCGCAGGAGTTAATGGCCCTGGCCCGGGAGTTGGGCGGGATGAGCGGCAGGGTCCTGATCGCCACCGCCTGCCGCTGCCACGGCGTGGTGCACGGGATTAGAAGGACGGAAGACGGAGGACGGGGGACGGAAGACGGGGGCTGAGCCGGTCCCCCGTCCTCGGTCTCCGGTCTTGACAAAAAAAGTGAGGCAACATTTTCGGCGTGATGTCTTATCTTAAGGCAAACCATGGCTGGCTTTGATCATTTTGGGGTCCTGGGCGCCTCGCCGCGGATGGCGGAAGTCTTTCATCTGCTGGAGTTGGTGTCGCCCTCGGAGGCCAACGTGCTGATTCTGGGGGAGACCGGCACCGGCAAGGAGCTGGTGGCCCAGGCCATCCACCGGAACAGCCCCAGGGCTCAGGGTCCCATGGTGGTGGTGAACTGCGCCGCCCTGCCCGAGACCCTGCTGGAGTCCGAACTTTTCGGCCATGAACGGGGGGCCTTCACCGGGGCGGTCAGCCGCAAGGATGGCCGTTTCGTCCTGGCTAACCGGGGCAGCCTGTTTCTGGATGAGATCGGCGAACTCAGTCCCACCACCCAAGCCAAAATTCTGCGCGTCCTCCAGGCCAGGGAATTCGAACCCTTGGGGTCCACCCGCACCCTGAAGGTGGACGTCCGGATCATCGCCGCCACCAACCGGAACCTGGACTCCATGGTACGGGAGGGGCGCTTCCGGGACGATCTCTTTTATCGCCTCAACGTCTTCCCCATCGTCCTGCCGCCCTTGAGGGAGCGGCCGGAGGATCTGCCGCTGCTGGCCGACCATTTTCTGCGGACCTATCGGGAGAAGAACCACCGGGCCGTCAAGGTCCTGGCGCCGGAGGTCCTCCAGGCCTTCCGGGGCTATCCCTGGCCGGGGAATATTAGGGAGTTGGAGAACGTCATCGAACGGGGAGTGATCGTCTGCCAGGGAGACACCCTGACCCTCGGCGATCTGCCGGAGAACCTCCGGCACGCCGGTTGGGTCCTCAAGGAGGAGGAGATGGATCTGCCGGAATTGGAACTGCAATTGATCAGGCGCACCCTGGAGAAGGTGGACGGCCAGCGCCAGGCCGCGGCGGAAATCCTGGGAATCTCCCTGGACGAATTGGACCTCAAGATGCGCTCTTAGGGGCTGGGGAAAGGTTAAGGGAGCGACCGGAGACCGATGACCGGAGACCGGAGCGTCACCCCTTTACCTCCGTCCCCGGTCGATTTACAGAGAGGCATTAAACTAAACTTTTAGGACGGCAAAATGTTTTTTCCACCCTTAATCTTGCTGATGATGCTGGCCTTCTTCGTGATGGCCCTGATTATGCTGCCCTTCCTGCTGCTGGGGATGATCGGCGAGGCCTTTCTGCGGCTGGGGCTGTCCCCCGGCTTGATCTTCTGGCTGCTCGTCCTCACCCTGTTGGGCAGTCTGGTGAATATCCCCATCTACCACTTCGCATCCCGGGAGATTTACGGAGACCAGACCATCTCCTATTATGGCATGCGGGTGCGGCTGCCCCGGGCGTCGCAAACCCACCAGACCGTGCTGGCGGTCAATGTGGGCGGGGCCTTGATTCCCATCTGCCTGTGCGTTTATCTGCTGCTCCAGATCCACTTCGGCCTGTATCTGCCGATCCTGGTGGGGTTGGTGACGCTGGTGGTGAACCGCCTGGCCCGGCCGGTGAAAGGCCTGGGCATTGCGGTGCCCGGCTTAATTCCGCCCCTGGTGGCGGCCCTGGGGGCGTATCTGCTTTGCCCCCCTTATCTGAGGGCCCCTTGCGCCTATATTGCCAGCACCCTGGGGATTCTCATCGGCGCCGATCTCCTGAGACTGAACGAGATCCCCGAACTGGGGGCGCCGGTGGCCTCCATCGGCGGCGCCGGGACCTTCGACGCCATCTTCTTCGGGGGGGTCATCGCGGTCTTGTTGAGCTGAGAAAATCCCCCTTGCCCCTCTGGAGAAAAGGAGGGTATAGTAAAGCTAGGCGAGCTTTTGGGCCGGGCTTAAGATAACTGCGGGAAGAAACTATAATTAAAGACTGGTTAGATTTTTAGGAGGTTTAAGCTAATGGAGGCACCGTATCATCAACTTCGGCGGCCGGCGGCCCCCCGGGGCGACCTGGTCCTGGGCCGTTTGGTTCCCATCGTCCTGATTCTGCTCCTGCCACTGCTCCTGGCCTGGCAGGATGCCAGCGGCAACACCATCAACCCCAACTATGTGAAGCGCATCGAGAACGGCAAGACCGTCAAACATGAGATTCTCCTCTACTTCGGCGACCCCAAGGAGATCGAGAAAACCGACAGCGGTCCGGTTTACAAGTACTTCAGCTATAAAGACGCCCCGGCCGGTCTGCCATACCAGCACGATAAACGCAAAATCCAGGATCAATCCGACCAGATGTACCTGGCTGACGACAAGCAGATAAAAAAGGTGCCGGTGAAGCAAGAGGGTAAAATCCTGCGCAGCACCCTGGTCATTCGCTTTAAATCAGACGGGGACACGGTGATGAGCCATGAATACAAGGAATTTTAGCCGGGTGGCCGGATGACGGCTTTCCCAGACCTGGCCCAGGCGATCGCCTGGGTTTTTGATTTACAGAAATTCGGCATCAAGTTCGGCCTGTCTTCCACTCTGGATCTGCTGGCCCGGCTGGGCCTCCCTTATCAAGAGGGCCGGTACCTTCACATCGCCGGCACCAACGGCAAGGGCTCGGTGGCGGCCATGCTCAGCGCCGTCTTGCACCGGGCCGGCTATCCCGTGGGGTTGTACACCTCGCCGCATCTGGTCAGCATGCGGGAACGCTTTCGCCTCCGGGACCGGGAGATTTCCGCAGACGGTTTGCTGCAACTGATCAACCGGGTGCGGTCCGTAGTGGACGCGGCCGAGCCCCCCACCTTCTTTGAATTCGTCACCGCCATGGCGATCCTCTATTTCCTGGAGGAAAAGGCCGACCCCATCATCCTGGAAACCGGCATGGGGGGGCGGCTGGACGCCACCAACATCGTGCAGCCCGTGGTGTCGGTGATCACCAACATCTCCCGGGATCACCAGGATTACCTGGGCCGGGGCCTGCTGGCCATCGCCGGGGAGAAGGCGGGGATCATCAAGGCCGGGGCGCCGCTGGTGACTTACGCCACGCAAAAATCGGTTCTGGACCTCTTGCGGCTGACCTGCCGGGAATTGGGGACGCCTTTATATCAGGGCGGCGTTGACTTTAAGGCTCAAGGGCGGCGCGGTGGACAGCTCAATTATCATGGACTGGAAAAAGACCTGCAGGGTCTGAGCCTGAGTCTGATCGGGGGTCATCAATATCGTAACGCCGCGGTAGCCCTGGCGGTCCTGGAAATCCTGGCAGGCCGGGGCTTTACCATCACTGAGGCGGCCATCCGGGAGGGCCTGCAGCAGACCCGCTGGCCGGGCCGCCTGGAGCAGGTCTCTCAGGACCCCTGCATCCTCTTGGACGGGGCCCACAACCCCGCCGCCGCCCTAACCCTGGCCCAGGCCTTGAAAAAGACCCGGGGCAACGGGCGCCTCCTGCTGGTCATGGGCATCATGGCCGACAAAGAGGTCGACACCATCCTGGCGCGCCTTTTGCCTCTGGCCCAGACCGTGATCTTCACCCAACCGCAATATTTCCGCGCCGCCAGCCCGGCAGACCTGGCCCGGCGGGCGGCACCTTTCAACCTGGAAATCATCCAGGTCCCCCGGGTGCGTGAGGCCATCCAACGGGCCCAGTCCCTGGCCAGGCCGGAGGACCGCATCGTCATCACCGGGTCGCTGTTCACCGTGGGGGAGGCCAAAGAATATTTTCAAAGTCTGTAGCGTGCGTCCTACGCAGCACCGGCGCGGCATCATTGGAACTGGCAATGGTGCGTAGGACGCACCCTACTTGAATATTGTCGAAACTTGAAACTCAGAGGTTTTTATGCAAATTTTCGTTTCCGGGTCGTTGGCCTATGACCGGATCATGGATTTTCCCGGGCGTTTTGTGGATCACATCCTGCCGGAGAAGATCCACATCCTGAACGTCTGTTTCATGGTGAACGGCCTCACCGAGCGCTTCGGCGGCACCGCGGGCAATATCGCCTACAACCTGGCCCTGCTGGGGGAGAAGCCGGTCATCCTGGCCACTGCGGGCAAGGATTTCGGGCCCTATCGGGAGTGGCTAAATAAACTGGGCCTGCCTCTGGACGGGATCAAGGAGATTCCCCAGGAGTTCACCGCCGGGGCTTACATCACCACGGACCTCTCCGACAACCAGATCACCGGGTTCAATCCCGGGGCCATGAAGCACCCCTCGGAGTACAAGTTTGACGGGGTGGATCCGGCCGCGGCCCTGGCCATCGTGGCCCCGGGCAGCCTGGAGGACATGCTGGCCTACACCCGGGCTTATAAGGCTCGGGGCGTGCCTTACATCTTCGACCCCGGCCAGAGCATCCCCGCCTGGGGGGGCGCCGAACTGCAGGAGATGGCCACCGGGGCCCTGGCCCTCATCGTCAACGACTACGAGTTGGAGATGTTCCGGCAAAAGACCGGTTTGGAGGAGGAAGAACTCCTGAAACTGACGCCTACGCTCCTGACCACCGGGGGCGAGACGGGCTCTTATCTGCAAACCGCCACCGGCCGGGAGGACTTTCCGGCGGTGCGGGTCGGGCAGGTTCTGGACCCCACCGGCGCCGGCGACGCCTACCGGGCCGGGCTGCTCAAGGGGCTGGCCCTGGGGCTTTCCTGGCCGGAGGCGGCCCGCCTGGGCGCGGTCCTGGCCAGCTTTTGCGTGGAGCAGCAGGGCACCCAGGAGCACCGTCTGGATGATGCGGCCTTTTGGGCGCGCTACCGGCAAAACTTTGGGACGCCGCCGGTAGAATAGCGGTCAGCGATCAGCTTTCAGCGGTCAGCCAAGGCCAGAGGAAAAATTTCTAGGGCGACCCAACGGGTCGCCCTTAATTATGCGGATTGGGAGATTAGTTGGCTTATTTAACCGCGGCGTCCTGAATCTTGGTAGCCGACCCGGTGGGTTCGGTGTAGCTCATGATGAAGCGGAAGTGGGGGAACAGCCGCGGCAGGCGCATCATGTTGAAGACCATGACCCCGATGGCCAGGCGATCCAGCCAGGAGGACATGGGCCAACCCAGGTGGACCGTGACGAGGCGGTCGCCAAACTCGTACTCCACCACCCGCAGCAGGGCCACCAGCCGGTGATAGAGGCTCAACTTGAGCAGGGGGAGGCGAAAGTGGTTGGGGCCCAGCTTAGGGGGAATGCCGGCCCGGGGGGAGTACAAAGTGATATGGGCCACATTGTCTTCCGGGGGTTCCTCGCTGGATTCCTGGGACCGCTTGAAGACCAGGTGAATATCCGGTGCGGCGGATTCCGCCAGATACAAGATCATCTCCATTTCAGAGTCGCCTTTTTCGATCTCCCGGCGTTCCGGGGCCCGTTTCTGGGCCACCAGGAACCCGGCCAGCAGGACCATCCCGGTGACCACGGCCCACAACAGGGTGCCGTGGGTCTTTTTGATGGCCAGGAAGACGAAACAGCTCACGAAAATGACCCACATGACCAGGGTCACCAGCCGGGAAGTGTTGAAGTGGATCACTTCCTTGGTGCCCATGAAATAGCGATAAATGATGAGGGAACCCATGTTGATGCAGAAGCTGGCGATGAGCCCCAGGGCGTACATATCCGCCAGGGTTTCCTGGCGCCCGGAGGTGATCAGGATGATGACGGAGAAGAAGATGGCGTTGGCCAGGTGGATGCGGTAGAGGGATTGACGCCGGTTGGTGACGATGAGCCATAGAAAGCCATAGCGGTGCGCCACCCGTTCGATGAGTTCGCTGGAGGCCACAAAGGCGGTGTTGACCGCCATAATCAAGGTGAAGCTGGCCAGGACCGCCACCGCCACCCCGAAGGGCAGGCCGTTCAAAATAGTGGCGTAGTGGGTGATGAGGTCACCCTCGTGCAGATGAAAATCGATGGGCGCCGACAAGGCCAGGGCCGCCACGATGGGGGTCACGATCCCCACGGTGCAGGCCAGGAAGATGTAGGCCTTGCCGATTTCCCGCCAACTCTTAACCAGTCCCGCGGTCTGCAGCACCGATTCCACCCCGGAGTAGGCCAGGATGCAAAAGGCGATACTGGCGATGAACACCTGATAGCTGTGGAACCAGGATTCGGACTTGAGGCCGGCGGCGGTCTGGTGCCCCGCCTCCTTGAGCCGGCCCCAGGCCGCGGCGTCAAAGTCGATGATGCCGGAGATGATCAGGGTGATGAAAATAAAGACCGCAGCCATGAAGATGGCGAAGGTGACCCGGGCGTTCTCCTTGATGCCGAGGATATTCAAGCCGGCCACGGCCCAAATGGTCAAGAGGACAATGGCCATAATGACGTAGTGCGGCAGCTGGAAGAAAGAGGTGGAATTGAGCACGGCGCTTACTGCCGAGATGCAGGCGGTCAGGATGTAGTCCACCATGATGGAGGCCACCGCCACAAAGGAGACCAGGGGGCCCAGGACCAGGTAGGAAAAGGAATAGACTCCCCCGCCGATGAGCCCGTGGTGCTCCAGAATTTCGCCGATTTCCACCAGGCGGGTGGTCATGTAGTGGATGAAAATGGCGGTGAAGGCGATGAAGAAGATGGCGCTGGAACCGATGAAGCGGTAGGCCTCGGCCGGGGCGTAAAACACCGAGGTGAGCTCGTCCATCAGGGTGATGACCGCCACCGACAGCCAGGTGAGCCACCATTTGCCGTTCTGGTAATAGGAGAGGCGCCCGGGCCTCCGCATCAGCCAGACGAAGATTCCGACCAGGGCCAGATTGACGGCGATGAGGATGGCGGCTTTCATCCCGGAAGAGCCTTTACGGGGTCATGATTAAAGATTATTGCCGGAATCTACCAAATCCGCATCAAATAAACCCGAAAAGACTTCTAAAGTCAAGCTGTCTGTGGGGTTGGCGGCAGGGCCGGCCGTTTGCGGTAATGCATGTCGAATTCGAAGTCGGGGAAGACCCGGGGCAGGCGCATCAGGTTAAAGACCATGACCCCGATGGCAAAGCGGTCCATCCAGGAAGACAGGGGCCAGCCGAGATGGACCACCACATGGCGGTCGGAGAGTTCATACTCCACCACCTTCAGGAGGCTCACCATGCGGTTGTAAAGGCTGATCTTGGTGAGGGGAAAGCGGAAATGGTTGGGGCCCAGCTTGGGGGGAATGCCGCCCACCCGGGGGGAATAGAAGGTGATATAGACTTCGTTGTCCCTGGGACCGGCCTCTCCCGGCTCCTCCGAGCGCCGGAAAAAGAGGTGGACGTCCGGGGCCTCGGATTCGGCCAGATAGAGGACCATCTCCATCTCCGTATCCGCCTGGCCGATCTGCTTCAATTCCGGGGCGCGCTTGCGGGCCACCAGGAACCCCAGGACCATCATGACGCTGGTCACCCCGCCCCACAGCATGGTGGCATGCGGCTTGTCGATGGCCAGGAAGATGAAGCAGCTCACCAGGATGATCCAGAGGATCAGGGTGACCAGCCGGCTGGTGTAATAGGTCATGCCCTCGGCGGTGCCCATGAAGTAGCGGTAGAGGATGAGGGACCCCATATTGATGCAGAAGGAGGCCACCAGACCCAGGGCGTACATGTTGGCCAGCTCTTCCTGGCTGCCCATGGTGAGCAAAATGATGATGGAGAAGAAGACGGCGCTGGCTAGGTGGATGCGGTACAGGGATTGGCGCCGGTTGGTGACGATGATCCAGTAGGAAGCCGTAGCGGTGGGCCACCCGTTCCAGCAATTCGCTGGAGGCCACGAAGGCGGTGTTCACCGCCATCATCAGGGTGAAGCTGGCCAGGGCCGCCACCGCGAAACCGAAAGGCACCCCGTTGAGCATGGTGGCGTAATAGGTGACCAGATCGCCTTCGTGGGCCTTGAAATCGATGGGGGCGGACAATACCAGGATGGCCACCAGGGGGGTAACAATGCCCACGGTCAGGGCCAGGAATAGATAGGCCTTGCGGATCTCCCGCCAGGTGCGCACCAGTCCCGCGGTTTGGATGACCGATTCCACCCCGGAATAGGCCAGGATGCAGAAGGCGATGCTGGAGACGAAGTGGCCGTAGTTCGTCAGGAAGGAGCCGGTGCTGACGTGCTTGATGGAATTATGCACGGCCTCGCCCATCTTCCCCACGGCCACGGCATCCAGGTTGAGGACCCCGGAGACGATGAGATTGACGATGATGAAGGCCGCGGCGATGAAAATCAGGAAGGTGAAACGGGCGTTTTCCCGGATGCCCAGGATATTCAGGCCGGCCACGAACCAGATGATGGCCAGCACCACCACCACCATAGGTGACACCGGATAATGGGGAAGAAGGAAGTGGCATTGGAGACGGCGCTCACCGCGGAGATGCAGGCGGTGAGGATGTAGTCCACCATGATGGAGGACACCGCCACAAAGGAGACCATGGGGCCCAGGACCAGGTAGGAAAAGGAATAGACCCCGCCGCCGATGAGACCGTGATGTTCCAGGATTTCGGCGATCTCGGTGAGCCGGGTGCTGATGAAGCGCACCAGGATGCTGGTGATGGCGATGAAGACCAGGGCGCTGGAGCCGATAAAGCGGTAGGCTTCCGCCGGGGCGTAAAAGATGGAGGTGAACTCGTCCATCAGGGTGATGATGGCCACCGCCAGGAAGGTGAGCCAGACGCGCCCCTGCTGGTGAAAGGTGAGCAGGTCCCGTTTGCGCAGCATGGCGATAAACAGGACTACCAGTCCAAGATTGAGGATGATGAGAATCGGGATTTTCATGAAGAGCAAGTCTTTTAAAGCCGGGGCCTATCCCGCCCCTGCGCCAATGACCTAAATATTAATTATTGCCCGGTAACCTGGCAACCTCTCAGGTTCACTTTTGAGCCTCGGGACCTGGGCAAATGAGTTCGAAGCTCACGCCAAAATGACAAGAGCAGACCATGCCGGTCTCCCTGCTTTTGGTCAGCTAAGGGCCGGTGGAGGGTGGGGGAAAAGATGCGAGTTAAGGCCTCGGCTGGGAAGGCAGAAATGATGCGCCCGTGGCGCATTAAAGCAGATATTCAACATATCCTCCTCCTGCCTACGGGGTTAGCTGGCGGGCTCGGGCAGGAGGTAACTTGTCCTTCCGCAGATGCGGATTCGCCCCAGAAACTTGGGTCCCCCGTTTTCCCGGTTGATCCGGAAAACTCGGCGTTTAGCCAGTTGGTTCCTTGCTAAGGTTTTTATTTTATTATTATCGTTTGAGATGTCAACCCGAATTGGCTGCCCACCGAAGCCGATTTTCTCTTGGGCCGGTGGCCTTGCTGCTATATTATGGTTCTCAGGAGGATTGATTGAGGAGGACTGACATGAAAAGGCTAATGCTGGCAGCATTATTATTGGTGGCCTTCTCTGCGAATTTGGCTCAGGCGGGGGAGACGGCCAAAGTCAATTGCACCAATCCCGGCTGCGGTTACACTACTAACCTGATCATCGGCGGCGGCATGAAATCCCCTGCCATAACGGGCTACTGTGCCGGTTGCCAGGACTTTGTGCGCCTTGAACTGGCCAACTGGAGCGACTACCGGGGCAAAACTTATAACTGCCCCAAAGGCCACGGCCCTTTTACGCCCATCTACAACATTTCGGAAATCTCCCGGTTTCCCTGCCCCAAATGCGGCCAATTCACCTTGCAGGCCAAACGCGGGATCATGTTCGATTAGCAGCGGCCAGCGCCGGGGGGCTGGGGGCGACAATCGGTGCGGCAGGTAAGGGCGGTTCTCGGACGCCCCTGTCCGGGATTTACCAGAAAAGGGCGACCCAGCGGGTCGCCCCTATCTTTCTCCCTCCAAGATCAGGCTTCCAGGGCTCTCAAGGCGTTGGCGGCGAAGTCCAGGGAGGCGTCCAGTTCCAGGGCCTGTTTCAGGACGTAGGCGGCTTCCTGGCGGTGGCCCAGGCGTAGCAGGTTGATGCCCAAGTTGGCGTAGTCGATGGCCGAGCCGTGGTCCAGTTCGATGGCCTTCTCAAAGCACGCCACCGCCTGCTGGTACTCACCCAGCTTGAAGAAACAGAAGCCCAGGAAATGATAGGCCTCCTTCAGGTTGGGGTCCAAGGCGCGGGCCTGCCGGAAGGCCGCGGCCGCGGCCGGGTAATCGCCCAGATCCTTGTGGCAGTTGCCCAGGTGCACGTAAATACTGGGGACCTCGTGGGCCGGGGGCGAGAGCGCCAGGGTCTGCTGGAAATGCGCCAGGGCCTCGGCGCTCAAG
The DNA here is from genome assembly GCA_963796215.1 of uncultured delta proteobacterium. Classification (GTDB taxonomy): domain Bacteria; phylum Desulfobacterota; class Desulfobaccia; order Desulfobaccales; family 0-14-0-80-60-11; genus JAPLJC01. Next base: position 43,179 of record CAWCKU010000002.1, on the reverse strand, counting down.
CCCAGGTTGGCCAGGGTCAGGCCCAGGAAGAAGTGGACCTCAAAGCGCTCGGGAAAGGTCTCGTTCAGCCGCTGTAAGGCGGTGAGGGCTTCCAAGGGCTCGGCATAGAGGGCCGCGGTCTTGGCCAGGTGGAAGATGACATTGGTATTGCGGGTGCGGTCCAGGAAGTGGGTGCCCGGAATGAGGACGTAGACCGTCGGGAGGCCGATCTCAGGATGGGTTACATCCACTACGAAAACTTCCAGGTTGAGGCGGCCCAGGGCCTCCAGGCAGTGGTGGATTTCCACCTTGAGATTATCGTGCGCCAGGTTGGGGAGGCGGTCCAGGGGGACGGCGGGTCCGGGGGCCATCAGATAGGCGGCGTCCTTTAGGGATTCGTATTTGGGCAGGGTAGGGCGGTAGGAGGTATGCCGATTAAAATCCCCGGCCAGTTGGGCCACTTCGGTTAAGGCCCGGATCAGGGATTTGGTCGGGTCGGTGGTGGTGCCGGCGGCAAAGACGATTTCGCTGGATTCCGGGAAGGTGGCCGGGTCGTAGGCCAGGGCCGCCACCGTGGGGATGCCGGTGTTTAGGGAGAAGTCCCGGAGATAAACTTTGATGCCGTTACGGGAAAATTTCTCCAGCAATTCCCGGGCCGCGGGGTCGGTCACCGAATCCGGATCGATGACCGGGGTTGGCCGGCGCTCGTGGGTGATGACCGTGCCCACGTGGCGCTCCACCACCTCGCACAGGGCCTGGAGCACCGCCTCTTCCAGGCAGTTGCCCGCCGCCGGGCCGTTATACTCCTCGATCAGGTAGAACCAGTGCAGGGGCAGATAGACCGGGGTCCCGGTGCTGAGGTTGGTGGCCGGGACGAAATGGAGGGGCCAGTCCTGATAAAGCTCCGCCGCGGCCGTGAGGTCCGGGGAGTGGTCGAACAGGGAGCGCGCCAGGTAAGAGAAGGGCAGGGCCGGCTCCCTGAGGTCCCGGGCGTGGGTATAGAGCTTCGGCCCCGCCTCGATAAAGGTGAAGAAGCTGAAGCGCTCCACCAGTTCCATGAGGGCGCTGGCCTCGGCCTGCACCGGGGTGGCGCCTTTGCCCATCTGCTTTTGGGTCGGCACCACCCGGCGGGCGTCGGCCCCCAGCAGGCTGAGGTAGACGGGAATATCCAGGCGGCCCGAATCGATGCGCATGGTCTCGGCCAAAATTTCCAGGCTCAGAGCGGCCAGGCGCTCCCGGACGCGCCGCACGGTCTCCTCCGGGGTCATGAGCTTGTCTTGATCGTAGGTGTAGCCTTTGAAGGCGTCGGTGAGCTGTAAGGTCGGCAACATCAGGCATAATCTCCTCACGGAATTATGCCCATGAACAAAATTTTTTGCAAGTATGGGGGTTGGTCTGCGTCGAAGTCGGCCGGAAGTTTTGCGGGCGCTGAAGTTAATAAGGCAAATAGCTCAGAACGGCCAGGTTGACCAGATCAGCATAAAGCGATCTTGGCTGCGCCTGCGGAGAGGTAGCAGCAACTTGTTAAAAGGGAACAAAAGATTTAACTGTTGCCAATATAGGCGGGAAGCGAATTTTACGACAAACGAACTGAGCGATAATTCTCGGTCGACGGCGGCTAAAAGGAGATAAAATTATAGATTTTGTTTACCTTTCTCCGGGACTGAAAACTCCTCTCGAAATTCAGCCGCCCCTGGCCGGATTGGCGTCCTGTTTGGTGGGGACGCAATACCTTGCCAGGGCCAAAGGCTATCAGATCTTTGGAAAAGGTATTGATATGCTTTGCCTAGGTGAACTTGCCGATAAACTCCCACCCAGGCACTTGGTTGAATTCCGCCATTAATTTAAACTAAAGGCATGTCTGACTACGCCGGGTCCCCGCCAGCCTTCCAATTCCGCGGCCTTCATCCCCAGGTCTTGATCGGTACTGCCAGTGATCGCTATGCCGGCTGGCTCGGCCAGATTTATTCGAGAGACCGTTATGGAGGGCAGCTAACCAGGCGGAGCAGGATCGTGGCCGGCAGAGCCATTACGGAAGAAGTTCTGCCAGTCGACAGCGTCCAGGAGTACTTTAGCCATTTCTCCGTCCTGGAAATCGATTTCACTTTTTATCGGCTGCTCTTGGATCAGCAAGGCCAGCCATCCCAGAACTACCAGGTGTTGCAGCATTACTCCCGGTATCTAAAAGACGGTGATCGCATCATTCTCAAGGTTCCGCAAATGACCACGGCGCAGAAAATCCGCCGGGGTGAACAATATCTTGAGAATGAAGCATATCTGAACCCGAAGATTTTCACGGCGCAATTTTATGAGCCGGCCGTGAAGCTGTTGGGTCAAAATCTTACCGGATTCATCTTTGAGCAGGAATATCAACGAAAAGAAGATCGGACTCCGGTCAAGGAGATGGCCCGGGACCTGGATAAATTTTTCCAGGCAGTCCCGCGAGATCAGCGCTACCATCTGGAATTAAGAACCGAGCTATATTTACGAGACCAGGTCTTCGAGATCTTGGCAAAGCATGGAGTGGGGCAAATTCTGTCTCAATGGACCTGGCTGCCTCCTCTAAGGAAACAGTTGGCCAAAGCCAGCGGCAGGTTTTTCAATGCGGGGCGGCAAGGGGTGATTCGGCTCCTGACGCCTTTAGGGATGAGGTATGAGGATTCTTATCTTAAGGCCCAGCCCTTTGACAGATTGATCGAGGGCATGCTGCAGCCGGAGATGGTCTTGGAGACGGTGGAGATCATGCGCCAGGCGGTGGAACAAGGGATAACGGTCAATGTTATCGTCAACAATCGAGCCGGTGGCAATGCGCCTTTGATTGCCCAAGAGATTGTCAGAAGATTCTTGCCCAAACCGAAGCCTCTAGGCGGGCAGCAATTGAATCTGTGGGATCCTTAACAATTAGCAAGGTTTCCCAGAGTGATGATTTTTATTGATAATAATTCAAATGGAGTTAATATAGATAGTGTTTGGATAAAGACTGCAACTAAAATTATATTAAAATAAGAGGAAGGAGATAATCCCCATGGCGAGCGAAGTTCTGAAGTTAACTGCACAAATTATAATGTCCCATGCCTCAATGAGCGAACTCAGTCCTACGGAATTAGTTGAGGAAATTAAAGAGGTCTACAATGTCTTGGCGGCTCTGGAAGGTGAAGGTCTAGTCTCTGAGGCCATGGCAGGGCAACAGGGCGAAGAAGGCGGAGTGGTGAAGAAACCATCCATACCGCTAAAAGACATCGTTACCAATAAGCACGTTGTCTGTCTGGAATGTGGCAAAAAGATGCGCACCCTAAAGGCCCATATTCGCAAAGCCCACAATTTGCTGCCGAAAGAATATTTTAAGAGATTCGACCTCGACCCCAAAAAGTATCCTCTCGTGTGTAAGGAATATTCAAGCCAACGGAGCAAGATGGCCAAAGATAGAGGATTCGGGGTGAAGGGAGGCAGGAAGAAGGCGGCCAGTTAAGTAAACGCGCCAATAACCATCCTCTTAACCAGACTGAGAAGGCGAAAAATCGGAGGAGAAAGCTGTGGGAGACAAAGGCAAGAAGGATAAGGGTAAAAAGGAAGCCAAAAAGGCTAAGAAAAACAAAGAGAAGGCCGACAAAAAAGACAAGCCCAGCAATAAGTAGCAGGTCAACCCACATGAGGGGCGGGTCACATCAACCCGCCCCTCTCCCCTCACCTGGCGCGCCCGTTTTGAGACATCAGCGGCCACTGGCGGCGCTAGCTCTTGCCAGGTCCGGCAGCCATCTCAGGAGGCAAAAATTCCCCGGGTCCTTTTTCTCCTCGGGAACTGGGGACCTAGTGAACTACCAGGGCAAGTTTTACGGTTACCTGGACGGCGGCCTTCTGGGGCTGCGGGAATTGCAGGCTCCGGAAGGTCGCGGCCAGACAGCTTTCAAACCCTTGGTCCGCCAGAGGCGGCTTACCTATCGGGTCAGCGCTAAGCTTACCGTCAGTCCCCACCGTAAACACCAGGGTAATTTCCGCCGGCAGCTTATAGCCGCTCTTGACCGCATCTTGACAGCAGCGCGCCAGCCTCGCCAATTCGGCCTCCAGGGCCTGGCGAACCGTGGCCGGGGCCAGGGCTCTCTGGTTGGTCCGGACGTCCTTAATCTTGATGGTCACGGCAGCCTCGGGAGTGGCTGTCCCCGTTGGGGGGGCGCCCCCGGCGGCCGTGTCATAACTGGATTTGGTTTTGGCTTTCAGGCCCGTCTCGCCCAGGGGACCTCCCCGGTAAGCCATGGACGGCATGGGAGCCCCCGGCGGCATGGCGCCGCCGATGGCCAGATCCGAGACCCCTGCCGGCATGGGTAAAGGCTGCTTCACCGTGACAAACGTGCCGTCGGCCCGCTTGATCTTATCCACCGCCACAAACGAGGTGTAGGGGCTCATCAGGCTGTATTTCAGCCCCAGGGCTGTAACTTCCTTCTCCGCCTCTTTCTTATCCCGTTCCAGGGAGGCGAAATCTACCAGATTCATGATCCGCTGCCGGGCCCAGAGCAGCCGTAGGGCGGCGTTATCCTGGGAAGCCTTGGCTTCCTTAAGCTCGAGGCGGCGTTCGAAGGGGCCCTGGGCGGTTTTGCCCCGCACCACGATGGCTCCCTGGGGGGTGCCCCGGTATTTACCCAGCAAGGTGATGGGCCTCAGGGCGAACAAGTCCGGCACCGCTCCCGGCTCCACTGCGTAGGTCTGGAAGCCCTCGAAGGCCACCTTGATGTCGGTGAGCACCGGGTTGGCGATGTAATTGCGAAACCTGGCCGCTTGTTTGGCCGCGTCGGCGGCGTTGAGGATCACGAAAGATTCTCCCAGGCCGGCCCGGGCCATACCCTCAATGAGATGGCGGTTGACCGAGGTGCCGATGCCGAAGGCAAACAGGTTGGCCGCCCCCAAATTCTCCCGAATCAACTGAAAGACCTGGGGTTCCACGTTCACATAGCCGTCGGTGGCCACCGTGATAATCCGGGAAACCCCCCGGGTGCGGGGCAGGGCCAGGGCCCGCTTCAGGGCCGGGACGATGCTGGTGCCGCCGCCCCCGGGTTGCGCCTTGATGAAGTTCAGGGCCTTCAGTTTGTTGTCCTCGCTGGCCGGTAGGGAACCCTCGGGAGACAAGACCGCCGCGCCGCTCTCAAACAACAGGACGTTCAGAAAATCCTCGGGCCTCAGACCCGTGATGACGTCTTGCATCAGGGCCTTGGCGGTCTCCAGGGGGAAGCCGTGCATAGAGCCGGAGACATCCACGATGAAGATATATTCCCGGGGCAAGACCGCCTCGGGTTCGACCCGGGCCGGAGGCTCCATCATCAACAGGAAAAAGTTTTCATCTTTACCGGGATACAGGAGGAGGCCGCTGTCGATCTTGCCGCCGGCCAGTCCGTAACGCAGGACGAAATCCTTATTGCCGGCTGTCTTCTCATCCTTGAGGTTGATCTGGGCCGAAGCCGGCCCGGAGTATTTGATCTCGACGTCGTGGCTGGGGCTGGCCAGTTGGGTGAGGGGCAGCCCGCTCAGCAGCTCCACCTGCAAGCCAAAGGTGTAAGGCGGGGCCTCTCCTTCATGCAGATAAGGGTTTTGGACCCATTTTTCGGTATCCGGGGCTCCCTCAGCCGTCTTGGTGGTATAGCGCGGCCCCACCACCGTGGGATAGACAAACTCATAGACATTGTTTTCGGGCTGGAGGAGTTCCAGGTAGTTGAGCTCCACCTTAATCTCATCATTCGGCAGGATATTGGCGACGTTCATCTGGAAGACATTGGGCCGCTGCTGCTCCAGCAGGGAAGTGGTCTTGCCCTCTTTCTTGGCCTGCTCGTAAGTCTCCCGGGCCTTTTGCCGCTCCATGATCTCGGCCTCGATGACCCGCTCGCCGATGGTCATGCGCATGGCGTGCACTGCCGCCCGGGTCGAGCCCGGGAAGACATAGATGGCCTCCAGGGTCTTCTGTCCGGTGTTCCGGTAGACCTGGGTGACCTTAACTTCAGCCACCATGCCGGCAATCTTCACGTCAGCCCGGCTGCTTTTTAAAGGCATGACATCTTTTCCCGGCTCATCGCTGATGACCATGAAGTAGGGCGCCAGGGTCTTATCCGGAGAAGTCCCGGATTCCCCCAAGGGCCGCAAGGCCATGGTGGCCAGGCAACCGAAAGATAAGGCTAATAAAACCCAAAAGGTGCGAGAGGGCCTGAGCATAACGAACTCCTTGGCAGACAGGTATAAGCTAGGGTGTAGTCGTCCGGTGGTTAACCATGACATATTTAAGGCTTCAGCTAGTTTAGACCAAGACGGGAAAAATCAGTTAAATTTCGAAGCAAAAATTTTCCAGGGATATAGTTAATAACCCGAGCTGAGAAAAAAGACGGCGGAGCCAGAGTGGTCGAACCCTGAGGTCTATCGTGGTCTGATTTTGCAGATTTTTTTCCAAAGGATACTGAACTCTAACTAAGATTTAAGACTCGCCCCGCCTTGGCCCGGTGTTGGGGAAGCGCGGGGTTGAACCAGAAGATATTGCGGCCGCGGGTTAAGTTGACGTCGTCGAGCAAGTGCCAGCGGCCCTTGCGGAGATGGGCGGCCCGGTAGCCGTAATCCTGCAGGAAGGTCTGGATGGCGGCCTTGGAGGCGCCGGCGGCGACCAGGTTCTTTTCTTCCATTTCCACCAGCAATAAGGGCCGGGAGTCGGCCAGGATGCCGGCAGCCCCCTGCAAGGCCGCCAGTTCGGCGCCTTCCACGTCCAGCTTGATGAAGTCCGGTGGGGCCAGCTTTTCTTGGTGGAGAAAGCCGTCCAGGGCGACGGTGGCGCAGGTCTCGCCCCCGGCGGCCCCGGCGGCGGCGGCAAACAGGCTGGCGCTGCTGTCGGCAATGCCTTCGGCGCGGTAAAGCGTGGCTTCACCGTCGGCGTCGGCCACCGCCAGATTGAAGATGCGGATATTTTTGAAAGGATTCAAGGAGACGTTTTCCGTCAGGCGCGCCAGGGCCGCGGCCCCGGGCTCGAAGGCCACCACCTGGCCGGCCTCCTGTAACCTGGCGGCCGCCACCAGGGAAAAATAGCCGACGTTGGCGCCGATATCCCAGAAGACCTCCCCCGGGTCCAGGAGGCGGGCCACCAAGGCGGCTTCATAGCGTTCGTGGTAATGTCCGAAGAAGTAGACCTTGCGTTGTTCGGCGTCCTTCAGGTCCAGCTTCATGCTGAAGCCTTGATCCAGGGTAACGGTGAGCAGGCGGTCCTCCGGCATGAGGCCGGGATGGAATTTCTCGTAGAAATAGGCCTTGCCATCGCGCAGGGGGAATTGGCTCAGATACCAGCGGAAGAGGGAACGGCTCACGGATTTGAACGGACTTTCCGGCATAGATGGCATTTCCCGTAGGGGCGACCCGCTGGGTCGCCCAGTTGTATTTGGTCTCGATGCAGCCCAGGGCGGTTCGAGAACCGCCCCTACAAATCACCTGGCGCTCGTGGTTCCTGTAGGGTGCGTCCTACGCACCATCAAACTAGAGGGCGACCCAGCGGGTCGCCCCTACGATAAACAACGGTGTTCCAGGCAGGGCAGTTCCCGGCGGAGGCGCGCCAGGCGCTCCAGGTCCAGCCGGGCGTAAATCACCCCGTCGCCGTCCCCGGCCTGGGCCAGGACCAGGCCCCAGGGATCGATGATCAGAGAGTGGCCGTAGCTGCGCCGCCCGGGAGAGTGTTGTCCCCATTGGGCCGGGGCCACCACATAGGCAAGATTTTCGATGGCCCGGGCCCTAAGGAGCACCTCCCAATGGTCCCGGCCGGTGGCGGAGGTGAAGGCCGCGGGCAGGAAGATGAGGTTGGCCCCCCGGCTGACCTGGGCCCGGAAAAGTTCCGGGAAGCGCAGGTCATAGCACACGGCCAGCCCGGCAACCCAGGGGGTGCCCGGCAGGGGCGCAGTCACCACTTCGGTCCCCGGTTGGGTGAAGCCGGACTCCCGGTGGGCCGGGGCCCCGGGGAGCGCCACGTCGAAGAGGTGCATCTTGCGGTAACGGGCCAGGATTTGCCCCTCCGGGCCGATGAGGACACTGGTGTTAAAGGGCCGCTCGCCGGCTCCGGCCTGCTCGGGGAAGGAGCCCAGGAGCAGGGTGAGCCCCAATTGGCGCGCCAACTCCCGGAACTCCGTCACCAGCGGCCCGCTTAGGGGTTGGGCGGCGGCGGCCACCACCTCCTCCGGACCGTAACCGGCGAAATGCTCCGGCAGGGCCACCAACTGAGCCTCTCGGCGGGCTGCTGCGGTAATCAGGGCCCGCACCCGGGAGAGGTTCGCCTCCCGGTCCGGGGTGGAGTTGAGCTGCACCGCGGCCACCTGCATGACTTAATCCTGCTTAATAACTTATCAAAAAAGGGTTAATGGTCTCAAATATCAAAACCTCTAAAAAGAGGCGTGATTGAACCGAGACAGTATCCTCAATCGGAGAAAAAATGGCGAACCGCCGTCCGCGGCTGTGCTTGAGCAGGCGAGGGCGCCTGCTCTCCATTAAAAGGCCGGTTTTGGGGAAATTCCTATCACAGATTTAGCGGTAAAGCAAAGCCGGGTCCGGCCATTCCATGAGGCGGGCCGCCTCCTGGGGGCCGAAGGCGCCGGCGGGGTAAGAAAGGGTGGGCGGCCGCTGGGCCAGCAGCGGGGCGTAAATGCGCCAGGCCGCCTCCGCTTCGTCGGCCCGGACGAAGAGGGTCTGGTCTCCGGCCATGACGTCGACGAGCAGGGTCTCATAGGCGTCCGGCAGGGGCCCGAAGGCCTCGGCGTAACGGTAGCGCAGGCGCTGGGTCTTCAGGTCCAGGGGCTCGCCCGGGGCCTTGACCTGAAAATGGAGGTCAAAGCCTTCATCGGGTTGCAGGGTAAAGACCAGGACGTTGGGGCTGCAGGTGGCGGGCTTCGGTTGGAAGAGCCACACCGGCGGGCAGCTGAAGGTGACGGCGATCTGGGTGAACCGGGCCGGCAGCCCCTTGCCGGTGACCAGGTAAAAAGGCACCCCGTTCCAGCGCCAATTTTCGATGCCCAGCTTCAAGGCCACGAAGGTCTCGGTGACGGAATCGGGGGCCACCCCGCGCTCCTCCCGGTACCCCGGCACTTCTCGGCCGCCCACCGAACCCCTGGTATATTGCCCGTAAACCACATCTTCGGGACGCACCGGGGAGACCGCCCGGAGCACCTTGGCCTTTTCGCTGCGGATGGCCTCCGGTTCGAAGGTAACCGGGACCTCCATGGCGGTGAGGGTGAGGAGTTGGGTGAGGTGGTTCTGCGCCATGTCCCGCAGGGCCCCGGTCTGTTCGTAGTAGTTGCCCCGGCTGCCCACCCCGGCGCTTTCCGCCACGGTGATCTGGACGCTCTGCACCAGGTTCCGGTGCCACAGGGGCTCGAAGATGTCGTTGGCGAAGCGGAAGATCAGGAGATTTTGCACCGTTTCCTTGCCCAGGTAGTGGTCGATGCGGTAGATCTGGGGCTCGTCGAAATAGCGTTGCAGCAATTGGTTGAGATTTTGGGCGCTCTCCGGGTCCCGCCCAAAGGGCTTTTCCACCACCAGGCGGGTCCAGCCGGGACTGCGGTGCAATTTTGCCTGGCCCAGGCCGGTAATGGCGGGGCCGAAGGCGTCCGGAGGGGTGGCCAGATAAAAGAGGCGATTTCCCGGGAATTTGTGCGTCTTTTCCAGGGCCTTGAGGCGGGCCGCCAGGGCCCGGTAATCTTCGGGAGTCCCTGCCCCCAAGGGTTGAAAAAAGAGGCAGGCGTCGCACCAGGAGTCGGTGTGCCCCGTTTGCGGCAGCCCGGCCGCGGCCAGCGCCTCCCGGGCCAGGGCTCGGAAGCCGTCATCACCCAGGTCTTTCCGCCGAGAGACCCCCACCAGGAGGAGGCGCCTTTCCAGGCCGTACTGCTCACTGAAATGGTAGAGGGCGGGCAGGAGTTTGCGGCGCATCAGGTCGCTGGTGGCGCCGAAGGCCACGAACAGGTGCGGGTCGACTTTGTGGTTGGTCATAAGAGATACCGTTTCCAGTTTTCGCTAAAAAATAGGCAAATTATCCGCCTAAGGGCGGTTCGAGAACCGCCCCTACAGCTACATATTAAGAACCGGCGCAGGGGCTTGCAAGTCCGGGGGAGAATATGTTGGGGGGGAGTTCCGTCCGCCTAGGGGAGGGCAGTGCGGCACAGGCTTGAAAGCCTGTGCCACCGGTCTATTTCTGTTGCCTGAGATGCTCCTGGAATTCTTCGGCGCTCAAGGCCAGAAAGCCCAACCGGCGGCTGAGCCGCACCACCGCCGGCGGCCGCAGCCGGGCCTGCGACCAGGATTTCCTCCCGGGCCAGGACCTCCCGGGTGGGGCCGTCCAGCATCACCTGGCCGTCATGAGCACCACCAGGCGGCGGGCGTAGGTGGCCGCGGCCCACATGGAGTGGGTCACCATGATAATGGTGCGGCCCTGGGCGTGCAGGTCGGCCACCAGGTCCAGGAGCCCTTGTTGCTCCCGGTAGTCCAGGCCGGTGGTGGGTTCGTCCAGGATGATGACCTTGGGGGCCAGGGCCAGCACCCCGGCCACCGCCAGGCACTGGCGCTGGCCCTTGGTGAGGGAGAAGGGGTCGTCGTGGGCCCGGTCCAAGAGATGCACCTGCGTCAGCGCCTCTGCCACCCGGCGCTCGACCTCCTGGGGGGCGAGCCCCAAGTGGCGGGGCCCCAGGGCGACTTCCTCCCAAACCTCCTCGGCGCAGATCTGATAGTCGGGATTCTGAAAGACGAAGCCGGAATGGTAACCTGGGGCCCGCCAGACCTCGCCGGATTGGGGCTGCAGCAGGCCGCGCAGCAGCTTCAGCAGGGTGGTCTTGCCGCTGCCGTTGGGGCCCAGGATGGCGGTGAACTCGCCGTCCCGGAAGGAGAGGGAGAAGTCTTTAAAGACTTCGGCAGTGCCGGGATAGGCATAAGTGACCCGGCGCAGGGCCAGGATTTCGGGTCCATACTCCCCTCCCCCTTGAGGGGGGAGGGTCAGGGTGGGGGTGAATTTTTCCTTGACCTCGCCCCAGCCCAGGCCCCTGGCCTGAGCCACGGCCTCCTCCAGGGTGAGGGGCAGGTCGGTTTGCCCCAGATCGTGAAACAGTCCGGGCAACTCCGGGACCTGGAGGCCCAATGGGTGGAAAAGCTCCACCTGCCGCAGCACCTGCGAAGGCACGCCGTCGGCCAGTACCCGGCCCTGGTTGAGCAGCACCAGGCGGGAGCAGCCCCGGGCCAGGCGCAGGTCTTGCCCCAGCAGCACCAGGGTCAGACCCTGCTCCCGGCTTAGCCGGTCCAGGGTCTGGAGCAGTTCCTCAACCCTGATCGGGTCCAGGTCGGAGGTGGGTTCATCCAGGACCAAAAGTTGCGGCTCCAAGGCCAGGACTGCGGCCAGGGCCAGGAGTTGCCGCTGGCCGCCGGACAGGGTGGCCGGGTCCCGGGCCTCCAGGCCGGTCAGACCCACCAGGGCCAGGCTGCGGGTAATCCGCCGCTTAAGGTCATCCCGCGGGAGGCCCAGGTTCTCCGGGCCAAAGGCCACCTCCAGGTCCACCCGGGTGCAGAAGATCTGGGCCTCGAAATCCTGGAATAACAGGCCCACCCGGCCGGCCAGTTCCCGGGGCCGGGTCTCTTGAATATCGGCGCCGGCCACTGCCACCCGACCCGTAAGCTCGCCCTTGATGAGCCGGGGGATGAGGCCCTGGAGGCAGAGGGCCAGGGTGGATTTGCCAGCCTCGCTGGGGCCCAGGATGGTTAGACGCTCCCCAGGTTGGACCGTGAGATTGAGGCCGGCAAAGATTGGCTGGGCCGCCTTCTTATAGCGGAAGTGGAGATCGGTGATTTGGATTATGGGATTGGCCAAAATATCTCACGCAAAGACTGCACAGGCTGGAAGCCTGTGCCACCAAAAGCAGGGCGACCCAGCGGGTCGCCCCTACGATAGCGCAGGCTAATAAAGCTTGCGGCTACCAAAATGCTTCATAACAGAAAACACCCCACCAATAAGGCTGCCACAAACGGGGCCAGGACTACCGGGAGGGAAGGCAGGCCTGGGATAGTTACCAGACCGAAACCCAGGGCCAGACCGACCAGATAACCCCCGGCGGCGCCCAGCCACACCAGGGCCAGGCCCAACCGCGGCGCCGGCCCGGCGGGGTAATCCTCCGGGTCCAACTGCTCGCGCCAGGCCAGGTCCCAGCGGCTCACCCGGGGGGCCAGGAGCTTCAGGAGCAAGGGCCCGAGAATCAGGGAGATGAGGCTGTTGTTAATGAAGACCGCCACCGCAATGATGGCGAAGGGCAGGAGTTTGAAGGCCTCCACGCCGAAGCCCACCACCAGGGCGCAGGACAAGGCTCCCAAAATCACCGCGGCGACAAAACGGGGCAAATGGCGGGGAAGCTGCTGAAGCTCGCGGTTTTGCCAGATCTTGTAAGGCAGGTAGGCGGCCAGAAAGTTGCCCCAGAAACCGAAGAAACTGCCGATGCCCAGGGTGCCGAAAAAGTCGCCGATGAGGTTGCCGAAGGCCGCGCCCCAGGCCCCGGCGGGCCCGAACAGGAGGCCGAAGACCACCGGGATGACGTTGGCCGGCCGCAGTTCCGTGAGCCCCGGGATGAGGGGGATGCCCTTGAAAGGGATGAGGATGGCGGCGAAGAGGCCGGCGGTGAGCACCGTCAGGACCACCATGGTGGTATAATTCCACATGCGCCAGACTTCCCGCATCCTTGCTCCTTAAAGGTTCAAAGTTCGAGGTTCAAAGTTCAAGGTTATTGCCGGGTGCGGACCTCGCCCCATGGTAAAAGCCCTCCCACTCTCATGGTTGGTATTGACCAAAGGCTTGGGCGAGGGTGTTCCTATTTTAGCACAATCAAAACCGAAGCACGGGAAAGTTCGGATGAATTTGGCGCTAGCCTTGGTTAGGCGGAGAGTAAAGAGCGGCGGAACGCCCGCCCCGCCAAAGCCAAAACGCGACTTGCGGCTCGGCGGTTTTTCCTTTAGACTTGTTTGATTCGAAGAGAGGCGGCGTGATGACGCCGCCGCAGCCAGGCAGCGCCCCAGGGCGGTTAGCCTCCGGGGCCGGGCGGTTGTTCTAGTTAGCTTTAACCGGCAGAAACTTAGGAATCTTCCAGGCCGGGCGGGAAAATCATTACCAAAATTTTAGAGCAAGCAGTGAAAGGAGCCTGAGTATAATGGCAAGAAGAATCGGAGTATACGTTGATTCCATGAACATCATGCGCAGCGGCGGTTACGGCATGCGCTATGAAGTCATCCGCCGTTTCGCCAGCCGGGACGGCGACGAAGCGATGCGCCTCAACGCCTATGTCGCCATCGACGAAGACCGGGCCAACTCGGACCCGAATTATAAGAATACCATGAACTTCATCCTGACCCTGCGGGATTTAGGTTTTAAAGCCGTGGAGAAACCTATCCGCTGGTATACGGACGATTCCGGCCGCACCTACGGCAAGGCCAACCTGGATATGGAAATGGGCCTGGATATCGTCTCCCAATCGGACCGCCTGGATCTGATCTACCTGTTCACCGGTGACGGCGATTTTTGCAGCGTCGTGAGCATGGTGCAAAACAAGGGTTGCCGGGTGGAACTGATCGCCTTTGCCAACGTCTCCGGCCGACTGCGCCGGGAGGTGGACCTGTTTGTCCCGGGCTACCTGATTCCCGGGCTTTTGCCCACCACGCCGCCCTTTGCCGGGGCGCCGCCCTGGGGCGAGGTGGGCAGCCGGGTGCGGGGCGTCTGCACCAAATACTTCATCGACCGGTCCTACGGTTTTTTCCGGTTCATGCACAGCTTCGGCAAATCCTGGGTGACCGACACCCGCCTGGAGGAATCGCCCTATACTTCGGTGTTTTTCATGGAAAAAGACCTGCCGCCGGGAGTCCATGCGGACAACCTCCCCAGCCGGGACTATATCTTTGAATTTACCCTGAGCGAAGGGGAAAAAGGCTTCGTCGCCACGGATATCGAATTGAGTTATAAATACTGACTGTTTTCAGTTTTCGGTTTTCTGTTTTCTGTGAAAAACCACAACCCTTCACCCGATTGACACAGAAAACAGTAAACAGAAAACAGAAAACTCAAGGAGTTTATATGGCCGAGAAGCTGAAGGTGCTGTTTGTCGCTTCCGAAGGGGTGCCCTTTGCCAAGACCGGGGGCTTGGCCGATGTAGTGGGCACCTTGCCTTACGCCCTGATGGATTTGGGGGTGGAGGTCAAGGTGCTGCTGCCTTATTACGGGGCAGTGAAGCAGGGGAAGCTCCCCACGGCTGCGGTGGCCGAGAACCTGGAAGTGCCGCTGCTGGATCCTCTCAATCATACCTTTGACCTGATGGCCCCCACCTCGCCGGATTATCCCTTCTGGTTCGTGGCCCGGGACGAATTCTACGAACGCAGCCAGCTGTACGGCACCTCCAAGGGCGACTATTTCGACAACCTGGAGCGCTTCGCCTTTCTCAGCGCCGCCGTGCTGCCCAGCTGCCGGGCCATGGACTTCAAGCCGGACCTGATCCACTGCCACGACTGGCAAACCTCACTGGTGCCGGTCTATCTGAAAAACCACTGGGCCTGGGAAGAGCTGAAGGCCGGGACCAAAACCATCCTGACCATTCACAACCTGGCCTATCAGGGGTTGTTCGCCAGGAATAAGTTTTATTTGCTGGGTCTGGACCTGTCCATGTTCGGCATCGACGGCCTGGAATACTACAACCAGATCAATATCCTCAAGGGCGGCATCATCGGCGCCGACGCCATCACCACCGTCAGTCCCCGCTATGCCCAGGAAATCCAGACGGAGGAGTTCGGTTCCGGCCTGCAAGGGGTGCTGCGCAACCGCACCGCCGACCTGCACGGCATTTTGAACGGGGTGGATTACCGGGAGTGGAGCCCGGAGAGCGATCAACTGCTGCCCGCCAACTTCAGTCGGGACGACCTCAAGGGCAAGGCCGCGGACAAGGCCGCGCTCATGGCGGCCTTCGGGCTTAACCAGAAGCTGGCCAAGGCCCCCATCCTGGCCATGATCTCCCGCCTGGCGGACCAGAAGGGCTTCGACCTGGTGGCCCAGTTGCTGCCCCAGCTCATGGCCTTGGACCTCATGGTGGTCATCCTAGGCACCGGCGATGAGCGCTATCATCGCTGGCTGGCGGCGGAGGCCCCCAAATATAAGGGCAAGCTGGGAGTGCTGGTGGCCTTTGACAATAAGCTGGCCCACCTCATCGAGGCCGGGGCCGATATGTTCCTCATGCCGTCACGCTTCGAGCCCTGCGGCCTTAACCAAATCTATTCCATGAAGTACGGCACCATCCCCATCGTGAGGGAAACCGGCGGCCTGGCCGACACCGTCACCCCGGTGGGCAGCCCCACCGAGCCGGGCACCGGCTTCGTCTTTTCCGACTACACCCCCGAGGCCTTCCTGAAGGCCATCCATACGCCCTGGAGGCCTATAAAGACCAGCAACTGTGGCCGCGCATCATGGCCAACGCCATGGCCCAGGACTTCTCCTGGAAAAAGAGCGCCCAGAAGTATCTGGAGCTGTATCAGCAATTGGTGTAGGACCTTGGGGAAGGGGGCCAGGGGCCGAGGGAACTCTGACAAAATATCCCTTTTGTCCAGTTTTCCGGGCAGGGGTCGGCCCGCGCCTGTAGGAATGGCGCGAGTGCGTCTTTAGAAACTGGACAATTAGCGTGATTTTGTCCAGTTATACAAAAAAAGGCGGCCTATTGGCCGCCTTTTTTTGGTGGCGTCGGCATCCTCCGACGCTGCACAGGCGAGACGCCTGCGCTACCAAGATAGGGCAACCCAGCGGGTCGCCCTTTTTTTATCATTAACCAACGAGCTTATCGTAGTCGGCATGACTGCCGATCCAAAACCACAATACGCCGTCCTCGATGTCGATACCCAAGGCGCGATAAGAGAGTCCGATACGGACGGACCAAAATCGGCCAATCTGTTTGAAATGCAAGGAGGGATGGCGGGGGTCACTTTTTAGCAGTGTGAAGCTCTTGCCGGCAAGTTGCTGAACCGGCTTGGGGAGAGCCTTTAAGCAGGTCCAGTATTGCGGCGAGGCCAGGTGTTTCAAATTTCGCGGCCCGCGCCGTCTTTCAGAGCCGTGAGGGCGGCCTCCGCCAGGGCGTCCAATTTGCCTGCCTGAACGTCTTCTTCTAATTGGCGGTCCCAGGCCTCCGCATCGAAATCATGGAACCATTGGCGAAAGGCCGCCAGTTCCGCGGGTGAAAATTGCCGGATCTCACGCCCGATCTTCTCGATCTTATCCATGATTATGATTCTCCTACAAAGAAAATCATAATCCTTTCATAGATTTTATGCAAGAAAAGGCACAGGCGAGACGCCTGCGCTACCAATAAAGGGGACGACCCAGCGGGTCGCCCCTACTTTTTACATATGGGATTGGGGGTGGGGGTTTGGGGGAGGGGGAAAGGGCCCTCGGCCCTTTGCCCCCTCCCCCAATATGCCTTACGCCTTAAAGCGCCGCAGGCGCAGGCTATTGGTGACCACGCTCACCGAGGACATGGCCATGGCGGCGGCGGCCAGGGCGGGGTTGAGGGTCCAGCCCCAGAGGGGGTAGAAGACGCCGGCGGCCACCGGCAGGGCCACGACGTTGTAGCAGAAGGCCCAGAAGAGGTTTTGGCGGATGATGCGCATCATCTGGCGGGAGAGGTGGATGGCCGCAGGGATCAGGGCCAGGTCGTCACGGATCAGGGTGAGGTCGGCGGCCTCCACGGCGACGTCGGCGCCGGTGCCCAGGGCGATACCGACGTCGGCGGCGGCCAGGGCCGGGGCGTCGTTGATGCCGTCGCCCACCATGGCCACCACTTCGCCCAGCCCTTGCAACTCCGTCACCTTCTTAGCCTTGTCGCCGGGGAGCACCTCGGCCAGGACCTCGTCGATGCCGACGCTCTTGGCCACCGCCGCCACGGTGAGGCGGTTGTCGCCGCTTAAGAGGAGAATCTTCAAGCCCATCTCCTGCAAGGCCTTGACCGCCTGGGCCGCCCCGGGCTTCAGGGTGTCCGCCGCGGCGATGAGGCCCACGGGTTTGCCGGCTACGGCCAGAAAGATGGCGGTCTTGCCCTCCCGGGCGTGCTCTTGCTGCGGCGCGCTGAGGGTTTCGGTGGGAATCTGCTTTTGGGCCAGGAAGGCGAGATTCCCCAACAGCACTTCCTGGCCCGCCACCTTGGCCTCCACTCCCAGTCCCGGCAGGGCCTGGAATTCCTCCACCTGGGGCAGAATCAGGTGTTTCACCGCGGCGGCGTGGGTCACGGCTTCGGCCAGGGGGTGCTCCGATTTGGCTTCCAGGGCGGCGGCCAGGGCCAGAATCTGGTCGGCGCGCCAACCCTCCCAGGCCTGGAGGTCGGTGACCTGGGGCGTGCCCCGGGTGAGGGTGCCGGTCTTGTCGAAGACGACGGTGGTGAGGCGATAGGCTCGCTCCAGGGGCTCGCCGCCCCGCATCAGGATGCCCAGTTCCGCGCCCCGGCCGGCGCCCACCATGACCGCGGTGGGGGTGGCCAGCCCCATGGCGCAGGGGCAGGCGATGATGAGCACCGCCACCATGCTGACCAGGGCGCGGGTGACGGCCGGGGCCGGGCCCCAGAAAAACCAGGCCAGGAAGGTGAGGGCCGCCAGCCCCATGACCACCGGCACGAAGACGCCCGCCACCTGATCCACCAGGCGCTCGATGGGGGCCTTGCTGGTCTGGGCCTCTTCCACCAGGCGGATGATCTGGGACAGCACCATGTCCTGGCCCACCCGGGTGGCCCGGAAGACGAAGAAGCCCCGCTGGTTCAGGGTGGCGCCCCAGACCTCGGCCTCCGGCTCCTTGGCCACCGGCAGGCTCTCGCCGGTGAGCATGGATTCATCCACCGCGGAGCTGCCCTCCACCACCACGCCGTCCACCGGGATCTTCTCGCCGGGGCGCACCAGCACCAGGTCTCCCACCAGCACCTGCTCCAGGGGCACTTCCTGCTCGACGCTCGTTCCGGCGCACCCGGGCGCTGGGCGGGGCCAGGGCAAAGAGGCGGCGGATGGCCTCCGAGGCCCGGCCCCGGGTGCGGGCCTCCAGCCAGCGGCCCAGCAGGATGAAGGTGATGATCATCAGGGCGGTGTCGAAATAGACCGCCGGGGCGTGGCCCGCGGCGGCGATGGTGGCGGGAAACAGGGTGACCCAGGCGGAATAGCAGTAAGCCGCCGAGGTGCCCAGGGCCACCAGGGTGTCCATGTTGGTGGCGCGGTGCCGGGCGGCGCTCCAGGCCCCGGTGAAGAACGAGGCCCCGGAATAGAACATCACCGGGGTGGAGAGAGCCAGCAGGATGAAGTTCATGGCCCGATGGCTGAGGCCGAGGCCGTGCTCCACCGGCGGAATCATGCAGGCCCAGACCGGCAGGCTCAGGATCAGGGCCACCAGGAAGCGGTGGCGGAATTCCCGGACTTCGGCTTCAGGTTCACGGGGCGGGCGCTGCTCCCGGGTGGCGTCCTCCACGGCATAGCCCGCCTCCTGAACCACGGCGCTCAGGGCCTCCAGATTGGTGGCCTGGGGCTGGTAGCGCACCTTGGCCTGGCGGGTGGCCAGGTTGACCAGGGCCAGCTCCACTCCCGGAGCGGCACTCAGGGCCCGCTCCACCCGAGCCACGCAGGCGGCGCAGTGCAGCCCTCCCAGGGTCAGGGTGATTTCCTCGGTTTTGGCGGGCATGGGCTCTGGTCTCCTTTTAAGCCCTCTGTTCGGATCAAGTGATAGTCAATAAACTCTAAATAACCATAGATGGCAAGATCAATGCCAAAAACAGAGATGACTTAATATTAAAATTATTAAATTAATTTAGTAAGTTAAAATTAATAGTCACCGACCAACAGGGGCTTTTTAAATATATGTTAAGGCTTTTTAAGTTAACAAGTGTTTAGGTAGGGCTAATTACGCTAAACCGCCCAGGTCTCGCCTTGCCCGCCCGGAGGAATATTGATACTATAGCGCCATGACCCTGAAATTGACTCCTCGTTTCGGCAAAAAGGCGAGCCTGGCCCTTTGGAGCCTCCTGGGGGTGCTGCTGCTGGCTGCCCTCGGGTGGCTGCTGTTGGGCCAGATGGATTATGACGACCCCGTGGTCCGTTGGAAGACGCCGGTGGAGGTGGTAGGGGCCAAGACCCCTCTCACCCTGGAGGCGGGAGACGAGGGCAGCGGCCTCAAAGAAGTCAAGATCACCCTGTCCCAGGACGGCCAGGAGAAGGTGGTGCTGGAAAAGAAATTTCCGCCGGGCGGTGACCCCGGGGAAAAGGTTGAAATCCCCTTCACCCTGGAGCCCAAGGCCCTGGGCTTCAAGGAAGGCAAGGCCACCCTAACTGCTGTGGCACGGGACCGCTCCTGGCGGGAGATGTTTAAGGGCCGGTCTGCCACCCTGAGTCAGGAGGTGGTCATCGACCTGGTCCCCATCACCGTAGCCTTTCAGTCGGTGAGCCACCTGCTCCATGCCGGGGGCACTGGGGTCATCGGCTACCGGCTCAACAAGCCGGGCAAGGAGTCCGGGGTGCTGGTGGGGGGCCAGTTCTACCGGGGCTATCCTAATCCCAAGGGGGGCCAGGGAGAATATGTGGTGTTATTCCCGGTGCCTCAAGAGGGGCCGGCCACGACGTCGGTGGAACTGGTGGCCCGGCCGGGGCTGGGCCAAGAGGTGAAGCAGGCGGTGCCCCTGAAGGTGAAGCCCCGGAAGTGGCGGCACGACAAGCTTAATCTGCCGGATGGTTTCCTGCGCAAGGTGGCCGCCGATCTGCCGGGCTCCAATCCCAGCGATCTCTTGGGTAATTACCTGGAGGCCAACCGGGAGACGCGGAAAAAGAACCATGAAAGGTTTCGCCAGGTCTGCTCCCAAAGCAGCCCGACGCCTCTGTGGTCCGGGGCCTTCCAGCGGTTCCTGGGCAAACCCATGGCCCGCTTCGGCGACCGGCGCACCTATCTCTACCAGAATAAGCCCGTGGATCAGCAGATCCATCTGGGGGAAGACCTGGCTTCTCTCGTGAACAGCCCGGTGGTGGCGGGGAATAACGGGGTGGTGGTCCTGGCGGAGCCCGTGGGCATCTACGGCCAGACGGTGGTTCTCGACCACGGCCTGGGTGTCTTTTCCGGCTACAGCCACCTGAGCCAGATCGACGTGAAGGTCGGGGATAAGGTGGCGAAAGGGGCGGTGCTGGGCAAGACCGGCACCACCGGCCTGGCCGGGGGCGACCATCTCCATTTCGACATCGCCCTCCAGGGGGAATTCGTGGACCCCTTGGAGTGGTGGGACGCCCACTGGCTGAAGGACCAGGTGGAGGCGGTGTGGGTCAAGGCCGGGGCGCCGGCCCCGGAGACGGCCCAGGCCGCGGCCGCGCCCAAAGAGGGCAAAGGCAAGAAGAAGCCGGGAAAGGCCCAGCCAAGAAAGGGCAAGCGAAGAAAAAGAATTAATATGGTCAGTGGCCAATGGACCAGTAATCACTGGAAACTCGAAACTCGAAACTCGCAACAAGGTATATCATGATCATCAAAGTCAACCCCCAGAACCCCCAGGAGCGCCTGCTGCGCCAGGCCGTGGCAGTGCTCCTGGGCGGCGGCCTCATCGCCTATCCCACCGACACCACCTACGCCGTCGGCTGCGACCTGTTCAATCTCAAGGGCATCGCCCGGATTTTCCAGCTCAAACGCCGGCCCACCAGCAAGCCCTTCAGCTTCATCTGCCACGATCTGAAGAACATCAGCGAATACGCCCAGGTGGGCAACTATGCCTATAAAGTCATGAAGCGCCTGCTGCCCGGGCCCTACACCTTTGTACTGGAGGCCTCCCGGCAGGTGCCCAAGATTCTCCAGACCAAGCGGCGCACCGTGGGCATCCGGGTGCCGGACTATCCCATCGCCCTGCAACTGGTGGGCCTCCTGGGACACCCCATCATCAGCACCAGCGCCTCGCTGCCCGATTCCCCGGTGGAGAGCGACCCCTACGAGATCGAGGCCAGCTTCAAGCCGCACCTGGGCCTGGTCATCGACGCCGGCCTCATCCTGCCGGCGCCCTCCAGCATCATCTCCTTGATCGACGACGTGCCGGAGGTCATCCGGGAGGGCAAGGGGCCGGTGGGCCTCTTCGCCTGAAAGATGAGCCACAGAGGGCAAAAAGAAATTATCAATAAGATGAAGCGAGAGGATGGTCAAACTACTGTTAAGGAAGGCAGATCAAAACATTTTTATCAGCCATAACCTGTTGAGTTATAGCTGATAGCCGTCACCCACGCACAATCGTTTTTGGCTCCCCAAGACATCCGATTTTCGGTGAGCGAGCGCATGAAAACATTTAGCTTTACCGTTAATTGTCCTCTCCACTCCATAAAAAAATACAACCTAAATTAATTGACATAACTTTAAAGCATTCTTAATTTTAGGTTCTCAACAAAAAAAAGCCGAACCCATCGTAAGGTGGAGACGGAAAGCCACGGGTCTCCAGAGCCGAATGAGACTGCGGGGCCGCCCGGAAAGGCAGCCTGGCTTTTTTTTGCCGGCGGCAGGGAAGTGGTGGGCAAGCACTCCCTCGGCAGCCCCTGGGGAATTACCTTTTGGATCAAGGAGAAATTTCTATGGGTAACCAGTTGAGATTTTCCGGGAAAATCTGTACCGTTGCTTGCCTGGTTTTGTTTCTGGCTCTTTCGTTTATGCCGTGCTCAGCGCTGGCGGGAGGCTATGTGCAGACCAATTTGGTCTCCGACGGGTTTGTGCCGGCCAACTTTACTGATCCAAACTTAGTGAACCCTTGGGGCATATCATCTTCCGCCACCTCGCCTTTCTGGGTTTCTAATAACGGCACCGGGGTCGCGACCCTGTATGATGGCGCCGGCCAGCCTTTTCCGGTAGCCAGCCCATTGGTGGTAACCATCCCCCGGCCCGGGGGTGGTGCGGCGACGCCGACTGGCCAGGTCTTCAATGGCACAACTGCTTTTAACGGCGACCTGTTTATCTTCGCCACCGAGGATGGCACGATCGCCGGCTGGAGAGGTGCTCTCGGCACCACTGCGGAACTCCTGGTGGATAATTCGGCTGCGGGGGCCGTTTATAAAGGGCTGGCCCTAGGGATCGTTGCAGGGCACAGCTACCTCTATGCCGCCGATTTTCACAACGCGACCATTGACGTCTTTCGAGGGGATGCTGGCGCCCCTTTCCTCCCTGGTAATTTTACCGATCCCAATCTCCCAGCCGGATACGCCCCGTTCAATATACAAAACCTCGGTGGCAGCCTTTTTGTCACCTATGCTCTCCAGGACGCGGCCAAGCACGATGATGTCCCCGGCCCTGGCCACGGTTACGTGGACATCTTTGATCTGAATGGCAACTTACAAAGGCGGTTGATTTCCCAAGGCCAGCTCAATTCTCCCTGGGGGCTGGCCCTGGCCCCGGCAAAATTTGGCACGTTCAGCAACGCGCTGTTGATGGCCAACTTTGGGGATGGCACCATCAATGCCTTTGATCCGCTGACCGGCAATTTGTTAGGGACCGTTAAGGACAGCAGAGGCAATCCCATCGTTATTGATGGCCTTTGGAGCTTAATCTTCGGCAATGGGGGTAATGGGGGAAATCCTAATAAGCTATATTTCACTGCGGGCCCAGGGGGTGAACTACATGGCCTGTTCGGCAGTCTAACCCCAGTTGCCACGGTGCCATATTTATTGCTACTGCTCGATTGATTAAGGGTAAGGGTGAATTGACCTCCATCTCTTTACAGAAGCTAAAAAAGGAAAGGGGCAAGGAAAAGTCTGGCCCTGAATTTGATTGATCCTCGATAGCCTGCCCTATCGGGCCATTCCGACGATTGGCGATATTATCAGGATATTTGGTCAAGCTGGGAAGGAAGTGACTTGTAACTCAAGACCCAGCTACCCAAGTAGAGTCAAGTTGTCTTAATAAAATAAAGCCTTGGCGGAGCCCGCCAAGGCTTTAGGCTATTTTCTCTGTGCCCTCTGTGTCTCGGTGGTGAAATATCTTACTTAAACCAGGTCGGCAAAAAGGCCGGCTCGGGGTGGGGGAGGGACCGGGACCTTGCATCCCCTGGCTTAACCCTGAAAAGGTTCCTCTTTTGGTAGCCGCCTGTTCTCGTGGAAGGCGCTCTTTACCAGGACCCCCAAATTAGCCACCGCCTCCAGATAAGCGGCAAAGCCGACTGACAGGATATCATTGTGGTTGGCGCCTGCCACTTTCAGGAAGGTTTTCTCTGGCGATGGACAAGCCTCAAAAAGAGCCTGCCCCTCGGCAAAAGGGATGATGTGGTCGAATTCGGCGTGGATGATGAGGAGGGGCTTGTGCCACTGCCTGATTTTGTCCACATGGCGAAACCCACTCGCTTCGGTGAACCCCAAGGCTGGCACGTCCAGCCCCAAAAGTTTGAGCAGAGGCCCGGCGTAAGCAAAACCGCTCTCCACGATCAGCCCGTCGAGCCGATCTTGCTGCCGGGCAGCCAACTCCAAGGCGGAGGCACTACCCAAAGAGCGGCCCATGACCATCAGGGGGCCGGAAAAGCCTTTTTGGTTGAGCCATTCCTGGGCAAAGGCAAAAATAACCTGACAGTCGCGCATCATGGCGGTCACCGTGGGGGTGCCGGTGGAACGGCCATAACCGCGATAATCCACGGGGAAGAAGTTGAGCCCCTGCCGGGCATACCGCGGCCCAAGATCCTCGTAATCCGCCACGATTTCCCCGTTGCCATGGAAGAACAGCAGGGTGGGCGCCGTTGCTCCCGCGGCATAAAAGCGTCCGCCGATCTCCACCCCGGGGGCCACCGGGATGAGCAGCTCCTGGGCGGAGGTGGGCGGATTAAATAAGGCTGATTCCGGACGGGGATGAAAAAGGCGCAGGAGTACTTCAGGAACATCAAGGGCGGAATAATCTTGGGCGAGGGCAGCCACCATCTGGGAAGACTCCTCATTGATAGATAGGTTGGGCAGGCCGCTTAATGACTTGCTCGGATGGCTAATTCATATCACATCGGGCGGTCCCTTCCCAGAGAAGAGAGGGCAGGCTTCATCAGGGCAGCTTGAGGTCTCGAGATGATCCGGAAAGCCGGGAATATTCAGGGAGGGGGGTTTGGGCCCCGCCTACCAAGGACTGAGCGGCAAAGTCCCGGAAAAAGGTGGCGGCCTTCGCCATGGCGTGGTCCTGCCGGTCGTTTAAAGGGAAAGATAAAGTAAAGGGGTGTTATCGCCTTCTGGTGGTTATCGCTAACCTAAGAAGAATAACACCCCTTTTCACTGGAGCTTGCCCCGGCGGGAGACTAACGTTTTTCCTCGCCAGGGCCGGTTTTTTCAGGTTTGCCAGCAGGAGCCGGACCGGGTCTCCGCCCCTCAGTCGGGGCGACCCGAGCCGGGGCAGATCTCTGACCCTCCCGCGGGGCCACTTGTGCCGGGGCAGATCTCGGTCCCTCACGCGGGGCCACTTGAGCCGGACCGGGTCTCTGGCCCTCACGCGGGGCCATTTGAGAGGGGCCTGGTCTCTGTCCTTCACGCGGGGCTACTTGACGAGGACCGGGTCTCTGTCCTTCACGCGGGGCCACTTGACCAGGGCCAGTTCTTGGTCCTTCACGTGGCGTTACCTGCCCAGGACCAGATCTCGGTCCCTCACGTGGGGTCACCTGAGCCGGACCGGGTCTCGGTCCCTCACGCGGAGTCACTTGACCCGGGCCAGTTCTCCGTCCCTGTGGTTGGGGTCTGTCAATGGTGTGACCCTGGTATCCTCTCTGCCAGCCTTCGCCCTGGCCACGATGGTACCGATTATAAAAATTCTGGTCATAATTCTGACCAGAACGGTGGTCGCGCCAATAGGGATATTTTTGAGTAAAATTCTGGTAGTAGTGAGGATTTTGTTGATACCACGTATTCCACCTCGGCCCATACCAGTCATTGGGTCTGACAATATAGGTAGAAGGATAAGCGTAATACGGGGCCCAGCCATATTGATTGCCGTAATTATGATACAGCATGCCATTTAAAAACCAATCGCCTTGGTAAAAGACCCAGGGAGTATTAGCCCCAACCCACGGGGTCGCGTAAATATTCTGGGGCGGGGGTGGATAGTTATAGCCTCCATAACCCTGAGCATAGGGCGCCTGAGCATACGGCGCCGTCTGATATGGCACCCCACACCCGACCACGGTCAGGGCGCTCACCATCAAGACCGACGCCCAAGATAAACTAGCCATATTGCCTCCTTTATACCATCCCACTGCTTAATGATTAGGCTTGCTTAAGGTGATTCCCGGTAGCGGCGCTGGATTAGCGCGACCCTTAGACCCTTCCCCGGCCGCGTCTCACCCAGGCTCTGCTTAATAGTTTAGATGGACCCCTGCGCCTTATGTTAGGCCCTAAACTGTCCCGGGTGATAATTGTCGCCAATGGTTTTGTTAGAGAGCGCGGCGACTTCTTCGTACAAGCTTCCTCAGAGGCGGGGAGATTGATCGCGGGAGGCTCCATAGCCTAAAAACCGCCGGCAGGGCCACCTGGCCCCGCCGTCCTTTAGCAGCCCAGATTCAATTTGAATTTCATCTCGAAAGATTGCCAGGATTAATACCTGGACCCGCATAATTCCATCCTTCCTCCGGGCCGGATATTTTGCCACTTTAGAAACTTATTGGTGGGGCGGGAAGCAGGGCGGATATGACCTGGAACCAGGTCTGAGGGGAGCGATTAAAGAGAAATACGTAAATCCCAGGCAGCACTTCAAAAATCATAATTAAAGATCACGTCGCCGCCGGTGTTGCGCCGGCCGGCGGTAGACTCCAGACTCAGATATTTGTTCACCTTGTATTCCAACCGCACCTGGTCGTTGTTTTCCCGGTAGAGGGGGTTGGTCCGGCGCTCGAAAGAGACGCTGAGCTCCTTGGTCAGGGGTTTGGTCACCCCCACAGTCTGCTCGCCGCCCCGCATGGTGACGTTGCCCAACAGGGGAAAGTCAGTCCCCAGGAAATCCTGGAGTTTCTTGGCGGACAGGCCCCCGAGGATGCCCACGGCCTGCTGGCCGACGGCGTTGTATTCCTCCTTGTTCAGGGTGGCCGCCGGGCGTCCGAAAACCAGATAAGAGAGGACGTCCGGCGGCGGCAGGGGCGGGTTGCTGGAGAGGCGCACCACGGGTTTATTGGTGGGGCCGGAGATGTCCATGAACAGGGTGACCTCACCGGCCTCGCTGATGGCCCGGCCCGCCAGGGTTCCCGGCACCCCGGGTTTGCCGGGCAGGGTTACCGACCCTTCGGCCACCTTGAAGGTGCGCCCCTGGAGCTCGATGGTGCCTTTCACGGCCTGCATCACCCCGGCCACCGCCACTCTATCCCGGCCCGGCGACTTGATGACCTTCAGGCTACCCTGCAGGTCCACCTTGATGTCCTTGTTTTTAACCCAGACCTCCCCGGCGGTTTGCAAGGTGAGGTCAATCTGTAAATTTTGCCAGAACACCAGGTTGCTGGGGGCGGTTTTGGCCGCGGGTTCCGCCGGCCGGTTGACCAGGATGATGTCGGGATGGGGTCCGGCTGAAAAAAAGCGGGTGGCAAAGGTGGCCTTGGGGACCTGAAGTTGCCCGGTGAAGCGGGCATGGTCCCAAGGGCCGGTCAGGGAGAAGGTGCCGTTGGCTTCCGCCTGCGTACCTTCCCGGCGCAAGGCCAGGAAATTCACGGCCTGGCCCCGCAGCGCCAACTTACCCGGGGTGAAGCCCTCCAGGTTGAAATCCCCGCTGAGATGCAGGGTGCCGCCGCTTTCCAGGGTGAGGTCCCGGATGGTGATCTTGTCACCCTGGAGGAGAGCCTCGCCGGGCAGCAGCCGGTAAGGCAGACCGGCAACTCGCAGTTTGAGGGAGCCCTCACCCCAGCGGAGGTTGCCGGAGACCTGGGGGTGCTGGGGGTTGCCCCGCAACTGGACCATGAGGTTAAGTGCGCCCTCGGCGGCCTGGACTTGGGGGCTGGCGGTGAGCATGGCCAGACTGGTCTTTTCCCCCCTGACCGTGAGGGCCAGGTCTTGGTTCCCCAGGGACCAGTTCAGAGGAATGAGGGAGAGGTTAAGGGGAATTTGGCCGTCGCAGACCAGTCTGGCTCCTGACACCTTTTCATCCAGGCTCCCGGTCAACTGTAGGGAGCCGGGCCGGTAATTGAAGGTGGCCTGCAGGGCCTGGAACGGGAATTCCCCCACCTGGCCGGGGGCCCATTTGACCTTCCCCTGGAGCAGGGGCGCGCCGGGTTCACCGGCGAGGGAGACCTGGCCGTCGATGCTGCCCTTCAGGGAGGTTCCCTTAAGACTCAGGAGCCGGGCGGGAAATTTTTGGAGGTTGAGCGACCCGGTCAGCCGCGACCCCTGCGCCTCCAGATTCAGGGCCAGCACCCCGCCGTTGGCCTTAAAGGTTGCCGTGGCCAGCTGCAGCCCCGGCAGGAGCCGCAGTTGCACCGGACCGCTATTGGCGATGGCGATCTCCTCGGTATGCCAGGAAACCTTCTGCAGCGTCAGGGAGATGGGGCGGGTCCGCAAGTCGGCGGTCCCCGAAACCTCTGCCTGGGGACCCTCAGGGGTCCGGGCGGCGAAGTGCAGTTGCCAGAGGTTGGCCTCTCCCCGGCAGGAGAGGTCAGCCTGGGAAAAGACCCCCGCCGGGGTGCTCAGACCCGCTCCCCGGATTTCCAGGTCTCCTGTGGCTGGCGGCCAGCCTGCCGCGTTGGCCTTGAAAGTAAAGGATTTCAGGGAAAGGCCGGCCGCGCTGAGGCCGGCCCCATTGCCTTGCACGGAGAAACGGGGGGCCGGGAGGGTGCCGGTGAGGGCGCCGTTTAACTCCAGGCGGCTCGGGGTGGCCACCGGCAGGTAAGGCCGGGTTACCCCGGGGGCCAGGCTGCCCTTGAACTGCCAGTTGAGCCGATTACCGTCCAGGGAGCCGGAAAAACTGGCGGCCAAAGGACCCAGGCGGAGAGAGGCCTGGGGAATATCCAGCTTGGGTTGCTGCCAGCTAAGCCTGGCCCGCAAATCTTCCAGGGGTTCCTCCCCCAGCCGACCTCGGGCCTCCAGGTCTCCGGCCACCTTGAGGCCGGCCAGGGTGCGGTGGTCGGGCCAGCTGCAGGCGCCGGTAAACTTGCCGCTGAGGCTGGTCTCCCCGGCCTGATTCAGACCCAGGCGGGCCGGCCGAAAATCCTTGGTCTGGATCTTCAGGTCAGCCTTCTGGTTGGAGAACAGAGGGCCAGCGGCCGCTAAAGAGATCTCGCCGAAATTCCCCCGGGCCAGGCCTTGCAGGTTTTGCTCCCGAGCGTTGCCGGCCACATTGATTTTGAGCTGCTCGACGCTGATGCCGTGATCATGGAAGGCGGTGCAGTCCAGGGACCAGTCGAGCTGCTCCGGGGGCCAGGACACCCCGGTCCCCTTGAGCGCCAGCCCGGCGGCGACGGGAGAGAGCCCTTTGAGCTTTTCGGCCCACTGGGGGTTGAAGGGCTCCAGCAGTTCGGCCCGCAGGCCGCCCAGTTTGGCCGTTAGATCATAAGTCAAGCGGCCGCCCTCCCGGCTGACGGCCCCTTGCAGATCGAAAGCGGCCTGCTGCAGGGAGCCGGTCCCGGTTATCTCATAATGGGTCTGGTCCAGGATGGCGAGGCGAAACTTGCCGTTAACCTCCCAATGCTCCGGCCACTTAAGCCAAAGCCGGTGGAGTAGTTCCCCCGGGATGGGGCCGACCTCGAAGTTGAGCCGGGCCTCCTCGGGTCCCAAAAGGCCCTGGCCCCGCAGGCTGGACAGGACCTGCGTCCCGGATTCGAGATCCAGGGAGTCGATGGTCAACCGGTTCTGGGCGTAAGTGAAGCTGGACTTGAAGCCGAAGCGGCCCATGGGCGTGGTGGCCGCCACCGAGGCCCGGCGCACCCGGATTTCCTGGTTGGGCCGCTTGGGATGGAGCATAATGAAATCGAGGTCCAGGTTGAGGTCCGCAAAGACCTGGTTGCCCTCGGGGCGGACGAGCACCGCCTGGCCGTGTTGCACCAGGATTTGACGGAAATCCAGGGACTTGAACGGCGGTGGCGGGCGCTTCTTCAGGAGAGTCGCCACCTCCCAGCGGCTTTCCTGATCCTGTCGCAGGGTGAGGCGGGGCTCATGAATGGTGATGGTGGCGATCACCGGCTGCAGGCGGAGGAAGGACCAGAGGGAGAAGCGCAGCTCCAGCTTGTCGGTGTGGAGGATCTCGCCCTGGGAGCCGGTGAGGGTCACATTGGTGAAGGTGAAGCCGGTGAACGGCTGACCCTGCACCGCGTCCACCCGCAGTTCGCCGTTGAGGCGGTCCTGGACCAGATTAACCAGTTCCCAGCCGCCCCAGCGCCAGAAGGACTGGGACTGCAGGACCACCCAGCCCGCCAGTCCCAGGATGACGATGACCGCCAGGCCTATGGTGAGGATGCGGCGCATGGTTTATTTTACCATATTTTAGCGGTCAGCGGTCAGCTTTCAGCATTCAGCTAAAAGCTTCAATACACGATCTAAGAAGGTTGGGCCACATTTGTCCTTGCCTCTTTGGTAGCAGCAGGCTTTAGCCTGCGCCGCACAGGCGAGACGCCTGTGCCACCAGAAACATGGCCAATTGACCCCATACCGGTATAAAAACTCGGAACTCGAAACTAAAAACTATCCTTAAAAAGCCTGGCCGATGGTGAAATAGACCCGATAATTGTCTTTATGGCTATTGATGGGGTTCCAGGGGATGCCGATGCCGACCCCCAGGGGACCGATGGGGGTCATGTAGCGCAGTTCGAGCCCGGAGGTATATTTGAGCTGGCCCAAGTCGAAGTTGGGGATATTCAGAAAGACGTTGCCGAAATCGATGAAGGCCGCGGCCCTGAATTCTTGGTAAATGGGGATGCGAGCCTCCAGACTCCCTTCCATCAAGGCCTCCCCGCCTAGTGGTAGGCCGGCGGCGTTCCGGGGACCCAGGTAGTCGAAGCGGTAACCGCGCACGCTGTCGTAGCCGCCGGCAAAGAAGCGACGGAAGATGGGGATCTGATCGGTGCTCTGGATGGGTTGGATGAACCCGAACTTGAGGCGGCCGGCCAGAACGAAGTCGCTATCCCACGGGGCGTAATAGCGCCGGCCCTCCACCACGGTGCGCAGGAACTGGAGGTTGGACCCGAAGAAATTCGGGGCCGCCTCCCCGGTCCAGGCGAGCAGGCTGCCGCGGTGAGGGTCCACGTGATTGTCCATGGTCTCCCGGCGCAGGCCCCCGATCAACATGGAGGCCCGGTAAAGCTTGCCGGCGGTGGTCTGGGTGAGGATGGCCAAGGTCTCTTCCGGGATATTGAAAGGCCGGGCGAATTCCAGGCTATGGCCCAGATAGCCCCGGATCTTCCAGGGCAGATCCCGCTCCAGACGCTCCAGGGTGAAGTAGGACTTGTCGGTAAATCCAGGCAGATAACGCCGGATGTAACCACTCTGGAAAAGGAAGTCGTTGCGGCTGGCCCAAAGTTGAGGATTGGTAAAGGTGCTCACGACTCGATCTTCGATGCTGGAGTGCTTGCCGTCCAGTTCCAGGGTGCGGCCGCCGCCGCCGAGATTGCGGAAGCGTAGGCCCAATTTGGCCCGGAACCTATCCTCATCGCCATACCCCAGGCCCAATTTAACCGACCGCTTTTTCTTTTCCTGGAGCGCCACCACCACGGGAATCCGCAGTTCCTTCTCCTTGCCCTCCTCCGGGGAGATGGAGGCGTTTTGAAACAGATCCAGGGCGTAGAGCTTTCGCTGGCTGTCGTAAAGCTCCTTGAAGGAGAAGACGTCCCCCGGCTTGAAGGTCAGTTGCCGCATGATCAGGTAGTCGGGAGTATCCACGTTACCGGTGATAGTGATGTCGCCGAAATAGCTCAAAGGCCCCGGGTTGACGGTGATTTCAATCTTGGCGGTATTCTTCTCTTCGTCTAGCAGGACCTTGCCCTCCACCTGGCCCTGGGGATAACCGTGGTCCAAGAGGTAGTCCAGGTACAGGCGTTTCAGGGCCTCGTAGCCGTCCACCGTGAAGCGGTCACCCTGCTTCAGGGGCCACTTCTTGGCCGTTAGCGAGGACAGATCCACTGGGGGGGTGGTAGGAATTTCCTTGACCTCCTCCTGGACCACCTGGACGAAGGGGCCTTCGGTGATGCGCAACTCCACCGAAACCTGGCCGTCTTTGGTGTCGATCTGGCAATCAATCTCGGCATGGTAAAACCCCTGGCGCTGGTAATACCTCTTGAGGCGCAGAATGTCGCCTGCCAACTCCTCCTCTTTGAACGCCGGGTGTTTCTTCCAGGGGAGCAGGGAAGGCATGGGCATGGTCATTTCAGTTAAAAGCTTTTTTTTCGGCACCGTTTTGGCCCCGATGATTTTCAGGGAGCGCAGCAACGGGCCTTCGGGCTCAACCGGAACTGGCGCCGCGCTTAGGGTCCCGCCCAGAGGTCCCAGGACCAGGGCTAGCCAAAGCAAGGCCAAGAGAGACCCTCCCAGCCACGGGGATGCGGTCTCCCTCCGCAAGCGGCGGCGCCGATGGGTCGGTGACAGGCTTTGGCTTGTTATTGGGTCTCGTTTCACGGTTCCGTCAGGCGCGGTGTCCTGACCCAGGGCGGTCCGGCGCACCACACAGCTTAGCACTCTTGGGTCGTTGGTGAGACAGTTTAACCTGAAATCTTAGAGTTGCCTCGTTTTGGTAAAGTTAAGCGTAATACCGGGCTGACCGTGACCACCCTGGAGGAGGTGCAGGACCGTACCCGGCTCAACATTTGCCGGCGGTTAACGGGTTCCGCTTAGCGGGCCTTTTTGCCGCGGTGGGGAGCCATTTCCGGAAAGAGCTGCCCTTGCTTCTCCCGGCGCCCCCGGGCAGGCGGGGCCTGCGGCCGCACCAGCAGTTCCGCCGGGATTTCTCGCACCCAGGAAGACAGCCCGGCTTGCCGCTTCAGGCCCCAAAGGTGGCGTTCCCGGGCCCGGGTCAGGAAGACCTGACGGGAAGCCCGGGTGAGGCCCACATAAAAGAGGCGGCGTTCCTCGGCCGGGTCTGAGGCCTTCTCACCCGGCGGCTCCCAGGGGATGAGGCCCTCTTCGCAGCCGGCGATGAAGACGTAAGGAAACTCCAACCCCTTGGCGGCGTGCAGGCTGAGAAGCTTTACCCGTTCGGCGGCCAGATCCAGGCCGTCCCATTCCGGCCCCACCCCCTCCCGGGGTTGCTGGCAGGGAATGCCGGCCTCCTGGAGGACCCGTTCCAACTCCGGCCCCAAGGCATGGAGGCGGTAAAGGACCGCGATATCCCGGAAGCCGGCCTTGTCCTCCGGGTCCTGATGCCGCAGGCCTTGGTCTTCCAGGGCCAGGTGACTCAGGCCGCCCACCAGTTTCTCGATTTCTTTGGCGATGGACCGGGCCTCGGCCTCGGGGTTGGCCGCTTCCAACAGCACCAGGGGCAGGCTTCCCGACTGATGGGTGCTCATGGGTTGCTGGTCTCCGGCGCCGTCGGCCAGGAGCTGCCGGGCCGCCTGAAGAATGGGCGAGGGCAGCCGGTAGGTTTCCTCAAAGTGGCAAACCTCAGCCGCGGGCCAATCCTCCCGGAAACGGCGGAAATAAGCCGGGGAGGCGCCGCGAAAGCCGTAGATCGCCTGGTCCGGGTCGCCGATCACCATGATTTCCGCCCCGGGTCCGGCCAGTTGACAGAACATCCGGTACTGGGCTTCGTTTAGGTCCTGGTATTCATCCACCAGGAGATGGCGGCAGCGGCGCCGATAGGATTCCCGGAGTTTTAGGTCGCGGTTCAGGAGCAGGGTAGGGCGGGCGATGAGATCCTCATAGTCCCACCACCCGGCGGCCGCCAGGGCGGCTTCGTAGGAGCGGTAGGCGGCCAGATAGGCCGGCTCTCCCGCCATTCTCAGGTCCTCGGGATAATTCAGGGTCTGTTTCCAGGCCGTGAGGCGCTGCTCCAGGGCGGCAAAGGGAAGCTTATGGTCCCGGGCCACCTCGCGGATGAGGCGGCGGCGCTGGTCTTCCACCGCCACCTGGCGGCCTGCACCGGCCCAATCCGACAGGAGTTGATGCCCCAGGGCATGGAAGGTCTTGATGGTAAGGCGGTCCAGTCCGGGGAAAGCCGGCAGCAGCAGCCGCAGCCGGTCTGCCATTTCGCCGGCCGCCTGCCGGGTGAAGGTGAGGGCCAGGATCTCTTCGGGCGGCACGCCGCGCCGGGCCAAAAGATAGGCCAGGCGGTGGGTGAGGGCCCGGGTCTTGCCGGTGCCGGGGCCGGCGGTCACCACCAAGGCGGGGCCGCGGTAAGTGACGGCCTGGCATTGGGCCTGGTTGAGGGTGTCCAGCAAGGGGTCGTCGGAAGGAGCGTTTGCCGTTTGCCGTATTGCCGTTTTCCGTAACTTTATTTGCAGTCGGACCGGAGTCAAAGGTCTTCTGGGGTTCATGAGCCGCCGGGCTTGCAGTCGCTGGAGGGGCGCTGGGCAGGCTGAAAAAGGCGCCCTGGCCTTGCAACCGGCGGCGCTCTTCCGGGGTAAAAAGGCGAATTTCTCCAAACTCGCCATCATAACCGCCGGCGATGTGCACCTCGCCCCGGCGCATCCTGTCGATGGCGTGGGCCAACAGGGGTCCTACTTCCCCGCCTTGGCGGGCCAGGTCCTCCAGGGGAACCCGACGCAGGATCTCCAGTTCCGGCCCCAGGGCCTCCAGCAGCCGGAAATAACGGTGGCGCAGCTTTTTGCTAATGACGCCCACCTGCAGCACCTCGCTCAGGACCTCCGGCAGGGCAATCAGGGACTCATAAGGCTTGGCGCCGGGGGGCGCGGCTCCCTCCGGCCGGTCGGCCAGATCCTGAACCCGGTGCAACACCCCTAAGGTCACGGGTTTGCCGCATACCGAGCAGAGGCCCTTTAGGCTTTCGGCCTCTTCCGGGCTGAGGCGCAGGCCGCAATTGCGGTGGCCGTCCAGGTGGTATTTGCCCTCCTGGGGGAAGAACTCCAGGGTGCCGGCAAAGCCCTTCCGGCTCCGCAGGGCCTGAGACAGGTCCGGGTAAGTGGCGGCTACGGCAAAGAGGTTGGCCTCCCTGCCTAGTTTCTGGGGGGAATGGGCGTCGGAGTTGGAAACCAGCAAAAAACGGTCCAGGGCCCTGACCCGCCAGTTCATGGCCGGATCGGAGGACAGCCCGGTCTCCAGGGCATAGATGTGGGCCAAGCTGTCCTCGAAACACTCTTCCAGGGCGTCGAAGCCGCTTTTGCTCCCCAAAACCGAGAACCACGGGGTCCAGATATGGGCCGGGATCACCAGGGATTGGGGGTCGATCTCCAGCACCAGTTCCAGGAGGTATTTGGCATCCAGCCCCAGGATGGGGCGGCCGTCCGAAGCCACGTTGCCCAGCCGGGCCAGGCGCTGGGACAACCGCTCTGCCGCTTCCAGGCTGGGGAGCAGCAGCAGCAGGTGGACCTTGCGGACCCGCCCGCCTTTTTTATAAATGCTGCTCACTTCGCCGGTGATCACGAAGCGGACGGGAGCAACCTCCCTCCAGGCGGGGCCTTGGAGGTTCAGGGGCAGCGCCAGACCTGCCTTCAAGACGTAGGTCCCCGGCGCCACGGGCGAAAGCTTAGCGGCCATTTCTTTGAGCCACTCGGGATGGGTGCAGTCCCCGGTACCTATGACCTGCAAGCCTTTATACCGGCCCCAGAGGTCCAGGTGCTCCAGGTCCGCCTCTTTGCCGGTGGCAATGGAATAGCGGGAATGGAGGTGTAGGTCGGCAATGGTTTC
The DNA here is from genome assembly GCA_963796215.1 of uncultured delta proteobacterium. GTDB lineage: Bacteria > Desulfobacterota > Desulfobaccia > Desulfobaccales > 0-14-0-80-60-11 > JAPLJC01. The sequence continues at coordinate 8,475 of CAWCKU010000002.1, read as the reverse complement.
CATTAAGTTTTTCACCTTACCACAAATCAAGGGTCGATACCACAGCCTGCCTCGGTTTGATGTCTCCTCGGCCAATCAACCCCGCAAAAACCCGGGAACCGGGTTAAGGGGAGGAAATTCCAGGTTAGGTTAACCTGAATTATTTGGGGGCAACCACTGGACTCCAGGGAAAATGATGCTTAATAGGAGGGACATCCGGCCAGTTATTCTACTACACTCACAGACTCTCTGTTCCAACCTCCGGCCGAAGCTCGAGCTAGCAGAGGATTGAATTCGCCGAGGGGCGCCTGCATTAAGGGATTTCTCTTGAAGGCGGTCCGGGTGGCGAAGGGTTAGCCACGGTCTCCAATTGTGAAGATGTAAGATAATTAACTCACAACAGGCTAAACGCCGACACCCAAAAGGAGGGAGTTATGCAGCGAGTGATCTTTTGGTGGTTTGGATTGATGGCTTTGTTGGGTCCCGTCCGGCTGAGTGCTTGATAGGCAGCAACAGCGCCCGGGTGGCGCTGAGCCTGAATTAAATTTTTTACCAGACCGCCAAGGAGGGTCGGGGCATGAAAACCGTGGACAAAGAAACCTTGAAAACCTGGCTGGGGCAGCCGGACCTGTTCCTGATGGACGTGCGCAGCGCCGCTGGTTGGCGGGGCAGCATCGCCAAGATTGAACATGCCCACCGCTTCGAGCCGGGCAGGCTGGACAAAATGGCCCGGGACATCCCCAAGAACAAAAAATTGGTCTTGTATTGCGAAAACGGCAATACCAGTTGCCCCTTCATGGCCAGCGAACTGGGGAAGATGGGGTTCACCAATCTCTATGTTCTGGAAGGCGGTTTTCGGGCCTGGCAGGGCAAAGAATTCCCGGCGGTGCCTAAGGAGCTGTAATAGTTTGGTATTTATAGAATTGTAGGGCAGCCCCCGGCTAAGCCAACGGGAGTTGTCCGTTCTGCTTTTCCCAGGCTCTGGAGCGGCGGAGGCTCTTTTTTGATAATTTTGGCCTATCCGGGTAGGGAGGATTTACCAATTTGCCAATTCTGCGGCCGGAGACCTGACGAGGGGATAGAAAGAGGGGAAGGTTTGGCTGGAGCCAGGAGCCAATGATAAGATGCCGGGTGTAATTGCCGGGAGGCTGACCAAAGAGACGAAAAACCAGGCAATAACGGCAATAACAGGGAGTAACTTTGTGAGTTTGTATAAAGAAAAAATATCTGCTAACAGTTACAAATGTTACAAGCAATGCTGGCTTGACGATTATTGAGTGGGGAATTTGCCACAGAAAATCAAGCGAAGGCTAAAAACGTAAAAAAGCCCCTCCCCCGAGGGGCTTTTTTGCACCCATACTTTTTGGCCAGTTACAACGAAGCTTTGGTCTTTGCTTCGGACCAGGCCGACTCGGAGATCTCCTCGAAGTATGGTTGAAAGACATCCTCGTCCAGGCGCAGCATCAAACCGCCGCACTGGGCGCACAGGGCCGTGTGATCGTCCAGTCCGGCCACCCGCTGGTCGCGGCCCCCGCAATCGACACATTGGTACTCGTAAATCGGCATTTAATTCTCCCCCTCGCAGTTATGTATGCAATAATTATACCCAACAACCCACCTGTTTTTACTTACTGCTAATCAGTTAATATTAAATAATAATTTGTCAAGCCCTCAAGGCTCAAATTTATGGCCCCTTTATTTTGACTGGTTGAATGGGTAAAATGGACCTGGGTTCGGTCAATTTCTACCCAAAAGTTTAGTGGGCGAGGAGGTATGACCATTTTACCAGAGCAGCGGCGCACCAAGATAGTCTGCACCCTGGGCCCGGCCTGCAAAGGTTCGATCTTGCCGCGGCTGGTGGCAGCCGGCATGAACGTGGCCCGGCTCAATTTTTCCCACGGCACTCAAGAGGAGCACGGCGAATGGATCAGGCGCATCCGGGAGCTGTCGGCGAGGCTGCAGACCCCGGTGGCGATCCTCCAGGACCTGGCCGGTCCCAAGGTGCGTATCGGCGAGGTTCCCGGCGGCGAAACCAGGCTGACGGACGGCGAAGAATTTTATTTAGGCGCCGGGTTGGCGGTTGAGCCGCAACCGGGCGTCACCGTCAATTATCCGCAGATCATCGCCGAAACCCCGGTGGGGGCCGCCATCCTGCTGGCCGACGGCAATCTCGAACTTAAGGTAGAGGAAAAGCTGGACCAGGCGCTACGCTGCCGGGTGGTGGTGGGTGGGGTCTTGCGCTCCCAGGTGGGGATAAATTTTCCCGGCCACTCCCTGTCGGTGCCGGCCCTCACGGCCAAGGACTACGACGATCTCGCCTTCGGCCTGGCCCAGGGGGTGGACTTCGTGGCTCTCTCCTACGTGCGCTCGGCCCGGGATGTCAGGGAACTCCGGGAATACATCCGCGGCCGGGGAGCCGATACCCCCATCATCGCCAAGATCGAAAAGCACGAGGCCCTGGGCCAGCTCCAGGAGATCCTGGACGCGGCCGACGGCTTGATGGTGGCCCGGGGGGACCTGGGGGTGGAGGTGCCCCTGGAGCGGGTGCCCATGATCCAGAAGCAGATCATCAGTTATGCCAACCGGGCGGGCAAGCCGGTGATCACCGCCACCCAAATGCTTTTGTCCATGGTGAGCCATGCCCGCCCCAGCCGGGCCGAAGCCACCGACGTGGCCAACGCCATCCTGGACGGCACCGACGCGGTGATGCTCTCCGAGGAGACCGCCGTGGGTCAATTTCCGGTGGAGGCGGTGACCTTCCTGGACCAGGTGAGCCGGGCCACGGAGGAGGATTTCCCTTACGAGGCCTGGCTGCGGGCCCGGGCCTCGGAAAGGCGTAAAAGAATTCCCGAGGCCGTCAGCTATGCGGCCTGCGAAATGGCCCTGGACCTGGAGGCGGCCGCCATCCTCACCAGCACCGACGGGGGCGGGACCGCCCGCCTCATCAGCCGCTTCCGGCCCAAAAACCGCATCATTGCCCTGACTTCCAATCCTTCGACCTGGCGCCGCCTCTGCCTCTCTTGGGGCATTTTGCCCCTCTTGACCCCCCCCACCCAGGACATCGACGAGATGCTGCGCCTGGCCGAGCAGGTGACGGTGCGGGCCGGACTGCTCAACTCCGGCGACCGGGTGATCATCACCGCCGGCACCCCCGTCGGCAGCCGGGGCACCACCAACCTGATCAAGGCGGCGACGATTACATAAGGGGGAGACAACCTTCAGATCTTGACGAAAATGCGCTTGCGGTAAAAAAGACCCATCAGCAAGGTCCAGAAGGTCAGATAGATCATCGCCCAACAAAACGAAGGCCAGCGCGGGTCCCGCCATCTCGTTTGGCCGACGACATCCCAATTTTCTCCAAAGAGGGCGGTAGAGATGACGGAGATAAGATGGATGTGCTGCGTCGGGGTGCCGAGGTAGAGGGCGCCCAGGGCCAGACCCCCGATCTGGGCCCCGCAATAGGCTAACAGCGGGTTGGTGCCGAGCCAGACGAGTGGCTGAGCCCAAACCGCCTTTACCTGCTCGAGATCGACCAGCCAGTACCAGAAGGCCAGGAACATCAGGGCGTAACCTGCGGTATAGACGACGAAAGAGCTGGTCCACAGGTACTTGTTGAGGGGAAAGAAGTAGCCCCAGGCGGTGCCGACGAAGACGCCGAAGAAGCCGAACAGGAAAAGGCCGATAAGCTTGTCGCGTCTGTCCCGTTCGCTCTTGAGCCAGTGGCCCGTCAGCGCCCCGCACAGGCCGGTGGCGATGGCCGGCAGGGTGCCCAGCAAGCCCTCGGGGTCCCAGGTTTGGGCAAAACGCCACAGATGCGCTTCCCCGAAGACGGCGCGGTCGATGAAGGCGCCCAGGTCTTCCCCCGGCTCCAGGTGAAAGCCCGGGAGGCTCATCAGGCCCCAGTATAGGAGGAGCAAGCCGCCGGCCACCAGCGCCTGGACGTGCCAGCGGCTATGGATCAGGAGAATCGAGACCGCCAGGTAAACCAGGGCAATACGCTGCAGCACGCCCATAATCCGCAGGTTGGCGAGCGAAAAGAAGTACGTTTCACTACCCATTGGTGGGAAGAGGAATATCGCCCAGATACTCTTCTGGGTCACCTCGGGTGGGCAAATGGCCTGGAAAAGCCAGCCCAGGATGAAGCCGCTGCCGGTGATTAGGCCCAGGAGGAAGAGCAGCCCGGTGCGGATGAGGATGTGTCGGTATAACCGCGGCAGACTCTCTCCCATTTTGGCCCGTTTTTCTAAGGAAAAAGCCGTGCTGACGCCGACAATGAAGATGAAAAACGGGAAGATGAGGTCGACCAGGGTGCAGCCGTGCCATTCGGCATGGGTCAGGCGCGGCAGGCGGGGAGTGTCGGTCCAGGCTGCCAGGTTGTTGACAAAGATCATCCCGGCGATGGTCACGCCCCGAAATATATCCAGGCATAAGAGACGCTTAGGATCATCAGGGTTCATCTTGATACTCCGTGGACAGAAATCAGCGCAGGGGTGATCCTGCTAGTTTAACCGAGATTTGGCCGCAATCATAGCTGCTTCTAGCCCAAACGCTCGATCAGCCAAGCGACGGAGCTCTTGGCAACTCGTCCCCAAGTTGCACTGGGGAGCGGAAATGGTGGCCAAGCCGGGCTTGGCGGCGAAAAAGGCAATCATAAGTGCAACTTAGGGATGAGAAAACTGTGCATCATCCAAGTAGCGCAGATTATTTGATTTTTCAGGTGAGACGGCCAATTTCGCCGGGGTCTCAAGCCGAAAAAAGAGGCCAAGCGGGGCCATTCTGTGCCGGCATCTGGAACCAGGCCGCAGGTTGGTTCGCATAAGTACCTTATTTGGCTAACTTTAGTTCGCTGAGGGGGCGCTGCCTGAGCGGTCCGGGACCGCCGAAGCGCCGCTGGTGTACCGCAATTATGCCGCTGGGCGGCCGGGCGGTCCGGGGGTAGAGCGGTTAAGTTACACATGAGAATAAGGTAATGCTAAGGGAGAGAAATTTCCAGAACAGCAGAGACAGTTGACCCGGTTGTGCTTAAAAAGATCAAACCGAGCCGCAAGGTGTGGAAGGAGTAGTGAGAGTGGCCAGTGATCAGTGGCCAGTGGTCAGTAAAGGCAGGGGCGCAGGCCTCCGGCCGGTGAATAATTTGAGAGGAGGGCCGGGAGACCGCCCCGGCCCTAGTGGTTTTAGATGCCCTCACCAGATCATATCAGCAATTTTTTCCGCCTCACTGATATTGTTTATTGTGGCAAGGGAGTGGTATCCTTAAAATCTGCAAAAAGGATTCAGTTTGAGGAAAACTTGTGCTATCTTGCGTTCAATAAGACGAATGGGCCACCAAAAGGGGAACTTCTTCGGGATATCCTCCCCGGACGGCAGGTGCCAAAACCAATTTTTGACCGCCGTGGCCAAGACTGCGGCATAATCTCGGTTTAATTTTTTGGGAAAAAAGTATTGTCTTTTACTATCTTATTTGTATATATAAATTAACTTCCCAAACCCAAGGAGAACAGGAGTACCAGACACAGCGATCCCCGCGATCTTGTCCCTTGGCCAAATTCAATATCCACGCACACCCGGGAGGGCGGCATGAACGGTTACGGTCTGGCGAGATTTTTCCTGGTGGGGCTGGGGCTTCTGGCCCTGGCGGCCTGCGGCGAGAGGCCCATCGACGTGGAGTCTCTGAAAAAAGAGCCCAAGAAATACGTGGGCTCGGATACCTGCAAGCTATGCCACCTGGAGCACTACGACTCCTGGAAGATGACCCTCCATTCCCGTGGGCTCCAAGACGCCCAAAAGAACCGGGACGTCATCGTCGCTCCCCTCGATGAAAAAGTAATTCGCGCCGATTTGGCTAAGGCAACGCTCAAAATACCGGTAGAACAGGTCTACATCCCCAAAGAGGAAGATATCAAGTATACCATGGGCGGCCAGTGGAAACAGCACTTCCTGGTGGAAAAGGCTGGGAAACTATACATTCCACCCATCCAGTACAATGTTGATTCCCACCGCTGGGTCCCTTATGAGGAAGGGGACCCCGATTGGGATAAAAAGCCCTGGAATATCAGTTGCGGCGGCTGCCACGCCACCGGGGTAAATATCGAGAAAAACACCTTTGTCGAGCCGGGCGTCGGCTGCGAAGCCTGTCATGGCCCGGGTTCCTGGCACGCGGCCCTGCCCAAGACCGCGGTCTTCGAGAAACGCCAGACCATCATCAACCCGACCAAGCTTACCATGGGAGTGGCGATGCAGATCTGCGGCTCCTGCCACACCCGGGGCGAATCCACCAAGGTGAAGGGAGCTGCCTGGCCGGTGGGCTATGAGCCCGGCAAGGCCATCGGACCTTTTTTTAAAGAGACCACCTTTGCCGCCGGCGACGTGAAGATGGTCTATGCCAACGAGTTTGCCAAAGGCCACCATCAGCAATATCTGGATTGGAAGCAATCTTCGCATTATAAAGAAGGGGTGACCTGTACCTCCTGCCACTTTGTGCACCAGATCGGCATGCCCCCCACCCGGTCCCAAACTGTCCAGGCCGGCTCCAAGCAGTGCCTTACCTGTCATGAAATCATCAACAGGAACCTGGCCCATTCCATTCACTCCTTCGGCAACTGCATAGGTTGCCACATGCCCAGGATTGCCAAAAGCGCCGAATCCGGAGATATCCACAGCCATGTCTTCGTCTGTCTACTGCCCAAGGATAGCCTGGCCAACCCGGCCATCCCCAATTCCTGCGATGGGTGTCATTTTCTCAGAGGAGAGAGCCTCGAGTACCTGCAAGCTGCCTGGGATGCCCTGGTTAAGCTACCGGTGCCGGTGGGGGGACCCGTGAAGTTGGCGATCCCCGAGACTGAGGCTCCGAAAGAGGCGCCTAAGAAAGCGGAAGCCGCCAAAAAGTCACCGAAAAAATAGGGGGAAGCTCAATGAGGTCGCGGCGGCTTCTCAGGCGAAGCATCCTTTGGATGGCACTGGGAGGGCTGGGACTCCTGCTGGTCTTACCCGCGGTGGCCCCGGCCCAGGAAGAAGTGGGTTCCTCTCTCAGGCGATACAAAGACCGTGAGAGCTCGACCGGGTATTACGAAGAATACGAAGCCAAGCCCCGGCGTTTGCGCCCTTTTGTGGGCGTCCCCGAGGTGTTCCGGCCCTCCTTCCCTTACAGTTCCAAGGGAGCGGAAATCCGGATACGCACCTATCTGGCTGATTCCCATAGGGGGGTCAAATTCTACCAAATGCGGACCTGTGTGGAATGCCACGCGGAGGAGGCCAGGGACGTCCACACTACCCGGGGCAACCTCACCTGCCGCCAGTGCCACGGGGGTGAGCCCATTGCCTCCATCGCCCATTACTACTCCTCTCTGAACCCCGTCCGCCGCCACGCTTACGTATGCTCCAAGTGCCACGAGGGCTCCAGCGTCTCCTTTGCCACCTACGTGGTCCATGAACCCAAAGCCGGATCTCTGGAAACCCGGAAGACCTTCGCCTCCCTGTTTTACGCCGACTGGTTCATGTATCTCCTGGTTGTCGGCACCATGGGCTTCTTTGTCGTGCACACCGCAGTATGGGTGAGCAAGGAGCTTTACCACGTCTTCACCGAGAAAGAAAGAAAGCCCGAAGATGAATGACCAGGTACGGATAATCCGGTTCAATGTCATCCAGCGGCTGTTTCACCTGTTCATCATGGTCACTTTTCTCATCCAGGGCGTTACCGGTCTCTGCCGGCTGCTTTACACCACTTCCTGGGGCAAAGCTCTTACCAATTTTTTCGGCGGTTACGAGTCCGTCACCACCATCCACATCCGGGTGGGCGTGGCTATGCTCCTGGGCTTTGCGGGACACCTCGTCTATATCCTGCTGAAAGTGGAGTGGAAAGCCCTGCCGCAAAGCCTCTTTCACCCGGACTCCCTGGTGCCGCGGCTCCAGGATGTCATTCACCTGGGCCAGCAACTCCGCTGGTTTTTCGGGCTGGGCCCGCCCCCGGCCTTTGACCGCTGGACTTACTGGGAGAAGTTTGACTACTTGGCGGTCTTCTGGGGGGTGCCCCTTTTGGGGGTTACCGGCCTCCTGCTCATGGACCCCCTGGTCACCAGCTATTTCATGCCGGGCTGGGTGCTCAATGTGACCCTCTTATTGCACCGGGCCGAAGCGCTGCTGGCTATGCTCTATATCTTCATCATCCACTTTACCGTGGGCCATTTACGCCACGCCATGTTCCCCATGAATGAATGCATGTTTGCCGGCAGTGTGGAGTTGGAGGAGATACGGCGGGAAAAGCCGCGGTGGATCGCGCGCCTGGAAGAAGAAGGAAAACTGGCGGAAGCCATGGTCCCGGCACCGGCCCCCTGGTTCCGGGTGGCTTATTTCATCTTTGGCTACCTGGCCTTGTCCGTGGGCCTCTACCTGTTGTTGATTCTCTTAATTTACCGCAATTACGTGGAGTAGCACTAGAAAGAAGAAAAAGGCAGTTATGATACCCACTGGGGACAATTGATGGTAGTAATTCACGGCATG
>CAWCKU010000001.1:0-191307 GCA_963796215.1 uncultured delta proteobacterium | reverse complement strand
ACCTCAAGATCGCTGGAAAAAACGAAGGCGTTTCTTGCCGGCCCTAACAGTGACAATCCGCTGATAGTCGGACCCGCCGGTACCGCCCATATGTCTGTTCTCGATTTTGCCGCCTGGGCCGGCTGGAATGCCGGCGAAGGGAAACGCGGCCCGGCTTTGGTCCGTCCGGAAACTCTACGGAAGTTGCATACGCCGGTTATCGCCATCCCAGATAAGCCAGACGCCAAACCCGCTACTCCTTAAGCAGGGGAAGTATGCCCTTGGGTGGGGGGAAATTACGGTTGCCTGGACACCCAACCGCCTTATAACCCACAGCGGCTCCAATACCAAAAACCTAGCCCAAATCTGGCTCGACCCCCAACGCGACTTCGCCACGGTTCTCGTCACCAACATCGGCGGAACAGGCCGATCAAGCCTTTCAGGCCCTGGCTCCCGAGCTCTATAAAAAATTCGCCGTCGCGCCGTCCACTGCCGAAAAGAATTGGTGATCCCAACTCCTGGGTGGACAACATGCCGGATCATAACTGGCATTTCTCTTATCCAAACGAGAACTGGCGAAGCTGGTGAGAAAGGTGATGACTTGAGAACAACGTCTGCACCGGACTGGAAGACAAGCCCATGGCCTTACTTCATACTGGCTCTCGGATGGTCTTGGCTGTTCTGGATCCCAGTCGTGTTGACAGGAATGGACATTTCCGTGACTCCGGAATAGTCTTGTTTATCATCGGCATTTTTGGGCCGGCAGTCTCGGCGATACTTTTAACCTGTCTCACAGGTGACCAACAAGAACGGCGGGAGTATTGGAGCCGACTGACTAACTTCAAGCGAATAGGACCAAGATGGTACGCAATCATCATATTGATAGCGCCTGTCTGCAGCGTCCTGGCTATTCTGACGGGACTTGTGATCAAGGGGAACATACCTGCGGTTGATACCGCGGTCAGATATGTAACCCACCCATTGACCATGATACCGTTCGCAATAGTGACAATGATATATCGACCGATCCCCGAAGAACTTGGCTGGCGTGGCTACGCCTTAGACCGTCTCCAAAGAAAATGGAATGCACTAGCCTCCAGTCTTGTCTTGGGGGTGATTTGGGCAGCTTGGCACATGCCGATATTCTTCATGCGTGGCTCATTGCTGTCGGAAGTACTCCCACTGTGGTCAACGCAGTTCTGGGTATCAATGGGACCGGGCATCTTGGCAACAGCCGTGGTCATGACATGGATCTACAACAACACGCAATGTAGCACACTTGCTGCGATCCTATTTCACTTCATGATGAACTTCACCCTTGAGTTTCTGCGTCTGCCCGGAGACCTCAAGACTTATCAATTCGTGTGGCTGGCAATAATCGCGATTGTGGTGACACTAGTCTATGGACCCGCTACGCTCAAAGGAAAAGTCCGTAGGCCTCTGGTTGGCATGGAGCAAGAATCTGCCTAACAAATCGTGGGAGCAGACGTCTTGAGGACCGTCTGAGACCTTCTTAGCGACTTATCAACTGGCTAAAAATTCAACCTATTCTGATCATATCTATCATTTTTACCACCCCAGCGATAAGTTACCCTTTTGGCAAGATATCCTCTCGCGCGCCGGTAATCCTTCCTACGGTGGAACGCCTGGACTACCGCCCTCTGCCCCCGGTTCCTACCCCTGGCCTGATGCTTGGCCCCTGGGGTCGTTGCGGCCACGCCCTTTAGCGCATTGATTCCCTCCCTAAAGCAGTTATCTATATTGTAAATAATCATTATTTTAAATCACAAGGAGGGTTGGTTTCATGAATAAAAAAATCTGGTTGTTGGCTTTGGTGGGGGCGGTACTGTGGGGCCAGCCGGCCTGGACGCAGGATTTTTACGTGATCGCCGGGGGCGAGTGGGTACCAGGATCACCAGCCTCCCTTACACTATCTCCAATCCGGCTTTTATTATCTCACCGGCAACCTTTCCTACTCCGGCATGGGCACCGCGATCACGGTGGCCAGCGACGATGTCACCCTCGACCTGATGGGGTTTCGCATCAGCGGCTCTGGCAGTGGCGGTTTTGGGATTTATCTCTACGACGGCACGACCGGGCATAAAAACGTGGAGGTGCGCAACGGCAACCTGACCGGCTGGCAGTATGGCCTTTTAGATGGCACCGCGGCAAATGCCCGGAACAACCGTGCCCTGAATCTACGCGTGGAAAATTGTAGTCTAACCGGCATCTCATTGGCCAGTGGCGGCGGCAACCAGGTCAAGGGGTGCATCGCCGATTCCTGCAACATCGGTATACTGGTTTTGTCTGGAACGGTCAGCGGTTGTGGCGTTACCAATTGTCCAACCGGTATTTATGGCGGCGGATTGATCAGCGGCAATACGGTGAGCGATATTGCAATTGTAAATGGTCAACGTAATATTTCTATCATCTGAGCGATGTCATCGGCAATACGATCGTCACCTCAACCATCGATGAAGTCGGGGTATCGGCCCACGGCCGCGGTAATCCGGTGCGTTGTTTACCTGGGCTTATCGGCGGCGGCTCATAAGTGAAAACCCATGTCATTTCCTGGAGAGAATGCCGGAGCCAAGGTTCCAAAGGCAGATACCCACGCCTGAAGAGATGGCCAAGATAATCCTGGCGGCTGGTCCGGAAAGGCCATTACTCTTGGTCATCTACCACACCATGGCCCGGGTTGATGAAATCCTGCGGCTGAAGTGGGAAGATGTGAACTTCCAGGAGCGAACGGTCCGGCTCTGGACCCGCAAACGCCGGGATGGCTCCTGGGCCTGGGATAAGCTGCCGATGAATGAGGTTCTTTACGAGACTCTCCAGCAGCTATGGCAAAAGCGCAGCCAAAATGAATGGGTGTTCCTGAACCCAAAAACCGGCACCAGGTACATGCACCGGCCAAAACTCATGGGTACCATATGCAAGCAGGCCGGCGTCAGGCATTTCGGTTTCCATGCGATCCGGCACTATGTGGCCAGCTACCTGGCCGACAAACAGAAGTTTTCGATAACCCAGGTCAGCCGCCTGCTCAGGCACCAGAGCAAGGCCACGACCGAGAGATACCTACAGGTGATCGATCCGCAACTACGGGATGTGATGGCGAGCCTGGAAGAAAAGTCTCACATGGAGTCACACACAAAAGAAAGGCCTATGAGAATCCATAGGCCATAACTAGCTGAAATCTGTTGGTGGAGATGAGGGGACTTGAACCCCTGACCTCCTGCATGCGAAGCAGGCGCTCTTCCAGCTGAGCTACATCCCCACGTGCTGTTATTATGTCGGCTTAACGAGTGATGTCAAGCAGAATTGCGCCGGCGGCCTGGGGCCCAGGAAGTCCAGATCGGCCGGAGCCCAAAATGTTGCCCGGAGCCGACCGCGGCCGGCCGATTTCTGGAGAGCGGGGTTAGCGACCCAGGGATCGCCAAACCCTCTCCCCTGCCAACTTACACGGCCTGGACTTCCTTGAGTCCCGGAACTTCCTTCAACAGGAGCTTTTCCACCCCCTGCTTCAGGGTCATCTGGGACATGGGGCAGCCCTTGCAGGCGCCGGTGAGCCGGACCTTGACGATGCCGTCGGTCACTTCGACGAGTTCAATATCCCCGCCGTCCCGTTGCAGCATGGGGCGGATCTTGGCCAGGGCTTGTTCCACCGATTTCTTCAGATCTTCCACGGACGTCCTCCATTACGTAATATCCATTAATAATAACCCCGCCGCGGTCGGTTGTAAAGGACGGCTCCAATAGACCGCGGGCCGGGAGGGTTACGGTTTCAACTGGAATACCACCTGAACGCTGGCCTTGATCTCCTCTTCCCCCACCTCGATGGGAGTGGTAGGCGCGGCAGCGCCCATCCGCAGAGCCTCTCCCTGGCCCCGGTAAGGATGATACTGCAGGCCGGTGGAGATCTTTTCCACCCCTTTGATCTTGAGGCCCTGGGCCTGGGCCAGGGCTTCGGCCAGGCGCCGGGCCCGTTCCAGGGCCGCCACCGCAGCTTCCCGCTGCAAGTCCTCCAGGCGGGAGTGAGCCCAAACAGGGCCGCTAACCCCGGAGGCGCCGTTTTTCAGGGCGAGGTCGATGATCGCGCCCAGCCGGTCCGGTCCCTTGACCTTGACCTGAAAACGGTGCACCGCTTGATAGCCTTTGATTTCCGGGGGGCTGGATTTGTCATTGGCCGCGTAAACCGGCGAGAGGCGGTAGCCCAGGGTCTTCACCTGATCCTCGGGAGAACCCCTGCTTGAGAGCCTTCAGGAGGCCGTCGGCCCGGCGGCTGTTCTCCTGGGCCGCGGCCGCGGCCTGGGGCGCCTTGTTCGCCACCTCCAGGGTCAGCAGGGCCAGGTCCGGCACGGCGGTTACCTTGCCTTCGGCCTCCACCGCGATGGTGGGGGCAGTGGCGGGCGGTTCGGCGGTTTGCCCGGTGGCACCCAGGCAGCTAAACCATACGGCCAACAGCAGCAGGTGGCTGGGCAGAGGTCGTCTCATTGTTCCTCCCCGGCGTCGGCGCCGATCCCCAAAGGTTGAATGGTTGCCAATACCCGCTTAATCATTATATTATTATTCATGTTAAGACTTTTGGCAAATCCGTCTTTTCGAGGCAATCATGGCCGATGAACCCAAAGCCAGCTCCCCGGCCCGTTATTCCATCTGGTACGTGCTGGCCATCCTCCTGGGCTTACTGGTTTTTCAATTTTATAGCGCCGCCAAACAGATCCCGGAGATCGGCTACAGTGAACTTCGCCATCTGATCGAAACCAAAGGGGTCAACGACCTGACCATCGGTCCCGAGACCATCACCGGCACGCTGTTGCCCAAAGGCGTCGAGGAACTGGCCAAGGAGCGCAAAGAACCGGATCTGCCCAAGAAGTTGGCCCAGATGTTTGAGAAAAAGGAACCCACCTTTACCGCGGTCAAGATGGAAGACAAGGACCTGGTGCAATTACTGGCCACGCATGGCATCAAGTATAAGGCCATCCCGGAAAAGACCCTGCTTAACTCGCTGATTTCCTGGGTCCTGCCGATGGTGCTGCTGGTGGGCATCTGGATTTACTTCTTCCGGAAGATCGGCGGCGGCGCCGGCGGCCTGATGACCGTGGGCAAAAGCAAGGCCAAGGTTTACGTCCAGGACGAAACCAAGGTTACCTTTCAGGACGTGGCCGGGGTGGATGAAGCCATCGAGGAACTCAAGGAGATCATTGAATTTTTGAGAAATCCCGCCAAATTCCAGACGCTGGGGGGCAAGATCCCCAAAGGGGTGCTGCTGGTGGGCCCGCCGGGGACCGGCAAGACCCTGCTGGCCCGGGCCGTGGCCGGGGAGGCGGGGGTGCCTTTCATGAGCCTCACCGGCTCCGACTTCGTGGAGATGTTCGTCGGGGTGGGGGCCGCCCGGGTGCGGGACCTGTTCGCCACCGCCCAGGAGAAGGCCCCCTGCATCATCTTCATCGACGAACTGGACGCCATCGGCAAGGCCCGGGGCATGAGTCCCATGGCCGGCCCCGAAGAACGGGAAAACACCCTGAACCAGCTCCTTTCGGAGATGGACGGTTTCGACACCCGCAAGGGCGTGATCATCATGGCGGCCACCAACCGCCCGGAGATCCTGGACCCGGCCCTGATCCGCCCGGGGCGTTTCGACCGGCATATCCTGGTGGACCGTCCGTCCCTCCATGGACGGGAAGAGATTTTACGGATTCATTCCTTGCAGATCAAGCTCTCACCTGAGGTCAACCTGAAAACCCTGGCGGCCCGCACCCCCGGCATGGTGGGGTCGGACCTGGCCAACATCGTCAACGAAGCGGCCCTGCTGGCGGCCCGGAAGAATAAGAGCGCCGTGGAGATGGACGATTTCGAGGAGGCCATCGACCGGGTGGTGGCCGGGCTGGAGAAACGCAACCGGGTCATGAACCCCCGGGAGAAGGAAATCGTCGCCTATCATGAAACCGGCCACGCCCTGGTGGCCGAGGCCCTGCCCACCACCGACAAGGTGCACCGGGTCTCCATCATCCCCCGGGGCATCGGCGCCCTGGGCTACACCATGCAACTGCCCACCGAGGACCGCTACTTGATGACCAAAAGCGAGCTGGAAGACCGCATGGCCGTGATGATGGGCGGCCGGGCGGCCGAAGAGCTGGTCTTCCAGGAGATTTCCACCGGGGCCCAGAACGATCTCTATCGGGCCACGGATATCGCCCGCTCCATGATCCGGGAGTACGGCATGAGCGAGAAGCTGGGTCCCATGACCTTCGAACGGGAACGCCGAGCCATGTTTCTGGAAGGCCTCATGCCGCAGGGCACTAAAGATTACAGCGAGGCCACGGCCCAGGAGATCGACCAGGAGGTGGCGGAGCTGATGAACCGGGCCCACCAGCGGGCCAAGGAGGTGCTGGAGGCGCAGCGGCCCATCCTGGAAAAGGCGGCCAAGATTCTCCTGGAAAAAGAGGTCCTGGAGGGGGAGGAGCTGCGGGAGATTTTGAATTCCACCGCGCCGCAGGAAAAGGCTTAAAATAGCTTCCTCAAAAAGGCGTAGCTGATGTATCTCCACGAGAATCGGCCATTAATCTCCAAGAGATCTGACCATGCCTGGCGGTTTGCCACTTAAGTTGTTCTCCACTGCCGCGGCCCTCCAAGATTTTCTCCTGAAGGAGGCCGGCCCCGGCACCCTGGTGGTGGTGCCGCACCAGCGGCTGGCGCAGCAGCTCTGGCAGCGGCAGCGCCAGGGTCAACTCCAGGCCGGCCGGCCCGCCTGGGAACCCCTGCCCCTGGTCACCTTGCAGGGCTGGTTGCACGACCTGCACCAATCCCTCTGGTCCGAGCTTGTCTTAGCTCCCGACTTGCGGCGCCTGTCCCTGTGGCTCCAGGCCATCAAGGCCACGCCGGTGTTGTCCGGCACCAAGGCTGATCTCCCCTGGGCCCAGGGCCTGGACGAGACCCACAATATCCTCTGCCGCCACTTGCTGGCGGGCGGGGACGCCCGCCCCACCGGGGACGCCCGCCCCACGGACGATGGGCCCCTGATCGCCTGGCGGCGCCAGGTTACCCGGACTTTCAGGCGACTGCTGGCGGCAGGCGGCTGGCTGGCCCCGGGAGAGCTGCCGGCCTATCTCTCGTCCCGCTTGGCTGATGGGAAGCTCTCCGTGCCCGGGAAGATCATGGTGGTGGGCCTGGAGAGCGCCGCCCCGGCGGAGAACGCCTTCCTTATGGCCGTGGCCCGGCGTACCGGACTGCTGCACCTCCAGGTGCGGGGCGATCCCCAGTCGGTGAAGGCCGCGGTGGTCCTGCCCGATCGGAGCCAGGAAGGGGCCTGGGTCGCCGCCCGGCTGCTGGAGTCGGCGGCTGCCGGCATCCCTTTGCACCGGCTGGCGGTGACCGCCATGGATATGGAACAATATGGCCCGCGTTTGCAGGCGGTTTTGGCAGAATTACTGGGGCCGCCGCAGGCCGCCGGCGGCTGGGCCTACAACTTTTCCCAGGGGCCGCGCCTTAAGGAAACCCCGCTCTTCCTGGCCGCCACCCTGCCCCTGAAGTTCGTCGCCGCCGGGGAGCATAGGTGCGACCTGATGTCGCTCCTGCTGTCGCCCTTTTATCGCGGCCTCAGCCGGGACCGGGACCAGACGGCTCTGTGGGACCGGATCTTCCGGGAGCGCCGCCTTGACCAGGGCTGGCATTTCTTTCAGCAGGCGGTAGCCCGGTTCTCCAGGGGGGACCGGGGGCTACAGCTGTTGTCGCGGCTGGAGCGACTCTGGGCCTCGCTAAAGACTCCCGGCACCGGGGAGCAATGGCGCCAGCGGTTGGCGCGGGCCTGGCAAGAGCTGGAATTTGCGCCGGCTTCTGAGGCGGAAATGACTCAGTGGGGCCGCCTCCAGGCCCTGTTACAAGACCTGGGCGCCGGCCTGTCGTCTGAACCCCTGGAGGCCGGGGAATTCCTGGCCTGGCTGGAGCATGGGGCCGGAAAGGTGCGATTGCCCGGACCCGGGGTCCAGGAAGCCGGCCTCCAAATCTTGGGACCCTTGGAGATGCGAGGCCTGGAATTTTCCCGGGTCTTTTGCCTGGGAATGAACTCCGGGTCCTTCCCCCCGCCGCCCCGCTCCCTGCCCCTGCTCACCGCCGCCGAAAGGCGCGCCGTCCTGGGGGGCACTTACCAGAGCCAGCACCAATTTTCCCGGGAACTTTACGATACCCTGTTGGGCGCCGCCCCGGACCTGGTCCTCACCCGGCCCAAGGTAACCGAAGACGAAGAGCGGGTGGGCAGCCCCATGTACCTGGGTCCTTGGGAGCCGCAGGAGCTGGCGGTGCTGAGCCGGCCCCACCCGGCCTGGTTGCGGAGTCCGGCCATCCGGGCGGCCTTTGCCGGCGGCGGGACCAGCTTTTCAGGTTACCCCGACAGTCCGCGGCCCATAAATCTTGACCCCCAGCTCTCCCTGAGCAAGGCCGCCACCGCCCTGGGCTGCCCTTGCCGGTTTCTGCTCGAGATCCTCCTGAAGCTCAAGGAACTGCCGGAGATCGAGGCCGGTTTGGACCCCCGGGAACGGGGCGACCGTCTCCATAAGGTTCTGGCCCGGTTCACCTCCGACTTTAAAGGATTTCTGGAGGAGCACGGCTGGGACCACGAGCAGGCCCAGGCCAGGCTTGCAGCCGCCGCCCGCCAGGTCCTGGGAGATCTCCTGGAAGATCTGCACTGGCAGGCGGAACTGGAGCGCTGGCTGGGGGAGACGGAAACCGGGCGGAGTCTGCTCCTGGATTGGCTGCGCCTGGAGCGGGAGCGTTATGGACAGGGCTGGCGCTGGCAGCTCATGGAAGCGGAATTTGCCGGGCTCAAGGAGGCGGGTTGGCCCTTTGCCTTGAAAGGCCGCCTCGACCGCCTGGACTATCACCCGGAAGACCGGCAGGCCATGGTCTGGGACTATAAGAGCGGCGAGGTTCCCGGCGCCAAACAGGTATTTGACGAGCTGCAGGAATTCCAGCTCCCCTGCTATCTACTGGCGGTGGAGCGCGGCCTCACTGACGCGCCACAGGAGCGGCAAGGTCTCCGGGCCGGGTTTATCGGCCTCAAATCAATCGCCGGGAAAAGCATCTGAAGCATGAGGATTTTGCCGCCCGCGCCGGGGAATGGCCCCAGGTGGCCGCGGCCCTGGTGGCCAAACTGCAAGACCTGGGGCGGCGTCTGGCAGCCGGTGATTTTCGGCCGGACCCCACCCCGGCGCCGGAGGGGAAAAATTTGGGAGCCTGTAAGTATTGCCCGTACTCCTTGCTTTGCGGGTTTACTGGCGCGGCGACTGCGGAAGTGGAAGAAGGAGAGGGGGATTAGGGTTTCAGTTTGTGTAGGGGCGGTTCTCGAACCGCCCGCCAACGCGGGGTCAGATCGCGTAACCCGTGGCCGCCGAAATGTAGCGCGCACGGCACGCCCTATGAAAATGGTGAGCGTGGTCACCCAGCTTTCCGGTTCTAGGGGCGGCTCGAGAGCCGCCCCTACAAAGCACTTTCAGAATGGCGGTTATTATTATCCATGACCAGTGACCGGAAATTCGAGGCAGCCGCCCTGCCCGCCGATCAAGACGCCCGGGACCGGGCCTTAAGCCCCCGGGGGAGCTTTCACCTGGAAGCCCCGGCGGGCTCCGGCAAGACTTCGGTGCTCCTGGCCCGCTTTCTTACCCTGCTGGCCAATGTTACGGCGCCGGAAGAACTCCTGGCCCTGACCTTTACCCGCAAGGCCGCGGGTGAGCTGCGCACCCGGATCATGGAACTCCTCTGGCCCCGGGCCGAGCCTTCCTTTGAACACCCCTGGGAACAGCGCCTGGCGGAACTGGCCCAGGAAGTCCTGCGGCACTTCGGCCGCCAGTCGGGCGCCCTCCAGGATTTGCTGGCGGCGGAACGCCTGCCGGTCATGACCTTTCACAGCTTTTGCGCCCAACTCCTGAGGCTGGCGCCCCAGGAGGCGGAGGCGCCCCTGGAATTTCGCCTCTTGGAGGAGGACGAGGCCCGCCGCCTGAAGGAGGAGGCCCTGGAAGATCTGCGCCGGCGCCTTGCGGCCCGGCCCGCCCAGGACCCGGTGCGCCGGGCCCTGGTGCGGCGTCTGGTGCGCCTCAACAACGACTGGGGCCGGCTGGCCGGAGAACTGCGCACCCTGCTCTCCCGCCGGGACAGCCTGGGAGATTTTCTGGACCTGGCCCGCCATAGCCGGGAACCGGCGGCCTACCACCGGTTATTGGAGGAGCGTTTCCGGCTGTTGCTGGCCCCGGTCCTGCAAAGCCTGGTGGACGGCCTCGGGGCGACCGAACTGGGCCGGGAGTGGCCCCGCCTTTGGGGGGAATTGGGCGGAGTTTTTCTGGACGCGCCCCTGCCCCCGGAAATCCCCGGGAGCGCCCCCCTGGACGTGCCGCACTGGCAGGCCATCTCCCAGGTGCTGCTGACCAAGGGCGGGGAGCGCCGCAAGCAACTGAGCGAGAAGGTGGGATTCCCGGCCGGCTTCAATAAAGGCCCCTGGGCCTTTATGATCCAGGAACTGCCCGACTCTCTGGTGCAGCCGCTGAAACGATGCCGGCAGTTGCAGTCTTTCGGCGTCCAGCCGGAGGAAGCCCAGGCCCTGCAGGATTTGGTGATTCTCCTGGGAGAGTCGCTGGGCACTTACGAAAGACTCTGCGCCCAGCGTCAGGCCCTGGACTTCATCGCCCTGGAGCAGGCTACCCTGCGGTTGCTCTCCCAGGAAGATCCCGGCGAGATCCTGCTGCGTTTGGACCTCAAGCTGCAGCACCTGTTGGTGGACGAATTCCAGGATACCAGCCAGAACCAGATGGAGTTGCTGTGCCGCCTCATGGCTGGCTGGCAGGCCGGAGAGGGGCGCAGCCTGATGGTGGTGGGGGATCCCAAGCAGTCCATTTACGGCTGGCGCCAGGCCAAACCGCGGCTTTTTGCGGCATCTTCCCAGGGCCTCCCCTGCCCGGAGGCGCGCTTTCTCCTGGATTCCCTGCTGCTCACCACCAACTTCCGGGCCACCCGGACCTTGATCGACTGGGCCAACGCCGTCTTTGCCGACGTCCTGGATCGGGTCCCGAGTTTGAGCTTCCATGCCGCGGCCCCCCGCCCCGGGGCCACGGCTGGACCCGTTCCCAAGCTGACGCTGTTTCCCGGCAATGAACAGCTCTCTCCCCGGGAGGCCGAGGCCCGCTGGCTGGCCCGGCAGGTGGCCGAGGCCTTGCCTGATCTCAAAAAAGACGAGACCATCGGCATCCTGCTGTTCACACGCACGCATTTACGGGTCTACCTCCAGGCCCTGGCGGCGGCCGGCCTGACGCCTAAGGTCCGGGAAGGTTTGAAGCTGGCCGACAGCCGGGTGGTGCTGCATCTCCACAATCTGGCCCGGGCCCTCACCCGGCCCCAGGACGAGTTGGCCTGGGCCGCCCTGCTCCGGGGGCCCTGGGCTCCCCAGCCTTTAGGCGTCCTTACCCAGGTGGCCGCGGCGCCGGGAGAGCTTTGGCCGGAGAAGCTGCGGCATTTTGCCGAAAGTGAGGGGTGCCCGGGGGATTTAGCGAGCCTGACTAAAAGCCTGTTGGCGGCCCGGGCCCGGGTGGGGCGCCGGCCCCTAAGGGAAATAGTCGGACAATGGTTAGCTGAGACGGAGGCCTGGACGGGAATAGCCGCCTGGGAAGGCCCTCTGGGGGTGGCCTGCGCCCGGGCTTACCTGGAACTCCTGGCCCAGGCGGAGTCCGGCCTGCCGGAGGCCACTTTTTCCCAGGCCGACTTCAACTTGCCGGAGGCCTTTCAGCCCCCGGACCCCAGGGCCCAGGATTCGCCGGTGGAAATACTGACGGTGCATGGCGCCAAGGGCCTCGAGTTCACTAGAGTCTTTCTGCCCTGCCTGGATTGGCAGCCTTTGACGGGCGAGGACAAAATCCCTCCCTTCTTACTGGAGGAGATCCCCGAGACCCGGGTCCAGGGCCTGGCCCTGGCCCGGCCCTACGTGCAGGAAAAGCAGAGTTCCCTTTACCTGTTATTAAAAGATTTGCAAGACCGCCGCCTCCTGGAGGAGGCCCGGCGGGTCTTCTACGTGGCGGTGACCCGGGCCCGGCAGCAACTGACCCTCAGCGCCGCGGTGAAACGAAACAGCCGGGGGGAATGGACCATTCCCCAGGAAAGCCCCCTGGCCTGGCTCCGGGAGCATTACCGGGCCGAACTGCCCCCGCCCGGGACCACAGTAACCTGGCCGGGGCCGGAACTCCGGGTGGAACTGCTGGCGGAACTGCCGCCCCCCACCCCTTGGGCCAGGATAATCCCGGACCTGCCGGCGCCGCTGAGCTTTGCCCCGGAGGCCGCGCCCTATCGGAAAATCTCTCCCTCCCAACTGGCGGAGGCCGAAATAATGGCCGCAGCCGCGTCGGCCGCCGCGGACGGGGATCTCCCCCGGCTCCGGGGGGAGATCATCCATCGAGGCCTGGAGACCCTGGCCCGAGGGGGCGAGCTCCCGGGGGTGGCCGGCCTGGCCGCGGCCCTGCGCGCCGCGGGCCTGGACCCGGAGACCGCGCAGAAGTTAGCCCCGGACCTTCTGGAGGAACTGGAGGCCTGCCGCCGCGACCCCTGGTTGATGCGCCTCCTTGACCCTGATCGGCCCGGCGCGGTGAGCGAGTGGCTCCTGGAAGACCTGGCCGCGCCGGACACCTGGCGCCGGGGAAAGATAGACCGGGTGGTATTCGACGGCGAAAGCTGGTGGATTTTGGATTACAAGACCTCCCGGCCCGGGAAGCCGGAGGATTGGGAGGATTTCATCAATCGGGAAACCGAGAAGTACCGGCCCCAGCTCCTGGCCTACCGGGAGATGGCGGCCAAGGCCAAAGGGCTGCGGCCGGAGGATATTCGGCTGGCGCTTTATTTCACCGCCTGCCAGAAGGTGGGGGAGATTTGAAGTTTTTCGTAAAATTAAGGGAGAGTCTGAATAAGGACAGGCCTTAGGGAATTGATTGCCTTTCTTTCCCCAAACTTATATCTTGCTCTCAGGCTGGCGCCATTGAAAGGCGGCCAGGTTCCTCTCCATCTTGCACTCGGACGGAACTAGCTGCAGAAATGAGAAGGTCTCCAACCAAAAAAGCCGTTTCCATTCGCTTCAGTCTGCTGCGCAGCTTTATGGTCCTCATCCTCATCAGTTCCTTAACCGTCCTGATCCTGATGAGCATCCGGGCCCATAAGACCGAAGTTGAATTGTCCGAACAGCTAATCAGTAAAGGAATGGTGCAAGCTGACCAGGAGTTGAACAATTTCTTTCAGCCGGTACAGAAGAATGTCCTGTTGGCGGCTGCCTGGGGACTCGGAGGCAAGCTTAATCTGGATGAAGTCGTTGCCGGCGCACCGGGGAAGCTCACCCAGGGCCAACTCAAGGCCGCTACCCAAATCGATTTGCTCTTGGCGCCGGTCATGCAGCTTTTCCCTGATATGTCTTCTCTCCAGGTGGCCAATGCCCGGGGGGATGGTTTTCTCATTATCCGTCTGGAACACGGCCGCCTGAAGAACCGCGTGGTGTCCCGGGAACGATGGGGAACCCAGACCCTCTGGTTTGACATCGACCCAGCGGGCCGGCCGAAATCCCCGGAATGGCAAGAGGTGGACTACGAACCCAGGAATCGGGCCTGGTATGTCGGGCTGCAATCGCTACCGGATTTGGAGGTCTTTTGGACTGACCCTTATCTCTTCTTCACCACCAAAGACCTGGGGATTACCGCCTCGGTCAAGTGGAAGGATCGGGGCAGCGATTATGTCTTTGCCGCGGATATCCTGCTGGCGGCCATCACGGACTTTACCCAGCGGGATAGCACCCAGCTTACCAAACATTCTCAGACCGCGGTCTATACCCAGGACTGGCGGGCGGTGGGATTGCCTCGTTATCCGAAGTTTCAGAACCCGGAGGCGATACGCCGATCTTTTCTCCTCACCGTCGATGAAATTCAGATTCCGGAATTGCTGGCCGCAGTGCACGAGGCGCGTGACAATGAGGCGATTGGCAAGAAGATAAAAGAATCGGGCCAAGCCAGGTTCAGTTACGAGAGCCGGGATGAAACCTGGTGGGCCGGAGTAACTTCATATCCCTTGGGGAAAATGCGCCACCTGTGGGTCGGCATCCTCGTACCCAATAATGATCTGCTGGAAGGGATCACTCAACTACGCGTCTATCTGCTGGCTGCGACTCTAGTGGCCCTGGCGGCGGCTCTGGCCTATGCCATTCTCCTGGCCCGATCTTACAGCAAACCCCTGGAGGCCCTGGCGGCCCAGAGCCGGGCCATTCGCGATCTGGATTTTCGCGCCGACCAAAAGATCGAAGCAAAACTTCGTGAGTTTAAGCAATTGGCGGAGGCCCAGGCGCAATCCCTGGCGGCCCTGCAATCATTTGCGCACTATGTGCCCATAGAAGTGGTGAAGGAGTTGGTGCGTAAGGGCGAAGTGGCCCGTATCGGCGGCCGGATGGAAACGCTGCCGGTCCTGTTTACCGATATTGCCGGTTTTACCAAGATTTCTGAGTCCATGTCGCCGGAAGCCTTGACGAATCACATGGCCGAATACTTCCAAGCGATGATCGACACCCTGCACCAACACTCGGCCACCGTGGACAAGATTGTCGGTGACGCCATTGTGGCCTTCTGGGGGGCGCCCACGCCCGTGGCAGAACCGGCGGACCAGGCGATTCAAGCCGTGCTCGAATGCCAGTCCCGGCTGAAAGCCTTGAATGAGGAATGGCGGGCCAGAGGTCTGCCCCCCTTGCCCACCCGGTTTGGCCTGGCCACCGGACCCGTGGTCGTTGGCAATATTGGGGCTCGCACGCGACTGGCTTACACGGTCCTTGGGGACCCGGTGAATCTGGCCAGCCGCCTGGAAGGCCTGAATAAGATGTACGGCTCGTCGATCTTGGTGGACGAGGCAACTCGCCAGGCCGGTGGTGACCACTACGAGTGGCGCCACCTGGACCGTATTATTGTCGTGGGCAAAACGGAGCCCAGCGAGATTTTCGAAGTTCTGGGTAGGGCGGGGACGGTGGCCGAAAAGGTGCTGGCCGCCGCCAGGAGCTATGAAGCGGCCTGGGACCAGTACCGGTCGGGGGATTTTCACCAGGCGCTGCAAGCGCTGCAGGGTTTTGAGTCGGAGTTCGGACCGGACCTGGCGGTACAATTACTGCGGGAGAGGTGCGAGGCATACCGTAAGTCCCCACCGGCAGACGGCTGGGACGGAACTTCGAAAATGACCACTAAGTAGAGCCCCATATGGATCGAGCCCAGCGAAACGTCAAAAAAATGTGGCGGAACAAAGCCAGGGCCGGCCACCGGAAAACTGACCGCCGCACCTTGGGACTCCTGTTCCTGTCGCTGGGCTGGCTACTCGCGCTCGTCTGCTCCGCCCAGGCCCAAGACACCCTGGAGTCCCAGGGCCTCCATTTCCGCCTCATCCCGGCCGGCTATTATCTGCTGGGTTCGCCGGTCAGCGAGCCGGGGCGCTACGCCGACGAAGACACGCCCCACCGGGTGCGGGTGGATAGCTTTTATATCGCCGTGACCGAGACCACCAACGCCCAGTACGGGCGCTTTCTCAAGGCCACCGGCCAGCAGCCGCCCCTGTATTGGCAGGACAAAAACCTCAATGCCCCCAACCAGCCGGTGGTGGGGGTGACCTGGGATGACGCCGTGGCCTGCTGCCGCTGGCTCACCCAGGTGACCGGGGCGGTCCACCAGTTGCCCAGCGAGGCCCAGTGGGAGGCCGCAGCCCGGGGCGGCCTCACCGGCCAGCCCTACCCCTGGGGGGCGGAGGCCCCGGACGCCGGCGGGGTTTACCGCGCCAATCTGCGCCATGACCGGACAGCCAAGGATGGTTATCTCTTTACCGCGGCCGTGGGTTCATTTGCCGCCAATGGCTTCGGCCTGTTCGATCTGGCCGGCAACGTCTCGGAATGGTGCCTGGACCAGTATGTGCCGACAGGCTCCGGCCCTTTCAAACCGGGGTTGCTGCGCCTGCTGAAAGGCGGCTCCTGGTTCTCCTTGGCCCGGGACCTTAGGAGTGCCGCCCGCCAATCCGCCCCGCCCGGCTATGCCGACGGCTATATCGGCTTCCGGGTGGTACGCCAGGCGAATTCTGCCCAGTAATCTTTTTAGCGTGATAATCCGGCGTCGGGGCGGCTCGCGAGCCGCCCCTACAGAGCCGCCCCTATAAGGGATTTTCAATCTCTTATTTTTTCTTGACATGATAATGTATAGATGATAATAAGGACAAATAGAAGCGTGGCAATTTCTTTGGCGATAACCTATTGAAATAAGGAGTATAAAATGGCCGAGACCGACATTGAAAAACTATCCATGGACCCGGCGGCTCAGGAGCTGATTAAGAAGGCGGCGGCCGAGGGCGTTGAGACGATTTTTGACCGCGCCAAAACCATGAAGCCCTGCCCCATCGGAGCGGAAGGCGCCTGCTGCCGGATTTGCGCTCAGGGTCCCTGCCGGGTGCCGCCGCCCAAGAAGA
This sequence comes from uncultured delta proteobacterium, assembly GCA_963796215.1. Lineage (GTDB taxonomy): Bacteria > Desulfobacterota > Desulfobaccia > Desulfobaccales > 0-14-0-80-60-11 > JAPLJC01. The sequence goes on along the minus strand of CAWCKU010000001.1, from coordinate 174,840 downwards.
AGGAAGGGGAGACCGGGGAAGAGAAGAAACAGCGCATGGGTCTGTGCGGCGCCACCGCCGAGACCATCGTGGCCCGGAACTTCGCCCGCATGGTCTGCGCCGGCACCGCGGCCCACAGCGACCACGCCCGGGGCGTAGCCAAGCTGTTCATCGAAGTGGCCAATGGCCGGACCCAGGGTTACAAGATCAAGGACGTGACCAAGCTGAAACGAGTGGCCCGGGATTGGGATATTCCCATCACCGAGGGTGAAGGCGACGACGCCAAGCCCCGTTCGCCCGAAGCCATCGCCATAGATCTGGGCCCCAAGGTCCTGGCCGAGTTCGGCAAGCAGGAAGGCGAGATCAACTATGTCCGTCGGGCCCCCAAGAAGCGCCAGGAAATCTGGCGGAAACTGGGCATCGTGCCCCGGGGCGTCGACATCGAGGTGGTGGAGCTGATGCACCGCACCCACATGGGCGTGGACCAGGACTACCACAACCTGATGAAGCAGTCCTCCCGCTGCGCCCTGGCGGACGGCTGGGCCGGCTCCATGATCTCCACCGACCTGCAGGACATCATGTTCGGCTGCCCCACCCCGGTGGCCGGCGAGATCAACCTGGGCGTGCTGAAAGAAGACCATGTCAACATCGTGATGCACGGCCATGAGCCGCTGCTGCCCGAGATGCTCTACGTCGCCTCCATGGACCCGGAGCTCATCAAGGCGGCCCAAAGCAAGGGCGCCAAGGGCATCCAGCTGGGCGGCATGTGCTGCTCGGCCAACGAAGTCCTGATGCGCCACGGCGTGCCGGTGGTGGGCAACTACCTGCACCAGGAACTGGCGGTGATCACCGGCGCGGTGGACGCCTTGGTGGTGGACGTGCAGTGCGAGATGCAGGCCCTGGAAAATGTGGTCAAGTGCTACCACACCAAGTTGATCACCACCGACGACCGGGCCAAGATGCCGCTGGCGGAGCACGTCGCCTTCGACGAGCACCATGCCCTGGACGTGGCCAAGAAGATCATCATGATGGCCATCGACAACTATCCCAACCGCAAGGCGCCGGTGCTGATCCCGTCGCATAGCTCCCCCACCGTGGTGGGCTTCTCGTACGAGACCATCCAGTACCTGCTGGGCGGCTCCATCCGGGGTTCGTACTACACCCTGAACGACAACATCATCAACGGGCGCATCCGGGGCGTGGCCGGCGTGGTGGGCTGCAACAACTGCCGCACCGCCCAGGACACCTCCCACATGGTGTTGATCAAGGAACTGATTAAGAACGACGTCATCGTCCTGTCCACGGGCTGCGCCGCCATGGCGGCGGGCAAATATGGCCTCATGACCCCGGAAGCGGCCTCCAAGTACTGCGGCGCGGGCCTGGCCGAGGTCTGCGAGACCGTGGGCATCCCGCCGGTCCTGCACATGGGGGCCTGCGTGGACAACTCCCGCATCCTGATGGCGGCCACCGCCTGTGTCAAGGCCGGCGGCCTGGGCACTGACATCAGTGACCTCCCCGCGGCGGGCGCCGCGCCGGAGTGGATGAGTGAGAAGGCCATCGCCATCGGCCAGTACTTCGTGGCCTCCGGCGTCTACACCCTGTTCGGCGTCACCTGGCCCACTACCGGGTCCGAGATCCTCACCGACTACCTGTTCAAGGGGATCGAAGAAGAGCTGGGCGGCAAGTGGGACTTCGAGCAGGATCCGGAGCTCATGGCCAAGAAGATGATCGCCCACATCGACCTGAAACGGAAGGCGCTGGGCATCGACAAGGCCCGGGAGCGGGTGCTCATGGATATGGAGATGCGCCGCACCATGGACGCCGCCGCGGCCGGCGAAGAGCATTAAGCACGCCGGAATCACTTCAACCGGATAAATAAATAAAAAAGCCGGAGGCCTCAGCCTCCGGCTTTTTTTCAGCGACTCAATCTGACAAAAGGAGCTCCAAGGGGGCAACATTAACGCTTCCAAAAATTTGGACATTGGCGTCGAATGGTGTAACGTAACTCGGTGAACCGGTGGGAGTCCCATTGGCCAGAGTCAATGCCAGGTATTGATTGTCCGCACCGTCCTGGTGGGGATTATTGCTCAGAGATTCCTTGGCAAGACACAGGCTGGGAGATTGCCACACGCCGGAAGCATTGTGGAACATGCCGTCCAGGAAAAATTGATATTTTTGGCCGCCGGCAATATTCAGGTTCACCGGGAAATCAAGCTGCCAAACGCCTCGCCAGGCGCCGTCAGCAGTACGCTGATAGTTCTCTCCGTCGGAATACCAAATCCGAGTGAGCACAGGCGCTGCCGCCAAGGGCTGTATAGTGCCGCCGGCCGGGCCCACCCATAAAGTCAGCGCAAAAGTCGGAGGAGTAAGGGGGTTGGTGTCATATTGACCAGACGGCACGCCATATATCATCCAGACGCGCACCGTGTTAATTTGGAATTTTTGACCCGTTTTGCCGATGCTGAAATCATCCCCTGTAACCTGATAGGTGGTCGGTTGGGATGAATAGGTATTGCTGCTGGAGAAATTAGAACGGTTTGAATTAGTGGTGCCGTTTAAGTTACTTGGAGGACTCAGGTTATTATTGTAGATCGGCATCCCCCGGTTGAAAAGGAGAGCTGCGGCCCCGGCCGCTTGAACCCACATGAGCAAGGTTACTGCAGCAGCAATCAGAGGTATCAGCCTTAAACGTCGATACATACTTGTCCTCCTCTCCATGCTAATTAAACAGGTCGGGCGGCTGTTAAATGATTTCTCAAATAAGAATAAAGCGATGATTCTAAAAAGGCAAGATTTATCGAAGTAAGGACTCGCGGTTAATTACCCCGCTGGCCGGTTGGAAATCCGAAGGCTCCCATGAAGATAAATAATTTGAAATTATTGGTAAAATGATTTAACAAGAAGATAGCTTGAATTGATCCGCTGAGGCCTCACACCATGCCACCCAAGCCTGAGAAGCCGCATTACCACGGCCACCGCGCCCGCCTCCGGCAGCGCTTCCTCCAGGGCGGGCCCGGAGCCTTGCAAGACTACGAGCTGCTGGAGCTGCTGCTTACCTTTGCCATTCCCTACTCCGACGTCAAGCCCCTGGCCAAGCAGCTGATCGCCCACTTCGGCTCCTTTCCCCGGGTCTTGGACGCCACTCCCGAGGCCTTGCTGGAAGTTCCCGGCATCCGGGAATACTCCGCGGTGCTCATCCGCCTGGTGAAGGCCTGCGCCGAATACTATTTGAAGGACGGGATCCTGGCTCGGGAAAAGATCGGATCCCTGAGCGCCCTGGTGGATTACTGCCGCACGAGCATGGGGGGCCTGGCCGATGAGCAGTTCCGGGTGGTCTTCCTCAACAGCCAGAACGAAATCATGGCCGAAGAGATCGTCCAGGAGGGCACGGTCAACCAGACGGTGGTCTACCCCCGCAAGGTCCTGGAACTGGCCCTGAAGCACAAGGCCACCGGGCTGATCCTGGTGCACAACCACCCGAGCGGCAACCTCACCCCCTCGACTGCCGACCTGGAACTGACCCGCTCCCTGGTGAAGGCCTCCCACGCCCTCAACCTGACGGTCCACGACCACCTGATCATCAGCCGTCACGGCTACTTCAGCCTGGCGGAGAAGAATCTGTTGTAGGTCTAGCAACTTTTCGGAAAGTTTTTATCATGGACCCAGATCTTCTTAGACGGAGGGCTGACATTCATGCGCCGACTTCTTACCGAACGAGATGAGTTATGAGCCGAATAGAAAGACCTAACGGCCAACATTGGTGGTTAATGGGGACGGCCCTGGTGCTGACGGTCTTGCTGACCACGTGTTGGTCACGGGGCGCGGATCTCGTCGTCGACGGCGGCGACACTTATTCAGTCAGCCACGACGTTACCTTTAATAATATCTATGTCGGTAACTTATCTACCGGCAACTTGAACCAGAGCGGCTTCACCAATACCTTGACCGGCAACCTGTATCTGGGCTTTTCTCCCGGCAGCAGCGGCACCTATAACCTGAGCGGTGGCAACCTCTCAGCCGGCAATGAAATTATCGGCGCCAGCGGCAGCGGGGTCTTCACCCAAACAGGCGGCAACAATACCTGCAACCTCACTCTGGGTTACTCTGCCGGCAGCAGTGGCGTCTATTACCTGAGTGGCGGCAACCTCTCTGGCGGCAATGAAGTTATCGGCGACAGCGGCAGCGGCGTCTTCACCCAAACAGGCGGTACCAATACCGGCAACCTTAATCTGGGTTACTCTGCCGGCGGCAGTGGCGTCTATAACCTGAGTGGCGGTGCCTTTTCCATGGTCGTCTTAAATATCGGCCTCCTCCCAGGCTCTATCGGCACTTATAACCAGAGCGGCGGTACCACTAGCGTTAGCAGCTACTCCTATCTGGGATTGTATGCCGGCAGCAGCGGCACCTATAACCTGAGCGCTGGCAGCCTCTCTCAGGTCCGTCAATATGTGGGCTTACACGGCAGCGGCGTTTTCAATCAAAGCGGTGGCAGCAATACGGTGATAAAAACCGATATTTACTCCGGACTCTATCTGGGCTATTGGGGTGATAGCAGTGGCGCCTATAACCTGAGCAACGGCAGTCTCACGGCCCCCTTTGAGATCGTCGGCGTCTTCGGGACCGGCGTCTTCAACCAGAGCAACGGCGTTAATAAAATAAACGGCGGCCTCAGTCTGGGTGATGGGCGCAACAGTAACGGCACTTATAACCTGAGCGGCGGCAACCTCTCAGTCGAGGATGAAGTTATCGGCGCTATCGGCAACGGCACCTTCATCCAGACTGGCGGCACCCACACCATTACCCATGACCTCACGCTGGCGGCCAATCCCGGCAGCCAGGGCACTTTAGCGTTATTGGGGGGCAGCCTCTCCATGGGTGGCAACTACACCCAGACCGCCGGCGGCACCCTGGCCGTAGGGTTCTCCTCCTCGGCAAATTTCCCCAAGATCGAGGTCGGGGGGACCGCCAGCCTCAATGGCGCCTTCATCCCGGTGCTGCAAGGCGGTTACCTGCCTCTCGGCAACCAGCTTTTTCATGGGGTCATCAGCGCGGCGCAGGGCGTCAACGGCACTTTCGCCACCATGGCCAACCGGTTTATTACCCCCACGCTGTACTGGCAGCCGCTATACACCCCCAATACCTTCGATCTCCTGGTGCTGCGCAGCTACACCAACCCGGCGCTTACCCTGACCCGCAACCAGGCGAACGTGGGCGCCAGGCTCAACAGCGTGGCCACCAGTGCCGCCGGGGATCTGAATACCGCTTTAAATGCCATCGACGGTCTCTCCAGCGGCGGCTTGGTGGCCAACGCCTTCCAGCAGATCTCCCCGGATAAGGCGACCGCCCTCCCCGCCCTGGCCTTGGCCGGGGCCAACCTGCAAATGCGCAACCTTTCCCGCCGGATCACCAACCTCCGGTTCGGCGCCCCGGAAATGGACAGCGCGGGAGGCCTGCCCGGCTCCTTCAACCCCAGTTACTCCCGGACCGCGGGGCTGATGCTGGCCTACAACTCCGCCAGCCTTACCGGGCTGATCGCCGCCAAGAAAGAGGCAGCGCCCGAAACCCGCTGGGGCCTTTATCTCGACCCGGGCCTCATCCTCGGGTCCCAGAAGTCCTCGCTGAACCAGACGGGCTTTGACTTCACCCTGGCGGGCTTCACCGCCGGGGCTGACTACCGGGTGCGGGACCACCTTCTGGTGGGCCTGGCCACCGGCTATAGCCACACCGGGGCCGCTTTTCACGGCTCCGGAGGCAATGTTGAAGCTAACACCTGGCCCCTCACGGCCTACGCCGCCTACCTGCCCGAGTCCTTTTACGCCTTCGGCTCCCTGGGCTATGCCCTGAATCTCTACGACCTGGGGCGAGATCTTACCTTCGGCAGCCTTAACCGTAATGCCAAGAGCTCGCCCACCGGCAACCAGTTCAACGCTTACGGCGAGACGGGCTACGACCTGAAGGCCGGCGGGCTGGTACTGACCCCGGTGGCTTCCCTGGCCTACTCCCGCCTCTGGGTGGACGGTTTTACGGAGAGCGGGGCCGGTGCCCTGGACCTGAAGGTCTCCCCCCAGAACGCCGAATCACTGCAAACCGGGGTGGGCGCCAAGGTCGCCGTCCCCCTCCAGCGGGGCCCGGTCAAGGTGGTGCCCCAAGTCTACGCCACCTACCAGCACGAGTTCTCCAACGACGCCCGGGGCCTGGACGCCCGCCTCAGCCAGTCGGGCAGCACCTTTAATTTTCAGACCGACAAGCCCCAACGCGACTTTGCGGTGGTGGGGACCAGCGTCACCCTGCTCAAGCAGAATTATTCACTCTATTTGGATTATAACGCCGAGGTGGGGCGGAGCACCACCACCGCCCATGCCATCAACGCCGGCCTGCGCTGGGCGTTCTGATCGGTCGTCAGCGGCTGCGACGGGGCACGACCACCTGATCATCAGCCGTCACGGTACTTCAGTCTGGCGAAGAAGAATATGTTGTAGATATAATGGCTTGCTTTATCATTAATATGCTATCTAGTATAGATCGAGGCTATGAATGATTGACAGTCCTCTAAATGCAGCATTACGGCACTTTGAGATCCGCAGAAGCCAACCTGATTAAGATTGAGAAGGTGTTGGCTGAGATTGAATCTGCAATTCCCGAAGGTATTGCCTTCAGCGAAAACTACGAGTATGAAGACAATTGTCGGAGATTCAATTCATTGCTTGCATCACTGCCGAAAATAGATAAATGGAAGCCAAAAATCGTATTGATGGATCTGGATGAAATTGCTCAGAATCGCTTCGATGCACAAGAGGTTGGGGAATTCGAATGCATAGTTTCGGTAGAGCGTCGGATTAGCGAACCAGCAAGGCTTCTTCGGGAGTATCGCTATCGCTTCAACCAAAAGCGCCGCGAGTTGATTCGCGAACGCGCTCACTGAACTGATAGACACAATCAACGGTAACTTGAGAGAGCTGTCGCAAATTCTTCAGCAGGAAACTCAATCCATATAAGACCGTCGATAGCTCTACTTTCGATGAATTGAAGAACAACGTGGCCCAGATAAATACCTTGCTTGGCAGCAGCGTATCAAAGCCCCCAAGATGGTCCGACCTGCAGCGTCACATGCACTTCGGAATGCTCAATGACTTGCACGATATAATCGAATTCGATTGGCCGAGTGTCAAAGCCGGATTAAGGAAGTCACTTTATGGTGAAAGAGAACCTATACCTGTTGAAGTCGAGGACCTAGGGTCACTCCTCATAAGACAGACCTCGAGGTCCGGTCGCTACAAAGCTTCTTGAAACCCTAATCCCTGAGGACTTCGAGCGACTCCTATTTGCATTGATAACTTCTGAACATGGTTACGAGAATCCTGAGTGGTTGATGAGACAACGCCCCCGACCGAGGCAGAGATTTAGTCAGTTTATCGAGTTTATGCAGATCCTCTCGGTGGAACAATCACGACAACGAGTTATCATCCAATGCAGGCACTGGTTAAGCAAGAGTGTCGGTCCGACAGAAATCGCTTTGCTTCGAGAACAGATGAGATCTGGGAGCCGCCACGTGTAGACGTGCATGTAATCGCGACATCCGGACGATTCACCTCAGATGCAGTCGCGATCATTGAAAGGCACAACCAGTCAGATAGCGCTTTGCGTATCGAAAGTGCCGAGAGAGCCCGGTGGGCCTGCTTGCTGTGACGGGTCTGCCGAATCTCGAGCGTGAAAATTGATTTTTTTTCAGAGACTTATGCTATTATACTTTCCAGGAGCAGGGTTGCCCCGAGCAGCGGGTCGTTGGCGGGTTTAGGTTCGGGTAAACAGCTTCGGGGCCCCGCTGGGGGACAGACGCAGATAGGTAGCAAATAATCTTGGTTAAGACACCCGGGAGGGGTGAAACAATGCCGGAAAGAGTAATAAACCTAGCTGATTTCAAAAAGCCGAATCCACGCAATGTGGTAATTATCGTTGGGCTCATCGTCGTCCTGATCATTGCCTGGAGCACCTTTGTCATCGTCCCGGCCGGCCACCGGGGGGTCGCCCTCTGGTGGGGGAGTGTAGAGAAGAGAATCCTGGGGGAGGGGCTCAACTTCATGGTGCCCATTGCCGAAAGAGTCATCAAGGTGGATGTCAAGGTGCAACCCCATCCGTTCCGGGAGATCGATGCCTCTTCCAAGGAATACCAGAATGTGAAGATGACGGGCATGATGAACTTCCACATCGATCCGCTTATGTCAATGACCTTTACCAGAAAGTGGGGCTCGATTTTGCCGACAAGGTGATCGACCCGGCTTTCAACGACTTCGTCAAGGAAGTGGTGCCGACCTACCCGATCGGGGAGATTCTTCCCAAACGGGAGGAGATCCGGCAGCGGGCGATGAAGAAACTGGGAGATAATCTGGAGAGGTATCACATCATCGTCGATGACATCTACTTTGCCAATATCCGCTTCTCTCCCGAATATGAAGGGGCCATCGAGGCCAAGCAGGTGGCCCAGCAGCAGGTCGAAACCCAGAAACAGGTTTTGGCCCAACGCGAGATTGAAGCTCAGCAAAAGGTGGCCACGGCCAAAGGCGAGGCTCAATCCATTCTGGTGGTGGCTCAGGGACAGGCCCAAGCCAATGATGCCCTGTCAAAGTCGATCACCCCGATCCTGGTGCAGTACAAGGGTATTGAGAAATGGAACGGGATTGTACCGCAAGTCTCTGGAGGAGCCATCCCCTTCATCGAATTGGGCAAGATGGGCGGCTCGCCGGGCGGCGCGTCGAGTGGCGCGGAAGTAATCAAAAGATGACCTGAGAGGTCAGAGTTCCTTATCTCGTTCCCAAGTTGCACTTGGGAACGCCATTATTGCCCAAGCTGCGCTTGGGCTTTCCTGGAGCTTACCCGCTAATATATAGATATGCTTGGCAAAGCAAAGCTTTGCAATCAATTGGGGGTTCCCAAGCACAGCTTGGGAACCAGAAGAAGAAGCATCAGTCAATTTGTCTTCATGATTCCCGAAAACGTCATTCGTCAAATTGAGGCTATTGTCGGCCCGGAGCAGGTCCTTACCTCGCCGGAGGAATGCTGGACCTATGCCTATGATGCCACCGACCAGGCGCACGCGCCGGAGGCGGTGGTTTTTCCGGGTTCGGCGGAGGAAATTGCCCGGATTGTGCGGCTGGCCAATGAGCACCGCTTCCCCGTCACCCCGCGGGGGGCGGGCACCGGCCGCAGCGGCGGCGCCGTGCCCATTGAGGGTGGGGTGGTCCTGGTGTTGACCAGGATGAACCGCATCCTGGAAATCAACCCCGCCGACCTGGTGGCGGTGGTGGAGCCGGGAGTCATCCTGGGCCGGTTGAAAAGAGCGGTGGAAGACCAGGGCCTGTACTATCCGCCGGACCCGGCCAGCGCCGAGTTCTGCACCATCGGCGGCAACGTGGCCGAGTGCGCCGGCGGCGCGGTGGCGGTGCAATACGGCGTCACCCGGGACTACGTCCTGGGGCTCACCGTGGTCTTGCCCACCGGCGAAATCATCGACGCCGGCAGCCGCACCATGAAGGGGGTGGTGGGCTACGACCTCACCCGGCTGTTTCTGGGGTCGGAGGGCACCCTGGGGGTGATCACCCGCATTATCCTGAAGCTGGCGCCCAAGCCCGCGGCCCGGCAGACCCTGGCGGCAGGCTTCGGGACGCTCGCGGCCGCGGCGCAGGCGGTGGGCCAAATCCTCACCGCGGGCCTCGCCCCCACTGCCCTGGAATTCATGGACCGGGTCACCTTGGGCTGCGTCCGGGAGCTGCTGCCCTTTAAGGTGCCCGAAGCGGCCGCGGCCCTGCTGCTGGTGGCGGTGGACGGCCATCCCCGGGATGTGGAGGAAAGGGCCGCGGGTATCGCCCGCTTCTGCCGGGAGCAGGGGGCTAAACCCGTTCTCCGGGCCCGGACCGCGGGTGAGACGGACAACCTCTGGAAGGCCCGCAAGGTCATTTCGCCGGCCCTGCTCAAGGTGAAGCCCAACAAAGTGAGCGAAGACGTGGTGGTGCCGCTGGGGGAAATTCCTGCCTTGATTGACGGCCTGCAAGCAATCTCCCGCCGCCGGGGCCTGATCATCCCCTGTTACGGCCACGCCGGGGACGGCAACATCCACGTCAATGTTTTATATGACCGCAAGGTCGACGCCGAACGGGAGGCGGTGAACCCCACCGTGGTGGATATCTTTGCCTTGACCCGGGAGCTGCGCGGCACCCTGTCGGGGGAGCACGGCATCGGCCTCACCAAGGCCCCGTACCTGAAGATGGAGCTCTCCGAGGCGGCCATGGCCTTGCAGCAGCGCCTGAAGCGGGCCTTCGACCCCAACCGGATCATGAATCCCGGGAAGATCTTCCCCGGTCTCCGGGCCAGATGAAGGAGGCCGGATTTCCTGGCATCTCGGTTTATTTTGGGGTATAATGAAACAAAACGGGCAGGTTTAGAAATTTTTAATGCTTGACAAAATTTTCACAATCGCTTACGTTTTAATACGTTGAAATCAAAAACCCCGTGGACCAAATATTGAAGGAGGATATTGCGGCATGGCCACTGTAGAATTCAAAGGCAAAACTTTCACGGTAGACGAAGACGGCTTCCTGGAGAATCTGGACCAGTGGAACAACGAATGGGTGGATTATGTAAAGGAGTCCGAAGGCATCACGGAGCTTTCTGAAGAGCATTGGAAAGTCATCCACATGCTCCAGGATTACTACAAGAAGAACGGCATCGCCCCCATGGTGCGAATCCTCTCCAAGGTGACGGGCTTCAAGCTGAAACACATTTACGAGCTATTTCCCTCCGGACCGGGGAAAGGCGCCTGCAAAATGGCAGGATTGGCCAAACCCACCGGTTGCGTCTAAACCCGTTCCTCCTTTTTACATAAGAGGCAATGACCATAGAGCAGATTCCCTGTGCCAGGGGAATCTGCTCTATGTGTTAAGGTATTGTTAGACCAAAAGATTCATTTGACTTTTTCCCTTCTTGCCGTTACATTGCCACAATAGGATCACCCCTTTCTAGCGCACCAGATGGTCACGCCAGCGGTCCGGAGAAGACTGCCGGAGTGGCTTGAGCCCTTGATCTTCCGGCCGGCCTCAGAATGATTCAACCTAAGGAGTTAGACCCATGGCGCGACCCATGAACAAGATTCTATTCATCGAACCTCGGGCCCCCCAGGAGCATATTTTCAGCCGGGTGGCCATTCCGCGCCTGGGGTCGCTCCTGCTGGGCACCATCCTGCAACACCAGGGGCTGGAGGTCAAGGTGATCATCGAAGAGATGTTCGCCCCGGACTATGCTTCCCTGGATTTTAAACCGGACCTGGTCTGCATCTCCAGCATCTCTTCCACGGCCCCCCGGGCCTATGAGTTGGCGGATTTCTATCGGGACCAGGGCCTCCCGGTGGTGTTGGGCGGCGCCCATGCCAGTTTTCTGCCCCGGGAAGGCCTGGAGCACGCCGACTACGTCATCTGCGGCGAAGGCGAAGGGGCCTTGCCGGAGCTGGTGAGCGCCCTGGAAAGCGGCGGCGACGTCAGCGGCATCCAGAACCTCTGTTTTCGCCGGGGAGACACCATCCAACAAAATCCCTGGCGCCCTTTGGTGGAGGACCTGGATGTCCTGCCCATCCCCAATTATGGCCTGATCCACGGCTGGAAGGCCAAGCGGGGCAAAGGCGTCGTCTCCATTGCCACCTCCCGAGGCTGCCCCTTCAATTGCAGCTTCTGTTCGGTGATCATCCTGTTCGGGCGCAAACACCGCGTCAACTCGGTGGACCGCGTCATGGCGGAGATTCGCCAAAACGGCCTCCAAGCCAACCACATCTTCTTCTGCGACGACAACTTTACGGCCAACCGGGCCCGTACCAAGGAATTATGCGAACGTATCATCGGGGCAGGCTTGAAGATCGAATGGAGCGCCCAGGTGCGGGTGGAGGCTGCCAAGGACCCGGAACTCCTGGACCTGATGGCCAAGAGCGGCTGCTTTGCGGTCTTCGTGGGCCTGGAATCCATCAACCCGGCCACTCTGAAGGCCTACAATAAGTCCCAAACGGTGGAAGGCATCAAGGAGGGCGTGGTCAATTTCCACCGTCACGGCATCAAGGTCCACGGCATGTTCGTCTTCGGCGCCGAAGAGGACCACTACCAGGTGATCCGGGACACCGTCAAGGTTTCGCGCCAGTTGGACCTGGACTCCCTGCAATATCTGATCCTGACGCCGTTGCCGGGCACCCCGTCCTACCAGGAAATGGAGGCCCAAAACCGCATCATCTGCCGGGACTGGAGCCAGTACGACGGCCACCACACGGTCTTCCAGCCCCGCCAGTTCACCCCTTTTGAACTGCAGATGGAAACCAACCGGGCCATGAAAAAGTTTTACTCCTGGCCCTCGGTGGTCAAGCGTCTCCTGGCCCGGGACCTGTTTTACGCCTATATCAAGGCCTACGCCCGCATCCTCTTGTGGAAGTCCAACTCCAGGAAAAACCAGTACTTCCGCCAGCTCAAAGAACGGCTCTTCGTCCAGGCCCGGCGACTGCGCCAGCATCTGCCGGGCGGCAACGAAGTGCCCCGGGTGGGAATCCCGGCGGATATCTGGAAGCTGGGACCCTGGGAAAACGCTCCCCGGGAATTCCTGCTGCGTTTCCTGAGACGCCTGGGGGTGGAGGTGGTGCAGGAAGGCTGCGATGTGAAGTGCGACGCCGGTCCCCTGGCCGCGGTGAAGGGCGAAATCGCCAAACTCCAGGAAAAGGCCGACCTGGTGCTGCTGCCTTTGTGGCAGGGATTGGGGGACGCGGCCCAAAAGATCAAGGACCTGCCCCAGGAGTTGGCCCAGGAGACCATGGCCCGGCTCATGGCCCTCGAATTCAGCCCCGTCTCCTTTTACACCGCCTGCATGGAACTGGGGCTGTGCTTCAAGAAGCGCCTGAAACGCATCCGCCGCATCTATTTCAAGACCCTGGCGGAGGTGGGCGGGCAGATTTAAGAGCAGGGGGAAAAGGGGAAGAGGGGAAAAGGCGAAAAAAACTAGTCACTTACTCGTTCCCAAGCTCCAGCTTGGGAACGCATTTTTATTTGACCCAAGTTCTGCTTGGGGATTAGAGCAACCTTGCTTTTTGCCTCGGGAGTGATTATTTGATAATTGACGGGTCAGCCTGAATAGCGGCCGGCTGGAGAAAAGTCCTTGGTGCCGGACGTTTTGAGGATGATCCTCCAGGCGGATCTGCCGGATAACTGCTTTGGCCGCCGGGCAAAGGCAGCCCTTTTAGATTAGCAAGCAGTACGGGCGCCTGGGCGTTGCTGCCGGACGCGGCGGCAAAGGCCCGCTCTACCGGCCAAGTAGTTATCAAAGGCCGCGCCATCTCGGACGTTTCCGAGGCGTTTGCTCCCGAAGGAGCACAGGACGCGGCGTCGTGGCCTTAGGGAAGCCGGGGACCTTCCAGAAACCCCTCCTCTCCGAGAAGAGGAGCTGGAAGCCCCGGCTTTCTTTATTTCATCGTGACGCTGGGGTTATTTCTGTTCCGAAGGTGCCAATTGGTGGCCCAGGCTTTCCGGCCTACGCGGACCGAATGAAAAGTATGGTAGGGCGGGCGTCTCGCCCGCCTACTGATTTTTCCCCTTCCCCTCTTAACCTTTTCCCCTTTTACCCCTCTTCCTTTCCCGGCTCCAAGCCATAGGCCTTAGCTTCTTGTAAAGGTTAGAGCGGTCCAGGCCGACCTGCTCGGCCAGGAGGCTGACGTTGCCCCGGCATTCCGTCAGTTTGCGCCGCAGGAATTGTTTTTCAAACAGGGCCCGGGCCTCACGGAAGGACGGCACCTGCAGGAAGGGGTCGATGTCCAAGTCGGGCGCGCCCTCCGCGCCGGCGGCGGCCTCGGCCAGGGCCGCAGCCGCGTTCCTGGGCCGAGGCGGCCAGGGGCAGCTCGGCCACGTCAATGACGGAGCCGGGGCTGAGGATGGCCAGGCGGAAGACGAAATTTTTCAGTTCCCGGACGTTCCCCGGCCAGGGCATCGTGGCCAGGGCCTTGAGGGCCGCGGCCGAGAAGGTCTTGACCGGGGCGTCGCCCGCCTGGGAGAGCTCCCGGAGGAAATAGGCCGCCAGCAGGGGGATGTCCTCCCGGCGCTCCCGGAGGGGCGGGACGGTAAGGGGGATGACGTTGATGCGGTGATAGAGATCTTCCCGGAAGGTCCCCCGAATGATCTCCTCCTCCAGGTTCTTATTGGTGGCGGCCACCACCCGCACGTCCACCTGGATGGGGCGGCTGCCCCCCACCCGCTCGAAGCGCTGTTCCTCCAGGATGCGCAGGATCTTGGCCTGGGTCTTGAGGCTCATGTCGCCGATCTCATCCAGGAACAGGGTGCCTTCGTGGGCCAGGTCGAATTTGCCCCGGTGCCGGGCGGAGGCCCCGGTGAAGGCGCCCTTTTCATGGCCGAAGAGCTCGCTTTCGATGAGGTCTTCCGGGATGGCGGCGCAATTCACCTCCACGAAGGGGTAGTTCGCCCGGCGGCTCTGGGCGTGCAGGGCCCGGGCCACCAATTCCTTGCCGGTGCCGTTCTCCCCGGTGATGAGCACCGAGGCGTTGGTGGGGGCGACCAGGTCCAATTTCTCTCGCAGACGGCTGGATGGCGGAGCTTACGCCGATGATCTCCTTGACCGGGGCGGTCTGCTGCCGGAGGCGCCGGTTCTCTTCGGAGAGCCGGGCCAGTTCCAGGGCATTGCGCACCGACAGCAGGATCTTGTCGGCGTTGGGGGGCTTTTCGATGAAATCGTAGGCCCCCAGGCGGGTGGCCTTGATGGCGTTCTCCACCGAGCCGTAGGCGGAGATGATAATCACCGGCAGGAAGGGGTACTGGCGCTTCAGTTCGGTGAGCACCTCCAGGCCGTCCAGACCCGGCAGGGAAATGTCCAGGAGCACCAGTTCCGGGGCCGCTCCCGCCACCATTTTAAGGGCGGTCTCGCCATCCGGGGCGGTGAGCACCTCAAAGCCCTCGTCCTGGAGGATGCCCGCCACCACCTGGAGAATCTGGGGCTCGTCGTCAACTACCAGCAATGTTCCCGGCATATTCAGCCCTGTGCATGGGAAGGTCGATAATAAATTTGGCCCCCCGGGGAAGGTTGTTTTCCACCCGGATATGGCCCTGATGCTCCGCCACAATGGAATTGACGATGGCCAGGCCCAGGCCGGTGCCGCCCCGCTTGGTGGAGAAATAGGGCTCAAAGATCCGCACCTTGTCCCGGTCCGGGACGCCGCGGCCGGTGTCGGCCACGGTGAGTTCCACTCTGCCGTCGGCCGGATGTCGCCGCAGAGAAACCGTAACCTTGCCGGCCCCGTCAATGGAGGCCAGGGCGTTGTCCAGCAAATTGAGGAGCAGCCGCTTCACCTGCTCCCGGTCCAGAAGCAGGAGCGGCAACTGGGGATCGGGGTGAAACTCCAGCGCCACCCGGGGTTGGAGTTCCTGGTACAGGAGCACCGTCTCCTGGACCAGGGCGTTGAGGTCCTGGGGCATCAGCGTGAGCTGGGGCAGCTTGGCGAATCGGGAGAAGGCATTCACCAGGTTTTTGAGTTCATCCACCTGATTGACGATGATCTGGGTGCATTCCTGGAAAACCTGATCGTCCTCGCCCAGGCGTTCGGCGTAACGCCGCTGCAGCCGCTGGGCCGCCAACTTGATGGGCGTCAGGGGATTTTTCACTTCATGGGCGATCCGCCGGGCCACCTCCCGCCAGGCCGCCAGGCGCTGGGCTCGCTCCAGCTCGGTCAGGTCTTCAAAGACGATGACCACGCCCAGGTCGCCTCCGGCTTCATCCTTGAGCACCGTGGTTTTGAGCAACAGATAGAGGGTCTGATTGGGCAGGACCAGGTGCAGGGGCCTCTCCACCGTACCCCTGGACGCACGGCGGGCCGCGGCCACCACTTCGGCCATGCGGCTATATTCCGCCGGGGGCAGCAAAACCTTAGCCTCCCGGCCCAACACTTCCTCCCGGTTGAGGTGCAGCATCTGGGCGGCGGAGTCGTTGATGAGGGTGACCCGGCCGGCGGCGTCCAGGCCGATGACCCCGGCGGCCACGTTCTTCAACAGGATCTCCATGTCCCGCTTCTGGGTGGAAATGAGTTCGTGGGACTGGCTCAACTGCCGGTAGGCTGCGGCCAGCTGGGCCTGGCTTTGCTGCAGGTCCTGGGTCATTTTGTTGAAGGACTGTACCAGGAAACCGATTTCGTCCCGCCCTTCCTGGTCGATGTGGATATCGTAGTTGCCCCCCGCCACCTTAACCGTGCCCTCGGCCAACTGCCGGATCGGGGTGGTGATCTCCCGGGCCATGTAAAACCCCAGCCAGATGGCGGCCATCATGGCAATGAGGGTGACGATGATCAGGGCCAGGTAATGGCTCACCTTGACGGGGCTAAGCTGGAGCTGGCGCTGGCGCAACTCCTGGAGGTTACGGGTGGCCTCGGCGATGCGCAGCAGGTGGGTCTTGGGGAGGCTCTTGCGCACCAGCAGGTAACCCTTGAGGTCGCCGGCGGCGTCGGTCACCGGCACCTGGAGGCTCAAAACCTCATCGGCGCCGACCTTCTGCCGGATCACCGTATCCGGTGGCACAGCCGCCCCGGGCTCCGGTGCCGGCAGTCCCGGCAGCTGCCCCAAGCGGGGATCGTAGCTGGCGGCCAGGGGCGTCTGGTGGACATCGAAGACCTCCAGGCCGCTGAGGTGATAAGCCGAGCGATTGCGGTCGGCAAAGGACTGGAAAAAATCCCGGTCGCCCGTGGTCCAGTTGTCCTGTTCCTGCAACTCCTGGCCGAACATGCGGCCATAGGCCCTGAGGTTATCCTCCAGGTCCAGGGAGAAGGTGCGGGTCAGGTCAATGGCCTTGTCCAGGGATTCCTCCACCTGCCGGTCCCAGGAATGGTCTACTCTGCTGCCGATCAACTGCCAGGCCATGAAAAAGAGGAACAGGGTGGGCAGCAGGGTCAGGCTAATGAAGGTGAGGACCAGACGGGTGCGCAGCCGGGAACCGAAGACCTTGCGGCGCCGCTCCAGGAAGAGTTTGGACAGATGACGGAAGATGAGGAAGGTGAAGAGCAGTAGCAGGAAGGTGTTGATATTCAAGAGCCCGAAGGCCAGGAGGCTGCCGGTCAACGGCTGGCCGCCCTGGTGCACCAGGCGTACTTCCAGGGAGGTGATAGCCACCACCAGCACCAGGGTGATGGCGATGAGGGCGCGTTCCCGGCGGCGCTTCCGCTGCTCCTTGAGTTGTTCCTGCGTCTCAGGGCGGTTTGCTTGCATCAGCCTTTCAGCGGTAGCCTTATGGTGAAGGTGCTGCCTCCCCCAGGGGTGGTATCTAAATCGATGGTGCCTTGGTGGTCGGTGATAATCTTGTGGATCACCGCCAGTCCCAGACCGGTGCCTTTTTCCTTGGTGGTGAAAAAGGGGTGGAAGATCTTTTCCCTGACCTCCGGAGTCATCCCCCGGCCGGTGTCCTGGATGGAAAACCACACCTGGTTGTCCTCGGAGCCGCTGGCCAGGATAATGCGGTCACCGGCTTCGGTGGCCTCCATGGCGTTCTTGAGGAGGTTGACCAGCACCTGGTTGAGCTGGTTAGGGTCGGCCGGCAGCCGCGGCAGGCCGGGATCCAGCTGATCTTCCAGGAAGATGCCTTTCTCTTCAACGGCCGGGGCCATCAAGGTCTCGACTTCCAAGATAATGTCATTCAGATCGATCTCTTGCTTGTTGGGATGCACCGGCCGTAGAAAATCCCGCAGATCGCCCAGGAACGACTCCAGGCGCTTGACTTCCCCCTGGATGATGCGGAGTTTTTCCTGCGCCGCCGGATCGCTGGCAAGATGTCGTTCCACCTGGCCGGCCAGGCCGCCGATAACCATGAGGGGATTCTTGATCTCATGGCTGACGTAAGCCGCAGCCTCGCCCACCGCGGCGAAACGTTCCGAATGCAGCAGGCGTTCCTGTGAGTCCAATAGTTCCCTGGTCTTGAGTTCCACCTGGCGCGCCAGGGTTTTGTTAAAGGCCAGGGCGGTGACAATCAAAGCGATGCTGGCCACCACCACCACTGCAAAGAAGAGCCCGGCCAGAAATAACTCCTGATGCAAGACTCCCCTGACCTGGCCGGAGACTTCCTCCACGGGGGCCACGACGGCGACGCCCCAGAGATTGTGGGCCGGGGCTTCCAGGTCGGTCACCCCGGTGATCAGGCCTTTGCTAAACGAGATGGGGGTGAAGGCCGCCAGCTTGGGCATCTGCCCCAATTTTTGCCGGTGCCAGCCGGAGTTGTACTCCGTCATCCCCTCTTGGCCCGCCAACAAGGAGACATGGAGTTCCTTTAATCCCCGGAAGACAATCTGGGGGTTGCGGGCGATGCGGATTTCCAGGGCCTTATGGCCCACGAAGTCCTTCTCATAATGGGCCAGCATGATTTCGTCCTGGTCGATGATCCAGGCATAGCCCGTCTGGCCGGAGCGCACGCCGTCGGTGACCTTGGCGCAGATGAAGAAGGGGTCGACGAGAAATTCCACCACCCCGGAAAACACCTGGTCCGCACCCCAATAAAGCGGAGTGAGAAAGCGCATGAGCCGGCGTCCCTGCCAGGGGGCATCGGGGTAATCGAAGGTCTTGCTCAAAAACAGGCGGCCGCGATGGGCCGGATCCCGGGCCCACTGGAGATAGGGAGCCGGTAGGGTCAGGCTGCGGACCGGCGGCGACGCGGCCCCGGTGCTGAAGACCTGCACCCCGGTTCCGGCCGGATTATAGCGCACAATGGCCAGGACGCCGAAGCGCTTGTGCCGGGCAAACCTCTCCGCCAGGGCCGCGTCCAGTTCCCGCTCCTGGGGCGCAGCGGTTTGAAACAACCCGGCATAACCCATGAGGGCATTTTCCAGAAAGTCGAAATAGGATTCGACATTGTCGCCGATCTTCCGGGCCAGCATCAACTGCTGCTGATTGAACTGGTCCTTCAGGATGACTTCGACGTTATGATTGAGCTTCTGCCAGAAGGAATAGAAGAGAAGGGAAATAACCATGGCGCCGGCCAGGATTAAGGCAATAATCAATGGCAGGGGCACAGCTCCCCGCATCCGGCTTGGTCTCATCTTGGCATAACCCCTTAATCCATTTGTATTTATCATCCTTTCGGGGCCTTGGCAAGCATCGACTGCGGTTAAAAGGGCTCAGGGTACGGGCGGGAACGGCGGGCTCTCATTAAGTGGAGGCGGCCTTGGTTTTTTTACTGGCCACCCAGATGGCCTCCATCTCTTCCAGGGTGGAGGTCTCCGGGGTTTTGCCCTGTTTGGCCAGGGTGCGCTCCACCACGTTGAAGCGTTTGATGAATTTATAGATGGTGCGTCGGAGGGCCCCCTCGGAATCGATGTTCAGGAAGCGTCCCACGTTCACCAGGGCAAAGAGGAGGTCCCCCAGTTCCTCCTCCCGGGCCGGATTAGGCGGGGCCTCCAGGGCCTGGCGGAACTCGTGCCACTCTTCCTCCACCTTGTCCAGGGCCCCCTGGACATGGGGCCAGTCGAAGCCCAAACGGGCGGCGGCCTCACCCAGGCGCTGGGCCTGGACCAGGGCGGGCAGCGCCGGCGAGACCTTGCCCAAGGCGCCGGCCGGGGCTTTCCCCTCCCGGGCCTTGGCCTGTTGCCAGAGGCGCCGCAAATCCTCTTGGGTCCGAGCCTCCTCCCCGTCAAAGACATGGGGGTGCCGGTGGATCATCTTGGCGGCGATGCCGGCCACCACCTCGACCAGAGAAAAATGACCCCGCTCCTCATAGAGGTCGCTTAAGAACACCAGGTGCAGCAGCAGGTCGCCCAATTCCTCTTTGATTTTCTCTGGGTCGCCGCCGTCCAGGGCCTCGACCAGTTCATAGGTCTCTTCCAAAACGTAAGTCTTTAAAGTCTCCGGGGTCTGCTTGGCATCCCAGGGACAACCGCCGGGGCCGCGCAAGCGCCGGACGATGGCGGCGAATTCATTGAGCCTCGCTCCCGGGTCGCCACTGTCTTGGTGCATCTGGAGAAACCCTCCGATTGTTTAGCTAAGTTAAATTCTCGGGGCACTGCCCGCGGGACGGCGCCGAATTTTCAAAAATGGCTGATAAAGCGGGCGCACCACCCGGCCTATTTTCGACCAAGGCTATTCAGGCTGCGACCGAGGTTCTCGAACTCCTGCCGGACTCCTCCTGGCGCCTCCCGGTCCTGGGCTTTTTTCTGGGTGTCCCGCTTCTGCCATTTCTGTAGATAATCGTTTAACCGTTGTTTAAAGTCCGGGGGCAGTAGTTCCAGAGATTGGCGGGCGAGATAGGTGAGCTGCGGGGCGGTGTGGGATTCTTTAATGAGGCGGGAATCTTTCGGCAGGACCTGGCCGAGTAACATCAGGCCGAAGCCGACCAGTAGCGCCCCCTTGGCCAAGGCAAAAGCCCCCCCCAGCAGCCTATCGAAAAAATCGAGGTAGAGGTGGTAGAGGAGCCGCTGGAGAAAATGGGCCACCAGGCGGACGAGCCAGTAGACGGCCACCAGGACCACGGCAAAGGCGACAATCCGGGCGTACTGGGGATCGGTAATCCAGGGCGCCAGGAGTTCCGCACCCCGCAGGTAGGTATGGGCCGCGACCACCACTCCCCCCACCAGCCCCACCAAAACCGCCAGTTCTTGAAACAGGCCCCGAAAATATCCTCGCACGGTTACCAAACCGAGCAGGATTAAAATCCCCAGGTCTAACAGGTTCATGGACGCCGCCGTTCCTTGATTACGACATGCCTATCAAAAAAAGCGGCAACAGTCAATCTAGCGTGGTTTGTGGGGGGCGGGGGCGACAACTGATAATTCCCTGAGGAAAAAAGTATTTAAGTAACCAAACCTGGGTCTCGCCGGCGCCGCCGGGGCGGGTTGCTAACCCGCCCCGGCCCGGTTGTTCAGCGCACCACCCGGCCCCTGAGGTTGTGCTGGTGGTAATTGAGGGCCTCCCAGAGGCCCTGATGCTCCACTTCGTGTTCGAAGCGGGCCACGAAGCGCTCCGGCAGTTCCTCCCGGCAGGCGCAAAAGTGCTGGGACATCTCGTCAATCTTCTTTTCCAGGCGCACCAGCATGCGCCAGAGCAGCAGGCCGCTCACCCCGGCAAACACCCCCACCAGGGTGACCAGGGCCGTGGCGTGTTCTCCCAGGTCTTGGTAGTTCATATTAATACCATTTAATACCATTTTCGTTTTTCAGTGTTCGATTTTCGGTTATTAGTCGCCGGAGGCTGCCAGCTTGGCGGCGTAGGGGCGGCTCGCGAGCCGCCCCTGAATCTTTTTGGGCTGGGGAAGGTGGGCCGCAGGCCCGCTTCCCCAGCCTTCTACCCGGGTTGGGAGAGGGGGCAGGGCCGTCGGCCCTGGCCCCCTCTCCCAAATTCCTTTTTCAGGACTTATCCACCCCGGCCCGCAGGGCCGCCAGGCCCAGGGAGCTGGCCAGCCCCAAAATGAGTTCATACTGCTCCTGGGTGACCCAGCCCAGGCCCCGGATGCAGGTCGCCAGGGCCAGGACCGCGGCAGAGATATAGGTCTTTTTCCCTTCCAGCATCGTTACTCCCTCCAACCCGTGATCTTCACCGCCTGATTGGCGGTATTGTCGTTATTCAAATAGAGCTTGTGGCCCTCCAGCACCCGGCAGGCAAAGGGCATGGCTCCCCGCACCCCTTGAAAGTCATTGGCGGGCGGGGTCCCATGGAGAAGAAGCGCCGGCGAGCTCCCATCATAGGAGACGGCCAGCTTCAGGTCATAGCCTGTAACCGCCGCGGCAAATCCCATGAGCTGCCGGGCCGTGGGCGGCGCCACCAGCCCCAAATCCACCAGGGTGTAGCCGTTGATGGCTCCCGAGGCCAGCAGCGCCGGGGTGCGCCAGGTGGTGAGGCCCCTCTCCCGGTAAAAAGGAGCCAGGTTGCCGGCAGCATCATTAAAGACCATGCCGAGATAACGGAAGTTGGTGTTGGGGGGCAGCACCACGAACCAATCCCCCTGGGCCAGGCTCAAGGCGTTACCGCCGTAAGTTACCGTGCCCCCGGTGCCGTTGTCGGTGTTGTGGCCGGTGAGGGGGCGGGCCAGCCCCCGGGAGCCGCCGCTGAGCCCCAGGATCTGCCCGTCGGTGAGTTCGCCCGCGGCAAAGCCGTAGCCGATGTTGGCGGTGTTGCCGGTGTTGCGCAGGCCGACGGTTTGCCCGTCTTGGGACGCCACCCGCAACACCGGCATGGCCTTGAGAGCAAAGATGTTGTCGTTAGCCCCCGCCAAAGCGTAAACGCAATACCATTGCGAGGTCTTGGCGCTGCCCCAGAGACTCCCGGTAGTGGGAAGGTTCAGGGTAACCGGGGTCCCAATGTCAGTCACGTCTCTCAATCCGCCTCGGCCAGTTTCTCCAGCACCGCGCTTTCCAGGATCCTCAGGGTGCCGCCGTTGAGCTTGACCCCCTTGAGCCTGCCCTCCCAAAACCAGCGATATACGGTGGACCTGGATACCGCCAGTTGCCGGGCCACCTCCCGGGGTCTGACCAATCGCTCTCGGCCCATCTCCGCCACCTCCTTTCAACTTTCCTTCGTCCCTTTCAAGAACCGTGTCTCCCGGGAAGACATTTGTCCCCCTCTGTCCCAAAACCCGGAGCGATTGGGATTTGATTGGATGCGATTAGGATTTGATTGACCTGTAGGGGCGGCTCGCGAGCCGCCCCTACCAGGCCGGGAATGGTAAGAAAGGTCGGACAATCTTGGGGGGTTTTACCTAACCTCTAGATTTGCTGGCCCTACACCCCCCAAGATTAGCCGGGGATTAATGGAGGTAGATATATTTAGCTATTAATTCGGTTAGTTATATCTAGAGAGATTTGGCCCTGGCCTTGCATCGCTAAACCATGGGCGGTATCTCCCGCCGCGAGAGGCGGGTAGAACAATTTGAGCCGATGAGGAGGTAAGAATGATGGACTTACTGCAAAATAAGCGGTTTTTCCGGCCCGACGAGGTGGCCGCCATCCTGGACCTGTCCCGCCGCACCATCTACCGCATGATCCGGGATGGCCGCCTCCACGGGGTGAAGTGGGGCTCCGGCCCCTGGCGCATCCCCCGGGAAAGCCTGGCCGGCCTCTTTCCAGAGGAGACCGGCCCTTGGCAGGTACACCTTAATCCTTAATAAAACCATGGCTTGTGGGAGGCGGGTGCGCGGCCCGCCCCCGGACCGGCCGCCAGCCGCCTTGCTCTCGCCGGCGCCGGTGCCAACGGCAAGATTCCCTTGCATTAATCCCCAGATTATCTTTAAAATAATATCTGACTGATAACTGGTATCGGGCAGAAATCCGTCCGCTGCCCGGACCATAAGGACCATAATGAATAACCGCTTAAGCCCTTTCTATAAAAACATCGCCCTGTGGTTGCTCATCACCCTGGTAATGATTGTCCTGTTCACTTACTTCAATACGGTGGAGCATACCAAGGGCAAAACCACCCTCAATTACAGCAAGTTCGTTGATCTGGTGAAGGCTGACAAGGTGACCAAGGTCACCTCCAGGGCGATGATATCAGCGGCGAACTCTCCGACGGCAAAGGTTTCAAGAGTTACTCTCCGGCCGATCCGGAACTGGTGAAGCTCCTCCAGTCCAAGAAGGTGGAGATCACCGCCAAGCCCAAAGACGAAAACGCCTGGTATACCACCTTCCTGGTTTCGTGGCTTCCCATGCTGATTCTGGTGGGCATCTGGATCTTCTTCATGCGCCAGATGCAGGCCGGCGGCGGCAAGGCCATGTCCTTCGGCAAGAGCCGGGCCCGCCTGATGACGGAAAACACCGTCAAGATCACCTTCAGTGACGTGGCCGGCATCGAAGAAGCCAAGGAAGAGGTGTCGGAGATCATCGACTTCCTCAAGGACCCCAAGAAGTTTACCCGCCTGGGGGGCCGCATCCCCAAGGGCGTGCTCCTGGTGGGCGCCCCGGGCACCGGCAAGACCCTGCTGGCCCGGGCCATCGCCGGAGAAGCGGGGGTCCCCTTCTTCAGCATCAGCGGCTCCGACTTCGTGGAGATGTTCGTCGGCGTGGGCGCCGCCCGGGTGCGGGACCTCTTCATCCAGGCCAAGAAAAGCGCCCCCTGCATCATCTTCATCGATGAGATCGACGCGGTGGGCCGCCACCGGGGCGCCGGCTTGGGCGGCGGCCATGATGAGCGGGAGCAGACCCTGAACCAACTCCTGGTGGAGATGGACGGCTTTGAGGCCAACGAAGGGGTCATCCTCATCGCCGCCACCAACCGTCCCGACGTCCTGGACCCGGCCCTGCTGCGCCCCGGCCGCTTCGACCGCCAGGTGGTGGTCCCGGTCCCGGACCTCAAAGGCCGGGAGGCCATCCTCAAGGTTCATACCCGGCGCACCCCACTGGCCGAATCCGTGGACCTCTCCATCCTGGCCCGGGGCACCCCCGGATTTTCCGGAGCCGACCTGGAGAACCTGGCCAACGAGGCCGCCTTGTTTGCCGCCCGGCGGGGCAGCGATCTGGTGCAAATGGACGACTTTGAGCAGGCCAAGGACAAGGTCCTCATGGGCACCGAACGCAAGAGCCTGATCCTGACCGAGCGGGAACGCCGCAACACCGCCTACCACGAGGCCGGCCATACCCTGGTGGCCAGGCTCACCCCCGGCACCGATCCCATCCACAAGGTCACCATCATCCCCCGGGGCCGGGCCCTGGGCCTCACCCAGCAGTTGCCCATCGACGAGCGCCACACCTACCCCAAAGATTATCTGATGTCCACCCTCACCGTGCTCCTGGGTGGCCGGGCCGCCGAAGAATTGGTCTTCAACCAATTCACCACCGGGGCCGGCAATGACCTGGAGCGGGCCACCGAGCTGGCCCGGAAGATGGTGTGCAACTGGGGCATGAGCGAAGAACTGGGCCCCGTCACCTTCGGCAAACGGGAAGAGCACATCTTCCTGGGCCGGGAGTTCGCCCATTCCAAGGATTTCAGCGAAGAAACCGCCCGCCTCATCGACGCCGCCATCAAGAACCTGGTGCTCAGCGCCTCCAGTCAGCGCCGTGGACTTGCTCACCAGGCACCGGCCCCAACTCGAGGCCCTGGCCCATGGCCTCCTGGAAATAGAGACCCTGGACAGCAAAGAGATCGATAAGATTATGGCTTCTTGCGAGACCCCGGAAGACAGCCCCGGAACCCCAGGACGCCGACCAGTTAATGGGCCTGCAGCAGGCTTGAGGCTGTGGTAATCCACGGGTAAATCTGCTAACCTGGGGCAGGCCTCAAGCCTGCCCTTATTTTTTTGCAGCTCTGGTAGGGCGGGCGTCCCGCCCGCCATTGGTTTTGGTGCCAGGCTTCAGCTAGGGCCATAGCGCGCTTCCGCCTTGCCTAGCACTGTTCTCTGTCAAGTTGACGGGACATGCTCCCAAGCCTCAGGCTTCGCACTGGGAAAGTAGTCAACCATAACTTCTTCTCTGGAATTTTCTCCGATCTATATAATAGGAGAGTGGTACGCCGCGTTTTCCAAAAACCAGCGCCGGAGATGATTTGTTCCGCAACGCCCCGGCTCTCAGTGAATTTCCTGGAATAAAGGGGCTTGCCGGTCAAACGCCTCCGGCGCTGGCGGCGTTAAAGCGGCACATTGCCGCATTTTTCGAGGCTGAGAAACACGCGGGACTCCCATTTGTCTCATGTTTGCCAAAATAATCAGGTAAAATTAGTAATTATCGACCTAAATCAGATTTGAAAACGCCTATAATTCAATTATGAAAGATAATCAATAAATTACCCTCCTGCAATCTCAGCTGCCTGGCCCTCCTGGCCGCTGATAACCCCCGGCCCCTCATCATGGGCATCCTCAACGTCACCCCGGATTCCTTCGCCGACCACGGCTGCCACTTCGACCACGCCGCCGCCCTGGCCCACGCCCGGGCCCTGGTGGCCGCCGGGCGCCGATATCCTGGACGTCGGCGGCGAGTCCACCCGGCCCTTTGCCGAACCCGTGCCCCTGGAAGAAGAACTGCGCCGGGTCATCCCCGTCATCGAAACCATTGCCCCGGAAATTCCCATCCCCATCTCCATCGATACCTACAAGGCCGCGGTGGCCCGGGCCGCCTTGGCCGCCGGGGCCGCCATCATCAACGATATCAGCGCCTTGCGTTTCGACCCGGAGATGGCCACGCTGGCCGCCGCCGCCCGGGCGCCGGTAGTGCTGATGCACATGCAGGGCACCCCCCGGGACATGCAGCTGGCCCCCCACTACGACGACCTCATGGGGGAGATCGCCGCCTTTTTCCGGGAGCGCCTGGATTTCGCCCTGGCCCAGGGCATCGACCGGGACCTCATCGTCCTGGACCCTGGCCTCGGCTTCGGCAAAACCTGGGAGCACAACCTGGAGATCCTGCGCCGCCTGGAGACCTTGCTGGAGCTGGGCTGTCCCCTGCTGGTGGGCCCTTCACGCAAAGGCTTCATCGGCCATCTTACCGGCCAGCCGGCCGGCCCGGAGCGGGACGTGGGCACCCTGGCCGCGGTGTTGGCCGCGGTCCAACACGGCGCCAGGATCGTCCGCACCCATAACGTCGCCTATGCCCGCCAGTTTTTGGCGGTGTGGGCGGCGATTTTTCAGGCTGATTGTGTTTGTTAAGTAGGTCTTGATTTTTCTCAAAACTCAAAACTCGAAACTCGAAACTTAAAATGCACTTTTTCCTGAATCTGCGCTGGCAAGACCTGGTGGACATCCTCCTGGTGGCCATCATCATTTACCAGGTGGTGCTGGTCCTCAAGGGCACCCAGGCCATCCAGGTCCTGGCCGGGCTCTTTCTCCTTTTCCTGGCCTACCTGGTGGCCCGCCAGTTGGAGTTCTTCACCCTGGAATGGCTCCTGGACCTCATCGTCAAGAGCTTTGTCCTCATCGTCATCATCCTCTTCCAGGCCGACATCCGCCGGGTGTTGAGCCGGGTGGGGAAAAAGGCCCTGGCCCCGGGCGGGGTCCAGCCCCTGTTGGCGACGGAAGAAATCTGCGAGGCCGCCGAGACCCTGGCCAGCCGCCACTTCGGGGCCCTGTTCGCCCTGGAGCGCTACATCGGCCTCTCCGAGTACCTGGACGGCGCCATCAAGCTGGACGCCCTGGTCACCAAAGAATTGCTCATCTCCCTGTTCTGGCCGCACACCCCCACCCACGACGGCGCGGTCATCATCCAGGGCGAACGGGTGGGAGGCGCCGGCTGCCTGCTGCCCCTGTCCAAAAATCCCAATTTGGACCCCACCCTGGGCACCCGGCATCGGGCCGCGGTGGGTCTCACCGAGAATACCGATGCCGTGGTCCTGGTGGTCTCCGAAACCACCGGCCAAATCTCCCTGGCCCGGAGCGGTGGTCTGCGCCAGAATCTCAGTCCTGACCAGTTGCGCCGCAGTCTGCGAGACCTGATGGAAACTCCCAACGAAGGGAAAGGAACCTGGTTTGCAAAAGTGGCTCGCTTCTTTAGGGCGTCATAAAGCCCTCAAACTCCTGTCACTGCTCCTGGCGCTGGCCCTGTGGTTTGCCGTCAGCGGTGAAGAACGCACCGAAACCAGCCTGCATATGGCCCTGGAGTTCGTCAACCTGCCGGCCAAGATGGTCATTACCGGCGAAATCCCGGCGGAGTTGCAGGTCCGGGTCATCGGCCCCCGGTCCATAGTCAACAAACTGTCCCAAACCCGCCTGACCCAGACCATCGATCTGGCCAATTATAAGAGCGGCCCCCATACCTTTTATCTGGGGCCCAACAGCTTCTCGTTCCCCCGCGGCGTGGTGGTGACCCGGATTCAGCCCAATCCCCTTACTCTTAATCTGTCGCCCACCATCAGCGCCACCCTGCCCATTAAACCGGTGCTGGCCGGCAATCCTCCGGAAGGCTACGAATTAGTCAACGCCAAGACGCGGCCGGACCAGGTCACGGTCAGCGGTCCCCTGCCGGAGCTCTCCGACCTCAAATTCATTCCCACCCATCCCATCGACCTGCGCCGCCTCACCGAACTGACCATCACGGCCACCGACCTGGATTTCAAAAACCTCCACCTCACCCTGAAGGATCAGATTCCCATCCTGGCGGAATTGGACATCCAGCCCAAGACCCTGATTCGCACCCTTTCCGGGGTTCCCGTGCTCCCGGAGCCCGGCCCGGCCCGGCTGCAGCCGGCCCAGGTGGCCGTCACCGTCCAGGGCCCCTGGCCCCGGGTGAAGGACTTGAAGCCCGCGGATGTCAAGGCTGCGGTGGATACCAGGAACCTGGGCCGTGGGCGCGCCCGCCTCACCATCTCTGTCAGCCTGCCCCAGGGAGTCAGCCTGGTGCGGGTCCAACCCGGCTGGGTCAGCGCCTCCAAGGAAAAGACCCCCTGAGTTCCCATCGGACCCGCTGGTTCGCCCTCCTTTCGCCTTAACCTTCCGATACTTAGAAAAGATGACTTATAGAGGATCAACCAGTAGTTTCAGGTTGCCGCTCTCTTGCCGCTGTGATACATTTTGCCACCATGCATCCCCTAACGGCTCTCTTACTCGGCCTAGTCCAGGGCATCAGCGAATTTCTGCCCATCTCCAGTTCCGCCCATCTGGCCCTCCTGGAACATTACTTTCACGTGACCGGTGGCGGCTTGAGCTTCGATATCCTCCTGCATGTGGGCACCCTGGCGGCCCTCATCGGCTACTTCTACCGGGAGTGGCTGGATATGGCCCACGCCTTCATCTCACCTTCCCGCTATAACCGCCCGGAGCGCCGTCTGCTCTTCTTTCTTATCATTGCCGTCATTCCCGGAGCCATCGCCGGAGTGCTCCTGGAGAAAAGGGCCGAAACCATCTTCCGGGAGCCGGTCCGCATCGCCATCCTCCTGGGCAGCGTCGGGCTCCTCCTGATCCTGGCGGAAAAACTCGCCCGGCACCTCCGCCGCCTGGACCAAATCACCTTGAAGGACGCCTTTCTCATCGGCCTCTCCCAGGCCCTGGCCATCATGCCCGGGGTCTCCAGAAGCGGCATCACCATGACCACGGGCCTTTTCCTGGGCTTCAACCGCCGTTCCGCCGCCCACTTTTCCTTCCTCCTGGCCACCCCCATCATCGCCGGCGCCGGCCTGCATCATATCCCCCAGTGGCTCAAGGAAAGCGCCAGTGGTGAACTGACGCTGCTGCCCGCCGTGGTGGGCTTCCTGGCCGCGGTGATCTCCAGCTACCTGACCATCAAATACCTGCTGCGCTTCCTGCAACGCCACACCTTCATTCCCTTCGCGGTATATCGGCTGATCCTAGCCGCCCTCATCCTGGCCCTGGCCTTTTTTTACCCTTCCGCCTAAATTCCGGAAGCAAATACCTTCGATCAAGATCAAAATCTGCTTGACAACTTATTAAACTTTCAGGTAGACTGCGTCCCAAGCAAAAGCCAAACCCATCGTGAGGTGGGGACGGAAAGCCACGGGTCTCGCCCATCTTGCCGATGAGACAGCCGGGTTGCCTGGAATCAGGGCAATCCGGCTTTTTTGTGCGGCCGCCTGAAGCGTTGCCGCCCATAACGAATAACCCTCCAAGTGTACCATAAACCCTTAACGGCGCCGGCCTCCACCGGCGCCCCTTTTTTTCCCGAGCATCCGTCCTACTCGTCGCCACCCCGTTAGTGCCAAAATTCCTTGACTTATTTCCAGGGCTCCCATAAATTTTAAGCCTGGACTTGCACCATTTTTCACAAATATCCGGGTAACTATGTTTGAGGACCTACTCTACATCACCCTCTACTGGCTGTCCGGCTTTGCCGAAAACCAGTATGAAATTTGGGAGTCCAAGAAAATCAGTATCGTTTCCAGTTCGGAGTCCTTGAGCTTTAGCGCCTATCTGGCCTGGCCCCAGGAGGTGGCGGACGACGCGCAGATCACCATCCGCTTAACCGATACCGGCTTGGTCTTCACCACCGATTGGTTTCCGGATGAAGAGTTTGACTTGCAGCTCTTTGCTTCCCAGGGCGATGGCGGGATGATCTTGATGAGTAAGTTCCTGCGGGAGACCTTTTTTATTCACCTACGGAAACAGTATGAATAACAACCGGCAACTATTTTATTCATAGATTTCTCTTCGGTGCCCCACTTGCACCACCAACACCAAGAGAATCTTCTCTTGAATTTGATACAGAATGCGGTAATCGCCGACTCGCAAGCGATACAGGTCGGATAGGCCCTTGAGTTTTTCCACTCCGGGCGGGCGGGGATTCCGGGCGAGAACCCCGATCTTGCGGGCGATGCGTTTCTGCACTACTTGGGGTAACTTGCTCAGTCCGCGCCGCTGCCGCCGGTTTTAACTCAATTCTGTAAGAGGGCACCGTTTATAACCCCAATTCGGCTTTGACTTTTTCCCAAGGTATGGTCCCCTCTTCTTTTAGAGCTTCCCGAGCTGCCTCCAAATCCAGGCGATCTTCCAAATCTTCCAGCAACTTCACGTCCTCAATGGGCACTACCGCCGCCAATTCCTTGCCACGGCGGGTGAGAACCACCCGTTCCTTCCCAAAAGCGGCGCGGTTGATGATGGTCGATAATTGGTCTCTGGCTTCCACGGTGGATACCTTACTCATGGCTCACCTCCAATTGCTTAAATGTACTTTTTGTACTAAACGGTGTCAATAGCCCCCTCAAATTTGGATATTCAGCTTGATACAGCCAAGAAAGAAAATTATATTCATAAATTGATGAACAGTAGTGCGATTCTTTGCTGACTTATCAGCAGCTCTAATCGGCTAGCTTGAAAAGTTTTTTGAATGAACTCATCGGCCACCACCAACCACAAGCACCGCCTCATTGCCATCATCACCTCCCTGGTTGTCGGCGCCGGGTTGATGGCCGTGAAATTCCTCGCCTTTTACCTGACGGACTCCGCCGCCATCCTCTCCGATGCCCTGGAGTCCATCATCAACGTGGTGGCCGCCGGCTTCGCCCTCGGCAGCATCATCTTCGCGGCCCGCAGCCCCGATCCGTCCCACCCTTACGGCCACGGCAAGATCGAATATTTTTCCGCCGGTTTCGAAGGGGCCCTGATCATCCTGGCGGCCCTGGGGATCTTTTATGAGGCCTGGCCCCGGCTCTTTCACCCCCAGGCGATTCCCCGGCTGACCAGCGGTATCCTCCTGGTGCTGGGCGCGGCGCGTAGTCAATCTCATTTTGGGCCTGGCCCTGGTGATGGTGGGCAAACGCACCCGCTCCATTGTCCTGGTGGCCGACGGCAAGCACGTCCTCACCGACGTTTTCACCACCATCGGGGTTGTCCTGGGCCTCATCGGGGTCATGTTCACCGGCTGGAACTGGCTGGACGGCGCCGTGGCCTACCTGGTGGGTTTCAACATCCTGTTCACCGGCGCCCGGCTGGTCCATCAATCTTCCGCGGCCCTCCTGGACACCTCCGACCCTGAGTTATTGCAGGAGATCTGCGAAGTTATCGCTCGAAATCGCCGGGAGATGTGGATCGACGTCCACCAGCTTCGGGCCCGGCGCTCCGGTCATCGTGTCTTCATGGACTTCCATCTGATTTTGCCCCGGGACCTCGGCCTGGAGGCCAGCCACGACGAGATCAAAAAACTGGAGAAGATCCTGAGTGACCACTTTGAAGGTGAGGCGGACATCCTCATCCACGCCGACCCCTGTACGGACCCGGAGTGCCCCATCTGCGGCCATGAGCCCTGTGACGAGCGCCAGGCTGAGCACACCAGCACCGCCTCTGGACCCGGGAGACCCTGACCTGCAGCGAACCTCACCTGCATCGGCCGCCTGCTGATTCTGAAGCAAAATGATGGCCAATCCCATTGCCGCCCTTCGCCGCGGCCCGGGCATCGTCAACGCCGCGGCCAATACCGCCGAAAACATCCTGGATGGCTTTAACAAAACTATCCGCTCACCACCACCTGGTCTCGGCCAGCGTGTTTGGCCTGGTAGAGGGCCTTGTCAGCGGCCCCCAGGAGGGATTCCGGGTTCTCCGCTTGCTTAGGATAAACCGCCACTCCCAGGGAAATGGTGATCCCTCCCAGACTCTGGCCTCGATGTTCCAAGTGCAGGCCGTGGACCATTTGGCGTAACTCTTCAGCCCGGGCACAAGCGGTCTCCAGAGAAGTCTCAGGCAGGATCAGGGTGAACTCTTCACCGCCATACCGGCACACTACATCCTCCTTGCGCACCTGGTTGAGCAACAACCTGCCCAAGGCGCTCAACAAGGTATCCCCGGCCGAATGGCCGAAGGTGTCGTTAAACCTTTTAAAATGATCATATCAAACATGATGACACACAGGGAGGACCCTTTGCGCTGCATCCGGTAAAGTTCCCGCTCCAGGGTCTCCAACATAAAGCGCCGGTTGAACAACCCCGTAAGGGGGTCCCGGATGGCCTGATGACGCAGGGCTTCTTGGAGTTTCAAGTTTCCTATAAAAGCCAGCAGCGCCGCAACTACCATGAATATGATGGTACTCCAGAAAATGCGTTGCTGTTGCTCGACGGCGTTATCCATGAAGCCCTTGGCTTTATTCCCGGCGTAATCCCGCAACTCCAGGAGCTTCTGCTCCAGGCGGTGCATCATGCATCTCCAGGACCCAGGTCCAGGGCGATGACCGCCGCTTTATTTCCCGGCTGGAGCAATTGCACAATTTCCCTGTTGACTTTAACCCGGCTATCCAGCAGGTCCCGGGATTCTTGTTCCAGCCTCTTGCCCTCAAGGCCAAGAATTCTGTCCCGGACCACCTCCAGGTTGTCAAAGGCCATGCGCTCGGCTTCCCGGACCTCCTGGACTGCCACGGCTATCTCTGAGTCAGAACGGGCCATGATGGCCTGTCGGACGCTGTTTTGCATGTTGCTGACCCCTATGCAGGCCCGCAGGGCTGCATTGGAGACTTGGAAGGGGTGGTTGTACAGCTCCCAGGTGAGGCGGTCCAATTTCCGCATTTCGTAAAGGGAGAACAGCCCAAAGGCCAGGAAAAGCAGCAGTATCAGGGCCGAAGCGCCCCACAGCCTGCTTTTGATAGTGATCCGGTTCAGGCGGAAAACGAGGTGCTGGCCATTCCTCTCGTAAGATACTTGCTTATCCCCCAATATAAATATTCCCCTTATGTTAAACTTATCGGCATTTTTTCAATTTCAATAAGTTCCCTGGCTGATCTTCCAGGTGCAGGACAGGCCCTCCGGGAAGGTCACCAGGTCGCCCTGGGCGAAACTGGCGGTCTCGCCATTCTGGCAGGTGACGGTCACCCCGCACTCCAGGCCCTGTTGATTGATTCCGGGGAAAATTAATGGGGCGGGGTGGGCTAATTATCGGGGTAGTTCCCGACCTGCAGCTGGTTAACCTTCACACATTCTCCTCATCCCACCAGTTCATTTTCTCAAATCTCGGGGAATACGAAGGCCGAAATCCAAGGATATCCCGATTTACTCATATCTTATTTATGGGAATGCTTAACCATGCCGTTCATTAGGTAAGAAAGAATGATTATTGAAGGTTAAAAGGGGAGGCTCTTGAAGGAATCAGACCTGGAAGAAAAATACATCCTGACCACCGCAGGTGGCTTTTTTGTCTTAATTATCATCGGCATCGTTATAGGAGCAATAAGGTTGAACTTCTATACCTAGCAATGTTGACCAGACACCGGCAGTCTCTCGGCAAACCGCGGAAACCTTCATCCTTCAGGTGCCAGCCGGCCGCCGCCGGGCTTGACATTGAAGCCCGGCGATCCAATGATATAAATAACTTCTAGAATTGGGACCGGTCTGCTGGGCTGGCCATGGTGCGGCACTGCCTGAGCCGGTCGCATGGCCAAATTTTAAGGAAGGAGCGTTGATCATGAAGGTAATCAAAATCCTGCTCGTTTCCCTGGTAGTCCTGGCCTTGGCCGGCGGCACCGCCCTGGCCGCCGACCCCAAGCCCCAGACCGTCTGCCCGGTGCTGGGCGGTAATGTCGATAAAAAAGTTTATATTGACTACAAAGGGCAACGCATCTATTTCTGCTGCAAGGGCTGCGATGCGGAGTTCAAAAAGGACCCGGAAAAGTACCTGAAAAAAATTAAGAACAGGGAATCACCCTGGAGAAGTGCCCCGAGGGTAAATAATCCTGACCCCGTGGCGCCGTAGGGAATCGAGGAGGCCGGCTGATTTGCCGGCCTCCTCGCGTCAGGGCCGTCTGATTTTGGGGTGACGAACCCCTTGGACCGTGTATGATCGAAATTTATCGGGGCGTAAATCAGGGGGGCGAGCCGCCTAATTCCGGCCTCAGAGGCCGCCGGGCTGAGGCGCGGCCTCTGAGAAATTATGCTCTCCATTATCAGTCTTTTCATAGTTCTAGGCCAACATCTCCGGGCCTGGCGCATGAGCGCGGCGATGGCCAGGCCGTGCGGGCAGGCCTGCTCCGCCTGGGAGTAGTCCACCTCGGTCAACCGCTGCCGCACCTCCTCGGGCAGCCCGGCAAAGGTCAGCCGGGCCAGTTCCGGCTCGCCATAATACTGGTGGTACATGAGGCAGCGCATGACCTCGTTCACCGGTACGGCCCCGCCCACGGCCTCCTGGCAGATTTTGCCGCAGCCGGCGCAGTAGTCGGCCTTGGTCTCCAGGGCATATCGGCGCAAGGAGTCGAACTCCTCCCGGGCCAGTTTGGTCTGGTCCAGGGCCGCGGCCACGTTGGCCGAGAGGATGGTCAGGTTGGGCATCTGGGAGCAGATGCTGGCGATTTGGGGGGTCTCCCAGATGATCTTGAGCTTGGCCTGCTTGTCGGTGAAGCCCCGCTTCAGGAAGCGCTCGACCATTTCCAGCTTGGCCTCGCCGCCGACCTCATGTTTCCCCGGCCGGCCGGCCTGGGACTTCATGGCCACCAGGCCGACCCCGGCCTTGACGCGGCCTCGATGGCTTCCTGCATCTTGGGGGTGTTCATGACCTGGAAGTTGTAAGTGAACATCACCGCGTCGATCCAGTCCAGTTTGGCCGCGCCCAGCAGACAGTCCTCCATGTTGGTGTGGGTGCTGAAGCCGAAGAATTTGAACTTGCCGGCCTTCTTCATCTCCGCGGCCCAATCCTTGATGGCCGGGGTCAATTCGTCGATGCCGGTGAGGCTGTGGATGAAGAACAGATCCACGTGGTCCGTCTGCAGCCTTTTCAGGCCCTTATCCAGCCGCCCGGTGAGGTCGCCGCCCTTGGTTTGGAGCTTGGTGACCAGGAAGATCTCCTTGCGGGCCTCGGGGTTGCGGGCGAAGAAGCGGCCATAGCCCTCCTCGCTCAGGCCGTTGCCGTAAGCCTCGGCCGTGTCCCAGTAGGTGACGCCCCATTTCAGGGCCTGCTTCAGGAGCAGTTGGTTGTTGATGGTGTCGAACATGCCGCCCAGGCAGAGGCTGGAGACCTCCACCCCGGTCTTGCCCAGTTTGCGTTTGGGTACGGTCGCGGCCTTGGCGGCCGCGGCCGGCGGCTCCGGGGCGGCGAGGGCCCCGGTCACTCCGGACCCCGCCACGGCCAGGCCGGCGAGTCCGACGGTGGTCACGAACTCCCGGCGGGTCAGGTCAGCATCTTTGGTCTTCCGGCTCATGATAACCTCCTCTCTAGGGATCCCGGTTTCGCCGCCTAAATGAGCAGGCGCCCCCGGCGTGAACGGGATTCGTTTTCGCTGTATACGCGGATGGCGCGCTGGCCCGATACCGGGCATTCATGCTCGCACATGCCGCAGCCGGTACACCTGGCGGCGTCCACGAAAGGACGCGACAAGCGCACCACGATATCCACCCGGCCCCCCTCGGCCGGCAGGCCCTCCCGGCCAGGGGGCTCTCCAGGGTCAGCCTGGTGCCGGCCAGGCCGGTGATGCGCCGCAGCGCGGCCTCGGGCTCCCCGGTGGGACGCAGGTAGTAGTCGCCGCTGGCCAGGTTCACCGCAGTGGGGATGGCCGCCTCCAGGACCACCCCTGTCCCCTGGGCCTTGGCCGGCAGCGCCTGGCCGTCCCGGATGGTCTCGAACACGGTGCGGACGAAGATGGCCTTGGGGCTCACGGGGCACAATTCCTGACAGACCAGGCAGGGCCGGTCCATGGCCCAGGGCAGACAGCGGCCCCGGTCCACGAAGGCCGTGCCCAGGCGGATCGGCCCCTGGGCGGCGAACTCGCCGGCGCCTTGCTTCTCCTCGAGGCTGAGGGGCCGGATGGCCGCGGTGGGGCAGACCTGGCCGCAGGCGATGCAGTTGGGCAGGCAGCCGCTGCGGCCGATGCGGTAGTTGACGGCCGGGGTCCACAGGCCCTGAATCCCGGCCTCCAGCAGGGCGGGGTGGATGATGTTGCCGGGGCAGATGCGCATGCACTGGCCGCAACGGATGCAGCGGGTCAGGAAGCGCTCCTCGTCCAGGGCCCCGGGGGGACGGATGAGGCCGGCGTTACGGTTGGGCCCGGCCAGCCCGCCGACGCCCCACATGGAGGCCAGCAGCAGCCCGCCCCCGGCCACGATCAGGCCGCGCCGGGACAGATCCGGCAACCCGACCTCGCCCGCCGCCGAGGCCTTGGTGGCAAAGGTGACCCGGCCGGCCGGGCAGCGGTCCAGGCAGTTCAGGCACATGACGCACTCGCCGCCGATGAAGGTTCCCGAAGGCCGGCAGGCCCCTTCGCAGTATTCCTCACAGATGCGGCAATCGCCGCATCTGTCCGAGGTCTTGCCGATGCGCCAGGGGGTGAAGCGGCTCAACAGGCCGAAAAGCGCCCCCAGAGGGCAGAGGAAGCGGCAGAAGAACCGGGGCAGGACCAGGTTCAGGCCCAGCACCGCCAGGAACACGACCCCGAGCAGCCAGGCCGAGGCATAAAAGCGCGGCTCGTCGCTGAGCAGGCCCAGGCGGTTATCGGCCAGGGGGGCCAGGGCCAGGTTGACGCTGCGGTGCAGCAGGGGCAGGGGATCGAAAATCCCGGTCTGCACCGAGCCCATGAGGGCCAGGGCCAGCAGGCCGACCAGGAGGTAGTATTTCAGGGCCTGAGAGCGGCGGTGGCGATTGGCTTCCACCCGGTCGGCCAGGCCCACCCCGCCGCCCCAGCCAGCCGGTAAACTGGTTGAGCGTGCCCAGGGGGCAGGCAAAGCCGCAGAAGAACCGGCCCACGAACAGGGTCAAAACGATGGCGACCAGGGCCCAGGTAAGAGTCGCATAGAGCGTGCCGGTGGCCAGGACCGTGGCCAGGGCGGTGAGGGGGTCCAGGTCCAGGAGCCAGTTGATGGGCCAGCCGCGCAACTGCCACCAGGCCGCCCCCAGGGTGGCGGTGATGCAGAACCACAGGAAAACCGCCAGGAAGAAGGCTTGGCTGATCCGGCGGACGGTGACGATGCGCATGAGAGTGTTGCCCGTGACTTAAGCTTTGGTATCTGATTACACCGGGTTGAGCCGCTGATAGTCGGCCTGGCCCGCCCCGGCCTTCTCGGCCATCAGGATATAGGGCACGTCGGCCAGGGTGCGCCCCAACAGTTCCACGCCCACCGCGTCGGCGGCCACGGGGTCGGTGGAGACCACCAGGGTGCCGGTGTCCTTCAGATCGGAGAGCGACCCGCCGGTGGGGCCGTTGGTCATCATGCTCACCGTGCCGTCCAGGACGCACAGGGTGGGCTTGAGCATCTGCGACAGCTCGGTGATGATGCCGTTGATGTCCTGGTGGAAGACGTTGCGCCGCCCGCCCAGGAAGCCGTAAAAATTCTTGAGGGTCATGGAGGCCCCGGCCCGTTGGTGGTCCTTAACCGGGGACACCACGATGACCTTGGTCACTCCCGGGAAGACCCCGGCCATCACCGGCCAGTTCTGGAGCAGCTTGCCCCCGGGCAGGCTGAGCGGGCGCAAACAGGGCGGCCCGGGGGGCGATGATCCGGGCCCCGCTGGCCCGGGCCGCCTCGGCCAGCCCGGTGATCTCGAAGCAACTGTCGGGATTGTTGATGGGGTTGTCCGTCACCAGCACCTGGGCCGCCCCGGCCTTGAAACAGAGGCCGGCCACCGCGGCCAGCACCTCCGGGTGGGTGGTGGCCCCCAGGGAGGCCGGGGTGGCGAAGGCGGCGTTGACCTTGATGAGCACCCGGTCGCCCTTCTGGATGAAGGACTCCATCCCGCCCAGGGCCTTGACCCCCTGCTCGACCATCACCGCCCGGTCCGTGCCCCGGACGATGGCCATCTTTCCCGGCCCCGAAGCCAGGTCTTTAAGACGGTAATCCCCCAGGCCGGTCAGCGCCTTCTGGCCCTCGGACGGGGCAGGGCCTTTGGAGTCATACAGGGCCAGGCCGAGGCCGCAGGCGGCCAGAGTCAAGGCCGAGGCGTACCCCAGCCGCTTGAGGAAATCCCGGCGGTTCAGCTCGCCGGTCCGTAGCTTTTCTTCATCCGTGGGTCGTTCAAGGCTTTCCCTTGAGTTCATTCCGCAATTTGGCGGCCAGTTCCAGGGCGGCTTCCCGCGAGGTGGCGTCATGCACCCCGGCCAGGGTCTTATCCTGGACAAAGACTATTTCAAACGAGTTATCCAGGACCAGCACCGGCAGGTCCGCCGGCGCGCCCGGAGTCTGAACCTTCTGGTAACCGTTGGCGGCCAGAAAATCCAGGTAACGCTTGGCCTCCGCCTGGGCCTGCTCCGGGGTGTCGCGCGGCGCCATAAAGCCCGTGGCCTTGCCGCTCTTCAGGCTGTATTCCCCGGTGAACACGTTATTCAAACCCTCCAACCAAAGGTGTCGGCGGCGCACAGGCGCACCGTGTCCGGCGCCAGGCCCTCCTTGGGAAAGAGCGCGCTTGCGTCTCTTGGTTTCGCCCTCGGCGGGCAGCTTGGCCAGGAGCGCCTTGGCATAAGCCTCCAGGGAGCCTTGCAGCGCCTCCGAGGCCCGGTCCGCCACGATCTCCACGTAAAACCGCCCCTGGGTAAAGAACAAAGCATTGGCGGTGCTATAGGCGTTGGCGGTCAGGGAACTGCTGGGGGAACCCGAACGGCGCTGGCCGCTGAATACGGCAAAGGCATTTGGAGCTGAACCCATATCATAAATAAACACTTCGACATACGCCTTGCCGGCGGTGTCCAGACCGAATTTGCGGCAGGACATTTCTTTAAAGCCCGCGGGCAGGTAAAGCTCGGCCTTGCCGTCGATCTTGTCGGAGAGGTTATCCGGGCCGAAGCTCTCGGTGGGGGCCAGGGGAGTGAAGCCCTTGACCTCGGGGATGAGCGCGGCCGTGGCCGAGGGGTCTGGCCGGAAGCGGCCTGGGGCCGGCCTTGCAGTGGGGCGCGCAGGGCCACGTTCACCGCGGGGTTGAAGCGGGCCTGCTGGACCAGCAGCCCGATGGTGATCAGGCCCAGCACGGCCAGAATACCGTATCCGGTCAGCCTCTGGGCGGCGCCCACCTTTGCCTTTCTGCGTGCCATAAATCTTCCGAAGCGGCCAGCCTACTTGGAGATTTTCTGCCGCTTATTCAGATCATAAATCGGGGCAAATTTGAGATCACCCAGCAAGACTTCTTCCGGAGATTTGGTCACGAGTTCCCCGTTCTTCTGGATGAAACGCAGTTCGGCGCCGACCCCGCAACCCGCCGTGCAGGCGTGTATCCAGTTTGGATTTGGTCGAGGTATACTGCTGTCCGCCTTGCTCTTGTGGAATTTTTCCCGCCACTCGATCCATTGCTGGGGAGTCAAGCCGCTCTGGTCGATGAAGACATAGTAGACCACCTGGTCCGGGCAGTCCTCCTCCAGGTAGAGGGTATACTCCGCGGGCTGTGTCCGGGCTGCCTGGCCCGGCCGGGCGATTTTTATCGCCCGCCTCGATGAGCCAGGCCGTGGGGCATTTGCGGGAGGCGGCAAAGGCCTTCACCGGACCGAAAATGAACGCCGGGTTCATCTCGTCGGCCACGAAATTTCCGGCCAGGAACTTCTCGGGTGGGGTGAAGGCGGTCAGGCCGTTGGCCTGCCGCAGCGCCGTGGCCTTCTGGCTCGCCGCCAGGGCTGTGGAGCCATTGCCAACCAAGAGCAGAAATCCCAAGAATATCGGCAGTAAACGCATCATACCCCCTCCTTCCTCACGGCGTGTTGAGAATTGTTGGGAATGTATTAACCGGCCTTGACATTTCCAGGGCAGCGGTCCTGGCGGCCACGAATACATGATATAATAACCAGATAGAGCCGACAAAAATCGGGGCGGTCATGGAAAAAACTCCTTATACAAAATTATCTAGCATGCCGCTCCCAAATTGCAAGTGCTCGAATGGCAATTTTCAAATAAATCCCACGGTTGGCCAGGATCAACCATCTCCAGTTACTATCCGGGCCAGATGCAGACCAGCGGACATTAGGATAGACTTAACCCAAGAAAATGGCAAGAAGCGCTGACCAGGATGAGTCGCGCCCTGAGAGAGGGCGCGCCGTTAGAGGAGGACTGGCTTTGATCACCGCAATCCGGATGCGCGTCAAGGGCATGATGCAACAGGGAGGCTTCACCTGAGTGGGCTGCCCCGACGCCGTGCGCGCCGAACTACTCAAGTTAAAGGGTATGCTGGCAGTGACGTATCACGCCGATGAGGATTTTTCTCGGTGCGCTTCGAATCCGTCCTGGTGAACCTGGAGACCATCTTCGCCACCGTCTTCATCGCGGGGAAACAGATGGGACGGGAATATTTTCCAGAGGTCATCAAGACATCATAGACCCAAATGCTCCTTGAAAAATTAGCCGCACTACCCCTTGGACAAATCCAGGCGGTAGGCAATCGGCCCTGGCTCCCGGGGCGGATCGCACTCCGGGGCCCGCTTGAAGCCCAGTTTCTCATAAATATGCTGGGCCGCCAGCATGAAGCGGCCGGTGTATAAAAAGATGGTGGGAATCTTCAGCTCCCGGGCCCGGCGCAGGCACTCCAGGGTCAACCGGGTGCCCAACCCCAGACCCCGGGACTCCGGCCGCACCGCCAGGAGCCGGATGGTCCCGGCGCCCGGCGGCCAGTGCCCCTGGCCGGAACGGCTGGCATCCGGAAAGAACTGGACCGCCCCCTGGATGACGCCCGTCAACCTCGGCCACCAGCAGCTGCCCCCGCCCCTTCGTTGACGGCCAGGGTGATGCTCGCCATCCAGCGCTCCCAGCCTTCCTCCGGCACCAACTCCCGGTATTCCCGGTAGGCCCCCTTCACCAGGGCCTCGACGGCCTCCAACTCCCCGGTCCCGGCCTCCCGGATCAGGACCTATCGTTCATAGTCTTCACTCTCCAGAGGCCTCATTGGTGACGGGCGGGCTTTCTGCCCTATCGTTGAGGCGGCGGACGCGCCGCCCTACAGGAGCGTTCTACTATTTCTCCACCACCGTGGCCTTGATGATGGTCACCGGCTCCACCGGCACATTCTGGTGCATGCCCTTATTGCCGGTGGGCACCGCCTTGATCTTGTCCACCACGTCCTGGCCCTTGACCACCTTGCCGAAGACCGCGTAGCCCCAGCCCTGGGGGGTCTTGGCGGTGTGGTTGAGGAACTGGTTGTCCGCCACGTTGATGAAAAACTGGGCCGTGGCCGAATGGGGGTCATTGGTCCGGGCCATGGCGACGGTATAAGCCTCGTTCTTCAGGCCGTTGTCGGCCTCGTTCTTAATGGGGGCCTTGGTGGGCTTCTGATTCATCTGGGCGTCGAAGCCGCCTCCCTGGATCATGAAGGTGGGGATGACCCGGTGAAAGATGGTGCCGTCATAAGAGCCGTCTTTGACGTATTGCAGGAAATTGGCCACCGTGGCCGGGGCCTTGTCGGGGTACAACTCCAGGGTGATTTCGCCCATACTCGTTTCCAGTTTTACCAAGGGATTACTCCTTTCGGCCCGGGCCGTGCCCCGGTGGTGATAATTAAGGCCAGCATCAATAAGCCCGTCAATGCCAGCTTGCCGTAAAAATTG
Source organism: uncultured delta proteobacterium (assembly GCA_963796215.1). Lineage (GTDB taxonomy): Bacteria > Desulfobacterota > Desulfobaccia > Desulfobaccales > 0-14-0-80-60-11 > JAPLJC01. Next base: position 133,049 of record CAWCKU010000001.1, on the reverse strand, counting down.
GCTTCTAACATGATCTCTCCCCTTAATTGCCGCGGCCCAACAGCTGCCGCCAGCTTATCCAAGCGGCTCCCGATAATGAGCCGAGGCGGACCCGGCCGCCCATTAAGACTTTAATACAACCCTCAAGACAATTCCAGAGGCGGCTTATCGATAATCTGGGGTGGAGGCAAAATAAGTGGAGGTGGGAGCACGCCTTTACTGCCACTGGCCACTGGCCACTGGCCACTGATCTTTTCCAGGTCGGCGTTGATTTTCTCGGCGTAATACTGCACGTCCGCCTCATTGAGCATGATCATGTCCAGTTGGCGGGTGTGGATGGTGATATAACCGAGGATGCGCAGGCGGCTCAGCATGTAGTCCTTGGCCTCGCCCTCCAGGCGGGCGAAGAGGGAGTCCTCCTTGACGTCCACCTTGAAATGGTGCTGCTCCAGGATCTCCGCCACGAATTTGGCCCGGCGCACCCGCCGGGGATAGTCCGCGGCCCCGCCTTTGAAGGCGAAGCGGATATAGTTTTCAAACGGCTGCTCCCCCACCAGGGCCTCCACCGTGGAGAAATGAAAGCCCAGGCGGGAGGTCAGGTTACAAAAATCCTTCGAAATCATGAAGTAATTCTGGTTGCCGAAAATGGTGCCCCCGGCCGCGGCCAGGTTGGGGTCGGCGGCGGCGCCCATGACGATGGACATGAAGCCCCGGGTGTCCACCGGCGGCGGCCCTTCCCAGGGCACCGCGGTGATCCCCTGCCACAGGGCCAGCATGGGGATGGAGGCGATGTTGGCCAGTTCTACGGTGTTGCCCGCCACTTCCTCCTTGAAGCCGTCTTCCAGGTCCAGAACCCACCACTCCATGGCCACGTCGGTGACCAGGCGCTTGATGAAATATTTGGAGAAGGCCCGGTGTTTGTCGAAGGCGAACATCTCCTTGACCGCCACTTCGTGGGCAAACCGGGTAATGTCGTGCAAGCTCTTGCAGCCGCCCGGCCTGAAGTCCGGAGCCTCCGGGTTGGTGAGATATAGGGGGGTGATGAAGGTCATGACCTCTTTAAGAGTCTCTCCCACCGGGGTGCCCAGCATAACGCCCCGCTTGACGGCGGCCGATTTGAGCAGCTCCTCCACCCGGCCCAGGTAGATGCGGCGGCCGTCCGCGTCCACGGTGATCGATTTCACCGGGAGTCAGCCGCGCCGTGGCCTCCATGGTGTTGAACAAGGCCGGCAGGCCGAATTCCCGGGCCACATTGGCCAAATGCCCGGTAATCCCGCCCCGGTCAGTGACCACGGCCGCCGCCCGGCTCAAGAGGGTGGCCCAACTGGGATGGGGAAAGGCGGTCACCAGGACGGCGCCCTCGGGAAACTGCAAGAGGTCCAGGTTGTTCCGCACCAGGTAAACAGGGCCCGCGGCCACGCCGGGGCTGGCCATCTCCCCTCCCCGGAGCATGATTGGGTGGTCAAGTCCCGAAGTCGAAGGCTCAGCTTCCCGGCTGGCTGCGGTCATTTGTTTCAAAGGCCGGCTTTGCAGGATATGGATGCGGCCATCTCCTGCCATACACCACTCGATGTCCTGGGGCGCCTGAAAATGCTCTTCCAGGGCCAGGGCGATGGCGGCCAGCTCCAGGGCCTGGGCCTCGGTCAGGACCGGCGCCTGCCCTTCCTCATCCTCCTGCAGCAGCACCCCTTCTTCCGGCAGGCAAACGACTTTGAGCTCTTTATCCCGGATCTCTTTCTTGATCACGGTCAGGGGCATTTGCCGGGAAATGACATAGAGGTCGGGGGTGACGCTGCCGTCCACCACGGCTTTGGCCAGGCCGTGCACCGCGTTGATGAAGATGGCGTCGCCGCGGAGGTCGTTGGGGTCCCGGGAGTACATGACCCCGCCGCCTCAGCGAATCCACCATGGCCATGCAGCCCACGCACATGGCCACGTCTTCATCACGCAGCCCCTTGTGCAGCCGGTAGCTCACCGCGGTCAGGGCATACTTGCTGGCGAGAATTTCCTTATAGACGGTGAAGATGTTCTGCCGGCTGACATTGAGCTCCGACCGGTATTGCCCGGCAAAAGAAGTCTCCGCGGCATCCTCGCCGATGGCGCTGGAACGCAAGGCCACCCGCAAGGGGCCGGGGCAGCTTTGCTCCAACCGGTCATAGGCGGCGGCGATGGCCTCCTCCAGGGCCGGCGGCATTTCGGCGCCGATGATGAGCATCTGGACCTCAGAGCTTATCCGGTAGAGGTCCGAGATGTCCTCCGCCCCCGAAGATTGCAGGCGCCGGTTGATCTCATCCTGGAGCTGATTGTGGGACAGGAAGAGCTCGTAGGCCGCCGCGGTGATGGCAAAACCGGCGGGTACGGTCAGCTCGGGCAGCCGGGTGGTGATCTCCCCCAGGTTCGCCATCTTGCTGCCCACCCCATCGGCCATTTCCCGGTGAACCTGCTCCAGGGGCAATACCAGGTCCTGAATGGCGGGGACCTGACGGCTCGTCAAGGCGTCGTCGATTTTCTCTTTGATGGCGGCAAAGACGCCTTCCAGGGCCTGATACCGGTTGCCTGAGAGTTCGTTGAGGTTCCGGATGATGGCAAAGACATTGACGCAAGTGGCGGTGGCGTGCGACCGGATGAAGGACATGCCGAAGCTGTGGCTGCCGTGGAGGGCGGCCTCCATGTCCGTCATGAGTTGCAGGGCGGTGTTGTTGGCCGCCAGGAGAAGCTTGAAGGCATGGTACCTGGTCTTAAAGACTGAACGCATCTCCTCCATAGAGAGCGCCGTCACCGGCTCACCCCCGGAAAAGATGCTCTTCAGCCTCTGGAACAGGTTGGCCATAACGTGGTGGAGCCCGATTAACCTTTCTCCGGATCCCAGTCTACTTTAACGGGCTCTTTCCCCGAGGCGGGCCCAATATCCGGGCGTGAGGCAATGGGGTTCGGCCCAGGAAACCTATTCTGGGAGACCAGAGACGCCAGCTCACAAAACGTCCCTGCCACTGCTGGACCATGGCCGAGCTCTGCTGAAATCCCGTTCTGAAACCGGCTCTATCTTTGCTTCGACCCATAATTAAAGCCCTTTCCTGACCCGCCTGAATTGCCGTGGGTAATGTTTGCCGATGACTTCGGCCACCACGGCCTTCAACTCATCGGTGTCGCCTTTCTTTTCCAGGAAAGCCGCGGCCAGGGGAACCGTCAGCTGGGTGGGATATTCCGGCAAAAAGGTGTGGATTACCACCGGCAGGGGCGGTTGGCGGTCCTTGAGCCGGGCCCAGATTTCCAACTCGTCCAGATAGGGGATCTCCAGGTCCAGGATCAAGAGGTGCGGCGGGTCATCACCGTCCAGGCGATCCAATAACTCACGGCCATCCCTGGCCACCTCCACCTGATAACCCTCCGCCCCCAACTCCCGCCGCAAGAATTCCCGGACGTGACGGTTGCGATCCGCAATCAAGATTTTGCAGTGATTAGCCACGGAAATCTTCCCTTGCTTCAAGATGAGCAATGGCCGTGCCAAACGCCGAAGAAAGGCCTATTAAGACAACTAACTGAATATATTACAGTTTTTATTGGGTAAGACCTCACCCGGCCGCGCCCCATCACCGTGGCACCTGTCGCTATTTTTTACAGTTTGTAAAAAGCGGCGGGGTAAATGAGGATTATTGTTAATTTACGCGACTGGCTGAAGAAGTTGTCGAGAAGGTGAGCGCAACCTCAATATCGGTTTTTGCTGAAAGCCAAAAGGGGAAAAATCGAGGGCGACCCGCCAGCCGCCCTACACCTCAGTTTCACTTTCAAAACTGCTCACTTCGTCTCTGACTCTCAAGGCCCGTCCTGCTTGATGGAGGTCTCGAACCTCAGGCGGTATTTATCGATCTTGGAGAGCAGGGTGGGCCGGGAAATGCCCAGGAGCTTGGCGGCCCGGCTGCGGTTGCCGCCGGTGAGGTCCAGGGCCTCGCTGATCAGCAGACTGGCGAACCGGTCCATGAAGGCGTCGAACAGATCCTTGCCGTCCCCGGAAACCAGGGATTGCCGCACCCACTGCCGGATGACCTCGTCGGCCCGGTGGTCTCCCGCCTCCTTGGCCGGGGTCTCGCCGCCGATGGCCCGGGTGACGTCCTCCGGGTGGATGGGATAGCCCCGGCTGAAGATCAGGGCCTTCTGCATGGCGTTGGCCAACTCCCGGACGTTGCCGGGCCATTGGTAATTGTTGAGCAACACCTTGGCCTCAGGCGGCCATGCCCGGATTGTCCAACCCCATCTCCTTGCCGAACCGGGCCAGAAAATATTCCGCCAGCAGGGTCATGTCCCCGGGCCGTTCCCGTAAGGGGGGCAGCCACAGGGTCACCACCTTGAGGCGGTAATAGAGGTCTTCCCGAAACTTTCCGGACGCCAAGGCGGCTTCCAGGTCCCGGTTGGTGGCCGCGATGATGCGCACGTCCACCGGGATGGGCTCCCGGCCGCCCAGGCGCTCGATGCTCCTCTCCTGTAGCAGCCGCAGGATCTTGGCCTGGATGCTGAACGGCATGTCGCCGATTTCATCCAGAAAGACCGTGCCGCCGTGGGCCTGCTCGAATTTCCCCACCCGGCGGTTGATGGCCCCGGTGAAGGCCCCCTTCTCGTAGCCGAACAGTTCGGACTCCAGCAGGGTTTCGGGGATGGCGACGCAGTTGATGATCAGAAAGGGTTTGGCCGATCGCAGGCTGTGCTGGTAGATGGCCCGAGCCACCAGTTCCTTGCCGGTGCCCGATTCCCCCCGGACGAGCACGGTGGCGTCGGTGGGGGCCACCCGGCCGATGGCCTTGTAAACCTCCTGCATGGTCTTGCTGCGGCCGATGATGGCGTCCGCCCCGGCCGCCGCGGGGGCCACATTCAGCTCCACCCGGGAGCGCATGCAGCGCCCGGCCTCCAGGGCCTGGCCGATCAAGGCCAGCATATCCGGGACATCGAGGGGCTTGAGGACGTATTCGAAGGCCCCCAGCTTGGTGGCCTCGATGGCCGTCTCGGTGGTGCCGTGGGCCGTCATGATGATGACCGGCAGCTTGGGCTCGATCTCGTGGATGGCCCCGAAGGCCACCAGGCCGCTCATCCCCGGCAGGCGCACGTCCATGATCACCAGATCGGGGATATCGGCCTTAACCGCGGCCAGGGCCGCCTCGCCGCTGGCGGCGGTCTTCACCACGTGGCCGTCCTGGGTCAAGATTTTCTCAAAGCTCTGCCGCACCTGCGGTTCGTCGTCCACGATTAAGATCTTGCCCATGGTTAGTCTTCCCTGAGGGGCAGCGTGATGACAAAGGTCGCCCCCTCATCCTCGTTGGCTTCCAGATCCAGCCGCCCGCCGTGGTCCTCGATGATGCGGGTGGCAATGCTCAGGCCCAGGCCGGTGCCCTCCTCCTTGGTGCTGAAAAAGGGCTGGAACACCTGGTCCCGGACGGACTCGGAAATACCCGGCCCGGTGTCACTCACCCGGATGACCACCGTCTGCCCCAGGGCCGGGTCCAGACTTTGCTCTTCCCGGATGGTGATAACCCCACCGCTCACCATGACCTCATAAGCGTTGACCAGCAGGTTGGCCAGGACTTCCTTGAGCTGGTCCGGGTCGGCCAGGATTTCCGGCAGCTTTGCGTCCCGCAGCAGCTTCACTGCCACCCCGTAGGACTCCAGACGGTAGCGCAACAGTTCCACGGCCCCGTCCACCACGTCCGAGGGGCTGATCCGCTGCATCTTCAGCTTGGGCGGCCGGGAAAATTCCAAAAAATTCCGCACAATGGCGTCCAGGTGACGGATCTCTTCGGAGATCACCTCGAAATCTTCCTTCTGGGAGGGGGACATGGCCAGGGAGCGCTTCAAGGAAAAGAGCCGCATGTTCACTGAGGTTAAGGGGTTCCGGATGCTGTGCGCCACCCCGGCGGCCAGCTTGCCCACCATGGCCCACTTGCCCGACTGCAGCAAATGCTCCTGGCTGCGCTCCAATTCGCTCTGGGCCTGGTCCACGTTCTCGATGAGGCTGTGCACCCGGCGGCTCAGGGCCTTGACTTCGTCCGGCCCCGGCGCCTCGCGGCTGGCCGGAGCCGTCTCCAGGGTCAAACTGCGGATCGGCCCGAGGATCTGCTTGATCAGGATATAGGCCAGCAGCATTCCAAAGATCGCCACCACCGGCAAGGCCGCCAGGGCAAAGGCATTGATAACGCGGGCCTGAGTCTGGCTCTCGGTGCGGGCCCGGGAAATGGCATACTCATGCATCAACTTATAACGTTCGCACAGGTTCAGGAGGTCGACAAACTGGCGGCGTACTTCCCAATGCCTCTTGACCCCGGCTTCCCGCTCCCCTTGCCGGTATAAGTTGATGACCTGCTCCCGGGATATGATGTAAGCCTGATAGTCCGTGTCGATCTGCCGCAGGATCCCCTCCATGGCCTCCGTATAAGCCGATTTCCGGGCCTTTTGCAGCCATTCCCCAAAGGCCTGCTGATGCTGCTCCATCTGCTTGAGCCAGTCGGGATTGCCGTCCAGGAAGTAGTAGGTGAGGTAGCCTTTTTGCTGGAGCAAGGAGGTTTCCAGTTGCTCGGCGGCCTGGAAGGAAGCCACGTTTTTGTCGATCAGGGAGGACTAGGAGCGAGTCCATGGCCCTGGTGTGCCATAGGGTGACCAGGGCGCCCAGCAGAGTGGTGCAAACCAGGGCGGTCAACAGCAGAAAAATGCGGGCCCGCAGACTGAATCGTTTCCACATGCAATTACCCCTGTGCGGCCGACGCTCTTGATGATCGACTTTCGCCCCCGACCTCTCCCGGAGCCGATTGTAGCATAGATCTTGATATCTTAATGGTGGTTACTCACCAAATATTGCGGATACCTTTCCGCTAAAAATGGCTCCAGGTGTTTATCGATAATTGCCGCCACTTGTTGACAGCCGGCATTGGTGTAGTGATAGGTATCATAATAATATTCTGTACTTTTCGGCATTTCCCTGGCCAGGTCTATTACCAAGACGTGATGCTGCCGAGCGGTCTCTCGCATGACGCCATTGTAAAGTTCTAACAACTTCCACATGGTTTTACCATCCGCAAACCAGCAGGTTGCTTTAGCCAAATTGACCCCGGTTAAGGGATCGATGAGATCCCCGAAGACCATCGGCTGGGTGATCAACACAGGTTCAATGGCATTCGCCCGGGAAATATCTATGAGTTTAGTTAGACGCGCTGGCGTATCCTTGGAGATACTTCTCCTGATGTTTCTGCAGCAAGGCCTGGGCCGTTTCTGGAGAAATATCAACCTGTTCTAATTCGGCAAAATTAAAAATAGGAAAAGTCAACCCCATCGCCTTGGCCTTATAATAGCGGTGGAAGTTGACGGCATAGCTTAACACCAGGCTGTGATCAATGAGGCCATCCCAGAGGAAGGCCAGCAGGCCGCGTACCGGATTTTTTTTGAGATAATTCTGATCGTGGGCCCAGGGAGCCTCCAGGCCTATGTCGTTGGCGCCTACCAAAAACAAGGCCACCTTGGGTTTAATTTTAACAATAATATCCTCCATCAAGACGAGATGCCCAAAAGAGGAGTGGCCATTCAGACCGCCATTATTGAGCCACACAGGTCCGAATCTCTCCTTTAATTTCCTGGCGACGATATCGCACCAGGTTCTACCATCGGAATTGAGGGTACATTCGGTGGTGCTGCCCCCAATGGCAATGATGGCTAAACAATCGGCAAAATTTTTCGGTGGCGGTTCGCCTCGAAACCCCAGATGATTAGCGCGACTGGAAATAACCCGGTCCAACTTGTCGGTTTTATCATTAATAATTTGACGCCCTTTGTCTTTGGGCAACTCAATTTTATTGCCTTTCACCCGGTATTCGATGGGTTCAAAGAGGCGAAGCAGTCCCTCGAGTAAAACGAATGATATAACAACCCCAATTAACAAGGCCAAAAAGTTCCTGCCAATATTTCTAAACGGCACTCCGCTCCTCCCTGTGGCCTAGAAACTTTCTTTGGAAACCAGAAACCCTGGTTTGATCTCCTGGTCCGTGGTCATCAAGGCGATGGCATCCGCCGGGCGCGGCCTCCTCCACCCGGGCCAGGCCCACGGCCTTGCCCTGCGGATTATGAACCTGGAGCTGCAGGCCCGGATGGACCCCGTGCTCCGTTCCCAGGCCGAAGTGAATCTCAAACCCCCCGTCCTTTCTAATGACCCGGTAAATCTCAGCCCGGCCTCTTTGGGCCAATAGCCGCTCCCGTGCTTGGGAAAGGTATAAGATCATCCCGGAGGCCAGCAAAATCGCCGGCAGGCAAGCCGCCGCCGCCCCCCAAGGAGACATACCGACATGACGCCGGATCAGCGACTTGGAACTGCGCTGTAAACTGAGGGGGTCGGGGAAGACCATGATGCGGAAGCCCAGGGTTGCCACGGGGGAGGTGCTCTTCCGGGACGCCACCGTCAGGTGGTATTCCCCCGGCCGCAGGCGAGGACTGGCCGTAATCTGGCCCCGCCACAGGTTGCCCCCCAGAAAATAGCCCTTGTGCACGGTGGCAAAGGAGATGGTCAGAAAGTCGGAATCGCTAAAATAAGTCAATTCCTGGATGCCCGGGACCTCTTCTTCCAGAGGTCCGTCGATCTCCGTGGTCAGGCCCGGCAGCAACTTGATGAGATTGGCGGGCTCCCGGAACTGACCGATGAGGCCGTCCAGCAGAGCCAGAAAGGCCAGGAGAAAAAACAGCGCCCCGGCCCAGCCGGCCAGATTGTGCCATCGTGAAACTTGATCCAGGTTCATGTTGCTCTTGTCGGTTTCTCAAGGAATTGGCCGGCCGGACTACTCTTACACCAGCAACATCTTTATATTACCACAAAAATAAGAGAATCGCCCCGGGTTTATGACCTGGCCCCCAGGGCGACTCTCTTTAATCAGGCGAACTCTGATTACTTCTTGAAGATATCCGTTTTGGTGATGTTTTGGAACCTCAGGGCCTTGCCCGGCTCCTTGTAATAGATTCTGACTTCGTCCCCAGCCTCCCAGGTGTTATCCGGCAGGCTCAGGTATTCATCCGGCACCGAGAAGGTGGACAGGAGCTTTTGCCGCCCGGAATAGATGGTGATGGCCTTCTTGGTCCGGTCCACCATGGGAAACTTCTTCCCGGCCACCAGCGGGTCGTCCTTGGCTACGCCCTCTTTCTGATCGATCACGGTATAGGTGATCTTCTTGAACCCCTGAGTGGCGGGATCGTAAATGGTGATCTCCTTGGCCTTGGCATCCAGCTTCATCCGCATGCCGGCCTTGGGGTCCTCGCCCCGATCCTTGGGCTCCGTGGGCAGCGCAAAGGTTAACGGGGCGCCGCTGTAATCCGGGTTGCCCGGATCCGCCTTGACATCGTGGATAAAAGTAACCGTCGCTTTAGCGTTATCAAAGCCTATAACTCTGCCCTGCTCCACCTTGCCCATGTCCCCGCAACCCAAAGCCAGGGCCAGCGGCAAGCTGGCGAACAGGGCCAACACGCAAAGTTTTTTGCCCATAAAGCATCTCCTTTCCAGAAAATCCCGAAAATCCATGGCGATTTTACCCGGCCATCGAGACCTGGGCCTTTTTGGCGGCGATCTCCCGCTTGGCCCCGGCCAGCATCCGTACGAAGATATAGATGGACATGGCGCTCACCAGACCCAGGATGAGGACCGTGGCCGACCCATCGAGTAAACCGCCGTAAGCCGGGATGGCTTTGGCCAGCATCTTCAGGATGATGGAGATGCCGCAGCCGATCACCGCCAGGCCGAAGGCGATGCGGATGCCGTAGCCTTTGATGTACTTGGTGGCTACGGTGCCGACCTGGGCGCCCACCGCCGCGCCGCACAGCATGATCATGGCCGCCACCAGCTCGGTCCGGCCTTTGTATGTATAAGTCGCGGTGCCGTATAGGCCGGAGATCATCACCTCAAACAAGTCGGTGCCCACCGCCACGTGGGTGGGACAGCCCACAAAGTAGATCAGGGCCGGCATGCGGATCAGACCGCCGCCGATGCCCAGGATGCCGGCCATCCAGCCGGTGAGGAAGCTCACGGAGATGGGCAGCCAGGCCGAGCAGTAGATCTGCGCCTCTTTGAAATGGACCATCGGCGGGATCTTGATCTTGTGCAGGGTCTTGTGCCACTCAATCCCGGTGGACAGCTTGTCCACCTCTTTGCCGGCCGCCAGGGCTTCCCGGTCCTTCCGTTTTTTCTTGGCCACGTCGGCGAAGACCATCCAGGCGATCAGGGTCAAGAGTATCAAGTAGAGATAACGCACATATTTGTCCACCTGGCCGATGCGTTCCAGCCACATGACCATCTGGGCGCCGATTTCAAACCCCACTATCGTGCCCCCCAGCATGATGAAGCCCAGTTTGTAATCCACGTTGCCGAATTTGCCGTGGCGCATGGTGGAGATGAGGGATTTGCCCGCCATGTGGGCGATGTCGGTGCCGATGGCAAAGGCCATGGGAAAACCCAGGATATTCAGCCCCGGGGTCACCATCCAGGCGCCGCCCATGCCGAAAAACCCGCCGATGATGCCTACGCCGATACCCAGGATGATGAGACCGGGCCAGAATATTTTCACTCCCGCAATGGGCATAAGGACATAAAAGAATTCCATCACTTTCCTCCTACCATAATGTCATTAAGGATTCCGGCTTAATGTTCCGCCAGTTCCCGGTGTTTCAGGTCCAAACCGATCCAGTTCATGACAACGTCGGCTATTAACCCGAAAATCAGACCCACCACCGGGATGATGACGATGGTGAGCAGGGCGAACAGTATATGGCTTTCGTTGTAAAGGTTGGTCCACCAGGCTTCCCACCCGGTGAACTTCCGGGTGTCGGCCACGATGACCAGGGGCGCGGCCGCCGGCCCGGCCGCCGCCGCGAGTTCCGGCAGCAGCAGGATGCCCATAGTCACTAACCCGATGATCTTGGTCAAGAGTTTATGCATCTTTGAAAATCCTCCTTATGGATTTTTCATTTACCGGACTATGGTTACTTCACAGGGTGCATGGGCCACCACCTTGGTGGCGGTTGAACCCATCATGCACCTTATCCAAGGCGTTCATGCCGGTGGAGCCCAGGACGATCCGGTCAAATTTTCCCTCTTTGGCCTTCTGGATGATGAGGTTGGCCGGTACCAGTCCGGTGGCCAGGAACGTCTCCACCTTGACGCCTTTGGCGTCGAACACCGCTTTGGATTTGTTCAAGGCGGCTCTGCCTTCATCTTCCAGCTTTTCCCGGATGTTCGGGGGCATTTCTTCCAGATAATCTGGGACGTAATAGACCACCGACATCAAGGTCACCTGTGCCCCTTGTGTCTCGGCAAGTTCCAGGGCCCGAGCCACCGCCTTCATGGAGTGGCTTGAGCCGTCCGTTGCCACCAATACTTTCATAAAAGTCCTCCTCGTCATGACTTAGGGAATCTCAGAAGCCAAACCCTACGCCGCTTTGGCCGCCGGACCATATCTGCTGCCAATATTGGTAGCCCCCACCTCCGGGACGCCATCGACACAAAGTCCAGGCCCTCAATGGCGAAATAAGCAATGGCCGTGCCAGGGAAAGGAAACCCTGGTAAAAGGCAAAAGTATTTGAATTTATAAGAATAATTAATATAAACGAGGTGTTCCCCTCAAACCTGGAGCTCCGTTTCTGTCAGCATTTTTTACAGATTGTAAAAGCCGGTCCCAGAATCAGCGCTGCAGGGAGTGGGGTCCAGGAGAAAATCAAGCTGTATCAGGGGGCTGCATTCTGGTATAGTTTTTGATAGAAAACCTCAGGATCTAGGCAGGATATCCATGGTAGAGACCCTCAATCTCTTTAGAAACATCTACCGCAAGTTCAAATCGGCGCGGGGCAAATTCGCCCGGGACGAGGTCGCCGCGGCCTTTCGTTTCCGCTATTCCTGCTTCAAAGACCTGCTGGATTCCAACACCCAACTGCTGAATATCATGGCCGACCTGGAGGAAAAGCTGCAGGGCCGCCAGGTCTTCGGCATGTCTTACGTCCGCTCTCAGTCCGCCCGGGCCGCGTTTCACGCCTTTCGCATGATCAAAAGCCTGGATGTCCTCTCCGGCCACAAATATCCCGGGCTCTATGGGGTGCTGGATAGAATCAACGCCAGGCTCAAAGAGGGCTTGGGGGAAAGCAGGGAACTCCCGGCTACGGCGCCGGTCCTGCCCCTGTCCCGGGTGACCAAGGAGATGGTGGACTCGGTGGGCGGCAAAAATGCCAGTCTGGGGGAAGTGTTGAACCGGGTGGGCCTGCCCATCCCGGCGGGCTTTGCCATCGCCACCCGGGCTTATCAATATTTCCTGGTCACGAACGACCTGGTGGATGAAATCAATAAGAGGAAGATGGAGCTGGATCCCCAGGACCCGGAAACCGTGGCGCAGGTCAGCGCCGATATCCAGCAGCTAATTATCGCCGCCCAGGTGCCCCCCGACCTGGAGGCCGCGGTGCTCGCCGCCTATGAGGACCTGACGGTCGTGACCGCCGATGCCTCTTTACGGGTTTCGCTGCGCTCCAGCGCCATCGGTGAGGACAGCGATCTCTCCTTTGCCGGCCAGTACCTCACCATTCTGAACGTGCCCCGAGCCCGGCTCATCTCGGCTTATAAGGAGATCCTGGCCAGCCTCTACACCCCCCGGGCCATCTCCTACCGCCTCAACAAGGGCATCCGGGATGAAGACATCGCCATGAGCGTTGTCTGCCTGCAAATGGTGGAGGCGGTGGCCAGCGGCGTCATGTACTCCCACCACCCCGTCAACGCCGCCGCCAACGACATCATCATCAGCGCCGTCTGGGGCCTGGGACCTTATGCGGTGGACGGGGTCATCACCCCGGACACCTACCGGGTGGGCAAAGCCCCTGATTTGCCGATTCTGGAGCTGGAAGTCTCCGTTAAACCGGTGCAATTGGTCGCCAATCCCGACGAGGGCCTGCAGGAAATCCCGGTGCCGGCGGCATTGCAGGACGCCCCTTGCCTTAACCCGGAGCAAATCAAGACCCTGGCGGGCTATGGGATCAGACTGGAAGAGCACTACCGCGGCCCCCAGGACGTGGAGTGGGCCTTGGACCGGGACGGGCGCCTCCTGGTCTTGCAAAGCCGGCCCCTGCGCCTGCCGGCCCCCTCCGAGAGCTATCTTTCGGCCGTGCCGGCGCTGGCCGGCTATCCCGTGCTGTTGACCGGGGGGGCGGTGGCCTTCCCCGGGGTCGGTTGCGGCCCGGCCTTCCAGGTCTTAAGCGATGAAGACCTGCTCTCCTTCCCTGAAGGCGCGGTGCTGGTGGCCCGGCACTCTTCCCCCAAGTTCGTCATGGTAATGCCCAAGGCCCAGGCCATCGTCACCGATGCCGGCAGCATCTCCGGCCACATGGCCTCCCTGGCCCGGGAGTTCGCGGTCCCCACCCTGCTGAACGCCAAGGTGGCCACCACCGCCATCCCCCCCGGGGTGGAGGTCACGGTGGACGCCTATGCCGGTCGGGTCTACCAGGGCCGGGTGCCCGAGCTACTGGCCCGACAACAGACCCGGGAATCCCATATGCAAGATACCCCGGTGTATCAAACCCTGAAAAAAGTGGCCGAGTCCATCCTGCCCCTCACCCTGGTGGATCCCAAGGCTCCGGAATTCATCCCGAAGCACTGCCGGTCCCTCCATGACCTGGGGCGCCTGGTGCACGAACTATCCTACACCGAGATGTTTCAGATCAGCGATCTGGCGGCGGCCAGAGGCGGCGGCGCCGTGAAGTTGGAGGCCCCCATTCCCCTGGACCTTTACCTCATCGACCTGGATGGCGGCCTCACCCAGGAGGCCGGCGACCTCCACCGGGTGACGGTGGACCAGATCGCCTCGATACCCTTGCGGGCGCTGCTTAAGGGGATGCTGCACCAGGACCTGCGGACCCGAGAACCTCGTCCCATCGAGCTCTCGGGGCTCTTGTCGGTGATGCGGGAGCAACTCATGGCCTCTCCCAATATCGAAGAGCGTTTCGGGGAGAAAAGTTATGCCATCATCTCTGACAAATACCTCAATTTCTCCTCCCGGGTGGGTTATCACTACAGCGTCCTCGACGCCTATGTCGGCAAGACGGTGAACAAGAATTACCTCACCTTTTCCTTCAAGGGCGGCGCCGCCGACGACCTGCGGCGCAACCGCCGGGTCCGGGCCATCGCCCTCGTCCTCCTGGGCCTGGACTTCTCGGTGGACGTCAAAGGCGACCGGGTCGACGCCCGCCTGCAGAAATACGAGGCCCAGGTATTGGAGGAAAAACTGGACCTCCTGGGCCGCCTGCTGCAATTCACCCGGCAGATGGACATGCTTATGACCAGCGAAGCGAGCGTCGAGTTGGTGGCGAGAAACTTCCTGGCAGGTAATTATGGCCTGGATCTGGGCGCCTTGTCGGCGAAAATTCTCCCTTAAAAGAGATGAAGAATCACCTGGACCAGACCCCTTACAAAGATAGGCACCAATAATAGAGGAATTCTAAGTGAAGCTCTTCTTTGTTCTCATTATTGCGACCCTCCTGCAATTTATTGCCGCCTTCTTGGCCTTGAGGTTAGTCCGGGTCACTAAAAAAACCGCCTGGGCCTTCATCGCCGTAGCTATTTTGCTGATGGCGTTGAGACGTTGCTTCGCGCTGTATGAGTGGTACATCAGGGATATGCTTCCCCTTCCCCTAGACATAAGCACCGAGGTAATTGGCTTCGCCACTTCTTTACTAATGGTAATCGGAGTGGGGTTGATCGCGCCGTTATTTCTGGATATCAAGCGCTCTGAGGAGCTTTTAAAGCAGCGCGTGGAGGAGCGAACCACAGAATTAAAGAATGCCATTCAAGCGCTGGAACTTGAACTCTCGGAACGCCAGCAAGCACAGGAGGCCCTGCGGGAATCCGAAGAGCGGTTTCGCACCGTGGCGGACTTCACCCATGACTGGGAGTATTGGCTCGCACTCGATGGCCGCTTCAATTATATTTCCCCGTCATGTCAGCGTATCACCGGTTATGCCACCGTAGACTTCTTACAAGACCCTGGACTATTGGAAAAGATTACCCACCCTGATGATCGACCCTTCATGAACCGGCACTTGAGCGAGGATCTCTCCAGTGACGAGGCCCATTCCCTTGACTTCCGCATCATCACTAGAAGTGGAGAAGAACGCTGGATCGCTCATGTTTGCCAACCGGTGTATAGCCCCGATGGCCGGAATCTCGGCCGGCGCGTGAGTAATCGGGATGCTACCCAGCGTAAGAAGGCCGAAGCGGAAAAGGCCAAATTGGAATTTCAACTTCTACAAGCCCAAAAAATGGAGGCCATCGGCAGGCTGGCAGGCGGTATTGCCCATGACTTTAACAACATCCTGTCGCCCATTATCATGTACACGCAAATCGCCTTGCGCGACACTGACAATGTCAATCCCATCCGTCCATATCTGGAGCAGGTGCTTAAGTCCAGCCTGCGGGCCTCAGACTTGGTGAAGCAAATTCTCGCCATTAGTCGTCAGACTGAACACCAGCGCATTGTCTTGAAACTAACCCCCATTGTCAAAGAAGTCCTCAAATTGCTGCGGGCCTCCTTTCCGGCCACCATTGAGATTCGGAACCACCTGGCTTCTGAAGCTGATTGGATTCTGGCTGACCCCACTGAAATCTACCAAGTGGTGATGAACCTGTGCACCAATGCCGCCCAGGCCTTGCCCGAAAAAGGGGGAGTAATAGAGGTCGGCGTGGAAAAGGTGGATATCGTTCAGGAACAAAGTGGCTACAAGACCAACATCAAGAAGTATATCAAGCTGAGCGTTCATGATACTGGCCAGGGGATGACGCCGGAGGTCCTCGAGCGGATCTTCGAGCCTTATTTCACCACCAAGGCGATTGGTCAGGGAACCGGATTGGGACTGGCCATGGTCCATAGCATTGTCCAGAACTATGGCGGCGACATCGAGGTCCTGAGTCAAGCCGGGGGTGGCACGACTTTTCAGGTTTTCTTCCCCCTGGCCAACTTGCAGGAAGTCGAGGAACCGGAGTTCCCTGCGCCTATTCCCACTGGCGCGGAGCGCATCCTGCTGGTGGATGACGAAGCGGACATTGTCACGGCCGCTAAAATTATGCTGGAGCAGATTGGCTATACTGTCCATGGGTTCACTGATAGTCAGGAGGCCCTGACGACCTTTACCGCCTCCCCGGAGGCCTTCGATCTGGTCATGACCGACCAGACTATGCCCCACTTCCTGGGCGTTGACCTGGCGAAAGAAATTTTTAAGGTCCGACCAAATATTCCGGTTATCCTTTGCACCGGATATAGTGAAGCGATAACCGCGGCAAAGGCCGAAGCTGCAGGAATTCGAGATTTGCTCATGAAACCTTTTATCCCCCGGCAATTGGCCGAGACCATTCGACGTGTGTTGGATGAGGAGAAGCGCCATGTCCTATAAGGATTTATCCAGATGAAATCTCCAATCAGCAACTACCGCGAGCGCTCCCTGAAGATTCACGGGATGATTTGCGCCAAGTGCGGCCGGGAATTCACTCAGAAAAACCGGCAGCTTTTGACGGTGCACCACAAGGACGGCAATCCATCTGAATAACCCTGCGGACGGCTCCAACTGGGAGAATCTCTGCGTTTACTGCCACGAAGATGAGCACAGCCGGAAACTTCTGGGGGATTATCTCAGCGAGGAATGAGGAAAACTGGTGGCACAGGCGTCTCGCCTGTGCTTAGCGCAGGCTGAAGCCCGCGGCTACCAAAAGCATTCTGAGAAGACAGCAGCTAATTGCCTGTATTTCCCTGACGGTCCTTTTCTCCCGCTCCACTTTCTTGTCATAGGCCGCCTCGATCTTCAGCAGCAGTTCCTCCAGCGGGCACGGCTTCAGCAGATAATCGTACCCTCCCAGTTTGCTGATTTGCATGGCGGCATCCATGGAGGCATGCCCGGTGAGCATGATCACTTCGAGGCCGGGAGCGATTTTTTTCATCTGCGCCAGGGTTTCCAGGCCATCCATGCCGGGCATGCGGAGGTCCACGAGGGCGACGTCGTAAGGTTCAAGTTGCAGCAGTTCCAGGGCCTCCCGGCCACCGGCGGCATCGGCCACTTCCAGCCCCTGGGCCGCCAGCATCTTGGCCAGATTGGTGCGGAATCTGTCCTCATCGTCCACCAGCAAGATCCGGGGGCCGCTCATGAGGAACTCCCTCTTCCTCCTGGCTTGTCGAGGCAAGGTGATGATAAAGGTGGTGCCCAGGCCGACGGTGCTCGTGACTCTAATGCCGCCGCCCAATTGCTGGATCAGCCCGTGGCTGATGGCCAGGCCCAAACCGGTGCCCTGGCCCGGCGGTTTGGTGGAAAAAAACGGCACAAAGATCTTTCCCAGATTCTCCGCCGGGATGCCGCAGCCGGTGTCCTGAATGACGATCTCCAGGTCGTTCGCCCCCGACCGGGTAATGATGGTGATGGTGCCGTTCTTGGCCGATGGCCTGGCAGGCATTGGTGAGGAGATTCAAGATCACCTGGCGCAACTGCGGGGCGTCGCTGTAGATCAGGGGCAACTCCGGGTCATAATGCCGGTCGATGGCAATGTTGTTATTCCTGGCCTCTTTTTCCACCAGCATGGTCATGTCTTCAATGATCCGATTGACATCCACCGCCTGGACCACCGGCTCCCGCTGGCGGGCAAAATCCAGCAGTTGCGGATGATCCCGGTGCAGCGCTCCACCTGCTGGACCACTTGGTGCGATGCAACCCCGCAGTTCCTCCACTTCGTTAGCGCTCAGAGTCTCCTTTTTCAGCAGATGCTGCATCCATTCGGCTTCCTGGCGGATGATGGCCAGGGGATTGTTGATTTCATGGGCAATGCCGGCGGACAGCTCCCCCAGGGCCGCCAGTTTCTGCGACTGGAGCAGGCGCTCTTTCAGAAGCCATTTTCGCTAGTTTTATCAGCCTCTGCCATCTGGAATCCATCTCTGAGCCAGCCTGGCTCGCAGATGGGAGTGGAGCGCCATCTTGCCGGGACTCTTTAGGCCTTGCCTGTCTGGATCAGCTTTCTTTCATAGGCCTGGCGCACCTTTTCCAGCAACTCATCCAGGGCCACCGGTTTCATGACGTAGTCGAAGGCCCCCAGTTGCATCCCCTGGATCCCCGACTCCACCGAGGCATGGCCGGTGAGCATGATGACCTCCGTCAGGGGACTTCTTCTTCTTGATTTCCCTCAAAGTCTCAATCCCGTCCATTCCCGGCATCTTGACGTCGAGGATGATCACGTCGGGGTTGCGGCCCTCCAGGGCTTCCAGGGCCTTGTAGCCGCTCTCCACCCCATTTACATCGATGTTGCGGGCCTTGAGCCTTTTGACAATGGTCTCCAGAAAATCGAGTTCATCATCCACGATCATCACCTTGAACTTGTCCATGCCGCTCCTCCTCGGCCTATGTCACCGGCAAATAAATGGTAAAGGTGGTGCCCTTGCCTTCCTCGCTGGCCACCATCATCCGGCCGCCCAGTTTTTCCACGATGCTGTAAGAAATAGACAGGCCCAGTCCGGTCCCCTTGCCCACTTCCTTGGTGGTGAAGAAGGGATCAAAGATTTTATTCAACACATCTTTGGGGATGCCGGGGCCATTATCATTAATTTCTATGCTAATTTCATTATTTTTGGTTATGTGTTTGCTCTTGATATTGATCTCGCCGTCTTTGCCGATGGCGTCGATGGCGTTGTTGAGGATATTGAGAAAGACTTGCTGCAATTGGGAGGAATCACTGGTGATCAAGGGCAGATCGGCGGCATAATCCGCCTGGATATCGATATTGCGATAGCGGGCCTCGTTTTCCAAGAAGGCGACGCTCTCCTCCAGGACGGTATTGAGATTGACCCGCTCGGTCACCGGCTCCATCCGCCGGGCAAAGCCTAACAGGCGATGGGTGATGGTCTTGGCCCGGTTGATGTGCTGCTCGATCTTTTTCACCGCGTCGGCATATTCCTGAAAATTCTCGCTCTTGGAGATATCTTCCATCTTCAGCAGGTCTTTGATCCAGCCCGCCTTTTCCCCGATCACCGCCAGGGGATTGTTGATTTCATGGGCAATGCCCGCGGCCATCTTTCCCAGGGCCGCCATCTTGCTCTCCTGCATCATCAATTCATCGCTGGCGGCCTTTTTGTCGGTCCATGATCATCAGTTCTTTCATCATCGACCGGGTGGTGAAGACCGCCCCGATAATGATCAGGATAACCCCCCCCAGGAAGATCAGGACCATGATGAACCTGGCCCGCAGCAGCGGGGAGAGCTGGTCGGTGGGGTCTTCCTTGATTACCAAAACCCATTTTTTGAGCTTGATGATACCGGTGGCAAAGAGCATCTCTTCGCCGTTAAAGGTCATATCCTCCGCTTCGGGAACGGTGACCTTGGAGAAATCGGGAGCGTTCGGCGCCTCCAGGATCGCCCCGCCGAACCGCGGCGAAGTCTGCAAGATATTTTGCCGGTTGATGATAAAGGCGTCGCCCTGTTTGCCGATCCAGGCGGCCCGCACGATGTTCTCGATGATGTCGGAATCGATGGTGGCCCGCAGGATCCAGCTCTGGTTCTTTTCCCGCACCATCACCGCGATGATGAAGTGGGGAATCTTCCGAAACCCCAGAAAGACGTCACTGACGTAAACCCCGGTGGACAGCACCGCATGGAACCAGTCTTCGTTCTTATAATTCACCGATTTCAGGATGCTGTGATACGGGCCCCACGTAGGCCAGGTGGTTCCCTTCCTGGTCGATGATCCCCAGGTCCAGATACGACTTGGAACGCGCCTGGATGATATTAAAAACCTTATGCAAGTATTCTTCATTTCTCAGTTGTTCCAACGAGTTGGTCTGCGCCAGGGTGATGAGTTGGGCGATGCGCTCATCAAAGAACAGGTCGACGGAGGCGCTGCGGTTTTCCGCCAGGGTCTTCATGTTTTCCATGATCTTGGCGGAGTAGGAGGCGCTGAACTGCTGATAGATGACGGCTCCCAGGATGAACAGCGGGATGACCGAAAATCCCAGGGTTGTCAGGATAATTTCCCACCACAACTTTTTATAATATCCTTCTTCCATGGTTCTCCTGCCTCGCGGTCACTGGGGCGGAGCCAATCAGGCGCCCTGCCTCTCAAGTCCTGCGCTGAAGCCGCACCTCTTCACAAGCTGATAAGCAATGGTCGTTCCAAGGCGGGCCAATTGGTTAACTATTTGTATTAATGAATTATTTAGCTGAATAAATACAAGCTTTTAAGTCGCTTCCGGGGCCTATCTGTCAATATTTTTTACAGATTGTAAAGGCAGGTCCCGTCCGGTGGTCTTTGCGGTTATAATTGTTTATGGTAATGGAGCAAGCAAGACCGGTCAAGCCGCGCCGACTGGGCGGTGTTTCTCCTTGAATCTCCTTTACAAATAGGCTAAATTATTTATATAATATAATATTTCCGGACTCGGACTCCGCCGTTGCAATTGGGAGAACTATGCCGACCAAACGCTACCAGGACCCGAAGTGGGCTGCCAGCCAGGCCCTGAGCCTCGATTATAATTACGCCATGGCCGAGTTCGTGGGGGAACAGGGCCTCAGCGATGCCGACCTGGCCGACCTGATCCCCGGCCCGGCGGCCCTGGAGCAGGAACTCACCGCCGGCCGGCAAAGCGGCCGCCTGGGCTTCATGGAACTGCCGTACCAGACGGAGGTCCTCAAGGAGATCCGCCAGCTGGCCAAGCCGGTGCTGGAGTGGTGCTGGGACTTCGTGGTCCTGGGGATCGGCGGCTCGGCCCTGGGGACCCGGGCCCTGCAACAGGCCCTGGTGCATCCGCAGCACAACCGGTTTCCCATGGGCCGGCGCCAGCATAAGCCCGGCCTCTGGGTGCTTGGACAACATCGACCCGGATTTCTGCTTCGGCATCCTGGACGGCCTGGACCTCAAACGCACCTACTTCAACGTCATCAGCAAGTCGGGCTCCACCGCCGAAACCCTGGCCCAGTTCCTTTGGGCTTACCAACTCCTCAAAGGCCGGTTAGGGGAGGACAAGGCCCGGGAGCGCCTCATCATCACCACCGACCCGGACAAGGGGCCCTTGCGGCGCCTGGCGGCCCAGGAAGGCTTCGCCTCCCTCAGCGTCCCTCCCAATGTCGGCGGCCGCTTCTCGGTGCTCTCGGCAGTGGGCCTGCTGCCGGCCCATCTGGTGGGCATCGACCTGGAGGAACTCCTGGCCGGGGCCCGCTTCATGGACCAGCGCCTGCAAGAGACCCATTATGATCTGGCCTATCGGTTGGCGGCCCTCTATTACCTGTTTGCCGCCCGCAAGCAGCGGCCCATCCTGGTGTTCATGCCCTACAGCTCGGCCCTGGCGGGCATGGCCGACTGGTTCTGCCAGCTCTGGGCCGAAAGCCTGGGGAAGAAATTCGACCTGAGCGGCCGGGTGGTGCACGCCGGCAGCACCCCGGTCAAGGCCCGTGGGGTCACCGACCAGCATTCCCAGTTGCAGCTTTACATGGAAGGCCCCCAGGACAAGCTGATCACCTTCCTGGAAGTGGGGAAATTTAAGAATCAGGTGGAGATCCCCAACCTCTTCCCGGACCAGGAAGAGATGAGCTATTTGGGGGAACATTCTCTGGGCGAACTTTTGCCCACCGAGAAGCGGGCCACGGCCTTCAACCTCATGAAGGCCGGCCGACCCAGCCTCAGCCTGCGCCTGCCGGAAGTCAACCCCTTTACCGTGGGCCAGCTGATCTATCTCCTGGAAGTGGTGACCGTGGCCGCGGGCCAGTTCTTCGGGGTGAACCCCCTGGATCAGCCGGGGGTGGAAGGCGGCAAGCAGACCACCTACGGCCTGATGGGACGCCGGGGCTATGAGGCCCAGCAGCAGGAATTCGCCCAGGCCCGGCCAACCTTGGAGAAGTATACGGTTTCCTGAACTCATGAAACGTCTGAACCTGAAAACTGCCTGGCTGGCGCCCGGGCAAAGACCTGAACCCCTTCGGACTGGTAAAATTCTTCTCTTTGCCCGGTTTTATCGTCATCCTGATCTTCACCGGCATCCTGGTCGTCTTCCTCACGCTCCGGGCCCAGCAGATGGCCCTGAAGAAAAACGAAGACTACCTCATCCTGCTGGCCTCCAACCTGAACCATCAGATCTATCAGCAATTCGTGCTGCCCACCGCCTTCGAAAAGGGCGGGCGCATCACCCTGTCCGACCCCGAGCAGTCCAAACGCCTGGACGAAGTGGTGCGCAACACCATCCACGGGTTTCACGTGGAGCAGCTCAACCAGTACGACCAGGAGGGCGTCTTTTCCTACAGCACCGCCGATCTGCCCCTGGGCAAAAAATCCGACGACATTATCGGCGTGAAGAAGGCCCTGGCCGGGGAGAACTATTTCGAGTTGCCCGGCTACAGCCCCTTCTGGAGCATCCTCTGGCCCCGCAGCGATCAGGCGCAGACACCTCAAGGCCTTCATCCCCTTCCGCCTGGAGGAAAAGTTATTGCCCCATTCGGGGCCGGTGGTGGGGGTCTTCGAGATTACCCAGAACATCTCCGCCGATCTGGCGGAGATCAGCAAATTCCGCCTCATCATCCTGGTCACCCTGGTGGTGATCATGGGGTTGCTGTTCCTCGTCCTGCGCCAGATCGTCAAAAAGGCGGGCGTCATCCTGGCCCGGCGCCAGGAAGAGCAGCGGACCCTGGAGGGGCAGTTGCATCAGTCGGAGCGCCTGGCGGCCCTGGGGGAAATGACCGCGGGCGTGGCTCACGAGGTCCGTAACCCACTGGGCATCATCAGCTCCACCGCCGAACTGCTGCAAGAGCGCCTGGCCAAATACGAGCCGCAAAACCGCCTGGCCCGGATCATTGTGGAGGAGGCCAACCGCCTCAATGAAAAGGTCACCGAATTCCTCGACTTCGCCCGGCCCCGGATTCCCAATTTGCGCCCCTGCGACCTGGAGGCGGTGCTGGACCGGGGGCTGGAGTTCCTGGAGCCGGAGATCCAGCGCCTGGAGATCAGAGTCACCCGGGATTACCATTTCAACGGCCGGTTGCTGGCGGCTGACTCGGACCTGTTGCATCAGGCCTTCTTGAACCTGCTCCTGAACGCCATCCAGGCCATGCCGGGCGGCGGCCGGCTCACCGTGGCCACCAAACCGGGGCCCCAGGGCCGCGGCGGCGAGATCCGCTTTGCCGACACCGGCGAAGGCATCGAACCGGAGAGTCTGAAGAAGGTCCTCAACCCCTTTTTCACCACCAAGGAGAAGGGCAGCGGCCTGGGCCTGCCCATCGTCAAGAGCATCATCGAGACCCATCAGGGGACCATCAAGATCGACAGCGCCGTGGGCGACGGCACGGTGGTGACCATTACCCTGCCGGAACTGTCCATGAAGAAGGTGGCGTGAGCATAGCTCAGCTGGTTCAGCTTTCAGCAAAATGAAGGCAATTTTTTCATGAATTTTACCGAAAACCGAAAACCGAAAACCGAAAACGAAACTCTTATGGATACCATCTTAGTCGTTGACGACGAAGTCAATTATCTGACGGTCATGGAAGCCCTGCTGGGTGAGCTCGGGCTATGAGGTCCTCACCGCCCCCAGCGCCCTGGAGGCCATGAAGATCGCCGGCGCCTCCGACCTGGACGTGGTCCTGACCGACATGAAGATGCCCAAGATGAGCGGCATCGAACTCCTGGATGAGCTGCACCGCCTTTATCCGGACCTGCCGGTGATCATCATGACCGCCTTCGGCACCGTGGAGAAGGCCGTCACCGCCATGAAAAAGGGGGCCTTCGACTACATCCTGAAGCCCTTTAAAAACGATGAGATCCTGGTGACCATCGCCAAGGCCCTGGAGCACCGCCACCTCATCCTGACCAATCGGCTCCTCTACCAGGAACTGGAGAAGAAATACGGCTTTCCCAACATCGTGGGCGAGTCCAAGGTGATGCAGGAGATCCTGGCCCTGGTCAAACGCGTGGCCTCCTCCAAGGCCACCGTCCTGGTCACCGGCGAGAGCGGCACCGGCAAGGAGCTCATCGCCCGGGCCATCCACCAGTGCAGCAACCGGGCCCAAAAGCCCTTTATCTCGGTGAACTGCGCCGCGCTCGACCGAAACCCTGCTGGAGAGCGAGCTCTTCGGCCACGAGCGGGGCGCCTTCACCCACGCCGTGGCCATGCGCAAAGGCCGCTTCGAGCTGGCCGACGGCGGCACCCTCTTCCTGGATGAAGTGGCGGAAATGTCCCAGGCCCTCCAGGTCAAGCTGCTGCGGGTCCTCCAGGAGATGGAGTTCGAACGGGTGGGCGGCAACCGCACCATCAAGGTGGACGTGCGGGTGGTGGCCGCCTCCAACCGCGACCTGAAAGAGGAGGTGGAGGCCGGCCGCTTCCGGGAGGACCTGTTCTACCGCCTCAACGTGGTCCATCTCCACATCCCGCCCCTGCGCCAGCGCCAGGAGGATATCCCCCTGCTGGCCACCCATTTCCTCAAGAAGTACGCCCAGGAAAACGTCCGGGGCAAGATCCGCCTCACCCCGGAGGCCCTGAAAGTGCTGGTGCAGTACGGCTGGCCGGGCAACGTCCGGGAACTGGAAAACGTCATGGAGCGGGCCGTGATCCTGTGCCACAACAACCTGATCACCCCGGAGGACCTGCCCGGCGGGCTGGCCCCGGAGGCCGCCGAGACCAAGCTGGACATCGACCGCTTCGTGCCCCTGCACACCCCGCTGACCGAGGCCCTGGAGTCCATCGAGGAGCAGATGATCCGCCGGGCCCTGGAAAAGTGCGGCCAGATCCAGGTCCGGGCCGCCGAAATGCTGGGCATCACCAAAAGCCTGCTGCAATACAAGCTGAAGAAGTATCATCTGACGACATAAAAACTGGTAGGGCGGGCCTCTGTGCACCGCCTCATCGGGAGCGGCCAGGGTGGCTGCCCGCCGATTTCCGGCGGCCGCAGGCCGCCCTATAATTGGTAGCACAGGCTTCCAGCCTGTGCTTTTAGACTGGAGGCCCCTTGAAACCCGAACAATTCCCCGACGACATCCGCCCGCATCTCATCCCCAAGCCGGAAGGCGACCTGGTCTACCGCTGTCTCGAATGCGGGGCGGAATACGATATCAGCCAGCTGCTCTATACCTGCCCCAAGTGCCAGGGCCTGTTTTTGCTGGAAGACAAGGCCGCCGACCGCCTGAAAAAGCACCCCGGGACCTTCTGGCGGCGGCTCTTCGATTACCGCAAGATGCTCAATGTCCCGGCCCTGAAGGGCATTCATCTCTTCTATGAATTGATCACCCCGGTCATCCCCCTGGAAGACATCATCTACCTGGGCGAAGGCCACACCCCCCAGGTGGCGGCCAACGAGGCCCTGCGGGAAGAAGTCGGCGGGGCCTTTTATTTCAAAAACGACGGCCAGAACCCCAGCGCCTCCTTCAAGGACCGGGGCATGGCCGCGGCCCTGAGCTACCTCAACTACCTGGTGCGCCAGCCCGGGGCCGGCAAGATGCTGGCCATCTGCGCCTCCACCGGCGACACCTCCGCCGCCGCCGCCCTCTACTCCGCCTACCTGGGCGAGCAAGGTGGCCTCGGCGGTGCTCCTGCCCCAAGGCAAGGTCACCCCGCAGCAACTGGCCCAGCCCCTGGGCAGCGGCGCCCGCGTCCTGGAGATCCCCGGGGTCTTCGACGACTGCATGAAGGTGGTGGAGGCCCTGGCCGACAACTACCAGGTGGCCCTGCTCAACTCCAAAAACCCCTGGCGCATCCGGGGCCAGGAGTCCTACGCCTACGAGGTCGCCCAGTGGTTCGACTACGACCTGACCGGCAAGGTCGTGGTGGTGCCCATCGGCAACGCCGGCAACATCACCGCCATCATGCAGGGCTTCCTGCGCCTGTACGATCTGCAGATCATCGAGACCCTGCCCCGCATCCTCGGGGTCCAGTCCCGCCACGCCGACCCGGTGTTCCGCTATTACCTGGAGCCGGACAAGAGCTAAGCGCATCTTCACAGCCGGTGACGGTGACGCCCAGCGTGGCCCAGGCCGCCATGATCGGCAACCCGGTCTCCATGCCCCGGGTCATCCGCCTGGTGGACGAATACCACCGCCGGGCCGGGGCGGGCTCGGTCGCCGTGGTCCAGGTGAGCGAACAGGAGATCATGGACTCCATGCTCCTGGCCAACCGCCACGGCCACATCGCCGACACCCAGGGGGGCGAATCCCTGGCCGGCTTCCGGGTGGCCTTGAAGGAAAAGCTGGTGGCCGCAGGCGAAGTGGCGGTGCTGGATTCCACCGCCCACCACCTGAAGTTCATCGGCTTCCAGCAGATGTACTTCGAGAACACCTTCCCGCCGGAGTTCGAGGTCACGCCCAAACCGGAATACCAGAACCGGCCGCAACTGCTGACCCCGAAGACCGAGGACCCGGCCCAGAAAACCGCCGATCTGGCGGGGCAAATTGCCGCCTTGCTGGGATTGACCCCGAAGGGGTAGCGGGGTTGCCTCACCCTGGCCGCCAGTCTTATCTTTTCCCTAAATCGGGAATCATCCCGCCAAAGGAGAAGAAGATGCAGAAGGCAAGGTTATGGGCCATGGTGCTGGCGGTCGGCCTGATGCTGGCGTTCACCTGGTCCGGCGCCGTCGGCCAGAAAGTGCCGCGCCTGGACAAGGAGACTCTGAAAAGCTGGCTCTCCGACCCCCAGGTAATTATCCTGGATGTCAGACAACCTAAAGATTGGGATGACAGTGACAAAAAGATCAAGGGCGCGGTGCGCCAAGAACCCAATGAAGTCAAAACCTGGGCTGCCACCCTACCCAAAGACAAGAAAATCGTTCTTTACTGTGCCTGACACAACGAGGGCACCAGCGCCCGGGTGGCGCAGCAATTGATCGAGCATGGGCTTCAAGCAAGTTTGGGCTTTGAAAGGCGGCTGGAAGGAATGGGAGAAGGCCGGCTATCCCACCGAGCCTAAATGAAAGTAGCCAGTATGCTGGCTTCGAGCTAATGGTCACTGGCAACTGGCTACTGGCTACTAATACGGTGCACCGGCGTTTCGCCACGATATCCATAAGTTGAAATATTGGCAGGCTGATGACTTCTAAAGAACAAAAACTCATCCAAGAGCCCTATTGCCCATCCCCTTTTCCGACAATTACTGCTTCGTCTGCGGCAAGGACAACCCCCGGGGCTTCAAGATCGAGGTGCGGTATTCGGAGGCGGAACTGGCGGCGGAAACCGAACTGAGCATCCCCCGGGAATACCAGGGCTGGGCCGACGTGATCCACGGCGGCATCCTCTCCACCCTGCTGGATGAGCTGATGGCCCACGCGGTCTGGCACTTCGCCGGCCCCGGCCTCACCATGAGCATGGAGGTGCGCTTCCATGCGCCCCTCAAACCCGGGGAGCCCATCCGGGTGCGGGGCGTCATGCACACCACCAACGGCAGCCGCCGCCAGGCCGAAGGCGAGATCATCCGGATTGCCGACGGCCAGCGCATCGCCTCGGGCAAGAGCCGGTTTCTGCTCCTTCGGGAAAAGGACAGGACCGATAATCCCCAATTTTAGAAAAATTCGGGCTCAGCGCTGCTGTGCCCCTAAAATTTTGCGGGATTATCCACGGCAGATGGTAGCTATCACCATCCTCATGGTGGGCAAGACCCGGGAAGGCTTCATCCGGGACGGCCTGGACTTTTACCAAAAGCGCCTCAAGCCCCTGATGCAGCTCAGCCTGAAGAGCGTCCGGGAGGAAAAGGAAGGCGGCGGTTTAACGCCGGAAACGCTTAAATCGAAGGAAGGCGAACGCCTCCAGGCCCAGATGCCGCCCAAATCCTAGTGGTGGCCCTGGACCCCCAGGGCAGGGAATTCACCACCGCAGAATTCGCCGCCTGGCTCGCCCAACGGGAAGAGCTGGCCCGGCCCCTCACCTTCCTCATCGGCGGCCATTGGGGGCTGTCCGAGCCGGGTGCTGGCCGCAGCCGACGAGCGCCTGGCCCTCTCCCGCCTCACCCTGACCCACGAACTGGCCCGCCTTATCCTGCTGGAGCAGCTCTACCGGGCCATGACCATCAAAATGGGCCACCCCTACCACGTCTAAGGGGTCGCAGGGGCGGACCTGTGTGTCCGCCCCTAAGAACTCTACTCAACCCATTGCACAAATTTCTCCAGCGGCTCCCGCTCGGTGCGGAAGGCATTGGCCGGGTGGGCCAGATCCGGGTAGCCCAGGGCGATGCCCACCACGATCCGGTGGGATGGGGTGAGGTCCAGGTGCCGCCGGATGATGTCCGGGTACAGGGCCAACTGCGCCACAATGCAGGTCCCCAGGCCCAGGTTGTGGGCCGCCAGGCAGATGGCGTGGGTGATGGCCCCCAGGTCGAACATCGAATAAGGCTCGGTAAGATCGGCATTGAAAATAACGTAGATGATCGCCGGAGCCCCGAAGCCCCCGGTCATGCTCACCATATGGGCCATCCGCCGGGCCTTGTCGTCCCGGGCCACGCCCATCTTGCCGAACAGCCCGGCGGCGCAGGCCATGTAGCGCTCCTTGTAGACATCGGGAAAACTGCCCGGCATGGCCACGTCCGGGTTGGCCGCCATCCTTTGCTGGAAGGCCGCCACCATCTCCCCGGTCAGTTTCCGGACCTTCTCGCCCCGCACCACCACCAGTTCCCAGGGCTGGGTGTTCCCCCAAGAGGGAGACCAGCGGGCGGCCTCGAGAATCTGGGTGATGACTTCCTGGGGAACGGCCTCGGCCTTAAAGGCCCGGATGCTCCTTCTGTTTTTCATGGCTTCCAAAAGTTCCATGATCCCCTCCTTGTATCTGCGGTTCTCTTGGGATATTAATAGAAAGCTGAGAGAAAGACAGCCGATTTTTTTCGGAGAGCTTTGAAATCAACCCATTTTGTCATCCTGAGCGAAGCGAAGGATCTCGCCTTTATTGGATTCTCGGTCGCTCGCTCGCTCAACCTGACAGATGAAGAATTTTACGAATTCTCAATTTTATTTTAGCAGACAAAGGCGGTGACCCTATGGCAGCGGACTGGCATATCGTGACCTTTCCCCTGATCCTGCCGTGGCGGGACGAATTTTGGACCCTGCCTCTCTATTTTCCCCAGCTCAAGGTGGGGGTGGTCCCGGGCTGGCCGACCCAACTGCCATATCAGGGGATGCCGTTGCCTCCGGAGGCCCAGGTCCGTCCCCAGGAGCTCAAGCACTATAAACCCGGCGATTTGCGCCAATGGCAGGCCTTTGAGAAATATCAGGAAGCCCAGGGGGAATCGGGTGATTTGCTGCACGACATCCGCGATTATGGCCGGGTGGAGGCGCCGGAGAAGGATGCTTCCCCGGAGGCCTGGTCCCTGGCCTGGCAGTTGGAGAAGCTCCAGGCCGATCAGGAGGCCCAGTTGCTCATGGTGGACCAGGGCCAGGAATGGCTCAAGGATATCCTGACCCCGGAGCCCTGGGAGGAACGCCCGAGTTTTGGCCCGGTGCCCGGGGTCCAGGAGATGGTGGACCCGGACCTGGCCAAGCTGCGCTATCGCCTCTGGGAGCGGATCATGGCCCCGCACCTGAAAGACCCCTGGGCGCCCTTTTTATTGGGCCGCACCTCCCGCTCCTTACTCCTTACTCTGAAAGGCTGGCCGGAGTGGACCGGGCTCAAAAAGATCGAGATCTCCCTGCCCGGCTGCCGCAGCGCCGAGGAGTGGCGTAAAGTCTGCGGCAACGGCGAGGCGCCGCCGTGGCAGGCGCAGGCGGTGGAGTTGTTGGCGGCGGTTCTGGACGCCGCCAGCGATCCTCAGGAAATGGCGGCCGCGGCCCAGAGGCTCAACGAGTTTTTGGCGAACACGGTGATGGCCAATTGGCCCTTCCCGGTGATCTGGGCCTTTAATTTGGAGGTCTGGGCGCCGGATTCCGAAGACGAGGAGCCGGTGCTCTGTTGGGTCGAGGCCGGGGCCGGCGTGCTGCCGGGCTAGGTGGGAACCAGTGGTCAGTTTAAGGCCAAAAACTGGGGACCCCGATCACCATCACTGGCAACCGACTACTGGCCCGTGGCACTTTTAGCTTTCGGGCAGGAGTTTTTCCTCCGGGGAATGGGTGATAATCACCGGCAAGGGTTTGGAGGGGACGATCTTGCCGGCGGCGATTTCCCGCATGGCCATGACGATCTCTTTATTATCCCCCCGCACCAATACCGGGGCGCCCCGGAAGATCTGGCGCACCCGCTTGGCGGCCAGATGGACCAGGCCGAAGCGAGTCGGAACCTGCTGCAAACAATCTTCGATGGTGACGCGAGCCATGATGCATTTCTCCGCAATAAACTGAATTTTCTGAAATCTTTTTTAATATAACACATTACCCGGGCCAGCGCCAGCCGCTTCCACCGCCCCGGATTGCCACAATCTGTCCCCTTTTCCCCGGCCAGACGGACAAACTCCAGTTGGTCCCCCTCCTTCAGGACGTAAGACGCGGCCGCGTCCCGGCCGTTGACCAGGGCCAGGGCCCGGGGGTCGATATTTAAAGGCTCCTTCAGGGCCTGGCGCACCTCCCCCACCGACTGGCCGGCAATGGCGGCCTCCAGGCTGTGCACCCCATAGCTGATCTTCACCTGGCCGGTGCGGGCCTGGGCCGGTTTTTTCAGGCGGGTCAGGTCCGTTAACCGGCTCATGGGGATTCTTCTCTCTGGCAGGAAGGCGGCGTCTCCCGGTCCATCTCAGTGCGGCGCAGCAGTTCCCGGAACTCCTCGGGGGTATAGATATGGCCGCATTCCCGGCAGCCGATGTCTATCCCGCTTCAGGTGGGGCAAATAGTGATTTCGCCTTTTTGGCAATAAATGCATTTCACTTGAATCGATTCCTCACTCGCAAAAAAATGCGCTACGGGGTTATTTTAACAGAAATCCGTCTTAAAAATAGCGGGACAATTGCGGCAGGGATGGGTCCACTTGCCGGCACTCCCGCAGCAGGGCATTCAGGTAAAGCCAGGAAAAGCTAGTCAGAAATTCCGGGCCGTATTTCCGGGCCCCAACGCTGTCGAAGGCCAGGTCGGCGGCGCCGTCGGCCATCCGGAAGCGGAAGGCCAGGTCACCCAAGAGGGGCCAGACCACCTGCCAACCGCGGTCGATGACGGCAAAAGTGCCGCTATCCATCCGCCGCAGGGCCACTTCCACCACCTCCGGGGTCAGGAGCGGCAGCAGTTCTGCCCGGGCCCCCAGGGACACGTCTTGCATGGGCCCGGCCGCGGCGCTGGCGAAATCCGGCCAAGCTAGCCATTCCGGTCCGGGGCCGGCCTCCTCCAGCGCATATTCTCCCCGACCGTAACGGGCCAGGATGGCCACGAAGTCCCAGGCGAAGACATAGGCGTCTTCGGTGGGCACCGCCAGGCTCTTGCGGGCATAGAAGACCCGCAGATCGGCACCGAATTCCGGGTCTTGGTCAAATAACAGGTAGAGTTCCAGGGGGCGGAACGGCTTAAGAAGCAGCACCCACTGGATGCTGGCGTAAGGACGGCCCGCCAGCACCTCGCCCCCGAGCAACCGGGCCAAGGCCCTGTGGTCCACTCCCGCCAACCCCTCCAGGTCCTGGCGATACTTCTTCCTGACGTACTGGCGGATTTGGGCTTCCCAGCCCCCACCGGCCTCGAATTGGCCCAGGGTCACCAGGTCATAAGGAAAATCCAGAGAAACGGCGCCGTGGTTCAGCTCTTTTTCGCCTCCAGCCGCTGATTGAACTTCTCGGCATTAATTATAAACCGCTCGTGCACCGCCTCGCCAATCTTTTCCTTGGCGTCGAACCCCTCGACCTTGAAGGTGATTTTCCGGCCGTCCACCGAGGTCACTTCGGTGACGGCCCGAACCTCCATACCCAGGGGTGTGGGGGCGGTGTGCCTCAGGTTCATGGTAACGCCCACCGACAGTTCCCCGGGGGCCAGATGCGAGGCCATGAGCTCGGCGCTGGTCCCTTCGAACAGCCCGCCGAGAAACGGGGTGCCGAAGACGTCGGGGACTCCCTGGAAAAACTTCTGGGCCGAATGTTCCGGGCCGGTCTTGAGCCGCTTCTCAAACTTCATGCCAACCTCGATTGCCATAGAGCCTCCTTTGGATAGTGGTCAGTACCCAGTAGTCAGTGGTCAGTTCCCTGTTCGCAGTGGTCAGTGCTCAATACGTTAACGGGATCAAAACCATTTAAAACAAAAAACTAAAAACCAAAAACTGACTACTGACTACTGGCTACTGCTACTGCCTTTAAACTGCCAGGGGGTCCATCTTGATGGGGCCCAGCTGCTCGCCCTGGGCCAGGCGGCGGCCCAGGTCCCGGGCGCGCTCCAGGGTCTCCGGTTGGTCCTGGATGGCCCCTTTTTCATCGGCGCCCCGCACCAGGATTTCGGCGGCGTAGCGCACGTTGACGGCGTCAAAGAAATATTTGGCCGTGAGGCGGGTCCCCACGAACAGGAGCTTGCCCTTGGTGGCGCCCACGGCCAGGAGAACCCCCTGGCGCCGGCCGCCGGGGAAATCCTGTTTCAGGACGTAGCGCCGGGCCCAGAGGGCCTGGGTGCGGTCGATCATGGCCTTGGCCTGGGCCGAGACGTTATAAAAGAAGATCGGCGAAGCCAGGGCCACCACGTCGGCGGCCAGCAGCTTATCGTAGAGTTCCCGCATATCGTCCTTGATGGGGCAGGTGCCGTCTTTGAAACAATGATATATTTCCAGGCAGGGGGAAATCTTCAACTCCCGCAGGAGGATCTCTTCCACTTCGGCCCCGCCGCCGGCCGCCCCCTCCAGGAAGGCCTTGAGAAGGATTTCCGAGTTGCCGCCCCGGCGGGGGCTGCCCAGGATACCCAGCACTTTCATAGTGATCTCCTCCGCGTGTTGCATACAATATGGAATCCCCGGGGAGGATGTCAAGAAGTGATGCAGTCGTTTCTGGTTTTCTGTCGCTGGAATGGTTACAATTTTGGGGGTAACGGTTTTGCAGGGGCGGCTCGCGAGCCGCCCCTACACGACCCATCTTTTGGTACATCTCAAAAACTCAAAACTTTTCAAGGCCGCCATGGAACTGATCGTGCCAATAACTGGCCAGGAAGCCCTGGATGCCGCCCTGGAGGCCGGGGTCGCCGGGGTGACGGTTAACCTGCCCAGGAACCCGGATGGGGCCTGGTGGGCCGCGGTGGAGGCCTGGCAGGCCGCGGCCCGCAGTCATGGGGTCAGGTTCAACCTGCAGTGGGATCGGCTGGTGCCGGAAAAGGAACTGCCTCAGGCCCAAAAAGTCCTTGCGGCCACCGCGGCCTTGAACCCCGACGCCCTGGCCCTCCGGGATCTGGGCCTCTGCCGGGAAGCCCGCCTGCGCCATCCAGGCTTGAGTCTTCACGCCGCCGGGAGCCTGGGCTTCCATAACTCCCCGGGCCTGCGCCTGGCCGAGACCCTCGGATTCAGCCGGGTGGTGCTGGAAGGCCCCATGCCCTTAAAAGACCTGGCTTTACTGCGTCGGCAAACCGACCTCCCCCTGGAAGTGGTGCTGCCGCATCCCTGCCCCGGCTTCGGCCACCTCTGCCTCCTGGACGATTATCTGGTAGGTGGGGGGCTGCCCGAGCTGTTGCCTTCCTGCCCGCTGGCAGGCGGATGCGGCGGCCAGCCTGCTGGCCGCCCTGGAGATGCTCCCCGGGCTGTCCCAGGTGGGGGTGGCGGCCGTGCGCCTGGGCGGGGTCTTCTCCCAGGGCAGGCCGTTGAGCCGGAGTCATCGAATTATGCCGGCTGATGTTGGACGCCTCTCCGGCGGGGCGGCCTCGGGTCCTGGCCGCAGCCCGGGAGGTGCTGGCGGCTTTTGGGGCAGAGTTTCGCCTCGAATTTCCCCCTCAAGAGACCCAGCCCGTGGGCCCGCCCCCGGCTGGGCGCGGCGCCCCGGCCGTCACCGGGCGCCCCCGGACTGCCCCCGGTCCCAGCCGCATCTGGCTGGAGGCTCGCGACTATGCCGAGGCCATCGCCCTGGCCCCGGCCTGGCGGGAGCCTTTAATCCTGCAGCTCACCCCGGAGAATTACCACGCCTTTTTAAGTCAATACCGCCAGTGGGACCGCCGCCGCCTCATCTGGCGGCTCCCGCCCGTTATCCGGGAATCGGCCCTGTCCTTCTTTCAACAGGCCATCTCTACCTTGAAGCAAGGAGATTTCTCCCGCTTTGTTGCCGGCGATTGGGGGGCCGTGGCCCTGGTCCGGCAAGCGGGCGGGGAAATCTACGGGGATCAGACCCTGGGAGTGAGAAATTCTCTGGCGTTGATTGCCGCCCGGGATCTAATGGTGTCCAAGGTCTGCCTGCCTCTCGGGCGGGGCCCTGGGGACTGGCAGGAGCTGGTGCAAGCCGCGCCCAGGGGGAGCTTCTGGGGCTATCTCTATCAGTTGCCGGCCCTGGCGGTTTGCGCCCCGGGTAACCTGGCCTTACCCTCCCGGGAATCGGGCCCCGGCGGGGAGAAACTGCGCTGGATCGTCGAAGGCGACCTGGGCTTTCTCTGCCCGGAGGTCCCGCAGGAACTGGGAAATCTACAGGATTGGTTCAGGCAAAACGCGGTGGCCCCCCTGGTGGTCTCTCTGCCCCACAGTGGCCAGCCCTGGGGCCAGGTGCCGGCCCTGGCCCGGCCGCAACCGGCGCCCCAGTCGCCGGCAGAATCTCGCGGCCGGCCTCAACCCCGGGGCCGCCGCCGATGAGCCGGAGGCCAGGCGTAGGGCGGGCCTCCCGCCCTACGCCACTTACCACTGGCAAGCCCCATGGCTTCTCTCTGAGAAGCTTTTTTTCTTAAATTGCTTGGCTTCGGGCGTTTTGATATTATCATTCATGAATGAGTGTTTTTTAAGCCTCAGTTCAAGGAGAGCGTTAATGGCTAACAGGACTTTTAGCAGTGCTCGCCGTATTGGCTTGGTTTTGCTTCTGGCCGTCACCATGTTGGCGATGGCGGGGACCGCCTGGGGTGCCGGCAAGCCCGCGGCGGACTTTACCCTGAAAGATGTCCTTCAGGGCCAGGATTACACCCTGAGCCAGTTCAAGGGCAAAGTGGTGATGATCAATTTCTTCACGTTCTTCTGCGGCCCGTGCCGGGAGGAAATGCCTGATCTCAACAAGATTTATCAGGAAAACAAGGCTAAGGGTTTTCAAACCCTGGGAATCGCCCTGAGTTCCGATCCCACCCAGATCAGGTTCCTGGTGACGCAGTTGGGTCTGACCTACCCGGTGCTCACCGGTAACGATCAGGTTAGCAAGGCTTACGGCGAAGTGGTGGTGGTGCCCACTACCTTCATCATCGACAAGCAGGGGAATATCGCCCAGAAGATCGAAGGGACCCGGAAAAAAGAAGATTTCGAGAAAATGATCAAGGCATTGCTCTAGTCCAGGACGCCATTTCAGGGTCATCTAAAAATCTGCCGGGAGGGTTACATCGCTGGCTGACCAAGCTGCCACTGACCCTCTTGGGCCGGAGAGCTAACGAGGAGCCATCATGGGGCCCTGGAATAACCTGCCTCATTGGGCCCAGGAATTGGACGCGCAGCTCAGGGAGGGAGAATCAGCCCTTTTTATCCTGCACGGGCAGGTCTATGATTACACCCGGGTGAACGGGGATTACCTGCCCTTTCGCCATTTCCTGGCCCAGTGGCTGGGGCAGGAGCGCCATGTAGTCTTCTACAATCTGGGGTTGGGCCTGGAGTTCGGAGACCAGGCGGGCGAAAATGTCTTCCGCCAGGCCCTGGAGCCCCAGGAAAATCCGGCCGAGACAGACGAAGCCGAAGATGTCTCCCGGGTTCGGGCCCGGGCCTTGAACGCCCTGGGCCAGAAGCCGGCTCCTAAACCGTTGCCCCAGAGCCCCCGGGAGGTTTTGCAACTGGCGGAGCGGGTCATGGCCGCCCCCTGCCGGGGCCCCCAAAGCTGCCGGCCCCTGGCCTTGATTCTGGAGTACGCCGAGACCATCGTCCCCGCGGTGGACCTGGGCTCCATGGGCGAGCCGGACCGCGCCGCCCTGGTTACCCTGCTGCGTTGGGCGCGGCAGGCCGAACTGGTGGAGCAGGGCCACCTGGTGGTGCTCACCACCGGCAACCTGGCGGATCTGAACCCCAACCTGCTCCTGAGCCGCCACGGGGCCCAAATCATTGAGGTACCGCCCCCGGACCGGGACGCCCGCCTGCACTTCATCGATCACTTCTTATCCCAGGGTAAATACCACCTGAGTCTCAGCTCCCAGGAGCTGGCCAACCTGGCGGCGGGACTGAGCCTCAGGGTGCTGCACACCTTGCTGCGCCAGAGCCTCGGCCAGCCCCTCACCATGGAGATGGTGCGCCGCAAGAAAAAGGATTTGCTGCGCCAGGAACTGGTGGGCCTGGTGGAAGTGATCGAGCCCCGCTTCGGTCTGGCTGACATCGGCGGTCTGGAGCCCATTAAGGAGTATTTTGCCCAGATTGTCGCGGCCATTCAGGCGGACGAGGTCCGGCTGGTGCCCCGGGGCATCACCATGATGGGCCCTCCCGGGGTGGGCAAAACCGCCCTGGCCGAGGCCCTGGCCCGGGACTGCGGCTTCAACTTCGTCAAGCTCCTCAACCCCCGCACCAAGTGGGTCGGGGAGAGTGAACGCAACTTCTTCAAGGCCCTGAACACCTTGCGCAGCCTGACCCCGGTGGTGGTGGTGGAAGACGAAGCCGACCAGAGCGAGCACAGCCGGGACGAGTACTCCGGCGACACCGGGGTGAGCAATCGCCTGCGGCAGATGCGCTTCGAATTCGTGGGCGACCCGGCCATTCAAGGCAAGGTCCTGTGGATCAGGATCACCAACCGGCCGGACCGCCTGGACAAGGCCGACCTGCGCTCCGGCCGCTCCAGCGAGCGCATTCCCTTCTTCATGCCGGACTTCGACGAAAAGTGCCACATCTTCCGGGTGGTGGCGCAGCGCAGCCAGATCCCCTGCGATTGCGGCGATTTTAGCGACGTCGTCCGCCATCTGGACCAGCGCCACCCCGAGGTGATCACCGGCGGCGACCTCGAAGAGCTGGTCTTCCGGGCCTACCGCCGGGCCCGCCTGGACGGCCGGGAGCAGGTGAGCCTGGCCGACTTTACCCAGGTAATCGACGATTTCCTGCCGCCGCACCAGATGGAGGTGCTGCGGCACATGGAACGCCTGGCCCTGCACCAGTGCTCCTCCCGGCGCTTCGTGCCGGAGCGCGTCTGGTCCTGGGCCGCCCGGGGCGAGGAGGCGGAAGAAGGTTGAACCTGTTGGCAAGGTCTGGGATTGCCTGATAATACTTGTGTGTCAGCAAACACGATCTGCATAGAGGCATGCACTTCGAAAAGACCCCAGAAAAGACCATATAGTGTGGGAAATGCACACGATATGGAGAACTTAGATAACCAGCTTTATGACTTCAATTTGTGCCATCATCGGCAAAGGAAAAGAAGCCAAAGAATGGCGTGAAATGTATGGCTGACTTTTCTATCTTCCCCTTTGGAAAAGGGGGATAGGGGGGATTTAAACAATCGACCCATGTCAAGTAATAACCCTCAAGCTGAAAGCCAACGCTTGGCAACTCCGACAGAACTTCTGACTGAGGCATGTGAGCGTGCCCTCTGGCGAAGATTGCGTGGCAAACAGCTTGACAGGTGGTAGCCAATTCATGAGCCACAAAAACCGATTGGCAATTATGTCGTTGATTTCTATGCCCCCATGGCCAAATTGGTTATCGAAATAGACGGCTCCCAGCATTTTGAAGACACAACATGTAGAAAGGGATCCGGCAGAACGAGACGAATATCTTAAACAGGGCTAGGATTAATGGTTCTGACGCTATCAACAGCAGGCAGGCTTTAAATAGAGACTGATCTCGGTAGTCAGAGTTCATGCTATCAGAAGGAACTCGAGTAATTGACTGGATAGTTGATCACCAACCACTGACCACTGAATCCGTGTCGATTGTCTATGCCTTTCTGGAAATTTCTTTCACCTTGCATTAGTTTATCGGCACGGAATAATTTACCGCTCCACCCGCGGACCAACCGGCCTCTAAGCGGCAGAAAGCGGTGACAACGGCAACGATATTAGCGGGTCAGGAGCGCTCTAGCAGCGTGTCATCAGCGGCTTAAACTGTGAAAAATAAGTTACTTATGCGGATCGAGGTGCGGAATTTTTCGCAGGTCCGGCACAGGCTGGCCCCATTTAGCCTCTTATTTGGGGTCGTAAGCTCTGCAAAAATTGGCCGATTCTCCCGAAATTGCAGGACAATATTACATACCTATATGGTGCACATATTTGATTTACCCAACTTCTACTAATAATTGACCTTTTCGCCGCCAGGCTAGAGGTAATGGCGCCATCAAAGACAAGATCATCATCGAAGGCAATGAAGTCATCCTGCTGGAGGAGGCCGGCCCCGGGGAGACTCGGGTGGGCCGGCGGGTCCCGGTGGAGGCCCTGCTGCGGTTCGTCTCCCGGATCATGCCGCCGCCCCTGCCGGTCTTGCCCCCGGGCAGCCGCTGGCTCAGCCGCCGCAAGGACTTGCTGCTGCTGGCGGTGGAACACCCGCCCCAGTGTCGCACCCTGCGGGTGAGCCGCAGTAAAAAGGGGGGCGACGACTACCGGGCCTTCCGCCTGGCCCTGCCCTATGTCGTCTATCTCCTCACCTTCTACCGGGACGGCTTCGAAGAAATGAAGATGTTTTTCCGGGTCTCGCCTCTGACTTCCATGGCTGACACCCTGTACCACACCTGCCTGCCCAACGTCCGGGGGGAGCCGGGCCATTACGGCTCACAAAGGGTCTGCCTGCGCTACCGGCCGGAGATGCTGGAGGGAGTCCCCCTGGCCCAGGCGGTGCCGGCCCTCCTCGACTTCTTTTGGAGCACCGGCTTCAACCAGGACATTAGCCACAGCGCCTTCGAGCAGGCCCGTAGCCTCGACCCCCGCCTGGCGAACCTGGCGGCCTGGGAAGCGGCCACGGCGGAGAATCCCCTCTTCCCTCTGGAAGTGCACTGGGAAGCGGCGGCGCGCAACTTGCCGGACCTCTGGGCGGAGTGCTTGAAACTGCACGGCGAGAGCGATCAACCGGTGCAAGGCGCCGAAGAACTGGCCGACCTCCTCTACCGTTTGCCGGTGGGGTATTGAGACGGACCTGGTGGGGACGGCGGCCAACCGGTTCTTGAGGTCAATCATCCAGGGAAGTCAAACCCTGGCGGATGGCATATTTGGTGAGTTCGGCGACGCTGTGCAGCCCCAGCTTGTTCATGATTTGCTTGCGGTGCGCCTCCACGGTCTTACTGCTGACTCTCAGGGAACCGGCAATTTGTAGCGTCGTCTTCCCTTCGGCCATGAGCTGCAACACCTCCCGTTCCCGGGCGGTCAGCACGGCATAGGCCGAAATGGGTGCGCCACCCCAGTGGTTGGCCAGGTCCTTGATCAAGATGTCGGACAACCCGGGACTGATATAGGTTTTTTGCCGCATCACGGTGCGGATGGCCTTCACCAATTCCTCCAGGGCGCAATCTTTCAACAGGTATCCCAAGGCCCCGGACTTGAACATATTCATCACGAAGAGGCTGTCGGAATGCATGGAGAGCGCAATAATCTTCACCTCGGGAGACTTCAGCATAATTTGGCGGGTGGCGTCGATGCCGTTCAAATCGGGCATGGAGATGTCCATGATAATCACATCCGGGGCCAGTTCGTGCGCCAGCCCCAGGGTCTTGCGGCCATTGTCGGCTTCTCCCACCACCTTCATGTCCGGCTCTGCGGCCAGCAGCGTCCGCAATCCCTGACGCACTATCTGATGGTCATCCGCCAAGATGATCTTTATGGTCATTTTATCGCCCTCGCCTAAATCTTGCGGCAGGTTTCAAAAAAGTTCAGGGAACTCGGCCTTCCCAAAAATCAGCAAGTATTTTCATACCAGGTAAGCCGCACTGCTTTCTGGAGAGGCCAGGATTTATCCGGTCCACTGGGCGCAACCGCTCGCGCCCTTACAGGAAAGGTTAAATATTAATTATTATTCGGCTCTATAATATTAGATCTCTCCCAAAATTCACTTGGGAAAAACCTAAATTTGGGGGTAGGAAAACCTTTTTTTGCGGGGTAGGAAAACCTTATCTAGTTAGGTTTTCCCCCAAAGAAATGAGGAAAGGAGCTCCAACCGTGGTGCGGGCCTAGTCTTCCAGAGAGGTCAGACCCTGTCGGATGGCATATTTTGTCAGCTCGGCCACACTGTGGATCCCCGACTTGTTCATAATCTGCTTGCGGTGCGATTCCACCGTTTTGACGCTGACGCAGAGGCAATCGGCAATCTGGTTGGTGGTTTTACCTTCGGCCATGAGCTGCAGCACTTCCCGCTCCCTGGCGCTCAGCACGGAAAAGGCCGAAGAGCTGGTGCTGGTCCAACCGCTGACGAAGTCTTTGATGACGACGTCCGAGATGCCGGGGCTCAGATAGGTCTTCTGGTCCACCACGCAGCGGATGGCTTTTACCAGTTCCTCCAGGGCACAGTCTTTCAGGAGATACCCGGAAGCCCCGGCCTTAAGCATGTTTAGCACGAAGAGACTGTCGGAGTGCATGGACAGGGCGATCACTTTGACCCCGGAGCACTCGGCCATGATCTGGCGAGTCGCTTCAATGCCGTTTAAGCCGGGCATGGAGATGTCCATGATCACCACGTCGGGGGAGAATTCCTTGACCAGGCGGAGTACCGACCGACCATTGTCCGCTTCGGCCACCACCTTCATGTCGGGTTCCGCCGTCAGCAGCCCACGCAGCCCGTGGCGCACAATTTGGTGGTCATCCGCTAACAGGATCTTGATGGTCATCTCTTCTTCCCCATTTGAGTTTTTTTAGCGTATTTTAAAGGCACCGTCAAGGTGATGCGGGTTCCTTTGCCTTCCTCTGAATCAACCTCCAGCCGGCCACCGAGATAATGCAGGCGCTCCCGAATGCTAAAGAGACCGAAACCGCCATTGCTCCCGAGGCGGGTATCACTCTTGCCGTAGTCGATCCCCACCCCGTCGTCCGCCACCTCGATGTCCACCCGGTCCTTGATACGCATGATTTTTACCTGAGCGTGTCGGGCCTGGGCATGTTTGACGATGTTCATCATCAACTCCCGCACCGAGCGGAAGAGGAGGACTTTGATTTCGTCGCTCATGGGAATGGGTTCCATATCCACCCTGAACTTCCACCTGGATGCCATGCTGGGTCCTGATGTGCTTGGCAAACCACTCCACCGCCGCCTCGAACCCCAACTCATAAAGCACCGGCAGGCTCAGCTCAAAGGTCAAGGACCTGGTGTCCTGGATCATCTTCTCGATGAGTTCCCGGACCTCCCCCAAAGGGTCGGCAATGTCCCGGGAAGTCACAGTTTTTTGCAGCACCCCCAGCTTGATCTTGGACACGGCCAGGGCCTGGCCGATATGGTCGTGCAGGTCGGTGGCCAGACGGCGCCTTTCCCGCTCCTCCGTCAGGGAGAGTTCCGAGGCCAGGGATTGGAGTTGCTTCTGATTGGTCTGGATCTCGGCCTCGGCTTCCTTGCGCTGAGTGATGTCTTGGGTCATGACGATGGCAAACTGGGGCTCTCCCCTGGGACCCCGGAGGATAGAGATCGTCACCTGACCCCAGACGATCTGGTCGTCCTTCCGAATATAGCGCGTTTCCCGGCTATAAGATTCCCGTTTCCCTCCGGTCAACTCCTGGAATAAATTGACGCTCTCGGGGATATCCTCCGGATGGGTGAAATCCTTGAAAGACTTCATATACATCTCTTCCTTGCTATATTTGAGCATCTCCGCCAGGGCGGGATTGCTGTCCAGCAGGTAGCCATCCATGTCCACCAGGGACATGCCGATGGCCGCCTCCTCAAATATTTTCCGGAAGCGCTTCTCCGTTTCCCGGAGGGCGGTAATGTCGCTGAACATAGCAAAGGCCCCGCTGAATTGATCGTTTTCAAACAGCGGCACCGAACTCATGATCAACGCAGCCATGCCCCGGTTTTTGCGAGTGATTTCCAGTTCCTGCTGGGCCACCTTATTCTGCCGGTTCTCTTCCAGGACCTTCTCCATGAGCTGCCAATTGGCCCGGTCGAATAATTCCTGGATATTTCTATCCTCCAGCTTCTCGTGGCCGGTGATCTCCCGCATGCGCCGGTTGACGAATTTTATCTGGCCGGTTTCATCGATGATCCAGATGCCTTCGTGGGCAATTTCGATGAGCCCCCGATACTTGCGTTCGGAAATCTCCAGCTTGCGGTAGAGGACGGCGTTTTCCAGGGCAACGGCGATCTGGTTGGCAAAACTGACGATGAACTCCCGGTCCCCTTCAGTGATGGTGGCATCCCATTCCACCCGGTCGGCCAGCAGCACCCCGATGACTTTGCCCCGGACGGTGAGGGGCGCCAGGATGAAGGCCTTGGGTTTGAACTGCTGGATCAGGGGGTTATTCATGTTAAGCTTGCTGCGGGCCACATCCTGGATCACCACCGGAATGCCGGTCATGGCCACCCGGGCGATGATGTTGTCCACCTTGGAAATGGGGATCCGGTATTCTTTCACCTGTTCGAACAGGGCGGGGTCGATCCCCGCGGCATAGGTGAGCTCCAAGACTTCGCCTTCCTCGTCCAGCAGCAGGATCCCGGCCCGGTCCAGCTTGGAGGAATTGATCAACAATCGCAGGGTCACATGCAGGAGCTTTTCCAGATTGAGGACCGACAGGGTGGCGGTGCTGGTCTCCTGAAGGCAAATGAGCTGATCGATCTTTTCCTTGAGTTGGATGTTCAGCCGATGGACTTCATCAAACTTCTTCCGCAGCAGTTCCTTGTCCCGCTCCAACTCCTCGACGGTATAAGTGAGGGCCCGCCAGGGCACCGCGAACTTCAGCAGGCTCTCTTTTAAGAAAAACCGCTTTTGCCATTTCAGGTGGTATTCGCAGTAATC
This sequence comes from uncultured delta proteobacterium, assembly GCA_963796215.1. GTDB lineage: Bacteria > Desulfobacterota > Desulfobaccia > Desulfobaccales > 0-14-0-80-60-11 > JAPLJC01. The sequence goes on along the minus strand of CAWCKU010000001.1, from coordinate 90,198 downwards.
ATCTCCCTTGAAGAAGCATTTGGTTTCTTCCAGAGTTGGCTGGAGGCATCTTCCAGACCGTGGGAATGCCCGAGTAGATCCCTTGATTGAACAGGCAGAAATCGAGGTTCGCCGGTATATTCTTAAACCAATGGAGCCGCACCACCGCGCTATTCCGCCTGGTTGACACCAGCTCGATAGTCTTATTTTTATTGAACTTATCATTGATGGCCTGAACCCTTTTCAAAGTCTGGCGCGGATTTTTATAGGAGAACAGGAAAATCCGCTGCACATAGCCCAGCTTTTTCCGAGCCGCGGATTCAAAGCCGATCTTGAAGGCTATCTGGCTGTTTCTGGTTAGCCTTTTGGCATTTTCGAACATCCGGGTGACCACCTCGCTGGACACCCAGTTATTAACTTCCATCAGAAATTCTTGGGGGTTGGCCAGGCGCTCGATTTCCGGCCCCAAGCCGTCGAACAGCCCCGGTAATTCCCCAGGCAGGTTATCCTGGAAATACTCGATGATGGCACGGGTATTGAGGCAGCTATGATGCTTTTCCATTAAAGGCCAATTCCCCGCACAAAGGCTCCTGATGCCGATCAGAATTCAGCGGAAAGTCACCTGCGTAATTATAATATATATTTATTAATAAAGAGGCGGATTAATATCGCCAGATAATATCCTGCCAGTAACCCACAGGATCTTCTACCATATCGGCACTTTTTGAGGTCGCCGCGCTCCTCAAACTTGCCAATTCCCCTCGCTAAATCAGGGTTTTCCTCCCTCCAATATCCGTCCTTCCCCCGATTGTCCACAGACCCCGCCTAGAATATACCTAATCTAACTTAGCGTGCCGCAGGGCTGCATCTTTTAAGGCCGAACAAAGCCACCCCCTTTGGAACACAAATATAAGGGAGGCCCGGAGCCAAAATCATGAATTTCCATATTGGCTGTTATCTTAAAACAAATATCTTGATTTGTATCCATAATTTCATAGTGGTGTGCCGCGTTCTTATGGTCAAGTGTGCTGCCGGACAAGTCGAAGAGAAAAGCAACATGGCCTCCAAGTGGAATGACAGCTTTGAGAATTCAGTGGCTAGGTCTCCAATTCAAGAAGGATGGGGCATGTCTTCCAAGTTCTTTTCTTTCTGGAAATTCAAGCCAAGTCTGAGCCAGTTCCTCCAGATGAGATTGAACCACCTGCTCCTCCGGTTCTTTCCTTTCACCATCTCCAGATTCTACATCAGGGTTTTGGGCCGGATTTATTATCTGTTGCATTGGCAAGAGAGGTCTCTGGTCCGGGAAACCGTTAGCCGGATTTTCCGCAGCAAGATAGCTGCCGGAGAACTCCAAAGGAAAATCCAAGGGGTCTTCAGAGGCATCTTCGATCATTACCATGAGAAACTGTTCGTCGGGTTTTTCCAATTTCCCTAAGTTGGTGACCTTTTTTAGGAACCAGGTCTGTTTCCAGGGCCGGGAAAGGTTGCAGGAAGCCCTGGCTGCCGGCAAAGGTGTCATTCTGGTGACCGGTCATTTCGGAGCCTTGGAATTATTGCCCGGAGCCCTGGCGGTGAACGGCTTCCCCACTGCCATGATCTGCCGGTTTAAGACCACTCGCCTTCGGGAAGCCCAGGGCCGCCGGGCCGAATGGCTCGGCGTGAACTTAATCGATGCCGATAAAGGCAAAAGCTTCTTCGCCGCGGTGAAGGCCCTCAAAGAGGGCGGGATTCTCATCACCGAGTGCGATGAATTCGAGGCCTGGCGGCCCGACCCCCAGCGGGAAACTCACTTTCTCAACCACAAACTCGCGGCCGATCGCACTCTGGAGCTGCTGCGCCGGCGCTCCGGCGCCCCGGTGGTCACCGCCGTGGTCCAACGAGATGGACAACAACAATATACCTGCCATTTCACCCCGGTAAGCCATGGCGCCGCCCCGGTGAATCTGCCCGTCAGCGAACAATGTCTCAGGGTCCTGGAAACCTCGGTGCAAAACCATCCGGAGCAGTGGTATCAGTGGCACAATTTTGCTATGATGATCAAAACTCACCGCGAGATCGAGTATGATCATCAGGCAAGTGGATATCTGGCACCTGCGATTAACCTTCCTCTCCCCGATCAAGCATAGCCTAGCCACTCACCAAGGCACCGATAACCTGGTGGTCAAAGTCAGCACGGATGGCCCCCTGCCGGGGTATGGCGAAGGGGTTCCCCGAGACTTTGTCACCGGAGAAACCCTCGCGGGCAGCCTTGCCTTCCTGACGGAGACCCTGGCCCCGGCCATTTTAGGCCAGGAGTTTTCTTCGCCCCCTCAACTCCTGGAAGCGCTGAGAGAGCTGTTTCAAAAGACGGCCGGGGAGAAACATCCCGGAGCCTTTTGTGCCCTGGAGACCGCCTTGTTGGACTGCCGCCGGTCGCGCCTGGGGCCTGCCGCTGCGAGATTTTCTCGGGACCAGAGGCAAAGGCCGTCTGATCTACAGCGCCGTGATCCCCATGGCGGCGCCGGAGCAAATGGCCCGGTGGTTTGACCTGGTGAAGACGAAGGAAATGTCTTTTGTCAAGGTGAAGGTGGGCAATCCCGACGACCTGGAGACCCTCAAAATGGCCCGGAAGATCCTGGGTTGGGAGGTGGACCTGCGGGTGGACGCCAACTGCGCCTGGAGCGCCCCGGAGGCTATCCGGCATATCCAGGAGATGCAACCCTACCGCATCAGTGCGGTGGAGCAACCCGTGGCCAAGGATGACTTTGCCGGTCTGAAAGCGGTGAGCGCCGCCGCCGGACTCCCCATTATCGCCGATGAATCATTATGCAATGAACGAGATGCCCGGAGATTGATCGATCTCCAGGCCTGCCAGATCTTTAATATTCGCCTGTCCAAATGTGGCGGCCCCCTGGCCGCCACCCGGATCAGGCAGATGGCCGCCGCGGCCGGGCTGCGCTGCCAGTTGGGTTGCCACGTGGGGGAAACCAGCATCCTGGCCGCCGCCGGCCGCCACTTTGCCTCGTGTGCCCCGAAATTAGTCTATTTGGAAGGCTCCTTCGCACCTTTCCTGTTTACCAAGGACCCGGTCGCCCAGGCCGTGGTTTTTGGTCACGGGGGAGTGGCCCAGGAGCTTAACGGCTCCGGTCTGGGGATCGAAGTTCTCGAACCAACCCTGCATGAACTCGCGGTGGCGCACCTCCAGTTCGCCGCCTAACCCAAGCCCCTGATGACTTTCCAGCCCCATCCGGCCACCTGTCGAAGGCTTCCGGAACCCCCGGACTAAAGGTTGATTTTCTCTGGAAATCGGTTATCGTTAATAGGTGATATTATGATTCGGTTATCTGCCCGATAATAAATCTGATTTCCCTGGACCTGACGCAGACTGCGTTCCGGCGCTGCCAATAGACTCCTTATCGTGATTGATCTTCATTCCCATATCTTGCCGGGTCTGGATGACGGATCGCATACCTGGGAAGACTCCCTCCAGATGGCCCGGATGGCGGTGGAGGACGGTATCCGCACCATGGTGGCCACCCCCCACCTGTTCAAACATCGCAGCGTCAACCTCGCAGAAATCAATCATAAGGACGAAATACTTGCTAAGATTGTCGAATTCAAACAAAAACTCCTGACCGCAGGCATTGATCTGGAAATCCTCCCGGGCTGTGATTTTCCCTTGAGCTTTGAAAGCTTGCAGCTTTTGGACGATGGCCAGGTTTTTACCATTAACGACGGCAAGCGCTACCTGTTGCTGGAATTTCCCGATTCCTCCCTGCCCCCGGCCACCGAAGATATCTGTTTCCGTCTGCAATCCAAGGGCATCACGCCCATCATTACCCATCCCGAACGCCACTTCATTTTCCAGGAAATGCCCAAGAAGTTGGGGCGTCTTCTGGATTTGGGCTGTCTGGCCCAATTGACCGCCTGCAGTTTAACCGGCGGTTTCGGCCGCCAGGTGGCCCGGGTATCCCGGGACATGATGCGGCAGGGCTATATCCACCTGCTGGCCAGCGATGCCCACGACACCAAGAGACGACCGCCGCTGCTGCGACAGGCCCTGGAAGAAGCCTCCTCTCTGGTGGGGAAGGAGCAAGCCCTGGCCATGGTCACCGTCACCCCGGAAAAGATCATCCGGGGCGAACCCTGCGTTTTAGCCTGCGGCGCTCACTCGACATTTACCGGTTTCGCTCCCCTTTTCGCTTTGCTATAATTTTGTCATACTTGGAATTGGACTGCCCACGGCTCTTGTTGACTTAAATTACGATCGATGAATACCTGGAAAACCCTCTGGCTTTTGCTCCTCTTGGCCCTGATTGCCTGCGGCTGCGCCGGGGTCGCAGAAACCTCGTCCTTCAGATGAGGTCAAGGCCTTTTTTATGGCTGCCAATGAGGCCAATTTCCTGGGGTTGATGTGCCTGTCCCCCCAGTCATCAAGATCTTTCCGCCTATACTTCCTTCATGGGCGTCAAGTACCCCCCCACCGACTCGGTGGAGGTCCTCTCCGGGCCGCCTTCCCGGCCTTACCAGGCCTTTGCGGTGCTGCAAGGTCCCGCCTGCTTCTTCCCCAACCGCCACTCCTGGCCGTGCTGGCCCAATTCACCACCAAGGCCAAGGCCATCGGGGCCGACGCCATCATTCTTTGCCCGCAGCCGGGCGGCCCGGAACAGACGGGCGCAGTACGACCCGCCAAAGTGGATGCCGTGGCCATCAAGTACCGCTTGGAAAATCCGCCGGAGAAGCAAGGACGTCCTTAGGGCCATTCCCGCTGGCGGTCGATCAACCCGCTTAACTTGGCTCTTTGTAGTATTTTTTTTGACATAAAAATCAGAAATCGTGCGATTTTTAGTCCCCATCTCTCCTGATATCCTGTCATGCGTAACCTTCCTTATTTTTTCCCCGGGTACTTCCTGGATATTTAAGGTATTTACAGACAGAAAAATCTGACTAAATCCGCCTCCATCCCCTGCCTGTAAGGCTCAATCGTAGGTCGAGGAGGGGTTTGCTGAAAAGGAGTCGTATATGAAGACAGTGGCGAGAAGATCCAGGAGTTGAGGGAGCGGGAGGCGAAGGTCAAGGGCATGGGCGGGGCCAAGGCGGTGGAGAAGCAGCACGCCGGCGGCAAGCTCACGGCCCGGGAGCGCCTGGACCTCTTTTTCGACCCCGGGACCTTCCAGGAAACCGATATGTTCGTCACCCACCGCTCGGTCAACTTCGGCATGGAAAAGATCGAGATCCCGGCGGACGGCGTCATCACCGGCTTCGGCAAGGTTAACGGCCGCCCGGTCTTTGCCTTCTCCCAGGACTTCACCGCCCGGGCCGGGAGCTTGGGCGAGATGCACGCCAAGAAGATCTGCAAGGTCATGGACCTGGCCCTGAAGGCCGGGGTGCCCTGCGTGGGCTTCAACGACTCCGGCGGGGCCCGCATCCAGGAGGGCGTGGACTCGCTTTCGCGGCTACGGCCAGATCTTCTATCGGAACGCCATCGCTTCCGGCGTCATCCCGCAGATTTCGGCGATCATGGGACCCACCGCCGGCGGCGCGGTCTATTCGCCGGCCATGACCGACTTTATCTTCATGGTGAAGAACACCTCCTACATGTTCATCACCGGCCCGGACGTCATCAAGAGCGTCACCGGCGAGGAGATCAGCCAGGAGGATTTGGGCGGGGCCATGGCCCACAACGCCAAGAGCGGCGTGGCCCAGTTCGCCTGCGAGTCCGACCAAGACTGCATCGAGCAGATCAAAAAGCTGCTCTGCGCTTTCTGCCCAGCAACAACATGGAGGACCCGCCGCTGAGCCCCAGTAGCGATCCCGCCCACCGGGAGGAGCCGGCCCTGGACGCCATCGTGCCCGACAGCCCCAGCGCCTCCTACAACATGCACGACGTCATTCGCCGCCATCGTCGACGACGGCGACTTCTTCGAGCCGCACCACTACTTTGCCCAGAACATCATCACGGTCCTGGCCCGGCTGGGCGGCCGGCCCGTGGGCATCATCGCCAACCAGCCCCAGGTCATGGCCGGCTGCCTGGACGTGGACGCGGCCGACAAGGCCTGCCGCTTCATCCGCTGCTGCGACGCCTTCAATATCCCGCTGTTGACCATCGCCGACGTCCCCGGCTACCTGCCCGGCTCCGACCAGGAGTGGCGGGGCATCATCCGCCACGGGGCGAAGCTCCTGTGGTGCTACTCCGAGGCCACGGTGCCCAAGCTCACCCTGGTGACCCGCAAGGACTACGGCGGCTCGTACCTGGCCATGTGCTCCCGGGACCTGGGGGCGGACCTGGTGCTGGCCTGGCCCACCGCCGAGATCGCGGTGATGGGGGCCTCTGGCGCGGCCAACGTCATCTTTAGGAAGGAGATCAAAGAGGCGGCGGACCCGGTGGCCAAGCGGGCCGAGATCATCGCCCACTACGAGAACCTGCTCTACAACCCCTACATCGCCGCCTCGCGGGGCTTTGTGGACCAGGTGATCGCCCCCCGGGAGACCCGGCCCAAACTGATCGCGGCGCTTTACGGCCCTGGCGTCCAAGCGGGAAACCCTGCCGGCCAAGAAGCACGGCAACATCCCGGTGTTAGTTGGCCAGTGGCCAGTACCCAGTTGCCAGAAAAGCCTTTTGACTGCTGGTCAACTTTGAACTTTGAACCTTGAACTTTGAACTGGGAGAAAGAGATGCCCATCAAACCGCAAATATTAGCCGCCATCAGCGGGGCCATCTCGGCCTATATCGCCGATGAGGAGGTGGCCTGCCAGGCCGCGGCCCTGCCGGGCGGCGGCGGCCGCCGCCCCCGGGCCATTGGTGAGCCTCTGGGCCCTGGCCGGCCGCAGCCAGGCCATGCAGTTGCGCCTGTTGATGCAGCGGCGCAGTTTGAGATAGAGTTGCCAGTTCTCAGTTCCAAGTTGCCAGTGGTTTTCTCTGGGAACTGGGAACTGGCAACTAGGAACTATTAGTAACCAGCGGCAGCCGCCGCCCCACCACGACGAAAAAGAACTAAGGAGTCGTATAACATGGCTGGAAAAAACCCCATCAAGTTCACGGACACCACCTTTCGGGACGGCCACCAGTCGCTGTTGGCCACCCGGATGCGCACCGAAGACATCGTGCCCTTCATGGAACGCATGGACCAGATGGGCTACTGGGCCATCGAGGTCTGGGGCGGGGCCACCTTCGACACCACCCACCGCTTCCTGGGCGACGACCCCTGGGAGCGCATCCGCACCATCAAGGGGATCCTCAAGAAGACCCCCACCATGATGCTCTTGCGCGGCCAGAACCTGGTGGGCTACCGTAACTACGCCGATGACCTGACCTACCGCTTCGTGCGCTACACCGCCGAGGCGGGGGTGGACGTCTTCCGGGTCTTCGACGCCTTAAACGACATGCGCAACTGGGAGGTGTCGGTCAAGGCCCTGATGGACGCCAAGAAAACCGGGCTGATGGCCCACTTCCAGGCGGCGGTGTGCTTTTCCCTGACCCAGCGGCGCCTGGGCGGCCCGATCTTCAATCTCGACTACTACGTCGACTTTGCCAAAAAGTCCGAAGAGATGGGGGCCGACTCCTTCGTCTTGAAGGACATGGCCGGCATGGTCTCGCCCAACGACGCCTACGCCATCATCAAGGCCGTCAAGGAGACCATCAAGATTCCGGTGGAGTTCCACACCCACTACACCTCCGGCTCCGGTTCCATGAGTTATTTGAAGGCCATCGAGGCCGGCGTGGACGTGCTGGACACCTGCCTCTGCCCCTTTGCCCTGCGCACTTCCCAGCCGGCCATCGAACCGCTGCTGGTGGCGGTGGAGCAGACCGAGCGCCAGACCGACATGGACCTGGCGAAGTTGATCGAGATCGGCCAGGACCTGGAGAAGGTGGCGGTAAAGTACCGCGATCTGTTGGACACCTCCAAGATGGCCCAGATCGACACCGGGGTGCTCCTGCACCAGATCCCCGGCGGCATGTACTCCAATCTGGTGAATCAGCTGAAGGAGGCCAACGCCCTGGACCGCATCCACGAAGTGATGGCGGATCTCCCCCAGACCCGGGCCGAGCTGGGCTACCCGCCGCTGGTGACGCCCACCTCCCAGATCGTCGGCATCCAGGCGGTGATGAACGTCCTGTTCGGGCGCTACCAGATGGTGCCCGCCGAGGTCAAGGGTCTGGCCTACGGCCTCTATGGCAAGACCCCGGCGCCCATGGACAAAAAGGTCCAGAAGATCATCCTCAAGGGCTATGAGCGGGGCGAGGAGCCCACCACCAAGCGGCCCGGCGAGATCCTGGAGCCGGAGTGGGACAAGGCGGTGGCCGAGACCAAGGGCCTGGCCAAAAACGACGGCGACGTCCTGATCTACGCCCTCTACCCCACCACCGGCAGCCGCTTCCTCAAATGGAAGTACGGCCTGGAGCCCGTCCCCGACGAGGTCAAGCCCAAGACCCTGGAGCAGGTGAAGCTGGAGGACACGGTCTATACCACCATCAAGGGCAAGAAGCTCTTCGCCCAGGTGAAGGAGTATCTCGATTCCCTGGAAAAAACCGCCCCGGCCAAGGGCGCGGGCCTGAGGACCTTCAACGTCTTCGTGGACGGCAGCTACTACGAAGTCGAAGTGGAGTGCACCTCCGGGGCCCCGGTGATCACCAGCCTGGCGCCCGTGGCCGGTAGCGCAGGCTTCCAGCCTGTAGCGGCTCCTAAACCCGCAGCCGCCCCGGCCGCCGCCAAACCGGCGCCCGCGGCCGCCGCCCCCGGCCCGCCGCGCCCGCGGCCGCGCCCGCGGCCGAACTGGCCGCCGGCGAAGTGCCGCTGCGCGCCCCCATGCCGGGCATGATCATCAGCTATAGCGTCAAAGTGGGGGACAAAGTTGCCACCGGCGATCTGGTCTGCGTCCTCGAGGCCATGAAGATGCAAAACAGCCTGCCCGCCCCGGCCACCGGCGCCATCAAGGCCATCAACTTCGAACCCGGCGCCTCGTGTCGCCAAAGACGCAGTCATCCTGGTAATCGCCAAGTAGGATAATTGTTGCAGGGGCGGCGAGGGCGCCGCCCCTATTTCCCCCAGGCGGTGGATGACCGGAACCAAAATCACCCGGATGATGGGACGAACAGAAGACCTAAAAAATTTTTTGCTCCAGGACGGGCCTCCGGACCGCTTATACCCACAGGCCTGCCGGGGACGGCCGCCTTACCAAGCCCCCTTTCATGTCGAAAAATTTTTGACAAAAGGATCAAAAGTTGTATGATTTTCAATTGCTAGACTAGGCTGTTCCCGTTCTGCTAAGAACTATTCACCGACGTTTCCTCGGGCCGAAACTAAGCAACCACAAGTGAGAAGGTAAATAAAATGACCTGGCTTTACCGCACTCTCAGCACCTCGGTGGGCAAGAAACAGTTGATGGCCATCACCGGCTTACTCTTTCTGCTGTTTCTCTGCACGCATCTTCTGGGCAACTTGAGTATTTATGGGGGGCCGACGTCGTTCGTGTCCTATGCCGAGCATCTGCACGCCTTGGGAAACCTGCTGGTGGCGGCCGAAGTGATGATGGCCTTGGCCTTGATCATCCACGTCATTACGGCGGTGGTGCTCTTCTTCGAAAACCGCGCCGCCCGGCCGATCGCTTATAACGTGGACAAAAGCGGCGGCGGTCGCACCTTCAGTTCCCAGACCATGCCTTATACCGGCCTGCTGATCCTGGGATTCATCGGGGTGCACCTGGCCACCTTTTCCCACCATATCGTCGATCAGACCACCCGGAACATCTTTCTGATTGCCACCGACGTCTTCTCCCACAAAGGCTACCTGGCAATTTATCTCCTCGGCGTGATCATCGTCGCCTTTCATGTCCGGCATGGCCTCTGGAGCGCCTTTCAGACGGTGGGAGCCAACCACCCCAAGTACATGCCTTTTATCCAAAAGCTGAGCATCGTCTTTGCCGTAATCGTGGCGCTCGGGTTCGGTTCGCTGCCACTCGTCGTTCTGTCGCTGAGATAGGGAGGTTATTGATGCAACTTGATGCCAAAATCCCGGCCGGGCCCCTGGAAACGAAGTGGGAAAAAAATTGTTTCGACCTGAAGCTGGTCAACCCGGCCAATAAGAGAAAGTTCGAAATCATCGTGGTGGGCACCGGCCTGGCCGGCGGTTCCGCTTCCGCCTCCCTGGCGGAGTTGGGCTACAACGTTAAGACCTTCTGTATCCAGGACAGCCCCCGGCGGGCCCACAGCATCGCGGCCCAGGGCGGGATCAATGCGGCCAAGAATTATCCCAATGACGGCGACAGCGTCTGGCGGCTGTTCTACGACACCATCAAGGGCGGCGATTTCCGGTCCCGGGAGGCCAACGTCTATCGCCTGGCCCAGGTGTCCAACCTGATCATCGACCATTGCGTGGCCCAGGGGATCCCTTTCGCCCGGGAATACGGCGGTCTGCTGGGCAACCGCTCCTTCGGCGGCGCCCAGGTCTCCCGGACCTTCTACGCCCGGGGCCAGACCGGTCAGCAACTCCTGCTGGGGGCCTATAGCTCCTTGATGCGCCAGGTGGCTCGCGGCCAGGTGACGATGTTTCCCCGCCGGGAGATGCTGGACCTGGTGCTGGTGGACGGCCAGGCCCGAGGCATCGTGGTGCGGAACCTGATCACCGGGGAAATCGAGCGGCACACGGCCCATGCCGTAGTGCTGGCCACCGGCGGCTACGCCAACGTCTTCTATCTGTCCACCAACGGCATGGGCTGCAACGTCACCGCGGCCTTTCGCGCTTATAAGAAGGGCGCCGGGTTTGCCAATCCTTGCTTCACCCAGATCCATCCCACCTGCATCCCGGTGCATGGCGACTACCAGTCCAAGCTGACCCTGATGAGCGAGAGCCTGCGCAATGACGGCCGGGTCTGGGTGCCCAAGCAGTCGGGCGACACCCGGCGGCCGGAAGAGATCCCCGAAGACGAACGTGATTATTATCTGGAGCGCATCTACCCCAGCTTCGGCAACCTGGCCCCCCGGGACATCTCCTCCCGGGCCGCCAAGCGCATGTGCGACGAAGGCAAGGGCGTCGGCCCCACCGGGCGGGCGGTCTACTTAGATTTCGCCGAGGCCATCCAACGCCTGGGCCAGCCGGAGATCGCCGCCAGGTATGGCAACCTCTTCCAGATGTATGAAAAGATCGTGGCCGAGAACCCTTATAAAACGCCGATGATGATCTATCCGGCCTCGCACTATGCCATGGGCGGGCTGTGGGTGGATTACAACCTGATGAGCACCATCCCCGGCCTGTTCGTCCTGGGGGAGGCCAATTTCTCGGACCATGGCGCCAACCGCCTGGGGGCCAGCGCCCTGATGCAGGGCCTGGCCGATGGCTACTTCGTCATCCCCAATACCATTAACGGCTATCTGGCCAGTTCCAAGTTCGCCGACGTTACTGACAGCCACGAGGCGTTTAAGGAATCGGAGGCGGAGGTGGTCGCCAAGGTCAAGCGGCTGCTCAGCATCAAGGGCAAGCGCACGGTGCAGGATTTCCATCGCGACCTGGGCAATATCATGTGGGAGTACTGCGGTATGGGCCGGACCGACGAGCGCCTGACCAAGGCCCGGAAGCTCGTCGCCGACGTCAAGGCGGAATTCTGGGAGAATGTCACGGTGCCTGGTTCCCATGCCGATCTCAACCAGAGCCTGGAAAACGCCGGCCGGGTGGCTGATTTCTTAGAATTCGCCGACATCCTGCTCCTGGACGCCCTGGCCCGCCGGGAATCCTGCGGCTGCCATTTTAATGAGGCCTTCCAGACCGCGGATCACGAGGCCCTGCGGGATGATGTCAACATGAGTCACGTGGCCGTCTGGGAATATGCCGGCGAAGACAAGGAGCCCATCTTCAATAAGGAACCGCTGGTCTATGAATTCGTTAAATTAGCCACGAGGAGTTACAAGTGAGCAGCAAGTCGATCAATCTCACCCTGAAGGTCTGGCGGCAGCCGGGGTCGAAGGCCGCGGGCCGCCTGGAAACCTATCAGGCTGATAATATTCCCACGGACGCCTCCTTCCTGGAGATGCTGGACATTGTCAACCAGCGGCTCACCCTGGAAGGCAAGGAGCCCATCGCCTTCGACCACGACTGCCGGGAGGGCATCTGCGGCATGTGCGGCACCGTGGTCAACGGCCGCCCCCACGGGCCGGAGCGGGAAACGACCCTGTGCCAGTTGCACATGCGTCATTTTAAAGACCGCGACACCGTGGTCATTGAACCCTACCGGGCCCGGGCCTTCCCGGTGATCAAAGACCTGGTGATGGACCGCAGCGCCCTGGATCAGATCATCATGGCCGGCGGCTTCATTTCGGTGAATACCGGCCAGGCGGCGGAGGCCAACTCGCTGCCTGTGCCCAAGGATAAAGCCGACCTGGCCATGGATGCCGCCGCCTGCATCGGCTGCGGCGCCTGCATCGCCGCCTGTCCCAACGCCTCGGCCATGCTCTTTACCAGCGCCAAGATCTCCCAATTCGCCCTGTTGCCCCAGGGCCGTCCGGAAGCCGCCAAACGGGCCCTGGCCATGGTGGCCTGCATGGATGGGCTGGGGTTCGGCAACTGCACCAATCATAAAGAATGCGAGATGGAGTGTCCCAAGGGCATCTCCATCAGCAACATCGCCCGCCTCAATCGGGAATTTGTTAAGGCCGCCCTGGGCTCCCAGGAAAAATAGGGACACCTCCTATTTTTCCAGGTAAGACCTCATAAGGCGGGGATAAAAATAAAAATAGGAAGTGTCCCTATTTTTCCCACACCCCGACCCTTCCCTTTCACGGGAAGGGTATTTTAGGACTACAGAGTTAGAAATATCCCCCAAATGCTTCAAGTTGCTGCCAAGCTTGCGTCTTAGTGGGATTATGGTAACAATTATACCCCAGTAATAGTGGTGCTGATAAATTAACCTTACCAAATATGGTTTAGCCGACTTTACTAAACACAGAGGACGCCGCGAAATAGAGATGGGTTCGGTGCATAAAAGAGACAATCTGAAAAAGAAATTGGCCATTCTCCCCCCCGCCGACCGCGGGCATGGGAGAGTTGAAGGCCCAATGGGAGCGCGCCTGGGAAGCCCTGCAAAAGGCCTATGACGACCTGGAACAGCGCATCGAGGAACGCACTGCCGAGCTGATGAAGGCCAATGCCCACCTGGTGCAAGAGATCGAAGAGCGCCAGCGGACTGAAAACGAGCTCCAAAGAATCAAGGAATATCTGGAAAATGTCATAGACAACTCCGTGGACGCCATCGGCATTGTCGACCAGCACGCCCGCTTCATCTTGTGGAATCGCCGGGCCGCGGAAATCTATGGCTACCATTTCCATGAATTGGCCGGTAAAACGGCCTTCGATCTCTATGCCAACCCCGCCGACCTGGAGCGCATGTTGATCAAGCTGCGTCATGAGGGTGTGGTGAGGGAATATGAGATCGCCATGAAGAAGTCCGACGGCAGCATCGTGCCCATGGACATCTCCATCAGTCTCCTTAAGGACGACCACGGGGAGACCATCGGCAGCGTCTGCGTAGCCCGTGACCTCTCGAGGCGAAAAAGGAACGAGATGCAGTTAAAGCGCGCCCAAGATGAACTGAGCCGCTATTCCCGGAACCTGGAGCGTCAGATCCGGGAAAGAACCAGGGACATCACCAGCATTCTCCGCTATACCCCGGCGGTGGTCAGCCTCAAAGACCGCCATGGTTATTATAAGATGGTCAACCCCCGCTTCGAGGAGTTGTTCGGCGTCAGGAATGAAGAGATTCAGGACAAAACCGACCATGCTCTCTTTACGCGGGAATTAGCCGATCAATTTCGCCGTACCGATCTGCTGGTGCTTCAGGAAAAGCAGTTCCAGCAGGTCGAGGAGCGCATCCCGCTCCAGGATGGAGTTCATACCTACCTGTCGATTAAGTTTCCGCTCTATGACGAGCACGGCGAGGTCGACGGCTTGTGCAGAAGTTCCACGGACATCACCGAACTGAAGAAGGCCCAGAAGCAACTGCGGCTGCTTTCCGGCAGCATCATGGACCGGCAGGAAAAAGAACGGGCGGCCATCGCCCGGGAACTTCATGATGAACTGGGGCAGGTGCTCACCGCCTTGCGCATGGACGCGGTGTGGCTGGGCGAACGGCTGAAAGCCAAGGATGCCCAGGCTGCGGCCAGGTCCCTGGCCATGTGTGACCTGATCGATACCACCATCGACGAAGTGAGAGCCCTGGCCACCCGGCTGCGCCCGGGGCTGCTGGATGATTTCGGACTCATTGACGCCCTGGATTATTATACCAAATATTTTGGCCAACGTACCGGTATTACTTGTATTTTTAAGCACCTGAATATGCCCCAGGTGGAAGATCTGGTGGCCACCGCCGCTTACCGGATTACCCAGGAAGCCCTGACTAATGTGGCTCGTCATGCCTTTGCCACCAAGGTCAAGATTGACCTTCAGGTAAAGAGGGGGGTGTTGACGCTATCGGTGGCAGACAATGGCCGCGGCTTCAATCCGCAGAAATTGTCGGAGTCTGATTGCCTCGGATTGGCGGGGATGCGCGAGCGCGCCAGTCTCTTGGGTGGCAGCCTGGAACTCCAGTCTCAACCCGGGAAGGGTACGCGGGTCTATTTCCGCCTGCCGCTGGATGAGCGGCGAGGTGCCTTACCATGATCAGGGTTCTCTTGGCTGACGACCACCGCATCGTCAGGGGCGGATTGTCCCGCATTGTCGAAGAATCCGGGGACATTGAGGTGGTGGCCGAAGCTGCCGATGGCCGGGAGGCCATTCAACAGGTCCACCGGACCCACCCGGATGTGGCGGTCGTGGATATTTCCATGCCCGGACTGGACGGTCTGGAAGTCATCAGCCAGCTTCGGCATGACTATCCCAAATTGCCCATCCTCATCCTCACCATGCACGAAGAGGAGCAGTACGTGGTGCGGGCCATCGCCGCCGGGGCCAATGGCTACCTCACCAAACGCTCCGCTCCGGAGCAGTTGGTAAAGGCCATCCGTAAGGTCCATGCCGGCGGGCGCTACCTCAGCGACAGCGCCGCCGAGTCTCTGGCCCAGCATCTGGCCACCGGGACGCGCAGTCGCACCCCCCTGGACTCTTTATCCAACCGGGAGATTCAGGTGCTCCGGCACCTGGCTTTGGGCCATACGGTCAAAGAGATCGCCGAGGCCTACCACCTCAGCACCAATACGGTGCATACCTACCGTCTGCGATTGCTCAAGAAACTCAACCTGCGGAACAACGCCGAACTCTCTCTCTTCGCCATTCAGAACCGTCTCGTGGAGCTCTAAAGACCAAGTTGAGACCTCTGCTAACTTCTCCGAAATTCTAACCCCAAGCCTTTTGATACCGATTCGAAACCTCTGCGAAAGTACTTGCAACTGTCATTCTGAGGGAGTGAAGCGACCGAAGAATCTCGCTTTGGTAGCACTCCAGGCTGTGCCTATTCCAGCACAGGCTGGAAAAGCCTGTGCCACCAAAACCTGAGATCCTTCGCTTCGCTCAGGATGACAAAAAAGGCTTTTCGCAGAGGTCTCGATTCGCCGGCAAACGTCTTTTTTTTGGTAGGGGCAAATCTCGTCTTCGTCTAAAATTGGTGGGCGAACCCCAGGTTCGCCCCCTGAAGCAATGCTCCCGATATTAGACCTGGAAGGAATTGGCCGCGGCGGGACTTGGCCGGCCCTGACAGCTTTGTCTTTGCTGAGAAGTTTGAATTTTTTGACAGAGGCCATTATACTCACCCAGCAGGCCTGAGGAATTTCCCGCGGCCGCAAGGACCCCCATGGGTGAACCAGACACTTCGTCATTCTACGGGCAGACCCGAGGCCTGACCTGGCCTTTCTGGGTGGCCAACATCATGGAGACCATCGAGCGCCTCGCTTATTATGGCGTGCGTGTGGTCATCCCCATCTATATCGCCCAGGCCGACGAGATCGGCGGGCTCCACTTCAGCCAGAGCGACAAGGGGTTAATCTTCCTGTGGTGGGCCATGGTGCAGTCTATCCTGCCGGTGCTCACGGGCGGCTTCGCCGACCGCTATGGCTACAAGCGGCAAATCGTGGTGGCCATCATCATCAAAAGTCTGGGCTATCTCCTGATGGCCAGCCAGCGTGCTTTTTGGCCGTTCTTTGCCGGCTGCCTGCTGCTGGCCGCAGGCACCGCGGTCTTCAAGCCGCCCGTTTGGGGTACCTTTGCCAAGACTCTGACGGACAAGACCTCCGGGGTGGGCTGGGGTTTTTTCTATATGATTATCAACATCGGCGCCTTTCTGGGCCCACCGCTGGCGCATTTTCTCTACGGTTACTCCTGGCCCACGGTCTTCTACGGCTGCGCCCTGCTGGTCAACCTGAACCTGCTGTGTTTGCTCACTTACCGGGAAGTTAATCCCGGATCCGCTAGCGCTACCGGGGTCTGGCAGGTGGTGGTCGACACGGCCAGGGGAATCTGCAACCCCCGGCTGCTCGCCTTTATTCTCATTATTTCGGTATTCTGGGCGGTGCTCGAACAGCTCTGGGATACGCTGCCCAATTTTATCGTGGACTGGGTGGACAGTTACCCTCTGGCCCGGCACCTGCCGGAGTTCATGCTCTCCCGGAATCTCTCCCGAGGGCCCCAGCTCGCCCAGGAGTGGGTGATTAATCTCAATCCTCTCCTGATCATTCTGGTCGTCGCCCCACTCTCCTGGTATGCCAACCGGGTGATGCGCCGGCTCACTTCCATCTTTTTCGGCTTTATCCTGGTGACTCTGGGCGTTTATGTGGTCGGTTCCAGCATGTCCATTTTCACCTGCCTGGGGGGCATCGTCTGCTTTACGGCCGGGGAGATGCTCTGTTCGCCTAAAATGAGAGAATACCTGGCGGTGATTGCCCCGCCGGACAAGAAGGCGCAGTACCTGGGCTACGCCAGTATCCCCTATGCCTTCGGCTGGGGCTACGGCTCTTTTCTGGCCGGACAGCTCTATGAACACTACGGCGAAAAGGCCGGCCTGGCCCGGCGCTATATGTCCGAAGTGCTCAAGGTCCAGGAACTTCCGGACCGCTCCCTGGCCTTCGCCAGGTTAACGGAGATGCTGGGGCAGACTCCGGCCCAGGTGACCCAGCTCTTGTGGGATAAATACGACCCCAGCTAGGTCTGGACGCCTTTTGCCGTCGCCGGCATTTTAGCCGCCGTGGCCATGTATGTCTTCATCCGCTTGGCCAGGCGGTGGCAAGATGTCAACGCCTGAAAATCGGGCTGCCGTTATCTTTCCGGAGTGATTTTCTAATTAAACTCATACCGATATCTTCGATTAACTGGTATTATGTAAAAACTTTGACTGCCTTTGCCGCCTAGCGAGCTCCCGGCAGCACGCAATTTTATTCAAGGAGTGCTTCGTGACGCATCCTCGTTTTTCATGGTTCAACCGGAAAACTGCCTGCTTGCTGCCGGCCGCCCTGGCGATGGCGCTTGTCCTGGCAGGCTTTATGATTGACCGCAGCGACGTGGCGGCGGCCCCAGACGCGCCGCCCGAAGCCGCCGCCCCTGCGCCCGCAGCCAGCCCGGCCCCTGCGCCCGAGGCCAGCCCGGTGCCGCCTCCCGCGGCAACCGAGCCCGCGGTAACTGAGAAGGCCGCTGCGCCCGCGGTGCCGCCGGCCAAAGGCAAGAAAGCGGCTAAGGGTAAGAAGGGTGGCAAGACGCCCAAATGGCAACAGGCCGCCCCTCCCGGAAAAATCGCTCCCCCGGGCAAATACAATGCCGGCGAGGACCCCGAGTATGCCCAAAAGTGCGGCTGGCCGGTGAAAACACCGCCAACGCTACCGGGTTCGATCCTGCCGGGGAAGCGGATCGTGGCCTATTACGGTAACCCGCGCTCCACAAAGATGGGAGCTCTGGGCGAGTACCCCAAGGACGAGATGCTGCGGCGCCTGAAAGTGGAGGTGGCCAAGTGGGAGAAGGCTGATCCATCGATGCCGGTACAGCCCGCCCTGCACCTGGTCGCGGTGGTGGCCCAAGGGGAGCCGGGTAAGAGCGGCAAGTACCGGATGATCCATCCGGACGCCTTGGTCAACGAGGTCTACGGCTGGGCCAAGGAGGTAAACGGCATCCTCTTCGTCGACATTCAGACCGGCCATTCCGACATCCGCACCATTCTGCCGCGCTTTGAATGGATCCTGAAGAATCCGGACGTGCACCTGGGGATTGACGCGGAGTTCAACTTGATCAAGAGCGGCAAAATACCATGCACCAAGATCGGCACCTATGATGCCGCGGACGTCAACTATGCCGCCGGCTACCTGGCGGAACTGGTGAAAAAGTACAATCTGCCGCCGAAGGTGTTCATCGTGCACCGCTTTACCCGCAACATGATCACCAATGCCAGGCAGATCAAGCCCCTTCCCGAGGTGCAGATCGTCATGAACATGGACGGCTGGGGGGCCCCCTGGCTGAAGCGGGATTCGTACAAAGATTACATCGTCAAAGAGCCGGTGGAGTATACCGGCTTCAAGCTTTTCTACCACAATGACACCAAGAAGGGCGACCCGCTGATGACGCCGCAGGACCTGCTGAAGCTGAACCCGAAGCCGGTCTATATCCAGTACCAGTAACACTGGGGTAAATAAGAGCTCCACCCGAGCCAAAGCGGGGTTACACCAGCTAATAGATTCGCGCCCGTCAGACGTGGGCCTGACGGGCGCTGCCGCTAAGGTCCCTGCCGCATGGCCGCCACGATCTTGGTGACATTGTTCTTAAACATGTCGATGTAGGTTGGGGCTGCTTCGCCCGGCTTTGATAAGGCGTCCGAATAAAGCTCTCCTCCTAATTTAACTCCGCTCTCCTTGGCAACCTGCTCCATCAGGCGTGGATCAGTGACATTCTCGATGAAGACCGCGGTGATTTTTTCCTGACGAACCTGTTTGATGAGCCTGGCGATACCGCCGGCGGATGGTTCGCTCTCAGTGCTCACGCCCATGGAAGAGAGAATGGTAATGCCATAGGCCGCGCCGAAATAACCCAGGGCATCATGGGAGGTGATCATGCGGCGTTTCGGTTTGGGTATGCCGGCGAACTCCGCCTTCACCCACCGGTCCAGGTCGGCGAGCTTGGCCTCATAGGCGTCGGTATTGGCCTGATAAATGGCGGTCCCGTCGGGGTCCACCGAGCTGAGCCCCTTGGCAATGTTCTCCACATAGATCAGGCCGTTGCTCAAATTCTGCCAGGCGTGCGGATCGATCTTATGCTCGTGCTTGGCGCCCTGCTCGTGTTCTTCTTCTTCCTCGGTGGTCATTTCCCGAGGTTTTATCCCCCGGCTGGCCACCACGATAGGCCCTTTATAACCGGAGGTCTGGATCAGGCGGTCCATCCAGCCCTCAAAACCGAGGCCATTGACCACGACCAGGTTGGCGCTCCCTACGGCCTTGGCAGCCGCCGGCGTCGGCTGGTAGACATGGGCATCGCCGTTGGGACCAACCAGGGTGGTAACCTCGACCCGATCGCCGCCGACATTTCCCACCATATCCCCGAGTATGCTGAAGCTGGCGATGACCTTAACCTTTTTCTCAGCCCTGGCCTCATTGGCGCTGCCAGCTAGGCAAAGAACCAGAAAGAGCAAGAGAATCCTGGTGATGACTGCCATTAGCTACACATCCCTGTAAGGGCGGGGTCTCCCCACCCTTGGCTCAAGAGGAAAATGATTGGGCCAGGGAACCCCGCCCCTATGACAAAGATCTCGTCGGCCCTTAAGTGAACAACCTTGGTTTTAGCCCGCAAGATGCTCGCCTTTGCGGTGGTGACCATAGATGCTGCCGTGCACTCCAAAGACGACGGAAACCACGTAGCACAGACCCGCGGTAAGAATGATGGCAGGCCCTGACGGGAGGTTGGCGTGGAAGGACAGCAACAGGCCGGTATAGCCGGACAGCATGGCGATGACCACGGCTACCAGGGCGGTGGACCAGACCTGTCTGGCCCAGAAGCGAGCCGAGACTGCCGGGACCATCATCATGCCTACGGCCATCAAGGTTCCCAAGGCCCGGAAGCCGGCCACCAGGTTGAGGACCACCAGAACCAGGAAGATGGAATGCATCGCCGCACCCCGCCCCCCCACGGACCTCAGGAAGCCGGGATCGAAGCATTCAACGATGAGAGGCCGGTAGATCAGTGCCAGGATCAGGAGAGTGGTGGTAGTGATGGCGGCGACCAGGATCAAGGCGGCATCATCCACCGCCAGAATGGTGCCGAAAAGCACGTGGATGAGATCGATGTTACTGCCGCGCAGGGAGATGAGGAGAACGCCTGAGGCCAGGGAAATCAGGTATAAGGCCGCGAAGCTGGCATCCTCCCGTAACATCGTGAGCCGCGTGACCGCCCCGGCCAGCAGGGCTACGGCGAGACCCACCGCGATCCCTCCCAGGGTCATGGCGTAGAGCGATAAGCCGGCAACCAGGAACCCCAGGGCCGCCCCGGGAAGCACCGCATGCGACAGGGCGTCGCCCACCAGGCTCATGCGCCGGAGGACCAGCAGCACGCCGACGGGTCCGCAGCCCAGGGCCAGGGCCAGACAGGCGACCAGGGCGTGGCGCATGAACAGGAAGTCCTGGAAGGGAGACAGAAAGAGGTCGTAGAGCTGGTTCATGCCTGGCTCCTGCGGCAAGCCGCCGCCGACTCGTCCCAAGCCTCGGACATTTGGCGGGCGAGTTGCAAATTCTCGGGAGTCAGGATATCAATCGTATTACCCCAGCCAATGGGCTCGCGCGCGATCATCAGGGTCTTGGGGAAGTAAGACCGCACCTGTTCGAAGTTGTGCAGCACCGCGATGATCGTCCGGTCTTCGGCGTGCCAGCGCTGGACCACGTCGAGGAGATCGGCTGTGGTGCGCGTATCGATGGCGGTGAAGGGCTCATCGAGCAGAATGAGGGGACAGTCTTGCAGCAGCAGGCGGGCGAACAGCACCCGCTGGAACTGTCCCGCCGATAATTCGCCGATGGCTCGCCGCTCGAACCCTTCCAGGCCCACCGAGGCCAGAGCCCGCCCGGCTTGTTCCCATAACTCCTTCTTCATGCCGCCGAACATGCCGAGGCGATGCCAGAGTCCGAGGGCCACGAGATCCAGCACCGTCATCGGGAAGCTGCGGTCGATCTCAGCCTGTTGCGGCAGGTAGGCGATCTGGGATATCCTCAGGCTGCCCCGCTCGATGTGGCCGCCAAGGGGGCGCAGGATCCCAGTAATTCCTTTCAACAGGGTGCTCTTGCCCGAGCCGTTCGGCCCCACCACCGCGGTCATCGATCCAGCCTCGAAGACCCCCGAAAGATGATGGACCGCGGGGTGCCCGTAATAGCCCAGAGTGAGATCGTCCAGAGTAATTGATTCCATCATACGGTTCTAGAGCCAGCCGATGGCCCAGGCCACCGACAGCCAGAGCAGGACTGCGGCCGCGGCAACACAGATGAGACGGCCCTTGATGCTCCAGCCGAGTGGAGATAACACGGCTTTCCCAGGCTCCCGGCATACCGGCAAGGCCTGTGGTAAGGGCTTAGCCTGATTAAGGTGAGCATGATTATTGTTCATTTTATCCTAATGCTGCGTGCAACCGAGTTGCCTGCATTTCAGGACTCCTCCCGGCACTTGTGGCAGAGGCCTTCCACCCGAATGTCGATGTGGTCAGCCCGGTTCCCCACCGGCCCCTGAAGTTCGGTCCACACGCGGGTCAGGGGCACCGGCTCCAGGCATTGGACCTCCCGACAGGTCTGGCATTGAAAATGGGGGTGGGGCGGGCGGTGCTCACAGGCCAGTTCATAGTGACTCACCCGGCCTTCCAGAGAGAGGCGGCGCACCATGCCCCGGTTGCAAAAATCCTCCAGGATGCGGTAGACCGTCACCTTGTTGACCCGGCGACGGCTACGGATGACCTCCAGGATCTCCTTAGCCCGCAGGGCGCAGGAAGCGGCCCCGAGAATCTCCAATACCGCCAGGCGCACCGCAGTGAGCTTCAAACCCTGGCTGGCCAACCACTGGCGAAAATCGCAACGGTCACTCATATCCATAAAATACTTCAAAATCAACTTAGTTGCAACAATTTTAATAAGGGGATTGCCCCGGCGGAACCCTGGCGTTCCAGCCTTGAAAAAATCAGACTGGCGCCACCTCTGCTTAAGGAGATTTGAGGGAAGAAGGGGATTCAGGCTGGGCTGGGGGATTTTCCCGCCCCGGGGCTTCGGGGGAGGGCGGGGCAGACGGGAGGGCCGCCCGGCGGCCCCCCCGGCCAATCCTTATTTTTTTGGGGCTTCTTTTGGGGCCACGGTTTTGGGGGCCTCAGTCTCGGGTGATTTGATGCCAACCAGCTCCACCTCAAAGATGAGCACCGTATTGGGCATGATGACCTGGCCCATGCCCTGCTCTCCGTAAGCCAGCTGCGGAGGGACGACGAGCTGCCACTTGGAGCCCACCGGCATAAGCTGCAGCGCTTCCCGCCAACCGGGGATGATCCCGGCGAGCTTGAAGGTCTTGGGTTGCCCGCCGGAGCTGTCGAATTCTTTCCCGTTGATGAAGGTGCCCCGGTAGTTGACCTCCACCGTGTCGTCCGCCGTCGGTTTCTGGCCTTCCCCCGCCTTGAGGATCTTGTATTGTAGCCCGCTGGGCGTGGTCACCACGCCTTCCTTCTGCTTGTTCTCCGCCAGGAAAGCGTCCCCCTCTTTCTTTTTATCCAGGGCCGCCACCTTTCTTTGCTCCATCTGCTTGCCCCGCAGCTCTTGCTGATATGCGGTCATGGTCTTTCGGAGTTCGTCTTCGGACATGAGGAGCTTTTTGCCCGAGAGTTCGTCCTTCATGCCTTTAATCATCATGTTCATGTCGACCTCAACTCCCTGCTGCTTGAAGTTTTTGGCCACGCTGACCCCGATGCCATAGTTCACTTTGTCCTTTTCGGTCTTTAGATCTGTTGGTTCCTGGGCGCATTGCGCCGCCAACAACACCACCCCCAAGACCGCCAGCCCTTGCCATTTTCGTATCATCGTCTCTCCTCTCTGTCCGCAGTCCGACCTCAGGGCCACGGGATTTATCCTGCTGATTTCATAGTTAGCATTTTTCCCTGGCATTGCAAGTATGGGTGAGGGGTAAAAAAATTTTCAACCTTATGCCGGGAAGGTGGTTGGGACCGGTGCGGCTTTTAAACCGTGGCGGTTGTTCCGCAGGATGTGCCCCGGGGAGCTGCTGCCGTTATTTTTCCCCTGCCTAAATTTGGGTGGATCCAGGCGGATCTTACGCTCAGAGGCCGAACCGGCTGGCCACCAGCTGCACCACCCCGAGGAGGTAAGCGTCCTGGCCGGGTGCGGCCAACAAAGAGAGACCGACGGGAACGCCGCCCACCTCGGCCAGGGGCAAAGAAACCTCGGGCAGGCGACCGATGCCGGCAATGGCCGTCAGTGACAGAGTGCGCGGGTAGTAGTTGGTTTTGGGCTGATCCGGCCGGTCGACTTTTACGCCGCCTTTAAACCGGGCCGGGGCCGGCACGGTGGGGAAGCAAAGGAGGTCCCGGAGGCCCAGGAAGTTTTTCAGGCGGCGGCAATAACGCTCCCGGGTGCGGACGGCGTCCCCCAGCCTGCCTCGATCGGTATTTTTGATGAGCTCAAAAAACTTCGCGGCCTTGGGGCTGAGCGCCGGTTTGACGCTCTCCACCCAGGACCCTAAGCAGCTCCACATCTCGCACCACTGCAGGATTGAACTCGTTTCATACCAGCTGGCCAACCCCAAGCCCTCCCCGCCGCCATCGATTTCCCGCAGGGAAGTCTCGCGGACCTGGTCGCCGAAAAGGCCTTGCAATAACTTAACGGTACGGCTCAGGGCCGCCCTGATTTCTTGGTCGGCCATGGCCCAGGCCTCTCTGATCAGGTGGAGGGCCCCTACTCCCACGTCGCCCGGCACCGAGGCAGCCAGCAGCACCGAGCCGGCCCGGCTCAGGACCTCCGCTGACTCCGCCAGCAGGCCCACGGTATCAAAGCCGGGGGCAAAAGGAGTGACGCCGGCCGTGGAAATGAATCCGTGGGAGGGGCGCCAACCGAAAATGCCGCAGTTGGCGGCCGGTACCCGGAGCGAGCCACCGGTGTCGGTCCCCAGGGCGAAATCGGCCAGGCCGCAGGCTACGGCCGAGGCCGAACCGCTGGACGAGCCCCCCGTCACGTGGTCCGGGGCCCTCGGATTCAACGGCGCCCCATAGAAATAATTTTCCCCGTCCAGGCTGAAGGCCAGCTCATCGCAAATGGCCTTGCCGACGCACCGGGCCCCCGCCCCTAACAGTTGGTCCACGCAGAGGGCGTTGGCCGCCGCCGGGGGATGGGTCCGGCCCCAGTCGGGCGAGCCGCAAGAGGTGCGGTGGCCGGCCAGGTCGATAATATCCTTGACGGCAAAGCGCAATCCGTCCAAAGGCCCCGAAGCCGTGGGCGGGTAGGCCACGGTCTCAACAAAGGCTCCCGATTCCTGGCTAGTGTATTTTCTGGGGAGTGGCATCTGATCTTCCCACTTGAACCGAGATTAGGAGGCAACCTTAACCCCACGCCGAGGACATGATAGCACAAGTTTAACTGAAAAAAGTAATTTTCCCCAGCCACCAGGCGCACTAAGCCTCACTGAAGAGCTGGTTCAAGGCTCGCTGGGGTTATAGCTCCTCTGGTAGGCGCTTTAATTATTACCGTGTGCTGGACAGACTTTTGGTCTAAGATGACCCAACCGCTGGCGGCTGCCTTGGCAAACGCCAAAATCTCCTTTAAATAGTTGGTAGCTAGAAATCGCCTCTGGAGGATGACATTATGAGACTTCTCACCAGGTCAGACTTTGACGGTCTCATCTGCGCGGTGCTGCTTAAAGAGATCGGCCTCCTGGACAGTTGGACCTTTGTCCATCCCAAGGACGTCCAGGAAGGCTTAATCGAGGTCACCGAAAATGACATTCTGGCCAACGTCCCCTATGCCCCGGGGGTCGGCCTCTGGTTCGATCACCATGCCAGCGAGGAGGATCGGCACCATTTCAATTTCACCTTCAAAGGCCTGGCCAAAATGGCCGCCAGTTGTGCCCGGATCATCTGGGAATATTATGGCGGGCCTGACAGGTTTCCCAAAAAATTCGACGAAATGATGGCCAACGTCGATAAATGTGACAGCGGCCGCTTAACGGTGGCTGATATCGAAAACCCCAAAGGCTGGGTGCTGATGAGCTTCATTATGGACCCGCGCACCGGCCTGGGCCGCTATCGGGATTACCGGATCAGCAATTATCAGCTGATGATGGAACTGGTGGAGTGGTGCCGGACCAAACCGGTGGAGGCAATTCTGGAAATGCCGGATGTCGAGGAAAGGGTTGAGCGGTATTTTGAACAGGACGAAATTTTCCGGGAGATGATTAGCAAGAACGCCACCGTGCACGGCAACCTGATAGTCCTGGATTTGCGCCAACAGCAGGAGATTTATACTGGCAATCGCTTCGTCATCTATACCATGTTCATGCAATGCAATATCAGCCTGCAAATCATCATGGGCAAGCAGAACCAGAACACCGTCTTTACCGTCGGGCACAGCATCATCAATCGCAGCAGCCGAACCGACGTGGGCCGCCTGATGCTCCAATATGGCGGCGGCGGTCACCGGACGGTGGGGACCTGCCAGGTGGATAACGACCGGGCCGAGCAGGTGCGCCGGGAATTAATCGAGGCGATCTCCAGGGACGGGTAGCATCCCGTCTTAGGGGCCTACCAAGGCAGGGGTATTAAAGAAGCGGCTTAATCATTTTTACGAAATCCTCCTTCGACCGCAACTCAAAGATTTTATGGACAATATTACCCTGCCGGTCAATGATGAAGGTGGCGGGCACGAACTCCACCTTCCAGGCTTTGCTCACCTCGTCGGTCCCGGCCAGCACCGGATAATTCAGCCCCAATTGCTGCGCTAAAGAACGCAATTCCGCCGGGGTGGAATCCAGACCAATCCCTATGGTCTGAAAGCCCCGACTCTTGAGCTCCTGGTCGATCTGATTGAGAAACGGCATCTCTTCTTTACAAGGCTTGCACAGAAAAGTGAAGAAATTGAGCAAGACCACCTTCCCTTTGAACTGGCTCAGGGTGTATTCCTGCCCACGGACCACGTCCTTTAAGGCAAAATCCGGGGCGCTCTGGGCCCGGCCGCTGGACGTTAGCGCCAGCAGGAACATTACACTGGCCAGCAACTGCCAAACCGCCGCACCTCGCGGGGATTTTCCGTCCATACCACCTCCCAATCGCATTATTAGCAGAATATGCCTAAATATAATGTGAAGAATTGCTAAATCAAGATGGCCACCTGACCCATTAATTTTCTGTTTTATCAGGATGGTCCGCCCAAGCGCCTTTGACCTCATTTGCCGTGGTTCTGATCGTCGTTGGAAAAATTTTGATTTTGCCGACAATTTTGTGCTAATGTGCATTCTGTTTCCCACGACAAGGTTGTTATGGGCGGGGAACCCTTCTCTAAAGAGGTACCTTGCTCTGCAATTGCAATGGGTACTGTCTGATATGCTACAGAGGTGAAGCTAATCCTCTGACTTCCCTAACATGCCGTAATATTTACTTTAATCACTAACTTTTATGGCTGGTCGGACCCCTGGGAAAAAAGTGCAGCATTTGCTAGACCCTGTTTTGGGCCCCACGTTTCTCTATCCAGTTTTTATGGTTTAATTTCAGCCTCTTAGCTCGATAAATTCTACTGGTACAGCCCTTGCAGATCTGGTTGAGGTCTAGCCAAAAGTATCGCTTTCCCTGTGTGGGCTGTTATCCAAAACGCTATCCTCCCTGCCACCCGCCGGTTTTTAAAGGAGGCGGTTGAAAAATTTTGCAGCTAATCAGCTCGAGAAAGGAGCACTATGGATTTTTACGAAGTCATTCATAAGCGCCGCAGCCACCGCCTTTACCGGCCGGAAATGCCGCCCCGGGAAGCCCTGGAAAGGGTGGTCGACGCCGGCCTCTGGGCCCCGTCCGGCATGAACACCCAATGTTGGGACATCGCGGTGTTGGCCGGCAAGGCCCGGGATGAGCTTGTCGACCTGATCAATCTGTCTATCGCCAAAATAGTCCCCATCATGCAGCAAACCGGCGTGCCGGAAAAGAGTCAACAGCGGGTGGTGGCCTTCTTCAAAAACCTGGGGGGCGCCCCGGTGGTCATCGCCGTGACCGTGTGGCAGTGGGGCGACGCCACCGGCGCCGCCAATATTCAAAGCGGCTCCGCCTTGATGGAGAATATGCTCCTGGCGGCCCACGCCGAGGGCCTGGGCAGCTGCTGGATGACTGCGGGCAGCCTGGTGGAAAAGGAGGTTCTGGAGTTCCTGGGGAAAACCGATCAGCAATTGCTGGCCATCACCCCCATCGGCTACTCCGCCAAAGAACCCCCGGTTGTCCCCCGTAAACCCCGGGAAGTGCGCTGGCTGGGATTCTGATCAGGAGTGAGTTTGCGCCTTTGGCAGGTAACAAGTTAGCAACAGCTTTCTTTTCAGGAGGATTGCATGGATTTCCAACTCACCGATGAACAGCGCATGATCAAGGAAACCGTCTACAAATGGTCGGTTAATGAACTGGGACCGCTGCAGGAAAAGATCGATGAGGAAGATTGGTTTCCCCCCGATTTTTTTAAAAAATGCGCCGAGATCGGCATCCTCGGCATCACCATCGATGAAAAATACGGGGGCCTGGGCGGCGATGTCCTGATGCAGACCCTGGCCATCGAAGAGATGAGCCGCATCTGCCCGGCGCTGGGCATGACCTACGGGGCGCACTCCAACCTCTGCGCCCACAATATCCACCGCAACGCCAGTGAGGCGCTCAAAGAGAAGTATCTGCCGCCGCTGGTCAGAGGCGAAAAGATCGGCGCCATGGCCCTCACCGAACCCAATGCCGGGTCCGATGCCATGAGTATCCGCACCCGGGCCGTCCGCCAAGGTGACAAATACCTGTTGAAGGGCACCAAGATCTTCATCACCAACGGGCCGGTGGCCGACACCCTGCTGGTCTACGCCAAAACCGCGCCGGAGCAAGGCGCCAAAGGGATCAGCGCCTTCATCGTGGAAAAGGATTTCCCCGGTTTTTCCGTGTCCCGCAAGCTAAAAAAATGCGGCATGCGCGGCTCGCCCACCGCGGAGCTGATTTTCGAGGACTGCGAAGTACCGGCGGAAAACCTGGTCGGGCAGGAAAATATGGGGGTTCATGTCATGACCAGCGGCCTGGACTCGGAGCGGATCGTGCTGGCCGGCGGCTCCATCGGCATGGCGGCGCAGGCCCTCGATTATTCCATCCGCTACTCGGTGGAGCGGGAGCAGTTCGGTCAGCCCATCGCCAATTTTCAGATGATCCAGCAGAAGCTGGCTGACATGTACACCCGCACCGAGGCCGCCCGGCTGCTGGTTTACCGCGCCGCCGATCTGGCCCAGAGATCACCCCGGGGGGGCAAAGGCACCGAACTGAACCGGTTGGCCGCCGCGGCCATCCTCCTGGCGGCGGAAACCGCCACCTGGGTGTGCGACCAGGCCATCCAGATTCACGGGGGGTACGGTTACTGCCTGGAGTTTCCGGTGCAAAAGCTCTGGCGCGACGCCAAACTCTATGAAATCGGGGCGGGCACCAGCGAGGTCCGGCGCATGATCATTGCCCGCGAGCTCACCCGGGAAGCCTTTGCCAGGAAGGCGCAGCGCTAGTCGTCCCGTCGCTAAAAGCACTAGAGGGCTTGGCCATGCGCTTCAAGATTCAGGACCCTCACTTCGAAGAGCGAGTCCGCGACAGCTTTGACAAGCAGAAGCTGATGCGCGCCATCGGCGCCGAACTCACCAGGCTCCTGCCCGGGGAAGCGGAAATCAGCCTGCCGTATCGGGATGACCTGACCCAGCAACATGGTTTTGTCCATGCCGGGATTATCGCCACCATCGCGGATACCGCCTGCGGTTATGCCGCCTTTAGCCTCATGCCCGCCGATATGGCGGTTTTGACGGTCGAGTACAAGATAAACTTGCTGTCCCCAGCCGTTGGTGAATATTTCCTCGCTCGAGGACGGGTGATCAGGCCGGGGAAGACGCTCAGCGTCTGTACGGGTGAGGTCATCGCCCACCAGCAGGGCAAGGGAAAAACGGTCGCCACCATGCTGGCGACGATGATGGCCCTCCCGAATCAGGAAGGTCTGGTCGGCTAGTGCTTAGGCGCGAAACTTGGCGCCTGTTATCAAAAGTTCGCAAGGCGGGATTCATCAAGTCCCCCTTTGAAAAATGGGGATTTGGGGGGATTTTCAGGCGCTTATAAAATCCCCCCTAGCCCCCCTTTAGAAAAGGGGGAATAAAAAAAAGCCTTCAGATCGGCAGTAAGCACCAAAATAGCAATCACCTTGCCGATGGAGAAATTATGAGTGAAGCGCTAATCTTAGAGGAAAGGCAAGACCGGGTGGCCGTGCTCACCCTGAACCGGCCCGAAGTCATGAACTCCTTCAATTTCCCGATGCTCCTGGCTCTGAAGGAGCGGGTGGAGGCCTTGCACTTTGATCCGGACGTGCGGGTGGTGATCATCGTGGGGGCGGGACCAAAGGCCTTTTGCGCCGGCGCCGATCTGAAAGAACGCGCCTCCATGAGCGAGATGCAGGTGCGGGAGTTCATTTTTACGATTCGCAATCTCTTTACCTTCATCGAATACCTGAATAAACCCGTGATCGCCGCAGTCAATGGCATTGCCCTGGGAGGCGGCACCGAGCTGGCCCTGGCCTGCGATATCCGCATCGCCTCGGCCACCGCCAGCCTGGGCCTGACCGAAACCCGGCTGGCCATCATCCCCGGCGCCGGCGGCACCCAGCGTCTTCCTCGCCTGATCGGCCGCGGCAAGGCCAAGGAACTCATCTTTACCGGCCGCCGGGTGGACGCCCAGGAAGCCTTGCAGATCGGGCTGGTGAATCAAGTCTGTCCGCCGGAATCGCTGCTGGCGGAGTGCCGGGCCATGGCGGCCATGATCTGCGAAGCCGGCCCCATCGCCATTCAGCAGGCCAAATACGCCATCAATTATGGGCTGGAGGCCGATCTGCATACCGGCCTGGCCATTGAATCCAACGCCTACTGGGTGACCATCCCCTCGGCAGACCGGCTGGAAGGCCTGGCGGCGTTTGGTGAAAAGAGGAAGCCGGTCTATCAGGGGAAGTAACAGAGTAGTCACCGGTCATCGGTCAAGCCCATGGTTGGGAGTGAATCAGTATGACTGAATCCGTCAAGATTACCCGAGATGCTGAAATAGCCTGTGTCGTCTTGAACCGGCCGCCCGCCTTTAATGCCATCGACCGGGACCTGGCCGAGGGCCTGGCCGCGCAGCTTATCACTTTGGCCGCCGATCCGGAGGTGCGCGGCCTGGTCATCTCCGGCGCGGGGGGCAGGGCTTTCTGCGCCGGCGGCGACCTGAAATACTTTCTGGCCTCGCCCCAGGGACCGGCCCGGACCCTCCATGAAGTGGCGGGCTATTTCCACCTGGCTATCCTGGAGATTCGCCGCATGGACAAACCGGTGATCGCCGCCATCAACGGCGTGGCCGCCGGCGGCGGCTTCTCGTTGGCCCTGGCCTGCGATTTCCGGATCATGGGCGAATCCGCCCTGCTCAAGCAAGCCTACACCTCGGCCGGCCTCAGCCTGGACGGTGGCGGTTCCTTTACCCTGCCCAGGCTGGTCGGCCTGGCCCGGGCCTTGGAAATTGTGGCCTTCGACCGGCCCATCTCCGCCTCGCAGGCTTATGAATGGGGACTGGCGACCAAGATCGCCCCGGATGCCCTGGTCCTTACCGAGGCCATGAGTATGGCGCACGAACTGGCCGGCATCTCGCTCAACTCCTTCGGCTGGGCCAAACGTTTGCTCACCGACTCTTTTAACAGCGCCTTTGAAGCGCACCTGGAACGGGAGCGCCGGGGCCTGGCCACCTGTGCCGCCCATGCCGATGGGCAGGAAGGAATGCAAGCCTTTGTGGCCAAGCGTAAGCCGGTTTTTATGAAATAAGTGACCTTAATCATCACGCCTGACCCGAAACTGAATACTCCAAGGGAGCAAAATGTCAGATTTAGCGATGCAAAACCGCACCCACTGGGAAAATGAAGAACTGAAACTGGATGAACTCGTCCACCAGGCCATCTGGCCCGGGGGCGAGAAAGCGGTCCAGCGCCTCGCCAAGCAAGGCAAACAGTCGGTCCGGGACCTGATCGGCAAGCTCACCGATCCGGGCACGGAATTCTTTGAATTCAGCCGCATCGCCGGCTTTGGCATGGATTATCCCGATGTTATGGATGTGCCTTGCGGCGGCCTGGTGACCGGCTTGGGCAAGATCCACGGCAACTGGACCATGATCTTTGCCAATGACAGCCGGGTGAAGGCCGGCACCTATTTCCCCATCACCCTCAAGAAACACATGCGGGCCCAGGCGATGGCCGAACGCTGTGGAATAAACTGCGTCTACATCGCCGATTCCGGGGGCGCCTATCTGCCCATGCAGGCCGACGTTTTTCCGGACGACCAGCAGTTCGGCTCCATGTTCTACAACATGGCGCGCATGAGCGCCCAAGGGTTGAAGCAGATCACCATGAGCACCGGCGGCAACACCGCCGGCGGCGCTTACATCGTCTTCATGGCCTGCCAGTCGGTGATGATCGATAAGATGTCCTACTCCTTTCTGGGGGGCCCCCCTCTGGTCAAGGCGGCCACGGGAGAAATCATTTCCGCCGAAGCCTTAGGCGGGGCGAGGGTTCATACCCAACTCTCCGGCGGCGCTGACCATCTCTGCCAGAGCCAGGATGAGGCCATCGAGCGGGTGCGCGAAATTCTCTCCCTGGAGCCGCCGCAACAACTGCACAGTCATCGCTACGAGGAAGTGCCGCCCCGGGTGCCGGTGGCGGCCATCTATGAAAGGTTGCCGGCCAATGTCCATCAGGGCATCAACGTGCGGGACTTCCTCGAGGCTATTGCCGATGACAGCCAGTTTGCCGAATACAAAAAGCCTTACGCCCCCGGACTCGGCGACAACATCGTCACCGGCAAGCTCCGCCTCAAGGGCCTGCCGGTGGGCGTCATCGCCTCCAACGGCATTGGCATCATCTTTGCCCAGGCGGCCCAAAAGGCCACGGAATGGGTCCTCCGCTGCTGCCAGGACAAGACCCCGCTGCTCTTTGTCCAGGCCTCACCGGGCTACATGGTGGGCTCGGAGTCCGAGCACATGGGCATCGGCAAGTACGGGGCGGATATGGTGCGGGCGGTTTCCTGCGCCCAGGTGCCGCGCCTGCAGTTGGTGATCGGCCCCGACAACGGCGCCGCCAATTACGGCATGTGCGGCCGCGGCTATCGCCCCCATTTTCTCTTTTCCACCATGCGGGCCCGCACCTCGGTGATGAGCGGCCGTTCTGCCGGGGAAGTGCTGATGTCCATCGAGGAGCGCAAACGCGGCAATGCCCATGAGCGAGGAGGAGAAACAGGCCTTTCGCCAGCAGATGATCGACAAGTATGACGGTGAGGCCCACCCCTTCTTTTGCGGAGCCCGCCTCCTCAACGACCGGGTGCTGAAATTCTGGGAGATCCGCGACTGGCTGGCGATGGCCGTCGAAGTGAGTCTGCTGCGGCCCATCGGGGAGCCGTCTTTTGGCAATCTGCGGTTTTGAGCCGTAGGGCGGGCGTCTCGCCCGCCATGGCAAAATACCCGTGTAAGTGGCGGGCGGGACGCCCGCCCCACGGGTAAAGGCTGTTCTAATTACAGACCAGAAAATTAAGGATTTACTATGGCGTTGATGAATTACCCGAAAAAAGTGGTTCTGGGCGATATCACGGTCAGGGACGGGTTTCAGCACGAAGAAAAGTTTATCCCCACCGATGCCAAGCTGTGGGTGGCGGAACAACTGGTGCTGGCCGGTTTTAAACGTATCGAAGTCACCAATTTCGGCAGTCCCAAGGGGATGCCGCAATTTAAGGACGCCGACGAGTTGATGAAGCGGCTCCGGGGCAGCAAAAAGGTGGGCCACCTCTTGAAAGACGTGGAACTCACCGCCATCACCATCCGGGAGCGGGCCGTAGATCGGGCCATCCAGGCCCGGAAGGAAGGTTACGGTCCCGACCGCATCCTGTTTATGGTGTCCACCAGCGAGTCGCATCATAAGGTCAATTCGGGCCTGTCTCTGGCCGACTACTGGAAGATGTGCGAGCAGTACATCCCGATGGCCCATGAGGCCGGCATGAAGGTCTGCGGCACGGTCAGCACCATCTGGGGCTGTCCCCTTGAGGGCCCCACGGAGCTCACCAAGGCGGTGGAATTCACCCAACGCTGGCTGGAGATCGGGGCAGACGACATCGAACACGCCGATCACGATGGTTCGGCGCCGCCCAATAAGGTCTATGAATATTTTTCCATGATTCTCGACGCCATTCCGGACCCCACGAAACACCTGGCCCATTTTCATGTGACCCGGGGCTGGGGGCTGGCCAATGTCCTGGCGGCCTTGAATGCCGGGATCACGCATTTCGAATCGACCGTGGGCGGCATCGGCGGCCAGCCGGCCAACTTTGTGGACGGCGTGCCCGTAGCCGGCACCGGCGAATACTATTATCAGGACCCGAGCATCACCGGCCTGGTCGCCACCGAAGACCTGGTCGTCATGCTGGATGAAATGGGGATCGACGTCGGGGTGGAGGTGGATAAGGTGCTCACCCTCGGCCGCATGGTGGAGCGCATCGTCGGCCGGCGGCTGCGTTCGGAATGCGCCCACAGCGGCAGAATCCCCAAGACTCTGACCGGGCGGCGTTAGCCCGGGCCCAAGCAAGCATGGCCCACCCGGGGCCAAAGGAGGTTTTGATTTATTGATGGTCTTTTAGCGAATCCAGTCGAAAGGAGGAAACCCGGCAAGGCAATTGGCTCTTTAAGGCAGTGGCAGAATTCAGCGGCCAGATAGAAATCCAATAATCCGCTAGGCAAGGAGCTACTGGGATGAGCAAAGGCAAAGCATATCAAGATTTTTTGAAAAGCAAGTTCGATATCGGCCAACTTTTTGACAAGCCGGAACCGCTGGCGGGCGTCAGGATCCTGGAGGTCTGCTACGTGGTGCTCGGGCCGGCGGCCTGTGATTACCTGGGGGAATTCGGCGCCGAGGTGATCAAGTTCGAAGGGCAGAAAGGGGATCAGATGCGCTTCGTGACCCCTTATGCCTACTTCTGGAAGAATATGTCCCCCGGCCTGGAAATAGAAAACCATAACAAGTACTGGGTCGGCATGCACCTCGGCCACCCCCAGGGCAAGGAACTCTTTCAGGAACTGGTGAAAAAGTCCGACGTGGTGGCGGACAACCTCACCCCCGGCCGCATGGCGGAGTGGGGCCTGAGCTATAAAGAACTAAAACAAATCAACCCTGGCATTATTCAACTGCACGTTTCCGGCTATGGCAGCTGGGGGCCCTGGACGGGCCGGACTTCCTATGACGCCGTGGCCCAAAGCATGGGCGCCCTGTCGCCCATCACCGGTTTCGAAGACCGGGGACCCATCAAATCCGGCGTCTGGATCGCCGACTGGATCACCGGGCTGAGTTGCTGCGGTGGCCATCATGGCGGCCCTGAACTACCGGGAGCGGTCCGGAGAAGGCCAGTTCATCGACTACATGCAGGTGGAAAACGTCATCCGTTGGCTCGACTGGACTTGGCTTTACACTTACAAGACCAACGAGGACCGGAAGCGCTCCGGCAATCGGGACCTGGCCATCTGTCCCTCCGACCTGTTCGAATGCAAGGACGGCTGGGTGGCCCTGGCGGCCTTCAGCAAGCCCGAGTTCAAGGGGCTGTGCGAGGCCATGGGCCAGATGGCGATCTATGACAAGTTTGCCGATCCCACCGCACGGCTTGAAAGAAGCGAAGCCCGTGCTCGACATCGTGGCCAAGTGGACCAAGACCAAAAGCGTGGCCGAGGTCGTGGAGCAGGGCGACAAATACGGCTTCGCCGCCTCCCGGGTGCTGAACGCCAAGGATGCTTACAACGACCCGAACTTCCTGCAAAGAGGCGCCATCCAAGAGTACGACGACCATCTTTATGGCAAGATGCGGCAGGAATGTTATCCGCCGAGAATGAGCGAAACCCCCAGCAAGGTGAAATGGAGCAGCCGCCCGGTGGGCTTCGATAACCGCTACGTCTTCCAAAAGATCCTCGGCCTGCCCCTGGAGGAAATCAAGCGGCTGGAATTCGAGAAGGTCATCTTTGGCGCGAATCCAGCCGTCCCCTCGCAAAATGCGCCGCCGGACTGGGATGGCAAAAGTGGCATAAAGTTGCCGTAACCTTAGGCTTCCGTAAACTTTCTGGGAGGAAACAGCATGGATGACAAAAAAATTGTCGGTATGGCGATCAACCAGGAATTTGCCAGGTGGGCCTATAGGGAGACCTATCCCCCGGATGCCTACAAAAAGCCGGAAGCTCTGGATGACCTGGTGGTGATCGATGCCAGTTATGGCAACTTTGCCGGACTCGTGACCTCTTCGATCCTGGCGGAAATGGGCGCCGAGGTGATCCGCATCGAACCCCCCGGAGGCGACACGGCCCGGAAGATGTCGCCTTACGGCATGATGATCGGGGATTCCGGCCTGGCCTACATCGTTGAGGCCAGGAATAAGTTCCACGTCACCCTGGACCTGACCAAGGAAGAGGGCCAGAAGATGTTTGCCCGATTGGCCGGCAAGGCCGCGGTGGTCATCGAGACCTTCAAGCCGGGTTACCTGGACGGCCTGGGCCTCGGCTACCGGCAACTGAGCGAGGCCAACCCCGGCCTGATCTACTGCGGCATCAGCAGCTACGGCCACTACGGCGTGGACGCCGAGAAGCATGCCAACCAGCCGGATTATGACATCGTCGATCAGGCCCGGGGGGTCATCATGTCCATCACCGGCGAGCCGGACCTGGACCCGGAAATTGACCAGACCTACAAGCGGCCCATGAAGCACGGCAACTGGATGGGCTGGTATGCCGGCGGCTCCTGGGCGGCCCTGGGCATTTTGATGGCCGCCTTCCATAAGAAGAAGACCGGTAAGGGGCAGTTTATCGACTGCGCCCCACCGGAAGGCTTGCTGTCCATCGCCAATTACAGCCTGCAATATTTCCATATGTCCGGGGAAACCATGCCCCGGGCCGGCAATTATGACTACGCCGTCTTCCCGTACACCTACGTCAAGTGCAAGGACGGCTACACCTTCATTTCCGGTTTCACCGACCCCAACTGGACGGCCCTGTGCGAAATCATCAACCGGCCTGATCTGCGGGAGCAGTTCCCCACCATGAAGGAGCGCCTCACCCCGAAGAACCAGCCGACGATTCAGCATCAAATTGAAAAATTCACCGAGAACTACACCGCCGACGAAATCCAGGACATGATCTACCTGTACAGCAAACGGGATGACAAGAAGGGCACGGTGGTGTCGGGCCGGCTCGAAAGTCCCAAGGACGTGCTGACCAGGGAACACTGGCAGGAACGGCGCACCTTCCTCAAATGGAACGACCCGACTTACGGCGACCTCCTGATCCAGAATTCCGCCTTCAAGGCCATGACGCGGACGCCCGGCCGGATCAAGTGGGTCTGCCGCCCCATCGGCGCGGACAACGAGTTCATCTACCACCGTTATCTCGGCGTGGGACCCGGGAAGTTAAAGGAGCTCAAGCAGGCCGGGGTAATTTGACCTGAAAAATAGGGACACTTCCTATTTTTCAAAGCAAAACCTTAATATGACGGGAAATAACTAGGAAAAATAGGAAGTGTCCCTATTTTTCCTATATGGCATTGATAGGCAAGGATGGAGCCCCTGGCTCGCGCCTGGCCCCTGGTTTTCTTCTGAGACCAGCCCTGCCCTGAGCTTCGACCTTCTAACCGAAACACCTTCTTTGCGAGAAGGAACCCTGGAGGTGGCGTATGGGAGTCGAAGTTGACGTGAAAGAACCAGGTCCAGCCGGACAAGAGTCCGCCCCCCTCGCCCGGGTGGGCGAAGCCCTGGCTGATTTCTGCGAACGGTATTTTCCTGACGCCTTTGTGTTTGCCCTCTGCGCGGTCATTATTGTCTTTCTCGGTGGCCTGGCCCTGGGGGAAAAGCCCCTCAAGCTGGTGCAAGTTTTCGGTGAGGGTTTCTGGGTCCTGATTCCCTTCACCATGCAAATGGCCCTGATCATCATTGGCGGCTTCGTGGTGGCCAGCTCGCCTCCCATCGCCCGGCTGATCGCCTGGCTGGCCGGGGTGCCCAAGACGCCCCGGGGGGCTGTGGCCTTCGTCGCCCTCCTGGCCATGCTCACCTCGCTGATTTCCTGGGGCCTGTCCCTAATCTTCACCGGCCTGCTGGTCCGGGAAGTAGTCCGGCGGGTGCCGCGTATCGACTACCGGGCCATCGGCGCCGCGGCCTATCTTGGCCTGGGGGCCGTCTGGGCCCTGGGGTTGTCGTCCTCGGCCGCCTTACTGCAGAACACCAAAGGTTCCATTCCTCCGGCCCTCTTGCCCATCACCGGGGTCATCCCCCTGACCCAAACCATCTTCCTGTGGCAGAGCCTGCTGCTGGCCGCGATCCTCATTGCCGTTTCGGTGGCCGTGGCCTATTTCTCCTGCCCCAGCCCCGAAAAGGCCAAAACCGCGGAAGATATGGGGATCACCTTCGAGCCGCTGGAAGTGACCGCGGAAAAGCCCAAGACCCCGGCCGACCGGCTCGAATCGAGCCCGGTGCTCTCGGTGGTCATCGCCATTCTGATGATTGCCTATATAATTTTCCTGTTTGTGCAGAAAGGGGCGCTGGCGGCTACGGATCTCAACACCTTTAATTTCATCTTTCTGACCGCGGGTATCCTGCTCCACTGGGCGCCCCGGGGCCTTTCTGAAGGCCGTGGCCAAATCCGTGCCCGCCACCGCCGGCGTGCTCATCCAGTTTCCCTTTTATGCCGGTATTTTCGGGCTCATCGCCAAGACCGCCATCAACCCGTTCCTGGCCGATCTCTTCGTGCGGCTCACCTCGCACGGGACCTACCCCATCCTGGTGGGCATCTATTCCGCCGTTCTCGGCCTCTTCGTTCCCTCCGGGGGCGGCAAGTGGGTGGTGGAGGCCCCTTACGTCATGGCCGCGGCCAATACTTTGCACGTCCACCTGGGTTGGGTGGTGCAGATCTACAACGCCGCCGAGGCCCTGCCGAATCTGGTCAATCCTTTCTGGATGCTGCCCCTGATGGGCATCCTCAACGTTCGGGCCCGGGACCTGGCCGGCTACTCCATACTCCAGCTCATGTTCCACATCCCGGTGGTGCTGTTCCTGTGCTGGCTCTTGGCAAAGACTCTGCCCTATCTGCCGCCCAGCGGTTTTTAAGGGGGCCAGAGGCAAAAACTTGGTTGATCTGGATTCAAAGGAGGCTAATTTGCAAGGACAGGTGGAGGTGCACTTTACCCATCCGGACGATTTCCGCCGCTGGGTGAGGGATAACAAGTCAAGGGACACCGTGGAGAAAGTCATGACGGAGCAGGAGGCTGTCTCCCGCTTCGTCCAGGACGGGTCCTATCTCGCCTACGATTTTTCCTCCCTGACCCGGGGCCCCCAGGCCCTGATTCGGGAAATTATCCGGCAGCGGAAACGGGACCTCTGGATCTGTGCCGAGTTCACGCTGCACGATTCCCCCCTGTTGGTGGGAGGAGGCTGCTGTACCCGCATCGATGTGGGTTTTCTGGGCTACGGCAGCTACATCGGGCGAGCCGTCTGTGAGGGGAAGGTGCAGGTCTTCGACAATACCAACGGGGTGCTGGCCAGCAGGATTCTGGCCGGAGCCCGGGGCGTCCCCTTCCTCCCGGTGCGCAACTTCCTGGGGACCGACGGCTTGCCACACTCCGGGGCCAAGGTGATCAACGACCCCTTCACCAATGAGCCAATCTGTCTGGTCCCGGCGCTCAACCCAGATGTCTTCATGATTCATGTGCACCAGGCCGACATCTACGGCAACGCCCGCATCTTCGGGACCAACCTCTTCGCCCTGGAGGCGGCCATGGCCTCGAAACGGGTGATCGTTTCCGCCGAGGAGATCATCGAGCCCCTGGAGTTTCGCAAAGATCCGGGCCGGACCACGATCCCCTTCTTTTTGGTGGATGCCGTGGTCCACCTGCCCTTCGGGGCTTACCCCGGCGCCATGCCGGGCCGCTACGAAATAGACCTGGAACATGTGGACCGCTTAAACGCCATCCAGACGGAGGCGCAGATGCAGGACCACCTGGAGCGCTACATTTACGGCGTTAAGGATCACCTGGAATTTCTGGAGAAACACGTGGGCTGGCCGAAGCTCAAGGAGTTGATGCAAAAGGCCTCCATTAAAGAAGGCTATCAATGAGATCCTTGTAGGGGCGGTTCTCGAACCGCCCTTGCCTGAGATTTGATTCCCGTTGACGGCCCAAAACGGGCCATGAAACAATACAAGAGGTAAAACATGGCGGTAGTGGAATTTACCGATACGGAATTCATGATCTGCTCGGCGGCGAGGCTCCTGGAGGACCGGAAGACCGTCTTCGTCGGCTGGGGCATGCCCCAGGTGGTGGCCATCCTGGCTGAGAGGCTTTACACCCCACACCTGGTGCAGCTCTTCGAGTTCGGGGCCGTGGGCCCCCAATCCCTCACCCCCTTTATCCGGGGCACCATGGGCGGCCCCAGCAACATCTACCGGTCCCTGCAGTGGATCAATATGAACTGGGCCTTCTCCTATGCGGCCACCGGCTATATCGATTATGGTATGCTCGGGGCCGCCCAGGTGGACCAATACGGCAACCTCAACTCCACCTTCCTGGGCGGGACCTACGAGCAGCCGGGGCGGCGCTTCCCGGGCAGCGGCGGCGGCAACGAAGCCGCCTCCTTTGTCTGGAAGACCATCGTCGTCCTGAAGCACGAGGCCCGGCGCTTCGTCGAGAAGGTGGATTTTCTCACCTCCCCCGGCTATCTCGATGGGCCGGGGGCCAGGGAGCGGGCCGGGCTGCCCAAAGACACCGGGCCCTGGCGGGTGGTGACCTCCAAGGCGCTCTTCGGCTTCGATGAGAAGACGAAAAAAATGAGGCTCCTCGGGGTCCTCAAGGGCCTCGATCCGCAGGAGGTCATCCAGGGCATGGGCTTCACGCCCCTCATGGCGGAGAAACTCCTGGAACTCGAGCCTCCGGAGGATGCTGAGCTGCGCCTCCTCCGAGAACACATCGATCCCTCGGGCATCATCATCCGGGGAGAGAAGATGCGGGCCGAACGCTAATTCTTTAACATTTCTCCCGGATAAGGAGATAGATCTAGATCTGTTTTAACCTTTGCCCTGCCCTTTTCCCTACCTTTAAGAGAAAGCCGGGGCGAATTGCTGCGACGCTAGCCGTCGGCAATTCGCCTCGACTATTCCCCCTTTAATCCTGTGGTCAGCAAACTTTTGGCTGGAACTTATCTAATTTTTAGGGAATTTTCCCCACCAGAATCAGGGAATCCCCTATTTACGGAGGTAGTTAAATAGGCAAAGATGCAAACCAGATCATCGAAAAGGCAAACTGCCCGAAAGGGTAGGACGCAAAGTCTCCGGCCTAAAGCCTTCGGGTTATGGTAGCGGGATTGCCGAATGGAATATGGCAAACCTGTTTTTACCTAGAGCCCGATTAATTAACGGAGCTCTAGGTTTTTTTTGGGGGGGGGGATAAGCCGGCGATGATCAGCGGCTCTCTAAATGGGTTGGTGATTTATAGTCACTTATCGGCAACACCGGCGTAGGTTGGAACGGTAGGAGAAATGACGATGAAATTCCTTAATCAGGTGGGTACACTCTTTATTCAACAGATGTATTTTATTTTCGTCATTTTCGGATCCGCCTTCATCCTGCTGGGATCCATCTACCTGCTAAGGACTACCCGGCGGTTCAATAAAACGGTGGCGTCCCTCCGGGAAAGTGAGAATAACTTCCGCCTCTTGGTGAAAACCATCCCCTCCGTGGTCTTTAAGGGCTACCCTGATTGGAGTGTCGACTTATTTGACGAGAAGTTCGAGAAGTCCACCGGTTATTCCATTGAGGATTTTAACTCCCGGCGGATGAAATGGAACGAGCTTATTGTGCCCGAGGATTTGGAAAAGGCCAAAGAGATATTCCGGCAGGCCTTAAAGACCAATAAATCCTATGTCCGGGAGTATCGTATAAAAATAAAATCAGGGGAGCTTCTTTGGGTTCGGGAGAGAGGACAGATAATCTGCGATGCTGACGGCACCGTGGAATATATTACCGGGATCTATTCCGACATTACCGAGGCGCATGAATTTCAAGAAACCATAAAGAAAATGCAGCAGCATCACGAGACGGTCTTGAACTCTTTGGGCGAGGGCTTGTTGGAGCTTGACCAGGCGGGCGAGGTCGTTTTCGTCAATCCTGCCGTCCTCAAAATGCTCGGCTACCAGGCCCGGGATATTATGGGCCAAAACTTACATGAGTTGATCCATCACAAGAGGGCCGATGGCACCCCTTATCCCCAAGATGAGTGCCTTCTTCGAGCCACTCTCAAAGACGGCCAGGAACGTTTTATCATTGACGAGGTCTTCTGGACCAAGAAGGGTGATCCCCTGCCGGTGGCCTATTTGACTCGCCCGATCAAGGAAGATGGCCAGATAGTTGGGGTGGTGGCCACTTTCCGGGACATCACCTGGCTTAAGAAGGCGGAAGCGGAGCTCAAACAGGCCAACCAGTACATGCAGAACATCTTCGATAACTCCGCCGAAGCCATCGGCATCGTCGACTCCAAAGGGCTTGTCAGGAAATGGAACAAGGCGTCGGAAGAAATCTATGGTTGTAGTTTTGAGGAGCTGCAGGGGAAACCGGTGTTTGACCTTTATGCCAATAAAGATGCACTGGCTAACATGTTAATACAATTGCGCCAGGATGGTTGTGTAAAGCATTACGAAATTGAAATGAAGAAGAAAAATGGCACCACTTTTCCATGCAGTCTTTCCGTCAAGATGTTGCGTGACGAAAAGAACAAAAATATGGGTAGCGTCACGATCGCCAGAGATTTAACTGAGCAAAAGGAAAACCTGAAGAAATTGCAGGCGGCCAATGAACAACTACAGATTTTGGTGCACGAATCCGACCGGCGCAACCGCCAAATGACCCTGCTCCAGAAAATGAGCGATGTCTTCCAGGCCTGTCAATCCTCCGGAGAAACCTATAGCGCCATCGCCAACTTTGTGCCCCAATTCTTCCCGGACTATAGCGGGGCGCTCTATATCCTCAATAACTCCAAGAATCTCTTCGAGATGACCTCCATTTGGGGCGATACTTCATCTCTGGAGATGGTGTTCGACCACGATGAGTGTTGGTCCTTGAGGCGAAGCCGGGCGTATCTGGTTCATGATTCGGCCACCAGCATGAACTGCCGTCACATCGGCGCCGATGTCCCCGGCAGCTATCTCTGTGTCCCCTTGATGGCCCAGGGCGAAGTTATGGGTATTTTCCATTTGCGCCAAAACACTCCGCAGTCAGCAGATCAGCTTAAAGCCACCGGCCAGTTTGCCGTCACCGTGGCTGAGGCGATGGCCATGGCCCTGGCCAACCTGAAACTCCGTGAGACTCTGCGCAATCAGGCCATCCGGGATGGCCTCACGGGTCTCTTTAATCGCCGCTATCTGGAAGAGACCCTGGAACGGGAATTGAGCCGAGGCAAGCGCTCGGGGAGCCCCCTGGGGGTAATCATGCTGGACCTGGACCATTTCAAGGAATACAACGACACCTATGGCCATAATGCGGGAGATGAGCTCTTGTGCGCCTTGAGCCAAATGATCCAGGAAACGGTTCGCCGGGAAGATATTGCCTGCCGCTTTGGGGGAGAGGAATTTCTGCTCATTATGCCCGGGGCTCCCATGGATGTCGCCCTGGACCGAGCCAAGGCGCTGAATGAGGGGGTCAAGCGGCTCTATTTACAGAGTTCGTCACTAAAAGCCATCACGATCTCCGCCGGGGTGGCCGTCTTTCCGGATCACGGTTCCTCTGGCAAGGAGGTTATCCAGGCGGCGGATACGGCGCTGTATCAGGCCAAAGAGGCAGGTCGCGACCGGGTAGTGATGGCCGATAGCCGGTTAAAGGGCAGGGCGTTGGCCAACTAAAATTGCCTATAAGTCCTGAGCAGTTTGAGAGGGTGGGCCTCCGGGCCCGCCCTCTTTGCTTGGGGCAAGCCTGGCAAGGTTATGATTCGCAGGCAGTTGGCGGTTTTTGGCGAACTGAGATTAAATCAACTTCTTATCCGTAAACAGGATGGTTTGCAGATAGCGGTAGCTAAATTGGAGGAGGGCCAGATCGTCCCTCCTGAGCTCTTCCAGAGCCTGGTCTTCTAAACCGTTGTTTTTCAGAAAGGCAGGCTCCAAGAGCGCTTGGCGGAATTCGTCCAGATTATAGGCCACGGTGGCGACCAGGTCTCGCCTCCGAGCCTCTATAGGCCCCTCAAGTCCTGCCTGGAGCAGGATCTCCAGCCATTTCCGGCGGCCCTGGTCAAACTCGGCGAACCCCTGGTTGGCCTGCCAGGACGCCACCGTCCATTCGACTTCGCCGGCGAATCCCCGGCAATAATCCAACTTGCGGCAAAAATAATAGTCCACCACGCCATCTTTCGTTAGCCGGCTGCCCATGGTGATGGGGAAGAGGCGGCAGGCCGCCGGCCGCTGTGCATAAACCGTGCAACCCCGGGCCCCGATGAATGGACAACCGCCCCCTGGAGACCGGAACGCGTCGATGAAGACCAAAGGCAGATTCGAGAACTCTTCGGTTCCCTGCAGGGTGTAGCGCCGCAGGAATTCCCCGGAAGTGAGGCCCAGAAATTGTTTCAGACGCAGGATGTCATAAGGGCTCAAGACGATGGTGGGGGCTTGGCAACACTGGTTAAAGCAGGCCAGTCCGTCATGGCACTGGAACTTAAACCTGCTCTGCAAGGATAAGCTTTCTGCTTCTTTCTGCTGATACAGAGACACCGGTCTATCTTGAGCCATTGCCGTAGTCGCCTTCGCCAGGGAAAGATTTCTGCTAATAATATCATTTTTTAAGAGAGCGCACCCCCGGCCGCCTTAGGGGTCGGCCTAATATCTTGTCGATTAGCGGCATGCGGGGTTTTCCTCCCGGGGCTATTCCCCTCTCCCAGCATCCAGTTTCCGGCGCACGGACTCGGCCAGCTGCCGGGAGACCAGCGGCTTGGCGAGCAGCTCCCTGATACCCAAGGCCCTGGCCTTCTCCGGCGTCAGGGTCTCGCTGTAGCCGGTGCAGATGATGATGGGAAGGCCAGGTCTCATCTTCAGGAGTTCTCCGGCCAGCTCCAGGCCCGACAGGTGGGGCATGGTTTGATCGGCCAAAACCAGATCGAAGCCGTACGGTTGGGCTCGAAAGGCCTCCAGGGCCTCCCGGCTGTCGGTGAGGGCCGTTACCCGATACCCCAACTGCTCCAGGAGGATCTTGGCAGCCACCACGACATCCTCCTCGTCGTCCACCACCAGGATGCTTTCCTGGCCCCGGGGCATATCCCCCACCACTTCGGGCTCCATAAGCTCCTCGGTCCGCAACACCGGGAAAAAGACCTCAAAGGTGGTTCCCCGGCCCGGTTCGCTGGCAACAGTAATACCGCCCGCCCAGAGCTTGACTATGCCGTGGACCACGGCCAACCCCAAACCGGTCCCCTGGCCTTTCCCCTTGGTGGTGAAGTAAGGCTCGAAGATGCGCTCGATGATGGCCGGGGGGATCCCCGGCCCCGAATCATGGATACTCAGCCGCACATAGGGTCCCGGCTTGATTTCGATCCCGAAAGCAGACAGCCCCTCCGTTAATTCCACATTGTCCAAAACCACCTCCAGCAGACCCCCTCTGTCACCCAGGGCCTGGGCGGCGTTGGTGCAGAGATTCATTACCACCTGGTAGACATCGGTGGGATCGGCCAGCACCCAATCCGGATCGGCCCCGATATTCTGGCGCAGGTCGATGGTGGAGGGGAAGGAGGCCCGCAGCAATTTCAGGGATTCCTTAACAATGGGGCCCATTTGCATGAACATG
The DNA here is from genome assembly GCA_963796215.1 of uncultured delta proteobacterium. Taxonomy (GTDB): domain Bacteria; phylum Desulfobacterota; class Desulfobaccia; order Desulfobaccales; family 0-14-0-80-60-11; genus JAPLJC01. Next base: position 45,222 of record CAWCKU010000001.1, on the reverse strand, counting down.
CGCTGGCGCTCGGTTTGCCGGCTGAAGGACAGGATTTGGTTGATCAGGTCCGAAGCCCGTTTGCTGGACTTGAGCACCTGGTCCAGGTAGGACCGGGTGGAGCTGTCCACGGGGAAGTCCCGCATGGCGAGCTCGGTATAAATGACGATGGGGGAGAGGATATTGTTGAAATCGTGGGCGATGCCACCGGCCAAGGTTCCCAGGGCCTCGATCTTCTGAGTTTGGCGCAGTTGGGATTCCAGCTTGGCCTTCTCCTCTTCGGCCTGCTTCTGTCGGGTGACATCACGGTTACTGGCCCGGCGGCCGAGATTGTGGCCGGTGGGGCTGTATACCGGCTGGCAGACGTGGGCGATCCACCGTTCTTCCCCATCCTTGGTAAGGATCCGGAAATCCAGGTGGTGGGGCTCGCCGCTCTCCCGTTCGTCATGGAGGTGTCCGGCGATTTTCTGCCGGTCCTCCACGTGGGTGATTTTCTCCAGCAGGTCGGGGTCCGAGAAGAAATCTTCCGCCTGATAGCCGGTAATCCGTTCGCACGAGGGAGAGTTGTAATAGTACCTCCCGTCCGGGCCTAGCCAATACTCCCAATCATAAGTAAAATCAGCGATGGTCCGAAACATGACTTCCGATTTCCGCAGGGACTCTTCCGCCACCTGCCGTTTCGCCAACTCCAGCTGAAGCGCCTGATAGGACTTCTTTAATTCCGCGGTCCCTTCTTCCACCCTGTCCCGGAGAACATCTCCGGCGCGTTTGATTTCCAAAAATAATGGGGCAATCAGGGCCACTCCCACTGCCATGGAAACGGAAGTGGCCATGGCGATCAACTCCTGGCTGACGTCCACCGGCAGAAGCTCCATCCCCCTGAAGTACCACCCATATAGGGTAAGGCAGCGTCTCAAACTCATGAGGACGATGGCCGCGGCGATAAATATCCAGGCCACGCTCCTCTTGGTGATCCAGATCAGCCGCAAAGCCAGGAATGCGGCCACAAACTGGAAGGGAATGGAGATAAACAGGATGAAGTAAGCCTTGGTCATCGACTTGCCTCCTAAAAATTCCCAGGTATTCTGCGTTCTCGATGCTTGCTTCCCAAGCCTGCTGAAGGTTATCAGGTGTTTTTGCCGGTAACTTATTCTATCCCAAAGTAATTGGCATGAAAAAGTTTCTGATTTATTGAGCTAGTTATCACATTAAATAGGCAAACAAAAATATTCGTTCAGATATCCTCCGGGAGCCCCTCCAGGCGCTATTTTATGATTTGTCATCACTGCTGTCTGGCACGTTAATTGAATAGCAAAGGTTGTCAGTTGTCTGGTGGTCGAAGGCCGAGTAACGCCCACCCATCCAGGTGGTCCGGGAGCATGGTTTGGGCCGGGCGGGTGAGCTCCAAAAGTCCCCAGCCGGCCTTGGTCTTGCACTTGACCCACACCAGCAGCAGGTAAGCGATCAAGGCGTTCCAGATTTGCTCTTGCACAACGAGACGTTTGATTGTCCTGTCGGAAGGCTGAACGGGGATCTTTTTTCGCGGCTTCAGGAAAGCTGAAATGTCTCTCTTGGACTCGATTCTACAATACGTGCAGCGAATATACTGCCGAAAGTCCCAGGACCGAAGCGCGGCCAGGGGACGGGCTTCAACCGTATTCGAGTTCAAGTACGCGTCTTTCAAGGATTTAATGGCCTCGAACACCGAACTGCTCAACATTATCACCGATTTCGAGGAGAAACTGCGCGGCCAAGAGTTCTTCAGCCTGCCCTACGTACGGTCGCAAGCAACCAGAGCGGTCTTTCATACTCTGAAAATGGCAAAGAGCCTGGACGACCTCTCGGGACACCATTTTACAACACTCTTTCCCATCATTGAGAGGCTTAGTTCCCGCATCAAGGACGAACTCGGGAAATGCAAGGAATTGACCGTTACCGAATGGGTCCTGCCGTATTCGAACATAACGAGAGACATGGTGGAGTCAGTCGGCGGCAAGAATGCCAATCTCGGCGAGCTACTCAACTGCGCCCGAATTCCCATACCTGACGGTTTTGCCGTCACCACCGCGGCCTGCAATTATTTCCTTGCACAAAACGACCTCATTGAGGAAATCCATAGCTTGCGCAGGCACTTAAACCTTCATGAGCCCCAGGCGGTCAACAACGTCAGCCAGGAAATTCAACGGCTTATTATAAGAGCCCCGGTACCTGTGGACTTGGCGCAGGCCATCCTTTCCGCCTACCAGGAGATGACAGAGCGAATTCACGAAGGGAGCGGCAGACAGTCAAAGGACATTCGTGTCGCGCTGCGAAGCAGTGCCATCGGTGAGGACAGCCAATTATCCTACGCGGGGCAGTATACGTCGGTTCTCAATGTTCCGCGGGAACAACTTATCGACACCTACAAGCAGATTCTGGCAAGTCTCTATACCCCCAGAGCCTTGTCATACCGTCTGGCGAAAGGAATACGGGATGAAGACCTATCGATGGGTGTGGCGTGCCTGGAGATGGTGGATTCCCTCGCGAGCGGCGTCATGTATACCAGGGAACCAGCCAATCCATTGGCAAACCAGATTCTCATTACCTCGGTGTGGGGCCTCGGACCGTATGCGGTGGACGGAGTCATCACTCCCGACAGTTACCTCGTTTCTAAGGATGCCGAGCTGAGGCTGGTTGAGTCGCGGATCTCGCACAAACCCGTTCAGCTTATTAGCCTGCCTGAAGAGGGGCTTCAGGAAATCCCTGTAGAACCTGAGAAGCAAGATGCGCCTTGTCTATCTCTTCTGCAGATACGGCAATTGGCCGAATACGGGCTTCGATTAGAGGAGCATTACGAATATGCCCAAGACGTCGAGTGGGCCCTGGATAGTAGCGGCAGGGTCATGATTCTTCAGACTAGGCCTCTTCATATCGAGATCCATGCCGTGGCCGGCGACCGTGAATTCATGCGGGTGGCAGGATACCCCGTCCTCGTAGAAGGAGGAGCCGTTGCTTTCCCCGGAGTAGGATTCGGCCCTGCCGTACACGTGAAATCTGAAGAGGACTTGGAAACGTTTCCGTCCGGCGGGATTCTCGTGGCCCGGCACCCCAGCCCTCAGTTCATTATGGTGATGACCAGAGCGCGGGGCATAGTGACGGACACAGGAAGCGTCACCAGCCATATGGCTTCTCTGGCCAGAGAATTCGGGGTGCCAACGATCCTCGACGCCAAGTCGGCTACAGAGGCCATCCCGGCCGGGGCCGAGGTCACTGTTGACGCCTATTCCGCCCGGGTCTACGAAGGTCAGGTTCTTGAGCTGTTGGAACTCTGCAAGACCGAAAAGCCAATGATGAAAGACACACCGGTGTTTAACACCTTGAGAAGGGTCGCGGACTGGATCGTGCCCTTGAATCTCGTCAATCCGACCGCGCACAATTTTTCCCTACCATATTGCGAAACCCTTCATGATCTGATGCGGCTAATCCACGAGCTCTCGTACAGAGAGATGTTCGCGATCAGCGATAATGTTGCCGACGTCGAAGGAGCTGGCGGCTTCAAGCTGGTTGCCCCGGTGCCATTGGACCTGTACCTTATTGACCTTGGAGGTGGATTGACGGGATGCTCAAACTCCTCAAAACGGGTGACCGTAGACCAGATCGTGTCCAGCCCTTTGAAGGCCGTCCTAAATGGAATGTTGCACAAGGACTTGCGGAATCAAGGTCCCAGGCCGGTTGAGCTTGGGGGCTTCCTGTCTGTCCTCCAGGAACAGGTGTTTGCTCCCAATGGCATCGGGGAACGTTTCGGTGATCGAAGTTATGCCATCATTTCAGACAATTATCTCAATTTCAGCTCGCGCCTCGGCTATCATTATAGCGTGCTGGATACCTATTGCTGCGAGACGGCGAGCCAGAACTACATCTCCTTTTCAATGAAAGGCGGCGCGGCGGATGAGACCCGACGGAATAGAAGAGCACGAGTCGTCGCAACTATCCTTGATGCCTTCGGTTTTGTGGTGAAAGTCCGTGGGGACCGGGTAGATGCGCGCTATGACAAGTACGAAGCCGCTCTGATTCAAGAGAAGCTCGATGAAGTAGGACGAATGCTCCAATTCACGCGCCAAATGGACATGCTTATGCGGTCCGAAGGCAGCGTCGAAGCTTTGGCAGGACGCTTCTTGGCGGGGAATTACGAGCTTGAGTTTTGACACGGGTGGCGGCCGTCCGTCCCCGAGTATGCAAAGGGTGTGAGAACAATTCTCGGCCACGCCTTTTCTCACTCCGGCCTGCTGCCGGTGATCGCGAATCTTTTCATGGAATTTGCTCCCTGCCCTAAGGAGTCCCTCACCTCATCCTACAGGTGCCGGTGTGGCCTTCATTCATGACCAATGGCAACGCGGTGCGTGGTAGGCCCAAATGACCTATGGTGTAAAAAATCCTGACACCTGGTGTAAAAAATCTTGCCTAAGTGATTCGGAGCGTGGACTATGGCGCCTCCTCAGGCGAATGCTTGGTTCCCAAGGGATGCGCAGCCTGACTTCTTGGTTTGGCATGCCTATTGCACATTTTTTTGACGATATTGATGACATTTTGGCAGCAAGTCCGGCAAAATCTTCTGACAGCGGTCTTTCACGAATCTCCTCTTCCCGTGCCAGGATAAGGGGTGCCAGATGAGACAGCGTAAGACGAGGAGGACATCAACGAAAGAATTGATTCTCCAAGACCGGTTGGAAGCAATGGCAGGCAGGCTTCGGTCCCTGAGTAAAAATCAAGAATTCGCCATTGAGATCCTCGAACTTCTGAATCAACGAGTCCTGAGGGGCGCCGACCTCGACAAGATAGTGGAATCGATCAGAAACTCGGTCGGTATTGAAGCCGTTGGGGTTCGTCTTCGAGAAGGCGACGATTATCCATATCGCGTGGCCAACGGTTATCCCGATGCTTTCATCAAGGCAGAGAACTATCTCTGCAGGCGCAGCGGCTCCGGCCAAATAATGCGCGATTCTGAAGGCAATCCGCTTCTGGAGTGCATGTGTGGGGAAATAATCCGAGGGCAGACGGAGCCTTCCAGGCCTTTCTTTACGCCCGCCGGGAGTTTCTGGACCACGTGTCTGTCTAAATTGATCGAGTCGGAGTACAGCGGCGAGCTCAAGACCATATTCAGAAGTCCTTTTATTTCATCCGGTTATGAATCCGTGGCCATCGTTCCGCTCCGTTGCGATCGTGAGGTCATCGGGGTTTTGCAGCTCAACGACTCGCGGGCCAATATCTTTGGTGCTGAAACAGTACGCTTCTTTGAAATGATAGCAGCCATTTTAGGCATCTTTCTCGTCAGAGTGCTGCAGGCCGAACAATCGGTGAGCCAGGTAGTGGAGGAGCGCGTGGAGCAGCGGACTGCCGAGCTGTTGAAGACCAAGGCCTTTCTCGAAGAGCAGATACGGGAGCGCGAAGCTGTCGAGAAAGAATGGCTCATGAGGCAGAGCCGACAGGAACTGGCACTGGAAGTGGCGAACTTGGGATTGTGGGAATGGAACCTGAATACGGACATGATCTATTTCGATCAGCGTCGGAGCAGAGTGCTCGGCTGTTCGCTGTTTGAATCTGAATCGGATTTCGCGGCCTGGCAAAACCGGATTCCTCGTAATGACAAGCTCAGGGTCCTCAAGATCTTGAAGCGTCATCTGGCGGACCCCTCCGATATTTTTGAAGTCGAATACCGCTTGCAGACAGACTCAGGAGAATGGAAGTGGATTCTGGACCGCGGCAAAGTGGTAGAAAACGACCAGAACGGCAAAGCGTTACGAATGGTGGGAATTTGTCTTGATATTACCGATCGCAAACGCGTGTATGAAGAGCAACTGTATGAGACCGTGGAACAGTTCCAGGGTATTTTTGAAAGCGCCAGAGACTGTATCTTTGTTAAGGATTCCACCCTCCGCTACGCCCAGGTGAACCCGTATTTTGCCGGCCTGCTTGAATCCCCGGAATCCCAGATAGTGGGCCGCACCGACGCCGAATTGTTTGGCAAGGATTCAACCGAGATTCTGGCTGAAGTGGATCAGCGCGTCCTGAAGGGAGAGACCGTCGAACAGGAGCACACCCGGCTCATCAAGGGAGTACCAAGGACCTTCCTTGATACCAAGGTTCCCATGCGGAATAGCCAGGGAAAAATTACCGGCATAATCGGCATAAGCCGGGAAATAACCGATCGCAAACGAGGCGAGTCCGTTGCCCCGCTGGTTGGCAGCGGTTGCCGGTCCTCAGCCATGCGGACCACGCTCCGTTCCGCGCGCTTGGCGGCCCAGACGGACTCCATCGTCTTGTTGACCGGAGAAAGCGGCTCAGGCAAGGACCATATTGCCCGGTACATCCACGACAACTCCAAACGTTCCCATGGGCCTTTCTTCTCCATCAATTGCGCCGCCGTTTCCCCGGAATTGGCTGAGTCCGAACTTTTCGGCTATGAATCCGGAGCCTTTACCGGCTCAAAAGGCCCGAAACGAGGGCTGCTGGAACTTGCGGAAGGCGGAACTATACTGCTCAATGAAATCGGCGAACTTTCCCCGTCGATCCAAGCGAAGCTCCTGACTTTTCTGGACACCCGGCAATTCACGAGAGTGGGCGGAGTAAAACTTTTTACGGTGAATGCCAGACTCATTGCGGCAACGAATCGAAACCTCGAAAAAGAAGTCAAACTCAATCGATTCCGGCAAGACCTTTTTTATCGATTGGATGTTTTCAGCATAGAGGTTCCTCCTTTAAGACAGAGGACTGAAGATATTCCTGCTTTGGTCGGCGACATCCTGGCGGATCTAGCAGCCAAGCTGGGATTGGACTCTGTGCCGCCCCTAGATTCCAAGGCGTTGAAGGCGCTCGAAGTCTATCCTTGGCCCGGAAATGTGAGGGAATTGCGCAACGTGTTGGAGCGCGCCTTGATTCTGTGTGGCAAGAGGCGGATTAGCCGTGAGGATCTCACCTTGAACGCCAGGTTCAAAACCAAAGAATTGGGGCAGCAATGGTCGGTCACCTTCGGGTTTCCGGCAAACGAAACCATTAACGACGTGACCATGAATTTGAAACGTCACCTGGTGGTTGAGGCCCTGCGCCGATCTCACGGAAGCCGTAAACAGGCGGCGGCGCTCCTCGGAATTAGTCCTGATTCCCTAAAACATTACATGCATATCTTTGATCTCTTCACGATCCTTCAACCCGGCGCCAAACTCGATCATTTCGAAAAAGACCACTATCTATGATTTCTGCAAATCTTAAAAAGTATAAATTCCCTGCCTTTAGGTAATTTTCCCCTGCCTTTAGGTAATTTTTCCCATTTTTTTATGGCTAAGTTCCTGTAATTCTTATATCTAAAAATATAGGTTTTTTTTACCTAAAAAACTTTCCAATCAATGTTCTCTGAAAGTAGGAGATTTTTCCCCCTCAATGGAAATTTTCCCGTTTTTCCGGTGCGCCAAAAAATAGGCAATATTCACCAGGAGAGCCTGGGCAAAGCGGTCCCGCGTCTCGCGGGCCTGCCCAAAAATGACAGGCGCGCCGCCTGTCCCACCTGGAAAAGGAATACTCGTTGGCTCGAGCCTTGGCATTACCAAGGCGGCCGAGATTCTTCCGTGAGGGATTTGGAGCGTCTGCAATGGTGGCAACCTTCTCTCTTGGTACGGTTTATGCTTTCTAATAGTTAGACTTTCTGAATGCCGGCTAGGCGAACTTGCCGGGCAAATCACTTAAGAAAGGAGGTAATTCAAGGATACCAGACAATTTACCGAACGAGACAACGGGCTTTCAACCTCAGCGGAGGTTAGCCATCAAGAGATTTTCTCACAGGAGGAGGATATTCTCATGGCAGGCGAGACACATCACGTAAGAGGCACAATCAAGTTCGTGGTTTGGACGGCGGTTTCCGCCGCCATTTGCATCTATTTCTGGGCGCAGTACTATAACGGCACTCTACTGAAACAGTACTATTACAAGGCAAAAACCTCGGGGTGGGCCGTCAATGCGAGGGGCTTCCATGAGGCGACCAAAGACAAACCGGCTATCTTGCAGATCGGGCCCTTTGAAAAAATCGACGGGCTGCAGGCCGTGCCGATCAAAAAGGGCGATCTCCTTCCCGCTAACGCCACCGGCATCATCGACCAGAAAACCGTGGCTGAGGGCAAGCGGGTCGCGCTCGAAGGGAATACCCTCAAAGTCATGGTTCCCAGCCAAATGAAGGAATCCAAGGGCTTCGCCTTCAGGGATACCTTCACGCATAAAGGGGTCGAGACTTCCCCCTGGGGCGCGGCCTGGGCCGTGGGCTTCATTCTTATCCTGGGGTTATCCCTGGGTTCCATGGCCGAGGGATTTACGGACATGATCGGCATGAAGATCGCCAAGATCAAGCACTATGAAGGTGTACACTAAAAGGAGGCTGACGCATGTTTGAATTCGCCATTGCAGGAATAGAGGCCCCTATTTTCCTCCTGGTGCTGACCGGTATGACCGTGGGGATAGTGGGCGGCTTCATCGGCGTAGGCGGAGGCTATATGGTTACCCCTGCTCTCATCGTCTTTGGATTTCCGGGATATATGGCCTCAGGAATCGATGTCACGCACATCTGCGGGAAGTCGGTGATCGCCACCATCAGGCACCGGCAACTGGGAAACATCGACTGGGTCTTAGGCCTCGCCATGGTAGGAGGCACCATGATGGGGGTCGAGATGGGAGTCCGCCTGCTTAACTTGACCAAAGCACTCGGTCTCTCGACCATCGCCCTCCTGTTCGGCTCAGTCGGAATCATGATCGGACTCTTTGTCTACACGCAGATAGAAACCCACGCGTCGCACAAGAAGATCAACGAACTCACCGAAGGCGGGGCGATCGTAGGCCGCGAGCTGAGTGTGAGCAGAATTCCTCATTTCTTTCAAAGCATCGCCTTGAAGCCGATCATTCGCTGCCACACGGCCCGGATCGTCGTCTCCATGTGGGTGGTCGTCATCGTGGGCGTCTTCACCGGCGTGCTGGCCGGGTTCTTTGGAGTGGGCGGCGGCTTCATTCGAGTCCCGGCCCTGGTGTACCTCGTCGGCGCCAGCACTCATATCGCTGTGGGCACGGACCTCCTGGAAATCGTCGTCTCCGGCGGCTACGGCGCCCTCCGGCAATTCCTGAGCGGTAACGTGGACATGATCGCGGTCTTTTTCATGATCATCGGGGCCATGTTCGGCGCCCAGTTTGGCAGCATTGCCACCTCCTTTGTCCGCGGCCCGGCCATCCGCTACATCCTGAGTTACTCCCTGGGCCTGGCAACTGTAGGGGCTTTCCTCAGGCTGGTCTATATGCTGACCGCGCAGCAATACAAAATCCTCAACTTCGCCGCGGTGGTCTTCACCCTGGGTGAGATGATCTTCCTTTGCCTCTTTATCCTGTCGCTGGTCTACTTTGCGGTGCGATTCCGCAAAGGCAAGTGGGTTCCTGATTGGATACCCGCTCTCGTGGTCCAAAAAGACTAGGGCAGTTCCGGGGAAGATCTTCGCATGACCAGCGAAGCGAATACCGTTACGTCATGAAAAGGAGTGACAAACGATGAAAGCACTCATAAATACCATGTTCGTGTACTGGATCCTCCTTCTAAGCATTTCTTTGGGATGCCGCGGCTCTTATCTATGTTTTCTGGCTCCGAGACAAACTGGTATAAAGGAGGCGGCCATGCAGATCATTCTCAACGTCATTTTGTACGCACTGCTCCTCGGCTGGCTTTACATAAACGTGATGGCCCAGGACTGGTGGTACTGTTTCGTCATCGTGTTTGTCATCGGGGTGTCCGGGGTCGTGGCTCTGTTGCCCGGTTATCACGCCTCGAGCGTGTCACCGGGCGCCTACCCATATGTTGACGATTGACCTCAACGAGCTCCGCCAGAAAATTGCGGAGCTTTATCCGAAGCGCGATAGAGGGGACTTAAGAGAGCGGGATTTTCAAGCGCTGGTCGCTGACCGGACCGTGGCCCTCTATCGCGCTGTCATCAAGGAAAAGATGGCCGAGGGTGAGACCATTGAGTACGAGCATCACACCATCCAGACTCATTTTCGAGTCATGCAGTCTATTCTGCGGGAGCCTGCCCAGCAGGCGACCAGTCTGTTCTTGACGGACAAGGGACTGTATCGCCTCCAATCCACTATCATGCCCGATCAGCCGCCCACCGCGGACAGTCGGGACCAGACCGGGGTGGAGGTGTTCAAGCTTGATCGGATTCACGCTTTGAAAAAGAGGCTCCAGTTCAGATTTGGCGAAGTATTGCTGGGAACCGCGTTCTGTGCGGTGGCCGTGGTATTTCACAGCTGGCTTACCATCACGGCTCCTTTTTTGGCCGGCCTAGGAATCCTCGGCGTCCTGCACGGGTTGCTTCGTCCCACTCGGTGGCTCGAGGTGGAACTCGTGAATGGTTCGAGGACCGCCGAGCCCATCCTGATCTACGCCGTCAGGAAGCCTAGCGCCAAGAAATTGGCGCGCCGCCTTCGGGAGAGATTGAGGCAGTCATGTCCGGCATAAAGGTCCTGCTGGTTGATGACGAGGTAGGGTTCACGGGCGGCTTGAACAAGGTGCTGAGCAGCAGAGGTTTTGCTGTCAAGGAAGCGAAAGATGGGCTTATGGCGCTTTCTATGATTGGTGAGGAGCACTTCGACGTCGTCGTCCTTGACATCAAGATGCCGGGAATGGACGGACACCAAGTGTTCAGCGAGATCTCGCGCTTAACGACCGAAACCCGGGTCATCGTGCTCACCGGACATTACTCTTTGGGTGAAGAGGAAGATGCTTGGCTGAAGGGCGCTTATGCCTACCTGCTCAAGCCATGCCCGATCCTCAAATTGGTCGCGCTCATAGAGGCCGCGGGATCAAATGTTGACCCAGGCCCTGTTACGCCCGACAATGGTATTTGATCACAAGACGATTTATGGCGGTATCCCAAAGCAGTATCCGTTTGGCCACGAGATGGGCAGTCCGGTGCTAGGTCCGTAACGACACGTCCTGCCTGGTCGGAACGCAATAACACCCACTTCCCTGCGAAAAGACAGGCCATGGCCGACACAGAACTACCACAACCCGCCAAGCTCCTTCGAACTGAGACGTTACTTCATCGCCTGTGGCGAGGATTGCTCCTCTTTCTCGAAATCATCGGTCTGCGCGCCGAGCAGAATGTTGTATCCCAGGCCGAGCAACTGGCCAGGCTGAGACTCTACCATACTGAATTCCGCAAATTGATCTCTGCCAACCACAGTTTTCTTGAAACTCTTGGCGACTTAGAAGAAAAGCGATCAGGTCATCATTACCTGGATCGCTCTTTCGTGAAGCGGAAGGCGGCTCGGGCTCTCATGGACGTTCATGCGATGGTTGAAAGCATAAATGTGATATCGGGTGATCGTTACCCATCCCTGAGACAGGCTTTTGAAAGAATCGCCGGCACCCTGACAGAGTCTATGGAAGACCAACCTGAGCAGCATGCATCTGAGTTGGTCCTTGACTTGCCTGCCATTTCCGGTAAGGAGCTCAATGTGGTAGGTGGGAAAATCGCTCACCTGGCTGAAATTGCCAATACTTTGGGATTGCCCACACCGGATGGTCTGGCGGTCACGACTGAAGGCTTTCGCGTTCTGCTGGAGGGAGGCGGCATTCGGTCCTGGATCCAGGATAAGCACCTGGAAATCGTTTCAGAGGACGATGTGGGGCCAGTCAGCTGTGAGTTGCAGGAGCGCATCTTGGGGCTTCAGATCCCGCTCGCCATAGAGCAAGCAATCCTGGGAGCCTACGATCGAATGGCTGAGAGAGCGGGGAAACGAATCCCCGTTGCCGTCCGTTCGAGCGCTGTGGGCGAAGACAGCGAATTCTCCTTTGCCGGACAATTCCTCTCGGTGCTCAACGTTCCCAGGGAAGAGCTTTGCGCCGCATATCTGCGGGTGATTGCGAGCCTCTTTTCCCCGGAAGTGATGCACTACCGCTTTCTTCACCAGATTCCAGGCGAATCGGCAGAAATGGCAGTGGGCTTCGTTGCCATGGTCGACGCGGTCGCCAGCGGCATTGTTTTTTCCAGAGATCCCAGCCGGCCGGACTGCGACAAGGTCCTGATACAGGCGGTAAAAGGACTTGGCGTCACCCTTGCGGATGGCAGGACTTCACCGGAAATCAGGCTGGTTTCGAGAGACTTCAAGCTGCCGACTGTCAGCCGCACTCCCTCATCTCAGGAAAGCCGCATGGTCCTTGCTCCTGGTTCCGGGATCAAGGAGGAGAAGTTGGAGCCGGGGGAGGCCGAGCAGCCCTGCCTCACCGACGATGAGGCGCTGCAACTGGCTCGGTGGGCCATTCTGCTGGAAAACCATTTTGTCGGTCCGCAGGACATCGAGTGGGCCATGGGGATGGACCGCCGCATCATTCTGGTGCAGTCGAGACCTCTCCGTCTCGCCGCGCCCTCAATCCATAACGCTCAACCGCGCCCCGGAATCACCCTGATTCTCGAAGGTGGTGAGACTGGCTGTCCCGGTGTGGGTTCCGGGCCGGCCATCCTCGTGAGCGATGACTCGGGAATAGATTCATTTCCTGAAGGCGGAGTGCTGGTGGCAAGGCGCTCTTCACCCAAGTTCATCCGTCTCATGTCCAAAACCAAGGCCATCGTCACCGATGTCGGGAGCACCACGGGGCATATGGCTTCTCTCGCCAGGGAGTTCAGGGTTCCAACCCTTCTGAATACCAAAATCGCCACCAGTGCCCTCCAACCTGGGACAGTAGTCACTGTGGATGCAACCAATGGTTTTGTCTATCAAGGAGAACTGGCTGAATTGCTTGAAAAAAATGACGGCGCCCACGCCTCGGAAGATGGTGGCGCCTGGCGGGGAAACGCGCCGGCCTTTCAGTTGCTCGGAAAGGTCATCTCGTTGATCTCTCCTTTGAACCTTACGGACCCGAGCTCGGCTACTTTTGCTCCTGACCACTGTGTCACGCTCCATGACCTGGCACGTTTTGTTCATGAAAAATCATACCGCGAAATGTTCATGATGGGCGACACCGTGGGTGACCTCCGAGGAGCTGCTTACAAGCTCGATGTCTTTCTACCCATCGACATCTATGTTGTCGACCTTGGCGGAGGGATCGAGGGCACACCGAAACATCGAAAGCTGAAGCGTTCTCAAATAGCTTCCGTGCCCATGTCCGCGCTGTTGAGGGGAATGCTGCACGAGAAGATCCCCCGCTTCGGCCCTCGCCCCATGAACTTAAGTGGCTTAGTTTCTATTATGCTGCGCCATGGCACGACGAGCCCCGAGACCGACGGCACGTTTGGCAACCCCTGCTATGCAATTATTTCGGATAATTACCTGAACTTCACCGCCAGAGTCGGCTATCACTTTAGTGTGGTGGACACCTATTGCGGCCTAACCCAAAACAAGAACTACATCAGCCTTCTCTTTCACGGCGGAGCTGCTGATAATGTCCGCCGGACTCGCAGAGCAAGAGCAATGGCGGACATTCTTGAAGAGCACGGGTTTTCAGTGGAACTCAAGAGCGACCTGATTAACGCTCGGCTTAGTAAAGGGACCCGGGACGAGACCATGAAACAGCTCGAAATGCTCGGCTCTCTTCTACAGTTCTTCAGGCAGATGGACGCCGCGATGGCCAATGATGATGCCGCCTTACTTTTCAGAGATGCCTTTTTGCGAGGTGATTACGGCCTGGAGGAACTAATAAGGCGCTAGCACTTCTCCTCAACCTGGGTGGCAAAGCCCTTACGCTCATGCGCATTTTCAATGCAAGAGACTAGGGTCTCGATCCGGCACGGCTTCAGCATGACCTCCGCTACCCCCTCTTTCAAGGCTTCCGTCAACTGTTTTATACTAACCTGGCCTGTGAGCACGATTACCGGGGTCTGTACATCTCGCTCTCTAATGGCCTTTAGAAGCTCAACCCCGTCCATGCCGGGCATGCGCATGTCAAGCACCAGAACATCATATAGTTCGTTGGTCAACAAATCGAGGGCCTTGAGGCCGTCATTGACGCTCTGCACCTTCATGCCCCTCCTGGTGAGGATGCCGGCGAGATTATCGACGAAGACCTTCTCATCATCAATCAAAAGAACCCGTATCCGACTGGTCATCGGATCTTACCTCCCCTCAGAGAAAATCTGCTGTCACTCGCGTAACATTTTTCGCTGAAACGCCTGGCGGATCTTCGCTTCCAAATCGCCCAACTGGATCGGCTTTGAGGTATAGTCGTAGATGCCAAGCTCAAATCCCTGGAGGGCCATGTCGACATTGCCGTACCCCGTGAGGATGACCACTTCAAGGTGCGGCTGTTTCTTCTTCAACTCCCTAAGCACGGTTATGCCATCTTTACCCGGCATGTTTTGGTCGAGGATCACCACATCAAACTCATGTTCCTGAACGAGCCGCAGGGCGCTGTCACCGTCATGCGCAGTCGATACCTCATAACCCCGCCGCGAGAGGAGCTTTAACAAATTCGCCACAAAAGGTATTTCGTCATCCACCAAGAGTAGCCTGGGCTTTCTCATCGAGGTCATCCTTTGACTCCTTTCTTCTGGTTTGTTCGGAATCACTTGAGTCACCGTCCGGGCAGGGCAAGAAGATCTCGAATTCAGTGCCCTTGCCGGCTTCACTCCTGACAGAGATGCCTCCACCCATCTGCCTGATGATGCTGTAAGAAATGGAGAGGCCTATCCCCGTCCCTTGCCCCACGGGCTTAGTCGTATAGAATGGATCGAACACCCGCGCCAGATTTTCATCGGCAATGCCCGACCCGCTGTCGGCCACGGTCGCTACTAAGCCGTGGCGTTTGCCATCGTGTCGGGTAACGATATGGATGCTCCCGTACGGCCTGCCTTCGTGAGCATCGATGGCGTTGCTGATCAGGTTCACAAAGACCTGTTCCAGTTCAAAGTCATAGCCGCGAATCTTTGGGAGGTTCTCCTGGTAATCCACACTAATCTGGACACCGCGGCTAACGGCCCGTTTCTCCAAGAGGCCGACCACATCCTTCACGGCCGCGTTGAGATCCACATAGCGCAATGGCAAAGCCATTCGGCGAGAAAAGCGCAAGAGATTCTGCGTGATCCGGGAGCAACGCTCTACCTGGGCATTAACCTGAGCCAGGGACCGCCCGAGTTGATCCTTGAACTCCCCGCCCAGACCCGGTTCCTCCTCAACCAAGTCAAGTATTACCTGATTTTCGGTGAAAATGACGGCCAAAGGATTGTTTATCTCATGGGCAACGCCGGCCGCGAGTTCCCCAATGGAGGCCAACTTGCTGGCTTGCATAAGCTGCCTGTTCAAGTCCTCAGCCTCTTTGTCCCTCTTCTTAATGGCCTTGACCATCTTTCCAGTGGCCACGATGGAGACGATCAGAATCGCCAGGGCGCATGAATGAAGAAGAATGAGAATAATGGTGTTCACTCGGTTGATGTCTCCAAATACCTCCGAAAAATCCTCCTTCACGATGAGTAGCCACTGGGGGCTTTTCAGCCACGAATAGGCCACGATCTCCTTGGGATGGGATTGAAAAAGGGCATATTTGATTAGGTCAGTATTAAATATGCCTCTACCCGGGGCGATTGGGCCGAAGTGTCTAATGGGATCAGTGGCCCGGATTCCGCTTTCTCCAGTGAATGAATCCACGGGAAGCGGGCTCTTCTCCATAATTTTCCCTTTGAATCTTGGGTTGGTCTGATAGATGCCTTCTCGATTCACCAAGAAGATCTCTCCCGTTCGGCCGAGACCCTTCGTTTCAACCAGCGAACTGAGGAACTCAGGATACATGGTGGCCCTCAAAATCCAAGGTCTTCCACCCTCTGAGCGAAGAACCGCGATAATGATGTGAGGCGTTTTTCGATATCCCATAAACATGTCGCTAATGAACACACCCTTTGCCATGAGCTCTTTGAACCAGAACGTGATGGAATAATCGGCGTCCATGAGATCGTAAGGGCCGACGTAAGCTATGTGTTTGCCGTTTTCACCAATGACGCCCAGATCTATGTAATAGGAGCCCTCCTGGTTGAGGATGTGGAAAATCTGCTTGAGGTTTGCTGGATCCGACAGGAAGCTCAAAGAATGCGTCGCGGCCAAGAGCTTGATATCTGACGAGCGCTCCTGCAAAAAAGAATCAACAATTTTTCGATTATATTCAACAGTCCTTTGAAAGTATCCCATCACCCGAGACATGGAGAATTGAAAATAATAGAGATAAATGACCCAGCCAACGAGAAGAAGCGGGAGCAAAGAGAATATCACCGCGCTAAGAACCAATCTGCGCATTAATTTGGGATAGGAGCGAGAATGCAAGTCTGGTACCCGCGCCTCAATCCTCTTAGCATTTTCAGTCTGTTCGGACATGAATCTCCCCAAGGAGTAAAAACTCAAAAAGGCAGTATTCTCATGGACCGGCGATCATTATGCCATTGTGCTGACCCACGTTTCTCCAGCTCCGGAGCCCCTTCTCCTTGAGAATCTGACTGCAATAGTTGTGCCCAACGAACGGTCCAATCGAACTGAATTGCGCGCCCCCTCAACATAACCCCACCATTTATCTGCACTCTGTCACCAAGACTGCTCTCGGAAAATTCGGCGAACGCCCCTGAGAAGTAACCTCACCAGGTGCAAGATGGCAAGGATTGAAGATTTTGCCTTTCACGACCTGAGGCATACTGCCATTAATAACTGGCGGATGCCGGGCCATAACTACTTCAGGATCATGGCCGCAAGCGGCCACAGGACCATGAGCGTTTTCAAGCGGTACAACACCGTGAGTAAGCACGAGTTGAAGGCCTTGGTAGGGGGAAATCGGTAGGCCTAGACACCAATATGGACACCAACGGAAAAAGGGGTTAGCTCTATAAGAGCTAACCCCTTGAATTATCTGGCTCCCGGGGAGGGACTCGAACCCCCGACCAAGTGGTTAACAGCCACCCGCTCTACCACTGAGCTACCCGGGAGTGTGGTAATCAACCTGGCTGGGGGACAAGGATTCGAACCTTGATAGGCAACTCCAGAGGCTGCAGTCCTGCCGTTAGACGATCCCCCAGTGGAACTTGACCCATTTTATATATGCGGTCGGCGGAATTTTGTCAAGAGCCGCATGGCCCAAGGCCGGCCGTAATCATTGCCGCCTCAGGTGGGATACCCGGAAAAATAACGGCAGGGCCAAAAGTTGGATAATTACGGAGAAGGCGATGAGGGCGCTCAGGGAAACCTCGTATAAAATTCCCATCAGGGCGCTGCCCAGGAACCAGAAGAGCCCGAAGCCGGTGTTGAAAATGCCGTACCCGGTGGCCCGGCGCTCCCGTGGCACCATGTCCGCCAAGGCGGCCTTGATAATAGATTCTTGCGCTCCCATGCCGATGCCCCAGAGGACCATGCCCAACAGGGCGAGATCAAAGCCTCCCAGAAAGACCAGAGGAGCAAAAAATGCCGATAAAATTGACCCAGCCATGATAACTGGCATTCCCAGGCGATCAAACAAACGGCCCAGGATAAGCGCCGCCACCGCATCCACCCCCATGGCCACGGCATAAAAGATGGGAATCCAGTTGGGCGGGGCCACCGCGGCTTTGCCGAAATGATAGGCAATTAAGGGAAAATCGGCATAGCCGGCGCCGATCAGCCCCACGGCGGCAACATATATCCAATAAGGGCGGGCCAGTCCTTTGGTTTCCAGCTTGGGTGCGCTCACTTCCAAATGCTGCGGCTGGGGATAAAGGCGGGCGGCAATGGTAATTACCAAAACCGCCAGGATAGCCGGGATCAACAAATAAGCAAAACCGGCCCGATAACCGCCGTTAACATAGAGAACCGCGGCAACGATGAGCGGTCCCAACATCGCCCCGATCTGGTCCATGGCCTCATGAAAACCGAAGCCCCAGCCTCGCCCCACCTCGGTGGTGGCGTGGGAGAGCATGGCGTCCCGGGCCGGCGTGCGAATGGCCTTGCCCAGGCGCTCCATCAAAATCAGTAAAGCCGCGACCTGCCAATTTCCGGCTAAGGCCAGCAGCGGCACGACAAACAGGTTCAGTCCATAGCCCACGAAGGTTATGGTCCAATACCTTCCCAGTCGGTCCGTCAGGTAACCCGAAACCAGCCTCAGCCCATAACCGATGAATTCTCCCAAACCGGCCACGATCCCCACTACCGTGGCGCTGGCATTGAGGCTGCCGAGAAAAGGGCCGGTGATACTGCGAGCCCCTTCATAAGTCATGTCGCTGAACAGGCTGACCACCCCCACCAGGATGATAAATTTCCAGGCCGCGGCTTGGTTCAGGTCTGGCAAATTTTTGTCGGTTAGCCTGGCCATTCGAGTGGTCGTCTGAAAAGTCTAGGAGATGAGGTGAAGAAGCACCCAAAAAAGGCAAATAAATTCCGCGCTTCTACCCGAGCCTTAACGCACAATCAGAACGCTGCAGGGGGCGTGCCGGCTCACTTTTTCCGCGGTGGTGCCCAGCAGGGCCCACACCCCGGAAAGACCGCTGTGGCCCACGATGATCAGGTCAAACGGACCCTCTTTGGCCACCTCGAGGATGGTCTTGGCCGGGTGTCCCGGACGCATCAGGCTCTTGAGCTTCACCCCCGCCGCCCGGGCCTGGGCCTGGGCGCCGTCCAGCAGCCGGCCATACTGTTGGTTGGCAAACTCTTTCTCTTCCTGAACCTCGTCGATGGTGCCGCTGAAGCGGGGCAGGCGCTCCTGCACCGCCAGGGCCGAGAGTTCGGCGCCGTGCAGCTTCGCCAGCTCAGTCGCCGCTGCCAGAGCCCGCTCGGCCCCCTTGGAGCCGTCATAGGCCAATAAAATCTTTTTAAACATCGTCTACCTCCGCCAACATTCCCTTAAAGAACTGGTGGGTGATTCCGCTTCCGGGGGAATTTACTCCTCCGGCATGTGCAAAAAGTGCTCGGCCGAAACGTTATAGGTAACTTCCACCTCCAGTTTAGGGCCGACCTCCTCGGGGCTGGAAAAAGATCTGGGCGATGACCGTGGGAATCACCGCCGAGCCGATTACCGCGGTCACCATGAGGGAATATTGCGCCTGGGTCATGTAACCATAGTTTAACCCATAAAGGGCGGAGATGCTGCCGAAAGTGAGGCCGGTGGACATCATCAGGTGGTATAATTGGTCTTCCCGCGATGGCATCCTGAAAATCGGCAGGTGGGCCACACCACCGCGATCTTGGTCATCATCTTCACGCCAAAAAGGCGACCAAAAGGCTAAATCCTGCGATCAGGGCCGGCAAAGACACCAAGGTGCCGGCCTTGAGGAAAAAGAAGGGGGTCAACAGGGCGAAGACGATGGCCCGCATGCGCATGCATGATCGACCTTGTCATGGACGAATAGTCCCGCCATCACCATGCCGAAGATATAAGCCGGCAGCACCGCTTCACTGCGGGCGTTTACCGACAGGGCCCCTAAGGCGGCGAGAACCAGGAAAATGAATTTGATCTCCGGTTCGCTCACCCGGCCCCCCCACCAGGCAAAAACCCGGCGGCTGATGGCCGGCATGAAACACAGAACCACCGCCGTGACCACCACAAAAATCACCAGCCAGTAATCATAATTGGCAAAGATCAGGCCCAGGGCCAAGTACCGTGCCCAGATCGGTGACGAAGCAGGCAGCCAAGATCAGTTTGCCCAATTCCGTTTCATTCAACCCGTCTCCACCATCACCGCGTAGACCACCGCCATGGAGGTGGTGGACAGGGCGATGCCGGCGATCTGCGCGGCTTGGAGACTCCATCCGGCTGATATAATAGGCATAGGCCATGGCCCCCAGGAAGGGCAGCAAGAAGGCAGACGATGCCGATGGCCAGGCTGGGGTTCAATTGCCGGCGGAAGGTTTCGGGCTCTATCTCGGCGCCCGCCAGAAAAGTCAGGACCACCGAGCCGAAGCCGGCCAGAAAATTGATCCAGGCGTTAGGCTGGAAGATGGCGGAGCCGAAGTAGGCCCCGCAGTTGCCGGCGACAAAGCCGAGAAAGATCTCCACCAGGGCCACGGAAATGCCGATGCGGATGGAGATCAGGCTGGCCAGCAGGGCCAGGCCGATCCACGCGGTGGCGGTGTACCAGACTTGCTCCACTTAATCCTCCTGAAACCGGTGCTGCCGCGGCCAAAAAAAAGCCCCTGACCCTCACCCGGTGAGATCAGGAGCCATCAGTGTCATCACGGTTCGGGCAGAACCTTCCTCCACCCCGGCGGACTCCATCGCCTACTTAAAATAATTTAACTCCGCTCACCCTGCCCGGTCAAGAAAATTGTGCCAAAAATCCCAAATCTGCGTGCCAGCATCTTTTAAAGTTGACATGGAGGCGCTTTTCGAGAAATAATTGCAACCAGAGAGGGCGATGAAGTCCGCCTGAATTGCCCACCCTCACCAGGTGGGCTGATGACTTCTGTCCAATATTCTTGGGGCAGAGGTCTTTTTTTTGCTCCCATGACAAGGAGAAGCAATGGGAGTTTACCGGGACCTGAAAGAAGCCCTGGAACAGGAGTTAAGCCGCTTAGCTAGGCTTCCGGAAGTGAAGGGGCCGCAAGTAGCGCGCCTCCTGGACAAACTGAGAGAGAACCGCTTCAATCTGGTGATCCTCGGGGCCTTTAAACGGGGCAAAAGCACCTTGATCAATGCCCTGTTGGGAGAGCCGGTGCTGCCCACCGCCATCATCCCCTTGACTTCGGTGGTCACCATCCTGGGTTACGGTGAGAGCCTCGAAATCCGCGTCCATTTTCACCACGGCCGAAGCCTCGCCATTACCCAGCCGGAGTTGGCGGCTTATATCACCGAAAAAGGCAATCCCCGCAACCAGAAAGGGGTGCGGGAGGTGGAGATCGCCTATCCCTCGGATTATCTCCGGGATGGGGTGCGCATCATCGACACCCCCGGGGTGGGCTCGGTCTATAGCCACAACTCCGAAGTGGCCTATAATTACCTGCCCCAGGTGGACGCCGCCATCTTCGTGGTCACCGTGGACCCGCCCTTATCCGCTGCCGAACAGGATTTCCTGAAAGATATCCGGGAATATGTCCATAAGCTTTTCTTCGTCTTAAATAAGATCGACTACGTTGATGAGGCGGAACGGCAGGAGGCCCTGGACTTTACCGTGGAGGTCCTGCAAGGCAACCTGGCGACCCAAAAGGTCATGATCTTCCCGCTGTCGGCCAAGCTGGCCCTGGAAGGCAAAGCCAACCGCGGTGCCGCCTTATTGAAGGCCAGCCTCTTACCACAATTTGAAGACCATCTGCGCCAGTTTCTCTACCAAGAGAAAGGCCGGGTATTGCTGATTTCTTGTCTCAACGGGGCCTTAAAAGCCCTGAACGACTCTACCCTGGCCCTCCAGGTGGAACGGCAGGCCAGCGCCATCCCGCTTAAGGAGCTGGAGGAAAAGATTGCCCGGTTCCAGCTGGAATTGCACGGCCTGGAGAAGGAACGGGAGATGTCCCTCCTGCTCCTCGACGGGCGCCTCAAGGCCGTGATGGTGGAATTGACCGGCGACTTGGAAACTTTTAAGCGCGGCACCTCGGCCCGGCTGCGCCGGGAGGTGGAAGCCGAGTTTCACCGGAAAAGCAACCTGGCCGTGGATCTGCGGAAAGAGCTGGAAGCCTACTTATTTGCGGCCCTGCGGGATGTTTTCACGGATTGGCGGCGCCAGGAAATTGACAAACTTGCACTCTTGTTGGCGGACACCCACCAGGAGTTCGCCGGCCGGATTAACGGCATCCTGGAGCGCCTGACGCAATTGACGGCCCGGATTTTTGACTTTTCCCTGCGGGGCTTCGCAGCCGAGGAAACCTTCATCGACAAGAGCCACTTCTGGTTCAAATTCAAGGAAGAACCGGTGGGCCTGGAAATCCTGCAAATGACCGTGACTTCGCTGCTCCCCAGGGCGTTCACCAAAGGCTTGCTGCTCAAAAGACTCCTGGAAAATGTGGCCGAGTTGGTCGATAAACATTGCGGCCGCCTGCGCTATGATTTTCAGCAGCGGCTCCAGGAACTGGCCAGAGATTTCCGGCAGGACTGGCTGTCCAAGATCGACGATACCACCGAGAACATTGCTCAGGCCTTGGAACGGGCCAGGGTCCAGAAGCAGGAAAGCGCCCAGGCGGTGTCGCGCCGGACCGGAGAGGTGGAGCAAAGATTAACCGAAATCCTGCAGGCCGAAGGGGCGCTCTTGGAATTGAAGGCTCGCGTTGAAACATCTTTGCCTTAAAGAAAAAATTAACTAAGACAAAACGCAGGGGTTCTACCCTTGAAACTCAAGCAGGGTAATCTTATTTTTTAGACAGGCCCTAACCATTCTCCTTAGGAGGTGACATTATGGAAGACTTTCAGAAGATCATCCGGGAAAAGAAGCTCCCCAGCGTAGGGCAGACCGTGCGCAGCCCAAAGTATGGGACCTTGTGGCGGGTCATGGAGAAGAAAGAGGTCTGGCAGAATATCGACCCCGACCCCCAAACCGGGGAAACCCGCATGGTCCCGGCCATCTATCTGAGCTTCTGGAAGGTTCAGGAAGATGCCATGCCCGGGGTGGGCAAGATGATGGGGTTCTTATACACCCTTTACGATAATACCTTCGAGCTCAACTGGGACATCGTACCTTAAGTTGACCTGATTGCCTCTCAGGCAAGTCACCGCGGGCCGAATTTTTTAAATTCGGCCCCTGGTTTTTTTATATGAAATATATCCATTTCAGTTATATTCCTTTTCACCCCAAAACCGCGATATAGTGATCCAAGAGAGTACTCCGGGCAGACCCTGGGGAATCAACCAGGATGCCGGACGGCTCCCATCTTTTGAACCGCAGGTGGAGAAAACCAAAATGTGTGAGTTTTGTCATTCGCATGGCGAAGGCAAGAAATGGTATCTCAAGGCTGAGAACTACTCCGCGGAACTGCTCGACAACCTGGAGCGCCGCCGTTACTTCGAGGAATTTTTGCCGCAGGCGGAACACTGGAATGGCGCCAAGATCGAGGCAGGTTTCCAAAAGGCCATGCAATCTCCGGCCTGGCTGCGAAAACTGATCTATTGGTTCCGGGAGAGAAAGCAACAGCGGGATCACTTCGGGCAGGTGGTGCCCCTGGAGGACCTGGCCCAGGTATTTGACCTGGCCAGCTCCATCGTCCGCATCCCTTGCATCTGCCGCAAGATGAATAAAGGCCGGAATGACGCCACCTATTGCTTCGGCCTGGGTCTGGACCCTGAGAAAATGCTGGGTATGAAAGACGCCTTTTTGCAAACCTTCCAGCTCGGTCCCGAAGACGCCCACTTCGACCGCCTCACCAAGGCCGAAGCCCTCGATTTGCATCGCCGCTTCGAAAAACAGGGGTTGATTCACACCATCTGGACCTTCAAGACCCCGTTCATCGGCGGTCTCTGCAACTGCGATCGGGCCGACTGCCTGGCCATGCTCAGTTACCGCTATAATTTTCGCGCCTTCTTTAGGGCGGAGTTTGTGGCCGAGGTGAGCCCTGATGCCTGCACCGGCTGCCGGGAATGCCATGCCCAGTGCCAGTTCGGGGCCATCGGCTTCTCGGTGATGGACCAGAAGACCTTCATCGACCCCATCCGCTGCTACGGCTGCGGCATCTGTCGTTCCGCCTGTGAAATGGACGCCATCCACCTGACGCCCAGGCCCGAACATCCCCTGGCGCATAATCTTTGGTGAGCGTAGGGGACGGCGTGCCGTGCCCCTAAAGGAGACGGAAATGACCCGGATCATCCTGGTGCGTCATGGTCAGACCCCCTGGAACAAGGACAAAATCTTTCGCGGCTCCCGGGACATCCCTTTGAACGACCAGGGCCGGGAAGAAGCCCGCCTGGCCGGGGACTGGCTCAAGGGGGAAACCTTTCACGCCGCCTATTGCTCGCCCCTGTCCCGGGCCCGGGACACCGGCGAGGCCATCGCCGGGCACCACGGCCTTCAAGTGGCGGACCTGCCCGGCCTCACCGACCTCTGTTACGGCGATTGGGAAGGCCTGCCGCTCACCGAGGTCAAGGTGAAGTATGCCGACCTCTACCGCCAGTGGGAGCGCGCCCCCCACACCGTGCGCTTCCCCCAGGGCGAGACCCTGGACGAAGTGAAGCTCAGGGCTATGGCCGCGGTGTCTGAGGTGCTACAGCGCCACCCGGGCCAGACCATCCTCTTAGCGGCCCACCGGGCGGTGAACAAGGTGCTCATCTGCGCCCTCATCGGTCTCGACAACTCCCATTTCTGGCGAATCGGCCAGGACACCACGGCCATCAACCGCTTCGACCGGACCGGAGATATTTGGCAGATTATGGGCCTCAACGACAACTGCCACTTGCGCGGCCTGGCCCGGGGGGAGTACGTGGATTTTTAGCCTGGAAAAATAGGGACACTTCCTATTTTTCCTGATTTTTTCCCGCCATATTAAGATCTTCCCTTGAAAATTAGGAAGTGTCCCTATTTTTCCATCGGGTCATTGGGCGCACTTAACCGCCTGGGCCGCCACCGAACCCGGCCCGGCCAGCGGCTTAAACATCTGTTTGCTGGCGCCGCAACAGGGGCATTTCCAGTCGTCGGGCAGATCCTCAAATCTGGTGCCTGGCGGAATTTTCCCCTTTTTATCTCCCCTGGCCGGATCGTAAATATAACCGCAGTTGGTCATCTGGCACTGCCACATATCTTCGGGCCTGGATTTTTCCATATCGTTCTCCCCAAAAATTAATCCAACTATTATTTTCCACGATTACAAGTTTTCCTGGCCGCGATAAATCGACCAAACAAGTAGAAACTGAAAAATTAGGCATTAACTTGTTAGTGAAACTGCGATCGTGCGCCACTTCTCGACAACTACAAGATAATTCATCCGGGCCCGGAGACAAGGGCCACCTTTAAGAGAGGCGAGCTTTATGGGAAAATTCGAGAAACGGAATTGGAGCGGGGAGAAAGGTAAAAAATTCGGCCATGTCGGCCGGACGGAGGACCCTTATCTGCCGGAGGAAGGCCAGGAGGCTTCCCTCTGCACCAGTTGCCAGGCCCTTTACCAGAACAAGCGCTGGTTCTTTGACGAAGAACTATCCGGCAAGTTGGCGGGCACCCACAAGGTGAAGGAAGTGGTCTGCCCCGCCTGCCGCAAGATCAAGGACCATTATGTGGAAGGCTACCTCACCCTGAGCGGCGAGTTCTTGGTGGAGCACAAAAACGAACTCGTCACGCTCCTGGAAAAGGAAGCCGGCCGGGTGGCGAAGCGGAGCGTCATGGACCGCATCATCCAGATGGCGCCGGAGGGAGAAAAGCTGGTGGTGGAGACCACCACGGAGAAGCTGGCCCAGCACCTGGGCCGGGCCGTTTACAAGGCCTACAAGGGCGACCTGAGCTTCCAGTGGGGCGAACCCAACCGGTTTGTCAGAGTTTACTGGAAGCCGGTGAGCCGTAGGGGCGACCCGCCGGGTCGCCCCTGCCTTTGGTAGCACAGGCTTTCCAGCCTGTGCTGCATGTCGCGATGGCGGGCCTGCGGGCCCGCCTTTTGCTTGGGCGGTAGCTGACGTCCGCTGCCACCCGGAGTAAAGGCGAACCCGCTCCCCTGACCTCTATTCCAGCAGCAGCAGATCGAGGTCCGGCCAGCGATGCGATCGGGGTCAGGAGGTAGGTGATGGCCGCTATGCGCCATTGGCGATGATCTGGCCCCGGTCGTTGATCCCAAAGGAGGTTTCTAGAAACAGTAGGCAGTTTCTTCACCAGGCTGTTCAGTTCATACATGACGCCGCCGCTGTAGAGAAAGGCCCGGGAAGAATACGGCCACTGTTCATACGAGTATCCCACCACCTGTCCGGCGGCATTGATGCCATAAGCAAAACAGGACCAACATCGTAGGGAGCCGGGAGCGTGCCCAGGTCCTGCATGCCGCCGCCGCTGTAAAGAAAGGCGTGCGGATGCCCGTCAGGGGCATCAGGCCTCCCCCCACCACCTGTCCGGCGGCATTGATGGCATAAGCAATCAGCTTTCATCGCCTCCTAAGGTGCCCAGGTGCTGCAAGGGGCCGCCGGTATAAAGAAAGGCGTGTTCGTCATAGGAAGAGGTGTAGGAAGACCCCACCACCTGTCCGGCGGCATTGATGGCCCTGGCCGTGCTTATACCGCCTCCCAGGTCGCCCAGGTCCTGCGGGGGCCCACTACCGCTCCATAGAACGGCGCGGTTATCGGCCCACCCCGCCACCTGTCCGGCGTTATTGATGCCGTAAGCTGCGCTTTCATAGCCTCCTGGGAGGAGGCCCAGGTCCTGCAGGGGGCCGCCGCTGTAAAGAAAGGCGTGGAAATACTTGTTGATAGCCAGGGGTTTCGCCAGAGTATCCCACCACCTGTCCGGCGTCATTGATGCCATAAGCAAAACTGCGATTATTGTAAGGATCTGGGAGAGTGCCCAGGTCCTGCATGCCGACGCCGGGGGTGTAAAGAAAGGCGTGGTAACTACTCCCACCATTGACGGCACCATACCCCACCACCTGTCCGGCGTTATTGAGGCCGTAGGCAGTAGTACCAATATTGTAGGGAACTGGGAGAGTGCCCAGGTCCTTGCAGGTATAACGGGGGGCCGCCGCCGCGGGCAGGGCCCCGGCCAGGAAGATTACCACGCTTAAAAGAATGGTGCCGAATAACGCTTTTCTCATGGAAGTCTCCTCATCAAGGGCGAACCCGCTCCCCCGACCTCTAATCCAGCAGCAGCAGATCGACGCCGGGCAGCGCTGAGATCGGGGTCAGCAGGTACGCATGGGAGTCGTTGGCATTGGCGATGATCTGCCCCCGGTCGTTGATGCCGGCGGCGGCGGATGAGGACAGTGTCCGCGGGCAGGTTCTTCACCAGGTTGTTCAGGTCCAACATCACACCGCCGCTGTAAAGAAAGCCATGGTTAGTTCCGGAAGCAGTGCCGGACAACCCCACCACCTGTCCGGCGCTATTGATGCCGTAAGCATAGCTGCCAGAGGTTGCTCCCGATAAGACCCCCAGGTCCTGCATGCCGACGCCGCTTTTCCATAGAAAGGCGTGATATGAACTAAAAAGAGTGGCGTCAGACCGCCCCACCACCTGTCCGGCGGCATTGACGGCATAAGCAACGCTATCCGTATCGGGGTCGGTGGGGCCGAGGGTGCCCAGATCCAGCATGCCGACGCCGCTTTGCCACAGAAAGGCGTGGTCCCAGGAAGGAGGAGCGGTCGTGGATTGGCCCACTGCCTGTCCGGCGGCATTGATGCCCCAAGCGATGCTGGAGTTGCCTCCCAGGGTGCCCGGGAACTGCACCGTGCCCGTAACGCTATCGTAAACAAAGGCAGCTTTGTGGCTAGGACTCCCGGTGTAACACCAGCCCACCACCTGTCCGGCATCGTTGATGCCGAGGGCTTCGCTGTAATCGGACCCCAAGAGGGGGCTCAGGTCCACCATGCTGCTGCCGTTGTAAAAAAAGGCATGGTGGGTCCCGGATAAGTTGGTCGAGTACCCCGCCACCTGGCCGGCGGCATTGATGCCGTAAGCATAACTATTAATATTGTAAGGAGACGGGAGGGTGCCCAGGTTCTTGAGGTAGTCGCCGCCGCTGTAAAGAAAGGCGTGATAGGTAGCGTCCCATTGCCGCGGCCCCCACCACCTGCCCGGAGGCATTGAGGCCATAGGCATAGACCTGACCGCCAAAATCGGGCAGTTGCTTGCAGGTATAATAGGGCGCGGCCGCCGCGGGCAGGGCGCCGGCCAGGAACATTACCAGGACTAAAAGAATGGCCCATAATGATGCTTTTCTCATGGAAGTCTCCTCATCAAAGGCGAACCCTCTCCCCCGATCTCTACTCCAGCAGCAGCAGATCGAGGGCGGCCCAGCGATGGGCCGAAGCTCAGGAGGTAGGAGTGGCCATGACTGCCGTTGGGCGATGATCTGGCCCCGGTCGTTGATCCCATAGGCGGTTTGCTAGCACTTCACCGGCAGGCAGGTTCTGCACCAGGTTGTTCAGGTCATGCATGACGCCGTCGCTGTAGAGAAAGGCGTGGGGAATGGGATCCCCGGAGGTGGCGGTGTCGGACCATCCCACCACCTGTCCGGCGGTGTTGATGCCGTAAGCTTCACTGGCTGATCCGGAACCCGGGAGGGTGCCCAGGTCCTGCATGACGCCGCCGCTCCATAGAAAGGCGTGATAAATAAATACAGTGGTGTAAGACGTCCCCCACCACCTGTCCGGTGGCATTGACGGCATTGGCCCAACTAGCGATCGCAGGGTCGTCTGGGTTGAGAGTGCCCAGGTCCTGCATGATGCCGCCGCTCATAGATAGGCGTGGCCAGGAGTGCCGGACCCCCACCACCTGTCCGGCGTCATTGATGCCCTTTGCTGTCGCTGGCACCGCTTATGGGGAGATGGCCCAGGTCCCGTCATGACGCCGCCGCTGTAAAGAAAGGCTTCGCTGCGACCCGGAAGAGGGTATCGGGTACCCCGCCACCTGTCCGGCGGCATTGATGCCGTAAGCATAATACTTATCATCAGGTCCCGGGGGGGTGCCCAGATCCTGCATGCCGCCGCCGCTGTCCACAGAAAGGCGTGGGCATCCGGAGGAAGAGGTATAGGAGGTTCCCACCACCTGTCCGGCAGCATTGATGCCCTTAGCATAACTGCTGTAATCGTAAGGAGTCCGGAGAGTGCCCAGGTCATGCTTGATGCCGCCGCTCCATAAGAAAGGCGTGGTTACTTCCCGACGTTGACAGCATATTCCCCACCACCTGTCCGGCCTGATTGAGGCCGTAGGCAAGTACCCATTAGTACTGGAGGTCCCAGGTCCTTGCAGGTATAACGAGGGGCCGCCGCCGCGGGCCGGGCGCCGAGCCAGGAACATTGCCACGACTAAAATAATGGTGCAGAATGCCGCTTTTCTCATGGAATCCTCCTTATCAATGGCGAACTCGCTCCCCCGACCCCTAATCCAGCAGCAGCAGATCGAGGCCGCCCAGCGGTGCGACCGGGGTCAGGAGGTAGGCAAGGTCGTAGATGCTGTTGGCGATGATCTGGCCCCGGTCGTTGATGCCGGTGGCCGATTTCAGAACCACCCCGGCCGGCAGGTCCTGGACCAGGCTGTTCAGGTCATACATGACGCCGCCGCTGTACAGAAAGGCGCGGGTATCATAGGGAGTCGGCTAAGAGTCCCCCACCACCTGGCCGGCGGCATTGATGCCGTAAGCTTTACTGCGATAATTGTAAGGAGCCGGGAGAGTGCCCAGGTCCTGCATGATCGCTGTTGCTGTAAAGAAAGGCGTGTTTTCCACCGGCAGCGTATTGGTGGTGCTCCCCCACCACCTGGCCGGTGGCTCTGATGGCGTAGGCCCAACTGGCGCCAGTCGGGCCGCCCAGGCTGCCCAGGTCACTCATGACGCCGCCGTTGTAAAGAAAGGCGTGGGTGACATAGGTAGTGCCGGCATAATCATAGGAGGATCCCACTATCTGGCCGGCGGCATTAATGGCGTAAGCTATGGTATCCTTAGCCGTTGGGGAGGAGGGTGCCCAGGTCCTGCATGGCTGGTGCCGCTGTACAGAGAAAGGGTGCTGGATGATGGGAAAGGCGGTATTGAAATAGGACCATCCCACCACCTGCCGGCGTTATTGATGCCATAGGCCTCACTGGTGCCATCCTTCCCGGTGAGAGCTGCCCAGGTCCTCCATGGTGCCGCCGGTGTAGCGAAAGGCGTGGTCAATGTAAGGGGAGGAAGTGGTGGCATCGGACCACCCCACCACCTGGCCGGCGTCATTGATGCCGTTGGCGTTACTGGTAGTAACCATCCCCGGCCAGGGACTCCCAGGTCCTGCATGACGCCGTCGCTGTACAGAAAGGCGTGCTGGCGCACCATAGAAGAGGCTGAGTTCCCCGCCACCTGGCCGGCGTTGTTGATGCAGGTGGCGACAGTATAGCCGATCGGCGAGAGTGGGCAGGACCTTGAAGGTATAACGAGGGGCGGCCGCCGCGGGCCGGGCGCCGCAGGAACATTGCCACGGTTAAAAGAATTGCGCAGAATGCCGCCTTTCTCATGGAAGTCTCCTTGACTTCTAAGGGGTGGGCCACCTTCCAGGGCGGCTGGCGCCGGCCAGGCAACCAGCACCTGATAATCCCGATGAACCTATTATAAGATGCAGAACAATATAAATTAAAGTAAAATTATATGAAATGACCAATTAAATTCTGGTAAATTCCCCGCGCCTTGAGGTGAGGCGGGCCGCCGGGCCCGCCTTTTTCGTGGCGGGGCGTGGCGCCCGCCCACCGGGGTTATTCTTTACTTTTCCCCTCTTCTCTTTCCTCTTTCGCCTCTTCTTTTGGCTTTTTCCCTGCCCCTCTTCGCCTTTGCCCCCCAGGTCTTCTTCTTTTCGGGCCGGCTTTTTCTGCTTCCGGCTTACTGGTCACTGCTTTCGGCTCACCCTCCTCCTCCGGCAGGACGAGGTTGACGTGGCGGCGGCGGATGTCGACGTGGGCCACCTTGACCCTGACCTGGTCCCCCAGGGCGAAGCTGGACCCGGTCTTGCGGCCCGTGAGGCGCATGCGCACCTCGTCGTAGCGGTAGTAATCGTTGGGCAGGTCCACCAGGCGCACCAGCCCTTCGGCAAAGACCTCGTCCAGGGCGACGAAGAAGCCGAAGGCATTGACCCCGGTGACGCGGCCGGAGAAGGTCTCGCCTACCCGGTGGGACAGGAAGCGCACCTGCATGCGGGCCAGCATCTCCCGCTCCGCCTCGATGCCCAGCCGCTCCCGTTTGTTCAGGTGATTGGCCATGGTCTCCAGGTCGTCGGGTTCCAGGGAAACGGGCGGTTTTTTGCCGGCCAGCTTGGCTATCAGCAGCCGGTGGACGATCAGGTCCGGGTAGCGCCGGATGGGGGAGGTGAAATGGGTGTACCATTCGCTGGCCAGGCCGTAGTGGCCCAGGGCCTCCCCGGCGTAGCGGGCCTGCTTCAGGGAGCGCAGTAGCATCAGCAGCACCATGGGGGCCAGCGGCGTCTGCTGCACCTCCTCCAGGAAACCCTTGAGCGCCCGGGGGTCCCGGTGGGCCTCCTTGGGCAGGACGAAGCCCAGGCTCTTGAGAAAGCCGCGGAAAACCGCCATCTTGGCGGGATCGGGCGGCTCGTGCACCCGCAGCAGGGAGGGCTCGCCCAGGAAGACGGCCACCGCCTCGTTGGCGGCGATCATAAACTCTTCAATGATCTGGTGCGAGAGGAGCGAGTCCACCCGGAGTATGTCCTCCGGCCAGCCCCGCTCATCCAGCACCACCTCCGCCTCGGGAATGCTCATCAGCAGGCTGCCACGCTCCCCGCGCCGGTCCCGCAGCAAAGTGCGCAGCTCTTCCATCCAGCCCAGCATCTTGAGAAAACCCCGGTATTGCTGCCGCAGGTCCCGGTCTTTTTCAGTCAGCAGCCGATGCACCAGGCGGTAGGTGAGGCGGGCATGGTTGCGGATCACGGCCCGGGCGAACTGGAAGCGTTTCCGCCGGCCCTTGCGGTCATAGTCCAGGATGACCACCACCGCCAGGCGGTCCACGTCGGGCTTGAGGCTGCAAACATCCGTGGCCAGTTGCTCCGGCAGCATGTGCACCGCCCGCTGGGGAAAGTAGACGCTATTGCCCCGCCGGTTCGCCTCCTGGTCCAGGATCGAACCCGGAGCCACGTAGTGGCTGACGTCGGCGATGGCCACGTAGAGGGTGAAGGCGCCGCCAGGCTTTTTCTCGACCAAGACGCCGTCGTCGAAATCCCGGGCGCTTTCCCCGTCAATGGTCACCATGGGCAGGTCACGCAGGTCTAAGCGGTCCTTCAGGACCTTCGGCGACAAATCGAGAGAAATCTTCTCGGCCTCGGCCAGCACCTCCGGGGGAAACTCGTCCGGCAGGCCGTATTTCAGGATGACCAGCCGGGTCTGGACCGCGGCGTCTTCCACCGAACCCAGGACCTCGATGATGGCCCCCTGGGGGTTCAGGTGGCCGGTGGGATAGTTGGTCACCGCGGCCCGCACCATGTCTCCGGCGGCGGCGCCCGCCAGCTGCTCCGGGGGGATGATCAGGTTGAAGATGAGGTGCTCGTCTTCGGGCTCCACATAATAGGTATTTTCCGCCTGGCACAGAAGGCCCAGAACCTCTTGGTGCCGGCGCTCCAGGACGCGGATCACCTTGCCTTCCTTGCGGCGGCCCCGGGTGCCTTCGATACGCACCACCACCCGGTCGCCGTGCCAGGCCTCCTTCAGGTTCACCGCGGTCAGGTAGATGTCCTGGCCGCCGGTCTCCGGGGTGACGAAGCCGAAGCCGTCGGGGTGCACCGAAAGCACCCCATGCACCAGGTTCATCTTTTCCGGCAAGCCAAAGCGGCCGCCTTTCAGGGAGACCAACTTGCCCTGGGTGACCAGCTGCTCCACCATGGCGTTGATGGCCTCCGCCTGGTCCGGGCCCACCTGCATCATCTGCAACAATTCCGCGGGCATTAAGGGCCGGGCCGCCTCCTCAAACGCCCGCAGCACCTGGCCTTCCAGGGAGGGCTTACGTTTCCTTCGTCTTCTCCGATCCATCTTGTTCCCCCTACACAGTGACCGACCATTGATTCAGCCGGTAATTTTGTAACTATAGAATAATCCGCTTCATTTTACGATAGCGGCGGCCGGGATTCTGTCCTTCTCCGAGGCTGATCACCATAGCTGCACCGGCCTTCTTGCTTTTTGCTGAAAGCTGAAAGCTGACCGCTGAAAGCTTCAATTCACCAGCCAGGCCAGGGTGACCAGCACCCAGGTCCCTTCGTTGGCCAGTTCGCCCAGGGCCGCGCCCTGGCGGTCCCGCTCCCAGCCCGCCTCCCGAATGGCAAACCAGAGTTGCCCCAGCCTGGTGAGGATACCGATATGCCCGGCGAGCAGCATGAGCCCGGCCATACCCTCGCCGCCCACCGTGAAGATCTTGTAGGCCAGGATCAGTTGCGGCAGACCGATAAAACAGACCGCAAAACCGGCGTTCACCAGCGGGTCGCTGATTTTTAGCCTCCGCCACCAGGCCCACAGCCCCGTGAGCATTACGCCCGAACCCACCAGGATGGCGGTCAGGGTGTCCTTGGCATCCCACAGGTCCGTCCCCCGCCAGAGCATCGCCCCCAGGCAGGCGGCGATCATCGTGGTCCAGAGTCCATAGCTCAGGACGGTCTGGAGCGTCACCCGGCTCGGCTGGCTGTAGGTGCGCCCGGATAGTCAGGGTCAGGTTGATCGACAGGAAGGCCAGCCAACTGGCCAGCCAACTGAGATTCACCCCCTGGGAGGTGGTGAGTAGCCGCAGGAATTCGCTGCCGCCGGAGATGATGGTGCAGCCGATCTGCACGGCAAACAGGGCGTCAGCGGTAAGCTTTTTGGTTATCGGCATGGATTGGTCGATGACTACCGCTCAGAGAATCCGTGGGCGCCCTTCTGCCAAAAAATAGTGCCGCTTTGGCTGGAAGCAACATCCAGGGCTGTTCAATTGCGATTAGATTTGTGCTTCCGTGAACAATTCTATATAATTTTTTCTGGTAGGATATTATTTTCAGAAAGGCGGCGCCTGCGCATGGCAGGTTTGCAGATAGAATACCTGAAGAAACTTGACCCCGGCCCGGCGGCAGGCCATCCTCAGCCGCTCCCAGGTCGACGTCAGCGAGGTGCTGGCCGTCGTGGCCCCGATCCTGGCGGCCCTGCGCGCCGACGGCGACGCCGAATCCCTGCGCCAACACCGGCAGTTCAAGGCCGAAATCGCCGGGGCTGATCTGGAGGCCACGCCCTCGGAGATCGAGGCGGCCTACCGGGCCGTGGACCCGCAGGTGCTGGCAGCCCTCAAGGTGGCCGCGGGCAACATTGAAAAGTTTCACCAAGCCCAGCGGGAGCGGGAGATGTGGGCCATGGAAGTGCAGCCCGGCATCCTGGCCGGGCGCCTGACCCGTCCCCTCGACCGGGTGGGCTGCTACATTCCCGGCGGCCTGGCCTCCTATCCTTCCAGCGCCTTGATGAACATCATCCCGGCCCGGGTGGCCGGGGTGAGGGAAATCATCGCCGCCACCCCGCCGGGGCCCGAGATGGCGGTGAACCCCGCCACCCTGGTGGCGGCCCACCTGGCGGGGGCCAGCCGTCTCTTCAAGCTCGGCGGGCCCTGGGCCATCGGCTCGCTCGCCTACGGCACGGAACTGGTGCCCCGGGTGGACAAGATCGTCGGGCCCGGCAACAAGTACGTCACCGCCGCCAAACTCCTGGTCTTCGGCGTCGTGGACATCGACTCCCCGGCCGGCCCCAGCGAGGTCCTGATCCTGGCCGACGATTCCGCCGAGCCCCGCTTCCTGGCCCTGGACTTTCTCTCCCAGGTGGAGCACGATCCCGAGGCCGCCGCCGTCCTGGTGACACCCTCGGCGGGATTGGCCCAAAAGGTGGTGGACCTGATCATCTCCGAACTGCCGCACCTGCCCCGCCGGGAGATCATCGAGGCGGCGCTGACCAAATACTCCGCCGCCCTGGTGGTGGAGAGCCTGGACGAAGCGGTGGACTTCGCCAACCTTTACGCCGCTGAGCATCTGCAGATCGTCACCCAAGAGCCCTTCGCCATTCTTCCCCGCATCCGCCATGCCGGCAGCATCTTCCTGGGGCCTTACGCCCCGGTGCCGGTGGGGGACTATGCCTCCGGCACCAACCACGTGCTGCCCACGGGCGGTTGCGCCCGGATGTTCTCCGGCCTGTCGGTGGACGATTTTATCAAGCGCCCCACCTTCCAGCACCTGTCCCGGGAGGCCCTGGCCAATCTTAAAGACACGGTGATTACCCTGGCGGAAAACGAGGGCCTCCTGATCCACGCCAGGGCCGTGGCCGAGCGCTTCAGGTATGCCTGAGCAAGGATAGAACCCATGTCGACCCCTAAATCTCCCACCACCGTCATCCCACTTCCGGATCTCATCGACGTCCAGAACCACGTCAGCCCCCACACCATCGACATCGATAAGGTGGGGGTGAAAAACATCTCCTATCCCATCGTGGTGATGGATAAGTTCAACGGCACCCAGCACACCGTGGCCCGCATCAACATGTACGTCAACCTGCCCCATCGCCACAAGGGCACCCACATGAGCCGGTTCATCGAGATCTTGAGCGATTACCGCCGGGACGTCAGCCTCCAGAAGATCGGCCCCATCCTGGAGGAGACCCGGCGGCGCCTGCACGCCCATTCGGCCCACCTCGAGATGACCTTCCCCTACTTCATCGACAAGGAGGCCCCGGTAACCAAGGCCCGGGGCTTGATGGAGTATATCTGCACCATTACCGGGGCGCTTTACGAGGATGGCCGCCTGGACCTGGTGGTGGGAATCACCGTGCCCATTACCACCCTGTGCCCTTGCTCCAAGGAGATCAGCCAGGTGGGGGCCCATAACCAAAGGGGGGAAGTGCGGGTCCAGGTGCGCTACCGGAAATTCTTCTGGATCGAAGACCTGATCCGTCTGGTGGAGGAATCGGCCTCCTGCGAGGTTTACGCCCTGTTGAAGCGCCAGGACGAGAAGCACGTCACCGAGAAGGCCTACGCCAACCCCATGTTCGTGGAGGACGTGGTGCGGGAAATCGCCCACCGCCTCAGCCAGAACGACAATTTCACCTGGTACTCGGTGGAATCCGAAAACTTCGAATCCATTCACAACCATTCGGCCTACGCTTACATCGAGGCCAAGAAGCCGTAATTCGTCAAACCGCCTTAACCACGAACCGCACCTGAGACGCTGACACCGGGCTGCGCCGTCCCAGTCTATCTTCCGCTTGTCACCATTTGACCGGATTTTCCAAATTGGCCTCCTCCCGAACCCCTGCGGGCCGGGGAAAAATTTCCCGCCGCGCATTGATTTTGCCGCAGCAGTGCTTATTGTTTAAAAAGACAACTGGCTCTAATAGTTGATTTTATTGCCAATATTAAAAAGGAGAGTTTCATGAGCTGCTTTGAAAAAGTGCATGGCGGTTATAAGGTGGACGGCCTGGAACTGAAGGCCGCCAACTGCGGCTGCGGCGGCTTGACCGGCCCCGGCGGTTCCGGGTCGGGCGACTGTTGTTTCACTTACTCCAGAATTAAGCATGAGGCCAACACCATCTTTTTCTTTGCCAAGAATACCACCCCCAACACCACCAATAACTACGAGTGGGGCTACCGGGTCCAGAAGGGCGACCACATCGTGGATGTGCAGATGCTGGACACCCGCGGCCCCAAGAACTATAAGTTTGGCGGCGTCATGCCTCCGCCCCTGTCCGCCTGGACCGGCAAGGGCTGGGCGGTGATCTCCCAATTCGAGCGCCCCGTGGAAGGCAGCGGCGAGCCCCTGCCGGAGTGGTGCGACAGCGCCGCCTCGGCCTGCGAACGGCCGCTGGTGGAGACAGAGAAGGGCAAAGGAGATTTTCACTGATTCTGCCAACCACGGCTAATTCCCTCAAGGCTTAATAATTCTCCCCGGCGTCGCCGGAAGCGAAGTCACGGGCCGGGGGCGCTTGACCCCGGCCTGAGAGATCTGCCGGGGAGTCGACCGCGGGGAAGGTCCCGGAAGGTTATTCCGGGCCTTCCTCTAATTTTTTGCCTGGCGCCCAGGTGATCCCCCAGGCAGCCTCGCCAACCCTGCCAGACTGCTGCTATTACAGAAAGCCAACCTTTCTTGCCCTCAAGTTTAATGCCCTTCCGGCTCATTGCCAGGCATGACCTTAAACCCAACCTGTAAGGTTTAAAAAAAAACTATAATATCGATAAAATTCATGGTATCGTCCTGCACCAAGATATGTATATCTCCAAAAATATTAAGTTAATAGAAAGTTTAACAATAAAATTATTAGAATATTGTTTCTGTGTCCGTGGAAATCATTAACCATTACTTACCGGCCTGGTTATCAACCAGATTTTTCGGGAGGGACCATGAGAGACGAGCGGCTGTTTGGTGGCACCACGATTAATCCTTGCTTGGCAAAAACCCACCTGCCCGGCCTCCGGCGGACCTGGCGCCTGTTGACGGTCTGCCTGGCGGCCCTCGGCCTGCTCCTGGTCTTTCTCAGCCCCGCCGCCGCCGGCGACGGCGCCCTGGACCCCACTTTCAATAACTTTGGGGGAGTGCAGAAGATCCCACTCCTCCGCAACCAAGCCGATTACGTCACTAGCACTGGCTCTACTGGCACTACCACCGGCGTTTCTCTGATCTGCGGCTATTTCACCTCGATTAACGACGCCAGCGGTACTCACCCCATTCAACGCCATCGCCAAGCTGTTAGATACCGCCGGCACGGTGGATACTACCTTCAACATCCCAGTCGTGGGCGAGGTGCGCACCGTGCTCCTGACTGACCCTACCAGCCCCACCTCGCCGATCCTCATCGGCGGCAATTTCAGCGTCGCTGGGAGCGACAACATTCCTTACTATAATCTGGCCCGGTTGACCTGGAACGGCTCGGCCTTCGTGGTGGATATCACCTTCCCGCATATCTTCAACCAGGTCGTTACGGGGAGCGAAGGCACCCCGGTCAGTGCGGTGAACACCATCGCGCTGCAGGGGGTCTACGCCACCGGCTACATCCTGGTGGGGGGGTATAACCTGCAGGTCCAGGGGGACACCAGCAACCACGCCTACCACTTGATCCGCTTAAATCCCGTCTCCCCCAGCCACTATACCTGGGATAGCGCTTATAGCACCGCTAACCCTGCCCGTGCCTTGCCCGGGGGGTATGTGAATGGCATTAATCTTAGTGATACCAATTTTCTCAATCAGGCCCGCATCTTCGGCACCCTGCCCGAAGCCTCGGCGCGCGGCATCGATTACATGGAGCTCACCTCTACAGATTTATCCACGATAGTTCAGGGCCTGGGAAGTGGTCAGATGGACGGTCAAATCTTTAGTATGAGCCCAAGTCGAACGGACTGTGGGTGATAGTCGGGGAATTCAAGCACGTCTTTGGCTATGCCCTGAACGGCGTCGCCCGGCTGAAGTGCCGATTTGACCGGCCTGGACTCCACGGCCACCGGCTCCTTTAATGATACCATCCACACCTTAGGCGGCGCCGATCACGCGGTGACCCAAATCTGGGGCCGGTCTAATGTGGTCCTGGGAGGCAATTTTACCAGCGTTAACGGCGCCCCCTGCGGCAAGCTGGTGCGCCTCACCACTAACGGGAACGTGGACGGTTCCTTCAATCCCGGCGGCAGCGGGCTGGATGACCGCCCCTGGCGGATATACCAACCCAAAAGCAGCACCAACTTTCAGATCCTCGGGGCCTTCCGGCATTACAACGGCACCGCTAATCCCCGGGGCGGCATGGTCACTCTGGACAACAACGGCGTCCTCCAATCAAATTATGCCAACGTCAGCACCATTTCCACCACCCCCGGCACGGTGTACGCCATGGAGTGGGATTATAACGGCGTCCTCATCGGCGGCGATTTCACCGGGGTGGGCGGCAAGTGGCATCCAGGTCTGGCCCGGCTCAACTGGGACGGCACTGTCGATCCTTCGTTCCTGCACAATGTCGATGGAGTCGTCACCTACCTCAGACAGGCCTGGACCGATTCCCCTAATAACGATATGCTCGTCGCCGGGAATTTCGGCGCGGCCGACGGGGTCGGCTGCACCAGTCTGGCGCGCTATAACATGAAGAATATCATTATCAACACGGGCTCCTATTATTATCCCAGCACCGCCTACTCCCTGGACTACAACTTTCATCCCGCGGTGACCAGGGCCGACGGCACCCTGGGCACGGTGAAGATGGCCGAGGCGAATGATAACGCGCCCCATAATATTATTGTGGGGGGAAATTTCGACAAGGTCAATGGCACTGGTGGTTTAAACTCCGTGGCGCTACTCGCCAGCACCGGCGCCCTGGTCCCCGGCTTCACCTTCGCTCCCCCTTCAGGTTTATCCAATATCAGGGTAAACGCCGGGGGCGGCATGGGCGACACGTATGTGATGGTCGGGAAGGCCACCTACGGTAGCGCCAACCCGTGGATTTGGCTGGCAGCTCACCAGCACTGGCGCCCTGGACCAAAGCTTCGCCATCGGCCAGTCTCCGGTGCCGAACGTCGCGCTCTTTGATGCTGAAGTGCTCAACGGGGGCGGCGCAGCAGAGATGGCCCGAGCCAATTTTTTTTGTGCGGCAATTTTTCCCATGTTAGCAATCTCCAAATTTCAATCCATTCCGCGAGGCCACATTGCCCGGTTTAATGCCAACGGGACCTTGGATACCACCTGGGCCCCGGCGGGACCGCCAACGGCCCCATCAATGCCGTGGATGTCCAGAAGACAATGGGAAGATTATCATCGGCGGCGCCTTCAGCCACGTTTAATTCGACCCCCTGTAGCGAGGTGGCGCGGTTGAATCCCGACGGTTCCCTGGACCCGAACTTCAATCCCGGCAGCGGGGCCACCGGTGGTCCGGTCTTTATGGTGAATTGGGATGACTGGAACGGCGTGGCTTTCATCGGTGGAGCCTTCACCACCTACAATGGCGCCGGCGCACCGGAGTTCGCCCGAATCTTGGCCGGCCCCAAAATCAGGGGTGGCGGTGTAGCAGGCCTCCTGCCGCTGTTGTTGGATAATTAGCACCAGGGTGGCCTCGGGCTACCACACGGTCTGTTCCCGGAAAGCCCAAAGGGGGTAATGGCCCTGGAGCCATTACCCCCTTGCGCCTCCGCCCGGCTTGTTTGCCGCGGCGGGAAAATGATCTAGGTAGGTTCTACCTGCCGACCCGCACCCGGATTCTCACGTATTGCTCCGGGGGCTTGTCCTTCTCCCAGGGCCGGGCGATGTTGACCGTCACCGCGGTTTCCCCCGGCGCCTTTGCTTCCCAGGTAAACTCGAGGCGGCCGAAGTCCCCCGCGAGCGGCTTCGGGCGTTTTTCCGGGGGCAGGTCCTGCCGGGACAACAAAGTCAGGATTTTAGCGTCATAAGCCGGGGCCAGAGTATTATAGCCGCCGCTGGCGGGATTGCGCAGATCCAGGAGCAACTTATCTCCCACCTGTAAGGTCACCGTCCGCCCCGAGTCTTTTTCGGTGAGCGTGTAAGTGGCGGCCGAGGCGGCCTGGACCGGCAGGGCCGTTAGCAGCAAACAGGTCCAAAATAGCGACGTTACCCGGGAAAGAAGCATCATCAACCTCCTCGCGGCGGCAGGCCGCCCGTTTTCTGGGGGAGTTGCCCGAATAATCCGGGGAGCCAGGCGATCAGTCCTCTTCCTGTTTCTTCTTTTTGACCCTTTTTCCGGTCTTGTTGCCGGCCTTCGGACCTTCCACCTTGCCCTTGCCGCCCAGCAGCTTCTCCTGGTTAGGGTGCGGCCCCAGCCACTGCACCCGGCCGGTGTCCAACTCATAGACGGCGCCCAGCAGTTTGGTCTTGCCGGCCTTCACCGCCGCCTTGATCATCGGGCTCTTTTGCAGCACGTCTTCCATGGACTGGAAGACGTTTTCCTTGACCGCGGCCGCGACCAGGGCCTCCGCGGCGGCCCCGGGGTTGTCCACCCTGGCCTTGTCCGCCGCCGGTTTAATGAGGGCCACCAGGACTCCCATGCTGCCCGGGAGCTTGGTGCCTTCCACCGCCGCGGTCACCGCCCCGCATTGGCTGTGCCCCAGGACCACCAGCACCGGGATGCCCAGGTAATCCACGAACTCCATGGTGCCGATCTCATCGGTGGCGGCCACATTGCCGGCCACCCGGATGACGAAGAGATCGCCGATCCCCTGATCGAAAATCAGCTCCACCGGCACCCGGGAATCGGAGCAGGAGAGCACCGCGGCAAAGGGATGCTGGCCCTGGCCGGCGGTCAGGGCCCGGCGCGCCGCGTCCTGGTGGGGATGGGTGGTCTTCCCCTCCAGGTAGCGGGCGTTGCCGTCTTTCAGCATCTTCAGGGCTTCATCGGGAGAAAGGCCGGAACCGCCGGGGCCGGCGGCTAGGCCCGGCGCCGTTAAGGCCAGTAGTAATAGCGCCATGACTAGAGCCAGGTTCGCTTTTACCCTCATAATCATCTCCCACAGGCCGGCGCCGGTGGCGCCGGCTCGGATTTGGCCCCTGCCTCCTCCTCACCCTTCATCAGCTCTCGGGCCAGTTCCATCATCTCCCGCAGTTTCTGGTCCACTTTGAAGTTGACGGAATCCGTTTCCCAGGAGCCGTCGGCCTGGCGCTGGCCCGCCGGCAGGCCGGTCAAGAGCTCCAGGGCCTCGTCCACGTGCCCCACGGCCCAGACATGGAATTGCCCTGCTTTGACTGCGTCCACCACTTCCTTCTTCAACATCAGGTCCTGGACGTTGGCCTTGGGGATGATGACCCCCTGGGTCCCGTCCAGCCCCCGCGCCTGACAAACCTTATAAAATCCTTCGATCTTCCAGTTGACCCCGCCGATGGGTTGGGCCTCGCCCCGCTGGCTCACCGAACCGGTCATGGCCAGGTTCTGGGCCAGGGGCGTCTCCGCCACGGCGGAGAGCAGGG
Organism: uncultured delta proteobacterium; assembly: GCA_963796215.1. Classification (GTDB taxonomy): domain Bacteria; phylum Desulfobacterota; class Desulfobaccia; order Desulfobaccales; family 0-14-0-80-60-11; genus JAPLJC01. Next base: position 3,818 of record CAWCKU010000001.1, on the reverse strand, counting down.
TCACCAGTTCCGCCATGGAGGCGGAATCGCCCTCCACCATCCCGTAGCTCTGCTCGAAGCAGAGGCTGGCGCTCAGGGTGAGGGGCTTGTCCTGGGCAAAGCGGCTCCTCAGGAAACCCGCCAGGATCAGCACCCCTTTATTGTGGATGTTGCCGGACAGTTGGGACTCCCGGTCGATGGCCACCACCCCGCCCCGGCCCAGACCGATGGTGGCGGTGATGCGGCTGGGCCGCCCGAAGGCGTGGTCCCCCAGGGCGTAAACCGACAGGCCGTTCATCTGGCCCACCACCCCGCCCGAGGTCTCGATGAAGAGCATGCCTTCGTCGATGAATTCCTGCAGCTTCTCTTCCGGCAGGTCGGCCCGGTAAGTCTTCTCCTCGATGGCCTTCTCCACGTCGGTGCCGAAAACCACGTCGTGGGTATTGTTCCGGGCCCAGAAGTTGGCCTCTTTCAAGGTGTCCTTGACTTCCTCCAACTGCAAGGTGAGCTTGGCCTGGTGCCCGGCCAGCTCGCCGGCTTGCTCGATCAGACGCGCCATCCCGCTCTTGTGCAGGGGCAGGAGCTTCTGATCCTGGCAATAACCGGCGACCAGCTCGCAGAACTTCTGGACGTGGTCGTCGGTCTTCTTCATGCGCGAGTCGAAATGGGCCTTGATCTTGAAGAACTTGTGAAAGTCTTCGTCATAGGTATAAAGAATCTGATAGATATACGGGTCGCCAATGATGATGATCTTGATGTTCAACGGGATGGGCTGGGGCTGCAAAGTCTTGGTGGAGATCATGCCGAACATCTCCGCCGGGTCCTCGATCCTGATCTCGCCGTTTTTGAGGCAGCGTTTCAGGGCCTCGTAGGAAAAAAACCAGCGCATCAGGTCCATGGCTTCCATCACCAGGTAGCCGCCGTTGGCCCGGTGCAGCGAGCCGTTGCGAATCAGGGTGAAGTCCGTTACCAGGGCGCCGAACTGGGCCCGGCGGTCCACCGCCCCGAACAGGTTGGGATAGGTGGGATTGTTCTCAAAGACCACCGGCGCCCCCGTGGTCTCGCTGTGGTCCACGAAGACGTTCACCTGGTACTGGGTAAAGCTGGGCTCCGGCATCGGGAAGGGAAAGGGCCCCTGAGCCCCCGGCCGCTTTTTCAGGTCATCGATATTCCTCAGGATGTCTTGCTCGACATCTTTGAGGTAGTCGAGCACTTGGGGGAGATCCTTGTACTTTTCCCGGAGATCCTCCATGTGGTGTCCCACCACGTACAGGGCCACATCCTGGTCCAGCTTCTTTTCCTTCTCCTGGTACTCTTTCTCCATCTTGCGAATCTTGCGGATGGCATCGTTCATCACCGTATGGAGTTGGGTGGACTTCTGGCGCAGCTGCTCCCGGTCTTCGTCGCTCAAGCCCTTGAGTTCCTCTTCACTCAGGGGCTTGCCTTCTTTGCCCGGGAAGATCATCAAGCCGGTGGGGGAGATGTTGAGGATGAAACCCTCCTCCGTGGCCTTGGCGTCCAACTCCTGGAGGATGGTATTGCGCTCCTGGGTGAAGGTGTGCATCAGGGTTTCCCGGCGGTTGGAGTAGTCCTCGCTCTCGAACACCTCGGGAATCTGCACTCGCAGGGTGGAGATGAGTTCCTCCATGTCGGCCTTCAGGCCCCGGCCCATACCCTTGGGCAGGCTGAGGCTCTGGGGCTTCTCCGGTTCTTTAAAATTGTGGACATAGATATAATCGGGGGGAGAGGGCTCGTTGGCCGCCAGCTCCGCCACGTAGCCCATGATGGTCTCGGTCTTCCCGGCCCGGGGCGGCCCGGCCACATAGATGTTGTATTCCAGGTCCTTGACCCCCAGACCGAATTCCAGGGCGTGCACCGCCCGATCCTGACCCACCACCTTTGCCTTCAAGGGGGTGAGATCCAGGGTGGTTTCAAAACCCAGGCTGTCGGGGTCGCAAGAGGCTCGCAGACTTTCCGGCTTCAATTCCCAACGATTCGGTGACATGAGTCCTCCTCAGGTTTAAGTCTCTTCGTAAAAAGCCGGCGGCTCAGGCCTAAGGCGGCGGCTTAGCCGGTCAATTCTTTCAGCCGGGTTAAGGGGCAAACCTGCGGGTCGTGAAACCCGGGCCCTTCCAGTTGGATGGTGTTGTGCTCCAGGCCAAAGCGCTGCCGCAGGATTTCCTCGATCTCCCAGGTGAGGCAGTCCCGGTCCGGGGGGCTGTCCACCGCCACATGGACGCTGGTGGCAAAGATCCCCGAGGCGATCGTCCAGATGTGCAAATCGTGCACCTGCTTGATCTCGGGATGCGCCTCCAGGGCCTTGGCCACCTCGTCCAGATCGATGTGCCTGGGAGTGGATTCCATCAAGATCTCGGTGGCCTCCCAGACCAGCTGCCAGCTGCTGATGACGATCATTACCCCCACGACGATGCCGGCCAGCGGGTCGAACCAGTACCAGCCTTGCCACCAGATGGCCAGCCCGGCCACCACCGCCGCAAAGGACGCGAAAGAATCGGACAACAGGTGGATAAAGGCCGACCTCAGGTTGATGCCATGCTCCCGGGTGGGCATGAGGACGTACATCCCCAGGAGGTTCACCAACAAGCCCAGGCTGGCGACGACCAGCAAGGGCGTGCTGCTGATCTCCGGCGGCTGGAAAATCCGGCCCACCGCCTCATAGAAGATATAGCCGGCCATACCCCACAGGACCAGGCCGTTGACCAGGGCCACCAGGATTTCCAGACGATGGTAACCAAAGGTCTTTTGGGCCGTAGGGCGCCGCAAGGCCCAGCGCAGGGCCAGCAGGCTCATACCCAGAGCCGCCACGTCGCTCAACATGTGGCCCGCGTCGGCCAGCAGGGCCAGACTGTTGCTGAGGATGCCAACCACCAGCTCCACCACGAAAAAGGCCGACTGGGTCCAGAAGGCCAGGCTCAGCCGCTTCTCACTGCTCTGGAACCCATGGTGGTTGTGGTCGTGACCGTTATTCATCTTTTATCCAGCCGGATTTCCATGACCCGGTATACCTTGAGGCCGGAAGGGGTGTGGACTTCTACCCGGTCTCCGACCTTCCGCCCCAGCAAGGCCCGGCCCAGGGGCGAAGAAGTGGATAAATGCCCCAGGGTGATGTTGGACTCCAGACTGGACACCAATTTATATTCCCGCTCCCGACCGGTGCTCAGGTTGAGCACCTTGACCAGGGAATTGAATCTCACTTTATCGGCGGGCAGATTACTCCCCACCAGGACCTCGGCATTAGCCAGGGTCTGTTGCAGTTGCTTGATGCGCCGGTCTAACCGTTGCCGTTGGGCCAGGACGGAAAGAAAATCGGGGTTCTTTTCCACCCCGCCCTCCTGGGCGGCCTCCAGGAGTTCCTGGACGATCTGCGGCCGTTCCACCCGGCTCAGGAGTTCCAACTCCTGCAGCATCTTCTCATAACCAGACTGGGTCAGTAGAATCTTTTCCATATGATCGGCAAATCTTGCCGCCGGCAAAAGCCAATAAATTTGGACCAGCTTACTATTTTTATCCTAACAAGATAGCCAGGGTCAACCTTAGAGGCAATGGCGGGAAAGGGATTTTTCCGGCGGGCTAGACTTGACAAAGGACAGGGAAGGTGGCAGTGATTATCATTGGTGGCACAGGCTTCCAGCCTGTGGTAAGCGCAGGCTAAACATACATGGCCCATATTGGCCACCCGCCGGGGATGAAAATCCCCCTTCCCCCCTTTTCCCAAGGGGGGTTTTAAAGTCCCCCTTTAACCAAGGGGAATTTCGGGGGATTTTGATTTCCACGGTAAAGCCTGCGGCTACATTTTTTTTGCTGAAGGCTGACCGCTG